>JBLWSY010000003.1:0-259092 GCA_048270425.1 Oceanospirillum sp.
GTGCTCACGGCTTAGTTGTGTGGCTGGGGTGCCAGTGAGGCACTTCTGAGCCAGAGCTATTTTGAGTGAGCGACTGTACTTTGCCATAAAAAGAACCCCCAATGTTGGGTGTCCAACTATTGGGGGTCACTTCAGCGGCAGGGCTTCTTTGTATCGGGAAGCTAATAGCAGCTTAATATCGAGCCTGCAAAATCAGCCGGTTCAGTATCAGACACGAACCTTCTCCTGAATCAGATCAGCCAGCAGGGCGATATGATCCTCCCGGTCGTTCAGTGCCGCAACATAGCTCAAAGATTGGCCACCGGCTTCGCAGAAGATATCCCGGTTCTCGACCTGAATCTCTTCCAGGGTTTCCAGACAGTCGGCGGCAAAAGCCGGGCAGATCACATCCACCTTGCCGATCTCCTGCCCCCACTGCTCAAGAGTTTTATCGGTATAGGGCTGCAGCCACTCTTCACGACCAAAACGGGACTGGAAGCTGCACAGCCACTCGCCTTCCTTCAGACCCAGTCTTACCGCCAGCTGCTCAGCCGTATGATGGCAATGCTGCGGATAAGGGTCGCCATTATCAGCATAACGCTTCGGGATGCCGTGGAAGGAGATCAGCAGACGCTCTCCCTTACCATGCGCCTGCCAGTGATCTTTAACCGATTGCGCCAGCGCATCCAGATAACCCTCGCGGCGACAGTAATCCCGGATAAAACTGATCGCCGGGAATTCAGGTCGTTTAGCAATGACTTTGGCCAGCTTATCAAATACAGCCCCCGTGGTTGTCGCGGAATACTGGGGGTAAAGCGGCAGCACAATCACCTCCTCCACGCCCTGATCCACCAGATTCTGCAGACCTTTTGCCATGGCAGGGTTGCCGTAGGTCATCGCCAGTTCCACAGGCAGATCCAGACCGCGCTTCTGTAGTTCAGCTTTAACTGCGCTTTGCTGTTGCAGGCTGATTGCCAATAGAGGAGAACCCTGCTCAGTCCAGACTCCCGCATAGGCTTTTGCCACACGCTTAGGACGAACCTGAAGAATGATGCCGTGCAAAATCGGACACCACAGCCAGCGGGTCAGATCGACCACGCGATGATCATGAAGAAATTCGGCAAGATAGCGTTTTACCGCCTCAGGAGTAGGTGCATCAGGTGTACCCAGATTAACCAGGAGTACCCCCTGACGAAGATTTGGATCGCCGCCTTTTAGCTTAGATTCGTTAACGGCAGACGCTGCACTTGCAGCTAAGGTCACATCGGACATCGTTATTCCCTGTTTACAACACATCAACCCGGCCTGATCACTCACGTTTTATGAAACGCGGCTCAGCTTCTGAGGCTCTTATACGGTGTTGCTATGATAACGTGTCCTGAAGAATAAAAAAAAATACCTGAAACTATTTTTGTCTGCTTTTTTACAGGCTGAAGCAACAGAGAATCAGGCGATCTGAGTGCGCCATCCCTGGTTCAGTACCGGCTGAGCCAGTGCAGAGAGGCGGGAGAGAATGCGGCGGGATTTAACCTGCTGGATACCCAGTTGCTGCAGCATATCACGGGCAGTTTCTTCATCGCGGAAAACTAGTGGCTTGCCTTTCTGGCCCTGCAGGCGATAGCTGGAATCACCATGGCTGATTTCAACGGTAAAGTACACGCCCTCGTGGTGGGATTGGATCTGAATATCGGTTGCCGGATGCTGTTCCAGATGGCGGTGAAGTTCTGTCATTTTCATAGTCATTATCTCATTATCATGTCTTATTCGCGGTTGGCGTTTTTACCAATCCATCGTTTTTTGCTTTCAGTAATATCAGTTATACGCAGGCTAAACGACAGAATTGCGACATTTTCATGACAGTTCGATGACAACCATCAAAGGAGCGATAATCAGGCCAGGCACTCTTCAGATTCCGAGAACAGATTCACAACAGAGCCGGCAAGCTGAGCCACCAGACTGTTACCTTTTGCGTGTTTGGCCTCATGTTTAATATGACTGAGCTGGCTGGCGATCTCTTTCGCTGAGCCAAAATCGGCTGATTCAGAGTCGATTGCTGCAACCGAGATACTCATCAGACCAAAGAAGCGCTTCTCACCAAAACGGTCCTCGGCCCAGATTCCCCCATCCCCCAGATGATCCGGGCTATAGAAACTGCGGCGGTACTGGCTGAACTCTCCCAGGGCCGACTGCACATAATCCTGCCAGTTAGGGCTCTGGAAAATCACAACATAATCGTCACCACCAACATGGCCTACAAAATCAAGTTGCGGATGGCTGTGTTTTTTCAGCAACTGGGACACACTCAGCAAGATATCGTCGCCCTTGGCATAACCATACTGATCGTTATAAGGCTTAAAGTTATCCAGGTCGAAGTAGCAGGTGACAAAGGAGGTCTTGGTCGCAATCAGCTGATCAATATGCTCCTGAATCAGCACATTACCCGGTAAGCCAGTCAGCGGGTTTGAATTCTGAGCACTTTTCAGCTGCATCTCAGTAATCATCTTAAGCAGATCAATCACCTGGCCGACACCATAGTAGTAGCCGTTTTCTGTGATAATAAAATCTTCTTCGAGCCGGTTACGATTTCTTTGAGTAACCAGCTGGCTCACCTTTTCCATTCGCATATGCCGCTCTACCGACATAAAGTTCTGATCCAGAATCTGACTAACCGGCTTTTTACTGTAAAGATCACGACCAAAGGCCTTGCTCAGTTTTTGCAGCAGACGGGATCGTTTGATCATCCCGACAGGAATCCCACCAGATACAACCGGTACGGAGAACCAGTGTTCATTCTGTTCGAATATATCCACCACTTCTTCCACCAGAGTCTCAGGGGTAACCGGTGGGATGTCCAACTTGAGGCGACCTATCTGCCCATCATCCTTGTACATCTCTCTACTCTCCTTGATCTGTTGCCAGACCATCTGAGTTGACTGGGATACTTCCCGAACCGGATGAGGATGCGGCCGGGCAAAATAATAGCCCTGCAGATAATCCACACCGATCTCTGACAGCGCTTCAAACTCCTGGCGGGTTTCAATCCCTTCTGCAACCACCTGGCTGTTAACCGCCCGCGCAATCTCAACAATTGACCGGACAAAATCTCGTTTAACTTTGTCTTTATCAATGCCGGAAACAAAATGCCGATCGATTTTGACGTATTCCGGCTGTAGCTCAGACCAGAGCCTTAAACTGGAATACCCTGCCCCAAGATCATCCAGAGCAATAGAAAAGCCTTCACCCTGATAATGACGAACAGCGCGACACATCAGCTCGTAATCATGAGTCGGTGAATGTTCAGTAATTTCAATAACGACCTGGTCAGGTCTGAGGCCATAATTATTCAACAGGTCTAATGTTAAACCTTTGTGATGATCCGCTTGCAGGAGCGTTTCAGGAGTGACATTCAGAAACAGTTTGCCCGGCAATTTCTGACGCGTGAAATTTTCAATGGCACGACTTCGGCAAACGCCCTCAAGCGCAAACAACTGCTGCTGACGTTTCGCCTCCTCAAACAGGCGTAGCGGACTGCAGAAATAGCTATCTGCCGGTCCCCGGCTCAGCGCCTCGTACGCAAAAATTGACTGCCCCTGAGCACCAATAATGGGCTGAAACAGAGTGCTGATCTGTTGCGTTTCAATAATCTCAAGCAACTCGGCGGTATGTGCCATTGAAATGTCATCTCCAATAAAACAGCGCAGGGATACCCCTTCGCGACAGGAGTAATTACACCAGCGAAAAATGACAAAATTGCTACAGCCGCACTTTAAGTATGCATAAGAGATGAAACTTAGATTTCGATCAACTCGTTCCAGAGACGAAAATTGCTTATTTGCGTTGAATGAGCCCTTCTCTTTGGCAAATTATCTGCTCGAACAGATGACAATAAAAAGGCCATGGTGTGTGAACCATGGCCTTGTGCAAACGGAGGTTAAAAGGACGGATCAGTCTGCAAATACAGACTCAATCGAAATACCCTGTTTTTCCATCATGCGACGCAGCCGGCGAAGGGCTTCAACCTGAATCTGACGGACACGCTCCCGGGTCAGTCCAATTTCTTCACCCACCTGCTCCAGAGTGGAAGGCTCAAAGCCATGCAGGCCAAAACGACGAACAATAACTTCAGATTGTTTCTCGGTCAGTTCCGAAAGCCAAAGATCCATGTGCTGGGTGAAGTCATCTTTCTGCAACACACTGGCCGGATCCATATCTTCGGCATCAGCAATGGTTTCAACCAGCGGCTTATCCATATCACCGCCCACAGGGTAGTCCATGGATGTGACACGTTCGTTAAGCCCCAACATCTTTTCAACCGCCTCTACCGGTCGATCCAGAGAGGCTGCAATCTCTTCAGCAGTGGCTTCATGATCCAGTTTCTGGGTCAGTTCACGGGCCGCTCTGAGATAAACATTCAGCTCTTTCACAACATGAATAGGCAGTCGGATGGTGCGGGTCTGATTCATCAGCGCACGCTCAATAGTCTGACGAATCCACCAGGTTGCATAGGTTGAAAAACGAAAACCGCGTTCAGGATCGAACTTCTCGACAGCGCGAATCAGGCCGAGGTTGCCCTCTTCAATCAGATCCAGCAGGGAAAGACCACGGTTCAGATAACGTCGTGCAATCTTAACCACCAGGCGGAGGTTACTTTCGATCATACGACGGCGGCCAGCTTCATCACCCTTGCGGGCAAGACGGCCAAAATGAACTTCTTCTTCTGGGGTAAGGAGTGGTGAGAAGCCTATCTCATTCAGATAGAGCTGAGTGGCATCCAGACTTTTCTCAGACTTGTCTTCACGCTCAAGGGCGCGTTCGAAATCTGCCTCTGCCTGCTTTTCAGCGGACAACGAATCTGAATGGTTGTCTGTATCGAGTACAGTGTCATGCTCTGTTTCAAAATCATGATCTAAAGTCGTCATAGCAGTATTCCCATGTCCTGTGGTGAGGTCTTTTTCGTTAAAAGCACCATCACTATTATTTTTATCAATACAGGCCTGTGACTGGGTGTTGTGACTGCTCTACTTCCGATGTACCAAATTATCACAACCGACCAAAATGGCCTTTAGTACGTTGTTTGAACATTTGTGCTCAGTTCGTTGGGATTATTGATACCGGCTCGCTTGCTACGGGCCACCAGGTCTTTTGCAAAGCACACAACCATTTGATTTATATTATTTTTTTCAAATTGGCCGGTTCAAAATGCTTTGCGACTTTACAGGTAACAAAGAAACTTCTCGGTCACCCCGTACCTATGACGCTATAACTTTCCGAGCAGAGGGTGCAACTGTTTTTTTTAATTCTTCAAAAAAACATCAATGAATAAAATTCACAACAGAAGGGGAGGCCGCAAGAAAAATATCAAACAGCCTTGAAGATCAGTAAGATAGGCAAATCATTCAAAAACCATCATACGATTAATTTATTTTTCACCCTGACGATTAAAAAACCAGACCAGCGCAAACCCCAAAACCATCAGAATAATTGCCGGAACCATCTGAGCATTCATTCCCGTTAATTGCTCATAGGCCGAAGGCAAAAGATTATCATGGGTAATAGGAGCAGCCTTACCGTGGCTATCGATTTTGTAGGAAACCACCTGACGCCAGGGCCAGATCTGAGACAAGGAGCCGATAAGCACTCCGGTCAACAGCGCTAACGTCATCTGACGGAATCGATGGAACAACCAGCTCAGCACCTGAGAAAAACTGAGAATACCCGCCGCACAGCCACCAGCAAACCAGAGCATGGTGATCAGCTCCAGATTCTTCACCGCATGCATGACACCACCATAGACACCCATGATCAGCAACAGGAAGCTACCTGAGATACCCGGTAAAATCATGGCACAGATCGCAATAGAACCCGCAATAAAGATATGCAACGGGTTGCCTACGTCCAGTGTCGGCATCAGCTGGTTAATCAGCATCATCAGGATGACACCCGCCAACAGAGCAAGAGTCGTCTTCCAGCTACGATCCTTAATTTCTCCGTAAATCGTCAGTACCGAGGCACTCACCAGTCCAAAGAAAAAAGCCGACAGCAATACCGGCTGCTCTTCCAGCAGATAACTGATCACATGCGCCAGCAACAAAATACTGCTGAGAATGCCGCCAAGTAATGTCAGCAGAAAAGTGCCATCCACCTTCTGCCAAACCGCTTTAAACCCTTCCCGACGCCAGGTCATTAGCAAAGAGGGATTAATACTGCGGATCGACTCGATCAGTTGCTCGTAGATACCGGTGATAAAGGCAACCGTTCCACCGGAAACCCCGGGCACTGCATCGGCAGCTCCCATCGCCATACCCTTGATGAATACCCGGATACCATACTGATGATGCTTAACGCGGGATTGTGTACGACCTGACGAGGATGAGTCAGAAGAAGGATTCGGCGTGTTCAAACAGGATACTCCCTAAAGAAAACAAATTCGGATAATCAAAGCCGGGACATCTTTGGATAACACCAGACCGGACGAAACTAAACCAGCCCCGGCTGCAGAGGAACAAAATGCACAGATTCCAGCGCTTCTGACTGATGACCGGACTCACTCCGGCTTACCTTTGTCAGCCATTGTTCTTCGCCACTGCCGACAGGCAAGACCATGACGCCACCTTGAGCCAGTTGTTCCAGTAACTGAGGCGGAACCGACTCGGGAGCAGCAGTAACGATAATTGCATCGTAGGGTGCTTTTTCATTCCAGCCCTGATAGCCATCGGCATGATGCAGTTGAATATTATTCAGAGTCAGTGCCTGAAAGCGCTCTTTCGCTTTGGGCTGAAAACCCGCAATGCGTTCAAGGCTGATCACCTGATCAAACAGACTTGCCAGAATGGCGGTCTGATAGCCGGAACCCGTGCCTATCTCAAGCACTTTTTTCGGACGCTCCGGCAAGGCTAAAAGCAGCTCCGTCATGCGGGCAACAACCCAGGGCTGAGACAGCGTTTGCTGATAACCTATCGGCAGGGAGATATCCTCATAAGCCCGATGAGACAAGGCTTCATCGAGAAATATATGACGGGGCATTCGCGCCATTAAGGCCAACAATTCTTCGCTCTCAATCCCCTGCTCTTTCAGGCGATCTACCATACGGGTTCGGGTTCTCTGGGAGGTCATCCCGATCCCCTGCAGATTCCACTTGTCAGATGTGTTCATCCCGGTTCCTTAATCAGCGACCAGCTCAGTGGCAGAACTCACAGATACCAGCCAGTTGGCCAGATTGTCCCGCGCTTTCTCCTGGGTCAGATCCACATGCAGTGGCGTGATACTGATATAGCCTTCAGATACGGCAAAAAAGTCGGTTTCCGGACCCGCATCTCGGGTGCCACCTGCGGCAGGAATCCAGTAACGCTGGTTACCTCTTGGGTCCAGCACCGGTTCAGGCTCACCGGCAGGATGACGTTTACCCAAACGTGTCAGGCGAATGCCCCGGATCTCAGAATATGGCCGATCCGGTACATTGATATTCAGAATGCTGCCTTCCGGCAGATCCAGAGTGTGATAGCCACTCAGCAGTCGGGCCACAAACTCGGCCGCGGTAGCAAAATGTTTTTTACCCGCCAGAGATACCGCAATGGAAGGCACCCCCAGAAATCGACCTTCTGTTGCCGCAGCCACGGTACCGGAATAAAGCACATCATCGCCCATATTGGCACCATGATTGATGCCGGCAATCACCAGATCCGCTTCTGACTGAAACAACTGTGACAAACCCATATAGACACAGTCAGTAGGGGTGCCATCGATACTGTGGAAACCATTTTCCATCGTTTCCGGACATAAAGGCCGACTTAACGTCAGGGAATTACTGGCACCGCTGCGGTCACGATCGGGCGCGACAACGGTTACTTTTTCAGCTTCTGTTTTCAGGCGTTCAGCCAGAACTCTGAGTCCCTCTGCGCGAACACCATCATCGTTTGATAAAAGTAATTTCATTCTCTAAGGCCTCTTCGTGCTCTTATTCTAAGATTCAACCTGTTATCAGATTCAGCCGGATAATTAGCGATCTTCCGCTTCGGTGAAGCTACTGTCCCAGCGCGCCACTTCCCGCAGCATGGAGGTCGCAAAAGTGCCCACCGGCAGCATAAAGCTCAATACCAGATCGGTCTGGCCATTTTCCTGCTGCCAGTCCCAGTGCAGATGTTCAGGGATCAGGCGCAGAGCCCGGCGCTCAGGATTTAAACCAGAGCTTTCGATACCGGCCGCTAACGCCGGATAACGACCGATGACTTCCGCTTCCAGCTCACGGGCTGCTGCAGTGACTTTAGGCTCACCAGCACCCCACAAAGGCCCGGTCGGGTGAATCACGCCATCTTCCAGACGCTGTTGCACATCGGCATCACCCAGCTCAATGGCAAACTGGCTGCGGCTACCGGAGAAGGTCGCCACATCGCCAGCCAGCCAGACCTGCCAGTTATTACGCTCAATACGCTCTGCCAGAACACGGTTAAACAGCCAGCTACGCAAGGCGGACAGCATCATGGCGCGGCCATCTTTGTCACGCTTACTGAGTTTCAGGGATTCACCCGCCTCAACACGCATGACTGCCTTGCTCAGGTTGTTGCCTTTGCGGCCAAAACGCTGTTCGCCAAAATAGTTCGGCACGCCCTGAATAGCGATCTTATCCAGCAGAGCTTCTGCAGCGGCCTGATCACCGTCAAAGCCACGCAGGCGGATGGCGAATTTATTCGCCCGATGCACACCACGTTTCAGCTTCTTGCGGTGACGGATCGCTTTCAGAATCTCAACACCTTCAATACAGAACTCGCTCCAGTCCGGTGATTCCAGACCGGGAATATGCACACTGAACCACTGTAACGTCACCGCATGACGATCTTTCATACCGGAATAGGACACGGCATTAAAGCCAACCTTGGCAAAACGCGCCAGCTGACGGGCAACCCAATCAGTATTGTTGCCGCGTTTGCGAATCCAGAGGAAATGGTGCTCGCCTTCACCTTCCGGTTCAAAGCCCAGAATCTCCTCCACCTGAAAATCTTCAGGCTCCGCCCGAAGCTGCGCTGTCGCAACCGGGCCTCCCCAGGCATAGGGAAATTCCAGAGACAGCGGGCATACCAGATCCTCTTCCTCGTAAAAGGGTTTACGGTTTTCTGGTGCAGATGTGGATTCAGACATTCACTCAGTTCCAATTAAAAGAATACAGGGCCAAGGCCCAAAAATTGTTCAGTATGCAGGTTTTCAGCCTTGAGCCTTAGGCACCAGCAGCGCAACAGCATGGGCCGCAATGCCCTCTTTACGCCCGGTAAAGCCCAGTTTTTCTGTTGTCGTCGCTTTGACATTGACCGCTGAAATATCGACGTCCAGATCCGCAGCCAGATGCACACGCATCGCTTCAATATGCGGTGCCATTTTAGGTGCCTGAGCCACTAAAGTGCTGTCGATATTACCTACCACCCAGCCCTCTGCTTTCAGAAGGCCCACCACATGACGCAGCAGGTTACGGCTGTCGGCACCTTCAAACTCAGGATCCGTATCCGGGAAGTGTTTGCCGATATCGCCAAGGCCCGCAGCCCCCAAAAGTGCATCACAGAGGGCGTGAATCAGGACATCACCATCAGAGTGTGCCAGCAGCCCATGCTCGTAGGGGATGCTGACACCACCTAAAACAACGTGATCACCAGGGCCAAACTTGTGTACATCAAAACCGTGACCGATTCGCATGGTCTCTCCTCAGATGAATAGGAATAAATTAAACGGCTGACCCGCTCTGCACTGACGCTTTTTGATCTTGCTGCGCCCGGATAAAAAGCTCTGCAAAGGCCAGATCATCAGGGTGGGTCACTTTGATATTGTCTCTGTGCCCGGCAACAAGCTTAGGACTAAAACCAGCCCATTCAAGTGCCGATGCTTCATCCGTAATCGTAGCGCCAGCAGACAGCCCATCCTCTAAGGCACGATATAGCTTTCCAAAGCGGAACATCTGGGGTGTCAGGGCATGCCAGAGCGCGGTGCGATCTACGGTTTCAGAAATCGCGTTGTCCTGTGTCGCCCGCTTCATGGTATCGGCAACCGGCAGCGCCAGAATCCCGCCAATAGCAGAATCTTTAAGCTGAGTCACCAGATCGTCGATATCGCTTTCCCGCACACAAGGGCGAGCGACATCGTGCACTAATACCCAGTCATCTTCAGACGCTTCCGCTGAAATCGCTTTCAGGCCATTAAGCACCGAATCCGCCCGCTCTTTACCGCCAGATACTTCCCGCAGAGAAACGCCAGTTGGCTTCTGAATAGCAGGCCAATAGGGATCATCCGGATTAAGGCAGATAACAAACTCTGCCTGAGGCAGGGCTTTCGCCAGGCGCTCAAGGGTGTGCTCAATAATTGGACGGTCATTTAACGGCAGGTACTGCTTAGGGCGATCCGCCTGCATTCGTGATCCGACACCAGCAGCAGGGATAATCAGCCACATTTTGGAAGCGGTGGATAATTGACTCATAACGCACTCAGTCTTTGGGTTCTGATCACTGGTTGACCACTTCCGGCTGGCTCAGACTGCCCGGCTGCGGAACAACAGCAGAAGGTGACACCGTTTTTTCGCTTGGCTTGGGCTTATCAATTAACAGAAAGAAGGTTTCGTTCGGGCGAACCATGCCCAACTCATAGCGGGCGCGCTCTTCGATGGCGTCCAGACCGCTTTTCAGGTCAGCAACTTCAGCGGCAAGGGCATCATTGCGCTTGGCCAGCTCGGCATTTTCAGCTTTGCGGACTTCGATACGGCTTTCCAGCTGCCAGGTTTCCGGCAAACTGCTCTCTCCAAACCACAGACGAAGCTGCAGCAAAGCGATCAGGACCACCAGAATTAAATTTAGAAAACGAAACATGGGTTCGGTCTGTATCCCGATAGTTAAGCCATCAATACCCGCCAGAAGACAAAACGCAGGCGACTGAGAAAACAGGCATTATGAGTGAAAAAGCAGCGACAAAAAAGGGGAACCCTAAGGCTCCCCTCTTTTTACCAGCCCTTAGGAGCAGGTATCAGATCTGATCGGCGAATTAAGCCTGACCTTTGATCTCTTTCAGACCGTTGTATACGGCTTTATCACCTAGCTCAGCTGCGATTTCCAGCAGGCGGTTGTACTTGGCAACACGGTCAGAACGGCACAGAGAACCGGTCTTAATCTGACCTGCAGCAGTACCTACTGCCAGATCAGCAATAGTGGTGTCTTCAGTTTCACCGGAACGGTGAGAGATCACGGCAGTGAAGCCCGCATCTTTCGCCATCTTGATCGCGTCCAGAGTTTCGGACAGAGAACCGATCTGGTTGAATTTGATCAGGATAGAGTTACCGATGCTTTCTTCGATACCACGCGCCAGAATCTTGGTGTTGGTTACGAACAGGTCGTCACCGACCAGCTGAACTTTGTCACCAATCTTCTTAGTCAGGTAAGCCCAGCCTTCCCAGTCAGACTCGTCCAGACCGTCTTCGATAGAAACGATCGGGTAGTTTTCAGTCAGAGCAGCCAGATAATCACCAAAACCTTCTGCGTCGAATACTTTACCTTCGCCGGACAGATCGTATTTGCCATCTTTGTAGAACTCAGATGCGGCACAGTCCAGAGCCAGAGTGACGTCTTTACCCAACTCGTAGCCCGCGTTGCTGATCGCTTCTTTGATCACAACCAGCGCTTCTTCGTTAGAAGCCAGGTTAGGTGCGAAACCACCTTCGTCACCTACCGCAGTGTTCAGACCTTTTGCCTTCAGAACAGCTTTCAGTGCGTGGAAGATTTCAGTACCGCAACGCAGTGCTTCGTTGAAAGAGGTGAAGTTAACCGGCTGAACCATGAACTCCTGGATATCAACGTTGTTATCCGCGTGCTCACCACCGTTCAGGATGTTCATCATAGGCACAGGCATAGAGAACTGACCGGCAGTGCCGTTGATCTCTGCGATGTGTGCGTACAGGGGCATGCCTTTGTCAGCTGCTGCTGCTTTAGCGGCTGCCAGAGAAACCGCCAGAATGGCGTTAGCGCCCAGAGTCGCTTTGTTCTCGGTGCCGTCCAGTTCCAGCATCTTGTTGTCCAGCGCACGCTGGTCCGCAGCATCCATACCGATCAGAGCAGCACGGATAGTAGTGTTCACGCCTTCAACCGCTTTCAGAACACCCTTACCCAGGTAACGGCTTTTGTCGCCATCACGCAGTTCCAGCGCTTCGCGGGAACCGGTAGAAGCACCGGAAGGTGCGCATGCGCGAGCACTAACGCCGGATTCCAGAATTACTTCGGCCTGTACCGTTGGGTTACCACGAGAATCAAGCACTTCTAGTGCTTTGATATCAACGATTGCTGTCATTTGGATTTTTCTCCAGGTTTGCTTAATAACGTAAAGCGATTCAATAAGGTTTTATCGCTCCCTGAGGGAAACGACAGAGTTCTTTAACTGAAGGCTTTCTAACAGAAAGCCCTCTAACTAAAAGCTCTCTAACTGAAACGACCGAAGCCATACGGTTAAGAACAGCTCCGGTCAGAAAATCAGGCTGACAAGCAGCAAAGGCTGTTTATCAGCGGCAACTCAATATCCGGATATTATCGGATATCCAGTGGGGCAAAGTCTTTAACCAGATCGTCGATGGCTTTCATCTGCGCCAGGAAAGGCTCCAGTTGTGCCAGCGGCAATGCTGACGGGCCATCACACTTGGCTTTTTCCGGATCAGGGTGTGCTTCCAGGAATAAACCGGCAATACCCAACGCCATACCAGCACGACCCAGTTGAGCCACCTGATGACGACGACCACCGGAAGCAGCCCCCATCGGATCACGACACTGCAGTGCATGAGTCACATCAAAAATCAGTGGCGCACCCTTGCAGGCTTTGCGCATGACATCAAAGCCCAACATATCCACAACCAGATTGTCGTAACCAAAGCTGGAACCGCGTTCGCAGATCATCACTTTGTCGTTACCACACTCTTCAAACTTCTCCACCATATTGCCCATCTGAGCCGGGCTGGTGAACTGAGGTTTTTTGATATTGATCACCGCACCGGTCTGCGCCATCGCCTGAACCAGATCGGTCTGACGGGCCAGAAACGCCGGCAGCTGAATTACATCAGCCACTTCTGCCACGGGCTGAGCCTGGTACGGCTCGTGCAGATCGGTGATGACCGGAACATTAAACTGCTGCTTAACTTCTGCCAGAATCTCCAGACCTTTCTCCAGGCCCGGACCACGGTAGGAGTGGATCGAGGAACGGTTTGCCTTATCAAAAGACGCCTTAAACACATAAGGAATACCCAGACGCTGAGTGACCTCAACGTAGTGCTCGGCAATCTGCATCGCCATATCGCGTGATTCCAGAACATTCATGCCACCGTACAGCACGAACGGCAGGTTATTGGCACACTGAAGACCAGCAAACTCAATGATCTTGTCGTTACCCTGTATAGAGTCAGGCTTTGACATGACGATCCCTCAATCAAATAACGGTTACAACGGGGTACAAAGTATGGCCGGAACGGGAGCGGAGTGCTCAGATTTATCCGGCCAACTGAAAGACAAAAGCCCTTAATTAAAAGGGCTTTTGCATTCGGTCGCTATCAGGCGTCCTGAGAGGCTGCCTTTTTGGCGAGACCCGCCTCGACAAAACCGGTGAACAGCGGATGGCCGTCACGAGGCGTCGAAGTGAATTCCGGGTGGAACTGACACGCCACAAACCATGGGTGATCTTTCAGCTCTACCATTTCAACCAGAGATTCATCAGCGGAACGACCAGAGAAGATCAGGCCTGCTTTTTCCAGATCGCCAACAAACTGATCGTTCACTTCATAACGGTGACGGTGACGTTCGTAGATCACATCCTGACCGTAGATTTCACGAGCCTTGGAGCCTTTCAGCAGCTTACAGTCCTGAGCACCCAGACGCATGGTGCCGCCAAGATCAGAACTGTGATCACGTTCTTCGATCTTACCTTCAGGGTTTACCCATTCAGTAATCAGACCAACAACCGGATGGGTTGTGTCGTGGGTAAATTCGGTCGAGTGGGCATCAGCCATGCCAGCAACGTTACGGGCGTATTCAATCACCGCCACCTGCATACCCAGGCAGATACCCAGATAAGGAATCTTGTTCTCACGGGCAAACTGAGCGGTCAGGATCTTACCTTCAACACCACGCTCGCCAAAACCGCCCGGAACCAGAATCGCATCTTTGTCTTTCAGACGGTCGGTGCCGTTACGCTCGATCTCTTCGGAATCGATATATTCGATATTAACCTTGGTGCGGTTCTTGATACCGGCATGGTCAATCGCTTCGATCAGAGACTTATAAGCATCCAGCAGCTCCATGTACTTACCAACCATGGCGATGTTGATGCTCTTCAGAGGATTCAGCTTGGCGTCAGCTACCGCAACCCACTCAGACAGATCTGCCGGAGGACATTGCAGGCCAAAACGCTTAACCACGATCTCATCCAGACCCTGAGCGTGCAGCATGCTCGGGATACGGTAAATCGTGTCTGCGTCTTCCAGAGAGATAACCGCTTTCTCGTCCACGTTGGTGAACAGAGAGATCTTACGGCGCTCATTGGCTTCGATAGTGACTTCAGAACGGCACACCAGAATGTCCGGCTGAATACCAATAGAACGCAGCTCTTTAACAGAGTGCTGAGTCGGCTTGGTCTTCGTCTCACCGGCAGTCTTGATGTAAGGCACCAGAGTCAGGTGCATAAACATAGCGCGGTCAGAACCCACTTCTACTTTCAGCTGACGTACCGCTTCCAGGAACGGCTGGGATTCGATATCACCTACGGTGCCACCGATCTCCACCAGAGCAACGTCACAACCTTCAGCACCTGCGATTACACGGCTTTTGATCTCGTCAGTAATATGTGGGATCACCTGAACCGTACCACCCAGGTAGTCACCGCGACGCTCTTTACGCAGTACGTGCTCGTAAACACGACCGGTCGTAAAGTTGTTGCGCTGAGTCATCTTGGTGCGGATGAAACGCTCGTAGTGGCCAAGGTCAAGGTCAGTCTCTGCGCCGTCTTCCGTCACAAAAACTTCACCGTGCTGGAAAGGGCTCATTGTGCCCGGATCAACGTTAATATACGGATCCAGCTTCAGCATGGTAACTTTCAGACCACGGGCCTCAAGAATAGCGGCCAGAGATGCGGAGGCAATGCCTTTCCCTAAAGAAGAAACAACACCACCTGTGACGAAGATATATCGCGTCATGGATAACCTGTTTTATGCTGCAAATAAGAAAGAAGGGGGGTACTAACTTTTCGTCCCAGACAGCGGTCTTAGGTACAAAAATAGATGGGAGTGCAGGATACCAGAAGGCCTTAGCTATCACAATTCAGAAGGCAGTAATTCATTAAGAAAAACCGGAACATTGAACAAAAAACGTTGTGCAGTTTTCAATACACCCTTTTGATAATAAAGATGGCGCATTTCACCTGCTGCAAACTCAGATCAGGAAATTAATGGACTCTCATTTCTGGTAATGACAACAGGCCGCGTTTCAGCCTTTTCATCTTTTTCTAACACTCTGATATCCCACCAGAAAATACCCGCATTGCAGGCATCCGCTGACTCTGAACCGATACCTTCTGCAGCCATAACAGGCGACCAGGCACCAATCAGATGGCTTTCACCCGCTTCAGTTTCCAGCCAGAAAAGCCTTACCTGATCCCGCAGCCAGGCAGGCACGCCTGTTTCCTGCAGCAGTTTTTTCAGTGCCTTACTGCCACGACGCGGCAAACGAAGTGATTCACCGCCCTCTCTTTGAGCTAATCTCAGAGAAGACGACAAAGGCAGGTGCAGAACATCTGCCGAATAAACAATCTGGTCCTTTGCTAGGGGCTTAACCTGAAAGCCCACACCCTTTTTTGCCAGCTTGAAAGCCTCACCTTCACCGAAGCTATCGGATAAAAGAGAGGATAAAGAGATAGAGTCTGAATCAGCGCACTGATCAGCCAGTGCATCTTCCTGAGCGTTTTCCTGAGCACCTCCCTCACAAGCCAATTCTTCCGTTAGTTTAAGAATCAGCTGATCCCGGTATCGGCGGATCTCATACTGCGGCCGCTGGAAGAGAGGCTGTGCATCATCCTGAGCCATAACCAGCTCCTCGATGATAGTCATAATCTGACGGTAATCCGGCGGTAAGATGCCGGCACATTGCAGCCAGAAACGCAGCACATTTCGCTGCCGCTCCGGTGATAACTCAAGCAGCGCAGAACAGGAAAGCGAGCTGGGAGAAAGAGCGCTTTTAGAAAGAGCTACGCCGGAAAGCGCAACGCGCGCCAGATCGATCTCCGCCAGATCATTATTCAGGCTGTCTGCATCCGCTAACACCTGAGCATTTCGCCCGGCGACCTTTATCAGTTGCGGCCAACGGGACTTAAGCCGGGGGGTAATTTCACGGCGCAGAAAGTTACGGTCAAATTTGAGACTCTGATTTGACTCATCCTCAACCCAACTTAATCCCTTCTCTTCCGCATAGGCTTCAAGTTCTGCTCGTTGAAAAGACAGCAAGGGACGATAAAGGCGACCCAACCCCAAAGGTCTTTCAACCGGCATTCCGGATAATCCCTGAGCACCCGCGCCACGCATCAGACGAAGCAGCAGGGTTTCCAACTGGTCATCACCGTGATGCGCCATCAGAAGAAGATCCCGAGCCTTCAGGCAGTTTTTGAATACCTGATAACGCGCCTTTCTGGCCTGCTCCTCAATAGATGAAGTACCGCTTAGCTGAACACGCTCAACCTGACAATCAACCGATACCGGGCGGCTTTTTTGACCAGAGTGGCTTTCCTGAAAAGAGAGCCTTTCCTGATAGCTTCGACACAGATTCAAACAGTGCTCCGCCCACTGATCCGCATTAGCACTTAAGCCGTGATGAACATGAATCACCCTGAGGGATTTCTCACGGGAAGCACAATACTGCACCGCCAGATCCAACAGCACCACAGAATCCAGCCCGCCACTCAGCGCCAGCCAAAGCTGGTTATGATCCGGCAATCCATCAAGCAGTTCAGGTGTCAGCATCTTGGCAAATTCATTTTCTGGAGGTTGAAGCATTTATTTTTAGGGGGTTAAAGAATTTATTTAACGAGGTTGACGCACAGATCTTCAGACAAAAAATAACCCCGATAAGCCAGGCTCATCGGGGTTATTGGAGACATTCAGGTCAGCAAACCCGACAGGTCTTTGTCTTACCAGTTGCCCAGTTCAGGATTACCGGCATAGTAAGACATCAGACGCTCGTAGCGACGCTCAACCAGCTGCTCTTTGCTCAGGCCGCTCAGACGATCCAGAGTTTCCAGCAGTTGCAGCTTCAGATCTGCCGCTACCTTCTCTGCGTTACGGTGCGCGCCGCCCAGAGGCTCTTCGATCAGACGATCCACCAGACCCAGCTCATGCAGACGACCCGCGGTTACACCCATCGCTTCTGCCGCATCGTTAGCACGCTCAGCGCTCTTCCAAAGAATAGATGCACAGCCTTCCGGAGAAATTACCGAGTAGATGGAGTTCTTCAGCATGATCAGCTCATCACACACACCGATCGCCAGTGCACCACCGGAACCACCTTCACCGATGACGGTGGAGATGATCGGCGTCTGCAGACGGGACATAACCGCCAGGTTGTAAGCAATCGCTTCACTCTGACCGCGCTCTTCTGCATCGATACCCGGATAAGCTCCCGGAGTATCAATAAAGGTCAGAATCGGCATTTTGAAACGCTCAGCCATCTCCATCAGACGACAAGCCTTACGATAACCTTCAGGACGCGGCATACCGAAGTTACGACGAACCTTCTCTTTAACAGAGCGACCTTTCTGATGACCAATAATCATCACAGGCTTATCATCCAGACGGGCGATACCACCCACCAGAGCGGCATCATCAGCGAAGTTGCGATCACCGTGCAGCTCATCAAAGTCTGTAAAAATCTGATCCACATAGTCCAGCGTGTAAGGACGCTGCGGGTGGCGGGACAGCTGAACCACCTGAGCAGGAGTCAGGTTCGAGAAAATATCTTCCATCAGCTTCAGGCTTTTTTCCTGCAGACGGCTGATCTCATCGGAGATATTGATCTCGTTGTCATTGCCAACCAGACGTAGTTCATCGATTTTTGCTTCCAGCTCTGCGATAGGCTGTTCAAAGTCCAGATAGTTGGGATTCATAGGTCCACGCTATTAAAAATTCTATGCTTACGATTAAAAGCACACAGTCGCCATCTTAGCGCCTGTGAATAAGTCTTGTTCTGCCCGGGTAATCCACTGAAATGGAGAATTTACCCTTGGGCGCAGATCACTCTAAAGCAGCTAACTCAAAAGTGTCCGTATCCGGGGGCTTATCAACCTTTGAGAGCCTGTAAGCTCAGGGAAAACCCACCACGTTTAAAACCGTCAATAGTACGGCAAAGACCGCCTAAAAAAAACCTCTGCCGGTGGCTAAAGCGTTTCTGAAAAGTCACGTTCTGTTACTTTATCACTGTTTTACCCCTAAAGAGGCCAGCACAGACCCAACAACAGAAATTATAACTGTTTCAAACACCTGAGCTTATTTAGAAACCAGCTGCAACCGAATGTCAGCAGTTTAGCCAAACGCCTTAGTCACCATAGGAAAGACGAACGCTCTTCAAACCAAAACCGTCATACAGGCTGTAGATAAGTTCATCGCTTGGTACGACCCGCCACTGATCAGAAAGCCTTACTTTTCCGGAAACCTCTGACCGCTTATAAGTAATTTCAACAGCAACACCTTCGTCCGGCTGAGTGACAGTAAAGGGTTGCAGCTTACTCTGTAAAAGGTCCAGATGCTTTTTGCCAATCTCTTTCTGATCCCAGTTCAGTTGCAGACTATCACTGTAACGAATCCGGGATGCCAGCAGGCTGGTTACTGCTTTTGCACGAACTCTGAGACTTCCGGAATAATCATCGAAACTGACATCGCCCTCGATAACCACCAGCTGATCTTTCTGCAATTCAGCACGGTGCGCTTCAAAGAGATCCCCAAAAACAGAGACCTCTACCCGCCCGGAACGATCATCCAGCGTGATAAAGGCGATGGTATCCCCGCGCTTGCTCTTCATGGTGCGGATATCAATAATCAGCCCTGCAAGCTTCTGAGTTTCCCGACTTGCGGCCAGATCACTCAGGCGCAGACGGGCAAAACGGCGAACTTCCGCTTCGTATTCATCGAACGGGTGGCCGGTCAGGTAGATACCAAGCGTATCTTTTTCACCCTTCAAACGCTCTTTATCGGTCCACTGACGAACATGACGGTGCTCGGCATAAGGGTCAGTTTCCTGCTCCGCTTCCAGTTCACCAAACATATCCATCATGCCAATATTGGCGTTCATGTTGCTCTGCTCCGCTGCCTTGAAGGCATCTTCAAGACTGGCCAGCATTACAGCGCGATTCGGCCCCAGCTTATCCAGAGCACCGCTTCGGATCAGCGCCTCAACCGTACGCTTATTCAGCTTCCGGGAATCGGTACGGGAACAGAAATCAAACAGGTCTTTAAAAGGACCGCCCTCTTTACGGGCCGCCACGATAGAGTCAATCGGGCCTTCACCCACCCCTTTAATCGCACCCAGGCCGTAAACGATCTCGTTGTCATCATTGACCGTGAATTTGAAGTCACCGGCATTCACATCCGGCGGCGTCAGAGGCAGCTTCATATGGCGGCACTCTTCCACAAGGGTGACCACTTTATCGGTGTTCTGCATCTCGGTGGACAGTACCGCAGCCATAAAGGCTTCCGGATGGTGGCGCTTCAGGTAGGCGGTCTGATAAGAAACCAGTGCATAGGCTGCAGAGTGGGATTTGTTAAAACCGTAACCGGCAAATTTTTCCACCAGATCAAAGATGTTACCCGCAAGATCGGCATCGATATTGTTATTTTTACAACCCTCGATAAAGCCGCCACGCTGTTTGGCCATCTCCTCCGGCTTTTTCTTACCCATCGCACGACGCAGCATATCTGCGCCACCCAGGGTGTAACCCGCCATCACCTGAGCAATCTGCATCACCTGTTCCTGATAGAGAATGATGCCGTAGGTAGGTTTCAGCACCGGGATCAGGCTGTCGTGGTTGTAGTCCGGGTGTGGATAAGATACCGGCTCAAGGTTGTGCTTACGCTTAATAAAGTCGTCAACCATGCCCGACTGCAGCGGCCCCGGACGGAACAACGCCACCAGTGCCACGATATCTTCAAAACAGCTGGGCTTGAGGCGTTTAATCAGATCCTTCATCCCCCTAGATTCCAACTGGAATACGGCAGTGGTTTCACCCTGCTGCAACAGATCAAAGGTGGGCTGATCATCAAGGGGAATTTTAGCGATATCAAAATCGGTATGACCTTTGTCCTGCATCACCTTGATCGCCCAGTCGATGATGGTCAGGGTCCGCAGACCCAGGAAGTCAAACTTCACCAGACCAGCGGCTTCCACATCATCTTTATCAAACTGAGCAACCAAGCTGCTCCCCCCCTCTTCACAGAAGATAGGAGAAAAATCAGTCAGCTTGGTCGGCGAGATCACCACACCGCCGGCATGCTTACCGGTACCACGAACCGTACCTTCAAGCTTAATCGCCATCTCCCAGATCTCACCGGCGTCTTCATCGGTAGCCAGAAAGTCTCTGAGCTGCTCTTCCTGTTCGTAGGCTTTTGCCAGAGTCATCCCTACTTCAAAGGGGATCATTTTGGAAAGCTTATCTGCCAGGCCATAAGGCTTACCCTGTGCCCGGGCTACGTCACGCACCACCGCTTTTGCCGCCATGGTGCCGAAGGTGGCAATCTGGGATACCGCATTACGACCATAGGTCTCTGCCACATAGTCGATGACACGGTCACGGCCATCCATGCAGAAGTCGACGTCAAAGTCGGGCATGGAGATACGTTCTGGGTTAAGAAAACGTTCGAACAGAAGGTCGTATTGTAAAGGATCAAGATCAGTAATTTTCTGGGCATAAGCGACCAGGGAGCCAGCACCGGAACCACGACCTGGCCCGACCGGAACGCCGTTATTTTTTGACCACTGGATAAAGTCCATTACGATCAGGAAGTAACCCGGGAATCCCATGGAAATAATGGTTTCCAGTTCAAAATCCAGTCGTTCACGATAGATTTTTTCTTTCTGTGGGAAGTCTTCGGCGCGGGTATCAAACAGCTGTTCCAATCGCTCTGTCAGACCATCATGGGAGACCTTGCGGAAGAAATCTTCCATGGTCATCCCTTCCGGAATCGGGAAGTCCGGCAGGAAGTATTTACCCAGCTGAACTTCGATAGTACAGCGCTTGGCGATCTCAACACTGTTCTGTAAAGCTTCAGGGATATCGCTGAACAGATCTGCCATCTCCTCCTGAGACTTCAGATACTGCTCTTCGGAGTAACCTTTATTACGGTGCGGATCATCCAGTGCACGGCCTTCACCGATACACACGCGGGTTTCGTGGGCCCAGAAATCTTCCCGCTCGATAAAACGCACATCATTGGTTGCAACTACCGGGCACTGACACTCATCCGCCAGTTTTACCGACTCGTGCACACAGAGTTCATCATCGGCACGGAAGGTACGCTGCAGCTCGAGATAAAAACGGTTGGGGAAGATCTGCATCCATTTCTGCAATGCGGAACGAGCTTCCGGATAATGTCCGCCAACCAACAGGCGGCCAACTTCACCCTCTTTCGCACCGGACAAGGCGATCAGGCCTTCCGCCTGCTCTGCCAGCCACTCCGGTTTCAGGATATTTCGTCCCTGATGCTGGCCTTCAAGATAGCCCCGGGATACCAGTTCTGTCAGATTACGATAGCCGGTGTTATCCATTGCCAGAAGCGTCATTCGGTATGGCTTGGCCGGATCGGCGCTATTCTCCAGCCAGATATCTGCACCCGAGATAGGCTTAATGCCTGCGCCCTGCATCGTCTTATAAAACTTCACCAAAGCAAACATATTGGATTCATCGGTGATCGCCAAAGCTGGCATCTGAAGCTCTTCCAGTTTACCGGGAAGCTTCTTGATCTTGACCAAACCATCAACCAATGAGTATTCGGTATGTATTCGCAGGTGAACAAAAGAGGGGTTCATAAAGATCTCGCAGGGATAACGAAAAGAGTCACACAGTAAAATATCGGACTAACTGCTTTCTGGTACGGATAACGCATTATAAACAGGGAATGCAAAACATTAAGATTAACGGCTCAGAACTCAAACACGTCTAGAGATCCAGCCGCTGCTGCACAGGCTTAAAGGAACGACGATGCTGGGGAATAGGCCCGAGTTTCTCAAGCGCTTCAAAGTGCTGCTTGGTTGGATAGCCTTTGTGTTTGGCAAAGCCGTAACCGGGATATTCAAGCTCAAGCTCCGCCATCTGACGATCCCGATAAACCTTTGCCAGAATAGACGCCGCACTGATAGCACTATGGCGCAGGTCGCCTTTAACAACGGCCATGGAAGGGCAAGGCAATTGAGGGCAGCGATTACCATCCACCAGCACAAACTCAGCGGCTGGCTTTAAACCTTCAACCGCTCGCTGCATCGCCAGCATGGTCGCATGCAGGATATTGAGGCGATCAATCTCTTCAACGGAGCATTCGGCAATATGCCACGCCAGCGCTTTCTCTTTGATCTCATCAAACAGTCGTTCGCGCTTTTTCTCCGTGAGTTTCTTGGAATCGGTCAGGCCCTCAATCGGCCGCTCAGAATCCAGAATCACAGCCGCCGTGACAACCGAGCCCACCAGGGGGCCACGCCCTACTTCATCAACGCCGGCAAGCCATTTGCCCTGATAGGGAATCTCCAGTTCAGGCCAGTCTTGTGCCATGTTAGCCTCAATGATTAAGTCGTTAAAATATTCGGTTAGAAGACGTCGTTTTAAGCTAACGGATACTAGCCCTGATGCTCTTGAATCAGATCAGAAAGCGTTTTTGCAGCAACCTGACTGGCTTCCCGTTTCAACTCATGATGCATCTGATAGAAACGCTCGACGAGATCGCGATAGTTATCAGGGTTCTGCAGCCGATCCAGAAGAAGCTCGCTAAGAGACTCAACATTCGCCTTATCCTGAATCATTTCCGGCACCAGCGCTTCTCCGGCGATCAGATTCGGCAAGGAGATATGATCCACCTTGATCATACGGCTGATAATGGCGTGGCTTAGCCAGGCCATTTTGTACGCTACAACCATAGGTTTTTTCAGCAGCATAGCCTCCAGAGCGGCAGTACCGGATGCCAGAAGCACTGAGTCTGAAGCGCTCATTACTTCACGGGACAGGCCATCATAGAGGTGAAAACGCTGGCGTAAGTCGGGACTTACCTGAGCCAGCTGTTCTTCAATCTGTTGACGTCTCAGCTCATTAGCACAAGGAATAGCCACCTGAAGCTCCGTCATCACTTCGCAACATCTTAGCGCCGTGTCGATAAAGGTGTGGCCAAGATATTTCACTTCATTGCTGCGACTACCCGGCAAAACAGCCAAAACAGGCTGCTCTCTTGAAAGCCCCAACTGATCCCGACAAGCATTCTGATCCACATCCATTGGAAGCTCATCGGCAAGCGGATGCCCCACAAAAGTCACAGGTATATTTTTGCGGTGATAAAAGTCAGCCTCAAACGGCAACAGCGTCAGCATATGATCAACACAGCGGGCAATCTTTTTCAAACGCCCCTGCTTCCAGGCCCAGACCGATGGCGAAACATAGTGTGCCACAGGAATACCTGCCTCTCTGACCCATTCTTCAAGGGTGAGATTGAAATCCGGCGCATCAATTCCCACAAAAAGATCAGGTTTCTCTTTCAGGCAGAGGTCACGTACCTCTTTACGGATATTCAGCAGCTCACGTAAGCGCCCCAACACTTCCACCAAACCCATTACAGAAAGACGATCCATCGGCCAGTGGCTAACAAAGCCTTCCTGCTGCATTCGGGGGCCGCCAATACCAAAAAACTCCGCCGAGGGGTGGAGTTTTTTAAATTCCCGGATCAAGCCGGATCCAAGAATATCTCCGGATAGCTCTCCGGCAACAATGGCAATTCTTAAAGGCTTATGCTGTGCAACCTGAGCCTGGTCAGACATGCTTGTTTTCCTGTCAATCGATCAACCGATGATAAATACCGGCGCAACATCATCGCAATCAGCGAATAATGCCGCGACCTGATCCTTTAAGGCTTTGGATAAAAACAGACAATTCTTCGCCAACATCGCCGCTCTCAAGCTCGCTGATAGCCGTATCAAGGCGAAGGCCTTTGCGGAATACCGTCTTGTAAGCCCGGCGAAGTTCACTGATCGCATCCACAGAGAAACCACGGCGCTTCAGACCTTCAGCATTAATGCTGTGAGACTCTGCCGGATTACCACTGACCATGACATATGCGGGAATATCTTTGGATATATAACTGGCGCCACCGCACATGGAGTGAGGGCCGATATGACAGAACTGATGAATTGCCGAAGCTCCGCCAATGATCGCCCAATCACCAATTTTAACGTGACCCGCGATGGAGGCATCTGATGCGATAATCGTGTTGTCACCAATCACAACATCATGAGCAATATGCACCGTTGTCATAATCAGGTTGTTGTTACCAATACGGGTGATGCCTTCATCCTGAACCGTTCCACGGTGAATGGAGCAACCTTCCCGGATTTCGTTGTTGTCACCAATAATCAGGCGGGTCGGCTCGCCAGCATATTTTTTATCCTGACAATCCTCACCGACCGAGGCAAACTGATAGATTTTGTTGCCTTTTCCTATGGTTGTCAGCTTGGTAATAACAACGTGTGGACCAATCCAGGTACCGGCCCCGATTTCTACATCCGGGCCGATAATGGAATAGGGTCCGATCTCGACATCAGCGGCAATTACCGCTGACGGATCAACAATAGCTGTCGGATGAATCAGACTCACAGTTCTCTCTCTGCGCACAAAATTGAACCCTGACAAGCGAGTTCACCATCAACTGTAGCTTTACAGTCAAAACGCCAGATACCACGGCGCGGAGTACCTACAACTGTCGCTTCCAGCTTCAGTTGGTCTCCCGGAACAACAGGTCGCTTGAAGCGAACCTTGTCACTGCCAACAAAGTAATAGATATGACCATCAGCTGGCTTTTTCTCCATGGTCTTAAAGCCAAGAATACCTGCCGCCTGTGCCATAGCCTCAATAATCAATACCCCCGGCATTACCGGGTGATGAGGAAAGTGTCCATTAAAGAAGGGCTCGTTTACCGATACATTTTTGTAGGCAACGATTGACTCACCCAGTTCCATTTCTACAACACGGTCAACCAGTAGAAAAGGATAACGGTGGGGTAAGTATTCTTTAATTTCGTTAATGTCCATGACCATTCATTCAACCTCAAAAAAACCTGACTGCTTCTTAGCAGCAGGTGCGCATAATACGCTTCTGTCTGTTTTAAGTTTTTTGCTTTACTGCGGATGACGACAAGCTTTTTTCAATCTTGCTTATTCGTTTCGCCAGGCTATCCAGCTGGTTAAAACGTACCGCATTTTTGCGCCATGAGCGCATGTCTGACATACCCGTGCCTGATGAGTAATGTCCAGGCTCGCGAATATCACCTGTAACATTTGTGGTCATATTCAAAGTGACACCGTCACAAATCGTTAAATGACCGGCAATATTACTGGCACCGCCGATAAGACAATGACGACCAATAGAGCTACTACCCGCGATACCCACACATCCGGCAATGGCAGTACCATCACCAATCTTCACATTGTGGGCAATCTGAACCTGGCTATCGATGATCACATCTGAGCCAACCAAAGTGTCATCAAGAGCCCCGCGATCAATATTGGTATTAGCACCTATCTCCGAGCGGTCGCCTATGATAACACCACCCAGCTGAGCAATCTTTACCCAGCGACCATTTTCAGGGGCAAAACCAAAACCATCTCCGCCAATAACACAACTGCTGTGCAAGGTTACCTCGCAACCAAGAACAACTCCGTGATATAGCGTGACATTAGGATACAGTCGGCAACCTTTACCGATAATCGTGTTTCTGCCCACATAACAGTGACTACCGACCACCGCATCATCACCAACAACTGCTTCGGCCTCAACAACCGCATAAGCGTCGATCTGTGCTAAAGGTGAAATTTCAGCATCAGGATGCACAACCGCGAGGGGGTGTATACCCGGGGAGCAGGCCTCAACCGGGTCGAACAGCTGCGTAAGGCGGGCGTATCCGGCATAAGGGTTATCAAGAATGATACAGTTAACCGGACATAATTCAGCCTGATTACGCTTGAGCAGTACTACCCCAGCCTGACAATCCGGCAGCAATTTCTGGTAGGCCGGATTCGCCAGAAAACTTGCCTGAGAAGACGTCGCACTTCGCAAGGTAGCCAGACCATCAATGACTGTAGAGGCATTACCATGAAGTTCTCCTCCCAGCATCTCAGCCAGCTCTCCGAGAGTATATTTCCGGCTTACTGATTGAGCTTCTGGACGGTCGGACATTGGCAATTTCCTGATTAGCGGTCTGAAAATATAATGGATTTAACCATCTGAAAATGTAACGGATTTAACCGTTTAAAAGCAGAGTTGTCAGCTTTAAAAAATCGGCTTTACTGCGCAGCAGACTGCATTTTGTTCAGCTGGGCAATCACATCCTGTGTGATATCCAACCGCTTACTGACAAAAGTAACGGCCTGACGATCCAATAAAAGATCAATCTTTTTCGCCTCGATCACCTGGCGAACCGCATCATCCAGCTGCGGGCGAACCCCGCGGATATAGGCTTCCTGCCGTTGACGCTGCTCTTTCTTAAGACGCTGTCCAAGAAACTGATATTCCTCAGCCTTTTCCTGAATATCTTTACTGAGTTGTCGCTTCTCATCTGCACTTAAGGTGTCCGCCTGAGCCTTTAGCTTTTCCTGAAGCTGTTTCGCTTCATCCGCCAGACTTCGGATCTCCTGCTCATCCTGACTTAAAGCTTCACGAATCGCTTTAAATTCAACCCGAGCCTGATCCGTTCCCAAAAGAGCAGCCCGCCAATCCAGCACAGCAATCTTGTTCGGCACAAAGTCATTATTATTCTGCTCAGCTTTTGCCACCCCGACACTGATAAAAGCGAACAGGATAAAAGTTGTCCAAATACTCAGAAGACGCATCATAAATTTAGTCCTTTTACACTGCTTCAGACTCAGAAAGTCTGACCGATAGAGAACTGGAAGAACTCAGTATCATCATCACTTTGAGCATTAAGTGCCTTGGATATACTGAAATCCAAAGGCCCGATTGGCGATAGCCAGGTAAGCCCCAGACCCGTCGACCAACGTAATTCCGAAGGTTCTACCCCTTCTGAACAGTTCTCGGAAACACGACTGCACTTCGTCATAAAGACATTACCGCCATCCAGGAAGACAACCGTCTGAAGGCTGCTACGATCTTCGACAAACCAAAGCGGATAGATAAGTTCTACACCGGTTTCCACCAGAACATTACCCCCGAAAGCAGAAGGAGAATCACTGTCCGTCGGGGTACTCTTAGGCCCCAGCGAATTACCACTGTATCCCCTTACTGAGCCGAGACCGCCTGCAAAATAGTGCTCGTAGAAGGGTAGCAAGCTATCATCACCATAACCATCGGCATACCCCAGATCTGTTCGGAATTTCACAGAATAGTCATCATTTAAAGCGATCAGGTAGCGATTTTTATACTCAAGAGTATAGAAAGTCATATCACTACCGGGGACAGCGACTTCCAAAGAGAGGCGGTTGTAGGTTCCATCGGTCGCCAAAACACCACGGTTCAGCTTGTTATCAGTAATATAACCGCCCAACTTAAAGGCTGAGTGATTGTCGCCCTCATCTTCAATAAAGGTCAGCACTTCCTTAACAGGGTCGTCACCAGTGTAGATACGGGTATTATCAGCCCCAACCGTCAGGCCAACCCGGGCCGTTTCCGAAATCGGATAACCAAAGTTCACTTTTGCGCCATAGGAGTCGGTGGCAAAACCACTGATATCAGAGTCTTCCAGATTACTTTCCTGGTAGAAAACGTTGATACCACGACTTACACCATCAAGGGTGTAATAGGGATCAAAGATGGAGAAATCTAACTTCTGCACCGTGTCACTTTTACTGACATTAAAACCGACATTGGTACCGGAACCCAAAAAGTTGGATTGCTTAACACCAGCGCCAAAAATAATACCGCTATTCTGAGAGTAGCCGATAGATGCACTCAAACTGCCGGAAGCCTGTTCTTCAACGGTGTAATTCACATCGATCTGATCATCCAGTCCCCCAACGCGCGGTGTATCAACCTGAACGGTTTTGAAATACCCAAGACGCTCCAGTCGGGTTTTGGAGTTTTTGATCTCATCCGTCGACGCAACACCTGCTTCCATCTGGGTGATTTCCCGACGCAGAACCTCATCCTTGGTGGTTACATTGCCGGCAAAGTTAATTCGACGAACATAAGTACGCTTCCCCGGAGCAACCATCAGCGTTAGGGTCACCGTCTGGTCGTCATGCAACTCAGGCACAGCGTTGATGTTGGCAAAAGTGAAACCTTCTTTGCCCAACCGCTTTCGAATCGCTTCTGTCGTATTAACCATCTTGGTTCTGGAGAAGGTATCCCCCGGATTGAGTTCAATCAGCTCGAGAATCTCTTCAGGATCAACAACCAGATCACCATTAAGCTTGATCTCTTTAACCTTGTAAGACTCTCCTTCTGTGACGTTTACCGTAATATAAACATCCAGACGATCAGGACTTACCGAAACCTGAGTTGAGTCCACATTAAACTTGAGATAGCCGCGATCCAGATACCAATTACGCAAGCGCTCAAGATCACCCTGAAGCTTAGGGCGAGAGTACTGGCTCGCCGATGAAAAAAGCGACCAGTGAGACTTCGCCTCCAGCTCAAAGCGCTTGGCTAGGGTCTCATTATCAAAGCGATCATTACCGGTAAAGTTGATATGGCGAATCGTCGCAACATCACCTTCCCGGATCTTTACATTCAGATTAACTCTGTTTTCACCGACGGATTCAATTTCGGTAACGATACTGGCACTGTAACGTCCCAGACCGTGATACATTCGTTCCAGCTCCAGCTCAACCTGCTCAAGGGTCACCCGCTGCAGAATCTGACCAGCTTTAAGGCCAGACTGAGCAAGCCCCTCTTCTAACTGTTCCGTTTTGATCTTGTCATTACCTGTAATAACAATCTGATCAATCGCTGGTCGCTCTTTCACAACCACAATCAGAAGCGAGCCGTCGCGCTCAAGGCGGATATCATCAAACAACCCCGTCTCAAAAAGTGCTTTGCTGGCTTCAACCAGGTCCTCGCTATTGACCTGCTGACGAAGCTCTATCGGAAACGCACTGAAAACACGGGATGCAGAAACCCTCTGCAAACCTTCAACCCGCAGATCATCAAAAACAAACTGAGCAGCAGAAACCGGAGAAATGACGCCAAGTCCTGAAATAAGAAGAGCAGCGACAAGTACCTGCTGAACGCTCAAAAGCCGCTTAATAGGACTGAACTGTTGTATACGGGTGATCATAAAGGTCCACTATCCCGAGGAGACGAATTAACCAAAAAATTTAAAGACGCATCAGGTCGTTATAAAAAGCAATCATCATAAGACCCGCGAGCAACATCATACCAAGTCGCAGCCCAAACTGCTGTGCCTTTTCAGGAACAGGCCGTCCGGTTACGGCTTCAATCAGATAGAACAAAAGATGCCCACCATCGAGAACAGGAATAGGCAGAAGGTTCAGCACACCAAGACTGATACTGATATAGGCCAGAAACGTCAGAAAGCTCTCAAAGCCACCTTTGGCCGAATCACTGGCTACCTGAGCGATCGTTATAGGACCACTAAGATTATCAACGGAGATAAGCCCTACAATCATCTTTCTGATGGAGTCGAGCGTCAGTACAATCATGTCTGCTGTCTTGCCTACGGCCTGGGAAACCGACGCAAAAACACCATACTGCACTTCGCGCACCATACCCTCGGGCCACTCAGCTGGCTTAGGCGCTGCACCGATATAGCCAATTTCACGGCCATCATCCAGCTGTTTCAGACGCGGCGTGATCGAAAGCATCTGAATGCGGCCATCACGCTCAATTTCAAGAGCAAGTTTCTGATCAGGAGCTGTCTGAACTAATTGCACCCAATGCATCCAGTCTTTAACAGGACGTCCATCAACACTCAGCAGCTGATCGCCAGCAAGAAGGCCGGATTGAGCCGCTGCACCGTCTGGCAACACCTTCCCAATGACAGTGTCAAGATGAGGTGAAAAAGGTGTCACGCCGATCGCCGTAAGAGGGTTCGGTTCTTTCTCTCCAGCCAACCAGCGATTAATAGAGAGGGCATGTTCATTTTGACTGTAGCCCTGCCATTCCTGGGTCACAATACGGATCTGCCCCGTATCACCCACCCGGCTTAGCAGCTGCATACCGGCATCCTGCCAGCTATGTACCGGCTCGCCATCAATACTGATTAACTCTGCCTGAGGCTCAATACCCGCTTCATAAGCTAATGAACCAGGCTGTACCGTACCAACAACCGGCGCCAATGCACTGGTTCCGGAAACGAACAAGACCCAGTAAGTCAGGATAGCCAGCAGAAAGTTTGCAACAGGGCCTGCCGCAACAATAGCGATACGCTTCCAGACAGATTGTTGGTTAAAAGCAAAGGGGCGCTCCTCTTCCGGAACCTGTCCCTCCCGCTCATCCAGCATGCTGACGTAGCCACCCAAAGGAATCCAGGCGATGGCATATTCGGTACCGGATTTATCAAACCAGCGATACAGCGGCTTACCAAAACCGACCGAAAATTTCAGAACCTTCACACCACAACGCCGGGCAACCCAAAAGTGACCGTACTCATGCACAGTCACCAGAATCCCCAGAGTTACAATCAACGCTAAAACCGTATGCACGACACCCATTCACGCTCTCCGAAAAAACTTTACTGCGCTTTGACGCGATGCACGGCTAAATGTTCAAGATAGGGCGTACAGATCTCGCGGGCTTTGCGATCACTGGCCAGCACTGTATCCAACGAGTCTGCCGCTTCCACCGCAATAGCATCAAGAGCGTAACGACAAACTTCCGGAATCTGTTCAAAACCGATCTGCTGCTCAAGAAAAGCCTGAACAGCCACCTCATTGGCCGCATTCAGAATCGCCGGTGCTGTTCCGCCCATCGTAAAGGCCTGTCGGGCAAGAGCCAGACAAGGGAAAACCACCTCATCCGCAGGCTCAAAGTTAAGCTGAGCGACCTCAAACAGATTGAGAGACTTAACCCCTGAATCGATACGCTCAGGCCAGGCCAGGCCATAAGCGATAGGCGTGCGCATATCCGGATTCCCCATCTGCGCAATTACAGAACCATCGTTATAAGCCACCATGGAGTGAATAATACTTTGCGGATGAACAACAACCTGAATTGCCTCTGGCTGAACAGAAAACAGCCAGCAGGCTTCAATCAGCTCAAGCCCTTTGTTCATCAGACTTGCCGAATCCACTGAGATTTTCTGGCCCATGGACCAGTTAGGGTGGGCAACTGCCTGCTCAGGGGTAACTTTGCTCAGCTGATCTGAGGTAAAGCCACGAAAAGGACCGCCAGAAGCCGTTAGCAGGATCTGACTGACTCCCGACCCAGGCAAGCTTGCGTCATCAAAATGAGTGCCCAGTTGAGGCAGACATTGAAAGATTGCGTTGTGTTCGCTATCGATCGGCAGAAGTTCAGCACCGGAACGCGTCACTTCATCCATAAAGAGCTGACCGGACATTACCAGAGCTTCTTTATTTGCCAGAAGAATCCGCTTACCCGCTTTAACAGCTGCAAGGGCAGGCAGCAAACCGGCAGCCCCGACAATAGCAGCCACAACGGTATCAACCTCTTTATCAGAAGCGATCTGCTCCAGACCTTCAGCGCCGATCAGGATCTGTGTCGGAAGATCAGAAATATTTTCTGATAAAAGGGCTGCCGCATGATCATCAGGAACAACCGCAAAGACAGGCTGAAACCTGCGACAGATAGCCGCCAGCTCTTTAATCCGTTTATGACCGGACACGGCATATAGATCGAAGCGATCGGGGTGGCGCGCAATAATGTCCAGCGTACTGCCACCGATGGAGCCCGTGGCTCCCAAGAGGGTGATTTTCTGAGACGGACTCATAAATTCAATCCGGTCAGCTTAAGGCTTAAAACAAAAAGTGGTACCGCGGCTGTCAGACTATCGATCCGGTCCATCACACCGCCGTGCCCCGGCAAAAGATTACTGCTGTCCTTCATACCGCGATGACGCTTAACCATACTTTCAAACAGATCACCCAGTACAGAGACAGCTGTGACCAGCAGGGTAATCATCAATAACGTCAACATCTGCTTCTGAGGGAGCGACCAGTATTGTGCACAAACCACCGCAAGAACAGCTGTCGCTAAAAGCCCGCCATACACTCCGGCCCAGGATTTTCCAGGACTGACCTTTGGGGCCAGCTTAGCTTTGCCGAATCGACGACCGGCAAAGTAAGCGCCGATATCAGCACACCAGACAAGAAGCAAAATATACAACAACGCCTCTTTTCCTAACCAAAGACTGGTGCGCAGCTCGACAAAACCAACCCAGCACGGAACCAATACCGCAAAACCGATCAACAATCGCGCGGGGGTCGATTTCCAAAGGGTGTTTTTCGGGTATTGGACGACGAACCAAAGCGCAGCCAACCAGCCAACAGCAGCCAGATAGAGAATAGCCAGATCCAACTCGGCCGAGCGAACATCGTTCAGCCCCAACAAAACAAGCGCCATCACCAAAGGATATATCAGGCGGCCGGAACCCTTTACACCCGAAAGGTTTGCCCACTCCCAGCTGCCAATAACAACAACAGCAGAAACAAACAAAATATAGTAATCAACGGGTAGACCAAAAAGCCCCCATAGCGCAAGAGGCGCCATAATCAAAGCGGTTAATACACGCTGTTTAAGCATCGGCTTTTCCTTCTACTTGTTCACTGGTTTTACCAAAGCGTCGCTGACGTCCGGCAAAATCTTCAATGGCTTCAGCCAATGCCTGCTCTTTAAAGTCCGGCCACAACAGCGGACTGTAATAAAACTCACTGTAGGCAAACTGCCACAACAGATAATTACTGATACGCTGCTCACCGGCAGTACGGATACAGAGGTCTGGCGGCGGGAGATCCCCTAGAGAGATAGTCTGATCAAATAGACTTTCAGTAATTTCTTCAGGTTTTAATTTTCCTTCCGCAACCTGCTGAGCCAACTGCTGCGCAGCATGCACGATATCCCAACGCCCACCGTAGTTCGCTGCAACATTAAGCTGCAAACCACAATTACCTTCGGTGAGTGCTTCTGCATCGGCTATTGCCTGCTGGATTTCAGGCGAAAAGCCTGCTTTATCGCCAATAATACGCAATCGGATATTATACTTGTGCAGTTTTTTCACTTCACGACGCAGGGAGATGAGAAACAGCTCCATCAGTGCGTTTACTTCTTTTTGCGGCCGCTGCCAGTTCTCACTACTGAAAGCGAACAAGGTCAGGACTTCCACCCCTTGGTCAACACAACCGCGAATAACGGCACGAACCGCATCTGCACCGGCTTTGTGACCCGCAATTCCCGGAAGAAAACGCTTCTTAGCCCAACGATTATTACCATCCATAATGATGGCGATATGACGGGGAATATTATCTTGTCTCTTAGAATCCATGAATAGGCAACACAGTGGCACCCGCCCGAGCGGCGGGTGCGGAGGAAGATCAGACCTGCATCAGATCTTTTTCTTTTGCAGCCAGCAGCGTATCTGCTTCGGCAACGTATTTATCAGTCAGCTTCTGAATCTCGTCTTCTGCACGACGCTCTTCATCCTCTGTGATCTCCTTCTCTTTCAGCAGATCTTTAACAGAGCCATTAGCATCACGACGGATATTACGGATCGCAATCTTACCGTTTTCCGCTTCCTGGCGAGCCTGACGAATGAAGTTCTTGCGGGTTTCTTCAGTCAGAGCAGGCATAGGCACACGAATCACAGTACCTGCAGTACTTGGGTTCAGACCCAGATCAGAGGTCATGATCGCCTTCTCAATCGCCTGAATCATGGTACGTTCCCAAGGCTGAATGCTAAGGGTACGTGCATCTTCCACGTTGATGTTAGCAACCTGGCTCAGGGGCGTCGGATTGCCATAGTAATCAACCGATACGCTATCCAGAATGCTTGGGTGCGCACGGCCAGTACGGATTTTAGCGAAAGCCGTGGTCAGAGACTCCAGGCTCTTCTTCATCCGCTGTTCTGCGTCAGTCTTAATTTCGTTGATCACGGAAGTTTCCTCAGTCAATTAGTGTGCCTTCGTCACCGCCTACAACCAGATTCAGCAGCGCGCCCGGCTTATTCATATCAAATACACGAACCGGTTTATTGTGGTCCCGAACCAGACAAATTGCGGTCAGATCCATCACTTCCAGCTTCTGTTCCAGAACGCTGTCATAACTTAAGTGATCATATTTAACCGCGTCGGAGAATTTCACCGGATCTTTATCATAAACCCCGTCCACCTTAGTGGCTTTAATCACAACATCAGCATCGACTTCGATACCGCGCAAACAGGCGGCAGAATCTGTGGTAAAGAACGGGTTGCCGGTTCCAGCGCTAAAGATTACCACATCTCCGGTATTCAGATAACGGATTGCGGAACGACGATCGTAGTGCTCAACCACACCACTCATCGGAATAGCAGACATCACACGGGTACGGATGTTGGCACGTTCCAGCGCATCACGCATCGCCAGACCGTTCATTACGGTTGCCAGCATCCCCATATGGTCGCCCGTCACGCGATCCAGACCCGCCTGACTCAAAGCGGCACCGCGGAACAGGTTACCACCACCGATAACCAGACCAACCTGAACACCAATACCTACCAGCTGACCGATCTCCAGCGCCATACGGTTCAGAACCGCAGGATCGATACCGAAGTTCTGCTCACCCATCAGGGCCTCGCCGCTTAGCTTTAAAAGAATTCGTTTGTACTGAGATGGTTTTTCATTCGCTGGCATCTGGGCAGCCTCCGGCAAGCAAGGGTCTATATAAACAGAGCGTAAAAACAGGGTGTCATATCGCACAATGGCGCGTGCAGCTTTCGCTGCACACGCCATTGAATTACATCAGAAATGCGAATTAAGCCAGTTGCTTACGCACTTCCTCTGCAAAGTCTTCTTCAACTTTCTCGATACCTTCACCCACTTCAAAACGGATGAAAGACTGTACTTCGCCGCCGTTAGCTTTAACGTAAGCACCAACAGTCTGAGAAGGATCTTTAACGAAAGCTTGTTCTACCAGGCTGTTCTCAGCCAGGAACTTCTTAACGCGGCCAACAGCCATCTTCTCTTTGATCTCTTCAGGCTTACCTTCCATATCAGGTTGGGCCATGATGATCTCTTTCTCTTTCTGCAGCTCTTCAGCTGGCATGTCTTCCGGACGAGCAACGCGAGGGTTAACTGCCGCAGCGTGCATAGCAACGTCTTTAGCAACTTCAGCGTTTGCACCAGTCAGCACAGACAGAACGCCAATACGGCCACCGTGTACGTACTCGCCAACGATACCGCCAGCTGGAGCTTCTACGATCGCTGCACGACGTACAGAGATGTTCTCACCGATTTTCTGAACCAGAGCTTCACGCGCTGCTTCCAGATCGCCAGCCATAACAGTAGCGATATCAGTTTCTTTAGCTTCGAATACTTTATCAGCAACAGCCTGAACGAAACCTTTGAAGTTCTCGTCACGAGCAACGAAGTCAGTCTCGGAGTTCACTTCCAGAACAACACCGTAGCTGCCATCAGCCGCTACTTTAGTTGCTACTGCACCGTCAGCTGCAACACGGCTAGCTTTTTTAGCTGCCTTCATGCCGCTTGACTTACGCAGGTTTTCGATTGCCAGTTCGATGTTGCCATCAGTTTCTTTCAGTGCAGTTTTGCACTCCAGCATGCCCAAGCCAGTACGCTCACGCAGCTCTTTAACCATAGATGCGCTGATTGCAGCCATGATGAATAACCTCTTGATCTGATATGAAAAACCGGGTTTGCAAAAGGGGGCTTACGCCCCCTTCGCAGAGTTAACTGTTGTCACCAAATAAAGTATCAGTGACTTATGACGGCCCTGTAACAGCGCCGGCACAATCAATTACTCTGCAGACTCTTCGCTAACTTCTACGAATCCGTCTTCAGCAGCGCTGCCTTCTTTGCCTTTCAGGCAAGCGTTAGCAACACCCTGTGCATAGATCTGAATCGCACGGATCGCGTCGTCGTTACCAGGAACAACGAAGTCAACGCCGTCTGGGTTGCTGTTAGTATCAACGATACCGATAACAGGAATACCCAGTTTGTTTGCTTCATTGATCGCGATACGCTCGTGATCAACGTCGATTACGAACAGAGCGTCCGGCAGACCACCCATATCTTTGATACCACCGATAGAGCGTTCCAGCTTAGCCATTTCGCGAGTGTTCATCAGAACCTCTTTCTTGGTCAGCTTGTCGAACGTACCATCGTTCTGCATCGCTTCCAGATCACGAAGACGACGGATAGACTGGCGGATAGTCTTGTAGTTAGTCAGCATACCACCCAACCAGCGGTGGTTTACGTATGGCATGCCAGCGCGAGCTGCTTCTTCTTTAACCACTTTGCTTGCTGCACGCTTAGTACCAACAAACAGAACTTTGTTTTTGCCGGAAGACAGCTTCTCAACAAAAGACAGAGCATCATTCAGCGCAGGAACAGTGTGCTCCAGGTTGATGATATGGATCTTGTTACGAGCACCGAAAATGAATTTAGACATTTTCGGGTTCCAGTAACGGGTCTGGTGACCGAAGTGAGCACCTGCTTTCAGCAGATCACGCATAGAAACTTGAGACATTTTGACTCCTAGAAATTTAGGGTTAAACCTCCACACACCCCATAATCCAACCCTTTGAAAGCAAAAAACTCTCGCCGGGCACCCAGAACTACGTGCCGGTGTGTGTGTGTCGTTTAGGTAATAATTAGGTGCGTTACAGACAAATGCATCTGACCATGCAGCTGAAACTATTCAGATACACGGGACACAGTTTGCATATAGGCGCGCGGCTTTATACCACAGAATAAGTTTAATATAAAGAAAGCATCAGGAATCGGCAGTTTTTTTCTGTTGAACCTGCAGGCTATGAATATAATTCCGACAGAAAGAGTCAATTTTTTAATTTTATCCGGTTCAGCCACTCCCACCCTTTCCCAATAAGCGTTACCATTTCAGCACATTATTTATCTGAACTGATGGCAAAAAAGATCTGATATGACTGCAATTATCAAAACACCCGAAGAAATTGAAAAAATGCGCGTGGCTGGCCGTATGGCCGCCGAGGTTCTGGAGATGATTGAGCCTCACGTAAAAGCGGGTGTCAGCACTGAAGAGCTGAACCGAATCTGCCACGACTATATCGTCAATGAACTGGACGCCATCCCTGCCCCTCTTAACTATCACGGCTTTCCCAAGTCGATCTGCACCTCAGTCAACCAGGTGATCTGCCACGGTATTCCCAGCGAGAGCAAGGTGCTGAAAAACGGCGACATCATCAACATCGACATCACCGTCATTAAAGATGGCTACCACGGCGACACCAGCAAGATGTTCATTATCGGTGAAGCCAAAATTCAGGCGCGCCGCCTCTGCCAGGTCACTCAGGAATGCCTGTATAAAGCTTTACGCATTGTGAAACCGGGCACCACTCTGGGCGACATTGGTGAAGTGATTCAGAAGCACGCGGAAGCCAGTGGCTTCTCTATTGTGCGTGAATACTGCGGTCATGGAATCGGTAAAGGTTTCCATGAAGAGCCTCAAGTCGTGCACTACGGCAAAGCCGGAACCGGTATGAAGCTGGTAGAAGGTATGACGTTCACCATCGAACCTATGGTTAATGCCGGAAAACGTCACTGCAAAGTATTAAAAGACGAATGGACTGTCGTGACAAAAGATCGTAGTTTATCTGCTCAGTATGAACACACCATCCTTGTGACCAAAGATGGCTGTGAAATTCTGACACTGAGAAAAGAAGAAACTGATCTGTAACATACGGACGCTCCCATGCCATTAACACCCTATGAGTTTGAACCAGATCCATCACTGTTTAACAAACACACCTTTAAACAGCAGCTGGCCGAGGCTAAATCCTCCATTAGCCTCTTTAAACAAACTATTCAGAGTGTTCAGGCAAAATTAGACCAACGCTTCTTAGACGGTGCCGATATCCGGGATCTGGTTCATGGCCGGGCCTGGTTTATCGATCAGCTGTTAAGCATGGTCTGGGAGCAGTTTGACTGGCCGGATAACAATATCAGCCTGTTGGCGGTTGGTGGCTATGGCCGTGGTGAACTGCATCCGCATTCCGATATCGACCTGCTGATTCTCCTCCGTGATGACGATGACACCCCCTACCGGGACAGTCTTGAACGTCTGATTACCTTTATGTGGGATATCAGTCTTGATATCGGCCACAGCGTACGCTCCCTGTCCGATTGTGAGCGGGAAGCCAAAGCCGATATCACCGTTGCCACCAACCTGCTGGAAAACCGCACCATTGTCGGGCCTGACAGTCTGCGCGAGGAGATGATCAAGCGCCTCAGCACAGAGCACATGTGGAGCAGCAGCGAGTTCTTCGAAGCCAAGTGGCAGGAACAGATCAAACGCCATTACAAATACGACAACAACGAATACAACCTTGAGCCCAACATTAAATCGTCACCAGGCGGCTTAAGGGATATTCAGATGATCGGCTGGGTGGCCAAACGTCACTTCGGCACCCATACCCTTGAAGGCCTCATGCGGGAAGGCTTTCTGACCGAATCCGAAGTCCGCATTATGGAACAGGGACAGGCGTTTCTCTGGCAGGTGCGCTACGCCCTGCACATGACCGCCAAACGCGCTGAAGACCGGCTGCTGTTTGATCATCAGCGGACTCTGGCGGAGCTGTTTGGCTACGCCGATAACGATGAACGCCTCGCCGTTGAACAGTTTATGCGCCGCTATTATCGCGTGGTGATGTCGCTGACGGAGCTGAATGACGTGCTGATGCAGCACTTCGACGATGCCATCCTGCAATCCCAGCATGAAGCCAAAGTCGAGATCCTGAACAAACGTTTCCAGATCGTGAACGGCAAGATCGAAGCCACCCATAACCGCGTCTTTGAGAACAACCCTTTTGCCCTGCTGGAAATCTTCCTGCTGATGGCGCAAAACCCGCAGATCGAAAGTGTTCGCGCGTCGACCATCCGACTGCTGCGGGATAACCGCCACCTGATCGACGAAAGCTTCCGTCAGGATATCCGTCACTCCTCCCTGTTTATGGAGCTGCTGCGTAGTCCCGGCAATGTTGCCCGTCAGCTGCGCCGCATGAGCCGCTATGGCATTCTGGGTAAGTATCTGCCGGAGTTTGGCTACGCTATCGGCCTGATGCAGCATGATCTTTTCCACATCTACACCGTGGACGCCCACACTCTGCTGCTATTGAAATTTATGCACCGCTTCCAGAAAGAGGAAGCGCGCAAAGAGTTTCCTTTTGCGGCTCAGATTTTCCTTCGGCTGCCAAAACGAGAACTGGCCTATATCGCCGGGCTCTACCACGATATCGGCAAAGGCCGGGGCGGAGATCATTCGGAACTGGGCGCTAAAGATGTGCTTCAGTTCTGCGAACGCCATCATTTGAGCAAGCATGATGCCCGCCTGGTAAGCTGGCTGGTGGAACATCACCTGCTGATGTCCATGACCGCCCAGAAGAAAGATATTTCCGATCCGGAAGTGATTCAGGAATTTGTCATGACCGTGCGGGATGAAACCCGACTGGATTATCTCTACATTCTGACTGTAGCCGATATTAACGCGACAAACCCGAACCTCTGGAACAGCTGGCGAGCCACCCTGTTGCAGCAGCTTTATGTTGAGAGCAAACGCGCCCTGCGACGCGGTCTTGAAAACCCGATTGACCGACACGAATGGGTCACCGAAACCCAGCAGGACGCACTGGTATTCCTGAAAAAATGGGGCGTGGAAGAAACCCGTATCTGGCCGCTGTGGAACCTGCTGGGTGAAGAATACTTCCTGCAGGACAGCGCCCGTGAGATCGCCTTCCAGACCGAGCAGATTCTGGAACACAAAGAACCGGATATGCCGCTGGTTCTGGTCACCAACCCAAAGAAAGTGGAACAGGTTGGCGGCACCAAAATCTTTATCTACACCAAAGAGCAGGATCATCTGTTTGCAGCCACCGTTGCAGCAATGGAGCAACTGGGGCTGAACATTCATGACTCCCGCATCAGCACCTCCAGCAACGGCTACACGCTGGATACCTATATTGTGCTGGAGAGTAACGATGAACCGATTCGGGATGAAGCCCGCATCGAAGAGATCAAGCAGGTTCTGATCGAAGAACTGGATGATCCGGCAGACTACAGCGAGATTGTTCAGCGCCGCACACCGCGCCAGCTGAAACACTTCACCATGCCGACTCAGGTAATTATCAGCAACGACCCGGTAACCCAGCGCACCACGCTTGAGGTGATCACACCCGATCGCCCGGGACTGCTGGCCCGAATCGGCCGCATCTTTGTTGAGATGGATATCAACATCCTGTCCGCGAAGATCATCACATTGGGCGAGCGGGTAGAGGATATCTTTGTGATTACAGATCGCCATCTGGGGCCGATCAGTGATCCTGAGCTGTGTGAAAACCTGCGGGCCCGTATCTGCCACGACCTGGATGAACAGGTCACAAACGGGCATTAACCTTAAGCTCTTAAACCCCTGCTAATAAAAGACGACTGTTATCGATCACAATAAGAAGGCGATCTCCGGATCGCCTTCTTTTATCGGTACGGAAAAAAACCGATCATATCAAACCAAAGATAGGCTTCTTTCAACCTGTAAAAAGCCCAGCAGGTTTGTCGGTCTCTACCGCCTTGATTATAATAGTCGGCCAAATAAATACCCTGATGACGGAACCCGGTATGAATCCAGATCTGAACCGATTACAGCCTTACCCTTTTGAGAAGCTGACCACCCTGAAAAATCAGGTGACACCGCCGTCAGATCTGGAACACATTGCGCTTTCCATTGGCGAGCCCCGTCATCCGGCTCCGGAGTTTGTCCTCAACAGCCTGCGTCATAATCTGAACCGCATCAGCAACTACCCGACGACCAAGGGGCTGCCTGAACTGCGTGAAGCGATTGCACACTGGTGTCAGCGTCGGTTTATTCTCAAGCCGGACACCCTGACCGCTGAAGACCATGTACTGCCAGTTAACGGCACCCGTGAAGCGATCTTTGCCTTCACTCAGGCGCTGATCGAGCGTAAGCCCGGTGCTCTGGTTGCTTCTCCGAATCCTTTTTATCAGATCTATGAAGGCGCAGCGTATCTGGCTGGAGCCGAGCCTTACTTTATGCCGTGCCTGGCTGAGAACGGTTTTATCCCGGACTTTGACGCTGTACCTGCAGACGTTTGGCAAAACACCCAACTGCTGTTCCTGTGCAGCCCCGGCAACCCAACCGGTGCCGTTGCCAGCCTTGATGTGCTGAAAAAACTGATTGCGCTTTCTGACCAGTACGACTTCGTTATCGCCTCTGACGAGTGCTACTCTGAAATCTATTTCGATGAGCAGACACCACCTCCGGGTCTGCTGCAGGCGTGTGCCGAACTGGGTCGTGACGACTATAAAAACTGTGTGGTTTTCCACAGTCTGTCGAAGCGTTCTAACCTGCCGGGTTTGCGCTCCGGCTTTATCGCCGGTGAAGCGGAGCTGATGCAGAAGTTCCTGCTCTACCGCACGTACCACGGCTGCTCCATGCCGGTTCAGCATCAGCTGGCCAGTATCGAAGCCTGGAACGATGAAGACCACACCATCGCCAACCGTGCGGTGTACACCGAGAAGTTTGAGCGGGTAGGCGAGATCCTCAAACCGGTACTCAATTTCGACCTGCCGGAGGCCAGCTTCTATCTGTGGCCGGAAACGCCGATCAATGAAGAGGCTTTCGCACAAAAACTGTTCGAACAGCAGAACGTAACGGTACTGCCGGGCAGCTACCTGTCCCGCACGATTGATGGACAGAACCCGGGCAGTAATCGTGTTCGTATGGCGCTGGTTGCCACGATGGATGAGTGCGTGGAAGCCGCTCAGCGTATCCGACGCTTTGTCGAATCGCTTTAATCATCTCTCGGCCCCTGCTACTCAACGTCATACAGGCGGAGCATCAGGGGGGATAACCAATATTTAATTTTTTGACAGAAACGATCTAACGAGGCCGCCAATGCCCCTGACGCTGTACGGTATCCCCAACTGCGATACGGTCAAAAAAGCCCGCACCTGGCTGGAAAATAACCAGTTGGACTATCAGTTTCATGACTTCCGAAAAGACGGACTGACAGAAGCCAACCTGACGCTGTGGTGCAATGCACTGGGCTGGGAACAGGTACTGAACAAACGCAGCACCAGTTGGCGGGCACTGGACGCCGCGGAGAAAGAAAATCTGGATCAGGCAAAAGCAATTGCTCTGATGCTGGCCAGCCCGACGCTGGTTAAGCGCCCTGTTCTGGCTAAAGACGACCAGTTTAAAACCGGCTTTAAAGATGCGGACTATCAGGCTTTTTTCGCCCTGTAACCGATCGGCGAAAGCCCCTTGATTCTCTGAATCAACACCTTAAGACCCTATACTTTTAACCGTAATTTTAGGCAGCCCTGCTGTCTCGACCTCTTCGGGAGTTAACATGACTGCATCACCTTTTTTCAGCTTTGGCTTTGGCGTTGGTACTCAGAACAGCAAAGGCGAGTGGCTGGAAGTTTTCTACGCACAACCTCTGCTGAACCCGGCAGTAAGCCTGATCGAAGCGATCACTGACACTCTGGGCTATCAGGGTGGCAATCAGGCGATTGAGTTCGCCGGCGACAAAGTAAACGCTCTGGCTTCAGCACTGCAGGCGGCTGGTGAAGCAGAACAGGCTGCTCTGGTAGCGTCTCTGGCTGACAGCAAGCGCCCTCTGGTCGCAACCTTCATCGAAGAAGATACCGATCCTAAATCCGTAGCCGAGGTTTATCTGAAGCTGCACCTGCTGTCTCACCGTCTGGTTAAGCCGCACGGCACCAACCTGACCGGCATGTTCGGCCTGCTGCCAAATGTTGCCTGGACCAGCGAAGGCGCTATCGATCTGACCGAACTGCCACAGCGCCAGCTGCAGTCCCGTCTGAACGGTCAGACCATCTCGGTAGATTGCGTAGACAAGTTCCCGAAAATGACCGACTACGTTGTACCGGCTGGTACCCGTATTGCGGATACCGCCCGTGTCCGTCTGGGTGCTTACCTGGGTGAAGGCACCACCATCATGCACGAAGGTTTCGTGAACTTTAACGCAGGCACTGAAGGCCCGGGTATGATCGAAGGCCGTATTTCTGCTGGCGTTATGGTCGGTAAGGGTTCTGATCTGGGCGGTGGCTGCTCCACGATGGGTACACTGTCCGGTGGCGGCAACATCATCATCTCTGTGGGCGAAGGCTGTCTGCTGGGTGCAAACGCAGGTATCGGTATCCCTCTGGGCGATCGTTGCATTGTTGAAGCAGGCTTATACATTACAGCCGGTTCTAAAGTGAACGTACTGGATGGCAGCGGTGAGCTGGTTGAAGTAGCCCGTGCACGCGATCTGGCGAACAAAGATGACCTGTTGTTCCGTCGTAACTCTCAGAACGGTGCTGTTGAGTGTCTGACCAACAAAACCGCGATCGAGCTAAACGAAGCACTGCACGCTAACAACTAAGCAAACTTAGCTGTTTCAGTGCATCAGAAAAAGCGGCTGCGGCCGCTTTTTCTTTGCGTCCGAAAAAACACACCTCCCACTTCCTACTTTCTTAAACCTGCCGCTTCCTTTCTAAAGCCTACTGCCCACTCAAGCGTTTCATGAATACATAAAACGAATCACTTAACCGTTCGGTCGACCAATTAATCGTTTTACTAAAGATATGTTACAACATATCATTTCAGGCTTTTCATCACGGCAAGGAATACTGATTCATGATGCTAAAGGCCATAATGGCACTGGGTTTTGCCAGTTCACTACTGCTATCAACCCCAATCTTCGCAGAGCCAACTCCGAATAACACCGTAGCCGTTAAGGCCGCATTCGAATTCAGCAGTCTTGATCCTACCCGGCGCGGCTATGTTTTTACCCGTATGCAGGTTCTGGAGACGCTGTTAAATGTCGATGAGCAAGGCCGCTTACAGCCAGCACTGGCAACGGCATGGCAGATCAAAGAAAACGGTAACGTTTGGGAGTTCAAGCTTCGCAAAGATGCCCTGTTTCATGATGGCAGCCCTGTAACTGCCCATGCTGTGGTCAACAGCCTGAATATTGCTCTCTCAAAACCCAGCCTGATGCATGGTGCCCCCATCACAGCCATTGAAACCGCGGATGCCAACACAATTCGCGTTGTTCTCTCTTCGCCCTACAGCCCTTTAGGGGCAATTCTGGCGAACTACTCTACTGCCATCCTGGCGGAAAAAGCTTATGACTCAGATAACAATGTTGTGGCATTGATTGGCACTGGCCCCTTCTCTGTTTACGAGATCAGAGTTCCACACAAACTGGTTGTGCAGCGTTTTGATGATTACTGGGGAGAAAAGGCAAAAATCGATTATGCCAGCTATATAACAGGTCATAGGGCTGAAACGCGGGTCCTGCAAGCACGTAGTGGCGATGGCGATATTATTTTCGGTCTGGATCCGGCATCTGTGCCGACACTGAAACGGTTACCGCATCTGGATATTTTGCGCAGCGATCTGCCACGAACTTTGGCTATTAAGCTGAACCTGGCTCATCCACTGCTCACAGATAAAGACAGCAGAGAGGCTCTGAGCCTGGCCCTGAACCGTTCAGGTATTGCCCATGCCGTATTGCGCAGCAAAGAAGCCGCAACGGCTCAGCTATTGCCATCCTATATGTCGAACTGGCATGTCAGAAATACCTCCGTCGAGCAGGATCTGGATAAAGCCAAGTCACTGCTGAGCGCCAAGGGCTGGAAGAAAAATAACGACGGCTGGTTAGAGAAAGCAGGGCAACGCTTCGAACTCAACCTAATCACCTACGCCGATCGGCCTGAGCTGGTAACGGTTGCCACCGCCATTCAGGACCAATGGAAACGTCTGGGCGTAAAGCTAAACGTCTCTATCACCAGTTCCAGCTCGATTCCTGCCGGCCACAAAGACGGCTCCCTTGAAACAGCCCTGATCGCCCGTAACTTCGGCACCATTGCTGACCCTCTGGGCATTATCGTCAAAGATTTTGGCAACGCTAATGGCGGTGACTGGGGAAGCATGAACTGGTCGAATCCAGATATTCAACAAACGCTGAATACACTGGTACAGGAAACCGATCCAGCGCAGTATCGCCAGAAAGCTCAGCAGGTGGCACAAGCGATTTATCAAGAAAAACCGTTAATTGCCATCGCCTCCTACGTGCAAAGAACAGCAATCAACAAACGTATCGAGGGTTTCCGCTTTGACCCCTACGAGCGCAGCTACTTTCTGAATGAACTGCAGTGGAAACAACAATGACGGCCTTGCTAGTTCGACGCTTATTACAACTGCTGGCCGTTTCCTGGGGAGTAGGCACGCTAACCTTTATTCTGATGCGGGCCTTACCGGGTGATATGGCCTACCGCATTGCCGCGGGTCGCTACGGAATGGATGCCGTTGACTCTAAGGCCGCAGAATCCGTGCGTGCAGAGCTGGGACTGGATCAGAACGCCTTTGTTGCTTACTGGCAATGGCTGACCGATCTCTTGTCCTGGAATCTCGGAAACTCCCTAGTTAGCGGAGCCTCCGTCTCGCAAGAGATCTGGCATATGCTGCAGCACTCTGTACTGCTGGCACTTGCAGGCACCCTGCTTGCAGCTGTTATCGCTATTCCATTGGGCCTTGCCAGTGCGTATTGGGGAGGATGGCTTGACCGCCTGATGTTAGCCTGCTCAACCGCCATGCGTGCTGTGCCCGTGTTTGTTATTGGTCTGCTGGCAATGATTGTGTTCGCTCTGGAATGGCAGATCTTTCCCGTAGCAGGCTTTGGTACACCAGCCCATCTTGTATTACCCGCACTGACACTGGCATTAAGCCTGGCAGCGGTATCTAACAGGGTTGTTCACACAGAAGCAAAACGAGTCTTCGATAGCGAGTTCTTTGAATTTGCCCGCACCCGGGGCTTTACGCCCTGGCAGGCATTTCGTCATCACGGCATACGGAACATTGCCGTGCCCGTTGTCGCTTTCTTCGGTATCCAGTTACTGACTCTGATTGAAGGCGTTGTCATGGTTGAATCACTCTTTTCCTGGCCGGGAATCGGGCATGGCCTGGCTCACGCAATTTTCGCCCGGGATATCCCTGTTATTCAGGGGGCCGCGCTAATGATGAGCATGCTGTTTGTGATCATGAACACCCTGGTCGATATCGCCTGCTATTACCTTGACCCACGAGGAGGGCGTCTGGCATGAGCATCCCTACCGCAACGCCTATGCGACTCTCATTATCTGCCGTATTCAGAAACCTCTCTATGGCACAGAAAAGCGGCATCACCATCCTGTTGCTTCTTATTCTCTACGCCCTATTGGGCCCTATGCTGCTTGAGGGAGACAGTTATTCCCAGAATTTGAGTGCCATCCTCATGGCTCCTAATGGCGATTATTGGCTGGGTACGGACCATTTTGGCCGCAATATGTGGATTCGGCTGGCAGAAGCACTGCAACTCTCACTGCTGATGGCCGCATTATGCGTTGTCACCTCCTCTGTTATCGGCATCACGCTGGGCGTACTGGCAGCAACCTCTGCCCCCTGGCTTGATCGTGCTCTGGGCGGACTTGTATCGATCATTTTGGCTTTACCCGGACTGGTACTGGTACTGATCTTTGCGGCCATCGTCCCAGGCTCCTTTCTGATTCTGTATCTGGCAATCTCTCTGATTCAATGGATTGAGTATTTTCGTGTTACCCGGGCGATCACCCAGCGGCTGGTTAACTCACCGGAAGTCCAGTCATCCAGATTGATGGGATTTGGCCGCTGGTATCTTTTCAGACGTCACTATTGGCCGGCAATATTTCCACAGCTGTTTACTATTGCCGCCTTTGGGGCTGCCAATGCCGTATTAATGATGGCCTCCCTCGGCTTTATTTACGTGGGTATCCAACCGCCAACCGCAGAACTTGGTCAGATGATTGTCGAGCTATTTCCTCACTACAGCGAAGCACCCTGGCTGCTTGCCCAACCATTAGGCTTGCTGGCCCTGCTGGTATTAGCCTGCCATCTGATCGCGAAGGGCCGACATAAGGAGACAGTACAGTGAGCCTGATCAAAACCCATCAACTGTCCGTCTATGTGGGCAATCAATGCTTATTGTCCCCCATCAGCGTTGAACTGAAAGCAGGCGAGCGCCTGACGATTCTGGGACAGACAGGTTCCGGAAAGAGCTTGTTAGCTCAGGCGATTATGGGAAACCTGCCCAGGGAATTGAGCACCCGTGGAGAGTTAACGCTGTTCGGTAAAAGCTTTAATACCAAACAACGACAAGCCCTTTGGGGAAAACAGCTGAGCATCCTGCCCCAGGAACCCTGGAACTCACTAGACCCGTTAATCAGCGCCAAAAAGCAGCTGGGCAGAACCTATCAGCTTGTTGCAGGGCAATCGAAAAATGAGTCCCTGCAGAGCGCAAGGTATGCACTTAGCCAGCAAGGCCTTCAGGCCAGCGAAGATAAAAGGGTTGATCAATTATCCGGCGGTATGGCCCAACGGGTTGCTATTACCTGCGCCATGGCTGGTGGGGCCCCCGTCCTGCTGGCCGATGAACCCACCAAAGGCCTGGATGTATCCCGTCGGGATGCCGTGGTACAACAACTTTTATCTCAATCCTCCAGAGGTGGGCTGATCACCATTACTCATGATGTCGCTGTCGCCAGACAGATTGGTGGCCGAATGATGGTGATGAAAGAGGGTAAGCTACTGGAAGAAGGTCAGGCTGATAACATCCTGACCAACCCACAACACGAGTACACCCGACTGCTTATCGATGCAGATCCGGTCAACTGGCCGCAATCTCTGGATCAGTTGCCAAGTCCCGCAATGGAAAATAACAGCTCTGATCCGGTCGTCAGCGTTAAGAATCTCGCCATTGGCAGAGGTAACAACACCCTCATCCAGCAACTGAACTTTGACCTGCATCGAGGGGAAGTTGTCGGTGTCGTTGGTGACAGCGGCTGTGGAAAAAGCACCCTGGGAGACACCCTGCTGGGCTTAACCCCGGCAATGGCCGGCAAGGTTCAGCGCCACTACAGAGACGAACCCCATCGCTGGCAAAAACTGTATCAGGACCCCACTGCAGCCGTTTCCCATGCAGTTACTCTTGGCACTCTGCTGAATGATCTGATAATACGACATAGCATCAATAAAACCCGTGTTGCCCCTTTAATGGAACGCCTGGCTCTCAGTTCGGCTTTGCTTAACCGTCATGCCGGATCGGTATCCGGTGGCGAGCTTCAACGCTTCTGTTTACTCAGGGCTCTCTTGCTCGACCCAGTGTTTCTCTTTGCCGATGAACCAACGTCACGGCTCGACCCCGTCACCACCAAAGAGGTCAGCCAGCTGATTGTGGATATGGCCAGAGAGAGCGGATGCGGCGTCATGCTGGTGAGCCACGACCCAGCACTAATCGAAAAACGCTGTGACCGGGTTATCCACCTGTCGACCTAATCAGCCATCGAAAGCACATGCCCGTAAGCGCATCAGTCGTCAAAAATCAAAACCTGGCAAGCACTGACAAAACAGCATCGCCTGCTTTGTCAGTGCTTGCCGCTCCCGGGGACAATCAAGATTAATTAAACACTTAAAGTTAATAATCTCTTTCTCATATTCCGCATCGACACTAATGACAAGCGGCAGGCCTGCCCCTAAACTGGAAAACTCTTTTCTGGATTAGCAAGTCGTCACCTATGTCTGCCTCACCCTCTTCTAAATGCGATAAAGCCATCTCATCCTCAAGCAACAAGGCAGATAATCCGTTTCAGCTGAGCTTTAAAAATGAAAGCTCCGTTCCCCTTGATCCCGAGGAGACCTTGCTGTGTCAGGCACTTAAAGCCGGAATTCCTCACGTTCACGAATGCGGTGGGCAGGGGCGCTGTTCAACCTGCCGGGTTGTGATTGAATCCGGACAGGAAAACCTGAGCCCTGAGACCGACAAAGAGAAACGCCTGAAAGCCCGAAAACAGCTGCCCGATGAAGTGCGTCTGGCCTGCCAGTGTAAAGCCAAAGGCTCCGTAAGCCTGCGTCGTGTCATCCGGGATGAAATCGATATCCGAAACGTGCTGGAAAACGGTATTACACCCAGTGCCCGCAACCGCAAGGTGGTTATTCTTTTTTGCGATATCCGAAACTTCACCGAGTTCAGCCAGCAGCATCTGCCCTACGATATTTCCCATATGCTCAACCGCTACTTTCAAGCCATGGAGCAGGTCATCCTTCAGCATAAGGGTTATCTGGATAAATATCTGGGGGATGGTTTTATGGCGATTTTCGGACTCGAGGGTCAGTCTCCCTCCGAGTCCTGTTCCCTTGCGATTCGCGCAGCATTAAAGATGCTGAACACACTGAAAAAGCTGAATGACTATTTTGAAGAAGCCTTTGCTTACCGCTTCCAGATCGGTATAGGCATTGATTTTGGCCAAGCCTTACTCGGTGAATTTGGCGGGCCGCAGAAACGAAGCTTCACCGCTTTAGGGCCAGCGGTTAACCGCGCTTCCCGTATCGAGGCGCTGACCAAAACACTGGGAAAAAACCTGCTGATTTCTGATGCGCTATACCAGCAACTGGCAGCCTCTGAAAACCACCTGAACGAACAGATTCTGAACCGGTATTTTCAACAATCCGATCTGGTTTCACTGAAAGGAATCAGAGAGGCTGTTCGTGTCTGGCTATTTTCTGACGCCCCTTCAGCGCAACCTTCAAAAGACAGCCAAACAGCATTCAATAAGATATCCTCAACAGTAAGCCTGTCTCAGACAAATGCTGACATTCACTCTCATCAGACAACCGACGATTTTTCCGACCCGGAGCCTCTCAGTATGGATTTTGAAGTAGACAATCTGGCCGAAGTGATCGGCAGTCCTGCCATTGCCGTTGTTGCCGCCTACGATCCAACAGGACAAAGCGATACCATCGATATGGCTATCGCTAAAGTCAGTTTCCACGATGATAACCATCTGACGTTGAATCTTCCCCTGGGCCATAAATTCGACAAAGGAGATCTGCTGACCATTCACCTGGATAACCGTACCGGGGTTGATGAATATGATGCGGAGCTGAGAGTTTTTCGAAGCTCCTATAAAGGACAAGTCAGAGCCGTAGCCGGTAATCAGCTCACCGTGGATTACCGCGAATTTAGTTTAGTGCATGGTATAGCCGAAGTTCTCGGGCTAAGAAAACCGGGCTATCAGTACCCTGCCGATGACAGGACAATGCAGGAATTGCCTGTCACCCCACTAACAAAACTGCCAACTTTTAACACCGATGAATACAGTAATAAGATCGGAGTTCTGGTCACCCGAACCCCGGAACAGCCCCACACCACAGTGATGGCATTTTTATCCACAACGGAAGACGACATCTTTATTATCTCCTTCCCTTCTACCTTCAAAGTGCAACAACTGCAGAGGGATAACCGTTGCTGTTTCGCCATCGACCAGCGCGCCAGCTTCACCTTTGAGAACGCCATCGAGTGGAACTATGTCCTGATCGACGCCATCGCTTATGAGGTTCCGGAAAAACATCCGCTTTATCAGCCGGTTAAGGCCGCCTTTATCGATAAAAACCCCTGGGAAGTTGCGTTTTTCTCAGACCCGAATGTGCGCCTGTACCATCTGAAATGTCAGTCAACCTTCTGCCCCGCCAGAGGCGCGTAGGTATTCCACAGGTTATGTCCACAGCGGGCCTGAACCCGCCTGTGGATAAGCTGGAGATAACCCGATCAACTGTAGTCTTTATGCCATCTGGCGAAGACTGATTATTTTTTGATCAGAAAACCACACCGATAAAACACTGCTCCCCGTCAACGACCTGTCACCCAACTGTCATCAAAACACCCTATCCAACCTGATATAAAAAGCGGTTTACCCCTTTCACTTCAACATATGGAAATGGAGAAAATTGCCGCATGAGCATTCGCCTCAGGTTTAACCTGCTGATGACAGCAACTGTATTAGGCCTTAGCCTCATCATGGCGCTGCTTTACTACACCCAGCAACAACTGGCGGAATTTAATACTCTGGAAACCGAACTGTCCCAAAGCCGTGCAGATCTTCTGATGCTGAAAGGCTATGAGCAGGCATTTATCTATAGCAACAACGAAACAGCATCCAGCGAACTGCAAAAGAAGAGCCAGCAACTGGAACAACAACTGATCAACCTAAGCAATCGCTTTGATGCAAAAGATCTAAACCGTGAGAGCCTGCAACAAGCCATCAGCACAATTCGGGAGCATCGTAAAAGCTTCAGCCAGCTGCAGAACGAAAAGCAGCAATTAGGGCTTACACCCACAACCGGAATGTACGGCCAGCTACGGAGCGCCGTTCACCGGGTGGAGAAACGACTGAAGACAGAAGAGAAGATTGCACTAAGTGCATCTATGCTGATGCTTCGCCGGCACGAAAAAGACTTTATGCTTCGGGGACAAGACAAGTATGTCGACAAATTCCAACAGCAGATTGCCCAGTTCCGACAAGAGCTCAATCAGGAAAACCTGACAACTGACTCAAAACAGCAAATACTCCATGACATAACACTCTATCAGGCAAGCTTTCTTGAGTTTGTAGAAACAGCCAGGGTGGTTGGCCTGAACCAAAATACAGGAGCGATTGGCGCACTTAACGAAGCCTCACTGGCAGCATCCGATCAGCTGGCCACGACGCTCAATCTCAGCCATCAGGAAATCGCCGACAAAATTAACCAGCAAACCCAACATAGCCTGCTGCTTGCTCTTCTCTTTGTCATCACGTTATTGATCGGTTTATACACCTTGGCAAGACGAGTGGTCAGCCGCATTAACAATCTGGTTAAACACCTTGATGAAATAGCCAATGGCAATGCCGATTTAAGCGTACGCCTGCATAGCCAATCACAGGATGAGCTGGGCCAGATGGCCCATGCCTTTAATCGCTTTGTCAGCCGAATCGGTGACAGCATCAAGTCAGCCATCGATGCAGCCGGTCAATTGGACAGCTCTGCCGGAGAGCTGCAACAAAGTGCAGAATCAACCCTTCACGTGGCAAGCAAACAGCAGCAACTGCTGCTAAAACTCAACAAAGCATTAGAGTCCACAGGACAAGGCTCCCACCAGGTGCAGCAACAGATCAGCCTGGCACAGCGCACAATGCAACAGGTAAGCGGCAAGACCAATACGATCAGCAGGCTCGCAAAAGATAGCAGTCAATCGACTCATATATTAGCCGATGAGATTCGTGAAACCTGCCTGCACATTGAGCAACTCAGTCATGACAGCCAAACAATCAATGAAGTGATGGTCAGTATTAGTGAAATTGCCTCGCAAACGAACCTACTGGCACTTAATGCTGCCATTGAAGCCGCAAGAGCAGGAGAACAAGGCCGCGGCTTTGCAGTGGTAGCCGATGAAGTAAGATCACTTGCAGAGAAAACCCAGCAATCAACCGAACAGATCCAATCACAGATCATTAACCTGCAACACAGAACTGCTGAAGCCAGCCTCAGCATGCAGACGACCCTAAGCACAACAGATGCACAGCTGGGCCAGTCAGCCCATATCAGCGAGGTATTCAGTGATATTGATAACGACTTCATCAGCCTCAGCCAGCAAAATAATGAAGTCGAGAAGCTCAGCCAGCAGCAACTACACAGAATATCGGACGCGGAGGAACAATTAGGTCAGGTACTGGCTCAGATCGAACACAACCTATCCGCCGCAGAACAAACCCGTAACGCCAGCAAGCAGCTCTTCCAGTTATCCAAAAAACTTCAGCAGGAAATGGGGGCTTTTGCAGGCACTGCCTAATTTATTTCCACAGCCAAACTGAGCCAGGCTGTGGATAAGCTGGCGATAACTGCAGCTAACATAGAACAGCCGTTAGCTGCAGAAAGTTGTTCGTTTTTTGAACAGCTGTCAAACCGCCTGCCTCATTACAAGACAAACGCTTTCCGGTATCATTGCGGGCTAATTAAAAGTGCTCAAACAGCCCGTTTACTGCAGATCAGCTACGGCTGAAATCACCCTATTTTTGATACCAGAAACCACAGGAACTCTTGTCCCATGTCCCAGACCGAAGCTTTGTCGCCGACGCTACAGCTTGCCTTTGATCTTATCAGCCGCCACTCCGTAACTCCGGAAGATGCCGGATGTCAGGAATTGATGATTGAGCGTCTGGAAGCGATCGGTTTCAAAATCGAGCGCCTGCGTTTTGGCAATGTGGATAATTTCTGGGCACGTCGCGGCACTGAGGCACCTGTACTGGCGTTTGCCGGTCACACCGATGTTGTACCAACTGGTCCTGAAGCCAACTGGAAGCACGCGCCTTTTGAGCCGATGATCGATGATAAAGGCATGCTGTACGGTCGCGGTGCAGCGGATATGAAAGGCAGCCTGGCCTCTATGGTTGTGGCGTGTGAAGAATTTGTCGCTGCTAACCCGAATCACAAAGGCTCTATCGCGTTTCTGATCACCTCCGATGAAGAAGGCCCGGCGGTTAACGGCACGGTTAAAGTGGTTGAGCACTTAGAAGCCCGTGGCGAGAAAATGACCTGGTGTATCGTGGGCGAGCCATCCAGTACCCACCACACAGGCGATATCATCAAGAACGGCCGTCGAGGCTCTTTAGGGGCTAAGCTGCTGGTGAAAGGTATTCAGGGGCATGTGGCTTATCCACATCTGGCGCGCAACCCGATTCATCAGGTAGCTCCTGCACTGGCAGAGCTCTCCACCGAGCACTGGGATGAAGGCAACGAGTACTTCCCGGCGACCAGTTTCCAGATCTCAAATATCAACGGCGGCACAGGTGCTACCAATGTGATACCCGGTGATGTGGAAGTGGTATTTAACTTCCGCTTCTCCACTGAACTAACAGCGGATCAGATTAAACAGCGGGTGCACGGCATTCTGGACAAACATGAACTGGAATATGACCTGCAGTGGACACTGAACGGCCTGCCCTTCCTGACCCCTGAAGGCGATCTGGTCGATGCCTGCCGTGGTGCGATTCTGGAAGCCACTCATATCACCACAGAGCTATCCACCTCCGGCGGCACCTCCGATGGTCGCTTTATCGCACCAACCGGTACTCAGGTGGTCGAGTTAGGCCCTTGTAACGCTACCATCCACAAGGTGAACGAGCATATTCTGGCGGATGATCTGAACAAGCTGACCGGCATCTATCAGGGTATTATGACGCGCCTTCTGACCTGATAGCATGGTCAGTCTGATGCCTCAAAACAGGTCCTGGCCGCTATGAGCCTAAAAAAGCGCCTGATCAAAATGTCCCAGAATACCCAGCAGAATCTGAGGCGGGTGACCATAGGCACCATCATCTTTTTTGTCGGTGCCGGTATGCTGATGTGGGCTGAAGGGGCAACCCATCTAGAGCCACTGCGTCGTGAGCTGGTTGCTCTGCTGTCACTGGCCACCATGGGCATAGGTGCATCACTGGGACTGCTGGGGTATCTTGGCTTAAGCGCTTTTCGTATTTATCGCTTTCTGAGCATGGATGTTAATGACGACAGCCCGCGCACAGGAAAAAGAACGGATCACAATGATGACAACTGAAGCTTTTCCCGATATCGAAATTTACGTACAGGACCCGGACCTGGAAACCATCGAAAGCTGGTTTAAAGAGCTCTTCGCCAGCTACTCCGAGCCGAAGCGTCTGGATAAACGCACCCTGCTCTATCAGGCGGTAAAAGCCGATGGCACCGAAGTGCCCGTGCATGTGGTAGAAAAAGCCGCCGGTAAATACTGGAGCATCTGGTTTGACAGCCCGGAAAGTGGCTGGGCTACCGATATCGAATGCGCCCGTGCAGCGTTTGCCTTCTTTAACAGCACTATTCGCTGCTCGGTTGGCTCCTGGGAACCGGATCAGCCGATGGATCTCTGGTGGCAGATCAGCAAGAAGGGTGAAGGCGAAATCAGCTGGCCGGACTAAATCTGAGGCTCCGTTCGCTCAAACACCCACCGGAAATGAAAGGCCAAAGCGTAATGCTTTGGCCTTTTCGCTTTCAGGCAGCAAAACGTGGTTACTCCTAACAGGTTTACAGCTCCCGGAAGAGATCGAAGCTATCCAACAGACGGTAGAGAATTTCCGGTTTCGCTGTCAGACAGCGGCGGATCGCAGCAGGAATATTTTTTCGGGTCTTTCGGCAAAGCCCCGGTTGGTTTTTAAAACCTATCTCAAGACCACGGGGGCTGCGCACTTCGGTATGGCCGGGTGAGATTTTCAGCTGAATACCCAACTGCTGCTCCATCAGGCGCAGCATCTTCTGCAGATCCTCAAAGTCAGAGATCGCTTCTAACCGGCTGATCAGTTTCTTTTCTTCGGTCAGAGTAAGACGCAGAATACGGATATCCTGCTGACGCCCCTCAATAAGCTCCTGATGACCACACTGGCAGATACCCGGTGGGCAGGGCTGGCGAACCGGAAAAGGAATATTGGGTGGCGGTGCGGACAAAGACAGCCTCCTGCCGAAAGAGAAACCAAGTCACTAACAGCATAGCCAACCCGCTGAAAAACAGACAAAAAAATACCCGGTCACTTCGTCTTAACGGAAAGTGCCGGGTATCTTAAAGCAGACAGAGAAAGCTTAACTGATAACAGTTACATCCTCAGCCTGCAGGCCTTTGTCACTGGTGATAATGGCAAAGCGAACACGCTGCCCTTCCGCCAGTGAACGATGGCCAGTACCACGAATAGAACGGAAGTGGACAAAAACGTCACCACCGGAATCACGGGTAATAAAACCAAAGCCTTTAGACACGTTAAACCATTTAACAGTGCCCATCTCACGGTCATCATTTTCATCGTTAGCAATATTTGCCAACTGAGGTGTCAGATAATTCAGAACCGCAGTGCCTAAGAAGGTGGTCAGAAAAAATACAATCGCTGCAGGTACATAATGTCCATTAGCATACAATCCCTGTTCTCCAGCCTGAGTTGCCAGATCGAGAACAAAAGGCCCAACAACGGCCATAACCACACTGATTAACACACAACGAACAAAGGAATTTTTGCTCATACTTACTCTCTCATAAACAATTAGTTATTATTAATAATTCACTTAAAAAACAAAGAACTAACACTCCAGCTAGTCTTTACGAGTGCTTTTTATGGTTCTTCAAAAAGCAATAAAATGAAGTAAAGACCAGCTGTGCCGTGGTATAGAAGGCTGGTGTCGCACACTTCATCTTGTCGCCACTAAGCAAGGCTCTATTATACAGAGCATCCGCGGCACTTGAAGTGCCTGAATCCTAACCCTTGTCAGGAATCAAAACATGCCAGAAGACAGAATCGATGAACTGGAATTTAAGCTCGCCTTTCAGGACGATACCATAGAAGTTCTGAATAACGTAATCGCTGAACAAGATAAGAGAATTCAGTTATTGGAAGATGCTGTTCGCCAACTTTATAAGGAAATTAAGGAAAAAGGCGAACAAAACAGCTCGGGTATTGAGGAATTTGATCCCTCAAAAGAGGTTCCCCCTCATTATTAAGCGAAGATGCTGAAATGAGGCAGCGCGGGATCTGTTGGCAAACGTCGATCAACTCAGGCCAACAGACCAGACGCAAGGTTTTACTTATCGTGCTTGCTGCCACCTAAACAATTTGGTGATTCAGGCACTTCATTACCCCGGCTTTCCCATTCTTCCGGTGTGTAGGCATGAATCGCTAAGGCGTGCACACCTGACTCCAGCTCAGCACTTAGCACGCCATAAACCTTCTGGTGGCGCTGAACGGCACGCAGACCGGCAAACACATCAGAAACCACGGTCAGTTTAAAGTGGGAGTTTTTGCCCCGGCTGTGCTTATGGCTTTCATTTTCAACAGCGATCACCCGTGGTGACAGCTGATCGGTCAATTTGCTTTCGATGGTCGCTTGTACAGACATAAGAAGGTCTCGTATTTGATACGCGTTGAATAGGCTATTCGGATGAAAATACCCATTCGGTAACGCAGATTCGGCATAGATGTACAGATTATTGATCAGGCTGGCCGATAAAATAAAGGCCAGCATCAGCTGGCCTCACTTTAGCGCCATCGGAATAAAAAGCAATCCCTACTGTAGCGCTTGGTTTTATTTGCGGATCAGGACTCCATCAGATATCCGGCTCTGAATCGTTCGCCTTCATAATCGCCTTCTTAACCCTATGGGTCAGCCACCAGACCAAAGCAACAACGACAGGTACAGAGATACCCGTAACCAGGTCTTTATCGACTGGCACTCCCGCGCTATAAGCGGCACCTACCAGAATTTTTACCAGACTTACCATGTAGTAACTGATTGCGGCGATAGAGAGACCTTCTACCGTTTCCTGCAGGCGCATCTGCAATTTACCACGGCGATCCATCGAGGAAAGCAGGCTCTGGTTCTGCGCCTCAATGGTCAGATCTACCCGGGTCTGCAACAGATCACCGGCACGCTCAATGCGACGGGCTAAGTCCTCCAGCCGCTCACTGACCGATTCACAGGTATTAAAGGCCGGTGTCAGACGTCGTTCCAGAAAAGAGCCAATGGTGAAGTAATTTTCCACCTGTTGCTCCCGCAACTCATCCATCCGCTTCATCACCAGTGAGTAATAAGCCCGCATGGCAGAGAAGCGATAGTTGGTATTGGTACGCCAACGCTCGACCTGAGCTGCAAGCTGAGACAGATCCGTCAGCATTTTTCGCTCATCAGCATGATCTTTCATATCTGCAGCCGTGGCGATAATCGCTGCCAGTTCCCGATCCACATTCTGCAGGCTTGGCCCTAAACGGCGGGCTTCCGGCAGCGCCAGCAAGGCCATCAGACGGTAGGTTTCCATCTCAACCAAACGCTGCAGCAATCGACCGGTCTGGTTGTTATTCAGACCATGGTTGTGGATCAGGAAGCGGCCAAAGCCATCGCCATGCAAACGGAAGGCACTCCAGACGGTGGCATCACCATCCATCAGGCTGCCACTGACCAGTCGCTGACCTTCAAAGCTGGTCTTTAACTGCTCTCGATTAAGTGCAGGCTGAGAAGCGTCCAGCATCTCAATATGAAAGGCCGCAACAACCTCACCGGGCATCTGACGCAACCAATCCTGAGGAATCAGTTCAAGCGCCGTGGAGGTAAACGGCTGTTCACTGGTTTCCGGGCGGATGAAGGTATAGGTCACAAACTCCATATGACGACCGCAGCGGAACTGGAAACCACCGAAATCAGCCTGATAGAAGCTGCAATTTTCAGCCGGCATATTCACGCCGTACCGCTCACAGAGATTCCGCAGGTGCGCGAACTCACGAGCGCGATCTTCTTCAGGAATCAATATCGCCAGACGGGAAACCCGTGCCGGAGTCTGCACCACCGGAAACGGGCGGGCGTGGAGTTCATTGTAGAGTTCATCCCTACGGGGATGAACTCGAAATGGAAGCCCGGGGCTATTATCGGCATAGCCTTCTCCGGTAGCAGGAAAACGACGATCATCCAGCTCTGCGCTGTCGATCGCCTCTTCCGGGTCTATGACCAGGGAGGGATCTGCCGCCGGTAAATGACCCTGTACACCCGGCAGATTCAAATCTGCCGGTGAAGAATTGGAATTGGACGCAATTTCCGATGAATGGGGACGTGCCTCTGCGCTCATGGCCTCTCGATATCCTTGTATTTTTTATCGGCAACCGGTTAATGCTTTGTCAGGGTCGTAACAAAGTTGAAGAAGACACCCGAATCAGGACCAGCGGGTAACGGGTCAGACGGGTACTCATCAAGAAAACCGGTGCTGCTTTTTGTTCATTATTTTCAACACCCATTGAAGGGTTATGCAAAAACGGCTCCGGCTCATCAGGCAGAAAAATCTGCTATCCGGCACGTAAAACCTGAAGCGGTGGCTGTTTCACTACAAAACGTGTGCCCCAGAGTCCCGCCAGGGTAATAATGACCGCCCCGGACAATGGCAGAACCAGCCAATGAGTAAAACTTAGACTATAGTCTAAGTCAAACAGATTCCGATAAAGCAAGTAAGCGGTCAGCTCTGAACCCATCAGTGCCAACAAACCCGCGACAACGCCCAGTAAAACAAACTCATAACGCTGAATACTACGAATCATAATGCCGGATGCTCCTAAAGTGCGATAGAGCGCGCCCTCCCGCAATCGTTCATCCAGACTATTTTTCACCGCCGCCAGAAGTAGTACCAGTCCACTGAGCAGCGTAAAGCCGAGCATCACCTCAATCGCCAGTGTCACCTGTTCCAGAATCAGACGCACCTGTTCCAGAATCTGACTGATATCCAGTAACGACACCGCCGGGAAGCTCTTCACAAGGTCCGGCACGATATGCTTCTGCTGCTCAGACAGATAAAAGCTGGCCAGCAGGGTCTGCGGCATCTGCTCCAGCACACCGGGCGGAGTGATCACGTAAAAATTGGGCTGGAAGTTATCCCAGTTCACCTGACGGATATTGGTCACTTCACCAGTAATCAGCTGTCCCGCCAGATCAAAGCTCATCTTATCGCCAAGGCTTAAGCCCAGACGCTCCGCCATACCGGAATCCAAAGACAAAGGGACCAGCCCTTCGGAATCGGCCTGATAGTTTTCCCCCCACCAGCGACCACTGATCACCTGATTATCATCCGGCAGATCTGAACGCCAGGTCAGGTTCAGCTCACGATGCAGTACATTGTCCTCTTTCGCCTTTTCCGGCACCGCATCCTTAGCAGGCTGGTCGTTAATTTCCGTCAGCCTGCCACGAACAATAGGATACAGCGGAGAGCGATTAACCTCAGCCTGATCCAGCCGTTTCGCAAAGGCCTCACTCTCATAGGGCTGAATATTGATCGCAAAATAGTTGGGGGCATTTTGCGGCAGCTGCTGTTGCCAGCTGGCCAGAAGATCATTTCGGATCAACGCCACCAGAGCCGCCACCATCAGCACCAGACCAAAAGCCATCACCTGCGGCAGCGCGGTTTGCTTATGGCTATAGAGGCTACGGACCGCAAGCCTTGGCCGCATCGGCAGACGCGGGCCGATCAGTTTCAGCAAACGGAACAATCCCAAGGTCAGTAAGGCTGAAAGCGCCAGCACTGCAACCAGTCCAACTGTTAGCCAAAGAGTCAGACGCGCATCAGAGCTGTACCAGTAGATCATCACCACCAGCGCCACTAACGCCAGACCATAGACCATAAAAGAGGATGGCGAAGTCATCTCCAGATCACGCCGGAACACTCTTAACGGCGACACATTGCGCAGCTGACGCAAGGGTGCACTGGCAAAGCCCATCAGCAGCAGAATACCGGTGCCAATAGAAAGCCCCCAGGGCTGCCAGCCCGCTGACGGCAGATAAACCGGTAAAAGATCCGCCACCAGCGAAGTGCCCGCCAGCTGCAACAAATACCCCAGAAGCGCACCACTCAGAGACGCGCACACTCCCAGCGCCAGCAACAGCCGCAGATAGATGCCGCCCATAACCGGTGCCGCAAAACCAAAACTTGCCATTACCGCAACCGTATCCTGACGACGGCGGGCAAAACGACCCGCTGCCATGGCAACCGCCACGCCGGAGAGAATTACCGCACCGATACTCGCCAGCTGCAGATAACGCTGAGCGCGATCCAGGGCAGAGCCCACCGATGGCCTGTCTTCCCGGATATCCAACAGACGATGGGATGGCTTCAGCTGAGGTTCCAGCCAGCTTTTGAACTGATCGATCACTGCCAGATCACCGGCAAACAGATAACGGAAACGTACCCGGCTGCCGGGCTGAACCACACCGGTTTCGTCAACATCGCTGAAGTTGATCAGCGAACGGGGATTCAGGCTCATAAAGCCGCCACTGCGGTCCGGCTCTTTATGAATAATTCGGGTGATCGTAAACAGCTTACGGCCGATCTCCACCTCACCGCCGATGGCGGCATTAAGGGAGGTCAGCAGACGGCGATCCACCCAGACTTCGCCAGGTGCAGGCAAAAGGCCATCGCTATCAACATACTGAATCCCCGTGTTCTGGGTTGCCACATCCTGACGCTGCGATTGCTCCGCCTCGGAAGAACGCGACTCTAACGCCAGACCGCCCTTTAACGGATAACCACTGCCCACTGCTTTAACCGCAGATAACTGAAAGCCATTATCGCCCGCCACCATACTGGCAAATTCCAGCGTAGGTACTGCTTCAAGGCCTCGATCACGGGCTTCCTGCAGCCAGCGGTCGTCGATCTCACGGGGGCTGCGTATGACCAGATCACCGCCCATTAGCTGAGCGGCTTGTTGCTCCATCCCTCGCTGCAAACGGTCGGCAATAAAACCGGTCAGAGCAACCGTCATCACCGCCAGCACAAGAGCCGTAAACAACAGATTCAGATCACCGGAACGCCACTCTCTTGCCAATAGCTTAAAGGCCATCGGCCACTGAGCAACTTTACGTTTATCACCTCTATCCTGCGCTATTCTGTCCTGTGGCATCTCAGGCCTCCTCTGCAACGGCTGCTACCGCTTCTTCATGCAGAAGGCCATCACTTAACGTCAGACGACGCTGGCAGTGCCGGGCAAGGTTGGAATCGTGTGTCACCAGAATCAAAGTGGTGTGATTCTCTTTATTCAGGGTAAACAGCAGATCGATAATGGACTGACCGGTAACAGCGTCCAGATTACCGGTGGGCTCATCGGCAAACAGCACCAACGGATCACCAGCAAAGGCGCGGGCGATGGCAACACGCTGCTGCTCACCACCGGAAAGCTGACGGGGATAATGCTTAGTCCGCTCACCCAGACCGACACGTTCCAGCCATTGACGGGCTTTGGCCTGATAATCTTTATCCCCAGCCAGTTCCAGCGGTAGCATCACATTCTCAAGAGCCGTCAGATGCTCTAACAACTGAAAGGACTGAAAAACAAAACCCACCTGCTGACGCATCTGCGCCCGACCCTCTTCATCCAGCTGACTCATCGGCTGATCGTTCAGCCAAATCTCGCCACCGGAGGCCTGATCCAATCCGGCCAAAAGGCCAAGCAGGGTTGATTTACCAGCCCCGGAACTTCCGAGAATCGCCACACTCTCACCGGCATAGATCTGACAGTTCACGCCTTGCAGAATATGAAGTTCTTTGCCATCCGCATCGGTGACCGTTCTGATCAGCTTGGCCGTGCGTATAACGGATTTGATCTCTGTGTTAGCATTTTTTTCACGATTTTCAGAAGCGGGAGCCTTCATGTCGATTCAACATCCTTTAACGGTGAACGGTACGGCGAAGAGCCAAAAAATGGCCGGTGTTGCTATCAGCGCTTATCTTTCTACGTCTGTTTTGTCGTCAACGATCAGCCGTTTCTTAAGTTGGCTGGCTTTATTGATTCTGCCTTTTCTGCTGCTGGCCGCAACTCAGGTTCAGGCAGACGATTCCTCTCAGTCAAGACAAACGCTACTGGTTCTGGGTGACAGCATCAGCGCCGGTTACGGCCTGCGTCAGGGACAGGGTTGGGTCAACCTGCTGGATAAACGCCTTAAAGAGCAGGGCTACAATACACAAGTGATCAACGCCAGTATCAGCGGTGAAACCACACCGGGCGGACTCACCCGCCTGCCTGCCTTACTCCGACAGCATCAACCGGATCTGGTTCTGTTGGAACTCGGCGGTAATGATGGCTTGCGCGGCCTGCCGCTGCATCTGATGCAGAACAATCTCAGCCGTATGATCGACCTGACCCGTCAGGCGGATGCCACTCCGGTACTACTGGGCATTCAGTTACCACCGAATTATGGCCGCCGATACACAGCCGCCTTCGCAGCGGTTTACCCAACACTGGCAGAACAAAAGCAGGTTGCTATCGTGCCCTTTATTCTGGAGAAGATCGCCATCTACCCGGATCTGATGCAAAGCGACGGTATTCACCCCAAAGCCGAAGCTCAGCGCCAGCTGTTGGATAATATCTGGCCAACGCTGCAGCCTTTGCTGTAAACATTTTACCGGCCATAAAAAAACGCCCCTCTTAAGTAAGAGGGGCGTTTATCAGCTTATGTCAAGCGGGTCGCTATAAAAAATGTCATCTATAAAATTTTACAGGGTAGACCCACTAAGCGCTTTAACCTGTTCAATTTTCACAAAACCAGAGTTACTGGAATCTTCTGAACCATCGGTTTTGTAGAGCACGCCATTCTGCTGCAGATAAACATAACCGTCGAACTCACCCAGCACATCAGTCGAAGGATAAGAAGGAAGATCAATGGACAACAGCTGATCGGTCTGGGTATTCAGTACATAAGCATCACCCATATGCTGACTAGCAAAAATAAGACCAGCGATATCTGACTTGACTTCCATCTCCCCGCCCATTGAGGCCATTGGGTCATTTGACTCAAATTGCTTCAGTAGGACAAGCTGGTTATCTACAAGCTTGGAAAAACTTATAGTAGAGGTAAAGTTAGTGTCATCCCAAACGGATTGCACAAGATAGAGCTGATTACCCGATTTCAGCAGCTTCATTTGGGACATTTCGTCCCCTAAAGTGCTGGTTAACGACTTTGTTCCGAAAACCGTACCGTCACTTTTCCATAGCTTCTTGCCTTCGCTGTCTTGGGCGATAAAATACGCCAGACCATCGATAGCCGTTATCTGCTGTGGAAAAGATGAATCAGTGCCTGCATAAAGCTCCAGCAAAACCGGGGCGTTTTGTCCATCTGCTACCCATAACTCAGTTCCGTACGTAAGGTCACTTGCCTTAAAGAACAGTTTGTCGCCAACTATAGTCAGTTCATTAGGATTAGAGCTGTAATTCCCAGGTCTGATATCAGCAACTATTTCGGTTACTGTGCCGTCAGTTACCCAAAGCTCCTGACCATGAGTACCATCACTTGCTACAAAAAACAGTTTGTTGCCTAACACTGTCAGATTATCAGGGGAAGAGCCGCCTGTATCAGGCCAGATATCAGCAACTATTTCGGTTACTGTTCCGTCAGTTACCCAAAGTTCTTCTCCACGTGTACCATCAGTTGCTCTAAAAAACAGCTTGTCGCCAACCACAGTCAAGTATTGAGGTACTGAGTTGCCACTCCCAGGAGAAATATCCTTAACAATTTCGGTTACTGTTCCATCTGTTACCCAAAGCTCATTACCATGAGTGCCGTCATTTGCTCTAAAAAACAGTTTGTCGCCAATAGACGTCAAATAAACTGGACTAGAGCTCCACTCTCCACTCCGGATATCAGCAACCATGCTGACCTCTGACCCATCAGTTATCCACAGCTCAATTCCTAACTGCCCATCACTTGCCCTAAAAAACACCTTATCGCCAACCAAAGTCAGATAGACAGGATTAGCATCACCGGAGGGATTAATATCCGCTAGCAATCGGGAGCCGTCTGCTGTGCCATCTGTTGCCCACAGCTCTATGCCGGTTGAATCAGTTTCAGCAGTAAATAAAGCCTGTTTACGACACGTGATATTCAGGTTAAGCGAAGCCGCTTCTATGCTGCCGTTAAGGCGGCGCAGGTCATTACTATTAAAGGTGCAGTTCTGTAGCGATACTCTGTTTTCTACCTGTTCATAGCCTGGCTGAGTGATTGAAGCAATCTGCAGCTCAAACTTGTCATCCTTTTTAAGCCCTGAAATCAGCTTGGCACTGCCATCCGCAGTCAGAGTTAAGGCATAAGGGGTGATTTCTGTGCTGTTGTAAACATCCTTCAGCACCAGCTGAGTTCCTTCAGCCAGACCTTTAACCGTAACGTTTATATCATGGGTTCCCGAAGAACTGTTGTTACCGCCATCACCGCCATCACCGCCATCACCGCCACCACCCAAGCAACCCGCTAACATCAAAGTGGACAGCGCTACGGCAAGTCCTTTTTTCTGCAGACCCAATCCCTTGCATGAATTGTCAAAATTAAAAAACATCAGTGTATTCCCGCTCAATTAAAAGAAACATTCCCTTACAGACAGTAACGAATCGTAACTCAACAAAGCGGAAAATCTACCGGCAAAATCTGACAGAAAGCGACAAAAAACCAACAAAATGAAAATAGCTAGTGATTAACACCAAAAAATAGATTTATATCAATTAATCTGCAACGTTAAGAATAGGTAAGAGGCAAAGGGAGTCGATGAAAAGCTCGAACTAAGAGAAAGACTGACGCAAGCCTTGTCGCGGTCATCGTATCAGTAACAGAGTGGTTAGCCTGCTGCCGTTATTGAGCACAGCCGTGTTGGGCAAGGCTCATATTTGATTGCGGATAATACCCGCTTAGAGCAAAAAATCTACCAAGGAAAACCGACCGTTTCTGACGAAGCAATTCACCTCAAATAATGCATAAGCCAAAAAAAGCCCCATAAGGAGCTTTTTTGTCAGCTAATTCAGCCTGACTTACATTAACTGTTCATCGGATAAGCCAGCCTGGGCTTCAACCAATGCAAACCTTGGTTGCAGCTCTCCTTCTATCTCAACCTGTTCGGTAAACATACTGGTCGGACGCACCCAAAGCCCACGCGCACCATACAGCGCCCGATAGAGCACGAGGGTTTCCTCGGTTTCACTGTGGGTCACTTCCCCCATTACCAGATAACGCGGGCCTTTGTAGTGTTGGTAGATTCCGGTTTGAATCGACTCTTTTTTTACCGACATTGCAAAATTACTCCGTTGAAAAGGGTACGAGGGATTCTCAGGATTCCAGCTCTTTAAGAGCCGCTTTCTGGGCAGCGCTCTTACGCTGCTGAATCAGAAGACCGCCAATAATAAAGCCCAAACCGATCAGGGTGGATGGATAAATCGTTTCCCCCAGCAGGAAGTAGATCAGAATCAGGGAGATAAAAGGCGACAGGAAAATCAGATTACTGATTTTGGCAGTCTGAGAGGTCAGGCGCATCGCGGTCAGCCAGCAAACAAACGCCACGCCCATCTCAAACACACCGACATAGGCTGCTGCCGCAAGTCCTTTTGGTTCCGGCAGGGTCAGCAACCCCAAATAAGCATTGATCAGCAACAGAATAGGCAGTGCCATAATAAAGTTGAGCATTAAACCAATAACGGGCTCGCGCTTATCCTTGGTATTGAGTATCCAGTAACCTGCCCAGATTAGGGTGCTGAAAAGTGCCAGCCCAACACCGGGCAAGTTACTGAATTCAAGCCCCAGCACATCACCCCGGGTAGCGATCACCAACACACCGCCATAACAAACCAGTCCCGCCAGCAGATCCTGCAAGCGTAACTTTTGCCCAAGAAAAGGAACGGATAGGAAAGCCAAAGTCAAAGCCCAGGAGTAATTCAGCGCCTGAGCCTCCTGAGCCGGAAGCAGATCATAAGCAGCAAAAAGTACCATGTAATAAAGTGCCGGATTCAGAGCCCCGTAGAGAACAGAGGCAGCCCACTCTTTTGTGGTCAGCTGTCTGAGCTCGGACCATTTTCCCTGTAACGTAACAACCGCCGACAGTACGATAATCGAAAAAATAGCAGCCCATAGCAGTAACTGCGCGGGCTCCAGATACTGGAGAGCAATCTTGAACGCCGTTGCGACCGTGGACCACATCCCGACGGCCATCAAGGCAAAAATAAGGGCTTTTTTGTCGTTTGTTGCTTGGCCCATTGGCATAAAGACTCCTGTCTGGTGATCGTCAGAATTTGACGTTAACGCAAAGGTCATATTTGGGTAAGCTCAGGCAGATGCTATAGTTTCTGTCCGACTTACAGTGATCGTGATGTTTTGACGTTTTACTTTCTGCGGAGATTCCGATGGCAACCCCGACTCCACCTAAAAGCACGCTGACGCTTAGTGATATTCAGGCAGAACAGCATCAATTCCGTCAGCGCTGTAAGACGCTCATTCTGGCAACCCTGAACGCTGAGGAGTGGCCGGAAGCAAGCTATGCTCCCTTTATCGAAGATGAAGCAGGTAATCACTATATCTTTGTCAGTGAACTTGCGGCTCACACTCAACACCTGCTTGATAATAAAAAAGTTTCCTGGATGCTGATCGCAGATGAGCAGGATACCCGACAACTGTTTGCCCGTCAGCGTTTCACCTGTGTCGGCCGCGTTGAAATAATTGCCAGAGGCGGGGCAGAATTTGCCGACAGACTGGAGCAGATGCAAGATCGCTTTGGCGAAATTATTGATCTGCTGAAAGGTTTGGGGGATTTTCATCTGCTGAAACTGATACCTGAACGAGCAACCTATGTACGGGGTTTCGGTCAGGCTTATGCACTTTCCGGTGAAGGGCTAAATCAGATCGAACATCTGAAACGCTAAGCCTCACACTCTTCATTCCATCTCAATCAGAATCCGACTCAGATCTGGGGCGCACCGGACTATCGGAATGCCCCAGGGAACGCTCCGGATCGATTGCATCCCGAATCCGCTGCTTAATTGCTTTTGATTCCGGGAAGCCGCCATCGGCTTTGCGCTCCCAAAGCAGTGTCTCTTCCAGCCAGATCTCGTAACGACCACCCGTTGACGGTGCCAGGGCCACTTCCTGCAGATCATCACTGAAGGTGTAAAGAATCTCCTGTGCGATCCACGCCGCCCGCAGCATCCAGTTACACTGGGTGCAGTAATAGATGGTGATTTTGGGCTTGGGCTGAGATTGTGCAATCTCTCGGGCGTTTTGGTCTGACATGGGTCTCTCCGAAGGATGGATTCAGCATCTTTAGATGAGTGGGTGATCTTTGATGGCGATAGAAACAAGCAAGCCTTCGGCTCACAGAACCGAAGGCTTGCAGTACGCTTTTAAAGACTTTTATCTGGAGTCGCTTAAACGACAGACAGATCAGCCGTCAGCGTTGATCTTAGCGATAATAGCGTCCAGAGATTCTGCAGCTTTATCGTTATCAACCTGACAGGTACCGGCGTTCATGTGACCGCCACCACCATACTGCAGGCAAAGTTCGCCAACATTAGTATTAGAGCTGCGATCCAGAATCGATTTACCCACAGCAAACACGGTGTTCTGCTGCTTAAGACCCCAAAGTACGTGGATGGAGATATTGCACTCAGGATACAGGGCGTAAATCATAAAGCGGTTTGTTGCCCAGATAGTCTCTTCTTCACGCAGATCCAGAACCACCAGATTACCGTGAACAGTGCTGCAGCGTTTGATCTGTTCAACTGCTTTCGCTTCCTGTTCGAAGTAGAGCTCAACACGCTCTTTCACATCTTCCAGCTTGAGGATGTCATCGATGTCGTGATGTGCACAGTAGTCGATCAGCTGCATCATAAGCTGGTAGTTAGAGATGCGGAACTCGCGGAAACGCCCCAGGCCGGTACGGGCATCCATCAGGAAGTTCATCAGCACCCAGCCTTCCGGCTTCAGAATTTCATCACGGCTGAACTGCGCAGAGTCGCCCTTGTCTACCGCTTCCATCATATCGTTCCAGGAAGCCGGGAACTTGTCCGCACCACCGTAGTAGTCATAAACCACACGAGCCGCGGAAGGCGCTTCAGGATCAATAATATGATTATCAATACTGCTGTCATTACGCAGGGTCTCACTCAAATGGTGGTCAAAGGCCAGGTGGCAACCCTTTACGTAAGGCAGGTTGGTGGTGATATCCGAACCTGTAATCTCAATTTTGCCATCCTGCATATCCTTAGGATGCACAAATAAAATATCTTCAATCATATCCAGATGCTTAAGCAGCACTGCACATACCAGACCGTCAAAATCACTGCGGGTAACCAGTCGGAACTTTTGACCTGACATCAGCCTCTCCTGTCTCTTTGTCGGGCACGCTCTGACTGCGTACCGCCCCTATTTCTACTCTGCTGTTTCTACTCAGAAAAATTGATTTTCGGAGTCTCACTCTGGGGCTAAACATATCATTTATCTGCACCTCAGAGAATAAAATGACCTGACTAAAAATACCTTCAGCGCCTGTAATACCCAATCTTAGCGCAAAATGGCGCTACATATTGTTACAGGCAGCACAAAATTTGCGTATCAGGATTGAATTGCTTTGTTCGCATCCTGTTTATGGCGCAAACTCAGCCACCAAAGAGAGACCAGCATAATACCCAAAATTGGAATTGGTAACAGATTTACCCACTGCCAACCCAAGCCATGGATCACCTGCCCGGCATATAATGATGCCATTGCCTGAAGACCAAAGACGGCAAAGTCATTAACCGCCTGAGCCTTAAAGCGTTCTTTATGCGCATAATAGCGAGTCAAAAGAGTCGTTGAGCCCACAAAAAGGAAGTTCCAGCCTACTCCCAAAAGCACTAACGCCCACCAATAATGCATCACACCATGGCCACTTAACGCCACCAGACTGCAGCCTAAAAGCAACAAAGTCCCCAACCCCATTACCCGACTGACACCTAAGGACCCAATAATCAGGCCGGTCAGCAGAGAGGGCAGATACATAGCAGCAACATGGCTCTGGATAACCCGTGCTGTTGCTTCAAGGGAGTGGCCGTCCATCACATGCATGCTGATCGGCGTTGCCGTCATAATAAAACTCATCACGGCATACGCTGTTACACCACCTAATACGGCAATAAAAAAACCAGGACGACTCAGCAGGGTTTTTACGGAAGGTTTATGATGCTCATCCTCTTCGGCGCTCAGCGTCTTGGTGGGACGAATCATTAACAGAAGCATCAGGGCCAACAAAATCAGGCCAGCCAGCACCACAAAGGAGCCAACAAACTTCTGTTCAAACCAGTTCGCTGCAACCTGTGCTAGCTCCGGGCCGATAAAAGCGGCGATCACACCACCAACCAGCACAAAAGAGATCGCTTTACCGGTCTGTTCTCTGGAAGCGCTTTCAGCAGCAGCAAAACGGTATTGCTGAACAAACGCCAGATGGAAACCAACCAGCGCAGTTGCTGTCACAAACAGCGCAAAAGAATGGATGCTTAATGCAAATGCAGCCAACAAGTTGGCAAGAACACCGCCAGTGGCACCAAGCATAAAGCCTCGCTTACGTCCCAGACGTTGCATAATCATGGCAGCCGGAATAGTACTCAGCGCTGTGCCAATAACCATGAAAGCAACAGGTAGTGTCGCCAATCTCGGATCAGGAGCTAAATCACCTCCGATAAGTCCACCGATAAAGATCACAACCGGGGCTGCGGACATAGCAAGGGCGGAAGCTAAGGCCAGTAGCAGTACGTTACGAAGGTTCACAAATGCTCCTTTTATCAATTAAATTAGAGTCTTAGCTTGAAATAATGTTAAACAGGTCACACTTTGTCGCCAAGTTGTACATAAAAAGCTGCATTTGATTGCAAAGATATACAATGCAGACAGCAATAGCGTGTTAGAATTGTTGTCATAGAGTGAGTAATCCTGCATGGAATGGCAGGAAGATATCACAGGGCTTAAATTAGGAACTATAGGGGGTCGTGCATCATGCAACTTACCCGTCAAACAGATTACGCCATCCGGGTTCTGATGTTCCTGGGTGTTCAGCAGTCTGACGAACTGGTAACGATCAGTGATATCGCGCACCATTTTGAGATCTCGCGCAATCACCTGATGAAGATTGTTCACAAGCTGGGTCAGCTGGGCTATATCCAAACCGTTCGCGGTAAGTATGGCGGCATGCGCATCAATATGGAAGCGGAAGAGATTTCCATTGGTAAGATGGTTCGTGACTTCGAAACCTCGCTGGAAATCGTCGACTGTGAAAAGCTGATCTGCCCATTAACAGGTTCATGCGATATGAAGCCTATGCTGAAGAAAGCACGCGATGCTTTCCTGAGCGTGGTTGATGAATACACCTTGCGTGACCTGCTGAAAAATCCTGCAGATATCCGTACTCTGCTGGGTCTGGATCTGAAAGAAGGCGAACTGCCTGTACAGGTAATGGCAGCGTCCTAACCTGATCAGCTTCAGCGCTTTCTGTTACGCAAAACGGCATGATAGTTATCTATCATGCCGTTTTTTTATGTTGATCATTTTGCCCTACAGCCCTTCTTTTTACTTGCGGTCAGTAAACGGTTCTTTTCTGTCAGCAAGGCGTTCGGTAAAGGTCGCAACAGAACGGCAACCAGAACAAACACGTCAGACCAGCAGTGCCACTACACCACCAATAGCCGAAGCCAGCCAAAGTGGCGCTGTAGCCTGAACTGCCAGGGCTCGGCCACCAATCATAGCGGCCATGCTCCCCTTGAGGACAGAATTAACAATAGCTGCAATAACAATCCCCAGAACAGCCACATCCAATGCAAGCCCATCATCACGACTCATACCGGAAAGGGATAGGTTGATCGGATCAACATCGGCAACACCTGAAGCCGCCGCCAGAATCAGAATCCCCGCATCCCCTACACTATCCTTTAACGCACTACTCAACAGTAAAATAACCGCCAATAAGGCACCAAAACTAAGCGCAGAAGCCAATGAGAGCGGTTTTGAGGGTGGAGCGACATCATTAGGAACCGTCTGATTTCCCCGGTAAAGTAAAAACAGAGCAGGCAGATAAACCACAGCCATCATCACCAGTACTGGCACCAGTAACAAAGACACCAGATCCGGATTAATCACTCCGGCCACCAAAAGTACACGGGGAAACATGGTGCCGCAGGCGAAAAGAATGCCTGCGGCTAAAAGAGGAGTCGCCTGCTTTGACTCCCGCGCCATCCGCGAGAACTGTAGGGTAAGTGCGGTAGAAGAAACCAGACCAGCAAAAAGTGCCGTGAGCATAATCCCCTTTCTGGCTCCGGCAATCTTCATGGCGAAGTAACCGACAAAAGAGATGCTGGAGATCAGCACCACCATCCACCAGATCTCATAGGGGTTCAGCGACTGCCAGGGCCCCATCGCCTTATCCGGCAGAATCGGCAGTACCACAACAGAGATAATAAGAAGCTCCAGGGCGGCCCATAACTCTTTTTTCTCCAGCAGCCAAAGCCAGCGATGCAGCACACTTTTAAGACTAAGTAGCAGGGTTGTCACCACGGCCGCAGCAGACGCCTCTACCGGATAACCCTGCATCACTAATGCACCAAAACTAAAAGCCAGCAAAGCAGAGATCAGAGAAGTCAGAGAGACATCATTACCGGGCCTCTTCTGATGCTGAATATATGAGGCGGTAAGTGCCCCGGTCAGTCCAAGAAAAAAGATACCCAAAAGATAGCCACCCAGCTCTTCTGAAAGCAAAGAGCCCACAGCCCCCAATAAAGCGATCAAACCGTATGTTCTTAAACCTGCAATACGGGATCCATCCTGCATCTCACGGGTTCGCCAGCCCCGTTCAACACCAATTAAAAGCCCCAGCGAGAGCGCTATAGCCATCAGGCCCATAGAGTGGGTATCGCTTATTTGCACAGTAAAATCCTTCTATACAGCCGTTGGCGAACGGAAGAAATGACACTCAGGTAATCTCGTGGGTATTCACAGACGCCCCCGCTTACCAATGGACGCTATTTGTCGCTTAAGTATATTGTCTATTTACAGTAACATACACCGCTACTAGGCTTTTGGTGGCTTGTTTTAACGGTGCAAAAAAAGCTTTTGGGACTCAGGTATCCATGCGTTTGCGGCTCATAATCCGGCTTAGATAAAAATCAGACGCAGTTTTTCGGTACCGGTACAGGGATCTGCTATCGGCATGACATCGCTTTTATCATCAAGGATCAGTTTGTTTTATGAAAATTCCTACATTGGTAACCCGCCTGGGTGCAGCTTTAACTTTCGGTATCAGCTCTATGGCCATGGCGGACATCAGCCTGACCTATCAGTCTCAGGCAACCCCTGAACATCGCAGCACCATTCTGGTTAGTGAAGACTTCATCCGTTTTGAAAACCCTATGGCTCCTGAGTTCTTCATGCTGTTCGATGTGAAGCGTCAGCATATGACATTGGTAGACAGTGAGAAGCGCAGTTACAGCATTCTGGATCGTGAAACCCTTGAAAGTCTGTCTGAGCAGATTGAAGTGACCCGTCGCGCTATCATGGCTGAGCTGGAAGCCGGTATGAAGGTCGCCAACGAAGAAGAGAAAGAGCAGATGGCTGAGATCCTTGAGCAGATCCAGCAGTTGGCTGAAGCACCGGAAAAACAGTTAGTTGAATATCAGCCGATGAACAGTGAGCAGGAAGTGAACGGCTACAACTGCCAGATGATCGAAGCTCAGGTTAATGGTGAAACCCAAGCTAAACTGTGTGTCGCAAACTCATCGGAAGTAGGCATTCCTGATGACGCTATGAACACCCTGGAATCCTTCCATAATTTTTCCAGCAGTGTACATCAGCAGCTAAACCCTGGTGACGCCACAGAACTTTTATTTGTTATGAACAGCAAAAATCAGCTGCCGGTCTCTATCATGCGGACTTACCCATTAAGTGCCCAGGATGAATATCGGCTGACCGACGTTCAGACCCTAAGCATCCCTGCCTCGGCATTTCAGGTGCCGCAAGCCTTTGAAGCCAAAGATATCGAAGATGCCTTTATCGTCGAATAAAACAGATATTTTTCAGACGTTAGCAGCCATTATTCTCAATTAGTCCTCTTTACATACTGAAGGCTCCGGTAATTTTTTTTATCGGAGCCTTATTTTTTTCTTTACCAGAAATAATTTTCCGTCTATATAAGCACCGAAAATAAACCTTTTTTCTGGAGAGACTTATCAATGGGCCGTGAAGACGTATCCTTTGATGATACCGATGATATTTTTGATGACGCCGACGATGCTATTGCAGCGGATGACGAAGAAAGGGAACTGAGTAAAAAGGCATCGTCACTGGATAAACGCCGTCTGATCGAAGACCGCCTTGAACAGAAAATGCTCAAGCGTAATATCGACGATTATTATGACTTTGATGATCTGGACGATGACTGAAATCAGTCATCGGACCTGAGTCAGGCCTTACTGCTACTATCTGAGTCCGAAGGCGGAAACGGAGGCTCATCAGCTTCAAACTGTTGAGCCTCCTGCTGTTTCTGACCTTGTCTGACAGGGTGCTTCTGAAGGTTTTTTTCAGATTGCTCCAGACCTATTTCAAACTCTTGCTGCAGGCTATGCTCCTGCAGAATCTGACGCTGAAACTCCAGCATTCGGCTGATATTATCCTCCAGCCTGCCCAGTCGGGACTCCATGCGATCGATCCGACGAAGCAATTCAGACTCCTTGTCGATCACCTCTTCTTCCTCTTTAGAAAGGAAGTACACCGAGAAGCTTGCCGTTAGCAGAGAGAAAAGCCCGATCCCCATCAGAATCAGAAAAGCCCCTACCAGCTTACCGACAGGACTGATCGGCACCAGATCGCCATAGCCCACAGTCGTAATGGTCACCAACGCCCACCAGATGCCGTTCCAGGGCGTATCAATCGCCGGGTCGATAATCGAGATCAGGGTTCCTGCTAGTACAACAAATACCGCGCTGACCAAAAGTGTCGTACCCAGATTATTCCGCGCCAGAATAGCGTGTACCGTCGATCCCATCGGCATCAGCAACGACAAAATCAGCACCACGCGAAGTATCCGCAGAATACTCGCCATGGAGCTATCACCCCAAAGAATCGGCAGGCCCAACAGCAGAATCACCAGATTCATCCAGTTGGTGCGAATATAGCGCCAACGCTGATCCACAATAGCAGTCAGCAGCAGGGTTTCGCCCAAGAAGAAAAACCAGATCAGAACATCTGTTGTACGATGAAAATGTGGCTCAACCTCCCCGGATAAACTCAGATACCAGGTGATCAGCATCCAGAGCGCCAGAAACAGCATCGGCCATTCCAGCCATTGCGCCCAGCGTCTTGCCTTTTGATTTTCGTCTCCGGCAACACCTGCTAAGCCCAGCCAGCGCCCCAGAGAAGAAGAGGATTTCAACGTAGTCATAACAAAGGTTTAACTCTGACTTGCGACACCCGACTGACTATTAAGCACGCGTTTGCCCCACCAGAGGCCAAACAACATACTTGGCCCCCACATAAGAATACCGTAGATCACTGGCGGCACTGACATCACGCTGTTACCCAAAATCGCACCGGTAACCAGCAAAGCTGTTCCGCCATTCTGAACCCCCACCTCAATCCCGATTGTCAGTTGCTGAGGCGCATTAAGGCCATTCACCCGGGCAAACAGATAACCCAGACCTAAAGCCAGGCTGTTCAGAACAATCACCGGCCAGCCAACAGCGGCCAGAAACGCCGGCATCTGAGTCCAGTGCTTAGCGACGATACCAATGATAACCATGGCCAGAAAACCGATAGACAGAGGCTTAACCACCTTAGCCAGCTTCTGACTCAGTTCCGGTTTCTTCCCGTGTAGCCACATGCCGATCGACACAGGTACAACGGTAATCACAAACAGACGCAGCATGGTTTGAGCAATCGGCAGCTCAATCGGTTGGGACGCCCCCATCCAGTGATCCAGCGACAACTGAGTCAGAAGCGGCATGGTGAAAGGTGTGATAACAGAAGCAAAAGCCGTTAATGTGATCGAAAGGGCAACATCACCACGGCTGAGGAAGGTCATCATATTCGAGGTCGCACCACCCGGTGCAAAAGAAAGCACCATAAGGCCCACAGCCAGTTCCGGCGGCAGCTGAAACAGGGTCACAACTCCAAACGCCAGGAGAGGCACAAACAGCATCTGGCCGGTCAACCCCACCAGAACCGCTCGCGGCAAAGTGAAAACACGACCAAAATCAGCTGGCCGTAAAGTCATACCCATTCCGAGCATGATAATAAAAAGGGCAGCAGGCAGAACCACCCCTAACAAAATTCCGCTGGACATGGTTTTGCTCCCGCTACCCTTTTTTAATCGCTATTCGCTTTGCTGTGCGCGCCTATTACCTTGCTACAGCCCGCTAATTTACAGTACTACTGACGATCCTAGTTGCCAGCACGTTTCACGTTATTCCGCAGAATCTTCCAGGTCGTCAATGCTGGCAGACTTAAGGCTGTTTTCATAATCCAGATCAAACACCATGACGGCCGGAGAGAGTTCGATAAACTGCTCAAACTGCTCAAAGGTCAGCTCAGGCCAGGACGCTTCATCTTCCTCCCAGGATTTCAGCTCATTCTCCAGAATATTCAGCCAGAACTCCTGAACCATATCATTAAGCTGGTCTTCATCCTCAATTTCAGGAATCAGATAAACTGTTGCTTCTTCGTTAACATCTGCCAGGGTTAAAGGCTCACTGCCATCATCGAGGTTGTTGATCCAGTCAACAAACGCCTGAGTCAGTTTTACCGTCATTGCAGAACGATTCAGCATTTTCATTGTGTATCTCCAGACAGTTCTTGCGAACCTGAAAAAAACATTTGGTCACGCTTGACCAAACTAATAAGCCGTCTCAATAAATAAAACCCCGATATCCAGAGGATACCGGGGCTGAGGATTACTTAGAATCCGCTTCCGGGCGCATATGGGGGAACAGCAGTACGTCACGAATGGACGGTGCATTGGTGAACAGCATCACCAAACGGTCGATACCGATACCTTCACCGGCAGTCGGCGGCAGGCCGTATTCCAGCGCACGAATGTAATCCTGATCGTAGTACATCGCCTCGTCATCACCGGCGTCTTTCTCGGCAACCTGCTGCTCAAAACGCTCAGCCTGATCTTCCGCATCATTCAGCTCCGAGAAGCCGTTAGCGATCTCACGACCACCCACGAAGAACTCAAAACGATCGGTAACAAACGGATTGTCATCGTTACGTCGGGCCAGAGGGGAAACCTCAGCCGGATATTCTGTGATGAAGGTTGGCTGCATCAGTTTATGCTCGGCCACCTCTTCAAAGATCTCGGTGTGGATCTTACCCAGACCCCAGATCGGTTTAACGTCGATCTTCAGGGATTCAGCAACCTGCTTAGCGGATTCCAGATCCTGCAGGCTCTCTTCGGTGATTTGTGGCGCGTGCGTGAGGATCGCTTCGATCATGGTCATGCGCACAAATGGCTTACCAAAGTCATAGGTGTCTTCCTGATACTGAACAACAGTATCACCCAGTACATCCTGAGCGATGGTGCGCAGCATATCTTCGGTCAGATCCATCAGGTCCTTGTAGTCCGCGTATGCTTCGTAGAACTCCAGCATGGTGAACTCAGGATTGTGACGGGTAGAAAGACCTTCGTTACGGAAGTTACGGTTGATCTCGAAAACTTTCTCGAAGCCGCCGACAACCAGGCGCTTCAGGTACAGCTCCGGGGCGATACGCAGGAACATATCACGGTCCAGTGCGTTGTGATGGGTCACAAACGGACGCGCGGTTGCACCACCCGGAATCACCTGCAGCATAGGCGTTTCCGCTTCCATATAGCCACGCTGGCTCAGGTAGTTACGGATACCGCTAACCACTTTAGCGCGGATTTCAAACGCCTTACGGGATTCCTGATTCATGATCAGGTCCACATAACGCTGACGGTAACGCATCTCCTGATCGGTCAGGCCGTGGAACTTATCCGGCAGCGGACGCAGAGATTTGGTCAGCAGTTCACACGTTTCGATGTAAACATACAGATCGCCTTTACCGGACTTGTGAACCGGACCCGATGCACCCACGATGTCACCAAAGTCCCAGCTCTTGATGTCAGCACGAACCTCTTCCGGCAGATTCTTCTTGTCCACGTAGAGCTGAATCTGACTGCTCATGTCCTGAATAACGATGAAAGGACCACGCATACGCATGATACGACCAGCAACAGATGCCTTACGGTTCAGCTGCTCCAGCTCTTCCTTATCCTTATCACCCAGCTCAGCCTGCAGTTCAGATGCCAGGGCATCACGGCGGAAGGTGTTCGGGAAAGCGTTGCCTTTTTCGCGACGCTCAGCCAGCTTGGCGCGACGCTCTGCGATCAGTTTGTTCTCTTCTGCTGCCGCGGCTGCGCTATCTAAGGGAGTGTCTTGCTGCTGTTCTGTAGCCATGGGTCTCTATCATCCAAAACATGAATCAATCGGATATTCAGCGCCAACTTTTGTCGGCGCTCTCACATAAAACGGCAAAGGCGATAACCGGTCGGTTAAAGCCCCTGCTTAAGGCTCGCTTCGATAAAGCGGTCCAGGTCACCGTCCAGAACCGCCTGAGTGTTACGGTTCTCAACGCCGGTACGCAAATCTTTAATACGGGAGTCATCCAGTACGTAGGAACGAATCTGGCTGCCCCAACCGATATCAGACTTGGTATCTTCCAGCGCCTGCTTCTCAGCATTACGCTTCTGCATTTCCAGCTCATACAATTTCGCTTTCAGCTGCTTCATCGCACGGTCTTTGTTCGCGTGCTGTGAACGCTCAGTCTGACAGGACACCACCACGTTGGTCGGCTCGTGGGTAATACGTACCGCAGAGTCGGTGGTGTTTACGTGCTGACCACCGGCTCCGGAGGAGCGGTAGGTATCCACACGAAGATCCGCCGGGTTGATATCCACTTCAAAGCTGTCATCGATCTCCGGGGAAACAAACACCGAGGAGAAAGAGGTATGACGACGGCCACCAGAGTCGAATGGGGATTTACGCACCAGACGGTGTACACCGGTTTCGGTACGCAGCCAGCCATAGGCATATTCGCCTTCAAAGCGAACGGTGGCACTCTTGATACCGGCAACTTCACCGGCGGATACTTCGATCAGCTCTGTTTTAAAGCCGTGGGCATCGCCCCAGCGCAGGAACATACGCAGCATCATATTGGCCCAGTCCTGAGCCTCAGTACCGCCGGAACCGGCCTGAATATCCAGATAGGCGTTACTGGCATCCATCTCACCGGAGAACATACGGCGGAACTCCAGTTTCTCCAGTTGCTCTTTCAGACTGTCGAGTTCAGCCTGAACCTCTTCAACGGTGCCTTCGTCGTTCTCTTCAACCGCCATATCCAGCAGATCCTGGGCATCGGCAAGGCCGGTATCCAGATTGTCGATGGTCTCAACAACCAGCTCAAGACTGGCACGCTCTTTACCCAGCGCCTGAGCCCGCTCAGGCTCATTCCAGACTTCCGGCTGCTCCAGCTCGCGGTTAACTTCTTCTAGGCGGTCTTTCTTTTCAGCGTAGTCAAAGATACCCCCTAAGAACGTCTGTCCGCTCAGACAGGTCCTTAATGAGGTTATTGATCGGATTGATTTCTAACATGATGCTTGAAGCTCACAACTTACAAATAATTAAAGTGCAGCCTGTTAATCTGAATGCACTCTGCACAGGCAAATAATTCAGCACCTCAGATGCTCAACTTAACCGATAGGCTGTTAACGCTACCGTCAGGTAAAGGGCATCTTGAAAAGGGTGTGTACAAAACAAGAGCGTAATTCTAACGAATCCCCCTCTGACCTACCAGCAATACCCACGGTAATGGTGCTCAATCCCCTTAAAAACCAGCAATACGGTGCCGTAACCAAAGGCCAAAGAATCGTCACCGGAATAGTGGTGCAGAAGTGATAAGATGCCCTTAAAATGAAATGATATAAGAGTGCATAGTTCCGCGGCTCCGTGGCAGAATAAACATAATGACTCAGCGTTAGGAAGAAACAGATGCAGATCAAGGTGAAACCCGTGTCAGGGCACAGGTTAGAGATACAACTGGCGGAAAGTCAGTTACTCCTCCCGGAACAGTCCTGTCAGGAGATGCGCGACGCTCTGGTCGCTCAGGTAGAGCAGTTTGCCCTGCATCCGAAGTCCCGCTGGGAAGAGGCCCGCAGCCAGTTTCAGCGCCTGCTGCCGGCTCTGGCTCATCTTGAGCAGTTCAACGACAACGAACTGGCCTTGCTGTTACGCGAATACGATTTCACCCTGCTTTACCGCCTGGCCCAAAGTAAACAGATGGACAGCCTGCTGGCCAAGCTGGAAAAATCACTCGGTCGACGTGAGATTGACCGCCTGACTCAGAACGCAGAAAAACTGCCGCTTAAGCCACTCTGGGAAGTTAACGAACGCATTCAGGGGCTGATCCGTACCATCGAGCGCATGACCGATGAAGGCGAGATCCGCCCGCCACGAATGAATATCAAAGATAATGCTGATGCCGCACCAGTAGCGCTGGCAGCCAGCACCGACGCCGCCTTTATCCGCCAGCTGCTGAAAAAGCTGGATAGCTTCCCCGAAAAAGCCCTGTTTGCTGTCTTCAAACAGGTTCCGCCCCGCCAACTGGCTAAGCTTTGGTTTATCTGTGAAGAGATGTCTGAATCCAGCCTGTTGGGTAAATTCCACAAGCTGATTCCTGCGCCTATGCTGGAAAAACTCAAACCTGCTAAACCCGATCATATTGCACCGGCTGACGCCCGCAAGACAGCACAGCTGGTGATTGAAGTCGTTAAAGGTTTACAGAAAAAGAAAGCCCCGGAATCTTCAAAGGGCTCTGGCCCGGTTCTGGTTTAAGCACCGGCACTGATCGATCAGGAGTAGCACGATGAGTTTTGAAGTTTTCACACTGGGCGAACACCGTTACAAAATCAGCAAAGACTTTTTCTCCATTCAGCTTGAACTGGCTGATGCCATGGAGCTGATCTCCAAGCTGGATGAACAACTTGGGCTAAACCCGCCTCAGTCTCAGGGCGAACCCAATTTTATCCATATGGGTCGTAAGCTTTTAACCACTCTGACACATATGGACAGCAAGGGCATGCAGACGCTGATGCATACCGCATCCCGGGATCAACTGGTGGATATTATGCGTACAGTTAAGGGCACCAAGCTGGAAAACCGCCTGATGACACATACCACCAAGCGTAACAAACAGGCCATTCAGGGTGACGTCCTGTATAACCAGCCGATTAAGCCGCTGGAAGCATTGCGCGCTTTCACCGAGTTTTTCGCCTTGGTAGAAAGACTGATCGATGAGGAACATATCACCCTGATCGATCCTAACGGTGAGTATTACTGAGAAAATACTATCCGAAGGCAGCCGTTATGACGCCCTGAAGGACGACCTACCCCCCATCAAAATGTGGGTCGGGCTTTAGCCCGTCAGTCGCGCCATCAAACAGCCCTGCAAAACAAAAACCCCGGTCACTGAAGTGACCGGGGTTTCTTTTTCCAGCAACAAAGGTGCAGACTTAACGGCGTTTCTTACGATCCGAACGCGCTTCTTTGGTCAGATTCAGCTGGCGATCTTTCGCCTTCTGACGGTCATCCTTATCACTGTTGTCATAAGGGTTGTGACCGGTACGGAATTCAAAACGGATCGGCGTACCTTTAACCTTCAGTACCTTACGGAAGGTATTGGTCAGGTAACGCTTATAGCTTTCCGGCAGTGCGTCAGTCTGGCTACCGTGCACCACAATAATCGGTGGGTTCTTACCACCCTGGTGGGCATAACGCAGCTTAATACGACGGCCACGTACAATCGGCGGCTGGTGCTCTTTGACTACGTCTTCCAGAATCGTGGTCAGACGATTGGTCTGCCAATGACTCATCGCAGAATCAAAAGCGCTGTTGATCGACTTATACAGATGACCCACACCTGTGCCGTGCAGCGCTGAGATAAAGTGAACATCAGCGTAGTTTACAAAACCCAGACGGCGATCCACATCCTCTTTGATCTTGTCTTTAACGTCAGTATCCAGACCATCCCACTTGTTCACCGCGATCACCAGAGCACGGCCGCTTTGCAGCACGAAGTCCAGCAGGTGCAGATCCTGCTCTACAATACCGGTGCGAGCATCAATCACCATCACGGCTACGTTACATTCACGTACCGCTTCCAGTGTTTTGATAATAGAGAATTTCTCTGCAATCTCAGTAACATTCTTACGGCGACGGATACCTGCAGTATCGATCAGAGTGTATTCCTTTCCATCACGCTCAAAAGGAATCGAGATCGCATCGCGGGTGGTTCCCGGCTGGTCATAAACCACCACACGCTCTTCACCCAGAATACGGTTTACCAGTGTGGATTTACCCACATTCGGACGACCAATAACACCGATGCGAACACCCTTGTGTTTCAGTTGGTCGTGCAGTTCTTCCTCTTCATCCGGCTCCGGGAAAGGCTCCAGAATATGCTGAATCATCGCGGTTACGTTACGGCCATGAGCCGCAGCGATTGCGATCGGATTACGCTCCATGCCCAGTGCGTAGAATTCAGCAACAACCACATCCGGATCAGAACCATCGGTTTTGTTCACGATCAGCCAGGCATCTTTGCCCTTTTCACGCAGGTGCTGAGCGATCATCTGATCCGCTGCAGTCAGGCCCGCGCGACCATCCACCAGAAACAGAACGATATCTGCTTCTTCAATCGCCAGCAGTGACTGCCCCGCCATTGCGGAGTCGATACCGTTCTCATCGCCACTGATACCGCCTGTATCAATCACGATATAAGGCTTACCACCGACTTTGCCCTCGCCATATTTACGGTCACGGGTCAGACCGGCAAAGTCAGCAACCAGAGCGTCACGACTACGGGTCAGGCGGTTAAACAGTGTTGATTTGCCCACATTTGGGCGGCCCACCAGGGCAATAACAGGATTCATTCAGGTATCTTCAGTTCTTCAACAGGTGCATGCATTGGGCATACACAAAAAGTGTCACGCTACAGTCTCTGCAATCAGGCTGTCAGGATCATCACCCGAGCCTTTAATCTTGCGGTCTTACTGACGGCGGATCGCCATCAGACGGCCATTCACGGCTACAGCGTATAAGGTGTTCTCCGTGATGATCAGCGGTTGTTCAATACCGCTGGCATCCGCCTGGATGCGGCCCACCACGTGGCCATCGGCCAGCGAGATCAGATGGACGTAGCCTTCATAATCTCCCACAGCCAGGGTATCGCCCCAGATCACTGGAGCGGTCAGACGGCGGCCGCTCAGCGCATCCTGATTCCAGAGCACACCACCAGAGCGCGCATCCAGCGCGACAATATTGCTTGCTTCATCCACGTAGAGAATATTGCCAAAGCCCTCTACTGCCGGATAAAAACTTGAATCTTTACGCTCCCAGATACCGCGTCCACTGGAAGGGTCCAGTGCAATCAGACGGCCCTGATAGCTGGTCACCACCAGCATGCCTTTGCTGGTCAGAAGCGGCTGGCCATCAACATCCACCAGACGCTCAATATCGGTACGACCGGATGGAACGGCCACACGTACATCCCAGGCTAACTGACCATTACGGTTATCCAGTGCAACAACCCGGCCATTGGCAAAACCGGCAAAGGTTGCAGAAGGAACAACCAGAGGGGTTGCCGTGCCATGCAGCGTCAGGAGAGGCTCAGAGCTTTCGTAGTTCCATAGGGTGCGGCCGGTGCGCTCGTCCAGTGCCGATACCTTGCCGTCTGCGGTCTGCACCACAACCTGATGGGCTGCAGTATTAACCTGAGGCGGCGTAAGCACCTGAGTGCTCAGACGGGTACGCCATAAAACCTGCCCACCGGAAGCGGATAAGGCGATCACCTCACCGTTCTGGGTGCCTAAATAAAGCTGCCCCTGATTATAACTAAGACCTGAGCTGGCACCGCTGTCGAGGTTTGCTTCCCACAGGAATTCACCTTTATCAGCATTCCAGGCCGTCAGGTTGCCGTCACGGTCGATGCCGTAAATTTTACCTTCGGCAATCACAGGCGGCAGCAGATAGCCCAGCTCACCCGGCCCTTTGGCTGCAAAATCCTGCCAGACAATATCCAGCTCAACTTTCTCATCAAAACTGGTGAGATCTTTTGGTGGATACTGGGGCTCAGGCAAACTGCCACAAGCCGTCAGCAACAGGGCAAGAACCGGGGTCAGCCAGCGCAACATATCAGGCTCCCAGATCTGCCAGTTTCATATCGATAACCGGACGGGCTACGCCAGATGCCGCGAAAGCCGCTTTGGCACTTTCATAAGCAGTACGGGCTGCTTCTTTGTCACCCATCTCGGTCAGAATGTCGCCTTTCAGCTCCTCCGCATTACCTTTGTAAGCATCTGTTTTCAGCGCTTTGAGCAGATCAAGCGCCTGCTGATTACTGCCTTGCTGCCAAAGAACCTGCGCCTGACGCACACCAGACACTTCTTTGATGATGGCATTCTCAGTTTCGCTGTTAAGTTTTTTCAATACTGCCGCCGCTGCATCAAACTGATCAGCATCCACTAACAATTTAGCTTCAAACAGTGCCGCGTAATCCGCGTACAGAGAACCTTTGTGCTCTTCCTGCAGGGTAACAGCCAGATGCTTAGCGGTAGCCTGTTCTTCTTCGGTCAGCTCAGGCTTGTTCATCACATCGATCAGCTGCTCATAAGCTGAAGAAGCAGCTTCTGCCTTAGCCTGCTGATCTGCCTGCCACCACTTCCAGCCACCCACAGCTGCAACCGCCAGAACCAGCCCTATAATGAGGGACTTACCATTGTCCGCCCACCATCTTTTCATCAGTTCAATCTGTTCTTCTTCGGTACGTAAATCAGACACCGGATATCTCCTGTGGCAATGTCATCCTGTAATGGGCCTTAGGTTTCCGGAAAAGGCCCAATCGATAGTGTTAATCTGGCTGCTTACAGCCCGGCATCCTGCAGGAAGTCGATCAGACCGGAAATACTAACGGTCTCCTGATCGCGAGCTTCACGCAGAAATTTAACGGCAACTTCACCGTTAGTTACTTCATTCTCACCCAGAATCAGTGCAATGGCCGCACCGCTCTTGTCGGCTTTTTTGATCTGGTTTTTAAAGCTGCCGCCACCGCAATGCATCTGGGTACGGTAGTTGGTTTTCTCACGCAGCATCTCACCCAGCAGCAGACCGTGGGTCGCCATACCTTCGCCAACCGCTGCAATAAAGATCTGCGGCTGGTTGCTGACGTAATCCGGGATAACATCCAGGGTTTGCAGCATCAGAATCAGACGCTCGATACCCATGGCAAAACCAACTGCCGGCGTCGCACGACCACCCAGCTGTTCAACCAGGCCATCGTAACGACCACCTGCACAGACAGTACCCTGAGAGCCCAGTTCCGTTGTGGTCCACTCAAATACGGTTTTGCAGTAGTAATCCAGACCACGAACCAGACGCGGGTTCAGCTTGTATTCGATACCCGCGGCATCCAGCATGCTGCACAGCTGCTCGAAGTGCTCTTTGGATTCCTGATCGATGTAATCTTCAAATACCGGTGCACCATCCAGCAGCGCCTGAGTATTTGGGTCTTTGCTGTCCAGAATACGCATCGGGTTGCTTTCCAGACGACGCTGACTGTCTTCATCCAGCTCATCTTTACGGGCAGAGAGGAATTCAACCAGCGCAGTACGGTATTCAGCACGGGCCTCTGAAGAGCCCAGAGAGTTCAGCTCCAGAGTCACGGAATCATACAGACCCAGCTCTTTCCACAGACGGGCACTCAGAATAATCAGCTCGGCATCAATATCCGGACCAGCCATACCGAAGGTTTCCACACCGATCTGGTGGAACTGACGGTAACGACCTTTCTGTGGGCGTTCGTGACGGAACATAGGGCCCTTGTACCAAAGACGCTGAATCTGGTTGTACAGCAGACCATGTTCCTCACCGGCACGCACACAGCCCGCGGTACCTTCCGGGCGCAGCGTCAGGCTGTCACCGTTACGGTCTTCGAAGGTGTACATCTCTTTTTCGACAATATCGGTTACTTCGCCGATAGAGCGTTTAAACAGAGCAGTCTGTTCAACGATCGGCATACGGATTTCCTGATAGCTGTATCGCTTCAGAAGATCAGCAACGGTTGCTTCCAGATACTGCCAAACGGCACTTTGTTCCGGCAGGATGTCGTTCATCCCACGGATAGCCTGAATTTTCTTAGCCAAAATCAATTCCTAAATACTGTCTTTTCAATCGGGTATCGCAGCGGCGGTGAACAGCCGGCTACGGAAAATCTTATTGAACGCATCCTCAAAGGAGCGTTTGTGCTGACCATAAAAAACGAGCAGTGCCGGCACTGCTCGTTTCAGACGCTAAAAGCGAATCAGCTTTTGGCGATCAGCTGAGCATCAGCCTCTTCTTTTAAGCGGGCGCGCTCACGAATCATCTGCTCAAGCTCTGCGGCCAGATTGTCATTACCCAGTTTCTGTGCCGGTTTGCCATCGATATAAACCAGGTTTGGCGAACCACCGGTCAACCCCAGAGCAACTTCTTTCGCTTCGCCGGGACCATTAACAACACAACCAATCACAGCAACATCCAGCGGTGTACGCACATCTTCCAGACGGGTTTCCAGCTCGTTCATCACGCCAATCACATCGAAGTTCTGGCGCGAACAGCTTGGGCAGGCGATAAAGTTAATACCGTTACTGCGAAGCTTAAGGCTCTTCAGAATATCAAAGCCTACCTTGATCTCTTCAACCGGATCCGCAGCCAGAGAAACACGGATAGTGTCACCGATACCGTCCATCAGCAGCATGCCCAGACCCACCGACGATTTAACGGTGCCGGAACGCAGGCCACCCGCTTCGGTAATACCGAGATGCAGGGGCTGCTCAATCTGGCTGGCAATTTTACGATATGCAGCCACGGTCATAAAGACATCAGATGCTTTCAGACTCAGTTTGAAGTCCTGAAAATCAAGTCGGTCAAGAATATCAATGTGGCGCATGGCGGATTCCACCAGAGCATCCGGTGTTGGTTCGCCATATTTCTTCTGCAGTTCTTTCTCCAGTGAGCCTGCATTCACACCGATACGAATTGGAATACCATGGTGACGGGCGGCATCAACAACCTGACGCACCCGGTCATCGCTGCCGATATTACCTGGGTTGATACGCAAACAATCAACACCCAGCTCCGCCACTTTCAGGGCGATGCGGTAATCAAAATGGATATCCGCTACCAACGGCAAATTGACCTGTTTACGGATTTTACCGAAAGCCTCCGCGGCCTCCATGGAAGGCACGGAAACACGTACAATATCCGCACCCGCTTCTTCCAGACGACGAATCTGCCCGACAGTCGCGTCAACATCACAGGTTTCGGTGTTGGTCATACTCTGTACCGAGATGGGCGCATCGCCACCTACAGGCACATTACCTACCATAATCTGACGGGACTTACGGCGTTTGATCGGGGATTCAAAATGCACGGAATTGTCTCTCTCTTTAACAAACGGTCGTACTAACTATTCAAAACTTCTGGCAAAAACCGTTTCCAGAAAACCGGTCTTTCTGAACTTATTTTTTCACAAGCTTTATTAACAACCGCATGTGACAGTAATGATTATCGCAAACATGAAGCAGCTTACCCTTTTGCCTCACCAACCCTGCCAATAACCGACATCATACAGAAATGCTTACTCATTTCTGTGTCGGTCTTAAAACAGCAAAGCTCCGGCCAATAAATTGACCAGAGCCCGATCGGAAAAAGGGGCATTTAAAGCCCCCTATTTTAATCGAATGTCGCTCAGCGTCACCATCCGGTTTTATTATTCACCCAGAGTAAAGCGCGCAATATTATTTCGGTTAGTGTGCGGTTTAAGATCAACCACCTCTCCCTGATAAGTCACGGTCGCACCACCGGCATTACCTATCATCAGTTTGAATGGTGGCAGACCTTCAACAACAGACTCTTCCCCTGCTTGCTTCAGGTTGGCAACGACCTTGATATCACGACCATCAGTCACTTCAACCCAGCACTCTTCAGTAAAGGTGATGGTGAAACGCTCCTGCCCCATGGCAGACTGTCCGATCTCTTCAGGTGTAGGTTCTTCAGAAACAGCTACGGTTTCGGCTGCGTCAGGGCTTGCTGCTTCGCTATTTTCAGTGGCGCTATCATCAGAAGCAACCTCTGTCGATTCGCCTTCTTCTACGGCAACAACCTGCTCTGCGATCGGGTTTTCTTCTGCACCAGACAGATCCATCTGGGCAATAATGGTTTCGCCTTCAGAGGTTTCAACCGTCACGGTATCACTCTGAATCAGGCTCAGAGGTTCAGCACCGTTGCGACTCTGCCACCACATAATCGACAGAGCAATCAGCGCAGCGACAACGGCCAGAGTGGTGTACTTGATCAACGGGTCAGAAAAGCTGCGCTGGGGCCTGATCGTATCAACCGGCTTATAGCGCTCTTCCGGTTTTGGTTCTTCGTTAAAATTCGCATTATAAGTGTCGACCAAAGACTCCGCATCAACACCGACCAATTTGGCATAAGCGCGCAGATAACCACGGACAAAAGTCGCACCAGGCAGAGCGCTGTAATTATCATCTTCGATCATCTGCACAAAAGAGTGCTTCAGATTCAGCTGCTCAGACACTTCACGGGTGCTAAGCTGCATGCGCTCACGGCCTTTTTTCAGCTGCTCGCCCGGCATGTTTTCCGGAAGCTGAACATCAGCCTGCATATCGTCCTGAGTGGCTAGAGTATCGGTCATGATCGGATAAATTCCTTGCGTCTCGGTTCTTTCGTTTGCGTCGTTTTATTATGTCGTAGACTTTTCTTTCTATTTCGCCTGCTTCAGCCGAGACAGTTCAGATAAATATCGGCTTCGCTCTGCGTTTTTTCCAAGCTGCTCGGACAGCCGGATGCCTAACATTAAACCCCGCTCAGAGGATTTGGCAACTTTCAAATGTTGCTGTAAGTAACCCCATGCATCCAGAGGACTGTTTTGCAGATATTTCAGAGATGCTAACTCTAACAGGGCTCGCTCTGAGTTACGATCTAATTGCAGCGCTCTTTTAAAAGAGGACTCTGCTTGAGCTGGCTGATTAAGCTGCAGCTGACATAGGCCTAAGTTTTCAAAGGCCAGCTGACGATTCATATAGAGAGTATCGCTAACGGTGATCTCTAATTGCTTGCAGGCTTGCTGATAACGCTTCTGGTCGTACAGAAAAGCGGCATAGTTATTTCTGGCAACTGAGAACTGACCACCTTCATCAAGTGCTCTTTCAAAATAATCCTGAGCGAGCTTTTTCTCACCTTCCTGCTGGTAGATCAAGGCCATGCCGTGCAGGGCATCAGGGGATTCATCATCAAGTTCGAGCGCTTTAACAAAAGCGCGCTTAGCACGATCCGTGTTACCCCTCTCAAGATAGGCAAAACCAAGCTGAGTGTAGGAATTGACACTCTTTTCAATCGCCGGTTCACTCTGCAATCGCTGTTCCGGTTGAGCGGAACAGCCCAGCAGTATCAAGGCAAAAATAACCATCAGAAGATGGAGTGACTTGTGCACTTTTTTCCGTATCGGGTCGGTTCGAAGTGCCATTAGAATCCTTTTATATCAGCTGTTATCGTCGCACCAGAGGAGAACTATCTTACTGAAGACAGCGGAAAGTTCCATTAGCCTGCATCACGATTCTGTGTTGCATCAACCACTTCCACGGTCTGGATCAGCTGATCACCGTTGGCGTATTTCGCGCTACGACGGGTGCGATCCATTACCTGACCCACCAACTGACCACAGGCAGCATCAATGTCGTCACCACGGGTACTGCGCACAGTTACCACATAACCCGCATCGATCAGAGAGTCACGAAAACGCATAATAGCGTTGCGGCTCGGACGCTTGTAGTCGTTGTTCGGGAAGGGGTTAAACGGAATCAGGTTGATCTTACAATCCAGCTTACGCAGCACTTTCGCCAATTGCGCGGCATGCTGCGGCTGATCGTTCACACCGGCAATCAGGGTGTATTCGATAGTGATAGAACGGTTATCACCTAGGGTATCCAGATAGCGCTGACAGGTATCCAGCAGCTGATGAATCGGGTACTTCTGGTTGATCGGCACCAGCTCGTTACGCAGCTCATCATTCGGTGCGTGCAGAGAGATCGCCAGAGCGACATCGATCTGACCAATCATCTTCTCCAGCTGGGGCACAACACCTGAGGTACTCAGAGTGACACGACGCTTGGACAGACCATAACCCATATCATCCAGCATCAGGCGCATGGAGGACATTACAGGTTCAAAGTTCATCAGAGGCTCGCCCATGCCCATCATCACCACGTTGGTCACCGGGCGATTTGTGCTGTCAGTACGGGGACCAAAAGAACGCTGCGCCACCCAAACCTGACCGATAATTTCAGCCGGTGTCAGGTTACGCTGAAAACCCTGCTTACCAGTGGAGCAGAAACTGCAATCCAGAGAGCAACCCACCTGAGAAGACACACACAGAGTGCGGCGCTTCTCATCCATCGGAATCAGAACGGTTTCGATACAGCTGCCGCCATCAACCTTGAGAACCCATTTACGGGTACCATCATCCGAGAAATCCTGATAGACGATCTCCGGACCACGAACTTCAGCAACTTCTTTCAGCTTGGCCCGCAGCACCTTGCTCAGATTGGTCATATCGTCAAAGTTATCCACACCGTAATGGTGAATCCACTTCATCACCTGCGCGGTACGGAAACGCTTCTCACCGATAGAATCGAAAAAAGCCTCCATCTGAGGAGTCGTTAAACCCAGTAGATTGGTTTTTGTCTGTTCGCTCATATCGTCGTACCGGTAAAAAGTGAGGTGGCTCGTTTGACGGACCCTTCTGCTTTTTAAAGCGGTAAAAACCACTGCAGAAGACCACAAAACAACCTGAAAGAAGTCGAAAATCCTTTGTAAACAATGCGTTGAAACACTGCTTACAAAACCACAAACAGCCACTCGAGGTGGCTGCTTGTGTTTGGCCTGAATCAGTCTGCCGAAGCGGTCTCATTCAGACCCGCATCTGAAATTAACCGCGTGGGCAGATTTCGTCAGCGTTGAAGAAGTAAGCTACTTCGCGCTCTGCAGAAGCTGCAGAATCAGAACCGTGAACAGCGTTCGCGTCGATAGACTCTGCGAAGTCACGACGGATAGTGCCTTCAGCAGCTTCCTGTGGGTTAGTTGCACCCATCAGGTCACGGTTAGCCAGAATTGCATTTTCACCTTCCAGAACCTGTACAACAACAGGACCAGAAGTCATGAACGCAACCAGATCACCAAAGAAAGGACGCTCTTTGTGCTCTGCGTAGAAACCTTCAGCCTGCTCCTGAGACAGGTGGATCATTTTAGCTGCAACAACCTGCAGACCAGCGTTTTCGAAACGCGCAATGATCTGACCAACAACATTTTTAGCTACTGCATCAGGCTTGATAATAGAAAGAGTGCGTTCAACCGCCATCGGATAGTTCTCCAACGTGTGTTCAATAAAAAAAGAACGGTGAAAAAGTGCGAACACCGGAAAGTGTGGACAGCAAAGTGCTAACCTTTCCAAGTTCAGCCATAAAAACCCGCGAAGTATACGCAGGTTGATTTCAAATTAGTATGTTGCGCTGCGACTTTATGGCAAAAAAACGTAAAAAAAGACCAACGCACATTTGGGTACCGTTCAAACAGAATACTCTTACTCAGGCACCCTTGTTGCCGGTAGCATTAAACGCTGAAGCTTTCGCCGCAACCACATTCATCTTTAACATTCGGGTTATTAAAGCGGAAGAAGCTGTTCAACCCCTGGGTCACGTAATCCACTTCACTGCCATCCAGAACATCCAGTGCTTCAGCATCGATAATCACTTTGACATCGTGCTGCTCAAAGACGTGATCTCCTGCGGCAACTTCATCGGCAAAGTCCAGCACATAGGAGAAACCGGAACAACCACTCGGCTTCACCTTAACCCGCAGACCTTCGCCTTTACCACGATCAGCCAGACACTTACGAATATGGCCCGCTGCTGATTCTGTAATTGTAACTGCCATAACGGACTCCTTAACCGGCCCAACTTCAAATGAGCCAGATCGTTTGATGGTTCAATTCGTTTTCGCCTGCTATTGCTTCAGCGGCGACTTACAGGGCATCAGGCCGTAAAGCCTGACACCAATAACTCTTTAACGGTGATGCTCTGCTAGCCTCTCAGCGCTGTTACCGCACGGGTGACACTGGCAATCGCCTGATCCACCTCTTCTGCGGTGCTGAAGCGCCCCCAGCTGAAACGCAGAGAACTCAGCGCCTTATCCCGTGGCAAACCAATACCACTTAACACATAGGATGGATCAACACTGGCGGAGTTACAGGCTGAACCTGTGGAAACGGCTACATCTTTCAGCGCCATCAGCAGGGATTCACCATCCACACCGGTAAAGCAGACGTTCAGAATACCGGGATAACCGGATTCCAGATCACCATTAACTAAGACATCATCCAGCGCAGAAATTCCCTGCCAGAACTGCTGGCGAAGTGCTGTCAAATGATCAAAATCCTGCTGGAGGCGTTCTGTTGCAATCTTCATCGCCTCTGCCATACCCACAATCTGATGTGTCGGCAAGGTACCGGAGCGCATACCGCGCTCATGGCCACCGCCATGAATCTGAGCAGCCACTTTCAGATCCGGATCACGACACACATAAAGCGCGCCCATACCCTTAGGGCCGTAGATTTTGTGTGCGCTGAAGGAAACCAGATCGATGGGCATATTCGCCAGATCCATCACGACCTTGCCACCAGCCTGAGCAGCATCGACATGGAAGACGACGCCTTTTTCGCGTAGCAGCGCACCAATTTCCAGAACCGGATTAATACTACCCAGCTCATTATTAACCCACATAAAAGAGGCCAGAATCGTGTCTTCCCGCAGAGCATCTGCGACCTGGTCAACGGAGATAACCCCCTTGCTGTCCGGCTTAAGGTAAGTCACCTCAAAACCCTGAGTTTCCAGCCAGCCACAGGTATCCAGCACCGCTTTATGCTCAATGGCCGAGGTGATGATGTGGCGACCCTGTGCTTTTCGGGTCTCAGCCACGCCTTTCAGCGCCAGGTTATTGGATTCAGTCGCACCGGATGTCCAGACAAGCTCCCGCAGATCACAACCCACAGACTTTGCAATGGCCAGACGGGACTCTTCCACCGCCTGCTCCGCAAACCAGCCCAGCATATGCGCACGGGATGCCGGATTGGCAAAACAACCATCGGCGGTCAGGTATTGCATCATCTTTTCTGCAACCGCAGGGTCGACCGGAGTGGTTGCAGCATAATCCATGTAGAGGGTTTGCATTGTATTGATACCGGATCAGGCCACGGCAGTAGTGGCGGGTTAGTTGCAACGTTCGTGAAATTCGCCTGCTCAGTAAAGTGAACAAACAGGTCCCGAACCAGACCGGCTGCCGAAACGAGGGCATTATATAGCCCTCAGACGACAAAGCCAGACCGGGGTCTGGCTTATCAGAAACGGCCGAAGCGAAAGTTACATCAAAGCAACCTGTATCTTATTCGCGTCATCTTCATCTTTCAGGCCACAGGCTTCACGAGCAGATGCTTCGTGCTGGCGAACCAGCTCACCCAAACTGATGCCATTCAGGAAGTCATGAATCTGATCACTCAGCTGACACCATAGATGGTGCGTCAGACACTCACGACCATCTTTACAGTCGCCCTGCCCCCGACAGCGGGTCGCATCGACAGATTCATTGACGGCATCGATCACCTGAGCGACAAAAATGTCATCACTTTCGCGGCTTAGCTGATAACCACCACCGGGACCACGGACACTGCTAACCAGATCATTACGACGAAGCTTGGCAAAAAGCTGCTCAAGATAGGAGAGAGAGATCTCCTGTCGCTTTGAAATATCTGCCAGACTCACCGGCCCCTCAGTAGCATGTAGCGCCAGATCCAGCATCGCTGTTACTGCATAACGCCCTTTGGTCGTCAGCCGCATCGTGTTATCCCCAATAATTCTGATAAAACCCGGTAACCCGAGCCGAACGGACAAGCTGTCGTAACTCAGACACGGGATCTGAATTAGAACACGGATACAGCGTATGCCCGTCGATAAAGACTTTAGTTTACCTTCAATGATCAGGCATTATGATAACCCCTACTGTTTTGGTCAAGTATTGAGCCAAACAAAGGGCTTATAACTGTGTTAGCGGGTGTAACGCAGCCTGAACGACTGCACCATTGTTTTCGACAGCTATCCAGTAGGTGCTGAGCAGCCTATTTAGTAGGTACTGAATAGTAATGGGCTGAATCAAAGCATTATCGATGCACTGAACATTACAGCCAATTAACGCTTACGCTTCAGGTATGCCGCCTTCTCGGTTGCCGTCAGAATGCCCCTTAGAATATTCAGCTCAGTCTGATCCAGACGCGCCCGCTGATAGAGGCGACGCAAACGCTGCATTAAGTTACGCGGGTTTTCCGGGTCATAGAAGTCCAGATCCGTCAGCACCTGCTCCAGATGCTGATAAAAACGCTCAACACCTGCAGAATCCGCCCAATCCACATCCCACTCATCCTGCCAGTCCGGTAGCGTAGCATCCTGCAGTGCCAGCCATTTCACCCGAAGCTCATAAACCAATACCTGTACGGCAGCTGCAACATTCAATGAGCTGAAGCTCTCATCGGTTGGAATATTGACGTGAAAATGACACAGGGCCAGCTCTTCATTGGTCAGACCTCGATCTTCTCGACCAAAAACCAGCGCAATTTGCGCATCCGGCTGTGCCAAACTGGCTTTTGCAGCTTCATCCGCCATCTGGCGGGGCGTGATCAGAGGCCAGCAGAGGTTGCGCTGACGGGCACTGGTACCGATAACGAGCTGACAATCGGCAATTGCTGTTTCCAGATCATCAACGATCACCGCCTGATCCAGAATCTCATCCGCGCGAGAGCTTCGCGCGTAGGCCTCGGCATCCGGCTGTTGCTTGGGAGCTACCAGCGTCAGTCGGGACAAGCCCATGTTTTTCATCGCCCGGGCTGCTGCACCGATATTTCCGGTGTGGGTGGTATTCACCAACACAATACGAACGTTGCCTAATAGTCCGACAACGCCTGATATCACCTCACCTGTATTCGCCGACATGGCTTACCTCAATCTGTTTCTGCCTGTCCGATCGCTTTAAAGCAGAATACAAACAGATAAAACCGTAAATTTTTTATTCCACAAGCCCGGCACTAACTGTATTGATCAGTCTTACTGCAGGGTGATTTCATTCAACAATGACGGGGCTTTTTTTCTGTAAACTCAGTCATCTAGCGCAACTTTACCACCTGTTAAGGCCGGGCAACACACCCAGCCTCCTTCAGATACCAAATGTTTTTCCGCTCTTTTAGCTGATTTTCTCCACAAATCAGCCCTCGATTTCCATTTTTTTTCTGGTATGATGCGCGCCTTCGTTCTTTAACAATGTTTCATCTGACGGTAATCGCATGCATCCAATGGTTCAATTGGCGCTGCGCACTGCGCGTAGTGCTGTGCAAAATTTTCAGCGTATCAACGAGCGTCTCGAATTTGCTCGTGAAGACAACAAAGTAGAACAACTTCTTGATGACACCGCTCGCTCTGTTGAGGGTTACATCATCAATCAACTGCGCCGCGCTCACCCTGAGCACAGCTTTAAAGGCCAGTATGAGCGCCTGATCCCTGGTGAAGGGGAAGGCAAAGAGATTATTTGGAATGTGCAGCCGACCCACGGATGGAACAACCTAGCCCGCTCTATTCCTCTGAGCGCGGTCTCTATCAGTATCGAAATCAAAGAAAAAATTGAGCACGTGGTTGTGATCAACCCGTTTACCGGTGATGAGTTCTATGCATCCCGTGGTCGCGGAGCTCAACTGAATGGCCGCCGCATGCGCGCCAGTAACCAGCGCTCAATCGAAGCGGGCAAATACGCCCTGCCACTGCCAGACCTGAACAGTCGCGGCCGCAACTTCCCGATCTACATGGGCATGACTCAGCAACTGGGTCAGGTTGCAGAAAGCTTCCACAGCAGCGGTTGTCTCCTGCTGGATATGCTGAGCACTGTAACCGGTCATACCGATGCCTGCGTTGCTTTTGGAGCAAAAGATCAGGAAATGCGTATTGCGGCAGTCTTTGCTAAAGAAGCAGGTTCACTCATTGGTGCCATTGACGGCAGCCCGAACTTACCGCAGGATGGCAACCTGATATTAGCCAATCCTAAGATGTACAAGGTCATCCTTCAGATTGCCAAGTCGCACCTGTAAGACAGACCGCACGGTTTAGCTTTCCTTCTCTACGAAAGCCGACGCCCCAGCCCAAAAGGCTGGGGCGTTTTTTATTGCCCGCCGAAAAGCCCTAACCCGGCTTTTAGGCACAAAAAAACCAGTTCAATAGAACTGGTTTTCCTAAGGAACACTTCCTGACGCAGCCCCTAAGGACGGTCATCCTCAAGTTCGCCTTCCTTCTCAGGTACCATCAGGTCTTCACGATCAATATTCATCGCCAGCAGTACGTTAGCGGCAACATAGATCGACGAGTAAGTACCCACAAAAACACCGACCAACAAGGCAATCGCGAAGTTGTGAATCAGCTCACCACCAAAGAAGAAGAGTGCAAACAACACCAGCAAGGTGGTTAAGGAGGTGATCAGGGTACGACCCAGCGTTTGGTTCAGCGAGACATTGACGATATCTTCCGAAGTACCAGTACGCAGACGGCGGAAGTTCTCGCGAATACGGTCGGATACCACGATGGTATCGTTCAGCGAGTAACCAATTACTGCCAGAACTGCGGCCAGTACCGTCAGATCAAAGTCCAGCTGAAGGACAGAGAACAGCCCCAGCATGATGATCACATCGTGCGCCAGAGCCGCAACGGATGCTACAGAGAACTTGAGCTGGAAACGGAAGGCAACGTAAACCATTACCAGACCCAGCGCCAGCAGCATGCCCAGGCCACCCTGGTCACGCAACTCTTCACCGACCTGAGCGCCGACAAACTCAGCGCGCTTCAGCTCAACGTCGTAAGTCTCGTTACTGCGGATCGCCGCCAGTACATCATCACCTACCGTTGGCGAAAAGCCCTGTGCCAGTCGCACCAGAACATCCAGATCACTACCGAAGTTCTGTACGGTGACATCTTCAAAACCGGCACTTTCCAGCTCACTGCGCAGGTCGTTCAGCACAGGAGGCTGCTGAAAACTGACCTCAACCAGCGTGCCACCGGTAAAATCCAGACCCAGTTTCAGCTGATTTACCGCCAGCGACACCAGTGACAGAATCACCAGCGCCATAGAGATATATCCAGCGATTTTACGCTTAGCCATAAAATCGATGGAGCGATTGATCCGTGACATATTCATTCCCACTCTAAAGGGTTTCCCACTTTGTCAGGCGGCAGTCATACCGCCTGACATGATCAAAGACTTTGAAACGCTCAGATCGACAGCTTCTTCAGCTGACGGCCACCATAAGTCAGATTCACCTGCGCACGGGTTACCATAATGGCGGTAAACATGGAGGTGAGAATCCCCAGCGACAGAGTCACCGCGAAGCCTTTAACCGGACCAGTACCGACGGCGAACAGAATCACCGCAACCAGCAAGGTGGTCAGGTTAGCATCAAAAATGGTAACGAATGCCCGCTCAAAACCGGCATGGATCGCCATCTGGGGCGAAGCTCCATTCTGCATCTCCTCCTTAATTCGGGAGAAGATGAGTACGTTCGCATCCACCGCCATGCCTAATGTCAGTACGATACCTGCGATACCCGGAAGAGTCAGCGTGGCCGACATCATAGACATGAGCGCCGCCAGCAGAATCAGGTTCACAGTCAAAGCGATATTGGCGAACAAACCGAACACACGGTAGAAGGCCAACATAAAGATCACCACTAACGCCATACCAATCTTAACCGAGGTAACACCCAGTTCGATGTTCTCTTTACCCAGGCTAGGGCCAATGGTGCGCTCTTCTACAAAGTAGATAGGTGCAGCCAGAGAACCGGCACGCAGCAGCAGCGCCAGCTCAGAGGACTCGCTTGGAGAATCCAGACCGGTGATACGGAAACTGTTACCCAACGCACTCTGAATGGTAGCCAGTGAGATAATGTGCTTTTCTACGTAAGGCACACGTCTCTCAACTTTCTCACCTTCAACCTCGGCGATATGAGTCTTCACCTTGTGCTCCACAAACAGCACCGCCATACGTCGACGGATGTTGTTACGGGTTGCACGGTTCATCAGCTTACCGCCTTGGGTATCCAGATCGATATTTACCTGAGGACGACCGTTTTCATCAAAGGCAGATTGAGCATTGGATACGCTGTTACCGGTAATAATGATGTCGCGTTCAAGAACAGCACGGTTATTTTCATTATCACGGAACGGGTACTCTTCTGTATCCAGGACACCGGCATCGGAACTTGCTTCCAGACGGAACTCCAGGTTAGCCGTCGCGCCCAAAATACGCTTCGCGGCAGCAGTATCCTGTACACCCGGCAGCTCGATCACAATACGGTTACGGCCCTGACGCTGAACCAGTGGCTCAGAAACACCCAACTCGTTCACACGGTTACGCAGAGTGGTTAAGTTCTGCTTAACCGCGTAATCCTCGATATCGCGGGCAGCCTGTTCAGACAATGTCAGATCCAGGAAAAGGTCTTCACCATCGGTGCGCTCGGTCTGAACAAAGTCAGAGAACTCTTTACGCAGCAGGGATTTGGCCTGATCCAGATATTCTTCATTGGTAAAGCGAATGCTGATCACACCCTCTTCACGGGTAATTCGGCGATAGCGTAAACGCTCACTACGCAGCAGCGTTTTCATCTCGCTAACATAAACTTCATTACGCTGTGCCAGTGCTTCTTTCATATCCACTTCCATCAGGAAGTGCACACCGCCACGCAGGTCCAGACCGAGCTTCATCGGACCGGCACCCAGATCCACCAGCCACTGAGGTGTGGTTGGCGCAAGGTTCAGAGCAACAACAAAGTCCGGGCCTAACGCTTCCTGAATCAGGGTCTTGGCCTTCAGCTGGTCTTCGTCATGCTTAAAACGGATGATGCCGTTGTTGTTCTCAATCTCTTCGCCAAAGTATTCGATGCCGGCTTTATCAAGGGCACGGGTAACCTGGCTGATATGACGTTCACTAATTTGTACAGAGCCACGTTGCGGGGTCAGCTGTACGGCAGGATCATCCGGATACAGGTTTGGCAGCGCGTAAACTACGCCCATAGCCACAACCACAAGAATCAGCAGATATTTCCAGAGGGGATATTTATTGATCATGAGCTGTTACGTTCCTTAAAACACCCGCTCGTAAAACCGACACTGCCGGCTAGTGCCGGCAGTGTCGGGATGTACTTAGATAGACTTGATCGTGCCTTTAGGCAGAACAGCGACTACAGAAGCTTTCTGTACATTGACTTCAGTGCCTTCAGCTACTTCCATCACAACAAACTCGTCGGATACTTTAGTGATGCGACCAACCAGGCCGCCACCGATGACCACTTCATCACCTTTAGCGATACCGGCAACCAGCTCACGGTGCTCTTTGGCACGTTTGCTTTGCGGACGCCACAGCATGAAGTAGAAAATAACCACGAAACCAACCAGTAGGAAAATCTGGCTCATTGCACCTGGATCAGTTGCAGCCGCGCCAGCGTCTGCGAATGCCGGAGAGATAAAAAAGCTCATTGATGAGTCCTCTATTATTTTTACTAATGTTTAAGATTACGAATTTTACTAACTAAACCTTCCGGATCTTTCAACGCTGATCAGCACTTGGCTTAATCATTTGAAGTAAAGATCCGACGGTATGCTCTTTATAAAAGTTTGCGGACAACAGACTTGCCACATCCGGCTATCTGCCTGAGATGCGGCCAATTCCTGTAAATACAAGGGCTACCCTCCACCTGTAAATACAAGCGCAACGCTCCCAGCCTGCGGCCAGAACGAAGCGACGAACCTGTACAGCCACCAAACGGACTCCGACAGTCCCCGAGAGCCGGAGTTCCACATACCGTAAATAGGTGCTCGGCTAAAACGACACCTACGAGAAATTACTCTGCTAATTCAGGTACTTCCCGCCCCAAGCGAGCGTAGAATGCACTGACAAAGTCGTCCAATTTACCCTGTTCAATAGCATCACGCAAACCAGCCATCAGACGCTGGTAATAGCGCAGGTTATGGATGGTATTCAGCTGAGCACCCAGCATCTCTTTACACTTGTCCAGATGGTGCAGGTAGCTGCGGCTGAAGTTCTGACAGGTGTAGCAGTCACACTCTTTTTCCAGCGGGCCATCATCGTGACGGTGCGCCGCATTACGGATCTTGATCACGCCATCTGCGGTAAACAGGTGGCCGTTGCGGGCGTTACGGGTTGGCATCACGCAGTCGAACATATCGACACCACGGCGCACGCCTTCCACCAGATCTTCCGGCTTGCCCACACCCATGAGATAGCGGGGACGATCTTCCGGCATTTTGGCCGGCAGGTAGTCGAGCACCTTGATCATCTCGTCTTTCGGCTCACCCACCGACAGGCCGCCAATGGCATAACCGTCAAAACCGATATCGGTCAGACCTTTCAGAGACACATCACGCAGATCTTCATACATGCCGCCCTGAATAATACCGAACAGAGCAGACGGATTATCACCGTGCGCATCCTTGGAGCGTTTTGCCCAACGCAGGGACATCTCCATGGAGTCTTTGGCTTCTTTATGGGTGGCCGGATAAGGGGTGCACTCATCGAAAATCATCACGATATCGGAACCCAGATCACGCTGAACCTGCATGGAGCGCTCAGGGTCGATAAAGACTTTTTCACCGTTAACCGGCGAACGGAACTCAACGCCTTTCTCGCTGATCTTGCGCATCGCACCCAGACTGAAGACCTGAAAGCCGCCGGAGTCGGTCAGAATCGGACCTTTCCACTGCACAAAGTCATGCAGATCACCGTGCTTCTTCACCACTTCAGTGCCCGGACGCAGCATCAGGTGGAAGGTGTTACCCAGGATGATCTCGGCACCAATCTCTTCGATATCACGGGGCAGCATGCCTTTAACCGTGCCGTAAGTGCCCACCGGCATAAAAGCCGGGGTCTGTACCTTGCCACGCGGAAACGTCAGTTCACCACGGCGAGCCTTACCATCAGTGGCTTTCAGCTCATACTTCATAAAACATTCACGAGACATAGCAAAATCCAAGGGGCAAAACGCCCGTCTGTTAAGTGTTTCCGGCAGGCTCGCTGTCAATCAGCGCCCGCCGCTTTGCGAGGGTTAATCCGCTATGTCACCTCGCGGAAAACCGGTCGCGTTTTAGATCGTTTTAAAACCTTACTGGGCGCTGGGCGGCAGATCCGGCTCTGGGTTAGCCGTGATAAACATGGCATCACCGTAACTGAAGAAGCGATATTCTTCTGCAACAGCCTCTTTATAGGCCTGCATCATCGTTTTATAACCGGCCAGCGCACTCACCAGCATCAGCAACGTGGATTCCGGCAGGTGGAAGTTGGTCACCAGCGCATCCACCACCTGAAAACGATAACCCGGGTAGATAAAGATATTGGTATCCGTCTGCACCGGTTCGATCTCGCCCGGCGTTGAACTCAGCTTGGCAGCGGTTTCCAGACAACGGACACTGGTGGTACCCACAGCGATCACACGGTTGCCACGGGCTTTGGTCGCTTTGATCTGTTCGCAGACTTCCGCACTCACCTGCACAAACTCTGAGTGCATGTGGTGTTCAAAAATATTGTCGGCTTTAACCGGCTGAAAAGTACCTGCGCCTACGTGCAGAGTCACAAAAGCGGTTTCCACGCCTTTATCCGCCAACGCCTGCAACAGAGGCTCATCAAAGTGCAGACCCGCAGTCGGTGCTGCTACTGCACCGGCATTTTTGCCATAAACCGTCTGATAACGCTCTCGGTCTTCCAGCTCATCTTCTCGGTCAATATAAGGCGGCAGCGGCATGTGGCCGATTTTCTCCAGCAGCTCCAGAAGATCGGCTTCCGGATCAAACTGCAGCTCAAACAGAGCATCCTGACGACCCAGCACTTCAACTTCTGAGCCGTCCTGCAAAATCAGTTTTGCACCGGCTTTTGGCGAGCGACTGGAGCGGATATGTGCCAGCGCGCGGTTCTCGTCCTGCAGACGCTCCAGCAGAATTTCGATCTTACCGCCGGTTTCTTTCTGGCCAAATAAACGCGCCGGAATCACACGGGTGTCGTTAAACACCATCAGATCACCGGGCTGAGCCAATTCGAGAATATCGGTGAAACGGCCATGATGCAGCGACCCTGCCTCACCATTCACCTGCAGCAGGCGGCTGGCGGTGCGTTCTTTAGTTGGATAACAGGCAATCAGAGATTCAGGCAGATCAAAAGCGAAATCAGTTCGTAGCATTGGGTATCTTCAGGTCTATCTGCTGGGGAAACAAAGACGGGAATATTATCGGAAAGCCGTAATGAAGTCATTGACGGCACTGGAGATTCTTTTATAATGCCCCGCACTGATGTACAGATAACTTAACATTCAACAGGTTATCGCAGCATCGTGCCGGTGTGGTGAAATTGGTAGACACGACGGATTCAAAATCCGTTGCCTCACGGCGTGGCGGTTCGAGTCCGCCCACCGGTACCACTTATTCTTTCAGCAAAAGCTCACAGCAATGTGGGCTTTTGTTGTTTCTGGGCCACATAAAATCCGCATCCTTTGCTCGATCCCTCCCTCTTTAATCTCAACACGTTAAGCGCAGTTAATGGTGCTCTTTTATCTGCCAAGGCACTACCCACCAAGATATATATCAAGCCGCCAAACTTTTAAGGATCATTATCTGAACCTTGAATAGGATGACGCTGAACGATGCATATTGACGTAATCACAGAGCCAACGCCCGAAGATATCCAGAGTGTCATTGACGGAGTTAACCGTCATAACGCGCCACACTTTAAAGCGATCAGAAGCCAGGACTTCACCTGTTTTGTGTACGATGAACAGGGTGAAAAATCCGGGGGCTTATATGGCGAACTTTGGGGAAACTGGTTGCTGGTTAAGTATCTCTGGGTCAGTCCGGAGTCAAAAGGTAAAGGACTGGGGGGCGAGCTACTGCAGAGAGCGGAAGCCTTTGCAACAGACAAAGGCTGCCACTCGGTCTTTCTCGACACCTATAGTTTTCAGGCCAAGCCTTTTTATGAAAAACAAGGCTATAAAATCGAGATGGCACTAACACAATATCCAGTATCAGATACCCGCTACTACCTAAGAAAGACACTGAAATAAACTCAGGCACCTTTAATTGCCCCCCTTTCAGTCCGAGTTAGTCCAACCAGGCAAACCGGTCTTTAAGTTTTACCTCAGTGATAGCCGATGATTTAGCTCGCCTTTGCTCTGCTTGTTGTGAAGCCATCTTCACCTGTTGTTTAAATGCAGCAAAGCTATCAGGATGCTTTTCAAACAAAGTGGATAGGGCGGATTGGTTAATTGCCCATGCAGTGACCTTAACAACAGCCTTAACATCTTCTGCAACAGGATCTTTATCCCTCAGAAGTCCAACATTGACGAGGTCATGGTGACCCAGCCGCTGAACTTCCAGCCATTGCCCCGCTTTATTTTCTGCCATAACAGCAACTACGCCAGTACGAAGGATATAGAGCGAGTGATTTTGAGCGCCTTTGCGCACCAGATATTCACCAGCCTCAAACTCTTTTTCTTCCACTGACGACTCTAAATCCTGACTAAAAGCTTCGGGCAGACCTGAGAAAAGCTCGATTTTGCGAAACTCCGATGCTTTATCCATATCGACCGGAGGTCCAAGAAAAGCTTTATGCAGCTCTATTCTCTGCATCGGCGGCAGATAGTTAATACCTGCGGACTGAAAGTTAGCAATAATCTGACTCCAGACCTGATCAACCACTTGCATAGTCAGAGCATAGTCTGTGTAAGAGAAAATCAGTTTGTACTGGGCAATTCCGTCTTCCACTCCGGCAAAGGGGCATTGAGGTGGAGGGTTTGTCACGACATTCGGATGCTTGTATGCGGCACTGATGAGCAGTGCCTTAACCTGAGCAACGTCATGCGCAGGATGAACACCAATCTTGAGTATCTGTCGGGTTTCACCATCATTGCTGCTGTAATTGATAATAGGGGAATCCGCCACCGGCGTATTCGGAATGCTGATCTCATGCTTTACACGGGTAAGTAGCCGGGTCGCCCGCCAATTAACATCAATCACCTGCCCTTCGTGCTCACCGATTCTGACCCAGTCACCGACCCGGAAAGGGTGCTCCAGGTTCAGGGCGATCCCTGAGAAGATATTAGAGAGATTCATCTGAATCGCCAGGCCTACAATCATTGCCAGCATACCGGAGGTAGCAAGAAGGCCTGTCAGCTTCTGATTGTAAACAAAGGCAACAATCGCAAACAGCGCCAGCGTGTAGACAATAAAGGCGACCATATTCTTAATAATACCGGGAACAGGTCTGCCTGTTTTCAGTTGCAGCGTTTGCCAGATAAAAACCTCTGCAGCTCTGACCAGAAGGATCGCTGGGATAATCCACCATAAAAGATCATAGATATGCAGTATCCACCGCTGAACATGAACCTCTAAAGCGGGAAACAGGCTGAGACTCAGCCAGGTTTCGCTGGCACTCAGTACTAATGCAGAAGAGAGCCCCAACAGCCCCCAGCGAATTCTGGCCAGCAGTATTCTTGAGCGTATTGCTTTCGGCAATATGTAACGAGAAAAGTAGATGGCCAGAAACAGCCCAATACCTATCAGGGTCAGTAGCTTTGAGTGTGCTTCAGGAAGCGCATCAGCCAGCCTGAGCCCTGTCTTCTTAAGGTCAATCACAAAGTGAAACTGGGAATACGGCACAGATGCATCAGTAATATTGATGTATTGAGGAACACCTAAGCTATCGACATTAACACTGCGCTCAAACATTTGAGCATTACTGACCTGCCAGCCGTCCAGATCATCCGTCAACAGCTGTTCTTTCACCTCATCAGTCAGGTGCTTATTTCCCGTTAGCCCCAACCCCATAACATCAGCAGCATACAGATGGCTATTTCGGTCCATCTCCAGATTTCTCAGGGAAAAGCCGATTTTGATCTGCTCCCGACGCTCGATATCATCGATAAAGTTATTCCTGAACACCCCCTTAACTCTGAAAGCCTGATAATGAATATTATTGGCCTGCGTCTTGATATAGGGTGAATCCAGAGTCAACTCATCAACAGCATTGCTGAATTTGATCTGGCCGGGATCAAAAGCTCCCCGGTATCGGAACCAAAGGGTAAAATCCAGTTCACTGGTATTGCTCTGATCATCAATCCAGCGAACATGATGCAGCTTAACGCCGGTAAAAATAACCGACTTTTTATACATATAGCGCTCGCCTACTTGGACGATATGACCTGATTGCAACTGATGCGTCAGATCGATAACTTTGCTGGCATCCGGGATATCGCCATACTGCTCCAAACCTGATACTGCTGTTTTGTCATGCAGCACTGCGATAAACATCGGCTTTATAGCATCCCCTTTTTCATCGAAATAATTCAGCCCCGTTACGCCGGATACAGCAGTTTTTGGGCTGTTTATATTCTGGAGCGTATTCAGCAAAGCACCACGGCGCTGTTCAACAGACGCATCAGGCGTATCAGCAAAAGTACTCTGACTCTCAGCAATAGCTGTCACTATCACCTTGGCCGTGTCATAACCGTAGGCCGCCGTCCAATCCGGATTCTCCTGATATCTCTCCCGATACCGTTCTCTCATATCCTGAGCGGCGGCATTAGCGACATCAAAAACAATAGGAGCTGTGATATAGAGCCCGTTGCTGTAATGCCCCGGATACACTTTCTCCATCGGGAGGTTATCAAAGCCATTGAACAAAGTGCTTGAATAGAGGGAGTCCGGCCCCATCAACGGATTCTGAACACCAAGGTCTTTCAGAGCCCGGATAACCTCTATCCCCTGCCGGTCCTGAAGCGACAGAAAAATCAGTCCCGCCTTCTCGCCCTGCTTTGCAACGGCCTCAGCAATCGTTTTATATTGCCCCGGGAGGTCACGATCCATATCCAGCGTATAGGACTTAATCTGCTTAACGCCATTTTTGAGAGCCTGTTCTTTAAAAACCTTTCCCAGAAAAGCACCGTAACTGTTGCTCTCTGCAATAATCGTAAGTCGATCCTGATTCAGAGTTTTAGCCGCGTAATAAGCCAGAAACTCCCCCTGGCTGGCATCATTAAAAATAGTGCGAAAATACCAGGGGTTATTCTTTGTGACATTCGGGTTAGTTGCGCTGAAGCTGATTGCAGGAATACCCGCCTGTTGATAGATCTTACCGGCAGCGGCAGATGTTGAGCTGTAGTTATGACCAATAACAGCAATCGCCCGGCCATCTCGTGCGATTTGACGGGCAACGGCGACCGCCTGCTCCTTATTATTGCCATCAACATAACGGTCAACCTGAATATGGATGCCGTTATGAGTTATTCCCTGAATCTGACTCAGATACAGTTCAACCCCATTTGTACCGGAAGAAGCTTCTTCATAGGGACTGACAACAGCAATGTGGACCGTCTGATCCGCATGCGATAAACCGGAAATAAATGAGAGCCAAAATATAAAAACAGCCGATATCAGTTTACCCATACGCACGCCGAAAGCCCCTTAATTCAATAGGGTCACAAGAGTCCTGCAACCTTGGATTTAAAATACTTGTACATCATTCATTAAGAGACGTCTGAAAAAACTTATCATTCTTTGAGTTAACACATACTCATAAGAAGGAGGGGGCTGGGAGAGCAGGAATGACACAATGATTCGACTTACAAAGCCTCTTTCAGGCCATAAAAAAGCCGGAAACAGATCTGCCCGTTTCCGGCTTGAAGTTCTATCTCACCCTAAGCTTAGTTTTGCTCGATCATAAAATGATCAAAGAACTTAGAGTCATTATGATCGCTGCAACCTCAGTACAAATCTCGTTGCTCTGTCTCCTGCCAGGTGAGCATCAGCCTGAGATCCAGCTCCAGCTGGAAATAATCCGGCTCCATGTGCTGACAAAGCTGATAAAAGCTTTTGTTGTGATCCCGCTCTTTCAGATGAGCAAGTTCGTGTACCAGAATCATTCGGAGAAAGGGTTCAGGGCATCGCTTAAAACAGGGATCGATGCGGATCTCGTGGCTGGCTTTCAACTTTCCGCCATGAGCTCGGGTGATATGTGCGTTCAACCCAAGGGCGTGATGTATCACGCTCACCTTGGGGTCAAACACGATCTTTTTGAGTGGCGGCGCTTTCTTCATAAAGCGCTGCTTCAGATCCTGACCGTATCGATAAAGCTGATCATTGCTGCTGCAGTCGTGCGCTGTCGGATAGCGTTTCAGCAGATATTGTTCAAGTTTGCCTTGCTCATTTAACTGGCGAACTTGCTGCTGAATGTGCTCCGGATAGCCGGAGAGATATTTCATAGGCGTGTAAATCTGATTAATTCAGTCGAAGAAACTTATTAGCATTTCATTACTGAGTGAGCGCTGTTGATTCAATAGCTTGCTGAAGCTTCCATTGAGGCCACTTTTTAGCCTGAGCAGGAGCCTGACCCGAAACCACTGTCACACCGTCTCCCGGAAGACGAATCTCGCTGATGCCATCTGCATTTCGTACGTAGACTCCCTTGCCTGTAAACATGGCAACATCCAGATCTCCGTCAAAGATAAAACCGCCCCAAAAATCAGTTCCCCGGATTCCCATGGTAGCCACTGACGTTTCCACTTCAAAAGAGGGCTCGGGCAAATGTCCAATGGCACCAGTGATGGCCCGGAAAGCTCCGGAAACCAGCTTAAAACGTGCCTCAGCTTTTTGTTCTTCAGCATTGTAACGGTATCGATTGATCTCAAACTGAGTATTTTTGGCAAGAGAGATTCGGGTGTTATCTCGTAGTCGGATATGAATTCCCCCCTGGCGTGTTGCCAGACGATCTCCTTCCTCCAATAAAGTATCTTCCGTTATGGCGATAGTAGCGCCTTTCCGGACAAGCTCAACGTTGCCCTGCAACTGACTGACATTGCCAATAATCCTGGTGTCGTTTTCACCAGACATCACTGAGGACGATACCAGTACTGTCCAAAATGCCACTATGGCTGACACAAAGCCTAAACGCGCCATTGACTCAACTCCCAAATAAATTAATTAAGCTGATACTGCTTCTTAAGTGTATCGCCATGTGTTTTTCGGACATCGGCCAATGCCTGCCAGAAACGTGCTGAAATATCGGGATATCTTTTAACCAGCTGATGAGACAGCGGCAGATACCAGTCAGCGTTAAAAAGTGGATCGGGCAGAACGTTAACGATTGACGAAAGACCTTCAGCATTGACCAGATAATCACCAACCGAGCTTTCCAGTACATACGCATCCAGACGCTGCTTAGCAACGAGGTGCAACCCTTCTGAGGGCAGATAGCTTGAGCGACTTTTCACACCTAACTGTCGCAGCCTGCTTTCTGCGACATACCCCAAAGGGGCTGATATTCCGTTCAAGACGCCGGTAAACGTCTGTCCATCCCAAGTTAACGAGGAGCCGTTATAAGAGTAGATACGATAATCAACCTGCCAGATTCTGTAGCGGATATCCGGTTTACCATCCACTTTCGGAAAAACACCCCACTTATCCCGACCGGGCTGCCAGATTGCCGCAAAGATACCGTCAACCTGCCCTGTTTCCAGTAAAACGATGCAGCGTTTCCAGGGCTTTCTGACAAATACAGCCCGGATTCCCAGTTGTTGGGTCGCACGAATGACCAGGTCCGGTAATACGCCATTTTTTCCTTCTGAAACGTCACGATCCGGCGAATGTCGGACAAAAGGCAGATAATTCTGATTTTCATAACAGAACCTCATCTCCGAAGGCCCTGCAGCATCATCCGCCAGCGCTGGTGACAACCCCAGTACCGAAGAAACAAGCAGGCAGAGAAAACGGTAATACGATGGCATAACACAATTTCCTTAAGAGCGACCTACCGAAGTATAAGAAATTGAACCGGGATTTGTCGGAAACAGTTCTCATCCGCTTAAAACTTATCCACACCCCAGTTTTTTGTTTAAGTTTGCAACCGACAGGCCGATACAAAGTACTAATATGTCATCAGTGTGGAGGGAGTCCACACTTTTCATTTCACGGACAAAAACTCAGGATGAACTATGGCCCTGTTTGTAAACACCAACATCGCTGCTCTAAAAGGCCAGAAACATCTTTCCAACGTTGTTTCCCGCATAAACAGTTCATACGAAAAGCTATCCTCAGGTAGCAGAATTAACAGCGCCAAAGATGATGCTGCCGGCCTTCAGATTTCCAATCGTCTTGAGACACAAATTACCGGCCTGAATCAGGCCACACGAAACGCTAACGATGCCATTTCCATCGCCCAGATCGCCGAAGGTGCAATGGGTGAGATCACCAATAATTTTCAGCGCATTCGACAGCTCGCCGTTCAGGGTGGTAACAGGACTCTTTCAACTGAAGACCGCGCCTCTCTGGGCCAGGAGTTTGGTGAACTTTTAACAACCAACAACGATATTGCCGAGCGAACTGCGTTTGGTGAAATCAAACTGCTCAATGCAGATTCACCAATGGCAGGCTTCCAGATACAGACCGGAGCCAATGCCGGTGAACAGAATGTTATTACAACAGGAAATGCTACCCTTGCCGGTCTTTTTGGCCAGGCTCTTGAAAATGAGGGTGTGGGTAGCATGGTGTTCTCAGCCATTGCGAATAACAACCTCAGCGAATACGGAACACTGGGAAAAGTTGTAGCAGCCTACATTGGCACCGGCAACGCCTCGACTGTAGATGATGCCATTACAGAACTCTTTGGAGCTAATTCCGGGGTCAGTGCAGTTAATAATCTTGGTGAAAAAGCGGTCGATACCGTTCAGTTGAATGTCGATAACTTTAAGAAAATTTTGACTATGGAGCTACCCGCTGACTCTGTTGGCGCGGCGATCTTAAACAATGTTGACCTTAACTGGTCTGCACTGCTTCCCAGCGGGACTCTTAATGAAGCCAGTATTGTGGCTCGTGGCTTTACAGGTGAGGAAATTAAAAGCCTTCAGGGATTCGCTACCGATACCTTGCTGGAATCCATGACAGGCATGATCACTCAGATTGGTCGCCAGAGAGCCAAGCTGGGCGCGGAGCAAAACGGTATCACCTCTCTGATTCGCAGCAATAACACTGCAGCGATGAACGTAGCAGCTTCCAAAGCACAGATTACCGATACAGATTTTGCCTATGAAACCGCAGAGCTAACCCGCAATCAGATTATCCAGCAGGCTTCATCGACGGTTCTCTCTCAGGCCAACCAGCTGCCTAACATTGCATTGTCACTATTGCGGTAAAGCCTATCCTGATTCTCAACTCTTTTGGCCCTGATTTTTATCAGGGCTTTTTTTAGCCCGCCAACTTTTATCCCCCCGCATCGCCTCAGACTGACGAGAAAACCAATCATTCCGCCTATACAAACATCTCTGTTAGTCATTTTTTTCAAAAAAGCGACCTGTTTTAGCAATTATTGCCTACATTGCCAGCTGATAAATTGATATTGCCTAGCGCAAGACTAATATACTCCCCCACCTTAAATAATCCGGAGATAACTCTGGAAAAACAATAAAGATGAGGGTAACGCGCATGTCGAACGACACTTTTACCGTGGGCACAACCAAACCATCCGGCAACCTGTGGAAGTTTATTCTTCCGTCTCTTCTTGGCCTGCTGCTCTTTATGACCCCGGTAGCCTACGACGGTAGCGTTACTATCCCCGTGGCGGTGCTGGCCGGCATGTTCAAAGGCATGCTGGGCAATAATGCGCCCTTGGTTGTTACCGGCTTGATCTGCATTGCAGCAGCGCTTTCTGTGGTGACAACGTTTTTCAAGCCGCTGCATAACCATAATCTGATGAAGGTTCTGTTCCTGACCAGCTATCCCTGGTTGCTAATGCGGGTACTGGGTGCAACTTTTGCCGTAATGACCATCAATGAAGTTGGCCCGGGAATGATCTGGCACGAGTACACAGGCGCTCTGGTCCTTAAGGAACTGATGCCGACGTTGCTGGCGGTTTTCCTGTTTGCAGGACTTCTGCTACCTCTGCTGCTGGACTTTGGTCTGCTGGAAATGACCGGCACCCTGATGAGTAAAATCATGCGTCCTCTGTTCAATCTGCCTGGCCGCTCAGCTATCGACTGCACCACCTCATGGCTCGGCGATGGCACGGTAGGAGTGATGCTGACCAGCCAGCAATATGAGCAGAAGATGTACACCAAACGTGAAGCTGCGGTTATTGCAACCACCTTCTCTGCGGTATCCATCAGTTTCGCCTTGGTTGTGATCGCACAGGTAAAGCTGGAACACCTGTTTATCCCTTTCTACCTGGCCGTTTCTCTGGCGGGTTTTGTCGCAGCTTTGATCATCCCGCGTCTGCCACCACTGCGCTGGAAGTCCAATCAGTACGATGACGGCACCGAAGCTGAAACCTGTGAACTAGCCAAGAAGCCACTAAAAGAACTATTTTCAATCGGTATTCAGCAGGCGATTACCCGCGCCGAAACCAGCCGGGGCGTCAAGGCGATCCTGATGGATGGCAGCAAGAACGCTGCAGAAATGGTGTTCTGTGTACTACCCGTTGTTATGGCGGTGGGAACTCTGGCGCTGGTCATTGCTGAGAATACTTCGATCTTCAGCATTCTGGGTGCACCTTATGTGCCTCTGCTCGAGCTGCTGCAGATTCCGGAAGCGGTAAAGGCGTCAGAAACACTGGTGGTGGGTTTTGCCGATATGTTTATCCCATCCATCATGGCGGCTTCTATTGAAAGCGAGATGACCCGCTTTGTGATTGCAGCGGTATCTATTACCCAGCTGATCTATCTGTCAGAGGTAGGCGCCTTGATTCTGGGTAGCAAGATTCCGGTTAATATTCTGGAACTCTTCACCATCTTTATTTTGCGTACGCTTATCACCCTGCCAGTGATAGCAGGTGTCGCTCATCTGGTCTTCTGAGCAAAACCTCTCTTAAGCACTGTCTCTGCCGAGAGAAACGCCAGGGACAGTGATAACGAAAGGATACAAACAAGTTCTAAAAACAGTGCCGTAGCAAATCGCAATCAATGTTCTCTGCTTTACCGGAAAACAGCTGCTGAGTCATGGCTGCACAGAGCACACCTTGACTCAGGCATACGTCACAACGCAGCCCCGTTTCTTTTGATGCGGAATCCTTGCGAACATCACTTTCAACTTTTTTCTGCTGTTTTTTGATATCAGACATCTCAATCTAACCCCAAGTCACCCACATATCTGTCACAAAATACCTATATAGAGAATACAGATTCATATCAGCAGCATCCAGCTACTAAATTAAACCCTTTCTGACATCCATTCAGCGATATATCAGCGAAATAAATGAACATCGCGACTGACTATGCATCATTGCATTCACTTACATTTCTTAAGGTAAAGCCCACAGACCTGACCGTCGGGTTAACTCTAGAATGCCCTCAGTTTTTTAGTGGATTAACTCTATTAATCCGCTCCAAACCAGAAAGGATGCCATCATGCCCCACGACAGCCTGAATAACCGCCTTAAGCGCACGACAGACCTCTGCGACGAACTGTCATCAGTTATGACAGAAATTCAGCAACGACTGGAGAGCCGCCGCAGTAAAATGAAAAGCAATATGGAACAAATGGCCCGCGGACTTAAGCTGCGAACACGATAGCTATAGCCCCTGCCCTTTTATTTTCGGGCGTAGAAGATCTTTTTACGCCCAAGCACGCCCTTGTTGCCCACCCTACCATCAGCCCCATCAGCTGTTTTCTTTTGAGTCAGTTTCGCTTTATTGAGCTAGGCTTTAAATGCCTGACCGCCTCAGCATCTTGGTTTAATCCTGTTTTCTGAAACAGAACTCATAAAAACAATCTGCCATTTCAATAAATAGTCACTGAACATTTTGCACACATCTGATTACAATTAATTACCAAAAAAACGACAACGCCTCGGGGATTATGATGATGAAACACTTTGCCAAGACACTCCTATTGCTGTGCCTGCCGACGGTGGCAAGCGCAAACAGCTATATTGGTATAGGGCAATTTCAGAGCGAATTCTTTGGTAGCGAATTTGATCGAAGCTATGAATCCGATGTAAACACCATCAGACAACTCAGTTTCGGTTACAGAGACCGGGAGCTGGCCGAGCTTTTTGGAGACGTTCGTCTTGATGAGGACAACAAGGTTCGGGACTTTGCCCTGGGGTTTGCCGTAAAAGAAAAACTCATCCGAATTGAACGGGGCAAAATCAGTGGTCAGATCGTCGATGAAGACGGTCCTGTTCTGGGGACGTTCGACAACGAATATCGAAGAATTGATATCATTGACCGCGACGTTGATTCTGATGGTTTTATGTTCGGCATGGGGATACAGCAGTATTCAGCCCCGCACCTCTTTGAATACAATGATGGCTCAACCCAAGGGCCTATGCTTCAGGATGACCAACTATCCATCACCTCCATCGGTATTGGTGTCTATTACGACCCCATCTACAACTACATGATGAGCGACAAACAAGGCTTTATCAGCGACTGGTACTTTTCCACCTCGACGCTCGCCATATCACTGGCCTATGCAGAAGCCTCTAATGCCGAAGAATTAAAAGCCCGGGGTGTCAACAAGAAAAATTGGTTTATGTGGGGCAACTCAGGTACCTATGAACTGGGCTGGTTCTGGGGGCATAAGGCTCCCATGTTTTCTGCGGCATTTAATATTGGCTACCACATCAGAGCAAATACCTTTTTCAATCTTAATCCCGCCGAATTTTTTGCCGACGAGGCAGACCCTAACGATATCGCCCTTTCCGGACATCAAACCATACTTCATGGCCCGGCCGCTGCTTTAAATATCTCCTTCTGAAGATCACAAGGGTCCCCTGGGGCCCTTTTTTTACCTCGAACCCCGCCTGCGTTTACTCCCTGCTCCCTCCTTTTTTTTATTCCTTAATCCACTCACTGAAATTTTCAGGTTTCTTTATTCCAGCTCAACTTCCCCCAAAATCAAAAGCGATACACTTTGAAGTTTTGCTTTTTAAAAAACGTGTCATATAATGCACAGCCTGGGATATGAAAAAGGCAACGCAGCCATACTGCTTTGCCTATTATTCAAAGAGGCGCGCATTCAACACTAAAGAGAATGCGTTCTGATTTGCTGCAACCTGCCTGCACAACAGACCTAACTTGTTGAAACTTAAAGTTGATACAAAAAGTGTCTACCACTGAGTCAAATCAGTTACACGGCTTGGCAGATAATAAAAAGATCGGAGAGCATAGATATGACGCCCGAAGAACAAAATTTCATGCGTAAGATCGAAGCGGAAGAAAAGATCGAGCCAAAAGACTGGATGCCGGATCAATACCGTAAGAACCTGATTCGTCAGATTTCGCAGCACGCACACTCTGAAGTAATCGGTATGCAACCGGAAGGCAACTACATTACCCGTGCGCCATCACTGCGTCGTAAAGCGGTACTGATTTCTAAAGTACAGGATGAAGCGGGTCACGGCCTGTACCTGTACAGCGCTGCAGAGACTCTGGGCATCTCACGTTCTGAGATGATCGAGCAGCTGCAGAGCGGTAAAGCAAAATACTCCTCCATCTTCAACTACCCGGTACTGACCTGGGCAGACGTTGCCGCTATCGGCTGGCTGGTTGATGGTGCTGCGATCGTAAACCAGGTATCACTGCAACGTACCTCTTACGGTCCATACTCCCGCGGCATGATCCGCATCTGTAAAGAAGAGTCTTTCCACCAGCGTCAGGGCTACGAAGCCATGCTGGCTCTGGCTAAAGGTTCTCCGGAACAGAAAGCAATGGCTCAGGACGCACTGAACCGTTTCTACTGGCCGGCACTGATGATGTTTGGTCCTCACGACTCTGAGTCTGCTCACTCCCAGAAATCGATGGAGTGGAAGATCAAGCGTGAAACCAACGACGACCTGCGCCAGAAGTTTGTTGACCAGACTGTTAAGCAGATCGAAGTTCTGGGTCTTGATCACCCGGATAAAGCGATTAAGTGGAACGAAGAACGTGGCCACTACGACAGCTCTGATCTGAACTGGGACGAGTTCTGGAGCGTGATCAACGGTAACGGTCACTGTAACCGTCAGCGCGTTGAACACCACATTGCCGCTCACGACGAAGGTGAGTGGGTACGTGATGCCATCACTGCATACAACGAAAAGAAAAGAGCTAAAAAAGCTCAGCAAGCAGCGTAAAGGGGAGAACGAACATGTCTGTTATTACTGAAAAACTGGAACTATTCGAAGTATTCATCCGCTCCAAGCGTGGTCTTGACCACAAACATGTTGGTAGCCTGCACGCTGAAGATCATGAGCAAGCGCTGGAATACGCACGCGATTGCTACACCCGGCGTAGCGAAGGCGTCAGCATCTGGGTTGTTAAATCTTCTGACATCTGTGCTTCTCAGGAAGACGATGCGGATAGCTTCTATGATCCGAACGATGACAAGCCATACCGTCACGCCACTTATTACGTTCTGCCTGACCCTGTAAACAACATGTAAGCACGCTTTTCAGTGTTACTGCCTGAAAGCAACGTGGAAAAGGTTCGGAGAAAGAATAATGAGTGAAGCAATCAAAGCGGCAACGCTTGAATACGCCACCCGTCTGGGTGACGACTCAGTGGTACTGGGTCACCGCATTTCAGAATGGATCAGCTACGGTCCTTTCCTTGAAGAAGATATCGCATACGGCAACGTGTCCCTCGACTACATCGGTCGTGCGCGCATGTTCTACACCTATGCTGCAGAACTGGCTAACGACGGCCGCGACGAAGACGATTTCGCTTACATGCGTAATGATCGTGAATACCGCAACCTGCTGCTGATGGAGATGCCGAAAGGTGACTTCGCCTACTCTCAGGTTCGTCAGCTGTTTGCCGATGTTTACTACACCTATCTGCTGCCTGAGCTGCTGAAGTCCAAAGACGAAACCCTGTCTGCGATTGCCGCTAAAGCGATCAAAGAAACCAAATATCACCTGCGTCGCAGCCGTGATTGGGTTCTGCGTCTGGGCGATGGTACCGAAGAGAGCCATAAGCGCACTCAGAAAGCGGTTGATGCTCTGTGGGGTTATACCCATGAGCTGTTCGATATGGACGAAACAGAGCAGCTGCTGGCTGACGAAGGTATCGGCGTAGACGTCTCCAAACTGCGCGAAGCGTGGCTGGCTAAAGTGACCGAAATCCTGACGGAAGCAACTCTGACCGTTCCTACCGAAGAGTGGGCGGTTCGAGGTGGTCGCATCGGTTATCACACTGAAAATCTGGGTCACATGCTGACCGAGATGCAGATCGTTCACCGTTCATTCCCGGGTTGTAAGTGGTAAGCACCATCAACCTGTGACATTAGCGTGTTAGAACGGAAGCTGATAACTGAGTCGCTGATGAACGGCCAACAGGTCGCTTCATCAGCCCGTTTGAGGTAATCGAACCATGACAGAAATCCCATTAATGCCGGTTGAGCAATACGAACGCCTGCAACTGCGCAATGATGAAGCGGTGAAAGACCTTTGGGATCTGCTGGATGCCGTAAAGGACCCGGAAGTACCGGCACTGAGCCTCTGGGATCTGGGCGTGCTGCGTGAGATCGAGCGCAACGGAGAAAAGATTGTCGTGACCATCACGCCAACCTACTCCGGCTGCCCGGCGATGAACGCCATGGCCGAGGATATCACCCAGGCACTGAACGATGCCGGTTTTGCTGATGTTCAGATCAAAACCAAACTGGCCCCCGCCTGGAGCTCTGAATGGATGACTCAGGAAGGTCGCCGTAAATTGCGCGACTACGGTATCGCGCCGCCGGAAGATGCTGAGCTGGACGAAGACGGTTTAACACCGGATGCCCATGCGCTTTGTCCGCACTGCAGTTCACGTAACACCCGCCGGATCAGCGAGTTTGGCTCTACCGCCTGTAAAGCCCTGTTCCAGTGCAACGACTGCAACGAGCCTTTTGACTATTTCAAAAAGATCTGAAGAAGAAAACCTGACGGTCAAAAGCAGCACGGCAAATTGAAACTACAAAAATAATCAGAGAACCCGCTCCGGATGTTTCACTACCGGTGCCGGTTCCGGCGAGACTCCGCTGAGTCTGCCAACAGGATATAGGTGACATCATGTCTGACACCCAGTTTTACACACTGAAAATCGCGGATGTGCAGCCGGAAACGGACACCGCGATCTGTGTAACCTTCGATGTTCCTGCGGAACTGAAAGAGAAGTTTAATTTCATTCAGGGTCAGTTCCTGACTCTGCGCGCCATGATCAATGGTGAAGATGTTCGTCGTTCTTACTCCATCTGCTCCGGTGTAACCGATGGCCACATGCGTGTGGGTATCAAGCGTGTTGATGGCGGTCGTTTCTCTAACTACGCCAACGACGAGTTCAAGCCGGGCATGGAAGTTGAAGTAATGCCACCTCAGGGTAGCTTCTACTCCGAGCTGAAAGCTGACAACGCTAAGAACTATATGTGCATCGCGGCAGGTTCCGGTATTACACCGATGATCTCCATCATGAAGTCTGTGCTGGATATCGAACCGAACAGTAGAGTTACCCTGATCTATGGTAACCAGCGCAGCAACACTGTGATGTTCAAAGACGAGCTGAACTTCATCAAAAACCGTTACATGAGCCGCTTCCAGTGGATCAACGTGATGGATTATGAAGATCAGGGTGCCGACCTGCTGAACGGTCGTATCGACAATAAGAAAGGCTATGCCCTGCAGAAAGCCGGTCTGATCGATATTAAGAGCACCGACGAAGCCTTCATCTGTGGCCCTGAAGCCATGATGACCGAAGTTTCCCGCGGTTTCCGTATGGAAGGCCTGAGCGACGACCAGATCCACTACGAACTGTTCGCAAGCTCCTCAGCGGATGCTGAAGCGACGCTGGCGAAAGCTCACGCCCGTGTTGAGCAGTATGGCGAAGACAAAACCTCTAAGGTTACAGTCATCGCTGACGGCCGTTCGGTCATGTTTGATCTGGCCACTGTGGGTCAGAACATTCTGGATGCCGGTATGGAAGTGGGTATGGACCTGCCTTACTCCTGTAAGGGCGGTGTTTGTTCTACCTGTAAGTGTAAGCTGGTGAAAGGTGAAGTGGAGATGGATATCTCTCACGGCCTGGAACAACACGAGATCGATGCCGGTTACGTTCTGAGCTGTCAGGCGCACCCGATCTCCGACGAAGTGGTACTGGATTTCGACCAGCGCTAATCGTTACCCCGTTTTGCTCACTTTAAAGCCCTGCTCGCGTCAGGGCTTTTTTTATGCCTTGCAATCAATCACCGTTGACCCCGTCAAAACTACTACTTCAGTACTACTCTTCAGCCCTTCTAAGAAAAAATGCTGCCCGTAAGTAGCATACTTATACCACCAATCCCGCACTAGGATTTCAGAGAATAAAGTCTAGCTGCACACCCCGCTCTAATTTGAGATGCTGTCACACCGCTCACAGGGACGTTACGGAAGCAGACCGGCTAAGACTGTCGCAAGTCAGCAGCCCAAAAGATAACAACAATAAAAGAGCAGGCTACAGGCCTGTCAGTGGTCACCGATGAGTAACGCAATCTCCAATCTGAGAAAGTTCGTCTCCCCCGAAATCATCTTCGGCGCAGGCGCCCGTAAAACCGTAGGCAACTATGCCCGCAGTTTTGGCTCGAAAAAAGTTTTTCTGGTGTCTGATCCCGGCGTTGCTGCCGCGGGTTGGCTGGAAGATGTCAGAGTCGCACTCGAGGCCGAAGGTATCGAGAGCGTGATCTTCACTCAGGTCTCCCCCAATCCCAGAACCGACGAAGTGATGCAGGGCGTTGAACTGTATCAGAACGAACAGTGCGACGTGATCGTTGCTGTGGGAGGTGGCAGCCCGATGGACTGCGCCAAAGGTGTGGGTATTGTCTCGGCCAATGGCGGCCACATTCTGAACTATGAAGGGATCGACACCATACACCTGCCGATACCACCACTGATTTTTATTCCAACCACCGCCGGCACCTCTGCAGATGTATCTCAGTTCGCCATTATTTCTGATCAGCATGAGAAGGTAAAAATATCCATCGTCAGTAAAGCCGTTGTGCCCGATGTCGCCCTGATCGATCCGGAAACCACAGCAACCATGGATAACTTCCTCACCGCCTGCACCGGTGTTGATGCTCTGGTACATGCCATAGAAGCCTTTGTGTCTACCGGTGCTGGCCCACTGACGGATATGCACGCGCTGGATGCAATACGCCTTATCAACAGGAACCTGCCGCAATTGGTTGCCAACCCACTGGACAGCGAACGCCGTGAAGCCGTTATGCTCGGCTCCATGAAAGCAGGTCTTGCCTTTTCTAATGCGATTCTTGGTGCGGTTCACGCCATGTCCCATAGTCTTGGCGGTTATCTCGATCTGCCCCATGGTCTCTGTAACGCCATGCTGCTGGAACATGTGATCGACTTTAACTATCGGGATGCCCAGGATCGCTACAAGATGATCGCTGAAACACTGGAACTGGAAACCCACAACCGGAGCAGTCAACAGATCCGACGTGCTCTTGTGGATAAAGTGGTCACCCTGAAACAGGAGGTTGGCCTGCATCAGACCCTGTCTCAGCAAGGGGTCAAAACAACCGATCTGCCGCAACTTTCCGAAAAAGCGCTGGCGGATCTCTGTATCCTGACCAACCCCCGCAGCTCCAACCAACGTGATCTTGAAGTGGTTTATGAAGAAGCACTCTGATCTGTTTAATCCTCAGGAGCTCAAAAATCGCGCTGAGACAAAAACCAGCGCCGACCGGAACAGCGAACAATCCCGTGGCGAGGCACTGACGCATCTGATCGGCCTTGGCGAACAGTCCGTCCGTAAGAGTTATTACCCGGAACTGCTCACCAAACTGGAAGAGCTTGAACAGGAAAGAGACCGTTATTCCCGGCTTAATACCACCCTTGAACAGCTGAACGAAAAGCTGGAAGTTCGTGTACAGGAGCGTACCCAGGAACTTCAGGCCGTTAACGAACAACTCCGTCAGGAGATCGCCGAGCGCCAGCAGATTGAAATTCAGCTGAAACAAGCCAAAGAAGCTGCCGAAGAAGCCAACCGCAACAAGGATAAGTATTTTGCAGCGGCCAGCCATGACCTGCTGCAACCGATGAATGCCGCCCGCCTACTGGTATCTGCGCTGCGAGAACGAACGCTGGCCCCCGCCGATGAAGGCTTGGTTGAAAGGGTTCATCTGGCTCTGGAAAACGCCGAAGATCTGATCAACGATCTGCTGGATATCTCACGACTGGACCAGAACGCCATCACACCGGATCTCAGCTCCATGCAACTGAACGCTCTGCTGCACTCGCTGGATGCCGAGTTTCAGCCAGTGGCGCAGGTGAAAAAGCTGAAACTCAATATCCTGCCCACCAGTCTTGCGGTCTGCAGCGACTCACGCCTACTGATGCGCATCCTGCGTAACCTGATCAGCAACGCGATCCGTTACACGCCAGAAGGCAGAATTACCGTGGGCTGTCGCCGGACACCGGAGCATGTGCTGATTCAGATCTGGGATACCGGCGATGGTATTCCTGCCGATCAGCTGGAGATGATCTTTAAAGAGTTTCAGCAGCTGGATCAGCACCGGGGCAAAAACCGTCAGGGCTTAGGTCTGGGGCTTGCCATCGTAGACCGTATCGCCCGTATGCTCGGACATCCGGTGCAGGTGGAATCCCTGCAGGGAAAAGGTTCCTGCTTTACGGTACAGGTTCCCAGGGCGCACTTTCAGCCACGGGTGCCCACCTCTCTGCCGCCGGCCAGTTTCAGACCCTCCGGCGATGTGCTGTATCAGCGCTCGGTACTGGTGATCGACAATGAAGAGAGCATTCTGGTCAGCATGGAGGCACTTCTGCAGCAATGGGGTTGCCAGCTGATCTGTGCACCGGATCTGGAGGAAGCCCTGGCGCTTTGTGAAGATGAAGCGTTTGAACCTGAGGTGATTCTGGCAGACTTCCACCTGCACAATAACCGCACAGGTACAGAAGCGATTGACGCCCTGCGCCAGCATTACCAAAAGGAAATTCCGGCGATTGTGCTCACCGCCGACCGGAACAGTGAACAACGTAAGCGCTTTAATGATGCCAACCTGCCGGTACTCAATAAGCCGGTGAAACCGGGTAAACTCAGGGCGCTGATCCAGCATCTGCTGGAATCCTGAAGCCGTTTGTAACGCATGCTCCGAACACAAAAAAACCTGCCGCAGCAGGTTTTTTTGTCTTCCGGAATCATCGGTAACAACACCGGAAGAATCTGAGCTTACGTTACACTCAACCGATTAATATTCAGCGTTGTGGTAAACGTTCTGCACGTCATCCAGGAAGTTCAGCATATCCAGGAACTTATCCATGGTTTCCACATCTTCACCGGAAATAGCGGTCATATTGTGGGGAACAAACTGAATCTCGTCCACTTCCAACTCAACGCCTTCACCAACCAGTTCCGTGATCGCTGTTTTGGCTTTCGCGTAATCGGTGTGCGGTGCAAATACGGTCAGTTTGCCGTCTTCGTTTTCGATGTCAGTCACATCAACATCCGCTTCCATCAGCGCTTCCAGTACCGCTTCTTCGTCATCGAAAGCAAATACGAAAATCGCGCTGTGATCGAACATGTGGCTTACGCTACCCTGTCCGCCAATTTTGCACTTCGCTTTGTTAAAGCAGGTACGCACATCACCAAAAGTACGGTTCGGGTTATCGGTCAGACAGTCCACAATCACCATGGTGCCGCCAGGGCCAAAACCTTCGTAGCGTGCTGTGGAGAAATCTTCACCACCACCGCCTTTTGCCTTATCCAGAGCTTTGTCGATTACATGCGCAGGAACCTGATCTTTCTTCGCACGATCAATCAGACTGCGCAGAGACAGGTTACCATCAGGCTCTACACCACCGGCTTTCGCACAGACATAGATCTCACGGCCATATTTACTGTACAGCTTGGCTTTGGCGTCCGACGTTTTAGCCATGGACTCTTTTCGGTTTTGAAAGGCTCTGCCCATACCACTATCCCGTTTTATTGGTTTAAAAACGGGATTTTACCTCTAAGCCGGACGCTATAAAACTCTCTTTAGAGAAAACACCTGCCAGAAAAAGCGGCTTTGGCCCGTTAAGACTTTTTCAGTCGAACTGCGACAGGCTGCCACATTCGACCAAATAACCCTTCAAATCCGAAAAATCTCATTTTAGAGACATCAATAATCTGCAACAATGTAACAAATTGAAACAGAACGTTAGAATAGAACAGGTAGCAAGCGCTACAAAGAATCCGCTTGGCTTCCCCCATATTCACTGTAGATTTTCCAGAGGTCGATTCTACTATGTGGTTCAGCAGTACTTTAAAGGACGAAAATACCGCGCTAAAGCAGGAGCTGGCTCGCCTTAAACAGCAGCATCAGAATGAGATCCAGCAACTACAGGAGGTGATTGAGGAGAAAGAAAGCCACATCCGCCGGGTTCAACAGGCTTCTGAAGATTTCGCCAACATCATGCCTTGTATTCTTCAGGGTGGCGACATGCTGAACACCATCCGCGAAGGCCTGGCCGACAATGCCGAGGCTTTAATTGAAGAGCGCAAAGCTCAGAAGCTGATGAACGATGTCTTTGCCGAAACCCGTGATGCTCTGGTCCGCCTTGAAAACCGGGCCCGCTTTATCAGTGAGCATGCCGGTAAAAGTATGGCCGCAGTTTCGGTACTGGATGAAACAGCATCCGGTATCAGTCGTCTGGTTTCCTCGATTCAGGAGATCTCAGACCAGACCAACCTGCTGGCTCTGAACGCCGCTATTGAAGCGGCACGAGCCGGTGAAGCCGGGCGCGGTTTTGCAGTGGTTGCCGATGAGGTGCGTCAACTGGCGGCAAAAGCCCACGAAGCCAGCAGTCAGATTGAATCTCTGATTACCAAAGTGATCACTCAGACCAGTGACATCAAAACCATGGTCAGTGAGAACCAGCAAAGCACCGAAGAGATCTCAGCGTCATCTTCCCAGATCGATCATGTGGTTGAACAGGTTCTCGAACGTTCAACCCATATGCAGAAAGTGATCAGCGACTCCACCACATCAGCCTTTCTGAATACGGTGAAACTGGATCACGCGGTATGGAAAAACAATGTCTACAACCTGATCGAAAGACAACAGTTTTCCAGTAATGTGAACGCCCATACCGAATGCCGCCTGGGCCACTGGTATTTCAACGGGTACGGCGCCAATCACTACAGCCACCTGAAAAGCTTTAAGGATCTCGATCCACCGCACAAGAAGGTGCATGATTGTGGCCGCTCAGCATTGAAAGCCGGGGCCGAGGGTGACACCAAAGCGATGCTGAAATACCTGCAGTGCATGGAAGACGCCAGTCTTGAAGTGATCCGCTGCCTTGACCGCCTGATGCAGGATACCCGTAGTCTCTGACTCTGAGCTCAAAGCCTCTGAATTCAAGGCCTCTGAATTAGTGCAAAGATAAAGGATGAAAAAAGCCGCTGCTGATCAATCTGATCAGCAGCGGCTTTTGTTTTCTGCCCTACCTGAAGCTATTGGATTCTGAATTCTCAGGCGTTCAGGTAACGACTGTGGAACTGCAGATGCTCGTCGATAAAGCTGGCGATAAAATAGTAACTGTGGTCATAGCCTTCCTGCATGCGCAACTGCAGAGGGTATCCGGACTGATCCGCGGCCTGAACCAACAACTCTGGTTTCAGCTGTTCTTCAAGAAAGTTATCTTCTGTTCCCTGATCCACCAGCATCGGCAGATGCACCTTCGCCTGACGAATCAGCTCGCAGCTATCGTAGGCCTTCCAGCTTTCTCGATTGTTGCCCAGATAAGCGGTAAAGGCTTTTTCACCCCAAGGCACATTCACCGGGTTCACAATCGGGCTAAAGGCAGATACTGAGCAGAAACGCTCCGGATTTTTCATCGCCAGCGTTAGCGCGCCATGCCCACCCATGGAGTGACCGGCCAGAGCGCGTTTCTCAGTGACCGGAAACACCGACTCGATCAGTTCCGGCAGCTCATTCAACACGTAATCTTCCATACGGTAATGCTTCGCCCAGGGCTCCTGAGTCGCATTCAGGTAAAAGCCTGCGCCCTGACCGAGATCATAGCCTTCATCATTGGCCACATCATCACCACGGGGACTGGTATCCGGTGCCACAAGGGCAATACCCAGCTCTGCAGCCATTCGATGAGCACCCGCTTTCTGCATAAAGTTCTCATCGGTACAGGTCAGGCCAGACAGCCAATAGAGCACAGGTACAGGGCCTGCTGCAGCCTGAGGCGGCAGATAGATGGCAAAGCGCATCTCGCAGTTCAGCACCTGGGAACGGTGACGATACTGTTTATGCCAGCCGCCAAAACTGCGATTACGACTGATATTTTCCAAAGGTTCCATAAGGTTCTCCTGCTGAAAACCGGATACCCCGTTTTTTATGAAACAGAGTATCCGGCGGTCATAACGTCAGCTCAATCAGTTTTGAAGTATCGGAGTTAAGACAGAGCTTAGTAATGAATGACGCTGCGGATCGACTTACCTTCATGCATCAGATCGAAGGCTTCGTTGATCTTCTCCAGCGGCAGGGTGTGGGTAATAAAGTCGTTCAGGGCAAACTTACCAGCCAGATAATCTTCCACAATGCCCGGCAGCTCAGAGCGGCCTTTAACACCACCAAAAGCAGAACCTCGCCACACACGACCGGTTACCAGCTGGAACGGACGGGTAGAGATCTCCTGACCCGCACCGGCAACACCGATGATCACAGACTCACCCCAGCCCTTATGACAGCATTCCAGTGCAGAACGCATCACATCCACATTACCGATACACTCGAAGGAGTAATCCACACCGCCATCGGTCAGCTCAACAATCACTTCCTGAATCGGCTTGTCATAATCTTTTGGATTGATGCAATCCGTCGCGCCCAGCTTCTTCGCCAGTTCAAACTTGGACTCGTTAATATCGATACCGATAATACGGCTGGCTTTCGCCATGGTGGCACCAATAATGGCAGACAGGCCGATACCGCCCAGACCAAAGATGGCAACGGTTGCCCCCTCTTCCACCTTGGCAGTGTTCATCACAGCGCCCATACCGGTCGTCACACCACAACCCAGCAGACAGATCTCTTCCAGAGGTGCTTCTTTATTTACCTTAGCCAGAGAGATTTCCGGCAGTACGGTGTACTCAGAGAAGGTCGAGCAACCCATGTAGTGGTAGATCGGCTGACCATCTTTGTAAAAACGGGTGGTGCCATCCGGCATCAGACCTTTACCCTGAGTTTCACGTACTGCCTGACACAGATTGGTTTTGCCGGATTTGCAGAACTTACACTCGCCACACTCAGCGGTGTACAACGGGATAACATGATCTCCTACCTGCAGACTGGTCACACCTTCACCGACAGCTTCAACAATACCGCCGCCTTCGTGCCCCAGAATCGCAGGGAAGATACCTTCCGGATCTTCACCGGACAGCGTGAATGCATCCGTGTGGCACACACCTGTGGCGATAATTTTTACCAGTACTTCGCCTTTCTGCGGTGGCATAACATCCACTTCTTCCACAGACAGCGGCTGGTTGGGCCCCCAGGCGATAGCGGCACGGGATTTGATCATTGGCTGAGTCATAACAGGCTCCACTTACTGACAGCTGGTTAGCTGGTAACAAAAATAACGTTAAGGAAACGTCCCGCTTCGGGTCGATAAACCAATTCTAGCTGTTACTCAAAAAGGTATAATCACTTAAGATATAAATTCACTTTTACCATCAAGTAACAATCTCGCCTCATACCCCGCAACTGATAAAAGAGAAAGCGATGAACTGGGAAGGTATTAACGAATTTGTCGCCGTTTACGAAAGCGAAAGTTTCACTCAGGCATCACGCCAACTGGATTGCTCAACGGCACAGGTAAGCCGTCTGGTCAGTCAGCTGGAAAAACGTCTCGGCAGCAAGCTTTTCTATCGCACCACCCGTAAGGTATCCGCTACCGAGGCCGGACAGATTTTTTATCAGCACTGTCGCCAGATTCTGGATGCGCTGGATAATGCTGAGCGCACTCTCACCGATTTACAGGCAAGCCCCAGAGGAAAACTTAAGATCACCGCTCCCGTCGCCTACGGCGAAAGCCATATCGTCCCCTTGCTGAATAATTTTATGCTGCGCCATCCGGACCTGGAGCTACAGTGCCATTTGACCAACCAAACGTTGGATCTTGTGACCGAAGGCTATGATCTGGCGATCCGGCTGGGACGCCTTGGCGATTCCAGCATGATCGCCCGACGCCTATCCCGTCGTCGCCTCTATGTTTGCGCTTCACCGGACTATCTTGCCCGATATGGCGAGCCTCATACGCTGTCTGAACTGAGCCATCACAGTTGTTTACAGGGAACATTGGATTATTGGCGTTTTCGTTCACAGGGGCAGGAACGGAATCTGCGCATCCACGGACGAATACGCTGTAACAGCGGACATGCTCTGCTGGATGCTGCACTGAAAGGGCTGGGGATTGTCCAGCTGCCGGATTACTACGTTGATGAAGCACTCAATAAAGGACAGCTGATCAGCTTACTCAACCCTTTTCAGGGAGAAGATGAAGGTATCTGGGCGCTTTATCCGCAGAACCGGTTATTATCACCAAAAGTAAGGTTGCTTGTTGACTATCTTATTGATTCTCTTGAATAAAAAAAGAAATCAACGCTAAACCTCAAATCAGCACCAGATCAATAAAAAACTGAAAAAAGGCATATTCACAGCTTCAGATCTAAAACTGACATTTAAAAGTTATATAATTGAGCTAAACTGCCTGAAGCTCGATGAATCGCAATAAAAAAAAGAAACCTCTCTGTTTGGCGTTATATTTTTAACCGTTGGTTTTCATCATTATTCATTCCGGATAATCAGACAGCCAAACAGAGAAGTGCAAGGATACCCGAGATGCCAAAACGTTTTTTTTCTCTTTTTTCTTTCTTACCGGCACCTGTAACGCCTTCTCTTATCAACAGAAAGATCATCCCTCTGGCTCTGATCGCTTCAGCATTCGCATTAACCTCACCGGCCTACGCCAGCACCAAAGATCGCGTTATCGCAAAAGGCGACCTGGATTGCGGTGTATTTCCTGATGATCCCGGGCGCAGTGCTATCAATGATAAAGGCCGCTGGGAAGGTTTCTACGTTGATTTTTGTCGTGCAACCGCGGCCGCGGTTTTGGGCGATCCCGAGTTTGTTAACTTCATCGAAGTCGGTGCAACCACACGCTTTACGACTCTGATGGAAAAGAAAACTGATGTTGTCATGTACAGCTCAACCTGGACACTGGGTCGCGAGAGCCAGTATCAGGTAGAGTTTCCCGCCGTCTACCTACTGGATGGCCAGGGTTTTATGGTGCGTAAAAGCTCAGGTATCCGTAAGCTTTCCGACCTGCAGGGCAAGCGTATCTGCGTAACGGCCAACACCACTACGCATGACAACCTGGTGGATACCTTCAAGTCACGCGGCTATCAGGCAGATATTATATTTGCCAACGGAGACAGTTTTTTCCGCGGCAGCTGCGATGCCTATACTGCCGACCGTATGAATCTGGCAACCAACCGTGCCAACCGCGCAGATAACCCAAACGACTATATTGTTCTGCCGGAGATGATCTCCCGGGAGCCTATCGGACCGAAAGTACGTAATGACGACCCCCAATGGTCGCGCATTATTCGTTCTGTCGTTCACGCGGTGATCCTTGCCGAGGAAAAAGGCATCACCTCTGTGAATGTCGATCAGGTTCTGGCAAACACTAAAGATGTTGAGGTCATGAACTTACTCGGCAAAACCGGTGATATCGGCCCTCAACTGGGGCTTGATCCTCAATGGGCCTACCGTATTATCAAATCCATCGGTAACTACGGTGAGATTTATAACCGCCATTTTGGTCTTGGAACACCGATCAATATGGAACGGGGACTCAATCGTCTCTGGAATCAGGGTGGCGCGCTCTTTGCTCCACCGTTTAAATAATTGATTCTCAGGGTTTCCGGTTTCGTGTCTGATTAAGAGTTCATCTATGGGTCGTTTGGGCAGTTTTTCCGGCAAAATTGTAAAGAGTATCGGCTTCCGGCTAACGTTATTCCTGGCCGCTGGTCTTGCGCTCTATCTGGTGATGGCAGCTCTCAGTATTCAGGCTCTGCTGCAACAGACCGAAGGTCTGAAGGAACTGAGCGGTCTGCACTACGAACGAGCCCTGACCGCGGCTGAGCTATCCCGTGATGCAGAAGTGATCGCCGCACAAACTTTTGAGAGTATCCTCAGTACCAATCGCAGCGTGAGTCAGGAAGGTGCTGTAGATCAGGATTTGGTGGATCTTTACCGTTATGTGCGCAAACAGCTTACCGCCACCAACGAGAAAGAGCAGGGTTATCTTGATGAGATCGATCTCTGGCAGAAACCTTACTTTGCCAGCCTGGAAAAACTGGCTCAGCGCATGGAAGAAGAACGACTTCTGATGCAGCAGGAGCAGGAGCTCCTGAGCGATCTGCAAAAACTGAGTGAACAGCTATTACAAAGCCCCCTGTCAGATCAATCCGGCTTGCTGGCTCAACAGATTATTAATACCTGCCTGATTGCTCTGAAAGCTGAAAAGAACGGCCAGTTATTCCGGCTGGAACAATCTGCAGAAAAGTACCTGGCTCAGTTGTCAGGCACCTCATCGCTAACGCAACAGCTGGCATCACTGATCAGCCGCACTTTTGATTTAAGAAAGCCCCTGATTCTAAGCCACAGAGCCACTCTCGCCTCTGCCCGTGAAGCACGTCTTTATTCTCAGCGTCTTACCACCAGCAGTTATAACTATTTCCAAAGCCTGAAAAACACTGCCCATCTGGCAGCAAGGGATTATGAAGCCTCAGCACAACGCGCTTTTGTAATGGTAGGGGTATTCAGCGTTATCTTCCTGATCAGTATCCTGACAATGGTGGTCTTTATTCGCCGCCGTTTAGTGGAACGACTGGACCATCTCAGTGACACCATGAGCGCACATGTAGCCGGTGACCCTAAAGCGATTCCCACCGATGGCGAAGATGAAATCTCTGTTATCGGTCAGGCATTTGAGATTTTTGTAGATGCCCGCAACACGGCTGAACAACGCCTGAATCAGGCACAGGAAGAGACGGAAAAAGCGAATCAACAGTTACGCAAGCTGAACAGACAGCTGCTGGTACTGAGCGAAACAGATCCTCTGACCGGCGTTGCAAACCGCCGTTATTTCGATCAGAAACTTCAGGATCACTGGCAGATGGCGCTCAATCTGCGCAAGCCACTGGCACTTATCATGTGTGATATTGATCGCTTCAAAGCTTATAACGATCATTTTGGTCATCAGGCCGGTGACGAATGCCTGAAGCAAGTTGCCTCTACCCTGGATGAGATCGTTCACCGCTTTCCGGATACCCTGCTGGGACGGTACGGCGGCGAGGAGTTTATCCTGCTGCAGGGCAGTTCATCCGAGGAACAAATCTTCCAGTTGGCCGAAGCGATGCGCACAGCAATCTCGGAGCAAGGACTCCAACATCCGGATTCTGAGCACGGAATTGTCACATTAAGCCTTGGCACAGCCATCATCCAACCGGACAGCTATTCATCGATCGATCAGCTGATTCAGCAAGCGGATGACGCACTTTATCAGGCAAAAACGAAAGGACGTAATCTGACTATCTCTGCCGCGCCGTCTGTTCGTTTAGAAACAAGCCCTTGAATATAACGCTCAGCCGTATCTTTTTTCAGCGGATAGGTATCCCTCTGCTACAATCAGAAAAAGCCACAATCAACCTAGTCTATTGATAGGTTCCGCCTATCAATATAATCAGTCTAATCAATTATCTCCTCCTAATAGAACGTCCTATACTTCTCCTGACTTCAACGAAAGGGGCTCTGAAAAAGCAACTTTCAGAGAGCCTGAACCGTTACGCTTTAAATGAATAAGCGCTTATACAAAAAAACAGGAGCTATAACATGCCACAAGCTATCAACACTGAAATCAAGCCATTTGCAGCAACTGCTTTCAAACAGGGTGAATTCGTAGAGATCACCGAAGCAGACGTAAAAGGTAAGTGGGCGGTATTCTTCTTCTACCCGGCAGACTTCACATTCGTTTGCCCAACCGAACTGGGTGACGTTGCAGACAAATACGAAGAGCTGCAGAAAATGGGCGTAGAAGTGTTCTCAGTATCCACTGACACTCACTTCACTCACAAAGCATGGCACGACAGCTCTGAAACGATTGGCAAGATCAACTACTACATGGTTGGCGACCAGTCCGGCAACATCACCAACAACTTCGGTGTTATGCGTGAAGGTCAGGGTCTGGCAGATCGTGCGACTTTCGTAATCGACCCTGAAGGCGTGATCCAGGCGATGGAAATCACTGCTGAAGGTATCGGCCGTGACGCTGACGACCTGCTGCGTAAGATCAAAGCCGCACAGTACGTTGCTGCTCACCCTGGTGAAGTTTGCCCGGCTAAGTGGAAAGAAGGCGAAGCAACTCTGGCTCCTTCTCTGGACCTGGTTGGTAAAATCTAAGTCTTCCTACCCGAAGCACCGGGTTTATGGAATGCCGCTCTGAGATTCCATACCCCTCAGAATCTGCCCTTTGGCAGGTTCTGAGTGCCTGAAGTTCAATTCAAACCACCCAGGCAAACAAAACAACCTGTTCAACCTGCTCTGTTTTATCTTTCTGATCCTGCTTTAACCATCAAAGGCAGACTATGGCATCGCTTTGCCTGAATTTTGTACCGGCATAGCCCCCTTCAGAAATCAATAAATAACAGATCAGGCCGGATCACCGTAACAAGACGGATAACTTTTAACTAAGTGGGTGAAGAACCATGCTTGAAGCAAACCTTAAACAACAGCTGGATGCCTATCTGCAACGCCTCGTTAATCCGATCGAGTTGACGGTATCCGTAAACGGCACAGCAAAATCTGATGAATTGCTGGAACTGGCCCGCGAAATTAAAGGCCTGAATGACAAGATTTCGTTGGTGGTTGATGAAACCCCAACCGGTCGTGCACCACAGATGGTGGTGGCACCTCAGGGTGAAAAAGGCCGTGTCACCTTTGCTGGCATCCCGATGGGCCACGAATTTACCTCTCTGGTACTGGCGCTGCTGCAGGCTGGTGGCTACCCGTCAAAAGAGGACGAAGCCCTGCAGGCTCAGGCAAAAGGCCTGTCCCGCGAACTGAATTTTGAAGTTTATGTCTCGCTCTCCTGCCATAACTGCCCGGACGTGGTTCAGGCGGTGAATCTGATGGCGATCCTGAATCCGAACATCACCGCGACCATGATCGACGGCGGCGTATTCCAGGATGAAGTGAAAGAGCGCGAGATCATGGCAGTGCCTTCTGTTTACCTGAACGGTGAACTGTTCGGTAACGGTAAGATGACACTGGCTGAGATCCTGAACAAGGTGGATGACGAAGCCGATGCCAAAGCAGCAGCCGCTCTGGCTGACAAAGAAGCCTTCGACGTACTGGTTGTTGGCGGTGGCCCTGCCGGTGCTTCTTCAGCCATCTATGCGGCCCGTAAAGGTATCCGTACCGGTCTGGTCGCCGAGCGTTTTGGTGGTCAGGTTTCCGATACCGTAGGCATTGAAAACTTTATCTCAGTTTCCTACACCGAAGGCCCCAAGTTAGTAGCCCAGCTGGAAGAACACGTTAAAGAGTACAACGTTGACATTATGAAAACCCAGCAGGCGGTTGCCCTGCGCGATGGCGAAGACGGCCTTAAAGAGGTGGAGCTGTCCAACGGTGCGGTACTGAAATCCAAATCGGTGATTCTGGCCACCGGTGCCCGCTGGAGAGAGATGAATGTACCCGGTGAAGCTGAGTACAAAGCAAAAGGTGTTTGCTTCTGCCCACACTGCGACGGCCCGCTGTTTAAAGGCAAACCGGTTGCTGTGATCGGTGGTGGTAATTCCGGCATCGAAGCAGCCATTGATCTGGCGGGTATCGTAGAACACGTTACCGTACTGGAGTTCAGCGATACCCTGCGTGCCGATGATGTACTGGTGAAAAAAGCCAAGTCGCTGCCAAACGTCACCATCATCAAAGAAGCGATGACCACTGAAGTGCTGGGCGATGGCAAAAAAGTAACCGGCCTGACCTACAAAGATCGGGCAACCGATGAAGTCCACACCGTGAATGTAGACGGCATCTTTGTACAGATCGGTCTGGTACCGAACAGCGAGTTCCTGAAAAACACGCTGGAACTGAGCAACCGGGGCGAGATCGTGGTTGATGCCCACGGCCAGACCAGCATGCCAGGTGTCTTCGCGGCAGGCGATGTGACCACAGCCCCTTACAAACAGATTATTGTTTCTATGGGCTCCGGTGCCACCGCTGCTCTGGGTGCTTTTGATTATCTTATCCGTTCATAAATGGCTGATTTGTTCGTAAAGAGCTAATCCGTTAGCAAAGAACTGGTTCGCTCTTAAAACTGAATCCTGTCGGGAACCTTGCGGTTCCCTGACAGTATGCTCGACCCGCTTTACTCGCTTGATCGATTTGTCAGCTCTGCCCGGTTCACTTTTTGGCCTTGGCTGACTCGAGTCCAACCGATACGCCGCTTTTTATTGAATACGGACATCCGGTTCCTGAACGGCCGGATTCCCCAATAAAGAATGACGTATTGTTTTGCCGAAGGGGTTCTTGTCGGAATCCCCTTCGGCTTTTTTTTGCTCTGAATTCTCTGCCATCAAGCAACGGAGAAAATTCAGGCATAAAAAAAGACAAACCTGAGTTTGTCTTTTTAAACACCGAAAAGTTTAAGCCGTGAATACTAGCCCGCTACCTTCTCTTCACTGTTAAATTCGATCATCAGATCGCTGCCCAGAGCTTCAATCGCTTCCTCTACCTGAGTCAGAGAGACGCTATCCGGAACGGTGAGCACCATATCTGCCTTAAACAGCATTTCTGAACTCATTGGCGCAGGCTCACAGCAGGTATCCAGCTCTTTTACGTTAACCTGCAGAGCGCTCAGTACCTGCGACACCTCTTTTACGATGCCGGGTTTGTCGTTACCCACAACCGACAAAGAAACGGTAGAACCTGCCACCACATGAGCACCAGCCTTAGCAGCAGTAACGGTCAGACCGAAACGCTCCAGAGCCACCAGATCGTCCACCAGTGCATCAGCCTGATCATCGGCCACAGCAACGGTCAGAATACCGGCAAACTTATCTGCCAGATGGGACATGCGGCTTTCCAGCCAGTTACCGTTATGTTTAACGATGGTTTCGGATACTTTTTCCACAAGACCGGGTTTGTCATCACCGATCAGGGTTAATACCAGTTGTTGTGACATAACCTTTCTCCGCTCTGTTTTTATTATTACCTGCGGTCATCCCGCCTTCTTTGCAAGGCACCCGCAATCAAACTCTTCTTTAGTGATAGCACGCTTTGACCTGCATTCAAATAACTTTTTATGACAAAACAAGGCGTTAGATAATCCCAAGGCTACTTTTAACGAACAGCGTAATATACTCAGAACAGACCTTTCATCACGTCACGCACACAACTGACCACCTCACGGACACAGGTCATGCGGGAGTAATTCGGGCGAATAAGCAGGGAGATATTCCGGGTAGGTTCCGGTGTCTGAAAACGGATATAACGGATGCGATGGGTATCTTCCAGATTATGGGTCGCAAGACGCGGCAGCATGGTCATGCCAATGCCACTGGCCACCATATAACGCAGGGTCTCAAGGCTGGTAGCCTGAAAACGATGGTCTTCCTTAGCGCCTGACGTGAAGCAGTAACCCAGGGCCTGATCCCGCAGACAATGACCATCTTCAAGTGTCAGCAACTGCTGATTGTTCAGGTCATCAAAAGTGACTTTTTGCTTATCGGCCAGTGGGTGCTGAGGCGATACTGCCAGATCCAAAGGTTCATCAAACAGATCGTAACGCTCTACGCCCTGCATATCATCCAGCCAGGGCAGAATCAGCAAATCGAGCTTGCCCTCGTTCAGCTCACGCATCAGTACCTTGGTTTGTTTCTCATGCAGGTAGAAATTGACCTTGGGCAGACGCTCATTTAGGGGCTCCATTACATGAGGCAGCAGATAAGGTGCTAACGTTGGAATCATGCCCATGTGCAGATCCCCGGCAAGAGGGTCCAACAGGGTGCGGGCGGTCTCTTCAAACACCTGAGCAGCGCTGAGCACATTGCGGGCTTCTTTCACCAATTGTTCGCCTGCTGGCGTTAACATGACATTTCTGCGGTGTCGCTCGACCAACTGCAGGCCCAGCTGCTCTTCCAGCTTCATAATCTGGCCACTCAAAGTGGGCTGACTGACAAAGCAGGCTTCAGCAGCCTTACCAAAGTGTTTGAAACGGTCAATCGCATCCAGATATTCCAGATCCCGCAGCTTTACCATAGATACACCCTTTTAATATTCCGAAATCATGCAAGGTTTTACCTATGCTAGGCCTGCCAAGCCATCATCGCAAGAGAGAATACGTTCTGAAAATCATCTAAACGGATTACATAAAACAACAGCTCAATAACAATATAGATTAAAAGGTTGTTTGGTACGTCATATGCAAGGTATTAAATGCCTCACAGAAAACATTTACCAACACGTCAGTAGGGAAACAGATGAAGACAGGTACAATTGCGATGAAAAAATCTACGTCAGTCGAAGACGCAAAGATTACGGAGCTATCATTAACAAGAAAAAAATACTGCCTAGACAAGAAGTTAGAACACTCATTGCAACTTGAGGCAGCCATGTTTGAACTTCAACTGGAATTTCGCAACCGCAGCAGGCGAATATCACAACATGTAGGCAAACTGGGGCAACTCTTGGGCGTCGAGCGGGTAGCCTGAGCGATCTTAGGGCAAGAAATGTCCCTTTTGCTGTTCCGTCAGCTCTTTTATATCGCCCCCTATCCTCTCGCCAACACCACCATCGTTTTTTTCAGGCAAAAAAAAGCCCCGGTTAAAAACCGGGGCGACTCTCCGAATAACGGAAAAGCTCCACAAAAATTTGTGGCATCCACCAACGAGGGTTTGGGGATAGACAAGTACAAACAACAATTCCAACGAACGGTCTGTATCTCATTACCTTGGAAAGAAACGAGATACATCTAAAAGTGAGAAGATCGCATCTTACGACACTCTCTCAACACCCTTAGTTAAAGCTGGGCAGACCCGCCGGCACACGAACGGCCCTGCCCAAAAGGGTTCCACGAACAATCCGATCCTGACGGATTCTTCGCTAATATCTGATCACAGGCATTTAATTCCGGTGCTTGCAAAACATGCACCTTCAGAAATAACACTTTGATCATCAGTGCTCTGTTAGCCCGTCAGACAACGCTACAGAACACTCATGATCAAAGACTCACCGGTACTACCGGCGAGTCTTTAAAGCAAACGCTTAGTTAGTGGATGCGATCAGGCTGGCGTTACCGCCCGCTGCTGTTGTATCCACACACAGGTGACGCTCGTGCACAAAACGCTCCGGCAGGTGCGCTTCGGTCAGCAGAGGCAGCAGTACACCATCACGTGTTGCCAGTACTTCACGGTAAGCGGTCAGAACCTCTGCCGCAGCGTTACTGGCGATAGCATCAATACCGGTCAGCCCCGCCAGAACGGAAGCGTCAACCGCACCATCCAGACCAACAACAGGCAGACCTGCTGCAGCTAACTGATCTGCAAGAGCTTTAACGCCTGGCGCAACAACAACAACGCGGTTGCCCTGAGCCAGAGCTACAGCCGCTTGTTGAGTCGCGCTGTCCAGATCCGGACCGGCACACAGCACCAGACCACGGGCGTGGAAGCTCAGGCGGTTCAGCTCACCGGTTGGCCCTGGCATTTCGCGGGTTACCAGCAGATCGGACTTAACATGAGAGGCCAGTGCGCCCAACTGCTGTTCAACGTCCGTTACGGCCTGATCAGGTTCTTTAACCGCTAGTTTAAGAGCGTTGTTAATCGCGTCCTGCAACTGAGATTCTGCCACCAGATCACCCTGCAATGCTTCACCACGGTTCTGACCGGCAATCTGCTTAAAGCGACGAACATACAGAGGACCACCCGCTTTAGGACCGGTACCGGACAGACCTTCACCACCGAATGGCTGAGAACCAACGATTGCGCCGATCTGGTTACGGTTCACGTAGCAGTTACCCACATGTACACGCTCGGTCACGTAATCGATACGGGAATCCATGCGGGTATGCAGACCAAAGGTCAGGCCATAACCGCGACCGTTGATATCCGCAATCACCTGATCCAGCTCGCTGGCGTCAAAGGTGCAAACATGCAGCACAGGACCGAAGATCTCTTCTTCCATCTCGTTGATGCTGTCCAGCTTGATCACGGTTGGCGGAACAAAAGTACCGGTTGTTGGCACGTCGTACGTTTTCAGGCAGCGGCCCTGCTCTTTAAACGTGTTGATATGCGCCATGATCTTGTCCTGAGCCAGCTTGTCGATCACAGGACCTACATCGGTGCTGATCAGCCATGGGTTACCCACGGTCAGTTCATCCATAGCACCGTACAGCATCTCCAGCAGGTGGCCGGCAATGTCTTTCTGTACATACAGAACACGCAGAGCAGAACAACGCTGACCGGCACTCTGGAAAGAGGAGGCCAGAACATCACGGATCACCTGCTCTGGCAGCGCGGTAGAGTCCACGATCATCGCGTTCATACCACCGGTTTCAGCGATCAGAGGCGCTTCCGGAGACATGCTGGCAGCCATAGAGCGATTAATATGCTGAGCAGTAGCAGTAGAACCGGTGAAGCAAACACCGTTGATACGGCTGTCAGAAGTCAGCGCCGCACCGACAACCGCACCGGCACCCGGCAGCAGCTGAATCACATCTTTCGGGATACCCGCTTCGTGCATCAGTTCAACGGCACGAGCCGCCATCAGAACGGTCTGCTCGGCTGGTTTTGCCAGTACAGCGTTACCTGCTGCCAACGCGGCACAGATCTGACCGGCAAAAATCGCCAGCGGGAAGTTCCATGGAGAGATACAGGTGATCAGGCCACGGGCCGTGCCATCTTCACTGTGCAGCTCTGCTTCATTCGGGTAGTAAAGGGCAAAGTCCACGGCTTCACGGATCTCTGCGATGCCGTCCAGCAGAGATTTACCCGCTTCACGGGTTGCCAGAGCGAACAGTTCACCGGCATTGTCTTCCATCAGATCAGCAAACTTACGGATGCGAGCACCACGCTCTTCAACCGTCAGGGCTTCCCATGCTTTCTGACCGTTTTGTGCGGCAACGATAGCGGTTTCGATATCTTTTTCTGATGATTCCAGGACTTCGCCAACAACATCCTGATGGTTTGCAGGGTTGATCACCGTCTTGGTGTTAGCGCCTTCAACGTCACCCGCAATCATAGGGCCCGCCTGCCATTTGTGCTGCAGGTAAGCACCACGCTCTTTATCCAGCTGCTCAACCGTGCGAATGTCGGTGATATCCCAGCCCTTAGCGTTACGGCGTTTGTCGCCGTAGATATCAGCGGCACGGGTGATCACAGGGTTAGGAATGCTGTCCAGAGCCAGTACCGCATCAAACGGATCGCGGGCGATCTGCTCAGGAGCGATAGAGGTATCAACGATCTGATTTACGAAGGAGCTGTTCGCGCCATTTTCCAGCAGACGACGAACCAGATACGCCAGCAGATCCTGGTGCGCACCAACAGGTGCGTAGATACGGCAGCGAACTTTATTTTCCTGCACAACCACATCGTGCAGAGACTCGCCCATACCGTGCAGACGCTGGAATTCAAACTTATCCAGATCATCCGCCAGATTCATAATGGCCGCGACAGAGTGCGCGTTGTGAGTCGCAAACTGCGGGTAGATGCGGTCGGTCATGTTCAGCAGCTTGGTCGCGCAAGCAACGTAAGATACATCGGTGTTCACCTTGCGGGTGAATACCGGGAAGCCTTCCAGGCCCATAACCTGTGCACGCTTGATCTCAGCATCCCAGTACGCGCCTTTAACCAGGCGCACCATGATCTTACGATCCAGCTTTTCAGCGGTCGCATACAGCCAGTCCAGAACGAAAGGTGCGCGTGGGCCGAAGGCCTGCACCACGATACCAAAGCCATCCCAGCCTTCCAGCTCAGGACGTGCCAGTACCGCTTCAATAACATCCAGAGACAGATCCAGACGATCCGCTTCTTCCGCATCGATGTTGAAGCCCATGTTGGCTTCTTTCGCCATCAGCGCCAGCTGGAAGGTACGCTCAACCAGAACATCCATAACGCTGTCGTATTTACCGAATTCATAACGAGGGTGCAGCGCAGACAGCTTAACGGAGATACCCGGATTCTTACGGATATCGTCAAAAGTACAGTTCGGAGTCAGTTTGTTAATAGCATCCGCGTATGCACGGTGGTAGCGCAGCGCATCGGCATCAGTACGCGCCGCTTCACCCAGCATATCGTAGGAGTAGGTGTAACCACGGGATTGCTGCTTCTTGCCGTTTTTGGTCGCTTCTTCAATGGTGCGACCCAGAACAAACTGACGACCCAGTTCTTTCATCGCCTGCTTAACCGCAGTACGGACAACAGGCTCACCCAGACGCTTAATCATGCCGCGCAGAGTATTGGTCAGGCCTTTTTCATCCGCAGGCGCAATCAGCTTACCGGTAACCATCAGGCCCCAGGTGGACGTGTTAATCAGAGCAGATTCAGACTGACCCAGGTGTTCCTGCCATTTTCCGGGAACAATTTTATCTTCGATCAGTTCATCAATGGTTTCAGCATCCGGCACACGCAGCAGCGCTTCTGCCAGACACATCAGGGCGATACCCTCTTTTGTGGTCAGGCCGTATTCCGCCAGAAAGTTTTCCATCATCGAAGGCTTGGCAGATGTACGAACGCGGGTAATCAATTTAGCCGCTTCGTCAGAGATCTGCTGTCGTGTTTCGGCAGACAAGCCTGCCATCTCAACCAATGCATTAACCGAACGGGTTTCATCTGCCAGGTAGTGATCACGGATCGCGTCTCGGATAGCGGTCGTGTTCGCAACGGCATTTGTTGTAGTCTTCATTGCCTGAGTCATATCGACACCTTTCGTTATTGTTGAAACTATGGTCCAGCATTCTATCTGTAGGGCTATAGCCTTTTTCTCTAATTTTTTTACCTTTTTAGACTTATGTTTTATTTTTTTAACAGAAATTAAGACAAACTGTAAAAAAGAACTTATAATTTTAGAGATTTTTACTATTAGCCAAAAACCCTGTTTCTAACGGCCTATTTCTTAACGAGAATCCGCCCTCAAAAGCCGGGGATTTATTTGCCGGAAAGCACTTTCCACCGACGTACTCTTACCGGATGTCATTAAAATGAAACGCTCAGATGATCTGGATCGTATTGACCACGCCATTCTTCGCGAACTGCAAAAAAACGCCCGACTGACAGTAACAGAGTTAGCTTCAAGGGTAGGACTCTCTAAAACACCTTGCCAGTTACGCATGAAAAAGCTTGAAGAGCAGGGCTTTATTCTGGGCTATGTTGCGCTGGTGAATCAGAAGCGCCTAGGGGTGAATCACATCGCCTTTGTGCAGGTAAAACTCAGCGATACCAAAACCAAAGCACTGGATGCTTTTAATGAAGCGGTTCGTCAGATTCCGGAAGTGGAACAGTGCCATATGATCGCCGCAGGTTTTGATTACCTGTTAAAGGTGCGTACGACCGGCATGGAAGATTACCGTAAGGTGCTGGGAGAACAGATCTCCACCCTGCCCTATGTATTGCAGACCAGTACTTACGCCGTCATGGAAAGCGTGAAGGATATTGAGTCTCATCTGCTTAACCCCTGAAATCCATGAACGGGCAGCAAATCTGACCAAATCTATAAAAAAAACAGGGTTATCCCTAATATCTAATTTACTTACATACATTTACAATAGCCTCGCGAACCAATATCCCCGCGAGGCTTTACCATGTCCCTCTGGCAGATCTCCCCATCATCCGCCGCATCCGAATATTTATCATCCCCTGTAAAACAGCGTCCGGTCATTCTGCGCCTTCTGCAAATCACTCTGTTGCTGACATCCCTTGTGCTCTCGTCAGAAGTTAAAGCTGATTTTGATAAAGGCATGCGTTTCTACGATCAGGCGCTCTACACCCATGCTCTGAACGCCTTTCTTGACGCTGCTGAAAAGGGCGATCCAAGAGCGCAACTTATGGCTGGCCGCCTCTATGAAGATGGCCGAGGTGGTGATTACGATCCTGAGCAGGCCCACTCCTGGTATCAGAAAGCCGCAGATCAGGGACTGGCAGAAGGCCAATACCTGTTGGGCATGCAATATCTGCAACGGGGTGATCAACCAAGGCATCAGGTTGATGCTATTGGCTGGATAAAGAAAGCAGCGGAACAAGGGCTGACAGAAGCTGAGTTCCAGCTGGGACTTATGTACAAACAAGGCTCAGGCACCGGCACCAGTTTGAAAAAAGCTGAACGCTGGTTCTACAAAGCAGCACTCAAAGATCACGCGGAAGCCCAATATCAACTGGGTTTGCTGGCGGAAGATGGCGCCGGTGCCCGACAGAACTATCCTTCCGCGGTTAAGTGGCACACTCTGGCGGCAAAACAGGGACATACCAAAGCGTCTTTGGCTCTGGCCTATCTGCATTACTACGGACTGGGCACCCATATCGATTTTGATCTGGCCGCACAATGGCTGCAAAAAGCCGCTGATGGCGGACTACTGGTAGCCCAGTACAACCTGGCCGTTCTTTACGAAGGCTACCCACGCCTTAAGCCAAACCTTGCGGCATCGCTCAAGTGGTATAAATCGGCCTGTGAAGGAGGCTACACCCGAGCCTGTGAAGGTTATCGCAAACTGGAAAAAGAACAGCAAAAGCAGCTTGAAGGTATACTGGAAACCACTCTGGATACCGCTGAGTACTAACCTTTTTCCAGCTGAAATAAATTTGCAGCTGGCAGAATGCCTAACGCCAAGCCCGGCTTCTGACCGATAGAGATGGCCAAAGCTGCACGACAGGCTGACGGATTTATCAGCTTGTTATTTCCGACTGCAAGAGGAGTGCCTCATGAGTTTAAAACTGCGCTTTACCCTTTTCTCCGTCATTCTGATTTTGCTTTCCTCCTTTGCAGCCTGGACATCTGTCAGCCGTCTTATGGAAGAGGTCATTGAAGAATGGGCTGTACGCTATGCGGAAAAACAGGTGTTGTATGACCGTCAACGCACACTTCAGCCAATGATTCGCGAGCTGGCTTTATCGCGCCAGTTTGCACAATCCTCCGCACTGATCAACTTTGCCCGAAACCCGGAAGATCCTGATCTGAGAAGCCTTGCCCTGAAAGAGATGGAAAACTTTCGCTTTAATTTTCTGGAAATGAACTATTTTGTCGCATTGCGCAAAACCGGTGAGTACTTTCACAACGATGCCAACAATACTTACCAGAACAATCAGCTGCGCTATGTACTCGATCCGGAAAATCCCTCAGATAAATGGTTCTACGCCCTGATCGAACAAAAGCGAACTATCAACGTTAATGTCAATATGGACGCTGAGCTAAAGGTCACTAAGGTTTGGCTTAATATTTTGCTGACCGACGGCGAAGAGGTCCTGGGTATTGCGGGAACCGGGCTGAATCTTAATGCCGTACTGAACCGGGTCACCCAGCAGACCGAGCCTGGTGTTACCAATATTTTTGTCGACCATACCGGTGCGATTCAGCTGCACCATGATACCAATCTGGTGAACTTCTCAAGTTTCACTCAACCATCGGATCAGCAGCACAATGTTCAGCAACTGATCGACAAAGAGAAAGACCGGGCTCAGCTTCGTCAGGCGATGCGCCAGGCCTATCTGCACAACGACGAAGTATTCAGTAACTACATCAGTCTGGATAACAAACGTACTCTTATGGCTGTTGCTTATCTGCCGGAGATTGACTGGTACGAAGTCACACTGATTGATATCGATACTCTGTTACCGATGGATCGATTCAGCAGTATGTTCCTGGTTTATGGCTTCACTCTGATTGCCATGATCCTGATTCTGAATCTGGCTATCCGCTTTATGGTATTAGGGCCGGTCAACCGGCTTAACCAGGCAATGGCAACCCTCAGCGAAGGGGGTATTCCGGATCAGAAACTGAAAGGCAAGGCAGAGATCGGCGATCTGATGCGTAATTTTAATCAGATGGTCAGAACGCTAAGCCAGAACCGGGCAGAAATGGAGCACCAACTCGAACTCCGTCAGCAGGAGCTTGAGCGCGCAAAACGTATCGACCCTTTAACCGGGTTACTGAATCGCCATGGCATGCTCTCTTTGCTTGAAGAGCACTCTAAGAACCCGCCGGATGATGCCAATCTCTGTTATAGCCTGATCTGGATCGATCTCGACTTTATGAAGGAGATCAATGACCGCTACGGCCTTAGCTATGGCGATAAAGCGCTTAAAACCGTCAGCGAAATTATGAAAAAGCACCTTGATGACGCTGTACTGGGAACCTCGTGCCGCTGGGGTGGTGACGAATTACTGGCCATGGTGAATCACACTCAGGCGTATCAGGTGCTGGCGATTGCTGAAGCCATCCGACTGGAAGTCGAACGCAGCCGTCCACAATATGCCGAACAGTCTGCGCACTACATCCCTTTAACCATCAGTGTAGGGGTTTATGTTGTGAAAAATGGCGACAGCCTGAACGAGGCACTGCACTATACCGATACCGCCCTTTTCAGAGCTAAAGCCGAAGGCCGCAACCTGGTTCGTTTATCGAACGAGGGTAAGCTCAGTCTGAAAACCGCCGCAGATCAAGCTACCTCGACGTAAAGCAATCTTCGGGACTGATCAACGGATCGATTTTTCCCCGTGTCATTCACGGGGAAAGCACCTTCCGACCGTTCCTTCAATCCTATCAGCTATGCTAACGTGACAACTTAATAAGTCTCCTTTGGTGAAGCTGCTAAAATGCCTGAATTTTCCGCCCTGGTCTTTGCCACCGCCATCAGCATGCTCTATCGCAGCATCATTGCGGTGATCGCACCGGAACTCTCTCAGGATCTCAATCTGACCGACAGCGAACTGGGCACCCTCGCCTCGCTGTTCTTTGTCGGCTTTGCAGCGGTTCAGTTACCGGTCGGCATTGCGCTGGACCGATTAGGCCCCCGCCTGACTATCGTCAGCTTTATGCTGCTGGCGATAACCGGCACCGCCCTTTTTGCCAGCAGCGACCAACTCTGGATGGCTTATACCGGACAACTCTTAATCGGAGCCGGATGCGCCCCTCTGATGACAGGCTCTATGGTGGTGATCTCCCGCCGTTTCTCCGCGGAACGCTTTGCTTATATGACCGCACTGGTACTGACACTGGCCAACCTTGGCGATCTGTTCAGCACCACCCCCTTTGCCCTCATTGCTGAAGCCCTTGGCTGGCGGGGCGCACTCTGGATTATCCTGGCAATCACCAGCTGTTCGGCGTTGGCCTGCCTGATCTTTCTAGGTCGTGATCGTCAGGCCGAGGGCAGCGAGCCGGAAAGCCCGATGCAGATGATCGGCGGTATGGGAAAGGTGGCTCTTATCCGTCAGCTCTGGCCGGTTCTGCCGCTGGTATTGACGGGTTATGCAGCACTGATGACGATACGGGGACTCTGGGCGGGGCCCTGGTTGTCGGAGGGTTATCAGCTGGATGCCGCAGAGCGGGGTTATCTGCTGCTGGGTATGTCGCTGATGATGACGCTGGGCATGTATCTGTACGGTTTGCTGGATCGTCAGACCGGTCAGCGAAAACCTCTGGTGATGGGCGGAACGCTCTTGCTGATTCTGTCTCTTGCCCTGATCAGTCTGCCGACACCACCATTCTGGCTGGCAGCTTCCGGCCTGTTAATGGTCGGACTCTTCGGCTACACCTACGCACTGGTGATGGCCCATTGCCGGGGCTTTATTCCGGCGCAACTCATGGGTCGTGGCGTTGCCTTTCTCACCTTAGTTGGCTTTTTTGGTGTTGGCATCCTGCAGGCGATTTCCGGCTGGCTGATGGATCATTTCCACTCCTACAGCCTGCTACATGCCAGCCTTGCGGGAATACTGCTGCTGGCTCTTGCAAGCTACAGCCGCAGCGCCCCGCCTGAGAGCTGAGCTTAATTTTTATATCAAGCCCATACGCCTGTTCAATCACAAGCCATTCAATACAAGCTATTCAACCCTCAGATATTCAAGCAACGGGCTTTACCTTTGCTGCCGCCAGCTTTTTACGGGAGTTCAGGTGGCTCTCGCCGGTAAAGAGCAACAAGCCAAACCAGATCATGACAAAGGTGATCAGCTTACTGGCATCCATCGGCTCGTGATAAACAAACACCGCCAGCACAAAGGTGATACTGGGTGCCAGATACTGCACAAAGCCGATCATCGACAGCGGCAAGCGACGGGCTGCTCCGGCAAAGAACAGCAAAGGGAAAGTGGTCACCAGACCGGCTGCTATCAGGAGCAGGTCGGTTTGCAAGCTCTGGTGACCAAAAACCAGTAAGCCCTGAGACTGCATCCAGAACAGGGAAATCAGCCCCACCGGCAATACGATCAGGGTTTCAATAAAGAGTCCCGGCACCGCTTCCACCACCAGCTGTTTGCGCAGCAAGCCATAGAAACCAAAACTAAAGGCCAGTACCAGACCTACCCAGGGCAGACTGCCAAACTCGATCAGCTGGTACAGTACGCCCAGCGCAGCAAAACTCAGCGCCAGCCACTGCAACGGACGTAAGCGTTCAGACAGAAAGATCATGCCGAGAAAAACACTGATCAGCGGATTGATAAAATAGCCCAGGCTGGTTTCCAGAATGCGGCCTTCCGCCACCGCCCAGATAAACACCAGCCAGTTCAGCGAAATAATCAGCGCCGTAATCACCAAACCACCTAGCAGGCGAGGCTGTTTAAAAACAGCAGCAACCTTGCCCAAGCGGCTGGTAAAACCGATAAACAGCAGCAAAAACAGCACAGACCAGATAATCCTGTGTACCAGCACTTCAAAGGCCGGTACATGCCCTACCGCTTTAAAATAAACAGGTGCGATACCCCAGATGGTGTAGGCCGCCAGCGCAAAGTAGATGCCCTGACGCAAATCTTTATCTTCAGCCACGTTCAGGCACCTCATGATTAACCGCATTTGTTGAAGTAGAAGCAGCGCTGCCAGTAATCAGATACTTGTGCCAGAAATCATCACTGGCGTAGCGCAGCACCCGGGTAACCACAGCTACCAAAAGCAGACTGAATGCCAGGCGGAACCAGAGCGCAGCAGAAATATCCGCCCCCATCACCATAATCAGCAGGGTGTCTTCAATCAGACTGTGGCAGACACTCAACAGCAGCATGGCGGCAAAAATATCTTTCTTATCGATATGACCTTTGCGGGCTTCTTCGATCAAAAGTCCGCCGCCAAAAGAGAGGCCTAGGGTCATGCCGACAATGGTCAGACTGGCGGCTTCAGGGCGGATACCCAGCAGTCGTAACACCGGCTGCAGCAGAAAGATCATCAGCCGTTCGACATGGATCCAGCGCAGAAAACGCAACAGGCTGATCAGGGTGGCAATAACCACCACAATCATGGCGAAGCTTTGGAGCTGCTGCCATGCCCACAACAGAAGGGAGGTTTGCTCTTTCGGTGACTGCCAGACCAGTTCCGCCGGTTGTTGCAACCAGCCAAACCCATCATAGATATGGAACAGCAGCATGCCGAAGATCAGCGCTGTCAGCATACGCATCATAAAAGCAGCCACCAATCGCACACCGGCCATTTGCACAATACGCACCTCTATCGGCAGGCTGTGGGCAATCAGCATCATGCCGCCCAGCACACTGACCTGAGCCACTGTCATCGGGTAATCCGGTGCCAGCTGAAAGAAGATAATCATGGCGGCATAGATATTGGTCATCAGGTTGGTGGCGAGCACCAGCCCCATCGCCTCCGGTAAGCCCACCAGAGTCATCAGAGGCTCAAGGAAATGGGCAATCACAGGAATTGCCCCCAGCTCTTCCAGAATTTTGACGATAATTAGCACCGGAATCATCAGCTTGAACAGCATCCAGCTGACGTTAAATATGTCCCGCCCTAGTGCAGGAAGAGTCTGCCGGCAGAAACGCTGCCACCAGAGAGAAAGGGAGAAAGATGAGTTCGACATCATAGGATCACACTGCCAGACAAAACACGTTTATAGGTATCAATATTGGATATAGGAATCCGGTTATCCGCTCTGATCCGGCTTAATTTGCTTCAAGAGGAGCAAGCCGGAAAGAAGCAAGTGTACTCCGGTTTGTTTTTTATAAATTTCTTTTACTGACCTTGAAACCTTTCAATATTTCTTTTTTTTCGATAAAACACTTAAAAATTAAAAAAATAGCCACTTCAACAGAATATTATTAACCCAAAGAAATCCCTATGGACCGTATTGATAAGAAAATCCTGAACCTGCTTCAGAAAGACAACCGCATCAGTAATCAGAAACTGGCTGAGACCGTTGGTTTATCAGCCCCGGCCTGTCTGAAACGGGTAAAAAAACTGCGTGAAAGCGGCGTCATCATGGCAGACGTTTCTATTGTCAGCCCGCAGATCGTTGGTCATCTGATCAATGTGATTGTTGAGGTAGAGATGGACAGAGATACGCTGGACGTTTACGACAGCTTTAACCGCCAGATGAGCGCCTGCCCGGAAGTCACCCAGTGTTATCAGGTCACCGGAGAAGTAGACTTTGTTCTTGTGGTTCTGGTACCGGATATGCAGACCTACGAAGCCTTTGCCCGAAGAGAGCTGGCCAGTAACGCCTATCTGAGAAAATTCCGCTCCCTGATCTCTTTAAGGCGGGAAAAATTCCGTACAGCGATCGAGCTTTAATCATTCATATGATTAACCTCTATTGACGTATCGCAATGGAACCTCATCTAAGCCGGGTAAGCTCTTTGCCCGGTGGGTTGTTCTGATTACATTAGCCTTTCGATTAATCCCCGCGACTCAACCGGCACTCAAAGAACAATGATAGTGTCCAAGGATGAAGGCAAAGTGAACACCCTTATACTCTCGATCTACCAACTTTTCGGAGTAAACTCCAAAGAACAGTTTGCAGACCTGGTTAGCGCAAAAGACCATCAGGAAATCATTCGCCAGCACCGGGCCGATCTGATCGCCAGCCGTATATTTCCCTTCGCCATTTTATTTGGGGTCGTCGTGCCACTCTGGGGCATACTGGATCTGATCTATTTCCCTACAGAGATCGCCCTGACCTTTGTTGCTATGCGCCTTGTATCCGGCGGTGCTTTTTTTGCTCTGGCTTATATCACCAAAAAAGTACGCATCGGTATGAAAAGAGCACTCACCAGCCTGATGGTGATGCTGATGATCCCCACCCTTTTCTACCAACTGAGCACACCCCTCATTGCTACGACAGAATTAAGCGGTATGGCAGCAACCCTGATGCATCTCTATGGCCTGCTTCCCTATGTCGTTATCGCCTCACTGGCGCTGTTCCCGCTGACGCTGAAAGAGTTCTCTCTGTTCTCTGTCGTACTGGTGGCTCTGGCGACTTTCGGCCTCTATCGCAGCGAAGGCAGTGATATGAACATGCTGCTGGTTCAGCTCTGGCTGCTGCTGGTGATTCTGGGTGTTTCTATGTTCTCCTCCCTGCAGCAGGTGCGCTATCTGATCTCCCAGATGGTAAAAGCCAGTTACGACGGTCTGACCAAACTGCTGACCCGTCGCGCCGGTATGGACATTATGGAATCTCTGTTCCGGGCTACCGGTCTGCAACAATCTAACTTTTCCGTACTTTTCATCGACCTGGATAAGTTTAAAGGCATCAATGACACTCTCGGCCACGATGCCGGTGATGAAGTGCTGCGACAAGCAGCAAAAACCCTGAGCGAAAGCATCCGTCGCGGTGATGCCGCGATCCGCTGGGGTGGTGAAGAATTTCTGATTCTATTGCCACACACTGACTCTGAATCGGCCAAAAATGTAGTCGCCCGTATTATGGAGCGGGGTTTGGCGGAACTGCCGGATGGTACCCCCGTGACCGCAAGCATCGGTCTCTCTGAGCAGCATGAAGATGATACCCACAGCTGGAAAGATCTGGTGGATATTGCAGACAAACGCCTCTACCACGCCAAACAAACTGGCCGGGCCAAATGTGTCGCCCCTGACGGTAGCGAAGTACATTTTCCGGTAAAGGAGTCAGCAACAGAGTCGTAAAAGGCAACTCTGAATCTCTGGCTTAAACCCAAAAATGCTCAAAAAAATAGCCCCGGAAGCTTTCGGCTTCGGGGCCATTTTATTGAAGATCAAGTTATAACATTGGCTGCAAAAGCTAACTCAGTAACGGAAACGGTTCAGCTGACTTTCCAGCTGTTTTACCAGCTCCAGTAACGCCTGACTCTCCTGATTGGCAGCCACGGCTCCATCGGCAACAACACTGGTTTCATCACTGATATTGACAATATTTCGAGTGATATCCTCAGTCACTGCCCGCTGCTCTTCCACCACACTGGCCATCTGCGTTGTCATATTATCAATTTCCGCAATCGCCTCAACGACCTGACTAAGATGGCTCGAAGCTTCTTCTGCCATATTAAGACACTCATCTGACTGGCTATTACCACGCCGCATTGCCGCCAGAGCCTCTTTTGTCCGCTGTTGCAGCTGATCGATCAGCCCCTGAATCTCTTCAGTAGATTCCTGAGTTTTTGACGCCAGTGTCCGCACCTCATCGGCAACAACAGCAAAACCACGACCGGACTCACCGGCACGGGCCGCCTCAATTGCTGCGTTCAGGGCCAGCAGGTTCGTTTGTTCAGAAATCCCCTGAATTGTCTCCACAATCTGACTGATATTCTCGCTGTCTGTCGCGAGCTGCTCCATCAATCGGGAAGTGCTGGAAACCTGATCAGACAAGTCTCGGATTGAGTCCGCACTGCGATTCACATTAGTCGCACTGTTATCCACTGAGCCTTTTGCCTCGCTGGAGGAGTTTGCCGTTGTAGTCGCAATCTGCGCGACTTCACCGGCAGAGGCCGACATCTGATTAATTGCCGTTGCGATCTGATCAACTTCCGCCCTTTGCTTCTCAATACCTCTGGTGCTGTTATCCGATATTTCCGCTGCACGCCGGGCAGAGCCTTCTACATCGCCCATAGCAGAAGCGATATCTTTTACAATTTCATGGGTTTTATGAATAAAGGCGTTAATATTACGGGACAAATCCCCCACCTCATCATTGCGTTCAGTGGTCAGACGCTGGGTCAAATCACCATCCTGAGAAGCAAGCTGGCTAACCATATCGGCAGCTTTACGAATTGGCGCGGCAATCCCCTGCGCAATCAACATCAGAAGAACAATGCCTGATACAGATACAATGACTCCAATGGTAATCGTGGTCGCCATGCTCTCCCTGAACTGGGTAAGCATTGATCGTTCAACCTCTTTTGCCCCCGCAAGCACCCAACTGGCATCCTGTTGAATCACCACGGCCCAGGGAGTGTTAACCCCCATCGGAGCAATCGGCTGAACGGACCAAAACTGAGACCCAATCCGACGCGTTATCGCTTCACCCCTGGCAACACTTTGCAGCAAAAAGTCTTTTTCAGCCCCGGAATAGACTTTTGCCAGCGCCAGCTTACCGTCAGAATCTGCTGCCACCAGTCCCTTATTACTCAGCATAAAGACCTGCCCCTGACCACCATAGAGCGCCTGATCTGCCTTCTCAACCATCGCTTTCAGAAAGCTCAGTTCCATATCAACCCCAGCCATACCCACGACCTCGTCACGCACGACCAAAGGAACTGTGATCGAAGTTCCCACAATGGTTTTACCGCCAGCTTCCCACGAGTAAGGTTCGATTAGACAGGCCGCACGGGTTTTAATAGGGCAGGTATACCAGTCACCAAAACTACCACCACTTTCAACGGCTTCCTCAGCCTTCTCAAGACCTAATGTGCGATACCCCAGAGAGCCATCACCATTCAGAAACCAATAAGGTGCAAACTGGCCATTGTCGTGAGTGTGATTTGCACCGCTATGGAGCGAATCATCATTTACAGCATTTTTTCTCCAGGCGATATAAGTGCCAAGAACCGTGTTTTTATTTCGCGCCAAAACATCACGCGTATATTTATAAAATTGCTCGCGGCTGGTACCTGCACCTTGATCACCAATAAAACTCACGGAGGTATCGGCTAAAGCACGTGCAACAGATAGCGCGCGGCTAAGTTCAATCTGAGTTTTACCAGCTTCTGCAGCCGCCGAAGCCGAAAGTTGCGCTATAGCCTTATCAGCAAGCTCAGCAACGACAAGAGATTGAGTTTTGTTTTCTACTTCACCGTTCTCCCAAGCAAAAGCAGCCAATAGAACAATAGAGGAAAGTGCCAGACAGGTACCTGTGGCAAGAGCTATGCGGGTTTTAATTTTCATAGAACGACCTAAAAGTTAGTTATTTTTTTGCCAGTTCACAAAATACTCTCCCTGATAAAGCAGGTATTCCTTATTTAAAATTTGCTGCTGAGACTCAAGCGCCATCTAATAATGTATTTATACAATACCAATAGCACATATCCTGCCAATAGGACATTTCAAAAGCATGAATATTCATAAGCATCCAAAAAAATGGCGCCTACCCCATGAGGGTAGGCGCCATTCTTTTTAGTTGCCAGTGGAGCTTATTCACCGGCACACCGGATCTGTCGTCGCGCTTATTATTATTCGCCTGCCTGTTCTTTCTTAGCCAGACGTTTTTCCCAGTAAGTAGCACCCTTGATGCCCAGCTTCTGAGGATCAAAAGTAAAGTCGGTTACACCGGCTTTCTGCTGATCTTCGTAGTCTTTCAGCACCTTCATTGTCGGCTTGGACATGAAGAAGATGATGATAATACCTACGATGTTCAGCCACGCCATCAGACCAACACCTACGTCACCCAGACCCCATGCCAGATCAGCCGCTTTAACAGCGCCGTAGAAAGTAGAGGCCATGATGGCAACTTTCAGACCAAAGATCAGACCCGGAATGTCGATGGTGCGTTTCAGGTACGCCACATTGGTTTCTGCAATGTAGTAGTACGCCAGAATGGTGGTGAAGGAGAAGAAGAACAGCGCCAGCGCGATAAACGGCTTACCAAAACCAGGCATAGTGGTTTCAATTGCCATCTGAGTGAATACCGGACCGTTAGCCGCAATATCCGCCGCCAGGTTCTGAACCAGGAAGGCATCACCAACGCCATGAACGTTGTAGGCACCTGTGATCAGTATCATAAAGGCAGTCGCTGAACATACGAACAGGGTATCGATATAAACCGAGAACGCCTGAACCAGACCTTGCTGTGCAGGGTGATCAACTTCAGCTGCCGCTGCAGCATGAGGACCGGTACCCTGACCCGCTTCGTTGGAGTAAACACCACGCTTAACACCCCAACCGATTGCAGCACCAAAGCCCGCCATTGGTGTGAATGCATCGCCCAGAATCATGCCGATAATTGCAGGCAGTTCAGAGATGTTCAGCAGAACGATCACACAAGCGATGATGATATAACCCAGCGCCATGAAAGGTACAACGATCTGAGTGAAGTGAGCGATACGCTTAACACCACCAAAGATGATGAAGCCCAGAACCAGAACCACAGCCAGACCCGTGAAGATCTTCGCGGAGCTCAGTTCGCCCATACCGGTCTGGATCATAGTACCGGCACCGAAGGTTGCCTCAACTGCGTTACCGATACTGTTCGCCTGAACACCCGGCAGCAGCAGACCACATGCCATGATCGTTGCAATTGCAAAGATCCATGCGTACCACTTCTGACCCATCGCTTTTTCGATGTAGTAAGCAGGGCCACCACGGTACTGGCCGTCCTGCTCTTCTTTATACAGCTGTGCCAGCGTGGATTCTGCGTATGCGGTAGCTGCGCCCAGGAAGGCTACAACCCACATCCAGAATACCGCACCCGGACCACCGAAACCGATAGCCGCCGCAACACCGGCGATGTTACCGGTACCAACACGGCCGGACAGGGAAACGGCTAAGGCCTGAAAAGATGAGATACCTTTGTCAGAGCTTTTTCCGGAAAACAGCAGACGCCACATTTCGGAAAAGTGCCTGACCTGAACGAAGCGGGTCAGAATGGAGTAGAACAAACCTGCGCCAAGACACAGATAGATCAGTGCCGGACTCCAGATAATGCCGTTCATAAAATCGACAAATGCTTGCATTAAAAATGCCTCCCGTTAGAGGTAAGCGCTTCAGCGCTTTATAGTTCTTAGATTTTTAGTTTTTAGATTTATAGTGGATCGATCGTAAAACGCGTTTTGCAGACGACAGTCCAGATTTAGGATTCTACCTAAGTAGAAACAGAAAAGTACTCTGATTTTGCGACTCATCGGACATAAAAAGCCTGAAATCAAACCAAATACAACAGATACCTTTACGGAAATGCTTTTTGACAGCAACACTTGCTAACAAACTAATGTAGTAAGCCGAGTAAAAGGTCCTCTTCTGCAAAGAAAAAGCGTCAAAGATGCTTCTGTCTCCCATAACATTTCGACTCAATAATAGAGTATAAAGTCTTACATCATTGCAAAGACCAATAAAGCGTCATGTCTGACCAACAAAACAAGTGTTACAATTTGTTATGAAAAATTGATTCAGGTTTAAGTTCACATTTACTCCGGTTTAAGGATGAGAGATGCACCCGCTGGATGAAAAGGACGCCCCCGCTGCAACAATAGGTTCGCTCTTTTTAAGAGCATTTATACCGTTAGCGCTGATCACTCTGCTCCTGACCGGTGTTCTGGTGCGCCTGCTCTATGAAAACGAGTTAAGCCTGATTAAGCTCAATGAGCAAACTCTCCTTGAGCGAAGCGCCTTGAGCCTTCAGAAAAACCTGCATCCCCCTCAGGACCATCTTCGCAGCTTGCGACGGGAACAACCTGTTGTTGACGATATGTCTGATCCCGAGTCCGGACTAAAGCGAATGGAAGCCAGTTTCGCTTCCCTGCTCAGTCGTAACCCTAACTATTTTCAGGTTCGGTGGATTGATGAAAAAGGCAATGAACGCCTTCGTCTGGAACCAGACGCTGATTCACCCCGTGGTTACTACCGGGTGCCCGATAACGCGCTGCAAAACAAGTTTGACCGTTACTACTTTCAGGCCACCCAGGCCCTTGGTAAAGCCGATCAACTCTACCTTTCTCCTATGGATCTCAATATTGAGCTTGGTGCTATTGAGCAACCGCTCAGACCCACTTTGCGTATGGCGATACCCGTTTTCACCCAAATGAAAAGCCGGGGAATACTTATTATCAATATTGATGCCAGGCAGTATCTCCAAGACCTGCAAAAGGTTCTGGAAAACCATTCCCAACGCATTCAGCTAATCAATCCTGAGGGCTATTGGTTGCAGCATAAGAGTAACAATCTGGAATGGGGCTTCCAGCTTGATCACGGCAGCGCCTTTAAAAACAATCATCCTGAAATCTGGCTACAGATGCACAACTACCACCAAAGCCAACTACTCAACAACAGCGGCTTATGGAGCTGGAACACTCTCTATCCGGACAGTAACCCCAAAACCTTTAACAATCAGACTCTGGGCTTCCTGCTGCTGCATCAACCTGCCGGGCAGCTTAATGCTATGCGCCTTCAATACTGGGGGGGCGGACTTCTCGCAGCCGTACTGCTACTGCTTGCAGGGGGCTTGGCTCTTTACCGTTTATTGCTGGCCCAACAGGCACAACGTCAGGCTGAACGGCAGGCACTTGAGAACCGCATTCATGCCGACCAACTGCGTAAACAACGAGAAGACGAGCAGCGCTTTCGGGTAATCTTCAATGCCTCGCACACACCTCTACTGGTCTGCGACAGTCAGGGCAGTATCTCTTTAGTCAATCCCGCACTTGAGAAACTATTCGGCTATAGCTCTTTTGAGTTAACCGGTCTACCGGTTGAACAGCTGATACCCGTGAATATGCGAAAGAGCCACGTTAAAGAACGTAGCGAGTATCTTAACCACCTGCGCCCCCGCCGGAAAATGATGAATAATGGCCAAAGCTTACAGGGGCTTCGCAAAGATGGCAGGCTGGTGGATGTCGAAATAGGCCTTAGCCCTTATGAAGTTGATGGTGAGATCTTCATTCTGGCAACACTGGAAGATATTACCGGTCGGCTCGAAGCGGAGCGGAAAATTCATGAGCTGCATACCCGACAAACCCGACACCTTGAGCGGGCACGGGAAGACGCCGAGCGTCTGGCACGACTCAAAAGTGATTTTCTTGCCAATATGAGCCACGAAATCCGAACACCACTCAATGCCATTATGGTTCTGGGTGAACTTCTGGATCAGGAACAGCTGCCGGAAAACGCCCGCACGCTAAGCAACAATATCCGTCATGCCAGTGATGGTCTGCTGCAGATCGTTAACGACGTACTCGACTTCTCTAAAATCGAAGCAGGCGGTCTTTCCATCGAAAAAACCCCCTTCACCCTTAAAGATCTTTATGCACAAATACTGTCTATATGCGAGGTTCAGGCGTTACAGAAAGGCCTCAGATTGCACCTGAATACCGGTGGCACTGAGCGTTTAACCCTGCTGGGTGACCCGTACCGATTGAAACAGGTGCTGATCAACCTGATCAGCAATGCGATCAAGTTCACCCATGATGGACGGGTCAATATTCATGTCAAACCCATCACGACCAACAATCTGGAAGCAACCCTGAACTTCAGCGTATCAGATACTGGTCCGGGAATATCACCTGCCCAGCAAGAGGTGATTTTCAACGCTTTTGCACAGGCGGACAGCTCAGTAACCCGCGAATTTGGCGGTACCGGCCTTGGATTAGCAATCAGCCGAAAACTGATTCAACTGATGGGCAGCGATCTGAATCTCAGCAGCCAGGTCGGTCAGGGCAGCACCTTCAGCTTTAATCTGACGCTACCGGTAACAGAAGCTGCCACTCAGGATCAACTACCGACAAATCTCTTAAAAAACAACGCCCTTGAGGGTAAAACCTTATTGGTTGCAGATGACAGTGATCTCAACCGGGACATCGCTCAGCGCATTATTCAACAGGCCAAGGGTAAGTTGATACTGGCAGAAAATGGGGCTCAGGCCCTTAGCCATGTCCAAGACCTGTCGTCCCCCCCGGATCTGATTCTAATGGATCTGCAAATGCCGGTTATGGACGGCTATGAAGCGATCCGAAAGATCCGAAAACTACCGGGGTATGATCAGACACCTATCATCGCGCTGACGGCAGGTATTACAGAATCAGCTCATAAAGAGGCCATACAATGCGGGGCGAATCAGGTACTGACCAAGCCCTTTACGATCAGCCAAATTATAAGCTGCCTGAAAAGTTACTTACCGTCTGATGTCTATCAGGAGGAAAACCAGGCCACCGATCAGGCTGCTACCAAGCCGATCTCTGACATACCATCGGACAGTACCTCAGACTCAGAACAGCACACCAGCGAGAAGGCTACCACCCCACCATTGCTGGACGAGGCAACCGCACTTCTCAACTGGGGGGACAAAGAAGCCCTTCAGCACTTTATGAATCAATTTGCGCAACAGTACAGCAACTGCGGACAAAAGCTGGAACAACTGCTGAACGCCGGAGAAGCGAATAAAGCGGAAGGTCTGGCCCATAAAGTAAAAGGAGCCGCAGGCAGTCTTTATCTGCGTGCTCTGGAGGAAGAGCTCAGTCAGTTGGAGCAAATGCTCAGAGAAGGAAAAGAACACACAGAAACGATTAAGAAACAAAAAATTCCTGCAGTTTCTGCTACTTTATCCAAGACGCTCGCATTAATTGCGCGCTACTCCTGACTTATAAGACCGACTATAATAGTCAACAATAACAAGGGTAAGCCTGCCTCAGATTTAAAGCTCATAGTGCATAACACCTCTCTGGTGCTAAAGCCCCCTTACAAGCACTTAAAACTCAGTATCATGGCTTAAAACTCTGCACCAGAATTTTAGTGCAGTATTGACCGGACATCAGTAAGGATATAACCATGGAACCCTATCAGATTCTGCTCATTGAAGATGAAGAAATCATCGCCGGGTTCATAGAGCACACACTTGCGAAAGAGGATATCCAGGTCACTCTGATGTCCAATGCCGAAAGCGCCTGGCAACATCTGCAGCACGAATCGACTCGTGTTGATGCCATTCTGCTGGATCGGAATCTGCCGGGCATGGATGGTCTGGAGTTTCTGCACCGCCTGAAACGGGACCCCGAACTGCACCGGATTCCTGTGATTATGGAAACTGCAGCCTCGGATCAGGAAAGTATTCAGCAGGGTATTGATGCCGGAGCCTACTATTATCTGGTGAAACCTCTTCAGCGTGAATTACTGATCCCTATTATTACCGAAGCCGCTAATCAATACCGGGATTACTGCAATCTGCAGGACACTCTCAACGAAACCTCCCGGGCACTCAAGTTAATGAGTAGCGCTGAATTCACACTGCGCACTTTAGGCGAAGCCCGGTTGCTGACCAACGCATTAAGTCAACTCTTCCCGGATCCCAAGAAAGTGTCCACCGGGCTGCTTGAACTTCTGGTGAATGCTGTTGAACACGGCAACCTGGACATCAGTTACGAGGAAAAAACGCACTTGCTCATGAGCCGCCAGTGGCATGAAGAGATCGAAAAACGCCTGCGTGATCCTCGTTATAAAGATCGTCAGGTTCGCGTCAGCTTCCGTCGCGAGGCCAGTCGTATTGTGCTGAAGATCTGCGATGACGGTGCGGGCTTTGACTGGCAACCCTATCTGGAAATTCAACCGGAACGGGTCTTTCATCTGCACGGCAGGGGAATTGCAATGGCCCGTCGCATCAGCTTTGACACTCTGGACTATCAGGGCTGCGGTAACTGTGTGGAAACAACAGTTCAACTGGGATAATCCCACCGTATACGCTAATATACCCGACACTTTGTCGGGCTATTGCCAGATACAGTAATCGGTGGTCATAAAGCTGAAATCTCCCCACAAGAGCCCCTCTGAGGCGCTGTATGCTTTTACCGGTCCACCCCTGTCAGTTTTTCTGAATACGATAAGGCAGTCAGCACTGTTTTATGGCGCAATAAAAGCGCAATGCCTGCAAAGTAAGCTGGAACCGAACGACCGGAACAGGTTCTTAGCAGGATCATTCAGGTTTTCCCTGATATACGCTCATCGCAAACAACGGAACAAGCGAATGCATCTGGATAGTTTTATCACCTCAGCCTTAATGGTTTTAATTGCCACCTCGATCGCGGTTGCTGTTTTTAAGCACTTCGGACTGGGCTCCATCCTTGGACTGCTGGTAGCAGGTATTGCTGTTGGTCCTCACTCCTTTGGCCCAACGGTCACCACAGAAGTGGAAGATGTTCGTCACTTTACCGAGTTGGGTGTTGTGATGCTGTTATTCCTGATCGGACTGGAAATGAAACCAGCGCGGCTCTGGTCTATGCGCCGGGAAGTATTTGGTCTTGGTCTGCTACAGATTCTTCTCTCCGGGGCAGTGATTGGTGCTTACTTCCTGTTCTTTGAACCTCATTGGACCAGCGCCCTGCTAATCGGCCTGACCTTTGCGCTGTCATCAACAGCGATGGTACTGCAAATTCTGCAGGAAAGCGGCGAGATCAACAGCCGACATGGCACCGCGTCTTTCTCGATTCTTCTGATGCAGGATCTGGCCATTGTTCCACTGCTGGCGATTGTGCCGATTCTCTCTCAAACCGGCCGCCTCTCTTCAGAGGTTCCTATGTGGCAGCAGTTCGGTACTGTTGCCGGCATGCTGATGCTGATCGGTGTTTTTGGTCGGTATATTCTGCCGATGACTCTGGATGCTCTGTCTAAGCGCGGCAACAAAGAAGGCTTTTTGCTGGTGGTGATGATGGCGGTTTTCCTTTCCGCCTGGTCGATGCACTACGCCGGTATCTCTATGGCACTGGGTGCCTTCATCATGGGTATGCTGCTGTCCGGTTCCAAATACCGTATTCAGGTTCAGGCTTTAATTGAGCCTTACAAAGGCATGCTGATGAGCCTGTTCTTTGTTGCTGTGGGTATGTCGATCGATATTGGGGCACTGGCATCCAAGCCACTGCTCTTTATTCAGCATATCGTCGTTATTGTCGTGCTCAAATTTATCGTGCTGCTCGGACTTGCCATGGCCTTTGGTTATGTTCGTCAGCAGGCGGTTCGCATTGCACTGCTGCTTTCCCAGGGTGGTGAATTCGGTTTCGTTCTCTTTGGTTCTGCAAAAGCACTGCAGGTCATCAGCGATGAAACCTTTGTGCTGGCAGTAGGTGTGATCTCGGTTTCCATGGTGGTAACCCCTCTGGCACTGAAAGCGGCCGATATGCTGAATGCGTTACTGGCCAGCAAGGACGATTCAACAGAAGCGCCTCAGATTGAAATTCCGGATCAGGACTGCAAAGGCCGCGTCATCATCGGTGGTTTTGGCCGCGTTGGTTATACCGTTGCAACCCTGTTACAGGAGCGTGGCGTACCCTATATCGCCTTTGATACCAACCCGACCCATATCGCTAAAGGTCAGGATCTTGGCATGCCGGTGTATTACGGCGATGTTGGTGATCATCACCTGCTGGAAGCGGCACACATGCATGATGCAGCTCTGGTGGTGATGACTATCGACCATACGCCATCGGCGCTACGCGCGGTTCAGCATATCCGTAATGACTACCCGAATGTGCCAATTATTTCCCGAGCGAGGGACCTGGCATCCTGTAACGAACTGATCGAAGCCGGTGCGACCCACGCCTACCCTGAAGCGATGGAAAGCAGTCTGCATCTGGGCGGTGAAGCTCTGAAGATGATCAACGTGAAGGACAAGGAAGTAACAAACCTGCTGGATGCGGTTCGGGAAGATGGTTACCAGGCTCTGGTCACCGAAAACAGCTAACAGAAATCCTTCAAAAGAAGGGCCGAATGCATTCACTGCATTCGGCCCTTTTGGTATAACAGCGTGATTCAGGTATAAAAAGCACAGGCACAGTAAGGAAAGCGCTCAGGAAGACTCGGCTAAACAGGTCCGGTTCCTGCCACCATTCTTTGCCCGATACAGCGCCTCATCTGCGGCACGAATCAGGTCTTCCGCGCTACCACCGCCTAATTGGGTACGCTCAGCAACCCCGATGCTGACATGTATGCCGAAGGGCTCTTCACCTTCAAAACGCATATCACTGACCGCTTTTCGGATACGCTCAGCGGCGTTGTATGCGCCGGGCGCATCTTCATCCTGCATGAAGATAAGAAATTCTTCTCCGCCATACCGTCCGATGACATCACTATCGCGCAAAACAGCAGAAACCGAACGGGCAAACCGGACAAGAACATCGTCCCCCACTAAATGGCCATGCTTATCATTAATCACTTTGAAATGATCAATATCCAGCATAAGTACCGCTAACGGCCAGTCTCTGCGTTCAGCAAGACTTACAGCTTGTTCAAAGTTCTGCATAAGGCTTCTGCGATTCAGAATACCGGTCAGATCGTCGATCATTGCCAGATTGCTCAGCTGTTTTTCTTTTACAGCGGCATTGCGCAGATTGCTCTTCAGTCGCAGAAAACCAAGATTAATCAGATACCCCAGAAACCAAAGAGAGAAAAACAGTCCTACGTGGGCAGCCTTCACCTTCTCTTTCATTCCGGTTATCAGACTATCAATATCAGCCCGAGGGAAACTGAGGCTGAGACCACCACGAATATCACCCTCTTTGTAGCCCTGCTTACGATGGCATTCCAGACAGGGCTTTTCCGCGATCAGAGGCTCCATATATCGATAATGGTTATCCACCAGACCAAACCGTACCCGTGCCGTTTTATCTTCAAAGTCCTGAAGAGCAGCACGCTCCCAACTGTCGGCTATGTTGGCTTTATTCAGCGGATTGAGGCTGGTGAGATGAACCTCCACATCGGATCCTTTCAGAAGTTCCCCCAGCTGACGGGTCATATAGGCTGGGTTTACCATGGTCAGAGGGATGCCTTTTGGCGTGGTAATGTCCCTTTCCTCTACTTCCAACAGAGGGTTCGCCGGAGTTTCTTCAGTGACAGGGACATAAACACCACCATGACGGGCATTCCAGAGGCGGGTCGTCTGAATCAGATGGAAAACCGTCTGGCCTTTGATGTTAACCATCTGCAGGGTGGCCTGATCCAGAGAGCGCAGGTTAAACCATAACGAAAAACCAACAACGGTCAGACATAACAGGGTTAGCCAGATAAGATTCAGCAGTGATAGGCGGTATTGCTTCTTCAAAGGTGAGCTGCCCCATATAGCAAGACGTCAACTGACCGGATTTTCCTGATCAAAATCGCTCATATAACTTTCATAAACACTAAACCGGTTACGCCCGGCCTGTTTAGAGCGATACATGGCGAGGTCAGCATAACGCAATAAAATATCCCCGGTTCCGGCATCCTCCGGATAGAAGGCAACACCAATGCTTGCCGTGACACGACACTCGTTACCGGCAATCATATAAGGTTTGCCGATCACGGTAATAACGCGCTCAAGACCGGATATCACATCCTCGGCCTGACTTAATTCAGTAAAGAGCAGAACAAATTCATCACCACCAAGGCGGGCAATCATATCACTGTCACGCATACACAGCGTCAAACGCCCCGATACGGCTTTCAGCAACTCATCCCCAACATCATGACCTAAGGTGTCATTAACTTGTTTAAAACCATCCAGATCCATCATGGCAACAGCCAGTACGTTACCCATCTTTTGGCTTTGGCCAAGCAGCTCCGTCATGCGATCTTCCAGCAAGCGGCGATTCGGCAGACCGGTTAGCGCATCGTAAAAAGCCATCTTTTTAAGCTGCTGACGACTCTCTTCAAGCTGTTTCTGTACCGCCCGAATCTCTGTCAGATCCATGTGCGTACCAACAAGGCGGGCGACATGACCATCCTCGTCTTTCACTACGATAGCCCGGGAGAGCACTGAGATCCAATGTCCCTGACGATGTCGCAAGCGGAACTCCACCTCGTAGGAACTCTTTTTACCAACAACGCAGCGGGCAACCTCTTCTTTGGCCAACGGCATATCATCCGGATGAACCAGGCTTTCCCAAACCTGGAAGCTGTTGCCCAGCTCGTCATCCGCGTAGCCCAGCATGCTTTTCCAGCGGGGGGAAAAGTAGACCTGATTATCACTGATACGCCAATCCCAAAGCCCGTCGTTAGAGCCTTGCATAGCCAGTTCAAACTGCTGCTGGCTCTCCTGCAGCGCGGCTTCTGTCTGTTTCTGATCACTGATATCAGAATGGGTGCCGGTTACCCGCAACGCTTTACCATCGGCATCCCGTTCAAACACCATTCCCCGATCAAAGAACCACTTATATTCACCATTTTTGCAACGCATACGGTAAACGGTTCGATAGACCTCGGTACGACCTGCCAGGTGATCCCGCATATCCTGCATCGCTTTATCCAGATCATCGGGATGTACCCGATTCGACCATTCTTCAGTCGTATCAGCAATCTCATCGACCCGGTAACCCAGCATCAATTTCCACTGATCCGAATAAAACACCCTGTTCGTTCGCAGGTCCAGATCCCAGACGCCATCACCGGCTCCATCTAACGCTTTTATCCAGCGCTCTTCACTACGCCGAACCTCAAGCTCAGCCTCACTGATCTGGTCCACCAGCTCATTAAAGTTTCGGGCCACATCCATCAGTTCACAGTTACCCGTCAGCTCAACCCGGGCCAGCACATTGCCCTGTGCATACTCTTTCATACGCTGCCGAATCTGGTTTAAAGGGCGAATCACTGAACGCTTCAGAAGAACAGAAATCAGAAAAGCAACAAACAGTGCAAAGACAAGATGACGCACCCACTGAGCCGGGTTCCAGATGTGTTGCTGTAAGGCTGAGATAGCAGGAGTCATATTGTACTCAACCACCAATACAGCCATGCTTTCCGGCCGGAGAGAGTTGCTTTGCTCAAGCAGGGTGATCGGCATAACAGCACAAAGCCTGTTTTGGCGGGATGGATGCGCCTGTATCACTGGACTGAACTCAGTTACCGCCTGACTGACCCAGCGCCTCTGATAACAACTGATATCCTTGGTAGTAGCCCCTTTTTGTGCCAGCTTGTTGGAGAGCAAAACCCGGCCATTATCAATAACCGTGATCACCTCAAAAGCCGTATCAGCAGAGTATCCCGTAATATAACTCTCTGTGGTGGTGCGGTTATCTGTCAACATCAGATCTGATACGGCCTGCCACATACGCGCAGTCACGTTATGAAAACGATTTTCCTGACGCTCTTTCTCCTGAGGGATCAGGGTATACTCATACTCAACCCAGCGGTCCAGAATAACCAGTGCGATCAGCAATACACTAATAACCAGTGTAAGACCGGGATTAAGTCGCCAGCAGTTACTCATTCTGATCATTGTCTGGCCTCAGGCAAAAAACGGTCAGTCAAAAGCTGCTGTTTAATCTCAATGGGATCATTGGTCAGTCCGGCTTCAAGCATCAACTGCTCTAACTCATTAATTTGCTGAAAAAATTCTTCAGATGGCTTGAGTAGCATACGGTTCTCTTCCAGATCCGGGATATGTAGCCCATCAAAGCTTTGCCAAACCTGATCGGGGGCTATCTTAAGGCGCTGGGACATAATACGCGCAGATTCGGCTCGATTATTTGCCATAAAGTCCAAGGCTGCAAAGTGAGCTTTCAAAAGATGGCGTAGCTGCTCAGGTCGTTCCCGCAGCGTTGTTTCACTGGTTACCAGGACGTCCATAATGCGCCTTGGAGTCTCACTGCTATCAAAAAGGACACGCCCTCCCTTGGCCTGCAGTAACGATTTAAACGGCTCAAAAGTAACAGCTGCAGCGACAGAATCATCATCCCACATCGTAAGATGCTGATTGACGGCTGCATTGTGAACCTCAACATCCAGCCCATTCAAACCGGCTTTATCCAGCGCTCCCTGAAGCATAATCGCACCGACGGCCGTTTTTTCGACAACCAGAGTCCGGCCCGATAGCGCTTTCAGACTGGTAATGTCAGGCTTTGCGATCAGAACATCAGCCCCCTGAGAAAAATCCATAACGGCAATAACTCTGAGATCTTCCTCGCTGGCCATCAGGGTCAGCACTTCATCCATCGTCAGTGCAGCAACATCCAACTGCCCGGCTTTAAAAGCCCGCAGAACCTGGGTGGCATTCACTTTCTCGACGAGATTGACCTGCTTGTCATCGAAAAATCCTTTTTGACGGGCAATATAAAGGCTTTCATAGCCGGGCCAGATATTGGAACCGACTTTAAGTGGTGTTTGAGTCGCATCGCAGCCCTGAAGCAAAAGCGATGATCCGAGAAGAAAACACAATGAAAGAAGCCATCTCAGATGGATCGCTCCAGGCCCGTTCAGTCGTTTTGGACGGATAAAAGATCTCATACATCCCCCAGACAGATAACGCATTATTTTTATTCGTTGTTCCGCAAATCAGGACATTAAAAAAGCCGGCACACAAATGAACCAGCTTTTGAAAATAACCTTATCCGGGATGGGATAAAAGTGGTTCACCTATATAAGGTTACATTCTATCCCAGCTTTCAGCGCTTTTCGTAACAACTTATGTAACACCTACCGTATCAGCAACACCTTAGACTTTTCACCGCACTTTTTACTGCATACTTAGTAATACCGGTGGCAGCTGCCACTGGAGAAAAACACTGGCAACCAAAACGCCATATCCCAACAACATAACCGTGGATCTTCGGGCATAGAAGGCGCAAAACGCACATACCGCATAGACCAACCAGCAGATACCCTGAACAAAAGCGGTCCAGGCTACAGCCAGATTAAAGCCCGTTTCCCAACCAGCAAAAGAGAGATGACCATCCGGCAAAGCTGATGCTACAGCACCCACCACACGCCACCACTCCTGCAGAGAGAAGAGCGCCAGCGGGGCAATAAAAAACACCGGTAGCATCCAGATGAATAACAGATAACCCCGATGGTCCTGCTCCCCCGCATGAGCGATATCAGGTTTTGTTTCATCCTCAGAAATGATCCTGTCATCCATCTGCGTCATGTGAACACCTCCCGGTGATATGAACGTTAATCAGCCTGAACACACTGATCTTAAAAGAAAGTTTTGCTTTCCTGAACAGAAGACCAGCGCCTGAAAAATAAGCCCACGATGGTAGAGCGCGGCAGTGACAGTAACGTGACAGCCCATTGGTTCTGAACAGGCGGATCAACATTCCGACTCTGCGAGCGATTCACTCTCTGTAGATATCAGCAATTTGTATACCAGAAATACCACTTTTCAGATCAGGAGGGAAAGCAAAGCCTTCTTTCTTCCTAACTGCCGACGATAGAAAGAGGATCTGTTTCAGGCCATAATGCAGATAAATCTTAAAGCCTGAGGCATAGTTATGTTGCTTGATGAAGCTCAAACAGCAGTTTCCGATCTGTTGGAAGCTCTGCACGAATCACTGGACGATTATCAGGAGAACCTTCAGCGACTGCACAACGCTGAGATCGCTCAGGAGTTTAACAGTGCTATGAATCAGCGCACCGAAATTCTTGGTGCACTGGAAGAGCGCGTAAAAGAGGATCTGTCACTGCGCCCACGGGCCGCAGACACCGAGCGTGAAGACTTTCACCACCTCTGGAGCAAGCTGAAGAGCCTTGTATTTGATGAGCAGGAGCTGATGCTGAAAGAACGGGCTGAACAGGAACGGCAGCTGATCAGTCTGGTTGCCCGTTGCGAAAGTTATGACTATCCGGAATCTGTTGAAAGCCAGCTGAAACAGCTCCATCAACACCTTTCCGGCCAACTGCAAAAAATCAAAAAATTTCAGCAACCGGCTCCATAACAGAGGTATCAAAAAGATTTATATAATTTAGATCTTTAAATGACTGGCAGCCCCCATTGCGATATGATCAGGAACAACCACTGCACCATCATGGAGCGCGCTCATGGACTCTCTTAACCAGTTTTGCATCACACGGCTGACCTTCTGCGATAATGACCTGATTCGTCGCGGGTTTGAACTGGCGTATCATGACACCCAGCGCACCGCAAACCCGCTGGAGATCAGTGCAAAGGTCGCCAGTTTTGCATTGCTGGACTACGGTCTGGATCAGGCCGGAGAAAATGGCAAAGTTTTTCTGACAATCACACAGCCCTGGCTGTCCAATGCCAGTATGCTGCCAGTGGCCAAGATAAAAGATCGTTTGGTGTTGCAGTTGGGAGACGACATCCAGCCAGACCCCATTACGCTGACAGCGTTGCAGCAGATTAGAGCTAAAGGTTTTCTCATCGCGCTTTCCGGCTATATCCCGGATGATCCCCGCAAGCCTTTGCTGAGTGGTGTTGATATTGTCAGTGTGAATTGTCGGAAATTTATTCTCGGCGATCTGAAAAAAATACATGCTGAACTAAAAAAATACCCTCTCACCCTCATGGCCAGCCGCATCGAAAGCTGGCAAGCCTTTGAGAAAATCCGTGCCATCGGTTTTGACCTCTACCAAGGCGGTTTTATCGGTAAACCCGAACTGCTGGATACCCCGAAAAACAGCGCCAACCGCCTCTTACTGGTAAAACTCATGACGTTGCTGTTTGATAGCAACAGCAGCATCGACAAAATCGAAAAGGTAATCGAGCAGGAACCCACTCTCTTCTATCGCCTGCTGAAGTTTGTGAACTCTGCCGCCTATCGTCTTCCTAACAAGATCGACAGCCTGCATCAGGCGGTGATTTATATCGGAACCGAAACCCTGCGAACACTGGTGGCTATTCTGGTATGGGCAAAGGACGATCACAAAGCTTATACCGTACTGCCCCAAATTCTGACCCGGGCAAAGGCCTGTGAGCTGCTGGCTAAAGAACAGGGATTCGCTCCCGCTGATCGCTATTTCACATTGGGCTTTCTTTCACTGTTGGATGTTGCACTGGACCAGCCACTGGATAAGCTGATCCCCAGCCTTTCAATCTCTGATGAGATGCAGCAAGCCTTGCTGGCAGATGAAGGCCCTCTTGCAAACGTGCTCAACTTTGTCAGACAGTGGGAAAAAGCCAACTGGAGCATGCTGGAACAACATCCTATGTTCTCTTTGGAGCGTACACCTCAGCTGATGCAACAGGCACAACGCTGGGCGCTGGAAACCGAGCAGGAAATGCAGAAGATATAAAAGCTTATGGCATGACATCGATATGCTTTGGTTACCGCGATCGAATCTAACTGCCGCCGGCAGCCAACCCTTCACAGGAGAGATCTGTGTCCGAACTGAACCTGGCAGAGGATGCCTTTTTTCTTGCCCGGCAGGCGATTGCTGACCGGGATCTGAATCTTGTCGGTTATGAACTGCTTTATCGTCGCAACCAGAGCGCGACTACCGCTGACGTGCAGGATCACCTGCAGGCAAGTGCGCGGGTATACTCCACCGCCCTGCTGGATCTTGGGGTTGGTCACTTGGGTTCAGGCCTTCCGGTTTCCTTCAATGTACCTCAGTTCTGGCTGGAGCAGGATGAGCTCTTCCCCACCGTTACCAGCAAAGTTGTTTTAGAAGTACTGGAACAGGTTAAGCCCACCAAACAGGTCATTGATGCGCTGCAACGCCTGCGTCGTAAAGGCTACACCATCGCCCTTGATGATTTTGTACTGTCTGATGCTAATCAGGCTCTGATCCAGTGCGCCCAGTGGATCAAGCTGGATACTCACGACTACAGCCGCGAAGCACTGGAAAAAACCGTGAAACAGCTGAAAGCTTATCCGGTAAAACTGGTAGCAGAAAAGATCGAAAGCTGGCAGGAGTTCCGTGATCTGGAAGCGATGGGCTTCGATTACTTTCAGGGCTTTTTCCTGTCACGCCCCCGCGTCTTTAAAGGTCATCAGACCAGCAGTAACCAAAAGGTGCTGCTGGACCTGCTTCAACAGCTCTATAAAGAAGACATGAACGTTGAAGAGCTGGTGGATACCATCGTTAAAGATCCCGGCATGACCTATCGCCTGCTGCGCCACATCAATTCCGCAGGCTATATGTTCAAAAAAGAGATCAACAGCATTCATCAGGCGGTTGTTCTGCTGGGTCAGGAACGTCTGCGCTCCATGGTAAGCCTGCTGCTATGGAGCAAAAGTCCGTACCGTACCAGCTCACAGCTGTCTTCTATTCTGGTGCGCGCCAAAGCCTGTGAAGAGTTAGCGCGGTTTTACGAGCTGGATCAGATTCAGTCCTGTTTTACCGTTGGCGTTCTATCAAACCTGCATCTGGCGCTGGGTATGGAAGCGGAGCAGATGGCCCGGTTACTCAAGCTGGAGCCCGCCATTGCCGATGGTCTGAAAGGCAAAGGGGTTCCCGGTGAGATTCTGCAGCTGGTTATCGCCTATGAACAGGGCGACTGGGATGCGATGGAAAAATCCAGCTGGTACCGACCGGAGGCCAACGTTTGCTTTATGAATGCGATCACCTGGGCGGATACTGTAGTCGATCAGATGGGCCACTAACCGGTAAACCCAGGGCCTGAAATAACCAAACGCAAGAGCCCCGATAACCTGCTGATATTACTTCAGGTTATCGGGGCTTTTTAATAATTCAGCTAACTGCTTTTCCAACCCAACTAACGCGGCTTGGCTGCGCGCTAAATCAGGATTAAAACAGATTGCTCGGTTTAATCTTCCGGCTCGTCAGAAACTTCTACCACACCATCAACAATACGTACCGGATAAACATCGATATCCTCATACGCCGGTGGAGCCGTTACTTCACCGGTCCGCATGCAGAAACGTGCGCCATGACGGGGGCAGACGATCTCGCCATCTTCGATACAGCCGCCTTCCATCGAACCACCATCGTGGCTGCAAACGTTTTCGATAGCGTGGAATTCACCATCAACATTAGCCACCAGCAGCTCGATATCATCTTCGGTAGTGACTAACTGATATTCGCCCTCTGCGATTGCTGCAGCGGCATCAACCTTAATCCAACCCATGTTATTGCTTTCCTTCAAATCTAAATCAGAACATACCGGTTTCGAGCTTGGCTTCTTCGCTCATCATGTCGCGGTTCCAGGGCGGGTTAAAGACGATCTCCGTCAGTACCTTGGACACCTGAGGTGCGCCCAGAATTTTACGGCGGGCATCCTCAGCGATCACATCGCCCATACCGCAACCCGGTGCCGTCAGGGTCATCTTGATGATAACCACGGTTTCACCGGTCAGCAGCTTGTCGATACGACAGCCGTACACTAAGCCCAGATCGACGATATTGACCGGAATTTCCGGATCGTAACAGGTACGCAGCTGTTCCCAGACAAAGTCTTCCAGCTCCTGAGCGCTGGCATCTTCGTGCAGCGTCGGACGGGATTTGGCCTCACCGCCAATCGCATCCAGATTGTAGCTTTCGATCAGGTAGAGACGGCTTTCGAAACCGACACTGACACTGCCGCCTTTGGCCTGCATCACCGTGACTTCACCACCTTCTGGCAGGGTAACGGTTTTACCAAAGGGGATGGAGATCGCATCCACATCCCGACTCAGAAGGATCTTGTCATTCTTTTTAATCATGCTTTCAGTCCGCCTTAGCGCAGCATATCGCAGGCACGGTTCAGCGCCGCAATAAAGAGATCCACTTCTTCTTTGGTGTTATACAGCGCAAAGGAAGCACGGGCAGTAGCATCAACACCAAAGTGATGCAGAACCGGCATGGCACAGTGGTGACCAGTACGAATCGCAACACCCAGCTGGTCGATCAGTACGCCGATATCCTGCGCGTGCACGCCATCGATCACGAAGGAGATCACACCGGCTTTATGTTCCGCATTACCCAGAATACGCATACCCGGAATCTGCTGCATCTGCTCAGTGGCGTACTTGAGCAGAACCTCTTCCCAGGCAGATATCTTGTTGAGATCTGCTTTCTTCAGCCAGTCACAGGCGGCACCCAGACCGATACCTTCTGCGATAGCCGGTGTACCGGCTTCAAACTTGTGCGGCAAACCGGCATAAGTGGTTTTCTCGAAGCTGACGTGGTCGATCATATCGCCACCGCCCTGCCAGACCGGCATCGCTTCCAGCAGCGCTTCTTTGCCGTACAGCACCCCGATACCGGTTGGCCCGTACATTTTATGAGCCGAAAAGGCGTAGAAATCGCAATCCAGTTCCTGTACATCTACCTTCAGATGAGGCACCGCCTGAGCACCGTCCAGCAGTACCGGAATCTCATGCAGATGCGCCAGCTGAATGATCTGCTTCACCGGGTTGATGGTGCCCAGTGCGTTGGAAACATGCGTCACTGAGATCAGCTTGGTTTTGGGGCCGATCATGGCGTTCAGCGCCGCCATATCCAGCTCACCGTCTTCATCCACCGGAATCACTTTCAGCACGATACCCAGCTGATCCCGCAGAATCTGCCATGGCACGATGTTGGCGTGGTGCTCCATCATGGAGACGATCACTTCATCACCGGCTTCCAGCTGACGGCCAAAGGTATTAGCCACCAGATTGATGCCTTCGGTGGTGCCGCGAACAAAGATCACCTCTTTGGAAGAGCGCGCGTTGATAAACTGACGCACCTTCTCACGGGCCTGCTCGTAAGCATCCGTGGCCTCACCGGACAGATAGTGCACACCACGGTGAATGTTGGAGTTCAGCTCCCGGTAGTAAGCATTCATGCTTTCGATCACCGCTTCCGGCTTCTGAACCGTCGCGCCATTATCGAAATAAACCAGCGGCTTGCCGTGAACCTTGCGCTCAAGAATCGGAAACTCTTTTCGCAGTTCCAACATGTAAGCGGCCAGATCGGCTTCGTTCATGTCAGATCCGGTTACATGAGCTTTTACAGGAGCATTCATCTCAGACATTCCTTCAATCGCGCCAGCCTCGTTTACACGAGGCCTTTCAGGTTGAACTTCTCAGGCAGACGACCCGCTACCGCTTCTTCGATACGGTCATGAACCGCTGCAATTTCGATGCGATCGATCACTTCGTTGGCAAAGGCCAGCGTCAGGAGACCCCGGGCCATCTCTTCACCGATACCACGGGAACGCAGGGCAAACAGGGCGTTCTCATCCAGCTGACCTGTGGTGCTGCCGTGGGAGCACTTCACGTCATCGGCGTAGATTTCCAGCTCAGGTTTGGTATCGATCTCCGCTTTGTCCGACAGCAGCAGGTTAGCGTTGGACTGATGCGCTTCGATCTTCTGAGCGTCTTTATGCACAACCGCGCGGCCATTGAACACACCACGGGAGCGGTCGTTCAGAATGCCTTTGTAATCTTCGTTGCTGTTGGTGTGCGGCGCATTGTGGTTAACCAGAGTGTGGTTATCCAGATGCTGACGACCATTACCCAGATACAGACCGTTCAGGTTTACTTCGGCACCTTCGCCGCTCAGTTCCACCTGAATATCCTGACGGGCCAGCTTGCCACCCAGACACACATTGTGTGAGGTAAAGCGGCTGTCGCGCTTCTGCTCCACATGCAGGCTGGCAATGTGATATTGCTTGGTACTTTCCTGCTGCAGCTTGTAGTGGGTGATGTTAGCGCCATCAGCCAGATCCACTTCAGTCACCACATTGGTCAGGTTGGCGGATTCTTCAGCACCTGCGTAATGCTCAACGATGGTTGCCTGCGCATGCGTCCCCGCTTTGATCAGAATGCGCGGCTGAACCAGCACAGGATTTTCCTGTTCGGTGGCCACAAACTGCAGGTAAACCGGCTGTTCCAGCACCGCATTAGCGGCCAGATCGATCAGTACACCATCCTGCCATGCAGCCAGATTCAGGGCAGTGAAACCACTGAAGTTAGCGGCAGCAACCTGACCCAGAACCGGCTTGGCCGCATTGGCATTTTTCGCCAGAGGCAGCACCTGAACACCGGCAGGCAGATCGCCCAGCGTGGAAGCGCTTTCAGAGAAAACACCATCAACAAACACCAGACGAATCGCATCCAGCCCCAGACTCTTCTCGTTCGCCAGCGCTTCAGCATCTGCCGCTTTCGGCAGCGTGAAGCTGCGCTTAGCCAGTGCTTTAACGTCGGTGTATTTCCAGTTTTCCAGACGGGCGTGAGGCAGACCCAGCACCGCAAACTGTTCAACCGCACCCTGACGCAGGTCGGTTAACCAACCCGGACCTTCGCTGATCTGCGGGGTTACCGCGCTCAGCCACTGATCGGTAAATTCGGCAAGACTCATTGAGCAGCCTCCTCGATCACCCAATCGTAACCACGTTTTTCCAGTTCCAGCGCCAGAGACTTGTCGCCGGATTTGATGATTTTACCGTCGGACAGTACATGGATGTGATCCGGTACGATGTAGTCCAAGAGGCGCTGGTAGTGCGTTACCATCACGATGGAACGACCGGCATCACGCAGGCTGTTAACCCCTTCAGATACGATTTTCAGTGCGTCGATATCCAGACCGGAATCGATCTCGTCCAGCAGCGCCAGCTTCGGCTCCAGAATCAGCATCTGCAGAATCTCGTTACGCTTTTTCTCACCACCGGAGAAACCTTCGTTCACAGAACGGTGCAGGAAGCTGCTGTCCATTTTCATAAACTGCAGCTTTTCGCGTACCAGCTTCATGAACTCAGGCGCTTCAATTTCAGGCAGACCCAAGTGCTCGCGCTTAGCGTTCAGTGCTGCTTTCAGCAGGTAAACGTTTTTCACACCCGGAATTTCAACCGGATACTGGAAACCCAGCAGCATGCCTGCGCGGGCACGGTCCTCAATTTCCATCTCCAGCAGATCTTCACCTTCAAAGGTGATGCTGCCGCCGGTAACTTCATAACCGTCACGACCTGCGATAACCGCAGACAGAGTGGATTTACCGGCACCGTTCGGGCCCATGATGGCATGAACTTCACCCGGATTGATGGTCAGGTTCAGGCCTTTCAGAATCTCTTTATCTTCAACACTAACGCGCAGGTCTTTAACTTCTAACATGTGGTTTTAACCTTTTCTGTGGATGGCGGCCTGCATCGGCTGCACCATCAAATCTGAATTCTTTGTCTGTCGAGCTGTATCGGCGTTACCGGCGACTGACTGGGTTTCCATCAGAAAGCTGCAAAACATCCTGTTTTGAACAGCTTTCGCTGCGCCATCCTTGGCTTCGCTCTGATTGGAAACCACAGCCATCCGCCTGAGCGGGCTGCTGTGTATCTGCTTAACGAAGCCATGGATGGCGAAGTCCGGCACCTCGAAACAGGGATGTTTCGGGAGCCGGAAGCAGATACCGGCCAGACCGATCAAAACTCCGGCCTGCAGCCCGCTGTTAATCCAATTTAACCCACCGCGCCTTCAAGGCTTACGTTCAGCAGGGCTTCCGCCTCTACCGCAAACTCCATCGGCAGCTCTTTAAATACGTCTTTACAGAAACCGTTTACGATCATGTTCACCGCATCTTCTTCGGAGATACCGCGCTGACGGCAGTAGAACAGCTGATCTTCACCGATCTTAGAGGTAGTCGCTTCGTGCTCCACCTGCGCCGTGCTGTTGGCGATCTCCTGATACGGGAAGGTGTGTGCGCCACACTGATCACCGATCAGCAGAGAGTCACACTGGGTAAAGTTACGCGCGCCTTTGGCACCCGGCAGCACCTTCACCAGACCACGGTAAGACTGGTCGGAACGACCGGCCGAAATACCTTTGGAGATAATGGTGGAGCGTGAACCTTCACCGATGTGGATCATCTTGGTGCCGGTGTCCGCCTGCTGCATGTTGTTGGTTACTGCAACGGAGTAGAACTCACCGACAGAATTTTTACCCTTCAGCACACAGCTTGGGTATTTCCAGGTCACCGCAGAACCGGTTTCCACCTGAGTCCAGCTGATTTTGGAGTTATCACCACGGCACTCGCCACGCTTGGTCACGAAGTTGTAGATACCGCCTTTACCGTTTTCATCACCCGGATACCAGTTCTGCACGGTAGAGTATTTGATGTTGGCGTTTTCCAGTGCCACCAGCTCAACCACAGCGGCGTGCAGCTGGTTTTCATCACGCATCGGCGCAGTACAACCTTCCAGATAAGACACCTGAGCGTCTTCTTCACAGATGATCAGGGTGCGTTCGAACTGACCGGTGTTCTGGGCGTTGATACGGAAGTAAGTAGACAGCTCCATAGGGCAGGTAACGCCTTTAGGAACAAACACAAAAGAACCGTCAGAGAACACCGCAGAGTTCAGTGCCGCGTAGAAGTTATCCGCCACCGGCACCACAGAACCCAGATACTGTTTGATCAGATCAGGGTATTCGCGGATCGCTTCCGAGATAGAGCAGAAGATCACACCGGCTTCACCCAGCTGCTCTTTAAAGGTGGTGGTCACCGATACGGAGTCAAACACCATATCCATCGCCACGCCCGCCAGAGCCGCACGCTCGTGCAGCGGGATACCCAGCTTCTCGTAGGTTTCCAGCAGTTTAGGATCAACTTCGTCCAGACTCTTCGGACGGTCTTCCGAAGACTTAGGTGCGGAGTAGTAAGAAACGGCCTGAAAATCGACCTGCGGGAAGTTCACATGGGCCCACTCAGGTTCTGCCATCTCTTTCCACTGTTCGAAAGCGGCCAGACGCCAGTCCAGCATCCACTGAGGCTCTTCTTTCTTGGCGGAAATAAAACGGATCACATCTTCATTCAGGCCGGGAGGCGCGGTATCAGACTCGATATCGGTTACAAAGCCTTGCTTGTACTCACGACGTACAAGCTGCTCCATCTCTTGACTTGCCATTGGTCTCTCCTCACCTGGTTAAAGGTTCTGTCGGAAGCTAATTCGATTCTTCTGACCCTGCGGCGATTGCGCCAAAGGATCTTATTCTGTTGCCAGCGCCACGAGAGGAATCTCGGCACTGACGTTATCTTTATCGCTTTGTTCTGCTGCTGACTTTGCCGAGCCGGAGGTGTGAATGTCATTACCGGACATCCACTGCAGCTGCAGGGGCTCTTTCTGAGCCAGCTGAACCAGAGTGATACTCTGCAGCAGCTGATGCATGGCTAAACTGACCCGCTGCCAGTTATCGGCCACGCCGCAGGTATCCTGCAGATCGCACAGCGCGTCTTCCTGACTGCAATCGGTCATTGCGAAGGGGCCTTCAATGGCAACAATAATGTCACTGGCGGTGATCTGTTTCGGCGGGCGGGACAAACCATAGCCGCCCTGCGCGCCACGATGAGAAACAAGCAGGCCGCTCTTCTGCAGCATCTTCAGTGCCTTGCTCACCGTAGGCTTGGGAATCTGTACCTGTTCCGCAATATCGGTGGCGGTAAACAGCTGATCCGGCGTGCGGGCAATGTGTGCCATCAGCACCGCCGCGTAATCGGTCATTTTGCTCAGTTTCAGCATGGTTTTACCTTCATCGTCATAGTGGACTATTTTAGTCCCATTTAACTTTGAACAAAACCCTTATACCCGACTTTTTCACTCTGTTTTGCAAGATAACGGTGATTAACCGGTTTTTGATTGGGGTTTTACCGACGTTCGAAGCAAGTTATTGAGAATCGTTTTCAACAAGATCAGAGGAAATCGCCGTTTCCTATCTCGCCACAGCTATATGCAGGGATTGGAATAAAGCAACAAAGGTCTAGAATAGGAAGTATTGGCAGGACCGACGGATCCCAAAGAAAGCTGACGGAACTCAACACTACCTGCCAAAGTCATATCAGCGTCAAAAGATTCGTCTATCCTGACTATTTTGTATTAACCAGCAGCGTATCCGGCCAATGACAGATACGACCTTATCGGAGATCCAAGCATGCCCCTGTGGTTACAACTGGTGATTATCTTTATCGTTTCAATCAGCGGTATCGCCTTCCATATTGTTCTGATCAAAAAGATCCGCGTTTGGGCGGTCAACGATCAGATCAACGCACTCGCCGGTGATAACAGCGCTAAAAAGGCTCATCTGCAACAGGTTCACCAGCAGTTGCTGGCCGACAAGGTTCCCCATAAACACCATCAGGATAAGCTGACCGCTGCTGCCGAAGCCTTTAAAGGCTAAGCAAAGCCCCCCCCCCAGGCTTTATCTCAGGAGAAGGATTTTATGTTTGCCACCTTTAACACATTTATGACGGATAACGGACTTCCAACGGATGCACCCGCGTTCAGCGAACTCTTTCCGGGAAGAGCGGTAAACAGCCCTCTGCCACTGACTGCAGATGCGCTGGAAACCCTGCTGATGACCAGCAGCGCAGACAACCCTTCTCATCTGAGAGGCACCAAACACTGGATGAGCGAGATGAACGGCCTGATGCTAAAGCAGATGCTACAGATCTCTCATCTGCAGAGCGAAATGTTCCGGCCCTACGGTATTCCTCCATCCATCTTTACCGGCTGGGCGCAGCCCCTGATTCAGGCCACTGAAGATGCGGTCGCCAAAGATGAGTCGCCGGATCTGATTACCCGAGCCGATCAGCAACTGGATGCGGCTTATGCTCAGCAATTGAAAACTCTGGTAGCGCACTTTGTTGCCGATGCAGACACAGAGAATGCCCGTTTCAATCCGGAAACCTGCCAATGGGCCTGCGAAACCCTGCAGGGTCAGACCTGGCTGGCGACCCAGCTGAATAACTTCCGGTTACTGGAATGGCAGTATCACAGTCGTGGGCAGACTCATCTGACCGCCATGAAGGACTTGCTGCGCTCTCTGTTTCAGGTGATTACCGGACAAACCTTCAGCGCCGATGAAGATCAGCCTTACCGCAAGAAAAACGCGGAAGGCCAATGGCGGGACAGTGATGAGGATTATCTGAAAGCCTGCGAGGAACGCCTGTTAGCGCTGCTGAAACATGATGCCTTTGATCTTCGCCATTTCGCCCTGAAATCACCATACGCAAAACTGGGGGCAACCCCCTGGGAAACGGTTCCGGGTTCTGAGCTGTACACCGTTAAACTGCGCCACTACCCAAGACCCGAGGGCGTAAAAGCCAACGGCAAAACCCTGTATATGGCCAGCCCCATGATCAACCGCTGCGAGCTGTTTGATCTGGCTCCCGGCAAGTCCGTTATCGAAGGTATGCTACAGCTGGGCTACGATCTTTATCTGGTGGATTACGGTAATCCGGGGCCGGATCAGTGCCAGCTGGGTCTGGATTTCTACGGCAAGACCGTACACGACACCTATCTGGATCTGATTCTGGAACGTCACCCGGATCAGAATATTGAGGTGATGGCCTACTGTATGGGCGGCACCCTCTTTATGCCGTATCTGGCACGCCGTATCGAAGAGGCCCAGATCACAGGTAAGGATGTGAAGGTTCGTCAGGTGGTGCTTATGACGACACCGATTCTGTTTGATGACGACACCAGCGGCCATAAACCAATGCGGGATGTGATCCGTCAGGATTACGATGCCGATGTGATGCGTCTCTTCTACGGTAACTGCAACGTATCACCTTACGCGATTGAATCCGGAATGCATGCCATCCAGCCCGGTGTTGAACAGACTGTCCTGGAAGGTTTCTATGGTCGGGCTAACTTCCCCGGAGCCATTCAGGATGCCGCTCCTTTTCTGAACTGGCTGCACAGTGGCACCCGCTTCCCGGCGCGCGCGCACCGCGAGTGGATTCAGAAGATCTTTATGGATAACCAGATCTGGAAGGGCGAGTACTGTCTGCCCTCTGAGGTGCCAGAGCTGGATGGCAAACCAGTGAATATGGATGTATTGAACAGCGCCGATATTGCGATGTTTGATTACTGCGGTCAACGTGACCCGATTGCACCCGTGGGTTCCTGTAAAACCAGCGTACGCTGGGGTCGCAAGGCCGATAACCAACAGATGATCCGCGGTGGTCTGAACCGCACCATCGAGAAAAACATTGGTCATATATTCGTCGTCAGTCACGCACTGTTAGGGGAGTTTCTGGAAGCCGTAACCGACTTTTTAGCGGATGAACCACCGGCTTATCAGAGCAAAAAGCCAGCACAGGCCTCGGCTGAAGCAGCTCCTGAAACCAAACAAGCGCCTGCAGCAACCAAACCTGCAGCGCGCAAAGCTGCGCCCAGAAAAACAACGGCAAGAAAGACGTCACCTCGCAAAACGTCAGCTGCAAAAACTACGGCTGCAAAAACTGCCGCACCTAAATCAGATTCCGGTAATACCGAATCCTGATCGTTTGTTGCGGGCAGACAAGAAAACAAAAGGCGTGCTCCGGCACGCCTTTTTTCGTCACTGAATACCGTAGTTTCAGAGAGCATTGCTACAGAGAGTATGGTTACTGATAACAGTATCCGCTCAGTTCTTCACCGACTTTGCAGCACTTCTACGACGCGCCCGATACTTAAACCACCAGATCCTAAGACCGGATACCGTGAGCCAGACCGAAGCCACAACCAGCAACAAACTCAATACCTTGCTCCACCAACCCAGTTCTGACTTATGCACAGCCTCAAAACCCACCGTCATCGTATCCACTGCGCTTTCACCCGTAGCCTGATAGCGCGCCAACAGCTCACCACTTTGCGCATCAAACCAGACACTGGTTTTGGCACTGCCCTGTGAATAATCCAGCGAGGAATAACTGCGATACAGGTAGGTTCCTTTAAAGGAAGAATGAGATAAACCGATCGGCTGTCGCAGCTCAAAACCTGCCTCTTTCGCCCAGGCCGCCGTCAGCTGCTGTCCGGTGGCAACCGCCTGTTCAAGACTCATCGGCTGCGCCTGTCCTAGGGGTGATGTCTCGATAGACTTATGCGCCAGCTGCCGCTGATCAAAAGGATCAAACACCCCGTAATAGACGGGCTTCAGATTAAAGCTCAGGCCAGATAAAAGGAAAATGGCCATCAGCGGTGTAAACAACAACCCCAGCCAACGATGGTTGAAAAAGTCTTTCTGGAACCGGCTTTTGCCTGAGCGGTAACGCCAGAAACTCAGCCAATGCAGCAGATCATGCCGGAAAGAAACCCGCGATTTTTTCGTATGATGCGGCCAGCTTAGATAAACACCTACCGGAACTAACAACAACCAGAGCAAGGACAGCCAACCCAGCACCAATCGCCCTTCCTTACCCGCCAGTATCGAATAGTGAAGCTTGTAGATAATCGGCAGCAGGTTTCGGGTTAACGGCTCGCTTCCGGTGGGATGATATTCCCCCCACTTGCGGCCACCCAGTACCTCACCGGTATAGGGATTAACAAAGATCTGACTGTGAATCGGCGCATGGTAATTACCAAAACCATCACGGGTTCCGGCAATCCAGAATACCGCTGCAGGCTGCACACCGCTCTCCCGCCCCTGTTGATAACCGGCCGGTGTGTAAAACTCCAGATCAAACCAGCTGATTCGGGATTGTGGATAAACCTGCTGAACCCGCGCCTCCAACTGAGAAACCGACAGAGGCTCAGCATAGAGATCATGCTGCTCGATCAGCATGATATCCGCATTCAACCTCTGATCCAGCTCCTGCTTGTAAACCAGCACACCACCGGTAAACGTCAACAGCAGCACCGGCAGAATCAGCAACAACCCCAACCAGCGGTGGAGCAGAAGGAAGGTGTGGCGGTTCACGGCAGGAACAATCCTTGTCGACATTTGAGGATTCCAATCAGAAAAACAGACATAAAAAAACCTGCCGATGCTGAAGCAAACGGCAGGTTTTATCAACCAAGCCCATAAAGCAGCATTTCACAGATTGCCGGATGCGGTAGCGTCATAAAAAACACAACAGAAGCCCCAAAGCATATAACTCACTCACAGCCTACTTTTGCGAACTTCAGCCAACAGAAAGAACACCAAAACTGCAAGTCCCGCAATTATTGCCGATGCGGTCAGGAGCAACACTGAGTGTGTTGCAGAAAAAGCCACCTTACCGGCATCGATTAATGTAGCAGCATGATCATCGGTCAGATGCTGCGCCACCAGATACGTATCACCGATTGAAATAACAGCCTGATCAGCAAGATCCGGCGGTAAACCAACGGGGATGGCGAGGTTACGGCCAAAAATAACAGACATGAACAAACCGAAGAGAGAGATTCCGAGCCCCGTACCCAGCTCATAGCCTGTGGCTTCCAGAGAGCCTGCCGCAGCCCCCTTACTGGCATCGACCGCACCCATGATAGCGATGGATGATGCGGTCAGGCCAATACTGAGAGCTAAGCCCAGCAATGCCAGCAACACGGGCACAACCAGCCCAGGCTCATTGAAATCAAGCAAAGCAACCCAGCCAAGCGATAGAGCAGCGATAAACAGTGCCAGACTCGCAACAAGGCGCAAACCGTAACGAGCGGACAGCCAACCAGCCACAGGACCACCCACTGCTGCAGCCGCCATAATAGGAATCATAAATATCCCAGCCTGCAGCGGCGTCTTGTTCAATACGTACTGTAGCTCCTGTGCCAACGTTAGTTCGACCCCAGCCAATGCACCACTAGCAACCACGGCCATAATAATGCCCGCGGCAATAGCTGGGCGCGCAAATAAGGAAAGATCCAACATTGGCTCGGCCGTACGCAACTGCTTCCAGGCAAATAACGCCAGCATCAGCACACCAAAGGACAGCGTCAGCAAAACCATGATAAGAGGCTCTTTACCACCGAAGCCTGTTTTGGCCGCATACACCACCGTAATCATACCGATAATCAGCAATAAAGCCTGACCAATCGGCCAGTGACCAACTGAGGTTTGCTCCTGACGCGACAACAACAACCAGCAAGCCGGTGCCACAATAAACATTACTGGTACATTGATCAGGAACACTGCCCCCCACCAGAAATGCTCCAACAGCGCCCCTCCTAACAACGGACCAATTGCGGCTCCAGCAGCTCCAACAGCGCCCCATAGACCCAGTGCAAACCCTCGCTCTGCATCATCCTCAAACGTACGACGAATTATGCCCAGCACACAGGGCATAATCATGGAGCCGCCAACAGCCAGAAGGATTCGCGCCCCAATCAACATATGAACCGATGGCGCAAAGGCTGCAGCTGCAGAAGCAGCCCCGAAAACCACCAGACCCATCAATAAGATGAGTCGATTGCCCACCCTATCAGCCAAAGTCCCCATAGGCACCAGAAAACCCGCCATCAAAAGCGGATAGATATCTATGATCCACAATACCTGGTTGTTAGAAGCCTCTAAAGTCTGAGTCAATGTAGGGATCGCGACATGAAGAATGGTCATATCGAGAACAACCGGCAAAAATGCAAGCATCACTGCCAACAGAATCAGCCAGCGTTTGGGGTTTGAGTGGCAGCAAGACACGAGTTCACCTATTATTTGAACGCGACCTTTTTAAATACGGTCGTATTTAAAAAATTTTAATGGAGTCAAAAGAGAAAGACAATGGGCAGAAAACCCACCATTACCCGAGATGGTCTGCTGGATGTAGCCGAAGAACTGGTGCGCGAGCAAGGCGGCTCAGCACTAACCATTGGTGCTTTAGCAAAGGCCGCCGGCATATCCAAGGGAGGCGTACAATATTCGTTCGCCAACAGAGATGACTTGGTGAGCAGCCTGATCGACCGCTGGACAAGCCGGTTCGATGCAATGCTGGACGAAACATCAGCAAATAACCCTGTCAACTTTATCCGAAGCTACATCAAGGCGATGCGAACCGCACAACAAGCAATGGATGCCAAGATTGCAGGCCTGATGGTCAGCTATCTGGAAAACCCTGAAAATTTAAGAGAAACACGCAACTGGTATCGGGGAATGTTTAACCGTCTGGACGGCGAATCTCCAGATGCTCAGGCAGCACGTGTCGCCTTCCTCGCTGTTGAGGGATTGTTTCTCTTGCGCATCAATAGCATCGACGAAGCGGGTGACTGGACCAGCTTTCTAAATGATGTGGATGCGGTGCTGTCTCGTCTGATACAGCCTTCTCCTAGCGCCCCCCCCCAGTACGGCCTTAGCACCTCCCGCTAAAACAGTATTCATCGTCATATGGTTACCACCCAAAATTCTGGCTCCAACTAAACCACGGTTGCCAGTGTGATAGGCTGTCTGGATTATCTTTAAAATACTTCTCCTGCAAAATGTTGCTAGGCCAATGTACTTTGTCCACTGCCCGGCAACGGGGGTACACGAAGCATGAATGCCCGCATCAAAAACCTCGGTGCCTGAATACTCCGCAGTGCGGCTATCATAAGGATTATCAATCACGGTCGTGATACTCGCGTCAAGGCGTTCTGAGTACTACTCACATATACCTAGATGTAATAAAGCATGATCAGACCATGCCGAGCATGTCCACTGAGTAATTGAGTCAACTTTATATGGAAGGGTTAGATTCTCAGTAATGACACCTATAAGGGCACTGGCCACCAAAGGCCATGGTTTCTATTTAAGATGGCCAGCATAGCTCGATAACAGTGCCGCCTTGTTCACTGATATAGCAACAGGCACTGCCTTTGTGGGCGTTTGCAATCGCACTTACTACCGCTAGACCTAAGCCGCTACCGCTCTTAGAATCTTCCTTTGCACTGCGAAAGGCGGTAAAAATATGCGGCAGGAGTTCCGCTGCAATGCCCGGTCCAGAATCCTCGATTGTCAAATAACATCGCCCTTCTACCAGTTTAGTGGTGATTGCTATCGGGCCCGGTTGAGCATATTTGCTAGCATTCTCGAGTACGGCCAATAGTGCCTGTCTAATTCTAACTGGATCACATAAAACGGGCTCTGTCGTCATATTGAGCACTACATATTGATTGGCTTCATTAAGCATATTGGCGGAAAAATCGGTGAGTGATTTGATATGGGGCCCTAAATGGGTTTCTTCCAGGTTAACGCTTAGCTCACCACTATTCATCAAACTGATAACACGTAGATCTTCTATTAAACGGGATAACCCTTCAATTTGTACTAGAAGTTTCATGAATTGCGCTTTATCGGGCGTAAATACGCCCTCTGCCAATCCCTGTAATCGCCCCCTCAGAATCGTTACGGGAGTTCTGAGCTCATGGGCAATGGCCGCATTCCAAAAGGCATGTTCCTCTGTCATGCGTTGCAGCTTATCGGCTAATAAGTTTAAATCATCGACTAATAATGCCGCTTCGCCAAGAGAGCGGTCACTCACATGAGCGCGATAGTTAAGATCACCATCGGCAATTCTACGTATCCCTTCTGCAACGGAGTTTAATGGCGCTAATATGCGCTGTGATAACCGAATGGCAACGTTGACCGCCAATAAAATAACAATCAATAAGGTTAATAAAATCCACAACCATTCTGGCACCGTTGGAGCGAAGTATTCCTCGTTAGGCATCGCCTCAGGCCAATACTCATACCAAAGATAATAAAAAACAAATGAGCCTATGGTGACTAATAAAGCCGACCCAATGGCAATCTTGATCATTGAGAAAGCAATCTTGCGACTCAATCCGCTTAATTTCATGCATCCCCTTTAAAGCGATAACCTACGCCACGTACACCAGCGGGAATACCATGTACCCCTAGGGCTTCAAGCTTTTTACGGAGTTTACTAATGTGACTGTCTACCGTGCGCTCTAGTGTGTCCCCCTCTGGCAAGCAAGAGGTTAATAACTCTTCGCGGGTAAACACTCTTTTAGGGGAGCGAATGAAATAGCTTAACAGTTTAAATTCGGTTAGCGTCAGCGCAAGAGAACGCGGCTCACCGCTAACATTGACCCTTATGTCGTGGCTTTCTAAATCCACTTCAAAGGGGTGTGCACGGAGTATATTGTTCTTTTGCGCTAGATTCGTCTCTAATGTGCGGCGTAAAACCGCTTGTACTCTCGCTACCACCTCGGCGGGATTAAAAGGCTTTACAACATAATCGTCAGCACCGATTCTCAGCGCCATCAGCTTGTCTAGATCCTGATCCATTGCCGTGAGCATAATGACAGGGGTATTACTTTGCTGACGCAGCTGCGACAACACCTCCCAGCCGTCTTTCTTTGGCAGATGAATATCCAACAGTATGAGGTCTGGCTTCATGGACGCATGAAGCTCAAGCGCCTGCTGTCCATCCGAGGCATGAAGAGTGCGCAGATGGCTACGAGCTAGGTAGGCCGACAATATATCGACAATTTCCAACTCATCTTCCGCGATCAAAACCAATGCTTGGTGGACACCTGATTCCGTTTGTTCAGAGCCACAGGCAGGCTTATGAGTTTCTGTATACAAATCCTCCTCCATCAAACCTCCACATTCACACAACGGAACCTCCACACAAGGAGATTAGACTTGTATCCAACGCAGCGTTTCAGCACTTGTACGCTCATTTGTTTTAAAGGATAACCCAGTGAAAAAGATAAATATATGTGTACTCAGTGGCTTACATATATTGATACTTTTCTTGTTGGTTGGCTGTCAACAGTCTAACCAAGACAATAGTGAAGCCGATTTCGAACCACCCAATCCCCTAGTCTCAACTATTAAGCTGATACCGCAGCCCCTTGAGATATATGAAACGCTTCCTGGACGAGTCATGGCGGTGCGCACCGCTGAAATTCGTCCCCAAGTAAGAGGGATCGTCCAGCAACGCTTATTCAAACAAGGAACCGAAGTCAAAGCAGGTCAATCGCTGTTCCAAATTGATTCAGCGATCTTTAAAGCAGAGTTGGATACAGCTAAGGCGAACTTACAGAGAGCGCAAGTCACCTTTAAACTGGCTGACGAGAAAGTCTCACGCTTAAAGCCTTTACTGGAGGCCGACGCCATCAGTCGCCAAGAGTTTGACGATGTTGTGCTGCAACGAGATCAAGCCGCGGCGGATATAGCATTGACTGAGGCAACTCTGGCACGTCGTCAGCTTGATGTCACCTATGCCAATGTTACCGCTCCTATTTCAGGACGCATTGAGCAAGCTTTAGTGACTGAAGGCACATTAGTCAGTAGCTCCGACGCCACACCCATGGCACGTATTCAACAGATTGACCAAGTATTTGTGGACCTTCGTCGTCCCGCTACATCATTGCATGCATCGCGCGAGGCTTTAGCAGTCAATTCGGCAGGTGAATCGAATACAGCGAGCACTGCCATCGAAATTTTGCATAGCAATGGCCAGCCTTATCCAATCAAAGGCCAAGTCTTATTTTCTGGTATCAATATTGATGTCGGCACAGGCGACGTGCTGTTAAGAGTATTAGTCGATAATCCTAAGCGTACGTTGTTACCTGGGATGTTTGTCAAAGCAAAAGTCCTAAATTCGAGTTACCCAGAGTCACTATTGGTGCCACAGCAAGCGGTTATGCATCTGGCTGGAGCTGCTCATATTTGGCGTATTGATCAGTCAGGTCTTGCTCATTTGACGTCAGTAACACTGGGTGAGCTAACCCATGGTCAATATCACATCAAAGAGGGTGTAAAAGCGGGCGCCACCATCGTCGTAGAAGGCATGGAGAGGCTTCAGGAGAATATGCTTGTCAGACAACACCCATGGCAAGAGTCCGACGCCCTGCTCTCATCAACAAGCTACTGATTAAGGTTAGAGAGTCGCACAATATGTCTCAGTTTTTTATCCAACGCCCTGTCTTTGCCTGGGTCATTGCACTTTTTATTATTTTGTTTGGTTGTATTTCGATCCCCAAATTACCTGTTTCCCGCTATCCGTCTATTGCGCCGCCTACCGTAAGTATTATGGCGACCTATCCTGGCGCTACTCCGCAGGCAATGAGCGATGGTGTACTGAGCTTGCTTGAGGGAGAGCTCTCAAGCGTGAAAAATTTACTCTATTTTGAGTCTTCTGCTGACAACTCTGGATCGGCCACCATTACAGCCACGTTTAAACCGGGCACTAATCCAGATTTAGCTCAAATTGACGTACAGAATCAAATGAAAGCCGTAGAGTCACGTCTACCCAGAGCCGTCCGTCAGGATGGCTTAACCATAGAGTCGGCTACTTCCAACTTTCTTATGATCGTGGGTTTGAAATCCGATGACAATCGCTATGATGAAATCGCCCTAAACGATTACTTAGCTCGTAATCTAGTAAAGGAATTGCGTCTAATTGACGGTGTCGGACGCGTCCAGTCTTTTGGTGCAGAAAAAGCGCTGCGCATTTGGGTGGACCCGAGCAAGCTCTATTCATTGGGTTTAACAATGAATGATATTAGCCAAGCGGTGACGGATCAAAATACACAAATTACCCTTGGAAGTATCGGTTCAGCACCAACAGTAGATGGCCAACGAGTTACTCTCCCTTTGACAGCACAAGGCCAGCTGAATAGCGTTCAGGATTTCGCCAATATCATTCTGCGAGCCAACAGTAACGGCTCAAAAGTATTGCTCAGTGATGTTGCTAAGGTCGAAATCGGCTCCCAATCTTACGGCTTTTTAAACCGCGAAAACGGCAAAACCGCAACCGCAGCGGCCATCCAGCTCACGCCGGGAGCCAATGCGGTCAAAACGGCCGAAGCGGTAGAGAAACGTTTGGCGGAGCTGAGTCAAACATTGCCGGCAGGCATGTCCTATTCGATTCCATTTAACACCGCTCCTTTCGTTAAGGTTTCCATCACAAAAGTCATCGAAACCTTAATCGAAGCCATGGTGTTAGTCTTTTTGGTCATGTATCTGTTTTTGCAGAGCGTCCGCTATACCTTAATCCCGGCTATTGTGGCACCAATCGCCTTGCTAGGAACCTTCACTGTGATGCTGTTAACAGGTTTCTCAATCAATGTTTTAACCATGTTCGGTATGGTGTTAGCCATCGGTATTATTGTCGATGACGCCATTGTTGTGGTGGAAAATGTCGAGCGCTTAATGGCTGAAAAAGGTTTATCGCCCAAAGCAGCCACCGCCAAAGCCATGAAAGAAATTACCAGTGCCATTATCGGGATTACTTTAGTGCTCACGGCCGTGTTCATACCTATGGCGTTTGCCAGTGGCTCAGTGGGAGCGATCTATAAGCAGTTCACCCTATCCATGGCTGTGTCTATTTTGTTTTCTGCTTTTTTGGCCCTGACATTAACACCCGCGCTGTGTGCCACCTTGCTTAAACCGGTGAAAGGACATCATCAGCAAACAGGATTTGCTAAGTGGTTTAATCGCGGTTTTAGTCGCATGAATAACCGCTATGAAACACAAGTTGGTGCCTTCGTGAGTCGTAAAGGCTTCACGATGCTGATCTTTGTGGTCTTGTGTGCCATTTTGATCCTTATCTACCGACAGCTACCGTCCTCCTTCTTACCAGAAGAAGACCAAGGCTACTTTATGACTAGTATTCAACTTCCGGCCGACGCCACCACAGAGCGCACATTAGCAGTGGTAGAAAAGTTTGAGCAGCATATGCTCAGCCGCCCTGCCATTGAATCAACGATGACGGTGATCGGATTTGGCTTTTCCGGCTCAGGCACGAATGCCGCACTAAGCTTTACCATGTTAAAAGACTGGGATCATCGTGACGGTACTTCAACCATGAATGAGTTACAGTTAGCGGAGCAAGCTATGGCGGATGTTAAAGAGGGCTCCGTGATGCAGATGTTGCCACCATCCATTGACGAATTAGGCACCAGCTCCGATATCTCCTTCTTCCTACAAGACCGTGCCAACCAAGGTTACGAGAAGTTAAGAGCCGCCGAAGCGCAAATGATAGAGCTTGCCCAAAAGAGTCAGTTACTTAAAGACTTCTATTCTGACGGTTTGCCTGAAGGCACCAGCATTCACCTGGCAATAGATCGTCAGAAAGCCGAGGTATTAGGCGTGTCGTTTAGCAATATTAGTGAAACCTTGTCTGCCGCGGCCAGCTCAACCTACATTAATGACTTTCCAAATCAAGGTAAAATGCAACAAGTCATTATGCAAGCGCAAGCCTCCGCGAGAATGCAGATTGAGGACATCCTAAGCCTGCACGTACGTAATAATAGTGGCGGCATGGTGCCACTATCGGAGCTGGTAACACCGTCTTGGTCAGAGTCTGTCCCGCAACTACTTCGCTTCCAAGGCTATCCGGCCATGCGCATTGCTGGCAGCGCTGCGTCTGGCGTATCAAGCGGCCAAGCCATGGCAGAAATAGAACAACTGGCGAAGCAGTTACCTCAAGGCTATGCCATCGCTTGGACGGGGCAGGCATTACAAGAGCGACAGTCCTCACAACAAGCTCCCATGCTGATGGCGTTATCCATGTTGGTGGTGTTCTTAGTATTAGCTGCCCTGTACGAGAGCTGGTCGATTCCTTTGTCCGTCATGCTCGTGGTGCCATTAGGCTTACTCGGAGCGGTACTGGCCATTGTCCTGCGAGATATGCCTAACGATGTATTCTTCAAAGTGGGCATGATCACCGTCATTGGCCTGTCTGCGAAAAACGCCATTTTAATTGTGGAGTTCGCCAAACAGTTGCACGAGCAAGGTTATAGCTTGGCGGAATCTGCGATAAAAGCGGCGAAGTTACGCCTGCGGCCCATCTTAATGACATCGCTTGCCTTTGGCCTTGGGGTCGTGCCTTTGATGCTTGCCAGCGGTGCCAGTGCAGAAACGCAACGCGCTATCGGTACCGGTGTTTTTGGTGGCATGGTCAGCGCCACTCTACTTGCTATCTATTTTGTACCCGCTTTCTTCGTGTTCGTGATGGGCATTCAAGAGCGCTTAACCTCGAGGAAACACTCAGACAACACAACACAAACAGAATTTAAAGGTTAGTACTATGCGCTTACTGATTCTTGTTATGGCTATATTGCTAACGGGAGGTTCTTTAACACCCGCGCTGACAAGCCGAGGCGCCGATACCAGAAGTCTTTACGGCACATGGAGCGTACCAGTCTCACAGCGCAGCCGAAGTGGCTTGGAGTAATATGAAAAGGCTATCCAACTGCCGTTTAAAGAAGTTACGGACGGTTTAGCGGGGCGTGCAATCTATCAACAGCAAGAATTAAATATCGCCGTAGCGCTATTATGAAGCATTAGGAGGAGAGCATATGACAAAAGTACACTTTTCATCGGTCAACAATGACGAGTTGGAAATATTTAAATACGAGTTACAGGAAACCTTTACGGCAGCCTTAGTCGAGCACTTCGGACCGTCTAATGGTAAACCGATACCGTCCGATGAAGATATAGACGCGTCTTTCAAAGCCCAAGGCGCAGTCATTCAGCATATATTATGTGGACAAGAGAAAGTGGGTGGAGTGGTGCTCACTATTGATAAAGAAACGCAGCACAATAGCTTGGATCTGTTCTTTATCCACCCCAAAAACCACAGCAAAGGCCTAGGACTAGCAACCTGGAAAGCCATCGAAGCGGCTTATCCTGAGACCAAGGTATGGACAACTGTCACACCTTATTTTGAAAAAAGAAACATTCACTTCTACATCAATAAGTGTGGTTTTCATATTATAGAATTTTTCAACAAGAACCACCCTGAAAAGAATGAACAAGCTCGGAGCATCGCCCCCCATGGCACTGACAACTCGAATGGAGAAGAATTTTTCAAATTTGAGAAGATCATGACACAAAAGGTGTAGCAAACCGTATTTATAGCACTAGAAATGCTTACTGATTGAATTCAGTAAGCTTTCATTAAAACTTGAAAAATAACTATACAGCTCTATGGCGCTTAAATGTCCTAGCACTTAAATTAAATTCAGCACGAATATTTGATCCGTCACCGCAACAAGTTTAAATAGCTTTGAAAAGATCCACAGCTTTTACAGAACATATTTGGTAATTTGAAGCGGCATCCTTAAGACAGCTAACTCAGTCAATCCGCCAAACAGTTCCAAATAATTTGGCCATTAGATACAAAAAAGCCCGCTAGAAAGCGGGCTTCAGAGTGCTTATTGCAGTTCAACGGGCGTTACTTAACGCTGAATTACTCCCACTCAATGGTCGCTGGTGGCTTGCTGGATACATCGTAAGCCACGCGGGAGATACCGCTGATCTCGTTGATGATACGGTTGGAAACCTTCTCCAGCAGCTCGTATGGCAGGTGCGCCCAGCGAGCGGTCATAAAGTCGATGGTTTCTACAGCACGCAGAGACACAACCCACTCGTAACGACGACCGTCGCCTACAACACCTACGGATTTAACCGGCAGGAAGACAACAAACGCCTGACTGGTTTTGTGATACCAGTCGAAGTTATGCAGCTCTTCGATGAAGATCGCATCCGCTTCACGCAGGATGTCGGCGTATTCTTTCTTAACTTCGCCCAGAATACGCACGCCCAGACCCGGTCCCGGGAACGGGTGACGGTAAACCATGTCGTATGGCAGACCCAGTTCCAGACCGATCTTGCGCACTTCGTCTTTAAACAGTTCGCGTAGTGGCTCAACCAGCTCCATCTTCATGTCTTCCGGCAGGCCGCCCACGTTGTGGTGCGACTTGATCACGTGTGCTTTACCGGTTTTAGCGGCAGCAGATTCGATCACGTCCGGGTAGATGGTGCCCTGTGCCAGGAAGTTAACATCTTTCAGCTTGGCAGCTTCTTCGTCGAACACTTCGATAAAGGTGTTGCCGATCACTTTACGCTTGGCTTCCGGATCAGATACGCCAGCCAGTTTGCCCAGGAACAGCTCTTCAGCATCAGCACGAATCACTTTAACGCCCATGTTCTTAGCGAACATGTCCATGACCATGTCGCCTTCGTTCTTACGCAACAGGCCGTTGTCGACAAATACGCAGGTCAGCTGATCGCCAATCGCTTTGTGCAGCAGGGCAGCAACCACAGAAGAGTCCACGCCGCCGGACAGACCCAGCAGTACTTTCTGGTCGCCAACCTGGGCACGAACACGTTCGATCTGGTCTTCGATGATGTTGGCAGCAGTCCACAGGGCTTCACAGCCGCAGACTTCCATCAGGAAGTGTTCCAGCAGACGACCACCCTGCAGGGTGTGGGTTACTTCCGGGTGGAACTGTACGCCAAAGAAGTTTTTCTCAGCGTGGAACATACCGGCGATGGCGCAGCTTGGCGTAGAAGCCATCAGCTGGAAACCTTCCGGCATGATAACCACTTTGTCACCGTGACTCATCCAAACGTCCAGCAGGGCTTTGCCGTCGGTATCAACGTGATCTTTCACGTCTTTGGTCAGTGCGTTGTCGGCTTCAACCTTAACCTGAGCGTAACCAAACTCACGCACGTCAGAACCCTGAACCTTGCCGCCCAGCTGCTCGGCCATGGTCTGCATGCCGTAGCAGATACCCAAAACAGGCAGTCCCATACTGAAAACGCACTCAGGTGCACGTGGTGAACCCAGTTCGGTTACCGACTCAGGACCACCGGCCAGAATGATACCTTTCGGATCAAATTCACGAATCTCTTCTTCGGTCATGTCGAAGGCGCGAATTTCACTGTAAACACCCAGTTCACGTACACGACGAGCAATCAGCTGTGTGTACTGAGATCCGAAATCCAGAATCAGGACTTTCTGAGCATGAATATCTTGGCTCATTATTTTACCAACCCATCAATAAAGTAACGGTCTGTCCGGAATGAACAGCCTGTATAAAGAGGTCGACCGGAGATGAGTGAATCTCCTGCGTCGTAAACTTTAAGCCTTGTAAACAAAAGTGGGGCGCAATGCCCCACTTCGTTTAACGCTTTGGCGATCAGCCGACCCGATAGTTCGGGGCTTCTTTGGTGATCTGCACGTCGTGTACGTGCGATTCCATCATGCCTGCGCCTGTGATCTTCACAAACTCCGGCTTGGTACGCATGGTCTGGATGTCCCGGCTACCGGTGTAGCCCATAGAGGAACGCAGACCACCCATCAGCTGGTGTACGATAGCGGTCATAGAACCTTTGTAAGGTACGCGGCCTTCGATACCTTCCGGAACCAGCTTCTCTACACCCGCATCTTTGTCCTGGAAGTAACGGTCACTGGAACCCTGAGCCTGAGACATAGCGCCCATAGAACCCATGCCACGGTAAGACTTGTAAGAACGGCCCTGATACAGTTCGATCTCACCCGGTGCTTCTTCAGTACCGGCCAGCAAACCACCAACCATGACCACACTGGCACCAGCAACGATCGCTTTCGCCAGATCACCGGAGAAACGTACGCCACCATCAGCAATCACGGGGATGTCGTATTTTTCCAGAGCGGTTGCAACATTCGCTACGGCAGAGATCTGAGGAACACCAACACCGGCAACGATACGAGTGGTACAGATAGAACCCGGGCCGATACCGACTTTAACCGCATCAGCACCCGCTTCTGCCAGAGCAATAGCAGCTTCAGCAGTTGCGATGTTACCGCCGATTACCTGAACCTGTGGGAAGTTTTCTTTCACCCAGCGAACACGGTCGATAACACCTTTGGAGTGGCCGTGAGCAGTATCAACAACGATCACGTCAACACCGGCTTCAACCAGAGCAGCAACACGGTCAGGGGTTTCTGCACCGGTACCTACCGCAGCACCAACGCGCAGACGACCATCTTCGTCTTTACAGGCGTTCGGGTAAGTACGGGCTTTCTCGATATCTTTAACGGTTACCAGACCCTGCAGGTGGAATTCGTCATCCACAACCAGAATCTTTTCAATGCGGTGCTGGTGCAGCTTAGCTTTGATCTCATCCAGAGACGCGCCCTGCTTAACCGTTACCAGCTTGTCTTTTGGCGTCATGATGTTGGCAACAACATCATCCAGATTGGGTTTGAAGCGGAAATCACGGCTGGTTACGATACCAACCAGTTCGTCGCCTTCAACAACCGGCATACCAGAGAAGCGAGTGTCTTCAGTCAGCGCCAACAGTTCACTTACTGTGGTAGAGGGTGTTACCGTTACAGGATCTTTAACGATAACACTTTCATGTTTCTTAACCTGACGAACTTGCTGCGCCTGCTGAGCAATCGTCATGTTTTTGTGGATAATACCAACACCGCCTTCCTGCGCCATGGCAATCGCCAGACGAGCTTCGGTAACGGTGTCCATCGCTGAGGAGATCAGCGGGATATTGAGAGAGATATCACGGGTGAGTCGTGTCTTCAGGCTGACGTCATTCGGGAGGACGTCTGAGTAACCTGGAACCAGCAAAACATCATCAAAGGTGAGTGCTTCTTGAGCAATACGTAACATATTCCGCGAGCCTGCTGAAGAGTGAGGATAGAAAGAAGAATAACCCAATATTTTATCGTAAGAGTTTTTCTGGGTAAACCAGTATCGGGCTTAGATTCTTCTCTTTTCTTCGATGTTGCTGTAAAAAAACACTGTCATTGACGGGCAAATAGCCAAAGATCACAAATACCTATCAAATGGAGTCCAAAATGCCAGATACCCCCTCATCTTTCGGCCAGCCAAAAAGCGATTTTAGTGCTTCGCCATCCGATGAGGTTTCGTCCGGTTTTACCCGGGCACCTGATGGTATTTATCCGACTCACGCTGCCTCTTCCAGTACAACCGGTCTTTCTGAAAAACAGGTGCTGACGGTCAGCCAACTGAACCGACAGGCGCGTCAGCTGCTGGAAAGCCGCTTTGCTCTGGTTGTCGTAGGAGGAGAAATATCCAACCTGAGCACTCCGGGATCGGGCCATCTCTATTTCAGCCTGAAAGATGAAAACAGCCAGGTGCGCTGTGCCATGTTCCGCAACCGCGCTGGGCTACTCGCTTTCCGTCCGAAAAATGGCGATAAGGTTCAGCTGCACGCCAAGGTCAGCCTCTACGAAGGCCGGGGTGATTTTCAGCTGATCGCAGAAACCATGGAGGAACAGGGACGCGGTGCGCTGATCCGTGCCTTTGAAGCCCTCAAGTTCAAGCTGAAAGAGGAAGGCCTGTTTGATCGCAGCCGCAAGAAGCCTCTGCCGCCCATTCCCGATGTGATCGGACTTGTAACCTCCCCGACCGGTGCTGCTATCCGGGATATGCTGATTGTGCTCAAGCGTCGTTTTCCACTGGCAGAAGTCGTGCTTTATCCGGCGGTGGTTCAGGGCAGTGAAGCACCGGATTCCATTGCCCGCGCAATTGAACTGGCCCATATCCACGGTAAGAGTGATCTGCTGATTATTGGCCGTGGCGGCGGTAGTTTGGAGGATCTGTGGGCTTTTAATGATGAACGGGTGGCAAGGGCTATTTCTGCCAGTTTTATCCCCACCGTCAGCGCTGTTGGCCATGAAACCGATATCACCATCGCCGATTATGTCGCCGACTATCGCGCCCCCACGCCTTCTGCTGCGGCAGAACAGGTCAGTCCGGATCTGTCGCAATGGCAGCAGTGGCTGAGTCAGTCAGAGATTACCCTCAGCCGCCAGTTGGAGCGCCAGCTGCAGAACAGCCAGCAGCGATTGGATCATCTGGAACACCGCTACCAACGTTGTTTCAGCGGATTACGCCAACAGGGCAAACAACTGAATCAGCTGGAACAACGGCTGATTCAGGGCATGAAAAACCGTCTGTTCCGGGAGCAACAGCAGCTGGATAAGGTGGCAGGCAAACTGCGCCATCCCAAAACCGAACTCAATCAGCAGCGCCAGCAGCTGAATAACCTGCAGCAACAGCTGATTCGGGCTGGTAAACAGCAGACTCAGCAAGCGGGACAACAGCTGGAACAGCTGGAAGCCCGGCTTTGGCGAGCAAGTCCTGCCCGTGAGATTCAGGGGCAACAAAGCCAATTACAGAAGCTGCAACAAGCTTTACAAAAAGCATGGCAACACCAGCTTGAAGGCCACCAACAAAAGCTGGCAGAGTTGAGCCACCGCCTGCAAACTATCAGCCCGTTGGCCACTTTGTCACGGGGCTATGCCATTGTTCAGGATGACAAGGGCAATATTGTTCGTCATTATCAGGAGGTTAGTCAGGGCGATGCGATATCCACGCGACTGGCAACAGGTGTATTACACTGCAAAGTTATTGAGCAAGATGCCGATAACTAGATATTACTCGTTACTGCGCTGCTAAGGGGAAGACAATGCGCCGACACACAAAGAGCCGACGTTCCGTATTTGGATTAAAAAACATCTTTAACGGGACATCCGCATCCGGGTCTTTTCTGCCTCCCCGAATCCGCCTGGCAACTCGAGTTAAAAGCACATTCTGTCTTATTTTACTCTCACTGGGCCTGAGTTTAAGTGCCCTCACCCATGCTGAGACCGCACCCGATTATGACCCTAAGCCCGATCCCATGCCCGGCGGCGTGGCGGTGATTGAACTGCCGGTATCTCTCGGCACTGAAGAAGAACCTGTGGTTTATTTTCAGGGCAAACGGGTATTCGTGATGAACCGGCCCTACAACAAAAAAAGTGATAACCGCTGGATCGCCTGGGTGGGTATCCCACTGAGCGCTAAGCCCGGCAAAATGCCGCTGGTCATTGAGCAACCCAATGGCCGCAGCCGCGAAATCATGGTCAACGTGATGCCCCCGCAGCACAGCGATAACTATGTTGTCACTCGAAAAGCCGCCCAAAAAAACCTGACAAACCAACAGGAACAGCAAATTAAAGACGACAAAGAACTGCTGGATCGCCTGATCAACCGCTGGAACGACAAAGAACCCGACAGCCGTACCTTCCTGCATCCAACCCGAGGCAGCCAGCTACGCCCCTTTGGTGATCGCGTATTTCTGAATGGTAAATTACTGGACAGCCACAACGGTATCGACCTGAGTGGTCAGCGTGCCGCTTCTCCTGCGGACGGCACTGTAGTGATGATTCGTGATCTGTTCTATGGTGGCAAAACCGTACTGATCGATCACGGCCGTGGCCTTTTCACCCAGTATAGCCACCTAGCCGGTATTAACTTCCGTATCCGTGAAGGCCAGCATATTCGCCGTGGTGAAGAGATCGGTAAGATCGGCACAACAGGCCATCATATCGAAGCGGGTAAAGATTATGCCGCCGATATCAAACGCCCCCACCTGCACTGGGGGATCAGCCTGAATGGTGTCTTTGTTAACCCAAAACTCTTCCTGGTTGACGCGGAATAAAGGGTTTTTCAGCGTCCTGCACCGACAATTACAAGCTGTTTCAAAAAAAGCTCTCACCTGTGAGAGCTTTTTCTGTTTTGGCCCGCACATAACTTTTCTTTATCAAACAACTGCTTATATACACCTTGTTTTTCGGTTCAATATCGTTCCCAAAAAATCATCCGATTACTTGATACACAACAAGTCAGGGTTATAACCAAACAGCTGAAAGTCTTCTAGAATGAAGGTGAACCGAAGGACGGGCACCAAAGAAAGCCGGCCCTAAGGGGCAAGATCTTATGGACTAAAACGGAGATCGCAGTCATGGCAAATCAATTCTTTCCCGACTTTTCATTATTCGCTCAGGCAATTCCTCAAGCGTTCCCGATGCAGAAAGTTCAGCAACACTGGCTGGATGGCGTGAACAATCTGGTTAATCTGGAACTGGAAGCGATGATGGAATACAACCACCTCTGGTTCTCACTCTGGCAGGACTGTGCGTCCGGCGATCAGGAAGTGTGTCACGAACGCCTGATTGACCACTGGGCAAACCATCATAAGTTGCTAATAGATCACCAGAAACGTCGCGAAGCGGTGATGAGTGAATGGAAAGAGCATATTGAAGAGGTTCTTTAGCCTCTATCAGATATTCGACTTTCGACAGCACAGGCTGTCTCGCCTCGGAAGCCAGAGGCCAATCACTGAATAAACAAAAACGGCCATCACAACGATGGCCGTTTTTTTTGTGCTTTTACGCAGCAATTCAGGGATCTTGCGACCTCTGAGAGAAAGATTACTTCAGCAGTTCGCTGATATCTTTCGCTTCCCAGTGCGGGAAGTGCTTACGGATCAGGCTGTTCAATTCCAGTTCAAAGGCACTGATAGAACCTGCCGCCGTTTGTGCGCCAGCTTCTGCTACCGAGTCGATCATACCTGCGCCAACAGTGATGTTGCTCAGACGGTCGATCACGATAAAGCTGCCGGTAAACTTGCTCTCTTTGTACGCATCGAACACAACCGGAGCGGTCAGTTCAACGGTTACCAGAGCGATGCCGTTCAGCGGCAGTTCACGGCTTGCAGATTTTTCCATGGTGTTCACATCGATCTGGTGCTCAATGTGCGTCACATAACCACTGGTAAAGTGGGTACCCACTTTGAAGCTGTACTGCTTGCCCAGCTCCAGAGGTTGCTCATGCATCCAAACCATGTGCGCGCTGAAGCTGTTGCTGACCTGAGCTTCGCTACCGGTTTCAACCAGTACATCACCACGGGAGATATCGATCTCGTCGTTCAGGGTGATGGTTACCGCCTGGCCCGGCTGCGCCTGCTCCAGCTCACCATCATAAGTCACGATGGATTTAACGGTGCTGGTTTTACCGGAAGGCAGCGCAGTCACAGACTGACCTTTCTTAACCAGACCCGCTGCGACAGTACCGCAGAAGCCACGGAAGTCCAGATTCGGACGGTTCACGTACTGCACAGGGAAACGTAAGCTATCCAGAGCGATATCGTGGCTGACTTCCACATTCTCCAGAATTTCCATCAGCGGCTCACCTGTGTACCAGGACATGAGTTCGCTGTTAGCAGTTACGTTTTCGCCTTTCAGTGCAGAAACCGGTACGAAACGGGTATCCGGCAGATCCAGATCTTTAGCAAACTCTTTGTAGTCCGCTACGATTTCGTCATAACGGGCCTGGGAGTAATCCACCAGATCCATTTTGTTAACCGCAACGATCACGTGCTTAATACCCAGCAGAGAGGCGATAAAGCTGTGACGACGGGTCTGAGTCAGTACGCCGTGACGGGCGTCGATCAGAATAATCGCCAGCGATGCGGTAGACGCACCGGTCGCCATGTTACGGGTGTACTGCTCGTGTCCCGGAGTATCGGCGATGATGAACTTACGCTTCTCGGTAGAGAAGTAACGGTAAGCCACATCGATGGTGATGCCCTGCTCACGCTCGGACTGCAGGCCATCTACCAGCAATGCCAGATCGATCTCTTCGCCGGTGGTACCGCTTTTTTTACTGTCACGGCTGATTGCTGCCAGCTGATCTTCATAGATCATTTTGGAATCGTGCAGCAGACGGCCGATCAGCGTACTTTTACCGTCATCAACACTGCCACAGGTGATAAAGCGCAGCAGGTCTTTCTGTTCGTGTTGTTTCAGATACGCTTCAATATCTTCCGCAATCAGATCGGATTGGTGAGACATTTTGTGTCCTCTATAAACTTAAATCTTTTAGAAATAACCTTCGCGCTTTTTCTCTTCCATAGAACCGGTACCGTCGTGGTCAATCACACGGCCCTGACGCTCGGAAGTCGTGGTCAGCAGCATTTCCTGAATAATGTCCGGCAGTGTTGCAGCGGTAGATTCCACCGCACCGGTCAGCGGGTAACAACCCAGCGTACGGAAACGCACGGAACGCATCTCTGGTTTCTCGCCTTCTGCCAGCGGCATACGGTCGTCATCCACCATGATCAGGGTGCCGTCACGCTCAACCACAGGGCGCTCTGCTGAGTAGTACAGAGGTACAATCGGAATCTCTTCCAGATAGATGTACTGCCAGATATCCAGCTCGGTCCAGTTGGACAGCGGGAATACACGGATCGATTCGTCTTTGTTGACCTTGCCGTTAAACAGGTTCCACAGCTCCGGACGCTGGTTTTTCGGGTCCCAACGGTGGAATTTGTCACGGAAGGAGTAAACACGCTCTTTCGCGCGGGATTTCTCTTCGTCACGACGTGCACCACCGAAAGCAGCATCAAAGCGGTACTTATTCAGTGCCTGCTTCAGAGCATCGGTTTTCATCACGTCGGTGTACTTACGGCTGCCGTGATCAAACGGGTTGATATTCGCTGCGCGACCTTCCTCGTTGGTATGAACAATCAGGTCCATACCGGCTTCCTTCGCCATCTTGTCGCGGAATTCGATCATTGCACGGAATTTCCACGTGGTATCAACGTGCATCAGCGGAAACGGAGGCGTTCCCGGATAGAAGGCTTTACGGGCCAGATGCAGCATTACCGCAGAGTCTTTACCGACAGAGTACAGCATTACCGGATTATCAAACTCAGCAGCTACTTCCCGAATAATGTGGATGCTCTCGGCTTCCAGCTGTTTCAGGTGAGTCAGGCGTTCGGGCGATATCATCGTTGTGATCCACTCCTGCTAAAGGTCATAAGCGAGCCCGACAAGTGCGGGCTGTTTAAGTCAAAATCTGTGATTGCAGACTGAACCGGTTTGCGAATTAGGCAAATGCTGTAGCCGATGAAAAGCTGCAGAGGTCCCAGTGGGTGCAATTTTAATAGGTGTAGTAAAAACGGAATCCTTAATTACGTCAAATTATTTAAAATCATTGTCTGATAACTTTTTAGCATAAAGGATTGAAAGACAAGATACCGGTATCAGGCGGGAAAATCTCTGCGACCAAGGGCTTGATGCCTGTGTATCGGAACTGGCCGCAACCCCGATTAAAAGTGCTGTTTCAGTCGCTCTACCCGACTTGTCACAACACCATCGTCAGACAGGTCAAAACAGCGGTAACCAGGTGCCTGCTCATCCAGTTCAAAGTCATTAATATCCGCCCTGAACTGAATGCTGGTTGCCGGTGTGGTGAACAGGGTCAGGCCATCACGCTCGATCTGCTGATCCTGATGCACATGCCCGCAAATCACTGCTTTCACCTGAGGCTGCTGACACAGGGTCTGCCAAAGCCAGCCATCATCCTGCAGAGGAATATTGTCGATACCGGCAACCCGATCAGGATCACTCAGCTCAGAATAGAAAAAACCTTTTCGTTCCGGTCCCACCAACAGGGGGTGATGATGCACCGCTACCGTCTGAAAATGGGCTTTAGGATCAGACAAAGCAACCTGCAGTGCCTGACGCTCACTATCAGCCAGTTCGCCATGGGGGCTTCCGGAATTAGAATTCAGCAGCAACCACTGCCAGTTACCAACCACCACTGAAGGCTCCGGTGTTTTACACTCTGCCATCAGCTCCGGGGCGTCATGATTTCCGGGAATCCACTGCCAGCTCGTGCCCGTCTGATCCATACGTTCCGCCAGCCTGCGGTAAACCTCCCGGGCAGCTTCCGGGCTGTGATCCTGACAGAGGTCTCCTGTCAGCAAATAGAGATCCGGTTGCCCCTCACAGGCTATCTGCGCCAGCAAGCGATTCAGATTGCGCCATGGATTCTGTCCCTTAAAGTCCTGGCTAATATCAGCAAGCAGGTGCAGATCGGTGAGCTGGATAACAGAAACAGACATGGCTTACGAAAATCCTGAGCAAGTATGTGAGAAGTGAAAAAGGCTTCCGGCACAGCATGGAAGCCTGTCATGTGGGTAAATTAAGAAGGCCGGTTCAAGGCATCCTTGTAACCTTAGTACGATAGGTTAACTGGCTCAGCAATATGGCCATACTGCTGCAGGTGGGCCAGCCACTCTCCCAGAAACAGATTGATCTGCAGCTTCTCATCCGGCTGACGCATCTTGTCATTAGGGTAGAGATAACGACCTTCAAAATGACGCTGCTTCTGATAACCCACCACCTCGGCCATGCGGGCATCGTGATACATACGCACCGAAAGCTCCGGCTGGCTAAGCCAATGGCCCCAGCTGTCTTTCTGGAAAATTCGTAACAACGTGGTGTATTTACTGCGCTCAGTGACCTTTATCACCAGTTCCCCCAGGTGCAGGGATTCATCACTGACCGCAAAATGCCATTGTTGAGATTCGTCCAGATCCGGTAACAATTTCATCAGGCGCAGATAGTTGGCTTCACACTCCGCCATCTGTTTCTTCAGATCAACGGCGTAATTGGGTTTGGTTCGCCAGCCATTATGTTGCTGCCAACTGCCAAAACGATTGCCGGATACCGGCTTTTTATCGGAATTTGAATTCATAGGGAAACACTCCCGCTACAGCAGGCTGACCTTGGCTGTAAACATCACCAAACATAACGATCAGGCCTGTATATCCAGATAATCAGGATCTAAGCGCAGTACTCCTGCTGTAAGCGTTGCCGGTTAAGCTGCAGCCACTGCAAACCGATAATGGCCATGGCATTATTAATGCGGCCATCCTCAAGTCCCTTAAAGGCTTCGTCAGTGTCGATCAGCTCAACGCGAATATCTTCATTTTCCTCTTCCAGGCCGTAGATCCCTTCCTGAATCTCACGACTGTCGATAATGCCCAGAAAAAGGTCGATCTGTTCATCCATACCACCGGGACTGACCCAGTATTTGTAGAGATGTTCAAGGTGAAGCACTTTACAGCCGGCTTCTTCTTCGGCTTCCCGATGCACCACATTTTCATTAGTCTCACCGGGTTCAGTCATCCCCGCCACCAGTTCAAACTGCCAGGGGCTTTTGGATGAATCATAAACACAGCCGGGACGAAACTGTTCCAGCATCAACAACTTATCGGCGACAGGATCATACAGGAGTGCGCCAACAGCGTTGCCACGAACAAACACCTCACGGCTCATCACTTCCGACCAACCGCCATCAAAGCGACGTGTTTTCAGGCGCAGTTTATCGAAACGGAAGAAACCCTGAAATACCGTGTTTTTTTCGATAATTTCAACAGCGTCCTGATGAAACGTTGGTGTTAATTTTTTACTCATTGTCATTCCTTCTTGGCAACAGCCTTTCAGCATAGCAAGTTTCAAATAACACTCAAGAAGCCTATTCCGGGGAAAAACTCAACTCACCGGATAAATTCCGCGCACTATACTAGTGAGTGTAAGGGACTAAGACAGCACAACGGAGTGAACGTACCGGCCAGCGATAATACACACTTCCAGCGGGCGGAGCTTTTATTTCTGGCGGATAGATACCGGAGGCAACGATGGCGTTTGTACAGCTCAACTATCTGAATCAGCGCCCACTGGCATTACTCGCAGGAGCCGAAGGAAATGTCCCTGCCCTTAAGGCCTGCCTGCATCAGGCCAGAAGACAAGGTGCGGGCATTCGACTCTTTCTGGGCAATGCATTTGGCGCTTTTGGGCACAGCGATGAAACCTTGTATCAGCTGGAAACTCAGTGTACCTGGCTGGTCAGAGGGCAGCATGAACGCTTACTGCTTCAACGTTTCAGTCCTCGTCACGGCTCTTTGCATAACAACGCCACAACGACCCTGTTCGACACGCCAGACGAACATGCATGGCAATGGCTGGATAATGACACCCGGTTGCGACGAGCACAAAGCAGCTTCAGCTATCACAACATTGGTCATCTGTGTCAGTGGGCAGATTTGATACGGCTACAAACTCCCAATGGGGCGATATTGGCCTGTCATGACTCCCCAGATTACCTCTTTCCCGGCACACTGAATCAAGACAGCCTCGATAAGAGCCGGATTCTGCACTGGCTGGATCAGTATCATTGCCAGGGACTGATTATCGGAAGTGATCACCAGCCCTGGATCGAACACCTGTCGGAAGGTCGGTTTATTGCCAGCTGTGGTGCCAGTGGATTCGCCAGCCACCCACTGTACTCTGATGTTCATTATCTGCTGATTGAGCCTTTCAGAGACAAACTGATACCCAGAGTTGAGCGCGTCACCTACGATGTAAAGAACTGGGCCGACCAGCTGCATACCGAAGGTGTTTCATCTTTGCTCACCTATCCTTTGTTAAAAGGACTGCCCCCACCGGATAATTAAGGCATTTTAGTGGTCTAGAAGGTGCTCAATAAAATGAAAGCACCCTAGTGAGCCAGATCAAATTAAAAACAGACACAGAAAATACATGTAACACAATATGACGGAATTCATGCAGTTTTATTGCAAACACAAGGGTTAAAATTCACTATTAGGCAACGGAATAATAACAACAAACAAAAAGCTGAATTTTTAACAGGTTAAGAACTTCTAACCCTTCAGCTTTTACCAAGAAGTCCCGAATTAGAACTATAACGACTAAGTCATAAGAGCGAGCGTTGCAATGTATAACCTCCTGGGCAATATCAAAATCAAGTACAAACTCTGGGTCATTATCGGCCTGATGGCGATGGGTACTGCTGTTCTGATCAGTGTTTCCCTGATGTCACTGAAAGACAATCTACTGGAAGACCGTAAGATCAAAACCAAGCATGTTGTTGAAACCGTGCACGGTTTTCTTGACCACTATTACGGGTTGGAAAAATCCGGTCAGTTAACCCGGGAACAAGCACAACAGGCTGCTCAGAAAGCGATTGAGAGCCTACGTTACGACCAGGACGAATATTTCTGGATCAACGACATGAATGCCGTCGTTGTTATGCATCCGATAAAACCCGCACTTAATGGTAAAGACCTGACCAATCTGGAAGACGCCAATGGCAAAAAAATCTTCAGTGAATTTGTTGGCGTCGTAAAAGCCTCTGGCGAAGGATACGTAAACTATCTTTGGCCAAAACCCGGCCATGACGCACCTCAGGCCAAAGTCTCCTACGTAAAAGGTTTTGCCCCTTGGGGCTGGATTGTCGGTAACGGTATCTACCTGAACGATATGGACGATATCTTCTGGAAGACGCTGCTGCATTACTCAGTTACTGTAGGCATTCTAAGCTTGCTGATCGGCGGCCTTGCGCTGTTTATCATTCATATCATCACGGTCCAGATCACCACACTGAAAAACACTATGGTTGCAGTCAAAGACTCTGGCGACCTGCGTGAACGTGTGGATATTAATACCACCGACGAATTGGGCGATATGGCTGGTGCATTCAATCATATGATGGATAAATTCCAGAATATTGTGAACTCAGTTGACCGATCGACTCAACAACTGTCTCACGCCATTACTCAGATGTCTGAGATCACCGAAAGCACCATTGATGGCGTTACCCGTCAACGCTCTGAAACCGAGCAAAGTGCCGCAGGAATGAACGAAATGGCAGCCTCGGCTCAGCAAACGGCTCATATTGCGGACCAGGCTAACGAAACTACCCGTCAGGCCCATGAACAAACGGAAAATGGCCTGCGCATTGTAGAAGAAGCGACCGGCAGTATCAGTGAGCTGGCCGATGAAGTAGAAGAAGCCAGCAATGTCATTAACGCGCTGGAAGATCACACCGCGAAGATTGAAAGCATTCTGGATGTGATCGGCGGTATCTCTGAACAAACCAACCTACTGGCCTTGAATGCCGCGATCGAAGCAGCCCGCGCTGGTGAACAGGGTCGCGGTTTTGCAGTGGTCGCCGATGAAGTACGTCAGTTGGCACAACGCTCTGCAGAGTCCACTCAGCAGATTCAGGAGATGATTCACGAACTGCAAAGCCGCTCAAAAGTAGCCGTGGATGTAATGAATACCAGCCGAACTAAAGCTGAAACCACCGTGACAAAGGCCAACGAAGCCGGTGAGGCATTCCGCACCATCGCAGAATCCATGCAGCAGATCAGCTCGCTCAATGCCCAGATTATGAACGCTGCCGATGAGCAAAGTAGCGTAGCCGATGAGATGAGCCGGAATCTGGTATCCATCTCCAGCGTTTCGGAAGAAACAGAGCAAGGCACTGCACTGATTCGGGAGTCAGGTCGGGAGCTGCAGCAAAATGCTCAAAACCTTGAAGTATTGATTAAACAGTTCAAAACCTGATCGGGTTTAAGCGAGGCGGATTTCCATTAGCCTGTGCGCCGTTTTAAAATCGGCCACAGGCTTTTTTATTGCTCAGACAAAATTCCTTAACAAACACCGAAGCCAAAGGAGACTGACTCCTGTATGAAAGGGCGCAATATGCAACGCTGGCGGGATCCTGCTAAAGATCCACGGCGTGAAAAAAAGACTAACCTGATCACACCGGAAGGTTATGAAGCACTGCAAAGCGAACGTAATTTTCTCTGGAAGGTCCGTCATCCTGAGTTAGCCCAGAAAGTGCAGGAAGCCGCTGCTCAGGGCGACCGCAGCGAGAACGCAGATTACACCTATAACAAACAGCTGCTGAATAAGACACTGGGGCGCATCCGGCATCTGGACAAGCGACTGGATGCGTTAACGGTTGTGGATAAAAAACCTGACGATCTGGAGCGCATTTTCTTCTCAGCGAGGGTAGAGCTTGAAGACGATGATGGCAAGCTGATGAAAATCCGTATTGTCGGCCCGGATGAAGCCGACCTCAAAGAGGGTAAAATCAATATCGATTCCCCCATGGCGCGCTCATTATTGGGTAAAACACTGGACGATGAGATTCGGGTGCAGGCTCCCGGCGGTGAACAGATTTATTACGTATTGTCGGTGGCTTACGATTAACAGAGAGCCAATCCGGATCGGCTGACGATAACAACCCGCATCATTAAAAAAACCGCCCCTGACGACTTAAGTCGTCAGGGGCGGTTTTTAATTCAGATCGGATATTCCGAAATGGATATGTGGGGTATGGCTATAGGTCTCTGCCTTATTTGAAAGCGCAACCTGTTTTGATGCCCATCATATTGAATATTTTTGCCGCTGGGCAGAAGCCGGTGAAGGCCGACTGGATCATGTTGGCACCAATAAATACCGTAAACCAAAAGAAGTTTGCGTGTACGTACTGGGTCAGAATCACACTCAGTAAAACCATAGAACCAGCAAAAACAAACATCAGACGATCAATATTCATAACTCTCTCCAAAACATGCAGGTCAAAGGGCTGACCGATTGAAGGAGATAATATTAGAAAACACTTAAACAAAGAAATACCGCTTAATTCTAAATAGAATTTAGATATAACCAATAGAAATAAGCGGCCAACATAGGCTCAAAACAATCAGTAAGGACGCTCTGCTATTACCACTGCACGCTTAGGCGCCGGGTAGCCTTCTGCTGTCTTTGTGGCATCGTTCGGATCGAGAAAATCCTGCAGGGATTGGTAAGTCATCCACTCGGTACTGCGCTGCTCCTCTGTCGTGGTGACCGACACATCCACCACCCGCACATTAACAAAGCCACACTTCTCCAGCCAAAGCACCAGCGCATCCGGGCTTGGCAGATACCAGACGTTGTTCATCATGGCGTAGCGATCTTCCGGCACCAGCACAGTTTGCGCATCGCCATCTACCACCAGAGTTTCCAACACCAGCTCACCACCGGGGCGCAGCGCCTCTTTCAGCTGGTAAAGGTGATCGATCGGTGAGCGGCGATGGTAAAGCACCCCCATGGAAAACACCGTATCGAAGTAATCGAGATTTGCCGGGACATCTTCAATACCCACCGGCAGGTGGAACACACGATTGCCATCAGCCAATCCCATCAGACGGCGCACCAGCTGAAATTGCATGTGAAAGCGTGGGGATGGGTCGATACCCACCACAAAGCGGGCTCCGGCACCGGCCATACGCCAGCAGTGATAACCGCTGCCACAGCCAACATCCAGCACACTGCGGTTATGCAGCGGGGCGATAAACTCCGCCAGACGATCCCATTTCCAGTCGGAATGCCATTCCGTGTCGATATAAGAACCGTGCAGCTCGAACGGCCCCTTGCGCCACGGCATCAGCTTTTTCAGCAGATTACGATATTTCGCCTGCATCGGCTGAGGCAGCTCAGGCTGCGTGCTAACCTGAACGGCGCTTTGCTCCAGATTGATTTCAACCTGATAGCCTTGCTCTGCCAGCATCTCTGCGGTATCAAATTTATCCACAACCCGCTGCCAACCCGGCAGATCTGAATAACGCTTAATATCCAACGCCTCTTCCAGCTGCTCAGGTACTTTTGCCAGCCACCGGGTGAGGCCTTCTTCAGCAAATTTTTGATACAGAGGTGCGTAATCCTGCATGGTGAAGCTCGCTTAAATCGGGTTGGAATAAAATTCAGGAACAATCAGATTGCTTTGTTTTTGAGTGATGACTATCGGGCTTTTATCGCCAGCAAGGAGGCAAAATTCAGGTATTGAAACCAGACCGTACTCTGAGTAAACCCCGCATCGTTGAAACGCTGGTGATGGGTATCAAAGCTCTCAGCCTGCAGGAAGTTTTCCAGCGCCGCACGTTTCTGACTGATCTCCAGTTCGCTGTAGCCATTAGCGCGTTTGAAATCCAGATGCAGATCAAACAGGGTGTCCTGTTGCTCTGCTGACTCGAAGCGCACTTTTTCCGACAGGATAATCACACCACCCGGTGCCAAACCTTCATGGATACGTTTCAGCAGGGGCAGGCGCTGCTCCATCGGTAAAAACTGAAAGGTGAAGTTCAGGATCACAACCGAGGCATTCTCAATCGGCGCTTCGCAGATATCAGCACATTCCAGATGCACACCATCTCGCTGCAGGTCAGAAACTTCCTGTGACAGCACCTCTCGGCAGCGCTCAATCATGGCTTCCGAGTTATCCAGGCCGATAATCTCAAGACCCGGCTCCTGAATCTGATGCAGAACCGACAGCATACTGGCCCCCAGAGAGCAGCCCAGATCATAGATCCGGGTACCCGGTTGCCAATAACGACGAGCAATCACGCCGGTCATACCGATCATATTGCTGTAACCCGGTACGGAGCGTTTGATCATATCCGGAAACACCTGCACCACCTTGTCATCAAATGAGAAGGTGGCAACCTTATCCAGAGGATTGGCGAAAATCGCGTCTTTTTGCTCTTTTTTCACGGAAGGATCTCTTGTTAACAGCCCATTTTGCAAAGTCCTGTCAGCGCGCAATAAAGCTCTGGGCGTAGGTCGGAAAAGCCGAAGGCGCCTTCCGACATTCAAGTTGTATAAACAGCCAAGTTGTATAAACAGCAACGTCGGATGACGCGCCATAAAGATCACGCATGCATGAGGTCTACAGAGGCGCTTATCCGACCTACAGGAAACCTCATCCTGTCAGATCTTCGCTGACCAGATGCAGAACTTACCGGTTTCTGCGATACGCTCGCAGTGACCAAAAGTAGCTTCAATAATATCCGGGTATTTCAGGAAACGGTTGGCAACAATACGCAGCTCACCGCTTCGCTTAAGATGTTTTTTCGCCTGACGGATAAAACGATCCGCCAGATCGTAATCTGTTTTTTGACCGGTGTGGAAAGGCGGATTCGAAATGATCAGGTCGAAACGTTCTGTGACATCGCTCCACATATCAGAAGCAAAAACCTCACCTTCAAGGTCATTTGCTTTTAGACTCCGGCGGGTTGCCTCCAGCGCCATCGCATTAACATCACAGAAGGTGACCTCCAGTTCGGGATCACGCTTGAGCAGGCTTAAACCGATCACACCGGTTCCACAGCCCATATCCAGCACTCTGCGATTACGCACTTTGGATGGCTTGATACGGGGCATATTCTGCAGCATCAGAGCCGTGCCTTCATCCAGGCGGCCATGACTGAACACGCCGGGCAGACTGATCAGCCGCAGATCTGACAACGCTTTCGGGAAGGCATCATTTTCAGGCAGATTCCAATACAGCTCCCAAGGATCAGGATTAAAGCTGTACTCGGCATCAGGCTGATTTACCGAGCCCAACTCCAACTTTAGCAGAGTGCTCTTTTTAGCCTTGTCGGCCTTATTCAGACTGAAACCACCTTGCGGCCAGGCTGCTTCCGCTGCAGCTTTAATCAGCTTATCTGCTGACTTAATCCCACCGTTGTTCTCTCCCACCAGCCAGAAACGACCGCCTGATTTCAGCAAAGGCAGCAGCTGAGCAATCAGGTAACGCGCCTGCTCTTTGGCTTTTGGCATAAAGAGAATAATGTTGTCGTATCCATTAAGAAGCCCAGTATCGTTATCCTGACTAAGGTAAGCCTGAAAGAACGGTAAAAAGCGGGATTCCCGCTGGGAAAAATCAGCCATCGACTGATAGCTTCTCCAGTCATCCGTCAGCAGGTGAAGCGCTTCAACATCATTGCTTAGCAATGGCTGAATGAAATTACTTATACCCTCGGTTACCGGCAAATGAGCCAACAAAACCTGCCCTATAATTGACGACTGGTTGCGCAGTAAGAGTTCTGCGGCTGGAGATAAAGCGCTCATAGTGTTTTACCGGTGTAGAAGGTTATAAAAATCGTGAAAGATAACGCCGGGGTATTCTACCGCCAATCAGTATCTGAGGTGAAAAATCTGATCATTTCGATGATTAAGGCTTTTTGGCAATAACATGAATGTAGCGCCCCATTCGCCAGTATGGCTCCTGATGGCAATAACGCCATTCCAGCTCTAACAGTTTCTCAAGATCACTGTCTGAAGGATGTTTGTCTCTCAGGTAATCGGTAAACACCCGAATACCGGCAACAGAAATAATCTCCAAACCCTGTTGCTTCAAGCCTTCAATAACCTGTTCCGGTTTCTGCGGACTGATCGGGGTTAAACGCAAGCGCTGCCCCGTGCCATCCAGAGTATCCCGCAACGCTTTGTCATAGTTACCCTTGACGATATTACTGAAACGAAGACCATCTTCATTAAAGAACATCAGCGAGAGCCAGCCAGCATCTTTCATCTGGCGTGTGATAACCGGCAAAGCATCCATCGGCTTATGCAGCCATTCCAGTACCGCATGACAAACAACGAGCTCAGCCGGAGGTAATTTATCCGGCAGGTCCTGCAATCGATAGCTAAAACTCTCTACCGGATAAACATACTGATCTGACTGCTGACGAAACAATGATTCCGCTTCAGCCCGCATATCATCAGCAGGTTCGGTAAAAATGACTTTATGCCCTCGGCTGGCAAACCAGTCACTCATCTGACCTAGACCGCCACCGATATCCAACACGTCAACGCTTTGCTGATCCGAAATAAATGGAATCTGTTGAAAATCCCGGGACAAAAGCTCCTGTCGCAGCCACCCCTTGTTGGTGCCATAAACGTTATTGCGGAACTTTTCTGCCAGGCCATCAAAAATTTTATCGGTCTGAATTTTAGCGCGCGGTGCAGCCAAGGCTGTATCCTCTGGAGTAACCGGTAATACCGGCATAGCAGGTAAACCGTAAAGCAGCGGATAGTAAAGGATTTGAGCAAGAGGATAAAGACCAGAGTCTTTACGACGTGGCCGTCGGATAAAAATCCATGCATAAAAAAACCAGCCCGAAGGCTGGTTTCTTATAGAGCTTAGTATCTTAATCTTTCGATTAGAACACCAGAACAGCACCCAGAGCAGTGCTCTTAGCATCGTTCAGCTCTTCGTCGTCACCAGAAACAACTTCTGCGTAAACGTACATGGACTCACCCAGGTTGTAGTTAGCACCTGCAGTGGTACGAGAACCGTCTACATCACCAGTGTCGAACATAGAAACGATCGCGTATACGCTACCCATACCATAGTTGAAAGCACCAGAAGCAGAGATAACGCTATCGATATCGTCCTGAGTTTCAAAAGCAGCACCAACAGACAGAGCATTCATGTCCATAGTTGCAGCTACGCCCATTGCAGACTTGTAAGTATCAAAGGCAGCAGCAACAGAAACACCCTGAGCTACAGCAGCTTTAACACCAACCTGCATAGCGTTGTCCAGGTCGCCATCAGTGTCGCCACGAGATTCTTCAGTACCGTTCATGTTTACAGAAGCACGAACTTCGAAACCACCGAAATCGTTAGAGTACTGAACCTGCTGGATTTCACGGTTGTCACCGGCGAACGCTGAGAACTCACCGCCTTTGTATTCTTCACCGAAGATAGCATCAGAGATCAGGTCATCAGCAACAGTGTCCATAGAACCAACACGAACAGTACCGAAACCGCCTTTCACACCCAGGTAAGCCTGGTCACCAGTGAATGGAGAGTTGTCGCCTTTAGTACCAGCAGCGTTAACATCCATTTCAATTTTGTAGATACCGGTCAGACCGTTATCCAGAGCAGTTTCGCCTTTGATACCGAAAGTAGAACCGTTATCTGCAGCAGTGTTGTCATTTTCAACATCTACAACAACCTGGATGTTACCGTAAACAACAGGAGCAGCTTGTGCAGCTACAGAGAAGCTCATAGCACCAGCAATAGCGGTAGCAATCAGAGTCTTTTTCATTTGATAATTTCCTTTCTCTACTCAATCGCTCTGCATAAATGCAGAAGTTTTCGGTGTGCTGACCAAATAAATGAAAATTTAGCCAATCAATAACCGTTATTGTTTCAATCGCAGGAGCTACTTTAAACATCCTGCGGCCGCATGGCAATAGTCAGATTCGCCCTTTTTTTAACGAATATCTTTGGTTTTGATCTGCATTAACCATTGATAACTCATTGTTACGGCTCAAACGTTCGGCAACATTAGACTATGTTTTTGACAATTTGGTGACAGACCGCACATATGACGGGATAAAAAGGCTCTTTATGACGCCATCAAAGAATGTCATTCGGTCTGTTTTTTTGCGTATTCAATCAGAAGCTGGATGGATCGTTTTCCTCTGAACTCATTTAAATCCAGCTGAAAAGCCGCTTCAACAGCATCCCCCTCAGTGAAGTCGACGCGCTGATCTCCGGCAAGCGCCTTGAACCAGATCCCTTTAACGGCAAGGGTTCTTTCAGGGTTGCTCAGTAAAATCTGAAGATGGCTTTGGTCTGCTCCGACCACTCTTAGCTGCTCAACCAAAAAGGAGCCGGAAAAGCAGGGTTGTTCAAACTCTCGCCCGAAAGGTTGCAAGTTCTGTAAAATCGCCCAGCTTTCTTCATTAATATCTTCGACCTGTAACCTAGTGTCTATTTTTACTACAGGTTGTAAAAGCTGTCCGTTAAGGCTTTCAGAAACAGCTTTATTGAAGCTTTTAACAAAACCGTCCAGTGAAACTTTGTTCAACGTCAGCCCTGCCGCACCGCTATGCCCGCCGAATTTAACCAATAAATCCTGATCTGAATCATGAACCTGCTGCAGAATATCTCTGATGTGGATGCCATCAACACTTCTTGCTGAGCCTGAAAGATGTTCAGGATTCAATGCCGGACACATCACAACACATGGCTTACCGGTCTTTTGGGTAATTCTGGAAGCAACAATTCCCTGAACGCCGGCATGTCCATTTTCAAGAAAAACGGATAGCCCCTGATATTTTTGTTCCAGCTGAGGCTGAATCAGGCGAAATGCTTCCTGCACCATCTCCTGCTCGATCGCTTTTCGATCTTCGTTATCCTGATCCAGAATCGCAAGATAATGTTCCGCCTGATGATCCGTACTGGCCATCATGTAATGCAAAGCGGCGTAAGGGTCATCTAAACGGCCCCGGGCATTAATTCGTGGCCCCAACTGAAATCCTAGAGTGCCTGCATCGAAGAATTCGTTTTCTTTGCGCAACAGCTTACGTATGGCACGCCAGCAGGGCAGGTCAAATCGATTGATCAGGCTCAAACCGGTATGTACTACAGCTCGATTGACGGCACTTTCACCCAGAGATACGCAGTCTGCCACGGTGCCCAATGCAACATAGCTCAACAGAAACCCCAATTTTGGCGAAGTTTCAGGTAGGTATTGCTGCCTGATCAACTCCTCGCGAACCCGCGCCATAACCAGCCAGCTCACCATACAACCGGCAATAGTGGCATCAGGATAAGCACAATCATGTTGCGTTGGATTAACCACTGCATAGGCAGAAACCGGTGCTCCCTCTTCGGGTAACGCGTGATGATCCGTTACGACAACATCGATCCCCGCCTGCTTCAGCAACTCAAGCCGGGCTTCATCACTGGAACCGCAATCAGCAGTAATAATCACATCCGGTAAAGGAGTCTGATCAAGAATACGGCTGATCAAACCTGCACTAACACCATAGCCATCATTTATGCGGTGACCGATCAGGCTATGAATTCTGTCGGGTTGAACGCCAAACAACTCGGTCAGCGCACGATAAATAACGACATGAGAGGTAATACCATCCACGTCATAGTCGGTCAGTACACCAATTCGCTCGCCACCGATAATTGCCTGACTGATTCGATCAGCAGCCTTAGAGCAATCCTTCAACAAGCCCGGCTTAGGAATATATTTCAGTCCCGGACGGATAATCCCTTCAAGATGACAGTTTTCATCTTTAATCCGGCCAGCTAAAACCCTCGCCAGCAGAGGATGCAAGCCGAGATGCTCAGCTTGCTTCATAACTTGCGGGTTAAGGGTTCGCATTTGAAAAACAGGCTGCAGCATAAGTCTTCCTGAAAATCAGCAGAAACAAACAGGGGAGCCTAAGCTCCCCTGTCAGAAAAATACGCAGAAACCAGTTGGCTTAGCGCTTATTCTCAACCACAAACTTCTGAATGGTTTCAGCATCTGCAGGCAGTACTGAGAAACGCTCTTCACGCTCCAGCAGGTCCGCCATATGTGGTGGCAGAGGCGCCCCCTCAAAACCAGCCTTAACAATGGCATCTTCAAACTTAGCCGGATGCGCGGTTGCCAGGGTGATCATAGGCACAGACTTGTCGCGGTTGCAGGTTTCTGCCGCGCGGTAGCCGGTTGCAGTGTGGGGATCCAGCAGTTCACCGGTGCGTTCAAAGGCTTCTTTGATCACCTCGATGGTGGTTTCATCATCAACGCTAAGGCTGTCGAACAGTTCACGGGCTTTATCCCAACGGGCCTGTTCGATCTGAACCGGTTCGTTGTTGAAGCGTTTCAGCAGATCTTCCACTGCCGCGCCATCGTTGTCATACAGATCAAACAGCAGACGCTCAAAGTTGCTGGATACGACGATATCCATACTTGGTGATAGGGTGTGCAGTAACGGCTGTTTGCTGAAGTCATTTTTGCTGATCACACGGTGCAGGATGTCGTTAGCATTAGTTGCCACAACAAACTGGTTCACCGGCAGGCCCATTTTGTAAGCGATATAACCGGCAAAAACATCACCGAAGTTAGCCGATGGTACACTGAAAGAGACCTTACGGTGCGGTGCGCCAACTGCCACAGCGGAAACAAAGTAGTACACCACCTGAGCCATAATGCGCGCCCAGTTAATGGAATTCACCGCTACCAGACGGGTATTACCACCAAGGAAACCCTGATTGTTGAAGCTGTCTTTAACAATCGCCTGACAGTCATCGAAATTACCTTCAACGGCGATGTTAAAGACGTTATCTGCCAGTACTGTGGTCATCTGACGACGCTGTACTTCGGATACACGGTTATATGGGTGCAGAATAAAGATATCCACATGCTCACAAGGCTTGCAGCCTTCGATGGCGGCAGAACCGGTATCACCGGACGTCGCACCCATGATTACCGCATGTTCGTTACGCTTGCCCAGGAAATGATCCAGCAGACGACCCAGCATCTGCAGGGCTACGTCTTTAAACGCCAGCGTCGGGCCGTGGAACAGCTCCAGCAGGTAGTGGTTGCTATCCAGCTGTTTCAGCGGAGTTACCGCATCATGCTTGAAGGTACCGTAGGTATCTTCAATCATGGCTTTCAGCGTGTCAGCAGGAATCTCATCACCGATAAAGGCATGCATCACTTTATAAGCGATTTCGGTGTAAGACAAACCAGCCCAGGAAGCGATCTCTTCAGCGGAGAACTGAGGAATCTCTTCAGGCACATACAGGCCACCATCGCTGGCCAGGCCGGTCAGAACAACATCTTCAAAGTTAAGAGCGGGCGCTTTGCCACGGGTACTGATATAACGCACGGTGTGATTCTCGTATTCAGGTTTATAACGGCCCGATAGGGTACGGGACGATTATTATCCGACGGCTGGGTTAACCGCCGGACTTTTCAGTTCTGTTGCTTAACAAGGGTAAGCAACCGGATATCAGCTATCCAGAGTTTCCACACGGATGCGGACCACTTCGCCACAAATATCAACAAGAGATTCAATTTCACGAATGGCATCGTTCATCTGCAGCTCCTGACAGTTATGTGTCATAAAGATGATAGGCACCATTTCGCTCTCTTTGGCTTCCTTCTGGATGATGGCTTCAATGCTGATGCCTTTGTCACTCAGAATGGTCGCAACGCGAGCCAGAACACCCGGGCGATCGACTGCCTGCAGGCGCACATAGTAAGCGGTGGAAACATCTTCCATCGACAGAATCGGTGCATCGCTGTCCAGAGTATCCTGAGTGAAAGCCAGAGGTGGGACACGATCAGCGTATTCAGCACCCATTGTACGGGCAACATCCACGATATCCGCAACCACAGAAGAAGCGGTTGGTTCCGCACCAGCACCCGGCCCGTAATACATAGTAGGGCCTACCGCATCGCCATGTACCATGACCGCGTTCAATACGCCATGTACATTAGCAATCAGGCGATCTTTAGGAATCAGAGTCGGGTGAACACGCAGCTCAACACCTTCTTTCGTGCGACGGGCGATACCCAGATGCTTGATGATATAACCCAGCTCATCAGCTTGCTCGATATCCAGCGGCGTGATCTTGCTGATACCTTCGGTATAGGCTTTATCAAATTGCAGCGGGATACCGAAAGCAACGGAACCCAGAATCGTCAGTTTATGGGCGGCATCGATACCTTCAACATCAAAGGTCGGATCTGCCTCTGCATAACCCAGCTCCTGAGCTTCCTGAAGAACATCAGCGAAGTCACGGCCGTAGTCGCGCATCTGCGTCATGATGTAGTTGCCGGTACCATTGATAATACCCGCCAGCCAGTTGATGCTGTTCGCCGCCAGGCCTTCACGGATACCTTTAATAACCGGAATACCACCGGCTACGGCAGCTTCAAAAGCAACCACAACGCCTTTGGCTTTGGCTGCTTCAAAAATCTCGTTACCGTGCACCGCAATCAGCGCTTTGTTCGCTGTTACCACGTGTTTGCCGTTTTCGATCGCTTTCATGACCAGCTCACGAGCTACGTCGTAACCACCGATCAGTTCAACAACGACGTCAATTTCCGGATTGTTAACGACGTCAAAAATATCACGGGTAACATCAATACCTGTGGTATCACAGGCCGGATTGTCGCGACGGGCACCAATCTGCTCAACAATAATAGGGCGACCAGTACGACGGGCAATCTCTTCAGCATTGCGGATCAAAACATTAACTGTACCGCTACCAACAGTACCTAAACCACATACACCCACTTTTACCGGTTTCAATACGATACCCTCTTACCTGTTCTTGCATAAACGACTGGTATGCCTGTTTCAGCATATTCTTTTTTGGCGAAAACCCGATTTTACCTCAGGTGTCTGCAGTCTAAGCTGCCGCCATAGAACTCCACATCTTATCGTTTTTTCCTTCCGATAAAAACCAAGTCAGACCATAGATAAAGCAATTTTCAGGGTTATTCGCCATTCACCAGCTCAGGTTTACCGGCATTAGACAGCCAGAACGCAAAACGCCCCGAAAACAAGGTTCGGGGCGTTGCTTATAAATCAGACTGAAAGCCTATAGGGTCAGGCCTAAAGCCGTGGCAAGACGCTTGGCAGGCATATACCCCGGAAGCAGGCGGCCATCCTCAAGGAAAATAGCCGGAGTTCCCTGCACACCCAGCTTCTGACCGAGACGATACTGATCAGCAATCGGGTTTTCACATTGTTTCTCTTCAATGGATTCACCCAGCTTCGCGCGAGTCATCGCATTTTGCTGATTCTCCGAACACCAGACAGATACCATAGAATAGTAAGAGCCTGAACCGATACCTGCACGCGGGAAACCCAGATACCGTACCTTAATGCCCATCTCGTTCAGTTCAGGCACTTCTTTGTGCAGCTTGCGACAATAAACACAGTCGATATCGGTAAAAACCGTAATCTGGCCTTTCTGCTCACCTTTGGCAGGAAATACAATCATCTGAGACTCATCCAGATTACTGATCTCTGTCGCCCGCGCGGTCATGCGACGTTCTTCAGAGATATTTTTAAAACCTTGGGGAGCAACCTGATACAGGTCACCAGTGAAGATATAACCACCGTCAGCAGTACTGTAAAGAACCTCACCTGTCTTGAGCTCAACCTCATAGATGGACTCGATAAGAGAAGGACGAATTTCATCAACCGGAATGTTTGGACTGGCCCCTTCCAGTTTTTTCAAAATCATCTCTTCCGGCGTGGCTGCCTGCGCAGAAAAGGAAAATAAACCGATAACCAACATAAAACCGAATGCAATCTTAGATTGGCTGCGCGAAAGCAGACGAGACAGTAGTTTCATAGACCGAGTTTCCATAATAGATATTCTGAACCTGAAATACGCTGCACCCGAATGACTCCCAGCATGAACTCTAAGGCAAATCGAACGGCACAATGCTTCCCTGTGACCCACTACCAGTGGGAATGTTCCATAAGCGGTACATCAAACCTCAGCTCGCCTTAGTCGTCAACCCGGACAGAAGCGAATATCGCTTTCAAATCAGGCTCTTGGGTGATGGGTTCTATGAAGCTGCTTAAGACGCTGATTCGCCACATGGGTATAAATTTGCGTAGTCGTCACACTCGAATGACCTAACAGCAACTGAACCGATCTCAGATCTGCACCGTGATTGAGCAGATGAGTCGCAAAAGCGTGCCGTAGCTGGTGAGGTGACAAAGTCTCCGGCAAGCCAGCTTCAACAGCATACTTATGAATCCGATACCAGAATGCCTGACGGGTCATAAAGCCCCCCTTACGGCTGGGGAAAAGTGCACTTTCACTCTCTTTAAATCCGGGGAGATTAGAGCGAACCTCCTGCCAATACAATGTCAGCTCATCAAGGGCGATCTCGCCCAAGGGAATCAGACGCTCTTTCTGACCTTTACCGGTTACCCGCACAATGCCCTGCTGCAAACTTACCTGACCAGCAGTCAGGCCAACCAGCTCAGACACCCGAAGCCCGGTTGCATAAAGCAGCTCCAGCATACAGCGATCACGAGCCTGAGTCGGGTCAGAGCGATCCGGCTGATCCAAAAGCGCCTCAACCTGCGCTTCAGACAACACTTTGGGCAGCTTCTTTTCAGCTCTGATTTTGGGCAGCAGGCTGACCGGATTCTGCTCAACCAACTCTTCATCCATCAGCCAATAATAGAAGCCTTTTAAGGCACTGATAATGCGGGCAACAGAGCGCTTATCCAGACCGGCATCAAAACAGGCTTCACGAAAGAGAGCCAGCTTCTCTGTATTCAGACTCAGCAACTGTTTCTGATCACAGACGGCATCCTTACTGCTTTGCGATCGCAGAAATGCTTCCGGCTGCTCCAACCAGAAAACCAGATGTTTCAGGTCCCGCCGGTAAGCCAATTGAGTATTCCGGCTCAGACCTTTTTCCAGCAACAGATAATCCAGGTAACCCTGTATTAAAACGTCAGAATCCGCAGCCACCAGCAACCTCCGTATTCATCCTCACCTTAAATGACCACATCGCAGACATAAAAAAACGGGCAACCCCGAAAGGTTACCCGTTTTTTCAGCAAGTCGAACTGATCTTAGCGAATCAGGACAGCTTTTCTTTAATACGTGCAGCTTTACCGCTCAGTTCACGCAGGTAGTACAGTTTAGCCTGACGAACGTCACCACGACGCTTAACAGAAATGCTGTCTACCAGTGGGCTGTAAACCTGGAAAGTACGCTCAACGCCAACACCGTGAGAGATCTTACGTACAGTGAACGCAGAGTTCAGACCACGGTTACGCTTACCCAGTACAACACCTTCGAACGCCTGCAGACGCTCACGGTTGCCTTCTTTAACTTTAACCTGAACAACAACAGTGTCACCTGGTGCAAACGCAGGAACTTCTTTGCTCATTTGTTCGGCTTCAAGAGCCTGAATTACTGTATTTTTGCTGCTCATTAGCTCGCTCCTAGATTTAAGCCGCTCGACTTGCGCATTAGCGCGAACCGTCATGATTGCGGATGAATTCTTCCAACAATGCCTGGCGCTCATCGTCCAGGTCGACCTTTTCCAACAAATCCGGCCGCCTTAACCAGGTTCGGCCCAGAGATTGCTGGAGGCGCCACCGACGAATGGCTTCGTGATTCCCACTCAACAGAACGTCCGGCACTTCAAGATCATCAACCTGTTCAGGTCTTGTATAGTGCGGGCAGTCCAGCAGGCCATCGGAGAATGAATCCTCTTCAGCAGAATCTTCATGTCCGAGAACACCGGGAACCAACCGTGATACTGAATCGATGAGGGTCAAAGCAGCTAGTTCACCACCGCTCAGAACGTAATCACCGATTGACCACTCTTCATCTATTAATGTCTCCACCACGCGCTCGTCGATGCCTTCATAACGACCTGCAACAATCACCATGCGGTCGCGCTGAGACAGCTCACGTACACCTTCCTGATCGAGGGGACGTCCTTGGGGAGACATATAGATCACCTTGGCATCAGGTCCGGCTTTTTCCTTGGCAGCTAAAATAGCATCGCGCAAAGGCTGAACTTTCATCAGCATGCCAGGACCACCGCCGTAAGGGCGATCATCTACTGTGCGGTGTTTATCTGTTGCGAAATCACGAGGATTCCAGAATTCAAGCGACAGCAGCTCTTTCTTAACTGCCCGCCCTGTGACACCGTATTCGGTGACCGCATCAAACATCCCCGGAAACAGGGATACAACGCCTAACCACACAGTTTAATCTCTTTTAAAATTGCCGGCTTCATTGCTGCAGCCAGCTCAGAAGTCAGGATCCCAGTCAACAAGCACAGTGCCGTCGCTGAGATTGACCTCTTTGACTACCTGATCCACCAGATAAGGAATCAGACGCTCAGCGTCATCAAGACTTTCTGGTGTCGCTTTCACTACCAGCACATCATTTGCACCGGTCTCCAGCAGGTAATCCACCGAACCCAGAACGACGTTTTCGGTCGTGATTACCTTCAGCCCCTCTAACTGGTGCCAGTAGTAATCACCCTCTTCCAGATCCGGCAATGCGTCTTTTGGCATGCGAATTTCACAGCCACACATCTCTTCAGCGCCATTACGATCCGTAACGACCTTCAGTCGGGCCACGAGACCCTTACCGTGTTTTTTGCCCTTTGCGACTTCAAACTCACCAACCGGCTTGTCATCTTTCCACAAAGACCACTTTTTATACTGGAAGATACCGTCCATAGGGTCGGTAAAAGAATAAACCTTGACCCAGCCCTGAATACCAAAAGGACTTGTAATTCTACCGAGGACTACAAAATCTTTTGGATCTGACATAAGCCTGACTTATTCTCTCAATTCACCCAGACCGGCATTAGCGCAGCTAACAACCAGAATCGGTGTTTAAACTACAACCACTAATGACAACCACACAGGATTGCTATAGCGTCTTACTGGTTCTGAATTCCGAAGAAATCAGAAATTACTTAGCAGCTTCTTTCAGCAGCTGAGCAACACGATCAGAGATAGTTGCACCCTGACCTTTCCAGTGCTCTACACGCTCAAGATCAACGCGCAGACGCTCTTCCTGGCCTTTTGCCACTGGGTTAAAGAAACCAACGCGCTCAATAAAACGACCATTACGGGCGCTACGAGAGTTAGTTACAGTCAAGTGATAGAACGGGCGCTTCTTAGAGCCACCGCGAGCAAGACGAATGGTTACCATTGCCTTTTTATCCTATGTTCGGAGTTCTCAAAATTTCGCTACAGACTTTCATTTACGGCCTTTCAGCCCGAAAGGCGGCATATTCTAAGGGAAAACACCGGCTTTTGGAACCACAAAAGCACAATATTCCACCGCAACCGCGATTTTCACCGGGTCGAGCAGAAATGTCAGTCTGAAAATGTGCGCGCTATTGTAGGCTTACACAAACTAAACGCAAGTCTGTAGCACCATTTTCTGCAGCTATTTGCGCAAAAATTACACGAAAACTGCAGAACAGCAAGAGGATACACAACTAACCTCTTGATTTAAAAAACTTAATTGAATGAATCACGACTAAAGCGACCAAACAGCTAAGTCAAAAAAGGCCTGACGAATCAGACCTTTTTCAGATAAAACCCCATCTTTCTGAGGCTTTACTGTTTCATTAGAAGCGAGGAGGCATACCACCGCCGCCACCCATACCCGGTGGCAACATGCCGCCAAGACCGCGCATCATCTTAGACATGCCGCCTTTACCGCCCATCTTTTTCATCATCTTCTGCATCTGCTTGTGCTGCTTCAGCAGGCGGTTCAGGTCCTGAATCTGCAGACCGGAACCCGCACAGATACGCCGCTTACGGGAGCCTGAGATCAGATCAGGCTTCTGACGCTCCTGCGGTGTCATGGAGTTGATCAGAGCTTCAAGTTTGCCCATCTCTTTTTCCGCAGCACCATTTTTAGCCACTTCAGCGATCTGACCCATGCCCGGCAGCTTGTCCATCAGACCTGCCATGCCACCCATGTTTTTCATCTGCTGAATCTGGTCACGGAAGTCTTCCAGGTCAAAGCCTTTGCCCTTCTTAACTTTCTTCGCCAGTTTTTCAGCTTTTTCTTTATCGATCTTCTGCTCTGCCTCTTCGATCAGAGACAGAATGTCACCCATACCCAGAATACGGGAGGCAACACGATCCGGATGGAAGGGCTCGAGGGCATCAACCTTCTCACCCATACCCATAAACTTAATTGGCTTACCGGTAATGTGACGCACGGACAGCGCCGCACCGCCACGGGCATCACCATCAGCCTTGGTCAGAATCACACCGGTCAGAGGCAGTGCATCGCCAAAGGCCTTAGCGGTATTCGCCGCATCCTGACCTGTCATCGCATCAACAACAAACAGAGTCTCAACCGGATTGATACCCGCGTGCAGCTCTTTAATCTCCACCATCATGTCGTCATCAACATGCAGACGACCTGCTGTATCGACAATGACGACATCAAAGAACTGAATCTTTGCATGAGCAATGGCCGCGTTCGCAATATCCAGAGGCTTCTGATCGGTAGAACTCGGGAAGAACTCGGCTTCCACTTCACCAGCCAGCGTTTCCAGCTGCTTAATCGCCGCAGGACGATATACGTCAGCCGATACAACCAGAACCTTTTTCTTTTCACGCTCTTTCAGGAAGCGGGCAAGTTTGGCCACAGAGGTGGTTTTACCCGCACCCTGCAGACCGGCCATCAGGATAACGGCCGGCGGATTAGCCGCCAGGTTCAGCGATTCATTCGCCTCACCCATGATAAGTTCAAGTTCCTGCTGAACAATCTTAACGAATTGCTGCCCGGGACTCAGGCTCTTGCTGACTTCCTGGCCTACGGCACGCTCTTTTACTTTTTCGATAAAAGCTTTAACAACTGGCAGAGCAACATCTGCTTCCAACAGCGCCTTACGTACTTCACGCAGGGTATCTTTGATGTTGTCCTCAGTCAGTCGAGCCTGACCGGTAATAGAACGCAAGCTCTTCGAAAGGCGTTCGGTTAAGTTCTCAAACATCCACACATCCTCGCTGCTTCAACAGCAGAAAAACAATCAACATCGACTCTACCGGCACAAGCGTTAACGGGTACACCGGATGAGTAAAATCCAAAAATTGGGGGCATTATAACCAGCCCGGGCACCTATCATCTATGGGCAAATGGCCTTTGGCAGACAATCAGCTGACTTTACTTGCCCTCTGAGACAAATAACCTCACTCAATCCACATTGGGTTATGATGCAGTGCGGCCTTCAATCGGTTACTATTACAGCTCTTTCAATCAGGACAATCCTGATATTTTCATTCAGGCAGGCCAGTACCTTTTGCTCCAACCTGCTCCTTTTCAACTGGCTATTAATTGACGGGACAACTGACAGATTATGGATGCTATCGCACTAGCTCTGATCGCCATCGTTTTCTATTGTGCAGCGGCCACCTATCAGCTTCTGGCGCTGCAACGCAAAGCCCCCAACCGCCCACCTATGATCCGTCTTTTAGGTGCCGCAGCGATTCTCAACCACGGAATCAGCACCTGGTTAGCGATATTTCAGCCGGATGGTCTGCACCTGGGCCTGACCGAAATGGGGTTACTGGCAACCTTTACCATCAGCCTGATGTTACTTATCAGCAGCATCAAGAAGCCTGTTCTCAATCTTGGCATCGGTATCTTTCCCATGTCGATGCTGGCTCTGATCTTTGCTATCTGGGGGCCAGTCTCAGCACCGAGTAACGGCCTAGCTCCGGGCCTTACGCTACATATTCTGACCTCTCTGGTCGCTTATAGCCTGATCATAATCGCTGCCTGCCAGGCACTGCTGGTTTCGGTGCAAAACTACCAGCTAAAACACAAACAAACCCGCGGCATTATTCAGGTTTTACCGCCACTGCAAACCATGGAACGCTTGCTGTTTGAGCTGATCTGTAGTGGCCTTATCGCTCTGACTATCGCTATCGGCAGCGGCTTTATTTTTATTGAAAACCTATTTGCCCAACATCTGGCACATAAAACAGTTCTGACCCTGATGGCCTGGTTGGTTTTTGCCATTCTGCTTGCCGGTCATCGCTGGCTTGGATGGCGCGGCATGACCGCTGTACGCTGGACACTGGGGGGAGCCACCCTCTTGGTACTGGGCTATTTTGGCAGCAAAGTTGCGCTTGAAATCCTGCTGAACTAACCCGACATTCGAAGTACTAAGCAGTCTCTGTCAGATGCCGACCTTGACGGCACCGGACAGAAAATTTAAAAGTAGTGCTGCGGAGTTTATCCGCGACTAAAAATAAAAAAGCAGTAACCTTTGTTATTAAAAGCGTACTGACCGCGGCGAATTAACTGAACACCGACCCGAGGAGGTCATTCTGCTGTCATACAGCAGTCGTTAAATCGTCAGTTTTCAATTTAAGCAGGATACCCGATCTCTTGAACGACACCCCCCTTGGCATCTTATTTGGACTGTTAGCCTTTCTGATTATCTGTTCCGGCTTCTTCTCAAGCTCTGAGACCGGCATGATGTCCCTTAACCGCTATCGGTTGAGCCACAAAGCGAAAAATCGCGACAAAGGGGCGCTGCGTGTCAGCCGCCTGCTGGAACGCCCGGATCGTCTGATCGGCGTTATTCTGATCGGTAATAACTTTGTTAATATTCTTGCTTCTGCAATTGCAACTGTCATTGCTGTTCGCCTCTATGGTGATGCCGGTATTGCTATTGCAACCGCCTTGCTGACACTGGTCATCCTTATTTTTGCAGAGGTGACGCCTAAAACACTGGCGGCAATCCACCCGGAACGCGTCGCTTACCCGGCATCACTGCTACTGACGCCCCTGCTGAAGCTCATGTACCCGTTTGTCTTCATGGTGAACGCCATTACCAATGGTCTACTGAAAGTGATGGGCGTTAATCAGAATGACAGCAGCAATGATCAGCTGACACCGGAAGAGCTGCGCACCGTTGTGCTGGAAGCGGGCGCTATGATTCCCCGCCGCCACAAAACCATGCTACTGAGCATTCTGGATCTGGAGTCCATGACAGTGAACGACATTATGATTCCCCGTCATGAGATTCAGGGTATCAACCTTGATGACCCGATTGAGTCCATTATTGAGCAACTGCAAAGCTGCGAACACACTCGCCTGATTCTTTACAAAGGTGATGTGAACAATGTTCTGGGCATTCTGCATATGCGAAATGCATCTCGCTTTATGGCTCGCCAGATGCCGACCAAAGAGGACCTGCTGGCAGAAGCCCGCGAGCCCTACTTTATTCCGGAAACCACACCGCTGCAGACTCAGCTGCTGAACTTTCAGCGCCTGAAACGTCGTATCGGCATTGTTGTAGACGAATACGGTGATGTTCTGGGTATTGTGACGCTGGAAGATATTCTGGAAGAGATTGTTGGTGACTTCACTTCACCGATGAGCGGTCACAATGATGAGATCAAACCGGATGGCAACGGCAACTTTGAAGTGGAAGGTGCTGCCAGTATCCGTGATATCAACAAGACTCTCGACTGGGCACTGCCGGTTGATGGCCCTAAGACCCTGAACGGCCTGATTATTGAGCATCTGGAAGCAATTCCGGAAGCACCGGTTTGCCTGAGCTTTGGCCCCTATCAGCTGGAAACACTGGAGATCAGTGGCAACTTTGTACACAAGGTGCGCTGCAAGGAGATCAAAAAGGGTAAGAAAAAGCGCAGCGTTTAACCGGCTCTTTCTCTTTTTATCAGACCTTCAATCAGCCGCTACAAAGCGGCTGATTGCGTTATAGGCCTGCTGACAGACATCAGGCACCAGAGATTCCAGATTCAGGAAAGCATGCAGCATCTGCTCGTAACAGACGCCCTCGACATCCACTCCCGCTTCAACCAACTTTTCGAAAAAATAACCCGCCTCATCTCTCAGGGGATCATAGCCAGCACTCATCAGCAGAGTCTTAGGAAAATAAGCAGGCACTGTCATATCAAGAGGCGAAATAGAAAGCGGATCAGCCTTACCCTGAAGATACTGCTCAAAATACCAGCGCATTCTCTCTTCAGTCAGAAAATAGCCCTCAGAAAACGCCTGTATCGAATCGGCCCGCATACGGTAATCAAGACTTGGATAAAGTAGAACCAAGGCCTCGGGATACCCCGGCAGAGTTTCCGGTTGCTGAAGGCACAGCGTTGCAGCCATGGCAGCGCCTCCTGAATCTCCCATCATCACAATCCGAATATTCGCGGGCAACTGAAAGGAATCCAGCACCTCAGGCAGACGCGCCATCAGCTCCGCTACGCTTTCAATACCTGCAGGCCAGGGATTTTCCGGAGCCAACGGATAATCCATCGCTAAAACTGCCTGTCCGGTATTTTCCGCCAATCTTCGACAGATAGGATCATAAACCTCAATACTGCCTGCCATATGGCCGCCACCATGAATAAAGAGCAGCAGCATGTCAGGCTTTTCCACCGCCTGATACAGCCTGAGCGGCAGGGGTAAGCGAGGTATCTCTGCCAGCTCCTCTGCCTCAAGAATACGGTCTTCCACACGGAGAAGCTCAGGCCCAGCAGAGACAAATCGTGCGGTAATATTCGCCAAAGCCTGACGGGCACTTTCTGGTGTTGCCACTTTCTTTTCCGCAGGAAGACTCGCTAAAAGCGCATTAAACTGCTGACGCCAGTTTTCAAGCGCAGGGTGAAGCGGCGATAAAGCATCCGACGAAAAGTCAGTCAGAGATATTGAAACCACGTCCGAAGCTGTCACATTCGATGCAGCTGAACAGGTTTCTGATAAAAGGTTTGAGCCCTTAGATGACATGCGTGATGTCGTCATTGATATCTTGTTTGAAGGCATAATACATCCCTGTGAATAATGGCTGGCACCGTTTTAAAAGAGTCGCGCTTCAGAATAGCCTAATTCCATTAGCCAAATCCTCCGGTAAAAGCCAGGATGCTCTGATTTCCCGCGTTTTTAATGCGGTTTATAAGCATCAGCTGACTATACTATTCCGTTTTCCTTTACAATCCGATTAAGGACTTCAGATCACAAGGCAAGATTCATGACCTCAAATCACCTTCGCAATCGCTGTTTTCAGCTACTTGATGGCGAGCAAGCGTTCAGCCTTAAAGGCAAGCTGATCAATGGCTTTATCATCGCACTGATTGTCCTGAATGTAACCGGCGTAATCCTGGAAACAGTACCGGAAATTGGCAAAGTTTATGCGGGCTATTTCTATGCACTTGAACTTTTCTCCGTCGCCGTTTTTACCGTCGAGTATCTGGTACGTGTCTGGATCAGCGCCGAAAACCCGAAATTTGGCCCCGGTATTAAAGGCAAACTGCGCTATATTTTCTCGCCAATCGCCCTGATCGATCTGATTGTCATTATCCCATTCTACCTGTCACTCTTTATCAGTATCGACCTGCGCTACCTCAGACTGTTACGACTACTGCGACTGTTAAAACTATCTCACTATATCCGCAGCATGGATATTTTTCTTAAAGTAGTGACATCAGAACTGGCCTCCCTGGCCTCTGCAGTATTTGCCGTTTTAGTTCTGGTTGTGCTTGCGGCCTGCGTGATGTTTGCACTGGAACACAAGGCTCAGCCTGATGCCTTCAAAAGTGTTCTCGATGCCATCTGGTGGGCGGTAGTGACACTTACAACGGTGGGTTATGGTGATATCACCCCCGTAACAGCGGGCGGTAAGATCCTGGCCATTATGATTATGCTTTTAGGTGTCGGCACGGTAGCGCTGCCAGCAGGTATGCTGGCAGCGCGTTTCTCCGAAGAGCTGCAAAACCGCAAATCAGCCATGACTGCCGAAGTCGTCAATGCCCTTGAAGACGGCCACCTCAGTGAGGCCGAAAAACACGCCTTAGCGCGACTCAGCCAGCAGTTCGGTATCTCAGAAGAAGACCTGAACCAGATTATCCGCAACAAAACCTTAGAACTGGGCCATCAGATGCATTGCCCCCATTGCGGTAACAGTCTATTTGACGCACCAGTTAACGGCCCTAAAAACCTTACTCCGGACCTGCCAAAAGAACCTTAGCTATGACGGCCATCGCAAAATGCTATATCGGCTTATCCCAGTGGAATCACAAACATTGGCAACAGGGGCCTTTGGCAGGTAGTAGCCAGCAATCCACCTTAAGCCGATACAGCCGTTACTTCTCCTCCGTTGAAGGCAATACCAGCTTTTACGGCCTGCCGGAAGCTCAGACCGTGCGTGACTGGTACAGCCAGACACCAGAGCATTTTCGCTTCTGCTTTAAACTGCCCCGCTCTATTACCCATGATCGCCTGCTACAAGTGCCGCACGAAGTGCTGATGACAGCTCTTGAGCGTTTTTCGTTACTGCAGGAAAAACTCGGCATGATCTTTCTGCAGCTGCCAGATGCCTTCGGGCCAGAGCACTTTGGGGTTTTGCAGCAGTTTGTCGGCATGCTGCCAAAGGAGATGAACTTCAGTCTTGAGGTGCGTCACCGCGGCTTTTTCAATAAAGATGAGACGGAACGTCTGCTGAACGCCTTGCTGATGGAACACGGCATCAACCGGATTCAGTTTGATACCCGGGCGCTGTTCAAAAATCCGGCAGATGATGAAGACACGCTGGAAGCGCTGAAAGCCAAACCCAACCTGCCCCTGCATGTGATCGCCACCGGACAGAATCCTATGGTGCGTTTTATTACCGCCAAAGACTGGCAAGACACCCTGCACTACCTCAAGCCCTGGATCGGTAAGGTCGCCCAGTGGATCAGGGAAGGCCGCACGCCCTATATGTTTCTGCATACCCCGAGCAACAGCCATGCACCGGAAGTGGCGGCTTATTTTGCCGAGCAACTGAATCAGGTCATCCCCAACGCGGCCCTATTCAGCCACTGGCCGGACGCACCAGAGCAACGGCAAGAGTCGCTGTTTTAAATCTCAAGCCAAAATGGTGCAAATAGCGCCAAATAACCCTAAGAAAGCCTGAAAGCAGGCACATGACAAGGAAGAACAATGAGCAATATTTCCGACGGCCTAAGTTCCGATTTAACTTGCGATTTTGACTACCCATCCACTTTAGAGCTCGGCTTACTCAGAACATACATTGAGAATATTGATATAACGGTAGAAGCGAGCTGCCAAAACTTTAGAGAAACTGAATACAGAAAACATCAATCTTCATGTGAACGGGACGAATACTTCACCGGACAGCATATTGAATATGTTGCACATGAGCACTTACCAAATATTATTAAAAAACCTTTGGTGATAACCTGCTGGAGTCAGCTGGAGTCCTTGTGTAAATCTTACATAGCTTACGCTCATAAAAAAGGTGCAAAAGATCTCTCCGACCTTGAAAAAGAAGGGGTCATAAAGGAAAAAAACAGTGCATTTATAAAATGGGCCAAATTCTTCAAACATGAGCTTGATCTGGACTTAAAGCCAATCATCGCGCAACGTGTCGACGAATTAAATGTTGTCAGGAATTGCATAGCCCATGCCTCTGGCAATGTGCTTGCGATGCATAAAGCAGCAGACCAAACCAAGATTTTTACCATAGCTAAAAAAGGTATCGGGCTGGAAATTGACGTACTTGATACAATCATCATACACACTGATTTTTTGCTGTGGTCTCTTGATGTTGTCGAATCAGTTATTCATCCTTTTGACGCGGCCTTCAAAGCGAAATACAGATAATCACCGACTTTCAAAACGCAAAAAAGGCAGCCGAAGCTGCCTTTTTATCACGCTATGAGGTCAGGTATTAACCGACCCAAACGCGTGCGTTGCGGAACATACGCATCCAGGCACCATCCTCACTCCACTCATCCGGAGCCCAGGAGTTGGTAACGGCACGGTAAACACGCTCAGGGTGCGGCATCATGATGGTCACACGGCCATCAGTGGTGGTCACACCGGTAACACCTGCAGGAGAACCGTTCGGGTTCGCCGGATAGGTTTCCGTTACCTTGCCGTAGTTGTCCACGTAGCGCAGTGCCAGGTTGCCGCTGTCCAGCAGAGCATCCAGATGTGCTTCGCTGGTGAATTCCGCGTGACCTTCACCGTGCGCTACGGCGATCGGCATACGGGAACCCGCCATACCCTGCAGGAACACAGACGGGCTGTCCTGAACCTCAACCATACAAACACGGGCTTCAAACTGCTCAGACTGGTTGCGAACAAAGTGCGGCCAGTGCTCAGCACCCGGAATCAGCTCGTGCAGGTTAGACAGCATCTGACAGCCATTACATACGCCCAGCGCGAAGGTATCTTCACGGTGGAAGAAGTTCTTGAACTGCTCGCGAGCGGTAGCGTTGAACAGAATGCTCTTCGCCCAACCTTCACCGGCACCCAGAACGTCACCATAAGAGAAGCCGCCACAAGCCACCAGACCACGGAACTGATCCAGCGTGACACGACCTTCCAGAATGTCGCTCATGTGCACGTCAACCGCAGCAAAACCGGCACGATCAAAGGCGGCTGCCATTTCGATCTGACCGTTAACACCCTGCTCACGCACAATCGCCACTTTCGGACGGTTGCCGGAAGCGATCAGAGGTGCCGCGATATCTTCGTTAACGTCATAAGTCAGTTCAGCGTGCAGACCCGGATTGGTGGAATCCAGCAGGCCGTCGAACTCTTCCAGTGCGCAGTCTGCGTTGTCACGCAGCGCCTGAATGCGGTAGCTGGTTTCGCTCCACTTACGCTGGTAGTTCACACGGGCATTTTCCAGAACCGCTTCACCGTCAAAAGTGAAACGTACCCAGTCTTCGTCGTTCAGCTCGCCGATAACCGCTACGCAGTCACCAAGACCTGCCGCCTGGAACTGAGCCAGCACTTCTTCAGAATCGTCACGTTTGATCTGAACCACAGCACCCAGTTCTTCGTTGAACAGCGCGGCCAGTACGTCCTGATCCGAATCGCTGTCTGCGATCAGATCCAGTTTGATGTTCAGACCGGTATGACCAGCAAAAGACATCTCAACCAGCGTTGCGAACAGACCACCGTCGGAACGGTCATGGTAAGCCAGCAGCTTGCCATCCTGATTCAGACCCTGAATCACCGCAAAGAAGGCTTTCAGGTCTTCTGCATCATCCAGATCCGGGGCTTCGTTACCTACCTGATTGAATACCTGCGCCAGAGCGGAACCGCCCAGACGGTTTTTGCCACGACCCAGATCGATCAGCAGCAGGTCGGTATCACCTTTATCAGTTCGCAGTTCCGGAGTCAGGGTCTTACGGGCATCGCCTACAGGGGCAAAACCGGTAATGACCAGAGACAGCGGAGACGTTACCGCTTTCTCTTCACCGTTATCGTCCCAAACGGTACGCATAGACATGGAGTCCTTACCGACCGGAATCGCGATACCAAGTTCAGGAGCCAGTTCCATACCCACCGCTTTTACGGTGTCGAACAGCGCCTGATTTTCGCCGTTGTGGCTTGCTGCAGACATCCAGTTAGCCGACAGTTTGATGTCGCCCATCTTGTTGATCTGAGCCGCAGCCAGGTTAGTAATGGTTTCACCAACCGCCATACGACCGGAAGCAGCCGGGTTAATCAGCGCCAGCGGAGTACGCTCGCCCATCGCCATCGCTTCACCTGTGGTGGCGTCCTGAGTGGTGGTGGTTACCGCTACGTCAGCAACCGGCACCTGCCAAGGACCTACCATCTGGTCACGGGCCACCATACCAGTAATGGAACGGTCACCAATTGTGATCAGGAAGTTTTTGCTGGCAACGGTCGGCAGCTGCAGAACGCGCTTAGCGGCTTCTTTAAGCTCAACACCTTCCAGCTTCAGCTCAGGCAGCTCAGGATTTACGCGGTTAAATTCGCGGTGCATCTTAGGTGGCTTGCCGAACAGAACGCTCATCGGCAGATCAACCGGCTCATTGCTGAACACAGTATCGTGAACCGTCAGGTGCATCTCTTCTGTGGCTTCACCCACAACGGCAAACGGGCAGCGCTCACGGGCACAGATCGCTTCGAAACGCTCCAGATTCTCAGGAGAAACGGCCATTACATAGCGCTCCTGAGATTCGTTACACCAGATTTCCAACGGGCTCATGCCCGGCTCGTCATTCAGTACTTTACGCAGATCGAACTGACCGCCACGCTCGCCATCTTTAACCAGCTCAGGCAGGGCGTTGGACAGACCGCCAGCACCTACGTCGTGGATAAAGCTGATCGGGTTTTTGTCACCCAGCTGCCAGCACTGGTCGATCACTTCCTGACAGCGACGCTCCATCTCAGGGTTTTCACGCTGTACAGAAGCAAAGTCCAGATCTTCAGAACTGGCACCGGTCGCCATAGAAGAGGCTGCACCACCGCCCAAACCGATCAGCATGGCAGGGCCACCCAGAACGATCAGCTTGGCACCAACTTCGATCTCGCCTTTCTCAACGTGGTCGGCGCGGATATTACCCATACCACCGGCCAGCATGATCGGCTTGTGATAACCCCACATCTCGTTGCCGTTCACACCGGTTGCTTCCTGTTCAAACGTACGGAAGTAACCGTTCAGGTTCGGACGACCAAATTCATTGTTAAACGCCGCACCACCCAGAGGACCTTCGATCATGATATCCAGCGCAGAAACGATACGCGCAGGCTTGCCATAACCACCTTCCCAAGGCTGCTTGAATTTCGGAATGTTCAGGTTAGAGACGGTGAAGCCGGTCAGACCCGCTTTTGGCTTGGAACCACGACCCGTCGCCCCCTCATCACGAATCTCACCACCGGAACCGGTAGCTGCACCCGGGAAAGGTGCAATCGCAGTTGGGTGGTTATGGGTTTCCACCTTCATCAGCAGGTGAACCGGCTCGTGGTGTTTGGCGTATTCTTTTGTATCAGGGTTCGGGAAGAAGCGGTTGGCTTCATGGCCCACGATCACAGAGGCGTTGTCTTTATAAGCAGACAGAACATCAGTCGGGCTCTGCTCATAGGTATTCTTGATCATGCCGAACAGGGATTTCTCCTGCTGCTCGCCATCAATCGTCCAGCTGGCGTTGAAGATCTTGTGACGACAGTGCTCAGAGTTGGCTTGGGCAAACATCATCAGCTCAACGTCATTCGGGTTACGACCCAGATCGATGAAACTTTGTACCAGATAGTCGATCTCATCTTCCGCCAGAGCAAGACCCAGAGACAGGTTCGCTTCTTCCAGAGCAGGACGACCACGACCCAGAATGTCCACTGAGGTCATCGGACGGGGCTGTTCGTGACTGAACAGTGCAGATGCCAGATCCAGCTCAGCCAATACGGCCTGAGTCATACGATCGTGCAGCAGATCTTTGATCACAGCCAGATCGGTTTCCGAAGCATTCGGCAGCTCAACGTAGTAAGCGATACCGCGCTCAATACGGCTGATCTCCTTCAGACCACAGTTATGGGCGATGTCGGTCGCTTTGGAAGACCACGGAGAGATAGTTCCCGGGCGCGGCACAACCAGAAACAGCGTGCCGGAAGGCTCCCGCAGTTCTGATTTAGGGCCGTAGCGCAGGACACGGTCCAGAACCGTTTGTTGCTCAGCGGTCAGATCAGCGGTCAGCTCTGCAAAGTGCATGAACTCAGCGTGTACATTCTGAACCGCTGGAACTGCTTCCTGTAAAGCAGATAGCAGCTTGCGGGTTCGGAAAGCAGAAAGGGCGGGCGCTCCACGCAATTTAAGCATGACGAAAAGAAGCCTCTTAAAAAAAATTCGGAAACCGGAACTTGTTCTACTATTTAAACAGGCGACAAAGATATAATTAAGTTGCACCGTTAAAAATGGCAGAAATGATGAGGGGGCTAATAATACTGCAAACCCTGGGTTTAAAGCCAATCTGAAGATGACTTTCTTGGCATATCACTTAACGGAGTGTCATTTTCAGCAAAAAAAATGCGACAATAGGTCTCTGTACATTCTTTTCCTCTGTGAGACAGTCGGTAATTCAGCGGTAATCGTCCCTACCGCATCGATTACAGAACATGGTGAATACTGTGCTTAAACAGCCTCTTTTACAGTTTACAAAGTTCACAATGGCCGCAGCCACGCTGCTGGCTGCGGTGTCTTTGTCCGGCTGCAATCAGCCCACCGTTCTGGAAGAAGTTAAACAAACCGGCACGTTGAAGATTCTCACCCGCAATACCCCAACAACCTATTACGAGGGTGCTGATGGCCCTGCTGGCCTTGAATACGAGCTGGCCAGCATGTTTGCCGATCATCTGGGAGTGAAACTCGAGGTCGACAGTAACCACGATATTCAGGATATCTACCAATCCCTGGAAGATGGTGACGCGCACCTGGCTGCTGCCGGTCTTGAGATCAGCCTGGAGCGTACCAATCAGGTCTATTTCAGCCAGAGCTATATGGAAGTTCAACCGGTAGTAATCTACAACCGAAAAGAAAAAACACCCCGCACCATTGAAGACCTGATCGGCAAGCAAACGGCCGTTATTGCCGGTACTAACAACGCTCAGCTTATGCGGGAAATGCAGCAGAAATACCCCAAACTGAGCTGGAAAGAGACCAGTGACCTGGAAGCTACCGACCTGATCCGCATGGTGCACGACCAGGAACTGGATGCCGCTATTATCAACTCCAACGAGTTTGATATTAACAAAGCCTATTATTCACGGGCCAAGCTCGCGTTCACATTTGATGAGCCCCATAAGCTGGCTTGGGCAATGCCCAAACATCGCGATAATACCCTCTACAACGCGGCTCGTGATTTCTTTAATCAGATCGAATCTGACGGCACTCTTTCTCAGGTTAAAGACCGCTATTTTGGGCACACCGAAGAGCTGAACTACGTTGGTGTTCAACTTTTTTTACGGCATATTCGTAACCGTTTGCCCAAATACGAGAAGCACTTCAAACAAGCTGCAGAAAAGTACAATCTGGACTGGCGCTTACTGGCAGCTACCGGCTACCAGGAATCCCACTGGCGCCCACGGGCTAAATCACCTACCGGTGTCCGCGGTCTTATGATGCTGACCCTGAATACCGCCAGTGATATGGGGGTTACCAACCGACTGGATGCCAAACAGAGCATCTACGGCGGAGCCCGCTATCTGTCCAAACTGATCCGTCGTATGCCGGAGCAGATTGTTGAGCCGGATCGCACCTGGATGGCCCTGGCGTCCTACAACGTAGGTTATGGTCATCTGGAAGATGCCCGTAAGATCACCGAGCACATGAAGAAAGATCCGAATAAATGGATCGATGTGCGGGAACACCTGCCACTACTGCAGAAACGTAACTGGTACCGCTTCACCAAACATGGCTTTGCCCGAGGTGAAGAACCGGTGCATTACGTACAAAACATCCGCCAGTACTACGATATTCTGACCTGGTACGACAGCCGCCTGCAGCAGGTTGCTCAGAATCAGGCAACCGAACAGAGCGTAGAAGAAGCCGTTAGCTTCAGTATTGTGCCGCCCGTTCTCTAAGAGCACTCCTTACCTAACCATTCTTCCTGCGCGCCGCAAAAAAAGCCTTCATAATCTGCTTACTTTTACCGGACAAAAGCCCACCGGTAACGGCAACTTTATGGTTGTACCAGGGCTGGGCAAATAAATTGCAGATGCTCTCATTTACACCAGTTCGGGGTTCCGCCGCCCCGTAATACACATGGCGGATACGGCTGTGAATAATCGCACCAGCGCACATGGTGCAGGGTTCAAGCGTGACATAAAGATCACACTCATTCAGACGATAGTTATCCAGTTGTTTTGCCGCATCCCTCAACGCCATTATCTCGGCATGAGCCGTTGGATCACAGCCAGCAACCGGCTGATTCCAGCCACGGCCAACAATCTCACCGTTATAAACCACCACAGCACCAACCGGCACCTCGCCCTCATCTGCCGCCTGTTGCGCCAGCTCAAGGGCCCTGTGCATAAAATATTCCGGCTTATGGCTCATAATATAAAAACAATCCAATCAACGAAGCGAAGAAACAACAGCCCTGCAACACACTGAAGCAAAAGCAGAAGGTTATTCTGATAGCGCTTATGATAATCTGTTTTGCTGTCATGATGACACTTAACACCAGAACCAAGACACCCAACACTAAAATCAGGATATTAAACACCTGAGCCATCACATGACGTGCTGGTAACTGACACGATGACTTGCCGGTTTAAGACTTCAAATCGCTGGCAGGATAAAAGGTGTTGAACAGATAAGCCGGAGGTGCGTAATTCATGTCTTCTTCACGTTTCAAAGCGGTTAAAAAAACCGCCTCATTGCTTGGCCTCGGTCTGATAACCTTATTACCCGTCACTCTGGCTGATGCTGCTCCGGTGCGCTTTCTCGTGGGTTATCCAATTGAAGCGGATGCACCCTACTATCTGGACTCCGGCACTGAGATTCCTGCCAACAACCCAGGTTATAGTGTGGAAGTGATGCAGGAAGTCGGTAAGCGGGTCAAAGAGGTTCGCTTTCAGCTGGTCCGCTGCGAGTTCACCGACTGTCTGGAGCAAATAAAAACCGGCAAGCTGGATGGTTTTTTTAATGTCCCCTATCGTGAGCACTGGCTTTTTACCGGTAAGTATCCGTTCACAAAAGCGCAGGTCGATCCCCGTCAGAAACTCTATGGGGAAGAATACGCCCTCTATCGCATCAAGGACAATCGCCGCGTCACCACCGATGGCGATCGCATTTACGGCCTCAAAGGTCAGAGTGTGGCAGTAAAAACCGATAGCCCTGTGATTCCATTGCTTGAGGAGAACAACTATCCGGTAGTGAGCTTTGCGACCACGACTGAAGCACTACAGGCTATGCTGCAGCGAGAAGTCCCTGCTGCCGTTCTGGTTGCGGAGCATGTCGAAACGCTTGCCCGCATGCACCCGGAACTGAGCGATCTGATCAGCCGGGCAGAATACAGTCTGTATGAAGAGGATTATTACCTGATGCTGAGCCGGCAGTTTTATGCCAAAAAGCCTTGGCTGGCAGAGAAAATCTGGACAGAGCAAACCAAAGTCCAACAGGAACTGGCTGAGAAACTGGCCAATAAATACATCCGCTGATTCTCATATTTATCGGATCATCCAAACGCAAAAAAGCCCCTTTCGGGGCTTTTTTGGTGGGGGTATGTTTTCTGCGGTTTAATACTTATTCGCAGAAGTTACCATTCGCATCGCAATCACCTTTTGCATCCAGGTGAACCGCAAGGTAAGCATCACCACCGGTATGACTCAGGAAGAAATCATAACGGGTCGCTTCTTCATCGAAGTCTTTGATATAGCCCAGCTGACCCGGGGCTACGGTACAGGTATGACCTTCACCTACAAAGGCCTGAACGGTTGTGAAGCCGTAGCCTGGCAGAGTCTGGATCGAAATCGCAACCATATTACCGTTATTGGTGATCGTGGCTGTACCGATCAGGCTGCCTTTAGTGATGTCGTTACGACCGGCAGCAGCGTAGATATCGCGAACAACCGTATCACCTTCCGCAACCGGACCTACAGACCAACCCCAACGGGTTGCCAGCATGTCTCCACCAAACTCACCGCCATCATCGAAGGTGCCACGAATATTGTCATCGCCACAGCTTTCGATACTGTCGAAGGTATTCGCACCATAGAACCAGGCTGTTTCAGAGCCACGGTTACCAACCGGAGGATCAACCGGGCCGTCATCACAGGTTACAACAAAGTTGAAGCTGCTACGGGTAGCCCAACTACCACGATCAACCACACGGTTACCATCACTCCAACCGGTTTCGGTCTGATAGCCGCCGGAACCATCAGGCATGCCAACAACAGCATGTGCCATCATGTAAAATGCAGGCAGTTCAACGCCGCACATCGCATCAAGATCATCAAACATGCCGGTAAAAGAAGCGATTGGAACAGTAACTGAGTAACTGCTGATCCAACCCAGATCACCGGAGTTGTAGGGGAAAGTACCTATCTTAGGATTGCCCTTCTTGTTTTGCGGGTAGCCATCCGCGTTTTCGCCAACCCATGCATGGGTTTCACCCAGCAACCAGCCATCCTGAGTCTGGTAATCGATAACCAGATTTTCACCATCGATGCTCAGGCAAACATCGCCTGCATCAATACTTTGACCCGCCATCAGATCGAAGCATTGGGTCTCAGGGTCAATTGAAAGCACAACATTGTCAGCCTTTGCAGCGAAAGAGGCTGACAGGAGTAAAGCGCCGGCAACAGCGGGAAGCATGCTCTGCTTCAGGACTGTCGTTAATGTATTCTGATTCATGAGTATGTCCCCACTTATTGTTATCTTACGATACATAGTGTAACAAAATGTAATAAAAGCAATAAGGAAAATACTACATATTCTTACAAGGCAAGATGAAGATAAATACTCTGACTAATTACAACCAGGCCCAAAGCTTGCAGTTTTGCGTCTCATGACTAGGGTAAAGGGAGCAAGTACAGAGTGAGGTAATGACATCAACGATCAGGAGAATCCTGTGAGCAATTCGCTAGCAAGCCATAAAAACCCAATAGATAACCGAACTGAAGCGGAAGATCATTGGTCCGAGATCACCCGGCAAGCCGTACAGCTTCGCCAAGAACTGCACCGTCAACCCGAGTTGACCTGGCAGGAGGTTGAAACCAGTCAAACGATTCGACGCTATCTGGATCTGCTGCAGATTCCCTGGCGGGAATGTGAACAGGTTGGCACCCTGGCGACTCTGGCACCGAATGCACCAGGAACTCATATCGCTCTGCGAGGCGATATTGACGCCCTTCCGATTCAGGAAGAAGCTCCGATCAGTTATGCCTCTGAAACACCGGGTTGCATGCATGCCTGCGGTCACGATGGTCATACCGCGGCACTTTGGGCCGCTGCTGCCTGGCTGAAATCCCACGAGGATAAGCTACCGGGACCAGTAACCCTTATCTTTCAGCCTGCAGAGGAAGGTGGTCACGGTGCAAAAGCCCTGATTGATGCCGGAGCCCTCAAAGGCATTGACCGTATCTACGGTTGGCATAACTGGCCTGCAATCCCCTACGGTCAGGCGGTCTGTCCCGATGGCACCGTGATGGCGGGCAACGGTACCTTCCATATCCGGGTAAAGGGCAAAGGCGGCCATGCCAGTCAGCCGGAACTCTGCCGCGATCCTCTGCTGGCAGGCTCTGCGATGGTGCTTAACCTGCAGCAGATTATCAGTCGTCGCATTGCCCCACAGGATGCCGCTGTGGTTAGTGTCTGCTCATTTCAGGCCGAAAGTGCCGCCACTGTGATTCCGGAACAGGCCTTGATCGAAGGCAGCATCCGTCTGTCATCACCGGAACTGCGCCAGCCAATCAATCAGCTGATCGAACAGATCTGTCAGGATACCGCCCGCAGTTACGGGGTCGACGTTGAGGTTGAGATACGTTCCCGCTACGAAGCGACGGTCAATCATCCGGAAGCAGCATCAGCATTTCGTCAGGCGCTACGCACTAATCTGGGAGACGACTGGCAGAGTGATACACCCACACCCATCATGGCTTCAGAAGATTTCAGCTACTACCTGCAACAGATTCCCGGTGCCTTTGCCCTGATCGGTATGGCCGAAAACGATGCGTTTACCGCCCCTTGCCACAGCCCGCATTATCAGTTTAATGACCGGTTGCTACCTCAGGTGGTTGCTATTTTTGCCCAACTTAGCGGAGCGCCCTTACCGCCAATTCAAACCTGATAAAGGAAACCGCTTTATCAGACTCATCACGTGTGAACCCAACAGCCTAAAAAAGCACCGAAAACCAGCCAAAGAGCATTGGCCAGTCCGTTTTTCTTCAAAATCCGATAAATACATTACATTTTCATACTGACTTGCAGGATATCGCTATATCACCTACGGTGAAGGGCAGACCATTAAAAAACTGCCGATTGCACCTCGTTTCTAATTTGCCGAATAAGGCTAGGAAGGGGAGCAATGGGGCGGCTTTTTTTCAGTCGGATCTCTGCATCCGGCACGGTCTGTCATCATTTTGGCCAGTGGTAACAAAGTTTAACCCGGTCACTATCTGTCCGGCTTTGTTTGTTCATAACTGGCTGCATTTAAATATCGTGCCACCGCAAGGGTGGTACCGACGCACTGGCTTAAAGGGAATAACAGTTCCCAGAAGGTCAGTTTTGGAGGGGTTATGGAAATTTTTGAGCAATGGGAATCCGAAATCCGGGGTTACTCCCGGGCCTATCCAACGGTGTTTGCATCCGCATCAAATGCCCGACAGGTCGATGAGCAAGGCAAAAGCTATATCGATTTCTTTGCCGGTGCCGGTGTACTCAACTTCGGTCACAACAATCCCCGCATGAAACAAGCACTGATCGATTTTATTCAGGCCGATGGCGTTGCCCACAGCCTGGATATGAGCACCACAGTAAAGCGGGACTTTATCAGCGCTTTTGCGGAAACCATCCTCAAACCCCGTCAGATGAATTACAAAATGCAGTTTATGGGGCCAACCGGTACTAACTCCGTAGAAGCCGCCCTGAAACTGGCACGTCGGGTTACTGGTCGCCACCATGTTGTCGCTTTCAGTCAGGGCTTTCATGGCATGACATTGGGGGCTCTTGCCTGCACGGCCAATCAATACTTCCGTAACGCGGCTGGCGTTCCTCTGAACAACGTCAGCCATGCTCCCTTTGAAACCAACTTGGGTTGCGGCTCCGGCTGTCTGAAAACTCTTCGCGAAGGCTTTGAAAACAGCTCCAGCGGCTTCGAGCCACCGGCAGCCTTTATCGTAGAAACCATTCAGGCTGAAGGGGGCGTCAATATCGCCAGTGAAGCCTGGTTGATGGAACTTCAGAAACTGGCTAAAGATCTGGGTGCGCTGCTGATTATCGATGAGATTCAGGTGGGTTGTGGCCGTACCGGTAGCTATTTCAGTTTTGATAATACCGGCCTCGATCCGGACATCATCTGTTTGGCTAAAGGCATCGGTGGTTTTGGTACACCGCTGGCGATGAATCTGGTGAAACCGGAGCATGATGCCCACTGGCAACCAGGAGAACATACCGGCACGTTCCGGGGACAAGGCTTCTCCTTTGTTGCGGGTCGTGAAGCCCTGCGTTACTTCGAAGATAACGCCCTGATGGATCTGACCAAAGAGCGTGGCCACATGATTGCAGCTCGCCTGGCGGACATTGCCGCCCGTTATCCTAATTTCTCCTCGCGAGGTAAAGGCATGATTCAGGCGCTGGATACTAAAGATGGTGATGCCGCCAAAGCGATCGCCAAAACCTGCTTTGAATCCGGTCTGCTAGTCGGCCCATGCGGCGTTGGTGGTCAGGTGATCAAACTGATTCCGCCACTGACCATTCCGGATGATGATCTGGAAGAGGGCCTGAAGACTCTCGAACGAGCCGTTGCCACTGTGATGGAGGGCCGCGCATGAAGCAAAGAGATGATATGACCTTCCCGTTTGCCGAATACGAGCGCCGTCTGAACGAACTGCGCCAGCGTATGGCCAAGCGGCTGCTGGATGCGGTGATCATCACCGATCCGGAAAACCTGATGTACCTGACGGATTATCAGACAACGGGGTACTCCTTCTTTCAGGCGCTGGTGATTCCATTGGAGGACGAACCCTTCATGATCACCCGCAAAATGGAAGAGTCGAATATTCATGCCCGTACGTGGGTGGAAAAAACCCGCCCCTACCCGGATACCGGTGATGCTATCCAGATGCTGATCGAATCGCTGCGGGAATTTGGCCTCTCTGACAAAGTACTGGGCTACGAGCGTAACAGCTACTTCTTCCCCGCTTACCATCAGGACTACCTGCACACCGCTTTTACTGAAGGCCGCCTGATGGACTGCTTCGGTATTGTCGAAGAGGGTCGTGCCTGCAAATCGGAAGCAGAACTGGAAATCATGCGCATCGCCGCCAAAGCGACTGTGGCAGGTATGCGCGCCGGTTTTGATGCCGTGCATCCCGGTGTTACCGAAAATGAGATCGGTGCTGCTATCAGTGAGGCGATGTTCCGGGCCGGTGGCGAGCCTCCGGCAGTGATGCCCTACGTCACCTCAGGGCCCCGTTCCATGATCGGTCACGCCACCTGGGAAGGCCGTAAGGTTCAGGCCGGTGAACATGTCTTTCTGGAAGTGGGTGGCTGCTACCGCCGCTACCACACCGCCATGATGCGTACCGTCATCTGCGGTGAACTGAGCGATTCCATGTATAAAGCTCAGGAGACAATGAAAAATGCTCTCAAACATGTACGGGCAGAGCTGAGACCAGGAATGACCGTCTCTGACGCGGATAATCTGATACGTACGATTATTACCGATAATGATGTCGGTGCGCGCCTGATCACCCGCTCCGGCTACTCTATCGGCATCGCCTTTCCGCCAAGCTGGGATGAGGGCTACATCGTTAGCCTGAAGCAGGGCGACAGCACAATTCTGGAACCCGGTATGACCTTCCATATCATCCCGTGGATGTGGGGCGTTGATGGCGATAAGACCTGTGGTATCTCGGACACTATTTATATCACCGATAAGGGCTGCGCCTCCTTCTTTGACGGTATGGAAGAGGACTTTGTCATCAAGCCCGAGACCGAAATTAAAGATGTCATCAGTACATTTACCACCGAAAACGCCCAAAAAACGGTGCAGGCCCTGAAAAACGCAAAACAAGAGAAGCCAAAGAATAACAGCGGTAAAAATGCTGGCGACAAAAACGCTAACACTAAAAAATCAAAAGGAGCCTGATATGTTTACTGTTATCAATCCCACAACAGGTCAGACCCTTTACCAGAAGCCGTCTCTTATCCCGGAAGAGATGGACAGCAAGATCCAGGCATCCTTTGATGCCTGGCAGCTTTGGCGTAAACGCAGCTTCAAAGAACGGGCAGAAGTACTCACTCGGGTTGCCCGTATTATGCGCGAAAGCGTCGAAATGCTGGCAGTCCCTATGACTGAAGAGATGGGTAAACCCATTAAGGAAGCCAGAGCAGAGGTCCTTAAGGCTGCCTGGTGCGCAGAACACTATGCCGAGCATGCCGAGGAGTATCTGAATGCACAAAACCTGCCTTCAGACGCAACCCACAGCTATGTACAACACCTGCCATTAGGGCCGGTACTGGGTGTTCTGCCCTGGAATGCCCCTTTCTGGCTGGCGTTTCGGTTTTGTGCACCCGCACTGATGGCAGGCAATACCTGTCTGATGAAGCATGATCCTCATGTACCCGGTTGCGCTGAAGCAATTGCCGGTCTCTTTATGCAAGCCGGCGTGCCGGAAAACATCATGCAGAACCTGCCGCTGCAAACCCCGGATGTGGAAGCGGCAATACGGCACCCTCTGGTTCAGGCTGTCTCCTTTACCGGCTCCGGCAAAGCCGGTGGCATCGTTGCCTCAATTGCGGCATCTGAGATTAAACCCTCCGTACTGGAGCTGGGTGGCTCTGACCCTGCCATCGTACTGGCGGATGCAGACCTTGAAGCTGCAGCCGATGCCATTGCTCTGTCCCGCATTATCAATGCCGGTCAGTCCTGTATCGCAGCCAAACGCATTATTGTCGAAGAGAGTGTGCATGACAGCTTTGTGGATAAGCTAAAGCTGCGTCTGGAGAAACTTCAGATGGGTGATCCCAAAGAGGAAACTACCGACATCGGCCCTATCGCCCGTGAAGATCTGAGGGACAACTTGGATCGTCAGGTCCGGCAAACACTGGATGCCGGTGCTCAATGTCTTCTGGGGGGCAAGGTGCCGGATCATGAGGGCTTCTTCTACCCGGTAACACTGCTAACCGGTGTCACCAACGAGATGCTCGCCTGCCAGGAAGAAACCTTCGGCCCTATCGCTGTAGTAATGAAAGCCACAGATGCTGATGAAGCGCTCCGGATTGCCAATGATACCGAGTACGGCCTGGCAGCGTCTGTCTGGACAGATAGCAAGCGGGGCGAAGCCATGGCTCAGGAGATCATGGCCGGGCAAGTCGTGGTGAACGGTATCGTAAAAACCGACCCGCGCCTGCCAAGTGGTGGTATTAAACGCTCAGGTTTTGGTCGCGAACTGGGCCCTCATGGCATTAAAGAGTTTGTGAACACCCAGCAGGTCTGGGTTGGTCCCAAAACCGACTAGCTTCTCAATTTCAAAATGAGACGGATTTTTAGGGAAAACGGCTTTTTAGAGATAAAGAGTACGGCAATATTCTGAAACTACCGTTTCCTCCTGGGCTTAACCATAAGCCCTCTCCTCCCCCGGCAGGTATTCTGTCGGGGTATTTTTCTATCGAACCTTCCACTTAAAGCTGCGAACAACCAAAACAACACAACAATTAACCCCAACTTACGGCCAGCTTAAGAAAAACACATTAAGACATAGCCCTGACCAGACCGATGCTGTAAGCTGCACCACCGCTTAACGCGACCCTCTTTGCAGCCTGCATTTTTTACATTAAGAGAACATCTTCTATGAGCTTTGCCTCTCTGGGCTTATCGGCCCCTATCCTTGCCGCCGTTAGCGAGCTGGGTTACGAAACACCATCCCCGATTCAAGCCCAGGCGATCCCTGCAGTGATTGCCGGCAAAGATGTCATGGCCGCCGCACAAACGGGAACTGGCAAAACCGCTGGGTTCACGCTCCCTTTACTTGAGGTTCTCAGTAAGGGTCAGCAAACCAAAGGCAATCAGGTTCGCGCACTGATCCTGACACCAACCCGTGAACTGGCCGCTCAGGTAGCCGAAAGCGTTGAGCAGTACAGCACCCACCTGCCTATTCGCAGCACAGTGGTCTTTGGTGGTGTAAAGATCAACCCGCAGATCAGCCGTCTGCGTCAGGGATGCGATATTCTGGTGGCAACTCCCGGACGTTTGCTGGATCTGTATCAGCAGGGCGCTGTTCGCTTTAACCATCTGGAAGTACTGGTACTGGATGAAGCTGACCGCATGCTGGATATGGGCTTTATTCACGATATTCGTAAAATTCTCGCGATTCTGCCGGCAAAACGTCAGAACCTCATGTTCTCGGCAACCTTCTCCGATGAGATCCGTAAGCTGGCAAAAGGCATTGTGCACAATCCCGTTGAAGTTTCGGTAACACCAGCGAACTCAACCGCAAAAACCGTTAAGCAGTGGATCAGCCCGGTAGATAAAAACCGTAAATCCGCCCTGCTGTCTCATCTGATCAAAAGCGAAAACTGGAATCAGGTACTGGTCTTTACCCGCACCAAACACGGTGCGAATAAACTGACCAAGGTTCTGGAGAAAAACGGCATCACCGCTGCCGCGATCCATGGCAATAAAAGTCAGGGTGCCCGAACCAAAGCACTGGCTGACTTTAAAAGCGGTGCAGTCAGCACGCTGGTGGCGACCGATATTGCCGCACGTGGTCTGGATATCGACCAGCTGCCACAGGTGGTTAACTTTGAACTGCCTAACGTTCCGGAAGATTATGTACACCGTATTGGTCGTACCGGACGTGCGGGTGCATCAGGCCAAGCTGTATCTCTGGTCAGTGCCGATGAGTTTAAACAGCTGAAAGATATCGAAAGAGTGATCCGGCAGAACCTTGAGCGCAAAACCGTATCAGGCTACGAGCCGGTAAATGAACTGGGATCGTCTCCGGAACCTCAGGCTCCCAAACATCAGAAGCCCCGTCGCGCACGTCCTCAGTCAGAACACAAAGATGGCCAGCGTTCCGGTGAAAATGCCAGAGGGCATAAACCAACCGGTAAAAATCGCCGCCACAGTGGAAAACCAGCCGAGGCCAACCGGAGCAGTCGTCGCAGCACTTCAGACAAACAAGATACCGGAACTAATCCGGCTACCGTAAAAGCAGCCAAGCCTCAGGACCGCTCGCAAACAAAACGCACGGATAATAAGCCTAAGCGCAGCTTCTCTTCCAAGCCTGCAGCACCATCACCCTGGGGCAATCGCTGATCGTCTCGCAGCGCCTTGACTGTCACACTAAAATGCTCCTTCGGGGGCATTTTTTTCGCCGGCTGAATCGGTGAGCGAGACATAAAAGTGATCAGGTTTTTCGTTTCTGGCGTACGCTGATGGAAGCACTCTGCATTCTCAGGGATCAGATTCCCCAGCGACTCTAACGAGGTAACCGATATGACTGCTCTGCCCTTACGCCAGTTACTCCTTCTGGCAATCAGTACAGGCCTGATACTGACAGCGGTGCTACCCGCTCAAGCCTCTGACGGTAAAGATGTCGTTTATAAGGTTCGCGGCGAAGCCTATGAGGGTTATTACATGCCAGCCGCCCAAATGTCAGCTTCAGCCCCCCTGGTGCTGTTGATTCATGACTGGGATGGCCTGACGGACTATGAGAAACAACGGGCAAAGATGCTGTCAGATCAGGGCTACAATGTCTTTGCTGCTGATCTTTTCGGCCAGGGCGTGCGCCCGACCGAAGTGAAAGATAAGCGCCAGCACACCGGCGAACTCTACAAAGACAGAGAAAAAATGCGCGCTCTGATGATGGGGGCTATGAAAGCGGCAGCTAAGCAAGGTGCCGATACCGATAACTCTGTGGCCATGGGTTACTGCTTCGGGGGTGCTGCCGTTCTGGAGCTGGCACGTTCGGGAGCTGATTTCAAAGGCTTCGCGACTTTTCATGGCGGCCTGAAAACACCTGAAGGCCAGGACTATTCCAAAGCCAAAGGTAAGATTCTGGTGATGCATGGCAGCGCTGACAGCGCAATACCTATGGAGCAGTTTGCTCAACTGACCAATGAGCTGGAAGCCGCCAAGGTCGACCATGAGATGATCACCTACAGCGGTGCACCTCATGCCTTTACCGTATTTGGCTCCGGCCGCTATCAGGAAGTGGCTGACAAGCAGTCCTGGAAACGCTTCAGCGATTTTCTGGGTGAGATGACCGCCAAGTGAGTGGTGAGCACGAACCGACAATCACGCCAGACTGAAAACCCCACGCATAGAAAACCCGCTGAACCCCGGGCGAGAGAACGAAGTGGGTTCAGCGGGCTATGCTCGGTTTGACTTGTATCCAAACAGACTTGCAGCGCTTATTTAAGCAGCGTCTGAATCAGATCCATCACCTCCTGCTGCTCCTGATCATTCAATGCGCCATCCTTCATCCAGCGAACACGGTTTTGTGCATCCACTACGATGACGGCCGAACTCTCTTCCTGAAGATCCCAAGCGGAGCGGGCAACGCCCTCTTCATCCAGCACCATCATTGACCAGGGAAACTCTTCTTTACTGCTTTCCAGCTTGCCTTTCACAATGCCTCCGGTGCCCCAGATCGCATCATCAGTGTTCACTACCGTCACGGTCTGGTAACGGTCTTTTGGCAGCTCGGCAGCTTTAATACGATCAATCAACGGAGCGTTCAACTCTTTTGCAGAAGAACGGCCCGCAATATGCTGAATCACATAAACCTTGCCGGTCAGCTGCTGACTCTGCCACGGACGGTATTCAATATCACCAGCCTTAAGCACCAGCTCACCACCATCCTGCACCTTTACTGTCGGTAATGGCGCATCGGGTGTGACCGAGGCATGGCTTTGCCAGGACAAACCCAGCATCAGTGCCAGTAATGCACTTTTAGATAACGCAGCGAAAAATCCGCTCAACACGTTGGTTTTGGTCTTTCCCCGACATGGGAATCGGAATGCCATAGGAATCTCCTTTCATTTTTATTGTTTTCCCGGATGAATAATGGCCAGGACTGTTTTGCAGGATAGATCAGCCTAAACCAATTCCGAACAAATTCAAACAGTCGTTTGTTTTATTCGTGACAGACAAGTCACCTCGGGCAGGGATCGTGAGCAGAGAAGAATAAAAAGAGAGGGGATCTCAAATGTCAGGCATAAAAAAAGCCAGTCACAAGGACCGGCTTCTTTCGAGAAAATTCTATGCCGTTACCGGCAGAAGAATAATCTTACAGAGCTACAATGTTCTCTGCCTGAGGGCCTTTAGCGCCATCAGTAACAGTAAATTCAACTTGCTGACCTTCGGTCAGAGTTTTGAATCCAGAGCTTGCAATTGCGCTGAAGTGAGCGAACACGTCAGGACCAGATGGCTGCTCGATGAAACCAAAACCTTTAGCTTCGTTAAACCACTTAACAGTACCACGGATAGTATTAGACATAATAAATTCACCTGAATTTAAAAAAAGTAGAAGTGCCTTCAAAGGCGTTATTTTGCAGAAGAATAGACTTGAACTTAGAGACTTCAGGACGAGGAATTATGACTAAAACTACGTATTGGAGAATATAAATTAGAGACTTCTATCTAGCTGCTGAGAATAGTATAGAGATATAACTCACATAGCGAGCTTTATTTTAGTTATTTCTGAAAAATATCGTAACGGCAGGCCATAGAACGAAAAAAGCCCCGTATTCAACGGGGCAAATAAAGATGCTTTAACAGAAGCATTTCAGAAAAACCTGGCAGCAAAGCTGCCAGCAAATGGCTTTGATCCAAACTATCAATCAAAGCTGGTCGGATTAAAATCGTTTTAAAACAACCAGATCAGTAACCGTTCAACTGGTCGATATACTCCGGCAGGAACAGTGAGATCTGAGGCACGTAGGTGATCAGGATCAGGAAGCCCAGCAACAGACCTAACCATGGCAGCGCCGCGCGGATCACCCAAACCATGCTACGACCGGTAATGCCCGCGGTTACGAACAGGTTCAGACCAACTGGCGGCGTCAGCATACCGATCTCCATGTTCACCACCATGATGATACCCAGGTGAATCGGGTCGATACCCAGCTGAGTTGCAATCGGGAACAGGATAGGTGCCATGATCAGCAGGATCGCAGATGGCTCCATAAAGTTACCTGCCGCCAGCAGCAGAATGTTCACCACAATCAGGAAGCCCCAGGCAGGCAGACCCCAGCCGATAATAGTTTCTGCAATAATGTGCGGAATACGCTCGGTGGTCAGTACGTGAGCAAACAGCATGGCGTTCGCGATGATAAACAGCAGCATCAGAGATACTTTCGCCGCATCCAGAACCACGCGCTTTACTTCAGCATCAAAGAAAGACTGAGGCAGAGCAATACCGATCTGAGCCAGGTTACGGACTACACAGGAAGCCAGAGCTTCACCTTCATAGCGCCATGGCTTATCTTTCAGCGGGCCCATATCACGGTAACCGAATACAGCAACCAGGAAGGCATAAACCGCGGCAACAGCTGCTGCTTCCGTCGGACTGGCGACACCACCATAGATAGAACCCAGAACGATCACGATCAGCATCAGACCGCCCATGGCGATCGCTCCGGAGCGGAACAGAGCACGGAAGCCCGGGAATGGCTGAGCCGGGAAATTCTTGATACGCGCTACGATGTAGATAGCGATCATCAGAATGCCACCCATCATCAGGCCCGGAATCATACCAGCCATAAACATACGGGCCGCAGATACTTCAGTCGCCGCCGCATAAACCAGCATCACGATAGAAGGCGGAATCAGAATACCCAGAGTACCGGCGTTAGCGATAACACCCGCCGCAAAGCTTTCCGGGTAACCGGCACGAACCATACCGGCAATTACGATGGTACCGATCGCCGCAACAGTCGCAGGGGAAGAACCGGATACCGCAGCAAACAGCATACAGGCCATAACAGAAGCCATTGCCAGACCACCTTTTACGTGGCCGATACTGTCTACCGCAAAGTTAATCAGACGTTTTGCCACACCACCGGTGGACAGGAATGCAGACGACAGAATAAAGAACGGAATCGCCAACAGAGTGTAGTGGTGAGACAGCGCTTCGAATAGTTTCAGCGCAATCGATGCCAGGGAATCGTCCGAGAACATCAGAATCGTGCCCACACTGGACAGACCCAGTGCCACGGCAATTGGCATACCCAGGAAGATACAGCCAAACAGGATCAGGAAAAGTACAGCGATTGTCATTTGTCTGCTCCTGGTTTTTCAGAATGAGTCATTTCAGCGTTGTTTCGATCAGCAGAGGTTTGGTCAACTGCACCTTTTTCAGCTTTGGCGGTATCAGCAGCACCCTGCAGCTCTTCAGCCAGATGCATACTGTCTTTACCTTCATCCGCCAGATGGAAGCCATCTTTCTTACCGGTCAGGATGCCCCAGCCCAGCTCCGCAAAACGGATTACCAACAGAACAAAACCTACCGGCATAATCATCATCGCCATCCACTTAGGAACCGCGATATCTTCCATCTCAATACCGATCATATGCATCAGCTGCAGATAGTCCCAGGAACCCAGCAGGAACAGAGCGCAGTAGACAAAACACAGCGCAATCGCTACCAGACCGGCTAAACGACGCAGCGGCTCCGGCAGAAGTTTTACAACAACATCGACCCCGATATGCGCACCGATACGCACCCCGTAAGAGGCACCGAACAGTACAAACCATGCAGCGGTATACAGTGTCGCTTCCTGAATCCAGATCACACCGGTGTTAAATACGAAGCGCATAACCACTTCGGCAAATACCAGCAGGGTCATGGCGACCAGCAAGAGAGCAACGATGTTCTCTTCAAGTTTATGAATGAAACGTACAACCATGATTTAACTCTCATCGTTTCGTGAGCAGGCTCTGTCCGGGTTAAAGCTGGAAGGCAAAAACCATCAACTATCTGATAACGGGATACAAAAGCCAAAAGAGGTGTGCGGGGGGTTAAAACACCACTGCCAGCAAGCTGACAGCGGTGTTTTCTTCTCTACTACGCGCTTACGCTCTTAAAAAGAACCGAGCGCTACAACACAACTTACCGGAACAGCGCAGGCCGATCCGGTAAGAGAGGGTTGTTAGTTGTTCGCCTGAATTGCAGCTTCGATAACGTCTTTACCGATCTGACGCTCGAACTGTTTCCAAACAGGCTTCATCGCTTCTACCCACTGCTGACGCTCGGCATCAGTGATCTGCAGCACAGTAGTACGATTGGAATCGATAATACGCTGACGGTCGCCCATCGCTTTCTCTTCAGCAACCTTGTTGCCGTATGTGATCGCTTCATCCAGCGCTTTTTTCAGCTCAGGACGGATATCTTCAGGCAGGCCTTTCCAGAAACGCGCAGAAGTTACCACCATGTAATCCAGAACACCGTGGTTAGTTTCTGTTACGTAGTCCTGAATCTCGAAGAATTTTTTCGAGTACAGGTTAGACCATGGGTTTTCAGCACCATCAATCGCTTTAGTCTGCATCAGGGTGAAAACTTCGGAGAAAGGTTTTTTCAGCGGAATTGCATCAACGGCTTCGAACTGAGCAACCAGAACGTCAGACGTCATGATACGGAACTTCAGACCTTCAGCATCAGCCGGAGTGCGCAGAGGCGTGTTCGCAGACATCTGCTTCATGCCGTTGTGGATATAACCCAGACCCATCAGGCCGCGTTTTTCCAGAGAGGTCAGCAGCTTCTGACCGGTAGGACCCTGCTGGAAACGATCAACAGCTTCCATATCTTTGAACAGGAATGGCAGATCGAAAACCTGCAACTGCTTGGTGTATTTCTTGAACTTCGACAGAGAAGGCGCAGCCAGCTGAACATCACCCAGCAGCATCGCTTCCAGTACTTTATCATCACCGAACAGCTGAGAGTTTGGATAAACCTCAACATTAACTTTGCCCGGCAGACGGGACTCAGCCAACTCTTTAAATTTCAGAGCCATCTGGCCTTTTGGCGTGTTTTCCGCCACAACGTGGGCGAACTTGATTGTTACAGGTGCTGCGAAAGCTGTGGCTGCACCAGCAAACATACATGCTGCAAGCGTAACCGCTTTGGTGAGTGAACGCATCGATCCGACTCCTAATGGAATTTGTTGTTATGTAAATCAGACCCTTATGTTCAAACCGGCTTCGGTAAGCATCAGTCTGAAACCACGGGTGTTGCAAAAAAAGGCCGGACATCTCCGGCCCTAAACTTGCAAAGGCCAGCCCAAATGACTTTAAAGGCTGCGACCAGACTGACTATTACAAGTTGAATGCCAACTTATTAAAAACTTATTAAAAACACGCAACACATTGTTTTAAAAAGAAAAAATAAATATAAATCCGCAAAAAACAAATTACGAATCCACTAATACTGTGCGACATCCCGCACACCCATTAATTTGATAGGCGGATACCCACTCAACACCGCACAACAACGCTTAGACCTAGGTCTAAGACAAGTTGACGCAACACGTAAGAATCGGAGGAGAAAACCTGCATTCCGTTCTGATTTCTTTCTTCCGCCTCCCCCCGAAAACCATTCAATATGAGAAATGTGCGGCATTTCACACAAAGCAGGTCAGACCGGCGCACAGGTTTACGTTTTCGTTAACTCACCCACATTCAGACACACAACCGCCTGAAGAGCTGCAATACATAAAATACACCCGGCTAAGCCCATACCCTTGAATTTCTCCGGCACTCCCCCATTGATAGAACCATACAGCCCAGCCAGACCAGCCCCCCTGATCTGCTGATTAAGCCTCCTTTGAAAAACCGATCCGGCAATAGGCACCGCATGGCGACAGAACATCAACCACCGGAATTACAGCTCACTGATAAAGCAGAGCCGGAACAAGCGGTAATCACTGAAACCTTCATCGCCCCCGAGTGGCAAAAGATTGATACCATTCTCCTTGATATGGACGGCACGCTGCTGGATCTGCATTTCGACAGTCATTTTTGGCTTGAACATCTGCCCAAACGCTATGCCGAGCTGCACAAACTGGACGAAGCCAGCGCAGTCGATTATGTGATTAATGAGATCACCAAAGAGCAGGGCACTCTGAACTGGTACAGCCTGGACTACTGGGCCAATCACTTTGAAGTAGATATTGTTGCCCTGAAAAAAGAGGTACAGCACCTGATCGGCTTCCGTAGCGATGCGTTAGAGCTGCTGAAATTTCTGGAAAGCCATCAGGCTCAGGTGATTCTGGCCACCAATGCCGATCACCATAGTCTGGATATCAAGCTGCCGGTAACAGGTCTTGATCGGTACGTGGATAAAATTGTCAGCTCTGCCGAACTCAAGATCGCCAAAGAAGATCCGGCTTTCTGGCAGGCCCTTAAAGAGAAAGTCGATTTCGATCCTGAAAGCACTCTGCTGATCGATGATAACGAAACCGTGCTGGATTCAGCCCAGACATTTGGCATTCGCTACCTATACACCATCATGCAACCGGATATGCGATCCCCGGTACGCACCCTGACCCGCTATCCTGGTGTCAGTGAATTTTCGGCTATCATCCGCCGTTGATCTGGCAGGAATGACACTCAATCAAGTAAATGGCATAAGCCAGGCCACAGAACAACGTTAATATAAGGTATATCAATGAGCACACCGGAAACCAAAGTACGTCTGGACAAATGGCTCTGGGCGGCACGTTTCTTTAAAACCCGCGCACTGGCTAAAAAAGCCATTGAAGGCGGCAAGGTGCATTACAATGGCGAGCGTTGTAAAAGCAGCAAGATGGCTGAAGTCGGTGCCATGCTGACCCTGCCCCAGGGCTGGGATGAAAAAAGAATCGAGATTATCGCCCTTTCTGATCAACGTCGTGGCGCACCGGAAGCAGCGCTTCTCTATAAAGAAACGGCAGAGAGCATTAAAAAACGGGAAGAGGCCGCAGAGAAACGCAAGCTGCTTAAAAACGCAATGGGTGCACCAGAAAACCGCCCCAACAAGAAAGACCGTCGCATGATTCATCGTTTTAAACGAATCGACACCGAACAGTGACAGATCCGCATTCGCACGACAGACATCGGAGCGACAAGCAATGCTGAACTATAATAGGACTCAGTATTGGTAAGACTCAGCGCCACGAAAAAACAGCGCTGCCAACGCCCTTAGTCTACAGCAAGCAATATCATCCTACAGGACCAGAACCGCTGACATGCCACGGCCTGTAATACAGCATTAACAGAAAGATTCTGCCGGAATCATCAGAACGGAAAGACAGAAGAGATTTATGAGCCAATTCGATTTTATTCAGCGCTTTGTTATTGATAACTCACCAGTACGTGGCGAGATCGTCCGACTGAAAGACAGCTTTCAGCAAGTGCTGGATAAGCACGACTACCCACCCGCTATCGAAAAACAGCTGGGCGAGATGCTGGCTGCTGTCGCGCTGCTGACCGCTATCGTCAAAGTCGACGGTATTCTGTCACTCCAGGCCCGCGGTGCCGGAGCCTGCAGTTTACTAATGGCAGAATCCAATCCTGGCGGTGATCTGCGCGCTATCGCGCGCTGGGAAGGCGATATCGGCGAAGCCAGCAGCCTGAAAGAGCTTATGGGTAACGGTCAGCTGGTGATCACGATTGAGCCTACCAACGGCAAGCGCTATCAGGGTATTGTCTCTCTGGAGCGTGAAACCCTGGCTCACTGTCTGGAACAGTACTTCGAACAGTCTGAACAGTTGCCAAGCCGCCTGTGGCTGAATGTCACCGACAAGATTGCGTCGGGCTTTATGCTGCAGGCTCTGCCATCCGAACGTACCGAAGCAGACATCAACGCCTGGGAGCACGCAGTCAGTCTGGCGGAAACCCTGAAAGACGAAGAGATGGCCTCACTGCCTTTCGAGGAACTGCTGCACCGCCTGTATCACCAGGAAGAGGTTCGTATCTTTGAAGGCAGCCCGTTACAGTTCAACTGCACCTGTTCAGAAGAACGGGTTAAAAATGCCCTGGTCAGTGTTGGCAAAGAAGAATTGAACGAAGTCATCAAAGAACGCGGGCTTGTCGAGAGTAAATGTCAGTTCTGCAATACGCTCTATAGTTTCAACGCCGCTGATATTGAAAGCTTATTTGACGATCCTGAAGCGCCAGCTCCGGTTATTCATTAACCATTCATTGCCGCATCCGTAAAACATTAAAGAGGGCTGATCAGCCCTCTTTTTTTCTGTCCAGAACCTATCACCATCAGAAAGTCATCTGAATTTTCATGCATCATCCCATTCTGATGAAAAGTAGTATTAATTCTTCGATTTCTAATTATTTTTCTTGTAGTAAAACTACAAAACCAGCAATTCCACCGATCAAAAACAGCCAAAAGAGTGAACAACCAGTCAAAAAACAGACAGCAGATCATTTTTTTATCGCCCCTGACGAATTTATCTTGCTTAAGTTACGCTTAGTAAGAACCTCTATCATTTAGAGCGTAAACCATCTTTAACACTGAATTTTCAGCGAAATACTCTAAAAACCTCTGCTATTTTGTGTGCATCTGCATCAAGAATTTTGTTTTGTAACTGTTTTTCAGGATTTTCTTCCTGTTAGGGCTTCGCACAGCCTCGCTTTTTTTGACATAATACGCCCCTAAAACCGCTTCCACAGGCAGAACGCTTTTCGGATATTTCCCGAAAACAATTAGCTCCTGACAGGAACGGTTTTTTTGATACCCGCTTGGTAATTTGCCCGCTTTGGTAAATTTACTCTTGGTAAATTTACCCGGTTTGATAGTAGTTGATCGGCTGGAGCCGAAGGACACAAGTAAATGACGACATCGATTGACGATAGCTCTGTAATGACGTTCACCAACCTCAGCACCGCTGAATTGGTTCAAATGGCTGTTCAACGTAAAGAAGGCGAACTGGCCAGCAACGGAGCTTTGGTAGTATCTACTGGCCACCGCACCGGTCGCTCTCCAATGGATCGCTTCATTGTTGAAGAGCCTAGCACTGCAGACCTGATCGAATGGGGCGCAATCAACCGTCCATTCGACGCCGCTAAATTTGACGCTCTGTGGGACCGTGTAGAAGAGTATCTGTCTCAGAAAGATACTTTTGTCTCCGAGCTGCATGTTGGTGCCGACCCTGAGCACTACCTGCCAATCCGTGTCACCACCGAAACCGCGTGGCACAACCTGTTTGGCCGTACCCTGTTTGTTCGTCCTGACGAATTCAATCCGAAAAACAAGGGTGAATGGCAAATCATGAACGCACCTCAGTTCACTTGTGAACCTGAGCGTGACGGCACCAACTCTGACGGTACCGTCATCATCAACTTTGCCAAGCGCAAAGTGCTTCTGGCTGGCATGCAGTATGCCGGTGAGATGAAAAAAGCGATGTTCTCTGTACAGAACTTCCTGCTGCCTGAGAAAGACGTTCTGCCGATGCACTGCTCTGCAAACGTTGGTGAAGATGGCGAAACCACCCTGTTCTTCGGCCTGTCCGGTACCGGTAAGACCACTCTGTCTGCCGACCCTGAGCGTTACCTGATTGGTGATGACGAGCACGGCTGGGGCAAAGGCGTTGTCTTCAACATCGAAGGCGGCTGCTACGCAAAATGTATCGACCTGTCTCAGAAAAACGAGCCGGTAATCTGGGACGCGATCAAGTTCGGTTCCGTACTGGAAAACGTTGTTCTGGATAGCGACCGCACCCCGGATTACACCGACGTCAGCCTGACTCAGAACACCCGTGCAGCCTACCCTCTGGAGCACATCGAGAAACGTGTTCTGGAAAACCGTGCCGGTGAGCCGAAAGCGATCGTGTTCCTGACCTGTGACCTGACCGGTGTACTGCCTCCTGTTTCTGTTCTGTCTAAAGAAGCAGCGGCTTACCACTTCCTGTCCGGCTACACCGCTCTGGTTGGCTCTACTGAAATGGGTTCCGGTGGCGGCATCAAGTCCACTTTCTCCACCTGCTTTGGCGCACCTTTCTTCCCACGCCCGGCAGCTGAGTACGCTGAACTGCTGATCAAGCGTATCGAAGAATTTGGTTCTAAAGTGTACCTGGTTAACACTGGCTGGACCGGCGGTTCATACGGTGAAGGTCAGCGCTTCAGCATTCCGACGACCCGTGGCATCATCTCTGCGATTCAGAATGGCGCACTGGAAGATGTTGAAACGGTACACCTGGAAGGTATCAACCTGGCGGTTCCTGCTGAAGTACCAGGTGTTGAGACCAACCTGCTGCAACCTCGTGGCACTTGGTCTAACGCTGCAGACTACGATGCGGCAGCTAAAGAGCTGGCAGCTAAATTCGTTGAAAACTTTAAGAAGTTCAACGATGTGGACGAAGCGATCATCGCTGCAGGTCCTCAGCTGTAAGATCCGTTATCGGCTGCTTAATCAGTCGTCGGATACCAGAAAAAGGCGAACACTCCGGTGTTCGCCTTTTTTGCTTCTGTCGCTGTTACAGGTCACGGCAGCTGCGAATCACAGCAGCGACACAGCGCAGTAATTGCAGATCGTTACTCAGGTTCTACATTTTTTTGCCAGAAAAATTTTGCCCCAACCCTCACCTTACTGTATAAAATCACAGCTTAATTTTTTAGCGATATCAACTCGTTAGCGGATAAACTTTAGCCCATTCATTTTTTCATTCGGGTTATCCGGCTCCGCCTGCGTACCGATACCCCAAATTCAAGACAGAATAGAGAGTTGTCTTCATGGATCAGATCTCCCAACGTATTGCCGATGAACTCAGCGTCAAACAGACTCAGGTAAGCGCTGCCGTTGCCCTTTTGGACGAAGGCTCAACCGTTCCCTTTATCGCGCGATATCGTAAAGAGGTCACCGGCGGCCTGGACGACACCCAGCTGCGTAACCTTGAAGAGCGCCTGCGCTACCTGCGTGAACTGGAAGACCGCCGCAGTACCGTTCTGAAAAGCATCGACGATCAGGGCAAACTGAGCGACGAACTGAAAGCTGACATTCTGGCTGCAGAGACCAAAACCCGTCTGGAAGATCTCTATCTGCCCTACAAGCCTAAGCGCCGTACCAAAGCACAGATCGCCCGAGAAGCCGGTCTTGAGCCTCTGGCAGATCTGCTGTTTAACAATCCGGAAACGGACCCGCAAACGGCCGCCGAAGATTACCTCAACGCCGATGCCGGTATAACCGACGCCAAGGCTGCGCTGGACGGTGCCAAACAGATCCTGATGGAACGCTTCAGTGAAGACGCCAGCCTGCTGGATACCCTGCGCACAAAACTCTGGCAACAGGGTGAGCTGCAGTCCCGCGTGGTTCCCGGTCAGGAACAGGCTGGCGAAAAATTCAGCGACTACTTTGAACACAACGAAGCGGTCAGCAAAACCCCATCTCACCGTGCCCTGGCGATGTTCCGGGGGCGTAACGAAGGCGCCCTGCAGCTGGCGATTATTCTGCCGGAAGCGGAAGAACTCAAGATTCATCCCTGCGAGGAGATCATCGCCCGCCATTTCGGTATCGAAGATCAGAAGCGGCCTGCAGACGCATGGCTGAAAGAGGTGGTGCGCTGGACATGGCGCGTTAAGCTACTGACTCATATCGAAACCGAACTGATGACCCGCCTGCGTGAAGACGCTGAAGCCGAGGCGATCAAGGTTTTTGCCGGCAATCTGAAAGACCTGCTGCTGGCGGCTCCTGCCGGACCACGCGCGACTCTGGGTCTCGACCCGGGTCTGCGTACCGGCGTAAAAGTTGCCGTTGTTGATCACACCGGCAAGCTGCTGGATTACGCCACTATCTATCCTCATGCACCGAAGAATCAATGGCGCGAATCGCTGGCGGTTCTGGCAGCACTGGTTAGCAAGCATAATGTCGATCTGATCAGTATCGGTAACGGTACAGCTTCCCGGGAAACCGACAAACTGGCCGCAGATCTGGTCAAACTGATCAAAGATCGTAAAGTCAGCAAAATCATGGTCAGCGAAGCTGGTGCTTCTGTGTATTCCGCATCTGAGCTGGCCGCGAAAGAGTTCCCGGATCTGGATGTAAGCATCCGTGGTGCGGTATCCATCGCCCGCCGCCTGCAGGACCCGCTGGCGGAGCTGGTGAAAATCGATCCGAAGTCGATTGGTGTTGGTCAATATCAGCATGACGTGTCCCAGACCCAGCTGGCCCGCAGCCTTGAAGCGGTAGTTGAAGACTGTGTGAACGCCGTTGGCGTGGATGTGAACACCGCCTCTGTGGCACTGCTCAACCGGGTATCCGGCCTGAACGCAACACTGGCTCAGAACATCATCAGCTATCGCGATGAAAACGGCACCTTCAATAGCCGTACTGATCTGAAAAAAGTGGCACGCCTTGGTCCTAAAGCCTTTGAACAGTGCGCGGGCTTCCTGCGTATTATGAATGGCAAAAACCCGCTGGACGCCTCTGCGGTTCACCCGGAAGCCTATCCGGTGGTGAAAAAGATCGCTGAAAACAGCGGTCGTAAAGTGGATAGCCTGATCGGTGATTCCGGCTTCCTCAAGGGTGTAAACCCGGCGAAATACACCGATGAGAACTTCGGTCTGCCAACAGTAACCGACATTCTGAAAGAGCTGGATAAGCCGGGCCGTGACCCGCGCCCTGAATTTAAAGCGGCTGAATTTATGGAAGGCGTGGAAGAGATCAGCGACCTTAAGCCGGGCATGATTCTGGAAGGCTCCGTAACCAACGTCACCAACTTTGGTGCCTTTGTGGATGTAGGTGTGCATCAGGATGGCCTGGTGCATATCTCGGCGCTATCCAACAGCTTTGTGGAAGATCCCCGTACCGTCGTGAAAGCTGGTGATATTGTGCAGGTTAAGGTGATCGATGTGGATCAGCAGCGCCGCCGTATCGCGCTGTCGATGCGCCTGAACGATGAACCGGAAGCACAGCAAAGCCGTAGTGGTGCCGGTAACGATAAAGGGCGTGGTCGTAACTACTCTTCTGCCAATCAGAATAAACGCGGTCAGAGCAGTAAAGAACAGGGCAGCCAGGGTGGCGGTATGGGTACGTTGGGAATGTTGCTTGCCCAGGCACAGCAAAAACAGCGAAAATAGCGCCATTAAAGTATTCTGACTAAAGCAGTCAGAATTACTGTCGATTAATTTGGCCGTCCAACTTTTTCTCGACACAACTTGAAGCCTGATTCTGCGCCCCCATATTGCCAGATCAGGCTTTTTTCGACTGGCACAGGCCGGTTTTCTGCAGACGAATCCGCTGTTATCGTCAATATTTCAGCGACTAAAACGCTAAATGCGCCGGCCAGGCCGGTTGGTATTAGGGGAAGCACCTTGACCAAAACCATTAAAGATCGTATCGAGTTTTTACGCCCTGTTGCCCAGCGAGGCCTGTTTACCCAGATCAAACGCGGACTCGAAAAGGAAGGCTTACGGACAACACCCAGCAGCAACCTGGCGCAAACCGATCACCCTAAGGCTCTTGGTTCAACCCTGACCCACCCCTATATCACCACAGACTATTCTGAAGCGCTGCTGGAGTTTATTACGCCGGTATCCAGCAAGCTGAGTGAAACACTGGAATTTCTGAAAGATCTGCATGCCTTCAGTTATCGCAACCTGGACGATGAGGTCATCTGGCCAGCCAGTATGCCCTGCAAGCTACAGGGTAACGAAAGTGTACCGATTGCCCGCTACGGCAGCTCAAACTCGGGCACTATGAAAACCGTTTACCGCCATGGTCTGTCCTGGCGTTATGGCCGTATTATGCAGTCGATTGCCGGTCTGCACTACAACTTCTCCCTGCCGGAGCAGCTGTGGCCAGCACTGCTGCACCTGAAATACCCTGAGCGCGATGCCAAAGATCCCCAAGTGCTGCAGGATTTTATCTCCGAACAATATTTTGCCCTGATCCGTAACTTCCGTCGCTACAGCTGGTTGCTGCTTTACCTGTTCGGAGCTTCACCCGCTGTGGATAAAAGCTTCGTCGAGGGTAAACAGCATCCGCTGGATGAACTGGATCAGGACACCCTGTTCCTGCCCTACGCTACCTCTCTGCGTATGAGCGGTTTGGGTTATCAGAACAATGTTCAGTCGAGCCTTAAGATCTGTTTTAACTCTTTGGAAAACTACGTTCGCACCCTGACTCACGCGATCAAGACTCCTTATGCGCCATACGAAGAGCTGGGTGTAAAGGTTGATGGAAAGTACCGTCAGCTCAATACCAACATCCTGCAGATTGAAAACGAGTATTACAGTGATATCCGCCCGAAGCGTGTCACCGAAAGCGGTGAACGTCCCTCTGAAGCCCTGACCGAGCGTGGTGTTGAGTACATTGAGGTACGCTGCATCGATCTGAACCCGTTTGAAGCGATCGGTATTACCGAAACTCAGGCACGTTTTATTGATACCTTCCTGCTGTTCTGTCTGTTGGAAAACAGCGCGCAGATCCCTGATGACGAGTGCGAAATGCTGGATGAGAACCATAGCAAGATCGTTAACCGGGGTCGGGAACCGGGTCTTATGCTGCAAACACCAGAGGGTGACATCTCCCGTGAACAATGGAGTCATCAGCTGTTTGATCGCCTGCAACCGGTGGCGGATCTGCTGGATAGCGCCAATGACAAAGCGGAACATAAGGCCGCATTGGATGATTTCCGTGCGTTAATTGATCAGCCGGAGCTGACACCATCAGCTAAGGTACTTGAGGCTATTCGTAAAGCTGGCAGCTTCACCGCTTTTGCTCAACAGCAGGCAAATCAGCAGGCCGAAATGCTGCGTACAGCACCGATTAATAAAGCCCGCGAAGCCCTATTCAACCAGCTTTCTGAAAGCTCTATCCGTCAGCAATCGGATCTGGAGGCGGCAGATCTGGTGGATTTTGACACCTTCCTGGCCAACTATATGGCTCGTCAAAACGCCTGATCGCCAACCCTGCAGCCAACACAAAAAAAGCCCGCTGACGGAAAAATCATCAGCGGGCTTTTTTATAACCGGTGTCCCGTCCTGAATAAGGTTGACACATTTTCTATCCTAAACTGGAGAAATGTGATGACCACTTATCTGAAGCGTA
>JBLWSY010000004.1:0-237596 GCA_048270425.1 Oceanospirillum sp.
TATTTTGAGTGAGCGACTGTACTTTGCCATAAAAAGAACCCCCAATGTTGGGTGTCCAACTATTGGGGGTCACTTCATAGCATCGGGCTTTTTTGCGACATAATATTCTTGGCGTATCAGAAAACCTCTTCCGGTTTTAACTCAAACACCCGCTCTTCAATCTCAAGATTAATCTCGCTACCCTGAGCTTTTGCTTCTTCATTTTGCTCGTTCAGGAAGCTGATCGCACCATTTTCCTCATTAGCCCCCTGATCAACCACAATCTCTACCCGGCGGTTCTTAGCCCGACTTTCACGGCTATCATTGGGCACAAGGGGTTTGGTATCGGCATAGCCAATCACTTTCATCCGTGAAGACTCTACTAGGTTATCCAGCTCCAGCTCAAAAGCTACAGAAGATGCACGCGCAGAAGACAGATCCCAGTTTGAACGGAAACGATCCGTATTAATCGGAATATCATCCGTATGACCTTCGATGGTGATTTTACCTGGCGTCGATGCCAAAGCCTGACGAATCTTATCCATCACCAACTCAAACTGCTCAGACAACACAGCGCTACCCGGAGAGAAAGAGCCTTTCTCTTCGACGCGGATAATAATATTGCGCTTGCGGGTCTCAACCTGAATTTTGCCTTCCTCAATCTCTTCTTTGAGAATTTTAGCAATCGCCTCCGCATCAGCCTGCGTCTGAACCTCCTGATCCGTTACCGTATCAACATTTTCAGTTCTGAGACGCGACTCTAGCTCTGTGGTTTTTTGCTGGATAATCTCCAATGGGTTTGGCTCAGGCTTACCTGGCGTATAATTTTCCATAATGACACTGGTACCCATAGGAATATCATTCGCCTGAATCTGGCGCTGAATACCATAGGCTTTAGATAGCTCACCCGCGAGACGCTTGAACTTAGTGACGTCCATCTCAGAAAAAGAGAGCAGGAGTACAAAGAAGCACATCAGCAGCGACATCAGGTCAGCAAATGTCATTACCCAGGCGGCAGCCGGTGGGGGGCAGTCGCACTCTTCTACATCATCACTCATATTGAACCCTGAAATACCTAATGCTTCAGCTCAAAGCCCGAACGGGCCTTGAGAACAATCCTGTTTATTCCGAAAAAACCAGCTTATTCCTGAGCAGGCTGGTCGAAGGTGGCATCATCACGCACACCCGCCGGCAAATAAGTGCGTAGCATATCTTCAATAACACGTGGATTCTGACCAGACTGAATCGCCAACAGCGCATCAATAATAATCGACTGAATCTGAGCTTCTTCTGTCATACGCAGAGTCAGCTTATCAGCAATAGGAATTGCAATCATGGTTGCCAGCATCGCACCATAAAGGGTCGTCAAAAGTGCAACCGCCATCGCCGGGCCAATAGATTTAGGATCATCCATGTTCGACAACATCTGAACCAAGCCGATCAGGGTACCGATCATACCCATCGCCGGACCAACATCACCAATAGAGGTAAACACTTTTGCCCCCCACTTGTGACGCTCAAGAGTCATCGCACGATCCTTACTCAACATCGTACGCACGACTTCACGGTCCTGACCATCCACCAGTAGCTGCATACCATTTTTCAGGTATTTGTTATCAACTTCTTTATCTTCCAGCGCCAGCAGACCACCTTTACGTGCCACCTGAGCCACATCAACCAAAACACCAATAATCTCTTCGGTTGATTCCAGCTTAAAGGCGAAGGCTTTTACAGCAACTTTTACGGCTCCCAGAAATTGGCCAAGGCTGTACTTCGACAGAACAACAAATAAGGAACCGCCGATAACAATCAGCAAGGAGGGAATGTTGACGAAAATGACAGGGTCGCCACCGAGAATCATTGCCATAGCAACAATACCGATTGCGCCGATAATACCAAGCAGGGTAGCTATATCCACAGAGAACTCCTTGGTTCCTTGATACGAAGTTGGTGGCTCTAACAAAGAGATAGCACATAATACGGCCAAAGGAAGCCTTTGTAACATTATGCAACTTTTTAAATTCTGGGCGTATAATAGCGGCTTTTCCTCATGGGTTGAATGGCTTTCCCCTAAGAGTTTTAGCCTGTCAGGTAGCCATAGTTAGTATTTCTCTTATTTAAGCACAGCATAAAATTACAACCCTTTGATTTAATTAAAGTTTATAATCCTAATATTATTCGCGTCTTTTTCGCTATTGAACCAATACATATTCTCCGGTAACGTCTGCCGGTTTGCGCTAAGTGGTAGAAATTCGGAGGTTTGGTGATGGCTCAGCCCAAAGCAAAAGACTTTGCGGGTAAAATGGCCGAATTGGAGCAGCTGGTCTCTCAGCTTGAGGCAGGTGAACTCTCTCTGGAAGAATCTCTGAAAGCTTTTGAGGGCGGGATTCGTCTGATCAGGGACTGCCAGAATAAGCTGACTCAGGCCGAGCAGAAAGTCAGTCAGTTGCTGGAAGAAAACGGCCAGCTTAACGAAGCACCCTTATCGCCACCTACCATTACGGAATAGTAGCCCAACGTGAGCATCCAAGAACACATTAGACCGCTGATGGAGCGTTCTGACCATCAGCTTGACCTGCTTCTCTCCGTCTCGACCTCTGCCTCTGGCCAGCTGCTGGAGGCGATGCGCTACAGTGTTTTCAACGGTGGCAAACGTTTCCGCCCTGTTCTGACCTATGCCGCATGTCAGGCGGTCACCGGGCAGATTGAAGCAGCAGATGCACCTGCTGCTGCTGTCGAGCTGATACATGCCTATTCACTTGTTCATGATGACCTTCCGGCGATGGACGATGATGACCTGCGTCGAGGCCAACCGACCTGCCATATCAAGTTTGATGAGGCCACCGCCATTTTGGCAGGGGACGCTCTGCAAACGGCAGCATTTTCTGCTTTGCTAAAGCACAACAATCCGGACCATCTGCCGCAATTACTGCAGGAACTGACCCAGGCCAGCGGCGCCTTGGGTATGGTCGCCGGCCAAATGATCGATCTGGCATCTGTTGGCCATACACTGGATGTCTCTGCACTGGAAAACATGCATCGTCATAAGACAGGTGCTCTGATCTGTGCCAGTGTCCGTATGGGCGCTGTAGCAGGCGATGCCAGCGAAGAGCAACTGGAAGCACTGACAATCTATGCTAGGGCTCTGGGACTCGCTTTCCAGGTTCAGGACGACATTCTTGATGTTGAGGGTGACACAACGACCTTAGGTAAGCAGGCTGGTGCTGATGCCGCATTGGATAAGCCGACTTATCCGGCCTTGCTGGGACTTGAACAGGCAAAAGCCAAAGCCCATGAACTGGTTGATACAGCCTTGTCCGCACTGGAAGGTTTCGGCCCGGAAGCCCATCTTTTAAGAGAGCTGGCTCGTTATGTGATTCAGCGCAATCACTAACCGGTTAGTACAGAACTTATGCCTATGTCCGACTACACACTGTTTCAGGAAATACCGCTAACCCGCCCGGCAACGCCTCTGTTAGATCAGATCAGTTTGCCGGAAGATTTGCGCAAACTGGATGTCAATCAGCTCCCTCAGCTATCCAACGAGCTGAGGGAGTTTCTGCTGTACTCGGTCGGTCAGACCGGTGGTCATTTTGGCGCCGGACTGGGTGTGGTCGAGCTAACGGTTGCTCTGCATTTTGCTTTTAACACGCCGAATGACCGACTGATCTGGGATGTCGGTCATCAGGCTTATCCCCACAAAATTCTCACCGGCCGACGCGAGCAGATGCACACCATCCGCCAATACGATGGTATTGCAGCGTTTCCTAAACGGGCCGAATCAGAATTCGACACCTTTGGCGTAGGCCACTCCAGCACCTCTATCAGTGCAGCTCTGGGCATGGCTATCGCTGCCCGTGAGCAGGATCTTAACCGTCATGTTGCGGCTATCATCGGTGACGGCGCTATGACAGCAGGCATGGCTTTTGAGGCCCTGTCACATGCGGCTCACGTTGATGCTAATCTACTGGTCATTCTGAACGACAACGAGATGTCGATCTCGGAAAATGTTGGCGGTTTTGCGACTTATCTGGCCAAGATTCTCTCCAGTAAGGCTTACACCCGTATGCGGGAAGGCAGTAAAAAAGTGCTGTCCAAGCTACCGATGGCCTGGGAGCTGGCCCGGAAGACCGAAGAGCATATGAAGGGCATGGTGTCGCCAAGCACCCTGTTCGAAGAGATGGGCTTTCACTATATCGGTCCCATTGATGGCCACGATGTGCATTCTCTGGTCAACACTCTGAACAATATCAAGGACCTGAGCGGCCCTCAGTTCCTGCATGTGATCACTCGCAAAGGCAAGCGCTTTGCACCGGCAGAGGCCGATCCTATCGGCTATCACGCCATTACCAAGCTGGAAAAAGATCACAAGCCAGAAGCCAAAGCAGAAGAAGCCGAGGTAAAACCAGCCGCCAAGCCAGTCTCAAAACCTAAGTACTCCAATATTTTTGGTCAATGGCTCTGCGATATGGCGGCCCAGGACGAGCGCCTGATGGGTATCACTCCGGCGATGCGCGAAGGCTCCGACCTGATTGAGTTTTCCAAACAATATCCTGAACGCTACTTCGACGTGGCTATCGCCGAACAGCACGCTGTCACTTTGGCGGCAGGCATGGCCTGTGATGGCCTGAAGCCCGTTGTCGCGATTTACTCAACCTTTCTGCAACGCGGCTATGATCAGTTGGTGCACGATGTGGCGGTTCAGAATCTGGACGTTCTTTTCGCCATCGACCGTGCGGGCCTTGTGGGCGAAGATGGCCCGACTCACCACGGTACGCTGGATCTGAGCTTCCTGCGCTGCGTTCCCGGCATCGTGATCATGGCTCCTGCCGATGAAAACGAAACCCGTCAGATGCTTTATACCGGTTACCAGTATGAAGGGCCTGCCGCGGTTCGTTATCCACGGGGTACCGGCCCGGGCGTTGAGATTCAACAACAGATGACGGCACTGCCTATCGGCCAGGCCGAAAAGCGCTTGTCGGGCACAGCAAATACTCAGGTTAAAAAGGTCGCGATTCTGGCCTTTGGTTCTATGGTCGCTCCCGCTCAGCAGGTTGCTGAGAAGAACGGCTATGGCCTGATCAATATGCGTTTTGTTAAGCCTTTGGATCAGAACGCGATTCTTGAAGCCGCCAAAGAGTACGATCTGCTGGTAACGATTGAAGAGAATGCGATTTCCGGCGGTGCTGGCAGCGGTATTACTGAAGTACTGATGCAGGAAGCCGTTATCAAGCCGGTACTGAATCTCGGATTACCGGATCGCTGGGTTGATCAGGGCAGTCCTGCTCAGCTGCTGAGTGAATGCGGACTGGATCCGGAAGGTATTGAAGCCAGCATTAAAGCCTATCTCGCTAAACTTGGTTGAGCCTATCTTTTCAGCCTGAACCCAGCGCCTTTAACAAAACGACAGACACAAAAAAGGATGCCAATTGGCATCCTTTTTGGGCTCGGATGGCGTCAGATCACTCAGATATCAATCGGCTTAGTACGATTAATATCCACATCTTCAGCCTGGGTAAAGTTGTCCAGGTCCATCATATGACCCAGTTTACCGGCTTTTGTCGCCAGATAACCTTCGTTATGGGGATTCATACCGGTCTGGATAGCCACACGCTCAGCAACCTCAACACCATAGTTAGACAACGCCTTCACTTTACGTGGGTTATTGGTCATCAGACGCACTTTCCGAATACCCAGATGATTCAGCATCGGCTGACACATGGTGTACTCACGCATATCCGCACCAAAGCCCAGGCGCTCATTAGCTTCAACGGTATCAGCACCAGCATCCTGCAGATGATAGGCCTTAATCTTATTCAACAGGCCAATACCACGGCCTTCCTGACGCAGATAAAGCAAAACACCACGACCTTCCGTTGCGATACGCTTCAGAGCTTCCTGAAGCTGATAACCACAGTCACAGCGCATACTGAACAGCGCATCACCGGTCAGACACTCAGAGTGAACGCGCGCCAGTACCGGCTCACCATCAGAAAAATCCCCCATGGAAAGGGCAACATGATCCTTACCGGTTTCCGGATCTTCGAAGCCGTGCATAGAAAATACTCCCCATGGCGTGGGCAGCTTGGAGGATGCGATAAATGTTACGGACACGGTTCACCTCTACCGGATATCAGAAGGCCAATTTTTCTGGCTTAGAAGACCAAGCATTCTAGCAGCGAGTTGACATTTGTCATCCTTTCAACAACTTAAAACAGTGTTAACCCGAAACTCGACTTAAGTGCTAGTGCTCAATTTTACCTGCAGGAACTTTGACTTTTATGCTAGCGGGAGGGACTGTCTCCGGTACAATAGGCACAAATACTCCGGCAGCGGAAACTCTGTTCTCCGCAGGCCGATGTCATACGTCTAAACCGGTTTATGAGATCATGACTGAACTGAAAAACGATCGTTTCCTCCGCGCCCTGCTGCGCCAACCTGTCGATGTAACCCCTGTATGGATGATGCGTCAGGCAGGCCGTTATCTGCCTGAGTACAAAGCGACCCGTGCACAGGCTGGCAGCTTTATGGATCTTTGCCGCAATGCCGATCTGGCCTGTGAAGTGACCATTCAACCTCTGGAGCGTTTCGATCTGGATGCCGCCATCCTGTTTTCCGACATCCTGACGATTCCGGATGCGATGGATCTTGGCCTCTACTTTGAAGAAGGCGAAGGCCCTAAGTTTAAGAAAACCGTTCGCACCCAGGCTGACGTTGACGCTCTGCCAATCCCGGATGCTAACCGGGATCTGGGCTACGTGATGAATGCGGTATCTACCATTCGTAACGAGCTGAACGGTCGCGTACCTCTGATCGGTTTCTCCGGCAGCCCCTGGACACTGGCCACCTATATGGTTGAAGGCGGTTCCAGCAAAGAATTTCGTCATATCAAAGGCATGCTGTACGGACAGCCGGATACTCTGCACCAGCTACTGGAAAAACTGGCTGAGTCGGTAACCAGCTATCTGAATGCCCAGATTCTGGCGGGTGCTCAGGCGGTTCAGATCTTCGATACCTGGGGCGGTGCTCTAAGCACACCTGCGTACCTGGAATTCTCCCTGAAATACATGGAGCAGATCGTACATGGTCTGATTCGCGAACATGAAGGCCGTAAGATTCCGGTAATCCTGTTCACCAAGAATGGCGGTCAGTGGATCGAGCACATTGCGGCAGCGGGTGCTGATGCTGTTGGTCTGGACTGGACCACTGAAATGGGTGCAGCCCGCGCCCGCACCAAAGGCCGTGTTGCTCTTCAGGGCAATATGGACCCTAACGTACTGTTTGGTTCTCCTGCGGGCATTAAGGCTGAAGTGGCCCGTATTCTGGACAGCTACGGTTACGGCAACGGTCACGTATTCAACCTGGGCCACGGCATCAACCAGTTTGCGAACCCTGAGCACGCTAAGGTATTCGTAGATGCGGTCCACGAGCTGAGTGCACGTTACCACCAGTAAGACTATCTTTTACTGAAGCGTGGGGATTCTCCCTATTACTCCGGAGCGGATCCGGTAAGGAAGTAGTATGAACACAGACACACGTTCGGAACCAACCTCACATCAGGATCTGTCACCGGAGCACGAACTGACCAGCCTGCAACTTCAGCTGGAAACCCGTGAGCGCCTGGTCCGGCTTGAAGAAGAAAACCGCCATCTCAGGGAAAGAGTGACCGAGCTGACTGACAAGCAAAAGCGTCTTCGTCAGAGTTTTGATGATGATCGCGCGGCAAGTCAGCAACAGCTGAATGACAGGGCAGGCAAGCTGGGTCTGCGGGTTGATACCCTTAGCCGTCGATTAGACCGGTTGTTCAGCTTCTGGATGATCTCGACCATGCTATTAATGCTTTTCGCTGTTGCGATCATGTTTAAGGCTGGTCACTGAGTCTTCGCTACCGCGTACCCTTCAGTAAAGAAACAAAAACCGCGATCCTGCACAAAACAGATCGCGGTTTTTTATTATCAGAATGTTTCGGTTGCTATTTCTCTTTCGGCACGCGACCCATCAGATAAAATTCAGGGTTAGGCGGCGTATTGGTCAGGCTGACCAAGCGATTCGACAAGCCGAAGAAGGCGGTGATTGCGCCAATATCCCAGATATCGTCCTGACTAAAACCTACCGACTGAAGTTTTTGCTCCCATTCCTCATTCAGCTCGCCGACCTCCTGAGAAATGTAAAAGGCGAAATCAAGCATAACCCGCTCGCGTTCACTGATATCAGCCGTTTTATGATTGATAGCGACCTGATCAGCAACCAAAGGGTTTTTGCTGTAGATACGAAGAATCGCGCCATGAGCGACGACACAGTAGAGACACTGATTTCGGGAACTGGTCGCTACCACAATCATCTCTTTCTCAGACGGGGTCAGAGTATCAGATTCACGCTCCATCAATGCATCGTGATAATCAAAGAAAGCTCTGGCTTCCAGTGGGCGGTGCGCCAGCATAAGAAAAACATTGGGTACAAACCCTGCTTTCTCCTGAACCGTCAGAATTCTTTCTTTCAGATCATCCGGTAAATGGTCAATGGTTTCCGGTACCGGAAAGCGACTTAAAAACTGAGCCATGTAAATCTCCTTTCACTGCTTTGCATTATTGTTGTTATCACACATTATCCTGCAACTAGCCGCAAGGCATACTTATATTTGTATGACAAATACACTAAGCGATAACGAGATTCACAAACAAGCAATCATTATGACTCAAGAGTCAGGAGAGACAGGGATCAATCAGCTTTCTGATAGTTGTAGCTGATGATAAAACGGTAGAAATTGACGCCATTATTATCTCGGTGCATGTAGTTATTTGAGTAATGGCGGACACCAAAATCCCACTGCCACCGCGGCGTGAAATAACCACCAAGCCCAGTGTATTCGGTAAACTGTAATGAGTCGCCCAGCTTAATGTCGCCCACCTTTTCGTTAGCTTGCAGGCTAAGTCCTAAAGAGGTATCGACATAACTCAACAATCGATAATCAGCAAAATTCCAGCGAAACCCCTGAATAAAGTCAATGGTGTTATTGGCAGTATCATGGCTCAATTTAAGACCTTCAACTTGCCACATGGTATAGCTGAATTGCTGATAACTACTCAACCAGAAGTCATCAGAAAAATGGTAACCGGACTCACCATTCCACCGAAGTGTAATCTCGTTAGAGATAACTTCACCGGAACTACCACTACCCAGTGAAAATGAGTCGGCACCGGCAACATTTGAAGCAGCCACAGCGCCCAGCCACACAGGGATACCCAGACGCCATACTGATGATGGCGGCTTTCCGGCAACCGAAAGCTGCGCTACCAGCAACAGTAAAAATAGAGTGTATCGTTTTCCCAGAGGTATCTTCAAAACTCAAATCGCTGCTATTCATGAACAAAGAACTTTTCGTGAAGGCTCATGCTAATAAAAACAGGGGCCATGCGCCCCTATTTTTATTGATCGGTGAATTAAAGCGCTGCTTTAAGCGCCTGATCAAGATCTGCAAGAATGTCATCAATATGCTCAATACCGATCGACAGACGCACCATATCCGCTGACACTCCTGCTGCGGCAAGCTCTTCATCATTTAACTGACGGTGCGTGGTAGCAGCCGGAATAGCGGCACAGCTTTTCGCATCACCGATATTTACCAGACGCAGAATCAACTGAAGAGCATCATAGAATTTGGCACCGGCATCGCGACCACCCTTAATACCAAAGCTAAGAATACCCGAGGCTTTGCCCCCCATGTACTCCTTGGCCAGAGCGTTATCTTTATGATCAGAAAGACCCGCGTATTTAACCCAGCTAACCTGCTCGTGATTTTTCAGAAACTCAGCCACTTTTTGAGTGTTATCACAAATACGCTCTACACGAAGGGCAAGTGTTTCAAGGCCTTGTAACAGGTTCCAGGCGCTCTGGGCAGACAAGGCTGCACCCATATTTCGCAGTGGCACCACACGGGCACGGGCAATAAATGCCGCATCACCAACATCACGGGTATAGCTAACACCATGGTAAGAAACGTCCGGCTCATTCAATAGCGGGAAGCGATCAGCATGTTCAGCCCATGGGAATTTACCGGAATCCACGATCACGCCACCGATTGTGGTACCGTGACCACCAATATATTTGGTCGCTGAGTGCACAACGATATCGGCACCCTGCTCAATCGGACGCCAGAGGAAAGGAGTAGCAACCGTATTATCCACAATTACAGGCACACCGTGCTTGTGAGCAATTTCAGCCAACTTTGCAATATCAACGACACCGCCCGATGGATTGCCAATCGACTCACAGTACACTGCACGGGTTTTACTATCGATCAGTGCTTCGATACCGGCAAAGTCGTCTTTATCGGCAAAACGTACTTCGATACCCTGACGCGGCAACGTATGAGCAAACAGGTTGTAGGTGCCGCCATAGAGCTCACTGATTGAAACGATATTGTCGCCGGTAGACGCAATCGTCTGGATCGCATAAGTGATCGCAGCCATACCTGAGCTGACCGCCAGTGCCGCTATACCACCTTCCAGCGCAGCAACACGTTGTTCGAGCACATCACAGGTTGGATTCATAATGCGTGAATAGATATTACCGGTCACCTTCAGGTCAAAAAGATCAGCTGCATGCTGAGCATCATCGAAAGAAAATGAGGTAGTCTGGTGAATCGGCACAGCTACCGAGTTCTGATTATCGGAAGTATAGCCGTGGTGCAGGGCGATGGTTTCACGTTTCATTGGGTTGTTTAGCTCCATAGTTTTATTATCTGTTCTCTGTTTTATATGTCTTTATCGCAGAAAAAACAAGATTCTTATAGCATTAAGGAATTAAAGACTAAATATCACTTCCTTAAACTGACAGTATCACTTTGATAACAGATTCCCCTGTTTTCCGACATCCTACCTTAATGAAAAGGCAGTCCATGGAAGGCTTAAAAATACACTCAATCGGGATCACGCCCCGTCATCCACAAGTCGCTACAAATACTGTATATTTACCCACTCCTGATTGCATATGAGAACTAAAAGGCGTCACCATGGCAAAAGCGAAAACCGGTTTTGTCTGCATCGACTGCGGTGCGGACTATCAGAAATGGCAGGGGCAATGCAGTCAGTGCGGCCAGTGGAATACTGTACAGGAAGTGCGATTAGCCCCAGGGAACAGCCGTAAAACCGCTAATGCCGGATCAGGTCGAAGCGGTTATGCCGGAGCAGCCGACGGACAGATTCAGGACCTGTCAGAAGTAAACCTGCAGGAACTGCCGCGATTCAGCAGCTCCATCAGTGAGTTTGACCGAGTTTTAGGCGGCGGCATGGTGCCGGGCTCCGCCATCCTGATCGGTGGTCATCCGGGTGCCGGTAAGTCCACACTCCTGCTACAAGTACTCTGCAAACTTTCCCAACAGATGCCTGCACTCTATATCACAGGCGAAGAGTCCTTACAGCAGGTGGCGATGCGTGCCCAACGCCTTAATCTGCCCACTCAGGGTCTTAAAATGCTACCGGAAACCAGTGTTGAGTCGATCCTGAATACCGCCGAGCAGATGAAGCCTAAAATTCTGGTAGTGGACTCGATTCAGGTGGTTCATCTGGATGATATTCAGTCAGCCCCGGGCAGTGTCAGCCAGGTGCGCGAATGCGCGGCAGCTCTCACCCGATTTGCCAAACAGACGGGGACCGTTCTTTTACTGGTCGGCCATGTGACCAAAGATGGTTCTCTGGCAGGCCCAAAAGTACTGGAGCATATGATTGATGCCTCCCTACTGCTTGAAGGTTCCGCCGACAGCCGATTCAGAACCTTACGCGGCCAGAAAAACCGTTTTGGCGCGGTAAATGAGTTGGGTGTCTTTGCGATGCTGGAAAACGGTCTGAAAGAGGTGAAAAACCCCAGTTCTATCTTTCTGACAAGAGAAAACGAAGAAGCTCCCGGAAGTGTTGTCATGGTGATCTGGGAGGGTACCCGACCACTTTTGGTTGAGATCCAGGCCTTAGTGGACGAGTCTCATATGGCCAATCCAAGGCGTATCAGCGTAGGTCTGGATACGAACCGCATGGCGATGCTTTTGGCTGTGCTCAACAAGCATGGCGGCCTGTTCACTGGTGACCAGGATGTTTTTGTCAACGTTGTCGGTGGTGTAAAGGTACTGGAAACAAGTGCAGACCTGGCACTCTTACTTGCCGTGGTCTCCAGCCTGAGAAACCAACCACTACCTCACGATCTGGTTATTTTTGGCGAGGTAGGCTTATCGGGCGAAATTCGGCCTGTGCCCAGCGGCCAGGAACGGATCAGAGAAGCCGCAAAGCACGGCTTTAAAAGAGCTATTGTGCCTAAGGCTAATATGCCCAAGTCAGCAATCGAGGGTATGAACGTTATCGGCGTAACGAAACTTTCGGAAGCCTTGGATGCACTTTAGAAGTGCTGCACCGTTGTCGGGTTCAAAGCAGAATGCCCCATTACCAGGGGCATTTCTGAGCATTGATGATAAGAGCCTTTCGATAGGAGGCGTTACAAATCAACCTCAACACCAGCACTGAACTGTGAGGCATCATCACGCAATTGGGTGTAATCAAATGTCAGTACAAGCGATCTGGACATTTTCAGTGTCAGACCACCACCATAGGCTTGCCCCTCAGATGAAAAGCGCTCCTTATAAGCGGCATTCGCATCTGGCTTGATAAAATTGTAGTCAATCTCAACGTAACCATACTTCAGGTTAAGATCGACCCATCCCCCCATCGGGTGAATCATCATAAGATAAGCACCCTTTGTTGAGTAATCTATGTTTAAAGGCGTTTTGTTGCTTCCATTCTCAACCCCGCCCAAAAACTCAGACTCTGAATACTCCAGCTGAAAAGCCCAAAGTGAGCTCAAACGATAACCAAGAGTATAAATCAGGGGTTTTGCCTTTTTGGTTTCCATACCGTCAACCTTTACCTCTCCTCCGAAAACGCCTAGGTAGCCGTGGCTTGTTGCAGCAAACAAAGACGTATGAAAGAGCAGTAAGACTGTGACCAGTAATGCTCGTACCAAAACAGAACCTCTCTTCAGGTTATTTACACTATTATCCTCTCATATATTAATTTTAAATTCTGTGATCCTTTACAAGATTTGCCTTTTTGTATCCTGTTTTAACAGGATTGCGCTGTCATTGTTGATTTCAGGAGCGATATCCCATCAGTAGCCGTGAACGAATTAAGGCAGCGCCCGAAAATGCCACTCATCAGTACTTATGCTATTGGCAATCCCCTGTTTTAAAGCTGTATCTATCTCATCTGTATCCTGCTCGTATAAACCGCAGAGTGACAGGGCTTTGTGTTTATCGACATCGGTTCCGAGATATTCGTACACGACCCGGGCACAACAGGGCATACGCTCTCCGCTACCAGATACCCCAAGCTTCAGACCGTTTAACCGGGTCAGGCGATTTTTAAACGAAGGGAATAAAATTGTCTGTGTCATCTCATTTCCGGTTTGAGTCTCGTAATCCACCAGAAAAATACGGTCCACCAACAAATGTGCCACTCCACGATAAATACCATGACAGATCCTTTCACCAGGCGTCGGCCTTAAACGCTCTGTACGCTGATAAAGCACCTGATCCCCATGCTGCTCAATACAAATCAGAGTCCGCAAAATACGCCCGGGGCATGCCATCGACTGGTAATATTCAAAGTAATACCCCAGATATTTTTCCAGCCCTGACAAGCTATTCAGAGATTTAAGATGCTCAATACTCTGAACCAGACGAGAGTTTTTATCTTCCTCTGTTCGGCGCGGGCGAACTTTAACCAGACGCTCAAACTGGCTGTGGGGCAAGTGGATTTCATACGCTTCGACACCAAAATAATCACAGAGCTTTAACATCATATTGGCAGAGGGTTGGCTTCGCCCACTTAGGTAACGATTGAATTGCGAGCGATTGATCCCAAGACGCCTGCAAACATCTGAGATCGACCTATAGTAGCTGCACAGCAGACGCAAATTTTGCGGAAAGTCTTCAGCCATACTCTTCACCCTTCAACGTAACCGTTGCCTCGTTAAACCTGCCCTTATTCAAACATCATAAGCCAGCAAATCCGCTCGTTCTAACACCGAGTGACGCTAGTTAATGCAAATACAGCATCAACTAGCACCATAACGACACAAGTCGCCAAATATGGCTCTGCCAGCAGCTTTGCTTGAATAGCAGCTACCTAACAAGAATAAAGCAGCATCGCTGCTAAGCGGAGACATCTCTTATGCTCAACTTTTTGAACGATTTACTCTGGAGCAAGGTATTAATCGCCGTCCTGCTCACCCTTGGCGTCTGGTTTACCCTGGCATCACGTTTTATTCAGTTTCGCTATTTTGGCCGCATGTTCCAGATTCTCGGTACAAGACAGGCTTTTAAGAAGGACCAATATGGTCATTTGAGCTCCTTTCAGGCTTTGTTGCTATCCGTTGCAGGTCGCGTTGGCGGAGGAAATATTGCGGGTGTTGCGGTAGCGATTACCCTTGGAGGCCCCGGCGCAATTTTCTGGATGTGGGTCGTTGGACTTATGGGAATGGCCACCAGCTTTTTTGAGTGCACATTGGCGCAAACCTACAAAAAAGCCGAGCCGGATGGTACCTATCGAGGCGGCCCTGCCTACTACATTGCCCGGGGCCTGGGACAGAAGTGGTACTGGTTGGCGGCCGTATATTCTGCACTGCTACTGGTAACCTTTGGCTTTGGTTTTACCGCCCTGCAATCCTACTCAGTAGCCACCTCTTTTGAGGATGCTTTTGGGGTTCCGGTTTATTACACAGGTATTGGCCTAGCCTTGATTACCGGTCTGATTATCTTTGGCGGCGTTAAGCGTATTGCCCGCATCTCCGAAATTTTGGTTCCCGTAATGGCACTCAGCTATCTTGGTATTGCCTTGGTGGTGCTTGGAATGAATATCCAACAGATTCCGGATGTCATAACGCTCATCGTAAAAAGCGCCTTTGGCCTTGAACCTGCAATTGGCGGTGGTATCGGAGCCGCTATTCTGATGGGAGTTAAGCGCGGACTCTTTTCAAACGAAGCCGGTCTGGGTAGCGCACCTAATGTTGCGGCTGTCGCTTACGTGCCTCATCCGGCAAGCCAAGGTGTCGTTCAATCATTCTCTGTGTTTATCGACACTGTCATTTTGTGCTCCTGCACGGCTTTTATCATCCTTTTAAGCGGAGTTTATGATCCAGCTACAGCAGATGATGTGGGGGGGATTGCTCTGACACAGATCGCGCTGGCTGATCATGTGGGCGAGTGGGGTCGTATGTTTGTCAGTATCGCTCTGCTGCTGTTTGGCTTCAGCACCATTCTTTACAACTATTATCTGGGTGAAAACAGCCTCAACTTTTTCAGTGAAGAAAACCAGACACTGTTTAATGCCTTCCGGGTAGCCATTATCTGCCTGTGCTGCTGGGGAGCCATTATGGATCTGGGGACTGTCTTTGCCTTCGCAGATGTCACCATGGGCCTGCTAGCCTTGGCAAACCTGCTTGCACTGGCGCTGTTGTTCCGCACAGGGCTGCGCATTATGAAAGATTACGATCAGCAGTTGAAAAACAGCAAGGATACACCTGTATTTAATCCGGCAGATTTCTCAGACCTCAACCTGGATAAAGCAGCCTGGGAGCTGGAACCGGAACACCAGGTTCGGGCCAATCAGCTAGCGGCATCAAGGGCTGAAAAATCTGACGTTGAATCCATTTTGAACCGCTAACCCATTATCAAAGAACTCTTGCAGTACGTGCTCAAGCACGCTCTCTGTTGTAGCGCCTTTTTGGCGCGGGGGAGTTAACGAACTCTCGGGTCGGTCTCCCCTTTTTTTCTTACTCAGTTCGGATCAGCGCCCAACGTAGCGCATTTTTTCGGAGTCTTATTATGGCAACCCGTATTGAACATGATCTTCTTGGTGATTTACCTGTGCCGAGTAATGCCTGGTACGGCATTCAAACTCAGCGAGCACTGGAAAATTTTAACATTACCGGGGTGCCTATCAGCCATTTTCCGGAATTGGTGCGCGCCTTAGCTCTGGTAAAACAAGCCGCAGCTAAAGCTAACTACGACCTTGGGCTTTTAACACCTGAAAAAGCCCAGGCAATTAACGCTGCCTGCGAAGATATTGCTCAGGGTGAGCTGCAGAATCAGTTTGTCGTAGACCTGATTCAGGGTGGCGCAGGCACGTCCACGAACATGAACGCCAATGAAGTTATCGCCAACCTGGCCTTGGCGAAATTAGGCCATGAAAAAGGCGACTATCAATATCTCCATCCCAACGATGATGTGAACTGCTCGCAATCGACAAATGACGCCTACCCAACATCTGCCTGCCTGGCTATTCAGTTTGCCGCTGAACCTTTGGTTGTGGCAATTAAAAGTCTGGTTGAGGCTTTCTCAGAGAAGGGTCAGGAGTTTGCTGATGTGGTTAAGATGGGACGCACCCAATTACAGGATGCCGTTCCGATGACACTGGGACAGGAATTCGAAGCCTTCTCCGTTAACTTATCTGAAGATATTGATCGCCTCCACGAAGCTTGCCAACTGCTCTGCGAAGTCAACCTGGGAGGCACTGCCATCGGAACCGGGATTAATACGCATGCGGACTACTCTCGTTTAGCGATTAGCTATCTGGCTAAGCTATCGGGTAAGCCTATGGTGCCTGCAGCCAACCTGATTGAAGCGACCTCAGATATGGGAGCTTTTGTCTTGTTCTCAGGCGTTCTGCGCCGTTTTGCAATCAAACTGAGCAAAATCTCAAACGACCTGCGCTTACTGTCCAGCGGACCTCGCACAGGCTTGGGAGAGATACAACTCCCGCCAATGCAGCCGGGATCATCCATTATGCCAGGCAAAGTCAATCCGGTGATCCCGGAGGCCGTGAACCAGACGGCATTTCAGGTGATCGCAAACGATATGGCTGTAACACTGGGGGCAGAAGCAGGACAGCTTCAGCTAAATGCGATGGAACCTCTGATTATTTACAACCTGCTTAATTCTATGCGCATGCTCGGTGAGGCATGTCGCATGCTGGAACATCGTTGTATCCGGGGAATTAAAGCCAACCGCGAACGCTGTGCAGAGCTTCTGGATATCAGCATCGGCAGTATCACAGCACTGGTACCTTATATCGGCTACTCAAATGCATCCCGAATCGCTCAAACAGCACTGCATACCGGAGGTACGGTCCGGGAACTGATTCTGGCGGAAGGTCTGTTGAGCGAAGAGCGTCTTGAGTACCTGTTAAGCCCTCAAAACATGCTGGCCCCAAGAAGCTGAGTGCTGCAATAAACTCAGCCTATCAAAACAGGTAAAGACATGGGGTGACTCCCCATGTCTTTACACCCCTGTCGAAACCATCTGCAGACAGAGACAAACTATGACGCAAAAACATCTGCTAATCATCTATACCGGTGGCACCATCGGCATGCAGCCTTCTGAACAGGGGTTCCAGCCAGGTAAAGGTTTTGAAAATCAGGTTGCACATGCACTGAAGCAAACACCTCTGCGCAACTTACCGCACTATACTTTTCTGGAATTGGACAAGCTGATTGACAGCTCCGGCATCCAGCCTTCTGACTGGCAATCTCTGGCAGACTTACTTCGACAGCATTGGGCTGACTATGATGGATTCATCATTCTGCATGGTACAGACACAATGGCTTATACCGCATCGGCATTGTCGTTCATGCTGCAGGGTCAGGATAAAGCCGTCATTCTCACCGGTTCCCAGATTCCGCTTCAGTCAGAACGAAGCGACGGTCTGAACAACCTATTGATCAGCATGCAGTTTGCTGCCAGCGATGAACTGAATGAGGTGTGTATTTTCTTTCATGACAGGCTGCTCAGAGGCAACCGAAGCAGCAAAGTCAGTAGTACGGCTCTGGCCGCGTTTGATTCGCCAAATCATCCCGAATTAGGTCTGGCGGGAATTGATCTGCAACTCAATCAGGCATACCTGCAAAGAGGGCGAAAGCCTTCGTTTTGCATTCCTGCGCTAAACTCAAACTCGGTCAGCCTGGTACACCTCTTTCCGGGTATCAGCGCCCATGCAGTACAGTCAATGGCGCAAGGTGTTCAGGCCATGATTCTTTTGACCTATGGCGCAGGCAACCTGCCAGACTCCAACCCCGACCTGATTGCAGTTCTGCACGAACTGAGCAAAGCTGGACTGATCATTATCAACGTCAGCCAATGCCCTCATGGAAGCGTTAAACAGGGTGCATACGCAGCAGGCTCTGCGCTTGATCGTATTGGAGCGATTTCCGGGCAGGACATGACCCTGGAAGCCGCATTCACCAAACTGCACATCCTTTTAGCGCAGGGCTATGATAAACAGCAGGTGAAGTCACTGTTTCAGCAGAATCTTTGCGGCGAAATGACATCCACAGTGAAATAAGCATCAAAGTCGAAGCGACCGAAGGGATAAAAATATCGGAAGGCGGAAGTAAAGTTATAAAGGGGCGGGTCAGAGAATACGGATCAGGGGCAACATGATTTGCTATATAAAGGCGGTGGCTAAGACCCCGGATAAAGGCCCAGCCACCTGATTCAGGATAAGATTAGCCTAAGAGCAGGCTATCATCGCTCAGTTCTTCGCCCTTGGTTTTCGAGAACAGCGCCAGCAGATCCGGCACATCCAGCCCTTCCCGCTCCGCACCTTCAACATCAAAGGCGATATTACCCTCGTGCAGCATCAGGGTTCTGTCCCCAACATCCAGTGCCTGTCGCATCGAGTGCGTCACCATCAGTGCCGTCAGGTTCTGCTCTTCGATAATATTCTTCGTCAGCTCCAGCACAAAAGCAGCAGTCTTGGGATCCAGTGCAGCAGTGTGCTCATCCAGCAGTAGAATTTTCATCGGCTGGAGGGTCGCCATCAGAAGGCTCACCGCCTGGCGCTGACCACCAGATAACAAGCCCATGCGATCCCCGAGACGCTTCTCCAGACCCAGGCCCAGTCGAGCTAAACGCTCTTTGAAAATTTCCTGATATTCATGGCGGATAGAACGGCTCAGACCACGCCCCAAGCCTCGTTTCAGTGCCAGAGCCATATTTTCTTCAATGGTCAGAGCTTCACAGGTTCCTGCTAATGGATCCTGAAACACCCGGGCAACCAAACCTGCACGCTTGTTGGTTGGCCAGCGGGTCACATCCTGATCATCGATCAGAATTTTTCCCTGATCCGCCAGCACTTCACCGGCCAGAGCATTCAGAAAGGTGGACTTACCAGCACCATTACTACCGATCACCGTCACAAACTGACCTTCAGGAATGGTCAGATTCAATCCCCTTAATGCACGGTTTTCCAAGGGAGTTCCGGCACCAAAGGTTACTGCAAGCTGTTCAACCTGAATCATGCCTGACCTCCTTTGCGTTTCAGCAGTTTCATACGCGGCATCACAATCGCCAATGTCACCAGCACAGCGGTAATCAGGTTCAGATCCTGAGCTTTCAGGCCGATCCAGTCCGCATTCAGGGCAACGGCAATCGCCAGTCGGTAAAGAATAGCGCCAATCAGGCAGGCGAAAATCCAGCGGGCGATGGTTCGGGTAGACAGAATCGCTTCACCACCGATCACCGCAGCCAGACCAATAACAATAGTCCCCACGCCCATGGTCACATCAGCTGTGCCCTGACTCTGGGCGAACAGAGCTCCTGCCAGCCCAACCATACCGTTTGCGACAGCAACGCCAAGAATAGTCAGGCGACCGGTGTGTACACCATTGGCGCGGGCCATTTTGGCATTCACACCGGTTGCCCGCATCGCAAGGCCCAGTTCAGAGGTCATAAACCGAACAAACAGCAGATAAACCACCAGTACAAAGCCACTGAGGATAATCGGGTTGATCAGATAGAAAGGGATATCCCAGTTCTCAAACGGGGTGAAAACGGTTTCATCACCCAAGAGTGCAACATTGGGTTTACCCATAATGCGCAGGTTGATCGAGTAGAGCGCAATCATCGTCAGAATCGACGCTAACAGATTCAGAATCTGCAGCCGGACATTAAGCCATGCGGTAACAGCGCCCGCCATACAGCCCGCAACCATTGCCATCGCCGTTGCCAGCCAGGGATTCCATCCGGTTACGATCAGAGTTGCAGCAACAGCAGCGCCCAGCGGGAAGCTACCATCAACGGTCAGATCCGGAAAATCCAGCACACGAAACGCGATAAAGACGCCAAAGGCAACCAGACCAAACAGCAGGCCTGACTCCACAGCACCAAAGAAGGCAATTGAACTCACGATGATCCCATTAAGAGGTTTGGGGCTCGGGAAGAGCGGTTAACTAAGCAGATAAAGTTAATGATGAATCAATTCTATCCACAAAAAAATCAGTCGTGCCTTAACGAGAAAAAGCGGCGCTTACGGCCGCTTTTTCACAGGGCTGCGACTTACTGAATAACTTTTTTCGCCTGATCGATCAGCTCCTGAGGCAAGGTCACACCCATGCGCTCGGCAGCTGCCGGGTTGATCACCAGATCCATTGTCTGAACACCTTCAACAGGGATGTTCTTCGGTGATTCACCTTTCAGAATACGCTCTACGATAACACCGGTCTGGCGACCCACCTGATAGTAATCAAAACCAACTGCTGCGATCGCACCACGGTTTACAGAGTCAGTATCACCGGTAATCACCGGGATATCGGACTGCTCGGCTACTTTCAGAACCGCTTCCAGAGCGGATATAACCGTGTTGTCGATTGGCAGATAGATCACGTCTACCTTACCCACCAGAGAACGGGCAGACGCCAGTACATCCGAAGACTTGGTCGCCGCTGCTTCAACCACGCTCATACCCTGCTTAGGAGCCGCTTCGTGCACCATCTGAACAGAGCTGACCGAGTTCGCTTCACCCGGGTTGAAGATCACACCCACTTTTTTGGCCCCTGGCACAACTTTTTTCACCAGTTCCATATGCTTGTCCATCGGCAGCATATCAGTCGTACCGGTTACCCAACGGGTTGGCTTGTCCAGCGCTTTAACCAGCTTGGCACCGACAGGGTCGGTTACAGCGGAAAACACAACCGGAATACCACGGGCTGCAGATACAGCCGTTTGTGCAGAAGGCGTGGTAATCGCAACGATCACATCCGGTGCATCACCGGCAAATTTCTTCGCTACCTGAGCAGCTGTCGCCGGGCTACCCTGAGCACTTTCGTAGTTCCACTTCAGGTTTTGACCAACCACATAGCCACGCTCTGCCAGCTCATCTTTAACGCCCTGACGAATCGCATCCAGAGACGGGTGCTCAACAATCTGAGTAATCGCCACAGAAGCGTCAGCCTGAACCATCGCACTTGTCAGGCCGGATGCCAGCAATAAAGAACCCGCAATAATCTTACGAAGTTTGGTTTTAAACATGGTCGTCTCCAGAAGCGGCAACTGCTCTTATGCGTTGCCTGAAACATTAGGGCAGTCTCACATGGACCATCGATGAACCTGTGAGCCATTTTTATAATTAAGAGCGGACTCAGCCGATCTTTTGAAATAATCTCTGCTGCAGACAACAATTCGCGCTGCAACCGATAAATGCAGTCAGATTTTCGGTAAAACTGCAGAATACGGGGCGTAACTATACCTTAATATTCTCTGTGATCGAAAATGATGCCGGACAAAAATTCAGTCCTCAGACAAATTGCCGGAAAAATATATGAACACATCGACACCAACCGTCCGGGAGGCACTTTATTTAGTGCTGCATGAAATACCAGAGGGGCGCTTCACCACCTATGGTCGCCTTGCCGAGCTGACACCTCAGAGGACAACGGCTCGTCAGGTTGCCCGCCTGCTTAGTCTGCTTCCGGAAGACACTCAGCTGCCCTGGCATCGGGTAGTGAATAGCCAATTCAAAGTTTCACAATTCGGCAAGTGTGACGAGCAGGTGCAACGTCTTAAATCAGAAGGCTTGCTGTTATCTGCCAGCGGCAAACTCCCGCCCAATAAGGTTTGGCCAGATTCTCTGTGATCACACCCACCATGATCAAAACGGCACTGCTGAAATTTTTTGTCAGATGCGGCTTATAAGTGAACCAGATTCATTGATAAATGAGGAAATCTTGAACAGAAATTACACAGGGTTGTGTTACCATGTTGCGCCTGTTGTTGGGATAAGTAACAAAACTTCCCTGTTACCCCTGCGAAACGCAACAACACACCCAGTACGGAGCATCCTCCTGTACCGCGTTGACCCACAACAGAAGTTCGCTACAGCTTATTTCAGACCGGCGATCTGCCGTGACCGTTAGAGGGTTCCAGCACCATGGCTACTACGTCTCTTGACAAGAGCAAGATCAAAATTCTTCTTCTGGAAGGTGTACACCAATCTGCCGTTGATAACTTCAAGGCAGCGGGCTACACCAACATCGAATATCACGCCGCTTCACTTCCGGAAGAGCAGCTAAAAGAATCGATCAAAGACGCCCACTTTATTGGCATTCGTTCCCGTACTCAGCTGACCGAAGAGATCTTCGGCGCTGCTGAAAAACTGGTTGCCGTGGGTTGCTTCTGCATCGGCACCAATCAGGTTGACCTGAAAGCAGCCATGATCCGCGGTATTGCGGTATTTAACGCGCCATACTCCAACACCCGTTCTGTAGCGGAGCTGGTTCTGGCAGAGTCCATCATGCTGCTGCGTGGCGTACCTGAGAAAAACGCCGTTTGTCACCGCGGTGGCTGGCTGAAGTCTGCGAAAAACTCCTTCGAAATCCGTGGTAAAACTCTGGGTATCGTCGGTTACGGTAGCATCGGTTCTCAGCTGTCGGTTCTGGCCGAGTCTCTGGGCATGAAAGTGATCTACTTTGATGTCGTCACTAAACTGCCTTTGGGTAACGCAGAACAGGTTGGCAGCATGAAAGAGCTGCTGAACACCGCGGATATCGTTTCTCTGCACGTGCCTGAAACCGAAGCCACTAAGTGGATGATGGGAGCCGAGCAGTTTGCTGAAATGAAGCAGGGCTCTATCTTCATCAACGCCGCACGCGGTACTGTTGTGGATATTGATGCTCTGGCCGAAGTTGTTCGCAACGGTAAATTGCTGGGCGCTGCAATCGACGTATTCCCGGTTGAGCCTCGCTCTAACGATGACGAGTTTATCTCTCCGCTGCGCGAATTCGACAACGTTATCCTGACTCCTCACGTAGGTGGTTCCACAATGGAAGCGCAGGAAAACATCGGTGTGGAAGTCTCTGAGAAACTGATCAAGTACAGCGACAACGGCACCACCACCAGCGCGGTTAACTTCCCGGAAGTTGCTCTGCCATCTCACCCAGGCAAGCACCGCTTGCTGCATCTGCATGAAAATGTGCCGGGTGTTCTGTCTGAGATCAACAAGGTGCTGTCTGACAACGGCATCAACATTTCGGGTCAGTTCCTGCAGACCAACGAGAAAGTAGGCTATGTGGTTGTCGACGTTGAGAAAGAGTACAGCCCTCAGGCTCTGGAAGCTCTGCGTACCGTTGGACACACCATTCGCGCGCGAGTCCTGTTCTGATAAAACAGACAAATGAGCGGGTTCAGCGATCAGACTGAACCTTGCGAATCGTGCCTGAAGCCCGTCCGGTTCATCAAAAGGTGAACCGGACGGGCTTTTTTAGGCCTTTACTTTATGTTCCGTTACCTTTTTTTTTGCTAATCTGCCATCACGCTAATGCAGTGTCACTGCCGTACCAATGCGCACGATGCCCTGCATCCTCATTTGTTTCAAAGGTTGTTGTCAAAGGATCCGGAATCATGAAAAAAGTATCTTGGTTAAAACTGTCCGCGCTGTCTCTGGCGTTGGGTCTGGCAGCTTGTGGCGGTTCGCCTGAAAAAGAAAAAGCACCGGCTGCTCCTGCTTATCCGGCTTGGATTGATCAGCCTGTAGTGGCTGATGGCATCGCAGAAAGCGCATGTGTTTCTTCCAGCGGCAACATGACTCTGGATAAGAAGCGCGCAACGGCTAATGCCCGTGCAATGATCGCGCAGTCTATCGAAACCCGCATCAAGGCGATGGACAAGACATACCAGCGCGTCACCGAGAGCGAAGAAGCGATGACCTCTGGATCAACCTTTGAAAGTGTTTCCAAGCAGGTCACTGATCAGAGTCTGAGCGGCACTAAAGTAGTTGAAAGCGGCTACTTTAAAATTAACGAGAAAAACCAGTACTGCGTCATGGTTGGTTTTGGTCAGCAGCAAACCAGAGAAGTTTTCGAAAACGCAATGAAAGCAGCCAAAGCTGAAATGAGCCCGACTTCCGAGCGTGCTATGTACGAAGAGTTCCGTGCTTATAAAGCTCAGCAGGAGCTCGAAGAGTCTCTGCGCTAAACTGGATTCCAGCCTGCCCAGCAAGCCTGATCAGGTCAGAAAAAACGGGCTTAATGCCCGTTTTTTCGTTATAAAACGTCCTAATTCTCACCAATCAGACGTCTATTATCTGGAAACATATGACTGCTCCCGGTAACAAAAACGGTTCCAACATCGTCTCTGATCCAGGCACTGACATTTGTCCTCTCTGTACCGGTAAAGATATTCAACACTACGCTCAGGACAAAAAGCGGGATTACTGGCAGTGCCAGAATTGCGATCTGGTGTTCGTTGCCAAAGAGCAGCAACTGGACCACGAAGCCGAGAAAGCCGTTTATGAGCAGCATGAGAACAACCCGGAAGATATCGGCTACCGGAAGTTTCTCAGCCGTATGTCTCAGCCCGTTCTTGAACGTGTTGCTCCGGCAAGTCAGGGGCTGGATTTTGGCTGTGGACCCGGACCAACCTTATCGCTGATGTTTGAAGAAGCCGGACACAGTATGGCGGTTTATGATCCTTACTTTGCCAATAACCCGGATGTTCTGAGCAAGAAATACGATTTCATCACCAGCACCGAAGTCTTTGAGCACCTTTCTTCACCGAAAAAGGTTCTGGAACAACTTCTTACCATTCTGAAACCTGGCGGCTGGCTGGGACTAATGACCAAACGGGTTATCGATCAGGAGGCCTTCAGCCGCTGGCATTATAAAAATGATCCAACCCATATCACTTTTTTCAGCGACCGGACTTTTCATTGGATCGCCTGGCATTATGGTCTGACACTGGACATTGTTGATCAGGATGTTGTCCTGCTGCAAAAGCCCGTCGAACGTCAGTAGTGGCGTTTAAAAGTATTCAGGCATAACCCACGTCAGGACTTAATGGTGTTGAACTGGCAACGAAGACACCATTGCCACGGGCAACCTCTTTACCGCGCTCATCATAAACCACAGACTCGGCAATCAGCTGAGTCTTGCCCCGGTTTACCACCTGGCCTTTAGCGGTTAAGCGGCCTTTATTCACGGGACGTAAAAAGTAGGTGGTAAAACTTGCCGTCACCATAAAGAAACGCTTCTCCATGGAGTTAGCTGCAAAATAAGCAGCATCATCCAATGCTTTAAACAGCACAGATCCATGAACCGCGCCAGCGGCATGAAAGAAGCTTTCCTGTATCTGAAAACTGATTTCGGCTTCACCTTTACTGACACTGATTTCCGGCTGATAAAGGTCGTTACAACGACCGGAAAGGTACATCTTCTCCAGTTTTTCAAAATGATCCTGAGTCACCCTCATACTCCCTTCAGCTTGCTATTTAAAACTTGGGCTCGTTTTTTTAAACGTCAGCATATCAAAGTGTTAGCGAATCATAGCTCCGCCAATCACCACCCTGACAACAGATAACCGGCTTCAGCCTGTCATCAAAACGACACTTGAACGTCAGCTTACTGTCATTTTATCTGCTTAATGTGGCCACAAAAGCGTCTATAAAGGATAGATTTGTGGTTAATAGCGAACAAGCAGTCAGTATTGAAACGCCAGTCGAGACTGAAAAAGCAATCAACATCGAGCGCATTGTCAGCGAGAAGTTTCCTGCGATCTCCCGCCGGAATCCTCTGGTTAAAAACGGGCTGTTTCGTTTTCTGCGCTGGCTATCGCGAGAGCACGAAATCAATCGCTTTATGCGCCTGCATCATGATGCCACCGCTCCGGAATTTGTAGATCACGTACTCGACTATTTTGATTTCAGCCTATCGATCAATGAGAACGAGCGGGAAAACATCCCCACCGAGGGCCGTGTGGTTATCGTCGCCAATCACCCGATCGGCACTCTGGACGGCCTGGCACTGCTAAAGCTGGTGCGTGGCGTACGACCGGATGTCCGTATTGTCGCCAACGATATTCTGATGCAGTTTACCCCGCTGCAGCCTCTGCTGCTGCCAGTGGATAACATGAGCCAGACCGGCTACAAAGAGAGCACCGCCCGTATTGTTGATGCCCTGAGAAATGACGAAGCTGTGATTATCTTTCCGGCCGGAGAAGTTTCCCGTGCTGGCCCTGCGGGTATCAAAGACAATCGCTGGCAGAGCGGCTTTCTGCATTTTGCCCGCAAGACCAACAGTCCGCTTCTGCCGATTCATCTGGGCGGCCGTAATTCCTCACTCTTTTACAGTCTGTCCTCGCTGGCTAAGCCGATCGGGACACTGATGCTGATGCGGGAAATGTTCAAACACCATCAGGTCACACTACCGGTTCGTATTGGTCAGCTGATTCCTTTGTCACAGCTGGATATCAGCTCGCTGTCGAACCGGGACAAAATCAAGCTGCTGAAAAAGCACGTTTATCGACTGGCGAAAAACCGTAAGCCTCTTTTCCAGACCGAAAAATGCATCGCTCATCCGGAAGATCGCCGCATTCTGCGTCGTGAGCTGAAACAGTCTCAGCTATTGGGCGAGACCAAAGACGGTAAGCAGATCTATCTGTTTGATAGCTTCCGGGATTCCGTGGTGATGAAAGAGCTGGGCCGACTACGCGAGATATCCTTCCGCAAAGTGGGTGAGGGCAGTGGCGAGAAACGGGATCTGGACAAATACGATCACTACTACCGTCATATCATTCTCTGGGATGAAGAGGAGCTGGAAATTGTCGGCGCTTACCGCATCGCAGAAGCGAGCCGGATCATTGAAAGCGAGGGGCTGCAAGCACTCTACTGCAGTACCTTGTTCCGTCTTTCAGAAGGTCTGACACCAAAACTCGAAAAAGGGATTGAGTTGGGACGCAGTTTTGTACAGCCCAAATACTGGGGCAAGCGCAGTCTGGATTACCTCTGGTTTGGTATCGGTGCCTATCTGCGCCATCATCCGGAAGTGCGCTATATGTTTGGCCCGGTCAGCCTGAGTAACAGCTACCCACAGGCGGCAAAAGATCTTATTGTGCATTATTACAGTCACTATTATGGTTCAACTCATCCTCTGGCCCGCGCAAATGCACCCTATGCTCTGGGCAGCTCTGAAAAACAGCAAATGTATGAGCTTTTTGCCGGTGACAATGTACAGGAGGATTTTCTGATACTGCGAGAACAGCTGGATCATCTGGGTGTTACCGTCCCCACGCTGTACAAACAGTACACAGAACTCTGTGAACCGGGTGGCATTGAGTTTCTCGACTTCAGTGTGGATGCCGATTTCGGCTACTGCATTGATGGTCTGATTCTGGTGGAAATTGACAAGGTAAAAGATCGCAAACGTGATCGCTATATCACTGCAGGTCTTGACGGTTCCTCCGCTCAATCAGCCGCCTGATCATTAAGTTAATGATTCACATAAACCGCATAGTCGCCATGAGTGACCATGCGGTTTTATTTTTTCGCACATGCACAAATTATCAGCCATAATGTCCCTACAAAAACGATGTCATTAAAACGTCTCCAAGCTGTCAATGCTTTGGCATCTGCGGGGACTAAGCTCACTAACAGTTCAAAACAAGGTTCTGCTTAATCTGCAGATAAATGGAGTAAAAGAAATGTCGTTATCCCTGGAAGGTAAAAAAGGAATTGTTGTTGGTGTTGCTAATGAAAGCAGCATCGCCTACGGCTGTGCAAAAGCACTGCATGAGGCAGGAGCTGAAATTGCGATGACCTACCTGAATGAAAAAGCACGTCCTCACGTTGAGCCGCTGGCTGAAGCGGTTGATGCCAAAATTTTCATGCCGTGCAACGTTGTGAAGCAGGAAGAGCTGGAGCAGCTGTTTAAGACTGCAGAAGAAGCCTGGGGGCAGATCGATTTTGTGATCCACTCAATCGCTTGGTCGCCTATCGATGAGCTCCATGGTCGTGTTGTAGATTCAACCAATGAAGGCTTCTGCAAAGCGATGGATATCTCCTGTCACTCTTTTATTCGGATGGCCAAGCTTGCCGAACCTCTGATGAAAAATGGCGGTTCTCTGATCACCATGAGCTATTACGGCGCAGAAAAAGTAGTCGACCACTACAACATGATGGGCCCAATCAAAGCGGCTCTGGAAAGCTCTGTCCGTTATCTGGCAGCCGAACTGGGCGAGAAAAACATCCGTGTAAACTGCGTATCCCCAGGCCCTATGATGACCCGCGCAGCATCCGGTATTGATCACTTTGACAAACTGGTAGAAAGCGCCGAAACCCACTCTCCGCTGCATCGACTGGGCACTACAGAAGAAGTGGGAAATATGGCGACCTTCCTGATCAGTCCACTCTCCTCAGCTATCACAGGTGGTGTGCATTACGTTGACGCAGGCCACCACATTATGGCGTAAGCAAAAGCTTGTGCGTAATGTACAAAAACGCGGCCTCAATAGCCGCGTTTTTTTATTCCGGATACATGTCAGTGCTCAGAGCCGGTATCAATATTCGTAAACCCGACTGCCGCCTTCTTTCTGCGCACGAATCAGCGCTCGCTCGGCCTCACTGTAGAGCAGATCATAACTCTTATGCCCCCCCAGCATGCTGCTGATTCCTAGGCTGATCTCTAATTCATCACCCATTTCTGCACTGATTTGCTGCTGAAGAGCGACCGCAAGGCGCATACCTTCAGAAGCATCTGTAAAGCTGGACCAATAGGCAAACCCTGTTCCCGGAAGATAACAGGCATGAACGTCATTAGGCAGGATGTGAAGAATTGTACCTGCAATCATGGCAACCTGATCAGGCAGTAAACGCTGATGTAATCCCACCAAAACAAAGGTATTAGGCGTATTGTTATCCAGAATCTGCAGCTGATCACGAACTCTTTGCTCAAAGGCCTGCGCACTTAGCAAACCCGTTGAAGGATCCTGTTCAGCCATCTCTTTCAGGGATTCATGTGCCTGCTCAAGTGCCTCAGCCTGAATACAGATCTGACTTACCATCTGGCGCACACTTTCAAGGGTCAGCTCCTCAGTCCGGGTTGCTTTTGGAATCACAACATCGGGTTGCATGCGTTCAACAGCAGCCAGAAAGCGATCGCCGTCCTGACGCACTTGTCGGGCCATCTCTTCCAACGATGACGCCAACTGGTTATAGGATTCAGAGATTTCAGCAACCTCTTTGCCCCCTTCCAGAGATAAACGGTGCCTCAGGTCACCATGCCCTCCGGCCAACTCCCGCATCGATACCACCAGCTTACGGACCTGAAGATTCACACTGTAAACAAAAAAGACCACAATCACCCCAATGGTGATCATCACCAGAATCAGATTGATCAGGCTATCCAGCTGAAAATCTTCCACCTCCTGCTTCAAAGCCTGAAGATTCAACCCGCTACCCAGCGTCCAGCGCCAGGGTGAAAAATAATCGGCATAACTGGTTTTAGGCAGTAGTTCACTTTTGTCATCCGGGTCAGGCCACTGATAATCCACAAAACCGCCACCACTGGAAGCCACCTCATACAAATTGCGCACCAGAGGCAAACCTGTCGGATCCTGCATTCCCAGAATATTGGTACCGACCAACTCCTTAATACCGTTACTGATAGCAATACCCGCAGCGTCACCCATAAAGACATAGTTACCACCGTCGTAGCGAATTGCAGATATAGCTTCAACCGCTAAACGCTGAGCTTCGGCTTCGGTCAGCTCTCCGGCCAGCTGTCGATTGTGATAGTGCTGGAGAATACTCTTCGCAATATCAACGACATGCTCCACATTGCCCTCATAGCAGCTCTGGATAGCATTGCGGGTATTGGTTATTTCAAGGTAGGAATTGGCCAGCATGCCGCTGGCAAAAAGCCCGAGGATAAGCCAGACACGGGTCGAAATGGATGTACGCTTCATGCACTGAAATCTCCGTTACACCGTTCCAGTCCCTGTAAACGCGATAACAGTTTATAAGTCATTAGAATTTTGGTTCAAGGTTAATGCATCTTTAGCTTTATTCAAGTTGATGCACGTTTAATATCCCTACAAAGTGTGCACTTTTGTAGTTAACCTTAGTCGAAACCTGAGTATAGAGGTAAAAACTTTGCTGCATCAGAGCAGTAACCTTAAAATATCCGCTCTGATAATCCCAAGGAAATCTGATGGCTAAAAAACATTACCCGGAAAGCTTCTGGCACCCACGCTACTGGCCGACCTGGGCAGGGTTCTTTTTTATCTGGCTGGCCGCTTTTATGCCATGGCCAATAAAACGCGGATTGGGAAGCATACTGGGTTATCTACTATGGATGCTTGCCGCAAAGCGCCGCCATATAACAGAGGTTAACATTGCACTTTGCTTCCCCGAACTTAGCCATTCGAAGCAGAAGAAGCTGGTCAAGGATGTTTTTATCGCTAACGGTATCGGCCTTTTGGAAACGGCCACAGCTTGGTTTAGAGATCCTGAATATCTACGCCCTATTACTCAAATCAAAGGGGCGGAACATCTTGAGGCTGCACTTAACGAAGGCAAAGGGGCGATTATTATTGGCATTCATTTCAGTACACTGGACTTGGCAGGCGCCATTAACAAACTCTGGTTTGATATCGACACCTTCTACCGCAAACACGACAATCCGGTTTTTGAGTGGATCATGACCCGATCCCGCAAGCGGATCTATGGTGCAGCTATTGATCGCCATGACCTCAAAGGGGCTCTCAAGCGCATTAAAAATGGCCGGGCGATCTGGTACTCACCGGATCAGGATTTTGGCCGCAAAGTCAGCGTTTTTGCTCCTTTCTTTGGCATTGAGGCCGCCTCAATCAAGATGACGGCCAGGCTGGCAAAGATGACAGGGTGTGCAGCTGTTCCATTGGCAGTGCGTCGTCTGAAAGATAATACCTATGAGCTAGAGTACTTTCCGGCGCTGAATAACTTCCCCTCCGGTGATGATATACAGGATGCGGCTCGTATTAACGCGATCATCGAAAAAATTATACGACAGCATCCGGAACAATATATGTGGATGCACCGCCGTTTCAAAACCCGTCCCGAAGGAGAGAAAGGCTTCTACTGACCTTCGTTATCTTTTCCTGCCTGAGTTATCATAGGCAGATTCGAGCCCGAGCAGACAAAAACATTCTTTGCTTGCCGGGCCCAACGCTACTTCTCAAGACTACTACCAGGAGCATTTTGCTGCTATGGCACAGTTTGTTTACACCATGAACCGTGTGGGAAAAGTTGTCCCACCGAAGCGTGAGATTCTGAAAGATATCTCACTATCCTTCTTCCCCGGTGCAAAAATCGGTGTGCTCGGTCTGAACGGTGCAGGTAAATCCACCCTGCTGCGTATCATGGCGGGTGTGGATACCGAATATAACGGTGAAGCCCGTGCCCAGCCGGGTATCAATGTCGGCTATCTGCCACAGGAACCTGTGCTGGATAACAGCAAAACCGTTCGTGAAGTGGTAGAAGAAGCGCTTTCAGAGATCAAAGACGCTCAGGCACAGCTGGATCTGGTTTACGCGGCTTACGCTGAGCCGGATGCGGACTTCGACAAACTGGCTGCCGAGCAGGCTCGTCTGGAAAACATCATCGAAGCATCTGACGCACATAACCTTGAGCGTAAGCTGGAAGTTGCTGCTGAAGCGCTGCGTCTGCCGGAGTGGGATGCCAAAGTAGAACACCTGTCCGGTGGTGAGCGCCGCCGTGTGGCTCTGTGCCGTCTGCTGCTGTCCAACCCGGACATGCTGCTGCTGGACGAACCAACCAACCACCTGGATGCGGAATCCGTAGCCTGGCTGGAACGCTTCCTGCACGAATACGCAGGTACTGTTGTGGCGATCACCCACGACCGTTACTTCCTCGACAACGTAGCGGGCTGGATTCTGGAACTGGACCGTGGCCACGGTATTCCTTGGGAAGGCAACTACTCCAGCTGGCTGGAGCAGAAAGAAGCCCGTCTGGAGCAGGAAGCCAAGCAGGAAGCTTCCCGTCAGAAGTCTATGAAAGCCGAACTTGAGTGGGTTCGCTCCAACGCCAAAGGCCGTCACGCCAAGAGCAAGGCCCGTCTGGCACGCTTTGAAGAGATGCAGTCCCAGGACTTCCAGTCCCGTAACGAAACCAACGAAATCTACATTCCACCGGGACCTCGCCTGGGTGACAAGGTGGTTAACTTCCACGGTGTTTCCAAGGCATTTGGTGACAAGCTGCTGATCGACAACCTGGACTTCAGCATCCCTCAGGGTGCTATCGTGGGCATCGTCGGTGGTAACGGTGCCGGTAAATCAACCCTGTTCAAGATGATCGCCGGTGAAGAGCAGCCGGATTCCGGTACCGTGGAAATCGGTGAAACCGTGAAGCTGGCGTTTGTGAACCAGAGTCGTGAAAATCTGGACGGTTCGAAAACCGTTTGGGAAGCCCTGTCTGACGGTCAGGACATTCTGACCATCGGCAGCTATCAGGTGCCGTCCCGTGCCTATGCCGGTCGCTTTAACTTTAAAGGCAACGACCAGCAGAAGTTTGTCAAAGACCTGTCCGGTGGTGAGCGTGGCCGACTGCATCTGGCACATACCCTGAAGCAGGGTGCCAACGTACTGCTGCTCGATGAACCGTCAAACGATCTGGATATCGAGACCCTGCGTGCACTGGAAGAGGCACTGCTGAACTTCCCGGGCTGTGCCTTTGTGATCTCCCACGACCGTTGGTTCCTTGACCGTATCGCCACGCACATTCTGGCGTACGAAGGCGAGTCCAAGGTGGAATTCTTCACCGGTAACTACACCGAGTACGAAGCGGACTACCACAAGCGTGTCGGTTCTGACGTGCCGAAACGTGTGAAATACAAGCGTATCGACGCTTAAGGCTTTATCGCTAAACAAAAAACGGAGCCCCGGGCTCCGTTTTTTTATATCTGATGTCAGATCTTAATAATCTTCATACCGGTTATAGGTGCTCACCTTGCCGTTTTTATCCATGGCATAAACCGAGAAATCATCCTTACGGGCACCGTCAAAATCCATACCCGGACCACCGGACGGCATACCCGGAACCGTCAGCAGATGGATATTATTTTGTGAGGCCAGCAAGGTCTTAATATCCTGCGCAGGCACATGCCCTTCAATCACCTTACCATTGACCAGAGCGGTGTGGCAGGATGCTCCCTGTTGAGGGACACCGTATTGTTGCTTGATCGGATTCACATCATTCATCTCGATCGATTCAACCTGAAAGTCGTGATCTTCCAGATGTTCAATCCAGCCCTTACAACAGCCACAGCTCGGACTGTGGTAAACCTTAATGTTGTAAACCTGATCAGTTTTCCCTTCCAGCCAGACCGGATCAGCGGCCTGAGCTACAGTCATATTCCCCATAACAAGCAGACCGCCTGCCAGACCTAATAACATTTTCTTCATCCGGCTATCTCCAGATCTATTTGTATTCGACGCACTTGGTTTCAAATGATAAGTGTAATCATATTATTCTGACCGGAATAAATCCTGATCTATCCCAGTTCATACCTGATTTTTCTATTCGCAGAGTCACTATAAAAAAGAAACCCCGATCACTTTGCAGTGATCGGGGTTTTCTTTGATTCTACGATCTGTTGTTCAGTGATTACTCACCATAAACCACCGTTGGTAACCAGGTGGCAAGTTCCGGCCAGATGGTCAGTGCCAGCAACATTGAGATCTGAATCAGAATAAACGGAATCACACCCTTATAGATAGCAGACGTTGGAACAGAAGCCGGTGCCACGCCCCTCAGATAGAAGAGGGCAAAGCCAAACGGTGGCGTCAGGAAGGAGGTCTGCAGGTTGATTGCCATCATGATGCCCAACCAGATCGGATCTAAGCCCATCATCATCAGTACCGGTGCAACAATCGGCACGACAACAAAGGTGATCTCGATGAAATCGAGGATAAAGCCCAGCAGGAACATCACCAGCATTACGATGATCATGGCACCGACAACACCGCCTGGCATCTGTTCAAACCAGTGGTGGATCAGCTCTTCACCGCCAAAGCCACGGAACACCAGAGAGAAAACAGAAGCACCAATCAGAATCAGGAACACCATGGCGGTTACGTTAGTGGTTGAACGTACCACTTCGCCCAGCATCTTCATGTTCAGTTGCTTCTGGAAAGCCGCAAGAATCGCCGCACCGAAGGCACCAACACCAGCCGCTTCTGTCGGAGTCGCCGCACCGGTCAGGATAGAGCCCAATACCGCTACAATTAGCACGACAGGTGGAACTAGGCCTTTCAGCAGGATCACTGCCAGAGGCTCCTGAACATGTCGATCCGCCTGAATCTGCTCACGACTTACGGCAGGTGCCGCTTCGGGTTTCAGCCAGGCAACAATCATCATATAAACGATATAAGCCGCAACCAGTAACAGTCCGGGAATCATGGCACCCACAAAAAGATCACCCACAGAAACCGTTTTAGGGCTGAATACGCCCATATTCAGCTGCGCCTGTTGGTACGCACTGGACAGCACGTCACCCAGAAGAACCAGAGCGATAGATGGTGGAATAATCTGACCCAGTGTACCCGTTGCACAGATAGCACCGGTCGCCAGCGATGGTGAATAACCACGCTTCAGCATGGTTGGCAGGGAGATCAGACCCATGGTTACCACGGTCGCACCCACAATACCGGTACTCGCCGCCAGCAGCATACCTACCACAACAACAGAGATACCCAGACCGCCGCGCATGGAGCCAAACAACAGCGCCATCGCATCCAGCAGGGTTTCAGCAACCTTAGACTTCTCCAGCAATACACCCATAAGCACAAAGAGTGGCACCGCAATCAACGTCTGATTGGTCATAATGCCGTACAAACGGTTAGGAAAAGCCTGCAGGAAAGCCATATCAAAAACGCCAAAAGCCATTCCGCCACCAGCAAAGACCAGTGCCGTACCCGCCAGTGACAAAGCTACCGGATAGCCAAACATCAACACCACGCAAACCGCGGCAAACAGAACAAGAGGCAGGAACTCAACCACTAGACTTTCTCCTCATTCACGTGATGTTCAACCTGTGGACCTTTCCCCAACAGAACAAGCAGGTTACGCAGGGCTTCAGCAAGTGCCTGGAGCAGCATCAGGCCAACCATTGCCAGAATCAGAGTTTTCAGCAGATAAACGCCATGGATACCACCCGCTTCAGGAGAGCCTTCCATAACAGCCCAGGAGTTCATCACATACTGCCAGCTTATCCAGCCCATAAAGACCATGACCGGAATCAGCAGAAAAATGGAACCGAAGAAATCCACCAAAGCTTTACGCTCCGGTGTCATCTCCCGATAGAAGATATCCACACGCACGTGGCCGTCGTTCTTGAGGGTGTAACCGGCAGCGAGCATAAAAACAGCAGCATGCAGGTACATCACGGACTCCTGCATAGCGATGGAACCGGTATTCAACAGATAGCGCAGTACAACAACCGCAAACATAACGACCATCATGGCAAGGGTTAGCCAGGAGATAGATCGTCCGACAAGCTCGGTCAAAGCGTCAATTTTGTTGACCACCTGACCCAGAGCTCCAGAACCATTTGTCATGGTTGACCTCATTTTTTTAATTAGTTGTTAGCCCATAGTTTTTATAACGACAGTCGCTCCAGTGGCTTCCCCCAGGCAGGGGAGGTGGCGATGTCGGTTACTGCAAGACTAATTGCTTAATTTGCAGAGTAGCCTTTTAATCATACTCTGTACCCTTTGCCTGCGAAAAGTTTTCCTTTAGGTCTTTTTGCGGCTGACAGGCTGATTTTCAGGCACAAAAAAACCGGCTTAATCAGCCGGTTTTATTATTATTTACTGAGAAACTAGCTCTGGCGCTCTTTTTCGATCAGAAACTCTGTGATTTTTAGCATATTAGTCCAGCTACCCGCTGTACTGGTATCAATACGATATTTTCCGTTTACCACAATCGCAGGAACACCCAGCGCCTGATAGCCACGGATTCGTGCACCCGCCTGATTTACTTTGGATTTAACACCGAAGGATTTCAGCGCGCGCTCAGCCTCTTCCTCACTGACGCCATACTCGGCAAAGAACTCTGCCAGGTCTGAAGTACTGGTCAGGCGCTCACCTTTGCGATGAATACGGTTAAAGAAATCACTGTGCAGTTTTTCACCGATACCCAACGCTTCCGCAGCGTAGAAAGCATTTGCATGTGTCTTCCATACTTTGCTGAACGTCGCAGGTACCCGCTCAAAACTTACATCCTCCGGCAGTTTTTCAATCCAGGGCTCGATGTACGGCTCAAACTCAAAGCAGTGAGGACAGCCATACCAAAAGAGTTCTGCCACTTCAATTTTGCCCGGTTCAGAGACGGCAACCGGCGTACTCAGCTTGATATAGTGAACACCTTCTTTAAAGTCTTCAGCCTGGGTCGTTAGAGAAACAGCTGCAAACAAGACAAATGCGCTGAACTGCTGAATCAGTTTTTTTACCATTGCTTAAAATCCTTTAAGGCCAGAGCGACTGCGCGCCCGGAAGTTTTATCGGCCGGTCGCGAACGATCAGCCCGGTTATCACATGTGACGATCACATAAAGTTATGACGTTAACTTACTATACGCCACGATGTGGATAAAGTTCCCGAAAACCTGTAATACCCACCGGATAGAGCGGGCAAAAAGACACAAAAAAAGGGCCTTACGGCCCTTTTTACAACTACGGATCTTAGTTCAGACCAAACACGTAGTTAGAAACAGCTTCGATGTCTTTATCGCTCATTTTTGCAGCGATCGCGCGCATCATGTTGTTCGGATCGTTTGCACGATCACCGTCACGGAACTTCTTCAGAGCCGCAGCAGTGTAGGCCGGGTTCTGACCGCTCAGTACAGGATATTTAGCCTGTGCGTTGCCCATACCGTTTGGAGAGTGACATGCCGTACAAGCCGGAATGCCTTTCGCCATGTCGCCTGCACGGTACAGTTCCTGACCACGCGCTACCAGGGCAGGATCTGCCTGACCCAGGTTTTTAGGCTTAGCGGAGAAGTACGCAGCAACATTCTGAGCATCCTGATCACTGAAGCCAGTAACCATACCGGTCATTTCAGGTACCTTACGAACACCATCACGAATTTCCATGATCTGCTTCGCCAGGTAGCTTTCATGCTGCCCCGCCAGACTTGGGTAGTTAGGGATCATAGCGATACCCTGAACACCGTGACAACCAGCACAAACGGCTGCTTTTGCTTCTCCTGCTTTTGCATCACCAGCGGCGTGCGCAAAGCTTACCAGGCCAAGAGTAACTGCCAGACTTACCAGTAATTTCTTCATTGCTAATCCAATCTTGCTAATTTTAAGGTGATTACTGTTATTTTCCTGAGGCTTACCAGAGTCTGCTTCTTTGAGCAGCTGCTCTCTGATAGACCGAAACCTTGGGAGGCTCCTGCCGGAAAGCCCTGGCAGTGTCAGATCAATTTTCCATCTTATGCAAAGTAACACAAGACGTTTAAGTTCGTGCCGAATCGACCTGAATGGTACACTACCATCTAAAAAGTGGTGGCATTATATACTAATCCGAAGGGAAACGTGAACGCCCCATATAACCTGTCTTTTGCCCCATTAGTTGAATACGCCATGACTGAAGTTTCTAGCCAAGACCATAACAACGAACAGAACCAAAACACCACCGATGATCGCGCGCCAAAACTGAACTATCAGACGGCGAGCTTTATGATCAGTGCCCCGACTCTGGCTCAGTGCCCTCCGGACTTTGGCGCCGAAGTCGCCTTTGCCGGACGCTCTAACGCGGGCAAATCCAGTTCGATCAACACTCTGACTCAGAACTCCCGACTGGCCCGAACCTCGAAAACTCCGGGGCGCACGCAGCTTATCAACTTTTTTGGCCTGCACAACGGCACAGATCAAAAACTGGTGGATCTGCCGGGCTACGGTTACGCCAAAGTACCGGAAAAGGTCAAACTCGAGTGGCAGCGCCACCTGTCAGAATATCTGCTCAACCGTCAGGTTCTGCGCGGTATCGTACTGGTGATGGATATTCGTCATCCGCTGACCGAGTTCGACCAGATGATGCTGGAATGGGCTGACAAGGTGAACAAACCGGTTCATATCCTGCTGACCAAAGCGGATAAACTGAAGAAAGGCGCGGCGAAAAAAGCATTGCTGGAAGTTAAACAGGCTCTGCATGAGTGGGAAGATCTGGTCAGCGTGCAGCAATTCTCCGCACTCAAAAAAGATGGCATACCTCAACTGCGCCAAAAGCTGGATGAATGGTTGCAGCTGGATCTGCCAGAGGCTTAACTTCCTTAGCTGTGCAGCATAAAAAACCAGAGCCCGGCTCTGGTTTTTTTATCACCCGTTCCGGCGGAGCGTAGGGGGACGAGACATTATCGATCCAGCTGCGTCACCGCCTGATGCAGCTGACTCAGGCAGTCGATACGGGCATCGTAGAACGCCGGTGCTTTTGCTGAAGGCTTCACCTGTACCCAGAGGGTTTTCATTCCCATGCGATACGCGCCCTCAATATCATGCTCCGGATTATCGCCGACAAAGAGAATCTCCTGCGGCGTGCACTTCAGATGATCCAGTACCGCCTGAAACGCTTCCGGATCAGGCTTGGCAACCGATAGCCCCTCGGCACTGAAAGCGAAATCAAACCACTCTGCCAGGGGGGTCTGAAACACATCCGCATTGCCGTTACTCAGTGCACCGATAATGTACTCCCGCTTTAAACCTTCCAAAGCCTCAAACGCGTAAGGAAAAGGCTCTATCTGGTTGCGATAGCGCCAGAAAACCGCGAATGCCTGTTCTGCAAGCTGAGCTGCTTCAACGTCGGAATAACCGGATAAGCACAAACATTCATCCATCGCCCGCATACGTGAACGGGTGACAAAGTGCATCAGCTCGGGATGCCGGCGCACAAGACTCATGCGATAACCGCGCAGTTCCCGTTCCGTAAAGCGGGCCGTCAGTTTCGGCGCGTGCTGGTTAAGCCATTGATAATGAGCGCGCTCAGCTTTCACAATCACAGGATTTACATCCCAGAGGGTGTCGTCCAGATCAAACACGACCGCTTTAATACTCATCTTTGCTTTATCCCTCTTTATCCTGTTTCTTTTTGCGCTGCGCTCTTGGATGCGACTTATCGTAAACCTGCGCAAGGTGCTGATAATCGAGTCGGGTGTAGATCTGGGTGCTGCTGATATCGGCATGACCGAGCAGCTCTTGTACTCCCCGCAGATCACCACTGGATTCCAGCAGATGACTGGCATAGGAATGCCTTAAACGGTGAGGGTGCAGGCGATCAGCAATACCTGCGTTTTGTCCCGCTTTGGCAACCCGCTGCTGAACCATGCTTGGCGTAATTCGATTACCACGCTGACCGATAAAGAGCGCCGTTTGCGGTTCGTTTTTTAACCACTGATCTCTGACGTCAAGCCAGTTTTTTAATGCTTTCGCCGCCTTTTCCCCCAGAGGAGAGAAACGCTCTTTACGCCCTTTACCCATTACCCGGATCTGCCCCTGAGCAAAATCGATACTCTCAAGATCAAGCGCCACCAGTTCTGCCAGTCGCAAGCCGCAACCGTAGAGCAGCTCCAGCATCGCTTTATCTCTCAACTCGGCAATACGGTCCTTGTCGGAAACGTTTTGGTCCACAGGCTGATCCAGCATCTGCTGCAGCTGATCGATATCCACCGGCTTAGGCAGTAATTGAGCCGCTTTAGGGGCGCGTAAACCATCGGCAGGATTTGTCTCCAGCACCTTTTGTCGCTGCAGATAACCAAGGAAGTTTTTGATACTGGAAAGATGACGCTGAAGGGAGCGGGGAGTCAGCCCTTCCTGATGGCGAAAGGCCAGATAATGACGAATCTGTTTGCGGGTCAGCGCCTTCCAGCTGGATATAGCCGCGCCATCATCCGACAGTAGGTAGTGCAGAAACTGCTCAAGATCCCGACGATAGTTGCTCAGGGTATGGGGCGAGCCCTGCTGTTGCGCAAGGCTGGTCAGAAAAGCTTCCAGAGATTGCTCAAGAGGTGAGCCGGAAAGCGTCATTACAGAACCGTGGATATCCGACTTAACGCAGATGATGCAGCAGGCGTGCTACGACATCTGCTACATAGGCCGCAAACTCGGTACCCATTTCCGCACGGAAATAATCCGGGTTTTCACTGCCCAGCAGCAGATAGCCTTTAACATCATCCTGATTCAGCGGAATCACCGCAGCCGAACCATCGGCAACCATGCCCAGCTCGAACAACTGCTCCAGCTGCTCAGCAGACACCTGACCACAAAAAGTACGGTTACTCTGCAAAAGCGCCTGAATCAAAGCAGTCAGACTGTTGTCCGCCTGAGTCACCAGCTGAGAAGTATTGATCGTATCTGCACTACCGGAATCGGTAATCACCAGTCGGCTATGACCGGTACCAAAGCTGTTACGCAGTTGCTCGGACAGGGTTGCGGCCAGATCATTCAGATCGTCCGCTTCCAAAAGCGCCAGAATTAACCGGCGCACGCGGGAAAGCTGCATGTCATTGTGACGTGCGGTATCCAGCAGATCTTCCAGATGATCTTCACGATCCGCCAAACGCTCCCGCATCAGGATCATCTGGCGCTCCAACAGCGAAACCGCCTTACCGCTGGGATGCGGTAAGTTCAGTTCCAGCAGAAGCTCTTCATGCTGCTGGAAAAAATCCGGATTGTTTTTCAGATAGTCAGCGACCGCCTGAGCATCAATCCCATTTGTGGACGCTGTCCCGCTCTTGGAAACGGTCCCGCTTTTGGAATCTGTCATAGGTAGATTTGTCCTTCGAAAACCCGTGCCGCGGGGCCTGTCATCATGACGGGCGCACCTTCACCGGACCATTGGATTTTCAGTGTACCACCTGGAAGATGTACTTCTACCACTTCATTTAGTAACCCTTGTAACCGTCCTGCAACAACAGCGGCGCAAGCCCCTGTTCCACAAGCCAAAGTTTCTCCGGCACCACGTTCATAAACCCGCAAACGAATCTCGTCACGACTGACAACCTGCATAAAGCCAACATTCACCCGATTCGGGAAACGGGGATGGCTTTCGATCTTAGGCCCCAGCAGCTCAACCGGAGCGGTATCCACATCATCCACCACCAGAACGCCATGGGGATTACCCATGGAGACAGCGCCAATACTGAAGGTCTCGCCATCTACATCCAGCTGATATTTTTCCTGCTGGTTGTCAGCGACAAAAGGAATCGTATCCGGCACCAGACGGGGCATGCCCATATCCACCGTCACACCGCCATCATCGGTCAGGTTGAGCTGGATATTGCCGCCAGAGGTTTCGACATTAATACTTTTCTTGCTGGTCAGGCGCTTATCGTAAACAAAACGGGCAAAACAGCGCGCGCCGTTGCCGCACTGCTCAACTTCGCTGCCATCTGCATTAAAGATACGGTATTTGAAATCCATATCCGGATCCGTTGGCGGCTCAACGATCAACAGCTGATCGAAGCCGATTCCGAAGTTACGGTCTGCCAGCTCACGTACCTGATCGGGAAAAATTTTTGCCCGCTGCGAGACCAGATCAACCACCATAAAGTCGTTGCCCAGTCCGTGCATCTTGGTAAATTTCAACAGCATTTACTTGCTCTCCCGTAGGATGTTCTTTTTATACAGCGACGAATTTCGTCATTAAAAGAACACCCTGCTGATTAATCGTCTTGTCTTAAACCTTGTCTTAAAACAGTGGCGATTAAGCCGGCAGCACGTTCTCGCCTGCAATCTGCTGCTCAAAGGTCTCACGACGACGAACCAGGAAGCTCTGATCGCCATCCACCATCACTTCAGCAGCACGGTTACGGCTGTTGTAGTTGGAAGACATGGCAAAGCCGTAAGCACCGGCAGAACGAACCGCCAGCAGATCGCCCTGCTGCAGCGCCAGCTCACGGTCTTTACCGATAAAGTCGCCGGTTTCGCAGATAGGGCCAACCAGATCATAAGTCGCTTTCTCAGCGTCAGCAGCCGGTTCAACCACAGGAATGATCTTCTGCCATGCGCTGTACAGAGAAGGACGCAGCAGGTCGTTCATGGCCGCATCAACCACAGCAAAGTTCTTCGCTTCTGTCGGTTTCAGGTATTCCACACGGGTTACCAGAATACCGGCGTTAGCAGCGATAGAACGGCCCGGCTCCATAATCAGGGTCAGATCACTGTCACCCAGACGCTCCAGCACCTTGGTTGCGTAATCACGAGGCTCTGGCGGAGTTTCATCGTCATAACGCACGCCAAGGCCACCACCCAGATCCAGGTGTTTGATGTTGATACCTTTTTCAGCCAGCTTAGCGATCAGATCCAGCAGACGATCCAGCGCATCCAGGAAAGGCGCACTCTGAGTCAGCTGAGAACCGATATGGCAGTCCACACCTTCCACTTTCAGGTTCGGCAGACTGGCGGCTTTCAGGTAAACCTCTTCCGCGCGATCAATGGAGATACCAAACTTGTTCTCTTTCAAACCGGTGGAGATATACGGATGGGTCTGAGCATCCACGTCCGGGTTCACACGCAGGGAAACACTGGCCTGCAGCCCCATGGACTCAGCTACATCATTCAGACGATCCAGTTCAGCTTCCGACTCTACGTTGAAGCACTTGATGCCTACCTGCAGCGCGCGACGCATTTCATGCGCCTGTTTGCCAACACCGGAGAAGATCACTTTTGCCGGATCACCACCTGCGGTCAGAACACGCTCCAGTTCACCTACAGAAACGATATCGAAACCGGCACCCAAACGAGCCAGCACATTCAGCACCGCCAGATTGGAGTTGGCTTTTACCGCATAGCAGATCAGATGCGGCTGATTGGCCAGCGCCTCATCATAAGCACGGTAGTGACGCTCAAGGGTTGCACGGGAATAAACGTACAGCGGCGTGCCGTATTGCTCAGCCAGCTGGTTTACCGCGACATCTTCTGCGAACAGGGTGTCGCCCTGATAGTTAAAAAAGTCCATAACTGTCTCACCGGATGGGCAGCAGCCTTTGGCTGCTACCGGGAATCTGTTTTCCCCGCAGCAAAAGTGCGCGGGGAGCGAATCAGCCTAGCTGATTTGTACTGATATAAAAGACTGGTACTACTGAGACTGATTGGTGGCCTCAGGTTTTGCACCTTCGTCCGGTAGGTAAAGTGGTCCTTTCTGACCACAACCTGCCAGCGCTAATGTCATCAGACACAGGCTTAAAATAGCTTTGAAGCGACGCATATCAGCCTCGGGTCGCCAGCAGGTCACGACCACGCTTAACCGCTGCACGTACCTGATCCGGCGCAGTACCGCCAATGTGGTTGCGGGCGCTTACGGAGCCTTCCAGCGTCAGCACTTCAAATACATCTTCTGTGATGCTGTCGGAGAACTGCTGCAGTTCTTCCAGGGTCATCTCGCCCAGATCCTTACCGGTTTTAACACCATAGGCCACAGACTTACCAACGATCTCGTGGGAGTCACGGAACGCGATGCCCTTACGTACCAGATAATCCGCCAGATCCGTTGCGGTAGAGAAGCCACGTAGTGCCGCTTCGCGCATCTCTTCTTTGCGGGATTCAATCGCCGGAATCATGTCCGCGAAAGCACGCAGAGAACCCTGCAGGGTATCCACCACGTCAAAGATCGGCTCTTTGTCTTCCTGGTTGTCTTTGTTGTACGCCAGCGGCTGAGACTTCATCAGGGTCAGCAGGGAGAACAGGTGACCAAATACTCGACCACTCTTACCGCGCACCAGTTCAGGCACATCCGGGTTTTTCTTCTGCGGCATGATCGAAGAACCGGTGCAGAAACGATCCGGCAGGTTGATAAAGTTAAACTGTGCCGAAGTCCACAGCACCAGCTCTTCCGACATACGGGACAGGTGCATCATGATCAGGCTGGCGGCAGAGGAGAACTCAATCGCGAAGTCACGATCGGATACGGAATCCAGCGAGTTCTCGGTCGGACGCTCAAAACCCAGCAGTTCAGCAGTCAGATGACGGTCGATCGGGTAAGTCGTACCCGCCAGCGCTGCAGCGCCCAGTGGCAGAATGTTGATACGCTTACGGCAATCCTGCAGACGCTCGTAGTCACGGGTCAGCATCTCGAACCACGCCATCAGGTGATGACCAAAGGTGACCGGCTGTGCAGTTTGCAGGTGAGTGAAGCCCGGCATGATGGTATCGGCTTCTTTTTCAGCCAGACCCAGCAGACCTTCCTGCAGACGGTTCAGCTCAGCACTGATCACATCAATCTCATCACGCAGGTAAAGGCGAATATCGGTAGCCACCTGGTCGTTACGGGAACGGCCGGTGTGCAGTTTTTTACCGGTAATACCGATCTTTTGCGTTAAGCGCGCTTCGATGTTCATGTGCACATCTTCCAGCGCCACAGACCACTCGAACTCACCGTTAGCGATCTCTTCACGAATCTCAGTCAGACCCTGAATAATCTGGTCACGCTCTTCATCGGTCAGCACGCCCACTTTCGCCAGCATCGTCGCATGCGCGATAGAGCCCTGAATATCCTGATTCGCCATACGCTGGTCGAAATCCACAGACGCCGTAAAACGTGCCACAAAGGCATCTGTTGGTTCGTTGAAACGACCGCCCCATTGCTGGTTAGTCGCCGAATTCTGTGCAAGGTTCTCTTGCTTAACGCTCATTTTAATTCCTCATGCCAAAGACTCTGCCGTTATGTCCGATACGCCAGCCGGGTAATCGCCAACGTGTTTATCAGACCGCAGAGGTAAGCTAACTTTTGCCAGCATTATAACAGTAAGCCCGCCGTGAATGGCATGGTCATATCCCCTGATATTTCGCTTTAATCGTCAGATTTTATGGAAAAAAAACCGCGAAATGATTTGTATCGGTGTCTATTGCAGGCGGCTTTGTTAGAATCAGCGCAACGCCCATTTTTGGCGGCCTCGGGCCTTAAGGCCATCCCGCGCAACCTCTGTTGTTGCCAGCACCACGGAAGGCTGCCCACAGACAAGCAAGAGTTCTACCTCCATGAGTCAACAAGTTATCCGTATCGCAACCCGTAAAAGCCCGCTTGCCATGTGGCAGGCGGAACACATTCAGGCCCGTCTTGAGGCGCTGCATCCCGGTCTGAAAGTTGAACTGGTGCCGATGAGCACTCAGGGCGACAAAATTCTGGATACCCCACTGGCTAAAATCGGCGGCAAGGGCCTGTTTGTGAAAGAGCTGGAACTGGCGATGAGTGAAGGCCGAGCGGATATCGCCGTACACTCCATGAAAGACGTGCCTATGGTGCTGCCGGAAGGCTTTGCTCTGCCGGTGATCTGTGAACGCCACGCACCAACAGACGCTTTTGTTTCCAACAAATACGACAGTTTCGATGAACTGCCGGAAGGCGCAGTTCTGGGTACATCCAGCCTGCGTCGTGAACTGCAGGCCCGTGCCAACCGCCCGGATCTTGAAGTGAAAAGCCTGCGCGGCAACATCCAAACCCGTATGGCGAAAATGGATAACGGTGAATACGATGCCATTCTGCTGGCAACATCAGGTCTGCAGCGTATGGAGCTGGACGAGCGCATCCGTCACGAGATGACACCGGAACAGAGTCTGCCAGCGGTCGGGCAGGGCGCTCTGGGCATCGAGACCCGTGAAGGTGATGCCGAGATCATCAAACTGCTGGAACCACTGAAACACGAAGATACCTGGAACACGGTTCGTGCCGAACGCGCGATGAACTGCCACCTTGAAGGCGGTTGCCAGGTACCAATCGGCGGCTACGCGGTTCTGGTGGATAACGGCGAAAACATCCACCTGCGCGCTTTAGTCGGTAAGCCGGATGGCACCAAACTACTACGCGCGGAGAAAACCGGTCCGGTTTCTGATCCTGAGGCACTGGGTATCGCGGTAGCAGAAATGCTGATTGCGCAGGGCGCTAAAGAGATTCTGGACAAGGTGTACAATCGAGCTTAAAACAACCGCACCTGATCTTTGTCGGCTTATCTGACAAAATCGAAGCAGCCGGTGTTATTTCCGGCTGCTGACAAAGCGATGCGACAAAGTACACACTAAAAACACAAGCGCCTGACTCCAGCCGAAGGAACGACAGCACCCCACATGAACAGCCAACGCCTGCTTAGACATTCTGACCAGCAACCGCTGAAAATCGCGGTAACACGTCCGTCCGGACAGGAAACTGCGCTGATGACGGAGCTGAAAGTGGCAGGCGCTGAGCCGTATCATATTCCTCTGTTGGCAATTGAAGAGCTGGAAGAAACACCTGCCGACCGAACCACCCTGCTTGATCTTGACCTTTACAGCAAAGTCATTTGCGTGAGCCCGGTAACCGCTAACCTGTTTTTGGATCGACTGGATCAGTACTGGCCGCAACCACCTGTTAAAGTGCTCTGGGTGACGCCCGGAGCAGGCACAGCTGCCATTCTCGACAATTACGGCCTGCCCGTGGTCTATCCTGAACAAGGGGATAATAGCGAGGCAATGCTGATGCTTCCCGCACTGACCGAGGTTGCCGGAGAGAAAATTCTGCTCTGCAAAGGCGAGGGTGGCCGCGCGCTGCTGAAAAGCACACTGGAAGAGCGGGGCGCTCAGGTTAAAGAACTCTTTTTCTACAAACGCGTTTGTCCAACCATTCTGAGCGCCGAGCGCGAACTGCTTCAATCTGAATATTTTGATGTCATCCTGATCAGTAGTCTGGATGCCCTGAACCACCTGGTTCAGCTGGCCGGTGCCGAGCCCGGCCTGTTTAACACCCTTTTACTGGTTTCCAGCCCACGCCTGCGACAGGAGGCCCGTGCACTGGGCTTCAAAAAAATTGTCCAGGCCAAAGGTGCCGGTGGTCAATGGCAACAAGCTGCCCTGGAATCCATAGCCAGTCAACGCTAAGCATGAGGCGATGCAATGAGCGATAAAGAAAATAAAACCACAGACACGACGTCGAACGATCAGCCGGCAAACGACACGCCCGAGCAAAAAACCACACAGAGCACCGGCTTTGTCATGGTTGGCGAAACGGAACCTGCCACTGACAAGAAATCAGATTCAAAAGAGACCCAGCCAAAAACAGAGCCTCAGCCAGACGTCACGCCATCAAAGCACGAATCTTCAGATAAAGCTCAATCTGAAGATAAGCCAAAAGCTAACTCTGTGGATAAATCTGCCGCTCTGGATAAAAACGCGCCTGTGGATAATGCGTCTGCAACTGACAAAAGCAATAAAGCCGAATCAGCTAAGAAACCAGCTGCCGGTGAAAAGCCTGCGGCCGCAAAACCCTCCCCAACGGGAACACCAACAGCGCAGAAGCCTTCCGGCAGAGGAAACGCCGTCATCGCGCTTAGCGCTCTGGTTATTGCCCTTGGTGCTGCCGCAGCCTCCGGCTACACCTTCTGGCAACAACAGGAGAAAACCGCTCAGGCACTGGCACAACTAAGCGAACGTAACAACCAGCTGGAGGCTCAGTTGCAACGACAGGCACAGGCTCTGAACAGCCTGCAAACACTGCCTGCGGCCACCAACAAGCTGAACCAGCAAAGTCAGGCCCTACAACAGCAGCAAACACAGCAGCGCCAGAACCTGCAGGATCTGGCGACCGCTTTCGCCAACACGCAAGGGCCAAAACCTTCTGACTGGCTGCAGGCTGAAGCAGAATACCTGCTGCGACTGGCCAATCACAGACTTCAGCTAGAAGGTGACCTTAGCGGCGCTAAAACCCTGCTGACCAGTGCTGATGAGCGCCTTGCCAAAGCCGATAACCCGGCACTGTTTGTTGTGCGTCAGGCGATAGCCAACGAAGTGGCTGAACTGAACAGTATCGATACGCTGGATCAAAGTGGAATCTACTTCAAACTGAGCGCACTGGAAGGCCAGATCGACCAGTTACCTCTGCCGATGTCACCGGAAGAACGTAGTGCTTTCCGCCAGACGCAACTGGAAGAAAACCAAGAGCAAAGTATCTGGCAGACACTCTGGAATGAAGCCAAAACGCTGGTGGTGGTTCGTCATCGCGATGAAAAGATCACACCTTTGCTACCACCGGAAGAGAGCCTCTACCTGCGCCACAATCTGCGCCTGACACTGCAGCAGGCTCAGATCGCCCTGCTGAAAGAGGAACAAACCCTGTTCCGCACTCTGCTGCAACAGGCATCCGCCTGGGTTGAGACTCACTTTGATCAGAGCGCAGCCCGTACTCAGAATGTTGTGAGCACACTGAAAGCACTGGGCGAACAAAACATCCGTCAGCAGCGCCCGGATATTTCCGGATCCCTGAATCTGCTGCGTGATCTGCAGAAGCAGCGCTTCAGCAGCAGCGCTCCTGTGCCACAGCCTGCAAGCGCACCGGAAACAGATACCACCACAGAAAACACTGCAACGGAGGCGCCTGCATCATGAAACGCCTCTATATCGCTGCGATATTAGCATTGGCTGGCGGTATGTTTGCCGGCCTGCTGATGCAGAAAGACCCCGGTTACATTCTGATCAGCTGGGGTAAAACAAGCATAGAAACCTCCTTCTGGATCGGTATCCTGCTTTTTGCCGCCTCTCTGGTTGGCTTCCATCTGCTGATGCGCCTGCAATCCGGCGTGCGCCGCCCACTCAAGGCTCTGAATGTATTTTCCAGCGCAGGGCGCGATAAACGCGCATTAAAAGCCACCGTTAAAGGCTTGCTACTGATGGCTGAAGGCCAGTGGCGCAAAGCAGAGCGCCTTCTGAAACGCTCTGCATCCCGTTCCGGGGCACCTGTGATTAACTATCTGGCTGCCGCACGGGCCGCCCATGCCCAGGGACGCTATGAGCAGAGCGACCAACTGCTGAAAGAAGCACTGGACAGCACACCGGGCGCTGAAACCGCTGTCAGTTTGTCACAGATTGAATTTCAGCTGGAACGCGGTCAGTACGAACAGTGTCTGGCACAACTGCTGCGCCTGCAGAAAAAGAATCCCCGTCACCGCTGGGTACTGAAAACCCTGCTTAAGGTTTACCAGAAGCTGGAAGATTGGCAGGGGCTGAAAGCACTTTATCCACAACTGCTGAAGCAGGATATTCTGACCGATGCCGAAGGCAAACAACTGATGATCCGACTGCATCTGGCCATGTTTGAACAGTGCCAGAGTCTATCTCAGGAAGAGTGCCTGGAAGGCATTCAGAAGATATGGAAAGAACTACCCACGGAACTGAAAAAAGAACAGCAGCTTTCCGAAGCCTACGCCCGCGGACTGCATGCCTGTAAAGCGGATATCCTGCTGGAACGCTTTATCACCGAGCAACTGCGCCAGAACTGGCAGGATCATCTGGTGATTATTTACGGTCTGCTGGAAAAGGGTGATGTGCGCCAGCAGATGACCCAGGTTGAACAATGGCTGAAAAAACACAGCGACAGCTCCGAACTTTACCTGACCGCTGGCCGAATTGCTCTGCGTAACCAGCTTTGGGGGAAGGCCGCTGACTTTATGGAAGAGAGCTTCCGTCTGCAGCCACTGGCTGTGACCGCTGCCGAACTGAGCCGACTGTACTCCTCAATGGGCCGTACCAGTAAAAGTCGCACTTACTATCGTTACTGCCTTGACCTGGCGGGTTATCACTTGCCAAGCCTGCCGTTACCCAAAACAACGGCTCGCTGAGCTGCGATAACGTCGGCCTGATATAGCTTTACCGCAGATAAGGCTAACCCTGACTCATCTTCAAAATGAAAAAAGCAGATGTATCATCTGCCTTTTTCTTGTCTGCTGAATGGGTATTGCCAGTCAAAACGCCCTCCTGATTCAAGGCCCATCTCTGGTTCATCATCTACCTCTCAGCTGACAAATGAAAATAGTTCTCAAAAAGACTTTACAGCGCAAATGATAAAAAATATCATTTACCCAAGCTTAGGGATTCGCCAAATCACTAAGCCAATTTAAACCATTCTCCAGTAGGTTCAGGTTCCCGCTGCAGTAATTCAGAGTCTGGTTTATCTCCTCATCAAGCTAATCACGGTCTCGCCCGGTGGACTCCCATCCCCGGGCATTTTTTTGTCTTCGCTTTCTATATTGTGCCTCTTAATACCGAGCTAACTCCCCTGGATATCCTAAAAGGCACAAATGAAAATAATTCTCAAAAATACTTTACACCATTAATGAGAACGAATATCATTTACACAAGCTTAAGGATTCGCCAAATCACTAAGCCGATTTAAACCATTCTCCAGCAGGTTCAGGTTCCCGCTGCAGTAATTCAGAGTCTGGTTTATCTCCTCATCAAGCTAATCACGGCCTCGCCCGGTGGACTCCCATCCCCGGGCATTTTTTTGCCTGCTCTAACTGACGCCCGAAAGGGCAATCTACAATTCACGGAAACTACGCTGGCCCTGCGGGCCGGGCTTTAGCCCGTCATTTGTCTGCAGCAGCAAGGCGTTACCGGAAGCACAAAAAAACAGCCGCACCTTTCGGATACGGCTGTCTCTGATTAAGCCTGCTTTTAAGACTCGAGTCTCTGCATCAATCTTCTTCGGGCTTAAATTCCGCAGTCGTGCGCTTGCGGATGGTGCCAAAGCCAACGCTCTTACGCTCAATCGGCGCAACACGTTTCTTCTGGCTGCCTTCAGCCGATTTTTTCTGCTGACGCTTCTGAGCTTTCTTTTCCTGACCCTTCTTCTTCTCTTTCAGGGCCTTCTTCTCAGCAGCCGTCTTCGGCTTCTTCTTACCCACGGTTTTGCCGTTAGCACGCACATCTTTCGGGCCTTTATATTTGCCTTCCAGACCTTTCACCTTAACTTCTTCGAATTTCACCTGAATATAACGCTCAATCGCGGCTTTCAGATTCCACTCGTAAGAGGTGATCATAGAAACCGCTGTACCGGTTTCCCCTGCTCGACCGGTACGGCCAATACGGTGCACGTAATCATCACCTTTGCGCGCCATATCGTAGTTGATCACCAGTTCAACACCGGAAATATCCAGACCACGGGCAGCAACATCGGTGGCTACCAGCACATCGATATGACCACGGCGCATCAGGTTCATCACATGATTACGCTGATCCTGATCCAGTTCGCCGTGAAGCACACCGGCGCGGATATCTTTATAACGCAGGAAGCCGCCAAGACGTTCTGCATCGACACGCTTGTTCACAAATACCAGTGCTTTCTCGTATTCACGGTCGTTCAGCAAACGAACCGCCAGGGCATCTTTGTGCTTAACATCATCCGCTAGCAGATATTGCTGAGTGATGTTGTCGTGCTGATCACGTACGGTATTAACAATAACCGTCTCCGGATCAACCAGAACACGATCAGCAACTTCACGAATGCCTTTACGACTCAGGGTCGCAGAGAACAGCATGGTCTGGCGTTCTTTGCGGCAGAAGTCGACAATTTTCAGCACTTCTTCGCTCAGGCCCATATCCAGCATACGGTCAGCTTCATCCAGAATCAGGTATTCCAGATCCTTCAGATCCAGAGATTCCTTTTCCAGATGCTCCAGAATACGACCTGGGGTAGCGATGATGATTTCCGGATTTTTACGCAGCATCGCCTTCTGGAATTTAAAGGTCTCACCACCGATGATCCAGGTCGCCTTGATATGAGTGAAGGCAGACAGCTCGGTAAAGTGCTTATAGATCTGGCGCACCAGCTCACGGGTCGGTGCCAGAATCAGTGCACGGGTGCCGGTGTTCGGCGCCGGATTTTCCAGAAACTGGTGCAGCATAGGCAAAAGGAATGCTGCGGTTTTACCGCTACCGGTTTCTGCACTGACCAGCAGATCTTTTTTTGTCATCGCCGCAGGAATCGCTTTCGACTGAACCGGAGTCGGTTCACTGAAGGCCATTTTTTCCAGCGCCTTCATCAGGCGTTCATGCAGGGAAAGCTCGGTAAACAAAGATAACACCTCAAAAATACTTACAGAATCAACGTGTTACAGGCCGACTCAAGAAGAGAAAATCCGGTTCAATGGCAGCACGTTTGATTGGGGGAGATCAGCAACCTGATGAAACTCAGGCCCTGTTAATTTTTACTCATTAAGAATGCTGCGAAGCATAGCACAGCCGCTGCTTCAGGCAGATAAAAAACGGTACCGGATCGCTAAAAACAACCCGAATACCGTTCAAAACTGAATAGCCAAAGAAATGGCTGGAGATCAATCCGCCAGAGTGAACTGATCGCCGCCATCACCAAAGCGGGACGGCTCACCTTTTTTACTGGTGCCCAGTTTGATCATCAGACGCAGATCATTGGGTGCATCGGCATAGGCAAGAGCATCATCGTAACTGATCTGTTCGCGTTTATAGAGTTCGTAGAGCGCCTGATCAAAGGTCTGCATGCCCAGCTCAGTGGATTTCGCCATCACCTCTTTCAGTCCCTGCACATCACCTTTGCGGATCATGTCAGACACCAGTGGCGTATTGAGCAGAATCTCAATCACACCCTTACGCCCCTTACCATCCGGTGTCGGCACCAGCTGCTGAGCGATAATGGCTTTGAGGTTCAGGGAAAGATCCATCCAGAGCTGATTGTGCTTCTCCGGCGGGAAGAAGTTGATCACCCGCTCCAGTGCCTGGTTGGCGTTATTAGCGTGCAGGGTAGCCAGACAGAGGTGACCGGTTTCTGCAAAGGCGAGGGCGTATTCCATCGTCTGCGAACTGCGCACTTCACCAATCATGATCACATTAGGGGACTGTCGCAGGGTGTTTTTCAGGGCAACTTCATAGCTTTCGGTATCGATACCCACTTCCCGCTGAGTCACGATGCTGTTTTTATGCTGATGGATAAACTCAATGGGATCTTCAATACAGATGATATGGCCGCGACTGTTTTCATTTCTGTGCTGAATCATAGCGGCAAGGGTGGTGGATTTACCGGTACCTGTGGCCCCGACAAAAAGAATCAGACCGCGTTTTTCCATCGCTAGCTCACTGACTTTCTTCGGTAGATCCAGATTTTCCAGCCTTGGCACTTCAAATTCGATCCGGCGCAGCACCATGCCGACCTGGTTTCGCTGGTAAAAAGCACTGACCCGGAAACGACCCACTCCGGAAGCGCTCAAAGCAAAATTGCACTCCCGATGTTCCATAAACTCCTGCGCCTGCTCGCTGTTCATCACCCCAAAGACCAGATCCCGGGCCATCTCAGGCGACAGGGCACTATTAGCCAGTGGTACCAGTTCGCCATTCAGCTTCATCGAGGGTTGCATGCCGGTGGTGATAAACATATCGGTGCCTTTTTTTTCGGCCATCACCTTCAGCATCTTGTAGAACTTATCCAACAGTCCCTGTTGTCGAGGTGTGCGGGGTTTCTCCAGATGAGAGTCAGACACATATCACTCCTGAAAATTTCCATACTAACAGTTTGATTAGACTTAATAATTTATCGCAAATTGATCATTTAAAATTCTTGTTCCATCCTCAAACTCGATTTGTAATGACATTAATACATCAGTCAACAGGCTAAGAGCGGTCGGTCTTCGCCTGATACTCTCATCAAAACCACTCTATAAGCATGTATTAATTAAGCTTTTATATTACAGCCTTTGACAAGCATACGATAAGAAAAACCGGATAATGTGATGACTGTCGACCAAATCCGCTGGAATATTTTGTATTGTCCATTAATAAATCACAGCCGGATCTGACATAACGTGATTATCTACTATTTCTCCTATTCGTTTAATTAACGCTGAAAAATAGAGATTACCCGATCAGTTTTTTTCTGTTACGGCTGCCAAAAAGGACGAGCGCACAGGTTTAATCAGCATCCATTTTATTAAACCAATATTCAGTTGCGTCGGGAAAAGCAATCAATGTGCCGCAAAAACTGCCAGACACGCAATCACATGACGAGATTATGCCCCCATGACCCACACCTTACTTAATACTGATGTGAAACTGCTGGAAGACGCTATTAAGAGCACAAACATTTCGGCTTTAACCACTTACTTCAACCAAGATACTAATTTAGCCGATTATCTATCAGGTAATTCAGAATTACTGGTTTTAGCAATTAAAAACAACAAACAAGGTATGGTGCGTTTCCTTATAGCTCAGGGCGTGTTATTTCCGGGCGAACTATCAGATGGCTTCAATACACTCAGCATTGCGTTGCAAAATCAGTGCGATATCCAAACCATTAATGCTCTGATCGAAACAGGAACAAACGACCAATTTACCCGGGGTAGTGGGCCACTCGAAACAGCGCTCGAGCATGGTGCCGATTTAGCGGTGATAGAAAGTCTGTGTGCGCATGGCTTGATTAAGCGAAGCCCTGCATCTCTCCCATTGACCTATCAGCTGGCTGACGCGCATCTCTATAATATTGAAATGCGCATTTCCATCATTATAACTTTGGCCGAAACAGATGGATTTGATATTAACGAGGAAGGCTGGAATACCCCTCCCATCACCCGCTATCTGCTGGATAAAGATCAACCAAACTATTTATTTTGGATAATTATCCTGGGTGGCGATCTGACCCCTATTTATGAAGATTATCAGGTCTACTTTAACCAGAAGGCCCGTAATGACTGGTCTGAAGCTATTCTAACAAAACAATCCCGCCTCCCCATATCAGCCCGCTTGCGCTTTGTTAATTATCGCGATTTTAAAAAAGGGCTGAAGGAAATTACCAACGCTCATAACCAACAATTAATGTTCAACCTTGCCAATAATGACCTGATCAAACCCAGACACAAAGTTTCACTTGCCAAAAAATTGCTGGCCCTGGGCGCAGAGATTGAAGAGATAGGTCAGAACGAAGATCAGGAAACCGTACTTCAAAGCTATTGCCGTTACAGCTTTGATATCAAAAACTTTAGCTTCGTTAAGTTTTTATTGGCAAAGGGCGCTGATTTTAATGCCAATGGACGGAACACACTGCCTAATATCGTAGTCTCCGGCAATCTGCCCATGTTGAAGTTTCTCGTAAAACAAGGCGTGGATGTGAATATCTTAACCAGTTCTGGTCGTGGTGTGCTGAATGCGTTTCGCAGCCCGGAATCAATTGGAGATTTAGAGCATCGAAAAGCGATGTTGGATACCCTAATTAAGAGTGGGTTAGACATTAATTCCAAAGTGGTGCTCTACAATGATGCGCCCGAAGCCAACACAGGCTTAATTGAGATACTCGCCTTGGCTAACGACGCAGAACTGATGAAATATGTTCTGGAGCGCTATTCGCACATTGAATGTTCAGGCGATGAAATCATCCCGATGCTAAAAAACATTGAAGACACTGAACTCTGCATTAAAGTCATCGATAAAAATCCAAACTTCTGCATCAACTCTTATTTCATCACCGAAATCAAAGACAATACGTTTTATTACCCTGCGGATTCATTGGGAATTGCCATTGATTGGCAACGCTTTGATGTGGCCGAAGTCTTACTTCAACGCTACCCCTATATGCGGGCCGATACCGAAAAGCATTCATTAGCTTTCTTTGCCTTTAAGCACCACGCACCGCTGGGTTTGGTATTCGCTTTGATTGAGCGCGAAACCGATCTGAACCGCCTGTATTGGGCTTCAATGAAATCACCTAGCCTGGATCACATCACCTGGACCAAGGAAACCGCGTTAGCCCAGTTTTTAAGCTTACTGAACAACCGCGAGTACGATACGGATGACATCGTACGCATTACTGCATTTTTGCTCGGGCAAGGTGCCGATGCGAGTATTCCTCGTACGGTAGAAGACCGCCCTATGGGGTATTTGGATAAAGAAAGTACGCTATTAATCGCATCAGACACACATCGCAACACTGCAGTAATGGATCTGCTAATTGACTCCGGAGGGATGAACCCCAATAAACCCGAGTCGCAAATGCAGGTAACCGCTGTCCAATCGCTGATCGCTATGCCAAAACTCTCAGACGATGATGTCTGTTTTTATTACGATTATTTCGAGCATAAAACCGGTATTGACTGGACTGTCAAAGACCTCCAAAACACAGACCTTCTGCTGGAAGCTTCCAGCCATTGCCGCCCAGGCGTTATTCGCCATTTAGTCGATAAAGGGTTGGATATTAATGCAGAGGGAGGTTTTGATAATTCACCAGCCCTGCATAAAGCCATATCTAATCTGCATTACGTGAATAAGCTTCAGCGCGCAGAAACCGTCAAGTGCCTGATCAGCTTAGGTGCCGACATTGAGGCATTAGACAGTGATGATTTAACGCCTCTCATGAATGCCGCAGTCTACGGTTCACTGCTGAGTGCACAAGCGCTACTGGACGCGGGCGCTTGCGTTGACCGGACCAATACTTTGGGGCATACAGCCCTGACATTATCCATACCCGGAAAAATGCATTATGACAGCCCTGATAACCCACTCGATATGCGAGCAGATATGGTGCAGCTGCTATTAACGCACGGAGCTAATCCTAATCATGCACCAGTAAACGGAACCTTAGCTCTGACCAACGCCATAGGCTATCAGATTGATGCCATTACCAGCCTGTTGCTTGGAGCAGGAGCCGATATCAACGCCCGAGATAATAGTGGCCTTACACCATCAATGATCGCTATGCAGCATGCCACGATGGAGATGTGCGACCAACTCTTGTCACTGGAAGATATTGACCTGCACGTTACCAATAACGATGGACGCGGTCTGCTTTTTTACGCCTTGCAACGGGACGACGCTGAAGAAGTTATGGCTCTTGTTGAGTACCTTCAGGGGCAAGGCGTTACTCAGGGTCTGGCTCAAGACGGCTCCAACCTTTTTATGGCCTGTGCATCCGCTTGCAAGGACGCGTTATTGTCTCACTTTATCGGGCACGGAGAAGATGTGAATGCCAGGGATAACAATGGTTTTAATGCCGCAAATTACGTTGTTTTTTCTCACTCTAATGCCAGCCTTGAACAGCAAATCCAAACGTTAAAGACACTGAATGACATGGGCGTCAATATGCGGACCGAGGACGATCAGGGTCGTAATTTACTGCAATGGTCACTGTTGATAGGCCATTTTGCTTTGGTACCCGCCCTGATCGAACTGGGTGTTTCAGTCACCCATACAGACCAACAGGGTATAGAAGTGACTACCTGTCTTGCTCAGCATCTTCTCAGCGCACTCAGTCAGCAGCAACTGGTGCAATCTGCATTAGATGCGTTTGGTCCAACCCTGCAACTACTGACAGACGCCGGCGCACCAATGACGCAATGCAAACAGTTTCTCGAGCAGCAACCCGAAAATATTGTGACCTCGACTTTTAAGATGTTAATTCAAGACCACTAAAACTATCGCCCAAAGCGCAAGGATAAAGGTTCCGTATGGAGAACAGAAAATCAGAATGGTTAGCGCCCAGACAAACAGAACATGGTGAAGAGTGGCATGCCTATACACTGCAGGACTTGATTCTCTCCGAATCGACTGCAGTAATCGCAAAAGTGATCTCTCCTGAACGGCTTGATGAGCGCGACGAGCATGATAAAACAGCACTCTATTACGCCCTGATTCATGGACGCGGCGAGACCGCTCGCTGGCTTCTGGATCAAGGCGCAAATCTGATCGCTGCCACAGGAGCTAATCACGATAATGCGATGCGTTTTTTAATACAGGGTGGCAGTGCAGAGGCCCTATATGCCTGCATCGATTATGGCGCCACCATACCTTCACACATCGGTCGTGTGCCCGTTGTTTATCACAGTGTGGCTCAAAAATGCCCACAAGCCTTTGTTCAAAAGCTGGTTGAGCTAGGCAAGCGCTTAGAGCCATACGAGCAAGAATCGGTACTCAGTTGTGGCATTCGTGTACAGGCGGACCCGGAGCTTATTGAGTGGTTACTTACAGCGGACCTGCCGAAACTTCGGTTACTGAAAAAAACCGATAACACTCTGGCAGAATTAATTCGTTCAGACTATGCAACCGCCACTAAAATCGAGCTGGTTAAAGCCACTATTGAACAACGCAATACTCCACTCGACGAAGGATCAAAGCCCCCTCTTGCCTTAGCAATTGAGCAGAAACAAGCCGAAGTCGCCAAAGTACTTATTGAAGCGGGCGCAAGTTATCGCTCACACATTAACGACCTAGCCCACCTGCTCGACGCCGCGGATCTGCAAGCTCTGATTAAGGGCGTGAGCGATACAGCTCCTGTTGTGCTTGAGCTGATGGACTTCAACGCACTACAAAAACTCATAGCAGAACGCCCTGATCTGACCAAGACACCCTTGATGCTGGACATTGTCAGCCATGGCCAATTAGCTCCAAACGAAAAATCCCTGCTACTGGAACAAGCCTTTGCAGCAGGAGCGCAAGTTAACCAGGCCCGCGAAGGCGTCACAGCACTGAACCACCTTTGTAGCCGGTTAAATCAAAACGATTCGCCAGCGCTGATCAAACAATTGCTGGGCTATAACGCTCAAGTTGAAGTTGGTGATCGGAGCGCACTGCTCACTGCCTTAAAATCGGCTAATTTAATTGCGATTGAAGCGATTTTAGAACACGGTGCCAACGCAAACTTTGTAACAGAAGAAGGCTGGGGTTTTGCCAACGCTCTGATCCACGATGTGGTTAAGCGCTTTGATGAGCTAACGGCGTTGAACATTTTATCGCTCGCCCTAAAGCATGGTTACGACATCAACACGAAAACCCTGTTTTCAGATGATGAGACGATAACTCATATTGATGCGATCTCTTTCTTTGCTATCCATAAAGCCCCGAAACTCGTGAAATACCTACTGGATGAGAGCATTCACATCAACCCTGATAGCCATTTGGTTTATTATGCCATTCGAGGCCTCAGCCAGCTGGATGTGCAACTGGCAGCGATAGCAACCAACCCAAACTACTGTTATCCCGAATTCAGCTCTAGTGCAGGGCTAAAAGACGATGCTTACGCTATCGAGCTGGCTATTTTCTTTAAGCGCCACCTGTTGGTGGATGAGCTGCTGGCTCGCTACCCCAGTATGAAGACGCAATGCAAGGTTCGCCCCCTTGCTTTAGACATGATCGACCAAGGGTTTTCTGATGCCACCATTGCAACGGTTTTGGCACGCGACCCCGATATTAACCACCGTTATCCAATGGGTAGTGGCAATAAAGTTAATAGTTTTATGACTTATGCCGGCCTGCTTGGACGACGTATAGCAAAGCAGGAATATGGCCACCGCAGTCGATACTTACAACTGCTCAAAACAGCACTTGATCTGGGTCTGGATCCTAACTACGGCGAATCTTTCAATGATAACGAAGTGGGGGGACTTGGTATTTTCGCGGTCTGCGCAAACCCAAATAAGGTTGATGTCGAACTGTTCGACCTGCTCATCACCTATGGTGCAAACCCGCTGGCCTCAACAGGCAGTTTTAATGAGTCTGCCGTCCACAGCATAACTCAGCGCCTGCCCTGGATGACTGATGCCGGTATTTTATCGCACCTAAAATATTTCCAACGCAAAACAGGCATAAACCTAACCGAACGTAATGCCCGGGATACAGACCTGTTGATGGCTGCCTGCATGAGCTGTCGTCCAATGACTGCGCAGTGGCTGATTGAGCAAGGTGCCGATATACATGTACAAGGAGCGTTCAGTAATTCTCCTTTACTGCATTTAGCAATGAACACCTATCCGCATAAAGATCCTGCAGACCGAGCTAAAACAATTGAAGTTCTGCTCAACAGTGGGCTATCGCCAGAAACAAGAGATACCAACGGGGCAACAGCCCTCATGACGGGAAGCTATTATGGTGCCTATCAGGCCGTTACAACACTTCTGAAGCATGGTGCGAATGTGCATACCCAGACAGCATCAAATGCGACCGCCATCAATTTTGTGATTGAAGGTCATCAGTCTTATGATCACAATCTGGAAAGCCAATTTGAACATGTAAAGTCGCGAATTATTCAGTTATTAGCTGAATATGGAGCAGACTTAAACAACCAACCCATTGATGAACCCGCTGCATTAACCCTCTGTATAAAAAATAATCGGCCACAACTTTTTGAGGTGATGCTGAAACTGGGCGCAGACCCTAACGTACCCAGTTTTGATGGGATTACACCTTTATTCTATGCAGTCCTGCAGGGCAACCCCTTCTTTGTTCAGCGGCTTTTGGCTGATACCAACATTAATCTACAGGCCAAAGCCCCTAACCTCGATACAGCTCTCAGCTTTGCACTACAGCGGACCAATAAAGATCAGGGGCTGGATATTGCACGACGCCTGTTAGAACTTGGGACGCCACTAAGCATTGACGACAAAGGCCAAACGCTGATTCACGATGCCTGTATTTTAGGGCACGAAAGCTTTCTGACATTATTGCTGGAGTGGATTAACCAACATCCCACACAGGTTCCTGAAGGCTATGCGCATCGCCTATCGGATAGTCACTATGGTGCAGCAACCTATATCGTATTAACGAATCAGAATATCTCAATGGCAGTGCGCGAGCGTATGCTGAGCACGCTGATTCAATATGGCATTGACCTGGACACTCCTGATCAGCATGGCTATACCGCTCTGATGCACTGTGTCGGAGTAGAAAATGAAGCCTTGGCCCGTACGCTATGGAGACTGGGAGCCGATGCACACCGTGTGACAAAGAGAGGGGAGAACCTTGCCCACTTAGTCGCACAGCAGTTTGCAGAAAGCTCGGAGCTACTCAACGTATGGCTGACATTTTTGCAGGATACCAAGGTTGATCTGAACCCGTATTCAGCGCTGGACTGTCCGCTGCTAATTGCACTCAAAGGTATGCCCTTTACTGATGAATTCAGTAACTCGCCCCAACCACAGTACCCGGATGACGAACACCTGGTTCGTCAGTGGATCAAAGCTGGTGCGGCCCCGGAGCTGGCAATGGAGCAAGCACAAATACAAGCTCGGCTGTACCTCGTGAAGTATCTCGAACAGCTTGATCAGGCTAATTTAAGCCAACATTACCACTCCGGCAAACTGCTGCATTAGAACGGCTGCATTGAATGGGTAATACCTCAGTGAGGCATAGGGCCAATATGCACAAACTGACAAAGACAAACCGCGGCGGTGCATAGCCTCGGTTTGTCTTTGCAGCCACATCCATAGCTGCAGTAGCCGTCCTCATGTTAAATCCACCCAAGAGAAAACAACTCAGATTGTTATTTCTCCTGTCTCTTCTCCGCACTGACTTGTTTTTAGTCCCTCTTTGCGACCAAGACTACATAAACAGATCGGGATTAACGGCCTTTTCACGGGCGGTTTCCAGTGAAATCTGCCCTTTGTTCAGCATCAGTTTCAGGCACTGATCCATAGTTTGCATCCCCTGACCACTATTGGTCTGAATGACAGAGTTCATCTGAGCGATCTTGTCTTCCCGGATCAGATTCCGGATCGCCGGGGTTGCCGTCATAATCTCGTGTGCCGCAATACGACCACCGCCCTGTTTCTTCAGCAGCGTTTGGGAGACGACTCCCTGCAAAGATTCTGAAAGCATAGACCGCACCATGGATTTCTCCTGCGCCGGAAAGACATCGATAATACGGTCGATGGTTTTTGCCGCTGAGCTGGTGTGCAGGGTGCCGAACACCATGTGGCCGGTTTCCGCAGCAGTCAGCGCCAGACGGATCGTTTCCAGATCCCGCATCTCGCCCACCAGAATGATGTCCGGGTCTTCTCGCAAGGCGGAGCGCAGAGCATCACTGAAGGTATGGGTATCCCGATGCACCTCCCTTTGGGTGATCAGACACTTTTTGCTTTCATGGATAAATTCGATGGGGTCTTCAATGGTGAGAATATGCTGGTATTTGCGCTCGTTAACGTAATCGAGCATCGCCGCCAGCGTGGTACTTTTACCGGAACCGGTCGGACCTGTGACCAGCACCAACCCACGGGGTAACATCGCCAGCCGCTGAAAAATTTCGCCCATGCCCAGCTGATCCATCGGCAAAACAGTACTTGGAATAGTACGGAATACCGCACCGGCACCACGGTTATGGTTAAAGGCGTTGACACGGAAACGGGCGATACCGGGTACTTCAAAGGAGAAGTCGATCTCCAGAAACTCTTCATAATCCCGGCGCTGTTTATCGTTCATAATGTCGTACACCATGCGGTGCACATCTTTGTGACTCAGGGCGGGTACATTGATGCGGCGCATATCGCCATCAGTACGAATCATTGGCGGCATGCCGGAAGAAAGGTGCAGGTCAGAAGCACCTTGTTTTGCACTGAAAGCCAGCAGTTCGGTAATATCCATGGCCGAGAAAGATCCAAATGCGTGGGTTTGCTCTATATCCCCGTTCTCATTCAAACCACCACATGGGATACAGAATTAATGACAGCTTCTCATATTGCCAGAAATCTCTCTGAGGTGCGCCAGCAGATCGACACCTGTTGTGCCCAATATCAACGAAATTCTTCGGATGTCACCCTATTGGCGGTGAGCAAAACCAAGCCTGCGGAGCTGTTGAAAGAAGCTTACAATGCCGGACAACGTGATTTTGGCGAAAACTACCTGCAGGAATCACTCGATAAGCAGCAGGAACTGGCTGACCTGGATATTATCTGGCACTTTATCGGCCCGATTCAGTCCAATAAAACCCGTGCTATCGCTGAGAATTTTCAATGGGTGCACAGTGTGGATCGTTTAAAGGTTGCCCGCCGCCTGAGCGAACAGCGCCCGGCTAAGCTGCCGCCACTGAATATCTGCCTTCAGGTAAATATCAGTGCCGAAGCGAGTAAATCCGGTGTTGCCGTTGATGAACTGCCGGAACTGGCAAGAGAAGTTGCCGCTCTGCCTAACCTGACCCTGAGAGGGCTGATGGCCATTCCGGCACCGGCCGACACTTTAGATGCTCAACGAAAACCTTTAGCGGCACTCCGTCAGGCGATGGAGGCGATCAAAGCCGAACACCCGCAACTGGATACACTGTCCATGGGCATGAGTGGTGATCTTGAAGCAGCTATCGCCGAAGGCTCCACTATGGTACGTATCGGCACCGCTATTTTTGGCGCGCGGGATTACAGCAACCCAGCCTAAGCCATGTACATCAAGCCGAAAAAAGCACCTAATTAACGCCATTTAACGCAGATAACAGATTCAGAGGTTTCAACATGCAAGCAGTCAAACTCGCTTTTCTGGGCGCAGGCAATATGTCCGGCAGTATCATCGGTGGCCTCATCGCCACTGGCGTTCCTGCGGAAAACATTATCGCAACCCGTCGCTCTGAAGAGCGTTTAGCGGAACTGAAATCCCAGTTCGGTATTGTCACCAGCAGCGACAACAATGATGCCGTCGCTAAAAGTGATGTGGTGATTCTGGGGGTAAAACCTCAGATGATGCAGGAGCTGTGCAATGAGATTCGCGAGCAAGTGCAAAAGAGTAAACCTCTGATCGTATCGGTTGCGGCAGGCCTAAAATCAGAAACACTGGAACGCTGGCTGGGTGGTGATCTGGCGGTGGTACGCACTATGCCGAATACACCGTCTCTTCTGGGCTGCGGTGCAACGGGTCTTTACGCCAACAGCAAGGTGACGGAGATCCAAAAGGAGCTGGCAGAAAAACTGATGCAGGCGGTGGGCCTAGCGCTTTGGGTTGACGAAGAAGAGCAGATGGACGCAGTGACGGCAGTTTCCGGTAGTGGCCCGGCATACTTCTTTCTTGCGATGGAAGCGCTGCAGAAAGCAGGTGAAAGTGTCGGTTTAAGCGCCGAAGTGGCTGAACAATTAGCCATTCAAACCGCACTGGGCGCAGCTCGTATGGCGTCTGAAAGCGAGCATGATGCCGCGGAACTGCGTCGTCGCGTAACCTCACCGGGCGGCACTACAGAGCAGGCCCTGAATACCTTTAATGCCGGAGGCCTGACCGAGCTGTATGAGAAAGCCGTAAAAGCTGCTGCCAACCGCGGCAAAGAACTGGCCGAACAGCTGGATAGCTAAAAAACAGTAGCAGAATAGCTAAAACACCCGCCGAATAGCGGGTAACAAGCATGCCAAAGGTGATTCAGGCGGTTATTTATCAGATTTAAGCTGGAAATAATCGCCATCGCCTCCATACAATAACAATATCTGTTGAAAGCATAAAAACCGACACCAGCTTTGGAGCAATCGTGTGATGGGACAATCTGTAGGTAGCACAGGGGAGACCCTGGTCATGATCTTTGCCAATCTGTATCTGTTTATTGTGATTCTGCGCTTTATTCTGCAGTTCTCACAGGCGGACTTTTATAACCCTATCTCTCAAGGGATCGCAAAAGCGACCTCTCCGATTGTTAATCCTCTGCAGAAAATCTTGAAGCCAATAGGCAAGGTCAGTATTGCCGCGCTGGTGTTAGCGTTTGCAGTTAAGCTAACCGGAATAGTCTTAGTTCTACTAATGGAACACGGCGGAATCCCTCAAGATAAAAATATTTTTCTGGGGGCTCTAGCGGGCGTAGCCATGACATTTCTTGATATATACTTCTTCGCTATGATCGGATCCGTCATTCTTAGCTGGCTTGCCCCCCATAGCAGCCACCCTGGCGCTATGCTTATTTATCAGATTACCGAACCTGCGATGTCTCCTGTGCGAAAGTTCATACCTCCCATTGGCGGACTAGATCTGTCTCCTATTTTTGTCTTTGTGGGGATTATGCTCCTTAAAAATATAGTAATAGGCACTTTAGGCGTTTCATCTGGTTTGAAGCTCAGCCTCATTGCAGGTCTATAAGCAGGCGCTTTATTGATAATGCCTGCCAGACAAAAGAGCAGCTAACCACTGCTCTTTTTTGTTTCCACCTTCTGGATGGTGCCAAACTAAACAACGATAAGCCGTTATTTTTCTTCTGAATAAACCTCTGCCTTCAACGCCTGCAACTGTGTTACAGTGAACCTTTCCGTGGCTTGTGCCCCTGCACCTTTTAACTCACCTGTTCTGTATCTGAATCACGGCAACCAAAACCCTGTTGCGTCGTGTCTGAACCGGTTTTTTTGCAGGGGAGGCTAAGCCGCCCGCAGACATCTTGATTGAGGAAGATCCTGGGAAATGCCTAACGCGATTCCTGAAGATTCTGTCGGTATTGTCGAACCGCAGATAGCCCAATTCGACACCCCGCTGGAACTCACCTGTGGTCGTACGCTGGACAGCTACGAACTAATCTACGAAACCTATGGCACTCTAAACGCCGAGCGCTCTAATGCGGTGCTGATCTGTCACGCCCTGAGCGGCACACATCATGCAGCTGGCTACCACTCTCCGGATGACCGTAAACCCGGCTGGTGGGATGCCTACATCGGCCCCGGCAAGTGTATCGATACCAACCGTTTTTATGTGGTTTGCCTGAACAATTTAGGTGGCTGCAGCGGCTCGACCGGCCCTATCTCAATCGATCCCAAGACCGGCAAACAATACGGTCCGGATTTCCCGGTAATGACCGTGCCGGACTGGGTCAACAGTCAGGTACGTCTGGGCGAATATCTGGGTATCAAAACCTGGGCGGCCATTGTTGGTGGCAGCCTTGGCGGTATGCAGGCGCTACAGTGGTCAATTAATCATCCGGAGCGCATGCGCAATACGGTGATTATTGCAGCTGCCCCGCGCCTGACCGCGCAGAATATCGCTTTTAACGAGGTCGCCCGTCAGGCGATCATGAGCGACCCTGAATTCCATGATGGTCGTTACGCGGATCACAATACGATCCCTCGTCACGGCTTACGTCTGGCGCGCATGGTGGGCCATATTACCTATCTGTCCGAGCACTCCATGGGCGATAAGTTTGGCCGCGATCTGCGTACCGATAAGATCAACTTTGGCTACGATGTTGAGTTTCAGGTGGAAAGCTACCTGCGTTATCAGGGCGAAACCTTCTCGGAAAGCTTCGACGCCAATACCTATCTGCTGATGACCAAAGCGCTGGATTACTTTGATCCGGCGGCAGCCTTTGGCGGTGATCTGTCCAAAGCGGTTGCGCAGGCAAAGAGCAACTTCCTGCTGGTGTCTTTCAGCACCGACTGGCGTTTTGCGCCAGCGCGCTCAGAAGAGATCGTTAATGCGCTGACAGAAGCAGGCCGCAATGTCAGCTATGCCTGTGTTGAATCGCCCCATGGCCATGATGCCTTCCTGATTCCGAACGAACGCTACGAGGCGATTTTCTCCGCCTTTATGCAACGTGTCGCCGATCAGGCCGAGAATGTTCAGGCAACGGAAAAGGGAGAAGCAACATGCATCTGAGCCGCCCTGATTTAGCCATTATTCAGAACTGGATTCAGTCCGGAAGCCGAGTACTCGATCTGGGTTGCGGTAGCGGTGATCTGCTTGATTTTCTGCAGCAGAAAAAACAGGTGCACGGTTACGGCCTTGAGATCGATGACCAGAAGATCACCGAGTGTGTCGCCAAAGGCGTTAACGTGATTGAACAGAACCTGGATGACGGCCTGAGTAACTTTAAGGACCAGAGTTACGATGTGGTAGTGATGACTCAGGCACTACAGGCGATGAAACGCCCGGATCTGATGCTGGAAGAGATGCTGCGGGTGGGCAAGGAATGCATCGTAACCTTCCCCAATTTCGCCTACTGGCGCTGTCGTTTTTATCTGGCACTAAAAGGTGAGATGCCGGTATCCAAATCGCTGCCTCATACCTGGTACAACACGCCGAACATTCACCTGTCCACCTTCCGGGATTTTGAGCAGCTGTGTAAAAGCCGCAATCTGCGCATCATTGACCGGGCTGTGGGTAATAGTGAGCACGAAAGCCATTGGGCAACTAACCTTTGGCCGAATCTGTTCGGAGAACTGGCAATCTACCGGGTTACACGTTAATCCGGTTAACCGTACAAGCCCTGACCTACACGTTGGGGCTTACGCCGGAACCCTGCCCCGCCCCTGTAGTCAGACAGGCAACCCCTAAGTTTTTGTGGAGTCTTTCTATGAAGGTTTTATCGCTTAAACATCTGCTGCCCGCCATCTTCGTCATGCTGGCATTATTCACTATCGCTGCCCCGGCTAAAGCCGCCCAGTTTGAACAGGTAGGCGATTATCAGATTCACTACAACACCTTTACCACCGGCTTTCTGCAGCCAGAGGTGGCTCAGGCTTACGGTATTGTCCGCAGCCGTTATCAGGCGATGATCAATATCTCGGTACTGAAAAAACAGGCCGATGGCAGCTACAAACCCGTTGAGGCTCTGGTTACCGGAGATGTGGCTAATCTGGCGGGACAAAGCGTTAATCTCGCGTTCCGTACCATTCGTGAACCCAATGCGATCTACCAGATCACGACCTTTAATTTCACCGAAGATGAACCCACCCGTTTTCGTTTGAAGGTACGTTTTGATCCTAATATCGAGCCTTACGATCTGAGCTTTATCCGCCGTTTCTACGGTGAATAAAAACCTATTGCCGTCTCAGATATCGGACTCCCATAAACGCTACCACGCAGAAAGAGAACCCCCACTATGAGTCAAAAACTCGTCCTCGCCAGTGGCAACAAAGGCAAACTGAAAGAGTTTGGTGAAGTGCTGGCCCCACTGGGTTTCGAGGTTATCCCCCAGTCCGAATATAACGTGCCTGAAGTGGACGAAACCGGCCTGACCTTTATCGAAAATGCCCTGCTGAAAGCCCGTGAAGCCAGCCGTGTCAGCGGCCAGCCCGCTATGGCAGATGACTCTGGTATTGAAGTGGACGCCCTGAATGGCGCACCGGGTATCTATTCCGCCCGCTTCTCCGGCGAAGGCGCTACCGATGCGAAAAACAACGCTAAACTGCTGGAAGCGCTGAAAGGCCTGCCACAGGAAAAACGCACCGCCCGTTACTGGTGTGTGCTGGTTTACCTGCGCCACGCGGATGATCCGACTCCGATTATCGCTCAGGGCAGCTGGGAAGGCCGTATTCTGGAAGCACCGGAAGGCGAAGGTGGTTTTGGTTATGATCCGCTGCTCTTTATCGAAGAGCAGGGCTGTACCGCAGCAGTCATGAGCCGTGAAGAGAAAAACAAACTCAGCCATCGCGGCAAGGCGACGCTGGATCTGGTCAGCCAACTGAAAGCCCGTGGCTGATCCCTTTGCCGGTTTAACGCCAAATCCATCACAGGCGCAACAGCCCTGCCTGCGCCTGTGATGCAAAAAAACTCACGACACTATTCTGACACTATCCACGGTATCTGCCATGTCTCTGCCCCCGTTAAGCCTCTATATTCACATCCCCTGGTGTGTTCAGAAGTGCCCATATTGCGACTTTAACTCCCACGGTGTGGATCGCTTTAAAGCCGCTACCGACACGCCCCAGGGTGCTGAACTAGAGCCTTCAGGCTTGCCGGAGCAGGAGTATATCGCTGCGCTGATGCGGGATCTGGATGCGGATCTGGCAGGCGTGCAGGGACGTAAGCTCAGCAGTATCTTTTTTGGCGGCGGTACGCCCAGCCTCTTCTCACCGGAAGCGATTGGTCAAATTCTGCAGGGCGTAGAACAACGCATTCCTTTTGCCGATGATATCGAAATCACCTTAGAGGCTAATCCCGGCACCGTGGAGCAGGCCCGCTTTGAGGGTTACCGCAAGGCTGGCGTTAACCGGCTATCGATCGGTATTCAGAGTTTTAACCCTGAACAGCTGAAACGCCTTGGCCGAATCCACGACAATCATGATGCGATCCGGGCAGCAGAAAGCGCCCGTAAGGCGGGTTTCACCCGCTTTAACCTTGATCTGATGCACGGCCTGCCGGATCAGACCGAAGCTGAAGCATTGCAGGATCTGCAGCAGGCGATTGATCTGCAGCCGGATCATCTGTCCTGGTATCAGCTTACACTGGAGCCGAATACCGCTTTTTATCAGGCACCTCCTCCGTTGCCGGATGATGACACCTTATGGGAGATCCAGCAGGCCGGGCAGAAACTGATCGCCGACGCCGGTTATCAGCAATATGAGGTTTCCGCCTATACCAAACCCAGTTCAGAGGCTCGTCATAACCTGAACTATTGGCAGTTTGGTGATTATCTGGGTATCGGTGCCGGAGCACACGGCAAAATCACCCGGCCAACGGCAGAGGCTGGGCTGGAGATTGTCCGCACGAGTAAGCAGCGACATCCGAAGCACTATCTGAATGCTGTGGATTACATCTCCCAGCGCACTCTACTGACACCGGAAGAGATGCCGGTGGAGTTTCTGATGAATGCGCTGCGACTGAAAGCGGGTGTGGATGAAACACTTTATCCACAACGTACCGGGCAACATTTGAGCAGTCTGTCACCGGAGCTGGAGAAACTGCAGCAGATGGGGCTGATGGAAGCGGGAACCGGCCGTTTAAAAACCACCGATGAAGGTTTCACCTATCTGAATGCGGTGTTGGAAGCCTTTCTCTCAGCGGATGATTAAGGCGAACCTATCAGGGCAGGGCGACGGCACTTAGCGGAGCAAGCGTCGCCTGATTCAACTTTTCTTCAAGAGCTTTGAGAGGCAAAGGTCGGCTGTAGAGAAATCCCTGACCGATATCACAGCCGCTTTCTGTCAGAAAATTGGCCTGCTCAACCAGTTCAATACCCTCTGCCACCACGCTCAGATCCAGTTGCTGAGCCAATACAATAATGGTGCGCGTGATCGCACAATCATTCCGACCATGAGGCAAGTCTTTCACAAAAGCACGGTCCACTTTCAGCACATCAATCGGCATCTCTTTCAGGTAAGCCAGCGAGGAATAACCCGTGCCAAAGTCGTCAATGGCAAGACTTACGCCTAAAGCCTTCAGCTCGTGAAGCACCGGCAACATATCCCGCATATTCTCCATCAGCATGCTTTCGGTGATTTCCAGCTCGATCCACTTAGGATCGACACCGGTTTGCTGCAATATAGTTTCTACCTGACTAACAAAACCCGGATCCTGAAACTGACGCGCTGAGAGATTCAGTGCCATTTTGATGGGTCTCTGGCCCGCAGCCTGCCAGCTCACGATCTGTCGACAAGCGGTTTCCAGAACCCAGTGGCTAATCGGAAGAATCAGGCCGGTCTCCTCAGCAAAAGGGATAAACTCTAAAGGTGGAATAAGGCCGCGCTCCGGATCATTCCAGCGAATCAGGGCCTCAACCCCAACAATACGATTATTTTTCAGACACACCTTGGGCTGGTAATAGAGCTCCAGCTGATCCTGCTGCATCGCCTTTCTCAGGCGCACCTCAAGATCCAGACGCTTCTGGGCCTGCTGGTTCAGCTCTTCAGAGAAAAAGTGACAGGTACTGCCGGTTTGCTGCTTGGCACGATACATCGCAAGCTCAGCATTCCTCAGCGCCTCTGTTGTATCGGTCGCGTCTTGCGGCAGGAATGCGACGCCAATACTGGCAAACGCGTTGATGGTATGCGGTCCCAGCTTAACGGTACGATTGAACTGATAACAGAGCTGATCGAGCCACTCATTCAGTTTATCCCGACTACCGGTACGGTGCAGAATAGCAAACTCATCACCCCCTAAACGCACCAGTACATCAGAGTCACTGACCACAACCTTAAGTCGATGCGCTGCGGTTTTGATAAGACGATCACCCATCTCATGACCGAGGGAATCATTAACCCGCTTAAAGTCATCCAGATCGATAAACACCAGTACAGTCTGACGATCAAAGCCCGAGGCTTCCGCTTCAGCAAAGAATTCATCGAGATTATCCAACAGAAACTGACGATTACCCAGGCCGGTAATAGGATCAAAAAAGGCCAGTTGCTGAATTTTACGATCGGTTTCGCGCTGTTCCGTCAGGTCTTCCCCAACAGCAACCAAACCGGTAATTTTGCCCTGATCCGAGGCTACCGGCGATACCGAGAGACTGTTCCAGAACAGCTCACCATTTTTACGCCGACAAAGCAGTTCACCATGCCACGATTTGCCTTGCCGCAGAGTTGACGACAGATGGCGACGTATTTCCGGAGAGGTCCGCCCGGCTGACAGAAAGTCCACATGCTTACCAAGCACCTCATCCGGTGAGAAGCCTGAAATACGGCAGAACTGCCAATTCACATATTCAATTCTGTAGTCAGCATCTGTGAGCATGACACTGCTGCCACTCTGATCAAGGGCATTAGAAAGCTTCTCTTTTTCCCGTTCAGCAGCCAGACGATGCGTTATATCGTGAATAATGGAGTAGAGAAGTCTTTGTCCGCGATACTCCACCGGGCCACTGTGAACTTCTACATCCCGCAGTTCGCCGGAAGCCAGTTTATGACGAAAGATAAAATGATTTCGCGCTTCCTGCTCGGCATCGACCATCGCCTGAACAATCTCTTCCTCTGACATCGCATTGATATCAGTCGCATGCAGCGATGTTATCTGGTCATAGCTGTAGCCATAAAAACGACAGGCCGCCTCATTGGCATCAACTATTTCACCATTCTGGGGATTGACCAGCAGCTCAACAACACGGCTCCCCTCAAACAGCTGACGATAATGCCGCTCGTTCTCATTGAGCTGCATTTCGACATTCTTTCGTTCAGTGACATCCACCAGATAGCCGTTAAAACTCTCAGGCTTGCCGGATTCATCCCAGTGAATCATGGTGACATCCATCACCCAGATGTAATGGCCATCACGGTGTCGCAAACGGTAATCTTTATGAGTAAAACGGGAGGTACCACTATCAAGCGCCAGAGAAACTTCGGCGGCGACATGGCCAATATCGTCGGAGTGAACCAGATCAGAGTAAGCAAGTTGATTATCCAGAAAAACCGCAGGAGCATAGCCTAACAATGAGACAACATTGTCAGTAACAAAGTGCACAGGCCAAGGGTTGCCCTTAACAGGCTCCGTACCCCATTTAAAAACCACCACCGGCCCGGTATCAAACAAGCTGGGGTCAATATAAGCCTTCCCTTGCGCGTCCATTGCCTACTCCGGCTATTGCTCAAACCGCATCAGCTGATGCGATATTCTTGTTATTAGAATGTTATAAAGCTACGTCATTTCTGTGATCAGAAGATGACAGTCTCCTTTTAGAGATGCCAGCTAGACATAGCAGCCTATACGTTACCCCAAATAAAAAAGCCCCTGCAAGAGGGGCTTTTCAGGTTAGCGACAATTAACCTGCTTTTTGCTGCAACCACTGATCAAGAGCAGCAATATCCTCTTGTTTCAGCGTTCCTGCAGCCTGTTTCAGCTTGATCAGATTAACCAGATAGCTGTAACGGGTATCCAAATAGGCTGTTTGGGCCGTGTAATAAGCCTGCTCCGCCTGCAACACGTCAACAATGTTACGGGTACCCACCTCATAACCGGAACGGGTAGCACGCAAGGCGCTCTCAGAAGAAATCAGAGCCTGACGGCGCGCTTCAACCTGCTGTACGCTGGTTGTGACCTGAATGTAATAGTTGCGGGCATTCAGAGCAGCAGAACGACGGGTCAGTTCCAACCCCTGCTCAGATTGATTCAGATAGTGGCCAACCTTGTTGATGTTAGCGCTGGTAGAACCACCTGCGTAGATCTGCCAACCCATTTCAACGCCAAGGGCCAGGTTCGTCATATCGGTCTCGGCATCGGAGTCCGTGTTCTGATAACCCAGTTCTGCTTTGGCATTAATATAAGGCAGGTAGGCAGACTTGGCTGCTTTAACTGCAGTTGTGGCGACCTCTTTCTGCTTCTGAGCCGCTTTAACATCCGGGTTATTAGCCAGCGCCAGATCGATCCAGTACTGAACCGTAGCCGGCTGCGGCGCTTTAACCGGGAAATTCTCTGCTAACGTGTTTAGCGTGCCATAGCTTTTTCCCGTCAAAAGCTGCAGGGATTCTTCACTGATCAGCAACGCCCCTTCTGCACCAATTCGGGCAGCACGAGCACCATCATAAGCGGCCTGAGCTTCATTCACGCCGGTAATCGGGATCAGGCCAACTTTAAACTGTTGTTTTGCCTGCTCCAGCTGACGCTTAATCGCTTTTTCCTGTGCCTGAGCAGAGGTCAGATTATCCTGAGCACGCAGTACACTGAAGAAAGCCTCTGTCACACGTACCATCAGATCCATCTCAGCAGTCTGATATTCGTAACGGGCTTTTTCAGTGGTCGACTGAGCCACACCGATCTGCGCGATGTTACCCACATTTAACAGGGGCTGAGTGATGGTTAGCGCTAACTGAGTCTGATTGTAGCTATCGCCAGCATCACGGCCCTGCAAGGTGCCATCCGGTGTGTTATTCATCAGGCTACCACCCGCGGTAACCGTTGGCTTCACACCCGCCCAGGCTGCATTTTCGTCTTCGATAACCGCATTCAGTTCGGACTGGGCTATTTTCAGCTGGTAATCGTTCTCCAAAGCATCTTCATAGACGCCGGATAAAGTTTGCGCCTGAGCATGAATACTCAAAGCAGAGATTAAAGCCGCTGAAATAGCGGTAAGTCGTCGCATGGTCTGCTCCTGCACGTTATAAATTCGTTCAGATGGAAAGCGTGAAAACCTCCCCCGGAGTCATCCGAAGGCGTTCCTTGTTAATGCTGCGTTGTCAGTTTAACGCAAAATCCAGTAATCCCTATCAGATACACTAAATAGTGGCTAATAGCTATTTTAGATCAATCTAATATATTTGTTAACCAAAAACAATAATCAGCCAGTAAGTCTCGCAGAGGCTTACAGCGCACCCAAGTAAGATAATTAATCGGAATTACATCTTTAAGCGAAGATCGCTGAAAAAATTCAGAAGTTTAGAGAAAATGAAGAATTAAGCAGCAAGATTGATCTGACGCGCCAGCTGCTGACCCAATTCAGGTGTCTCAACAACACGGTACAGGTTGCTTGCCTGGGCCGGACGCACAGCGGTAACTTGCTGGATATTGGGAAAGACATCGGACAGCGCCCTCAGAAAACTGAAATAGCCACCGTAGCCTGAGATCATCGAATGATTCATCGCACGGTTCACAGCCATGGCTGTTTTACGGGCTTTAGTGTCTGCTTCCAGGTTCTGGCGCAGCATATCGACCTGCGCATTGCTGTCGATACCCTGAATATCAGAGGCATAGAGAGGTGTCGTTAACAAACTCAACAACATAGAGAACTGCCCACCCTGCGAATTGTGCAGGGCGGTGTTCATGGACTTAGCAACACCGGTTGACTGTTCTAGTTGATTGACGATTTTCATCGGATAACGACCAATAAAAGAGGATTGTTCTCCCTCTATCGGCAGTTCGATAAATATCTTTACACTTTATTGCCCTATTTTTTTTATTCGGGAGCAGAATCAATATTTTTCACGGCCAAAGCACTGGACATCTCAAAGCCCTCTACCTAGACTCAGTGCCATCTTGACGGGGTGCACGGTTGGCTGAGATCGCTGCAATGCAGCGGAACCCGAAGAACCTGAACTGGGTAATTCCAGCGTAGGAATCGAGAAACTGAATCCAAAAATCCGTACTGCCGGACTTATAAAGGCAGACCGGGATCTGAACACAGAAACCATCGTTTATCAGTGTTCGCGCCACCGGATTCATCCACGGCACAGCCAACCTTTCTCTCTGTCATGTTTAAACACTGGTTGCTCACTCAGAGCACGGTTTAACACTGCATATTCTGTTCAACCGCAGATGACGGTAATAAAGGTAGGCATGATGCAAAACAATCAGAACAATCCCAAGAACACTCCGCAGGGACCGCTGAATCAAACCGCACAGGTGGATGAAGCATCCATTCAGCCCTTCCCGAATTCCCGCAAAATTTATATCGAAGGCAGCCGCCCGGATATCCGTGTGCCGATGCGCGAAATCAGCCTGAGCCCGACCACTGGCAGCTTCGGTAACGAAGAGAACGAGCCGCTGCGCGTTTATGACACCTCAGGCCCTTATACCGATCCGGCAGTTCAGATCGATGTGCGCAAAGGCCTGAATCCACAGCGTAACGCCTGGATCGAAGCGCGTGACGATACCGAGATTCTGTCAAAACTGTCCTCCGAATACGGCCGCATGCGTGAAGCCGATCTGACACTGGAGCCGCTGCGTTTTGATCTGCAGCGCAAACCACGCCGCGCCAAAGCCGGTAAAAACGTCACCCAGATGTACTACGCCCGTCAGGGGATTATCACGCCGGAAATGGAATACGTGGCCATCCGCGAGAACATGAAGCTGGCTGAGATGCGTGAGCAGCTGCAGCTGAATGAACAGCATCCGGGTCAGTCCTTTGGTGCCGCCATTCCGGACGAGATCACTCCTGAGTTTGTCCGTTCCGAGATCGCCCGTGGCCGTGCGGTACTGCCCGCCAACATCAACCACCCGGAAATCGAGCCGATGATTATCGGTCGTAACTTCCTGACCAAAATTAACGGCAATATCGGTAACTCCGCGCTGGGCTCCTCCATTGAGGAAGAAGTGGCCAAGATGACCTGGGGTATCCGCTGGGGTGCGGACACCATCATGGATCTGTCCACCGGTAAAAACATTCACGAAACCCGTGAGTGGATCGTGCGTAACAGCCCGGCACCGGTCGGCACCGTACCGATTTATCAGGCGCTGGAGAAAGTTAACGGCGTGGCTGAAGACCTGACCTGGGAAGTGTTCCGCGATACCCTGATCGAGCAGGCGGAGCAGGGTGTGGATTACTTCACTATTCACGCCGGTGTGCGTCTGGCTTACGTGCCGCTGACCGCCAAACGTATGACAGGTATTGTCTCCCGTGGTGGCTCCATCATGGCGAAATGGTGTCTGGCACATCACAAAGAGAGCTTCCTTTACACCCACTTTGAAGAGATCTGCGAGATCATGAAGGCCTACGACGTGACCTTCTCACTGGGTGATGGTCTGCGTCCGGGTTCTGTTTATGACGCCAACGATGAAGCTCAGTTTGCCGAGCTGGAAACTCTGGGCGAGCTGACCAAAATCGCCTGGCAGCATGATGTGCAGTGCTTTATCGAAGGTCCGGGTCACGTGCCGATGCACATGATCAAAGAGAACATGGACAAGCAGCTGAAAGAGTGTGGCGAAGCACCTTTCTACACCTTGGGGCCTCTGGTAACCGATATCGCACCGGGTTATGACCACATCACGTCCGGTATCGGTGCCGCCATGATCGGCTGGTACGGCTGCGCCATGCTCTGCTATGTAACGCCAAAAGAGCACCTGGGTCTGCCGAATAAAGACGATGTTAAAACCGGCATCATCACCTACAAGATCGCGGCGCATGCGGCAGATCTGGCCAAAGGCCACCCGGCAGCACAGGTGCGTGATAACGCCATGTCCAAAGCGCGTTTCGAATTCCGCTGGGAAGACCAGTTCAACATCGGTCTGGACCCGGATACGGCACGCGCTTACCACGACGAAACCCTGCCGAAAGAGTCTGCCAAAGTGGCGCACTTCTGCTCCATGTGCGGACCAAAATTCTGCTCCATGAAGATCTCACAGGAAGTCCGGGATCTGGATGAAGAGCAGGTAGCGGCCATCAACGCCCAGGCAGAAGAGGGCATGCAGGAGAAATCGAAAGAGTTTCTGGAGAAGGGCTCCGAGCTCTATCAGGAGGTCTAGGCGCTATCTAACTTATTCAGTCCTTAGCCAACTTATTCAGGCCATAGCCAACTTATTTAATTTAAGCTGCGGAACTACTCCGCAGCTTTTCTCTTTCAGATACGCCCTCTCACTCCCTTTCAAAACGTCCATTGAAAAGAAACAATCTGCGTAACAACTGACCCCCATTTGCCCTAATGACCACTTCCTTATTCCCTTTGCGTCAGTGGTTTTAAGCAAAAAGAGTGGTATTCTTCCCTGAATTAGCAGGTGACGTTATTCCCGATTTAACAGCCAACTTAATGAGGTTCACGATGCACAAACAGGGTAGGTCGCTGTGGCGGCAGAACATTTTATTGCTGTTGATACTGGCCACGCTGGGACTGTCTTCTTATGTCCGTGCAGAGAGCTCTCAGGAGCTGAGCATCGCCAGGGGAGACAGCCTGAACACACTCAGCCTGAGTGACATTGAAGCCCTCGGGCTGCACGAAATAACGATGCATCACCCTGAAGGCCCTGAAGGCACCTTTTCCGGCGTCTGGCTGGATGCGCTCCTCAAGAATCAGGGGCTGAATGAAGCATCCCGTGTCCGCTTTATTGCTGAGGATGGCTATACCACCTTCCTTACTCCCAAAGAGCGCAGTGAAAAACGCTACCTTCTGGTTACCCGCCTGGACGGCAAGCCAGTAACGCAGAAAGATCTCGGCCCCTATATGCTAATTGTTCCGGATGATGCCGAGGCCGCTCTTGAGGGCTCTGTTTCTATCACCCGTTGGATCTGGGCGATCCGCAAAATTCAGGCAAGATGATCAAAACATCCGGAAAGCGACTTCGCAGGTGGCTAGCAGCCGCCTTCGCACTGCTGGTGCTGCTCTGCGGACTGGCAATCACATACTACCTTAAAGAAGCCCGCCGTCATGTGGGTGCCGACTATACCTCAATGGTAACCGATGTGATCCGTGCCCAGGCAAGCGTCTCTGAACTGCGCCTGATACTGGAAAGCCTGCTCAAAGAGCGTGAAAAACATCACCTTCAACAGCTCAATGTCATTCTTTTGCGTATCGACCGACGATCCCGGACCGTGCGCCACTCATTCAGTCAAAGTGACTTGGCAGATACTGACTACACCCCTCAGTTCGAAGAGATTGATCGAGCCCAAATCCAGATTTCAGAGATACTGGCATTACTGAATAAGGCTGAGGAAAAAGAGGCCAATGCTCTGGATATCCCCCGCATCTACAATCAGGGCATGGAGCTGGAGCAGAATCTTGCCTGGGTATTCAGTGAGTTTAACGAAATGCTGCATCTGGCCTCGGCAACCCAGCGCCAGCTTATGCAGTGGTTATCAATAGCCGTTATGGGATTGCTCCTGCTTGTCGTGCTGGTAATCGCAAGCCTTATGATGGCTTTGATAAGAATCCATCAGCAGAACGGCACACTGCTTCACCAAAGTCAGACCGATTCACTCACCGGCCTCTTCAACCGCCGTCGAATGTACCAGCTAGCCGAACAGGAACTGGCCCGTATCAAGCGCTACGGTGGTTCAATGGGCTTAATACTGATCGATCTTGATCATTTCAAAAAGATCAATGATACCCATGGACACCCCGCTGGCGACGCTGTGCTAAAAGCGTTCGCAGACCTGCTAATCCAAGAGGTACGGGAGAGCGACATTGCGGTACGCATCGGTGGCGAAGAATTTGCCATTATCATGCCAGACAGTGACAACTCATCAGCCTACGCTCTGGCAGAGCGCATCCGCAAAGCGACGGTGACTCTGGATCTTCCCAGCAACTTAAAGCTAACCGCCAGTTTTGGCGTCAGTGCAAGCCAAGGCAAGAACGATAGCTTCGAGCAGTTGTTCTCACGCACCGACAAACGCCTCTACACCGCTAAAACTCAGGGACGAAACCGTACTCAGGCGCACTAATTCTGTGCTCACCAACCAACCCTTTCATCAAAAATAGCTCTGATTTTTGGTGATCAGCGAACCAAATTCCCCGGATAACGTATACGGATAATATGTGTTTGATCTATGCTGCTCTCTTATGACGTTATGAACCACCCGATAGACAGACTTTCTTGTTCATAGCGTGACGACAGATACTTTCAGACCTAACGGGTACCCCTTATGCATGCCGACAGCTGTAACGGAAACAGTGACAGTCAAACATCTGATCATACGGATTTTCCCGGTTGTGATCGCTGCCGTGATCAACCGCCACTGCCTTTTACCTTCAGCTTTGCTTTTCAGCCTATTGTCAGTGCCAGTCAGCAAAAAACTGTAGCCTACGAAGCGCTCGTGCGCGGCATCAATGGCGAGCCAGCCGGTTCTATTTTCCGTCACGTAAATGATGGCAATCTCTATCAGTTCGATCAGGCGTGTCGGGTTACCGCCATCAAAAAAGCCGTTGAAATCGGACTTGCTGAACAGGATTCACGACTCAACCTGAACTTCACCCCCAATGCGGTTTACCAGCCGGAGCTCTGCATCCGCACCACACTGGAAGCTGCAAAGCGGTACGGTTTTCCCTTAGAGAAAATCGTATTCGAAGTAACCGAAGGCGAAGAGGTGAAAGACAAGCAGCACCTGGTCAGTATTATCGATGCCTACAAAAAGATGGGCTTTAAAACAGCAATTGATGACTTTGGCGCGGGTTACTCCGGCCTCAATCTGCTGGCCGATTATGAACCCGATACCATCAAACTGGATCGGGAGCTGATTATTGATATCCATAAACACCCGAGAAAACAGGCGATTATCCGGGGCATCATTATGGTCTGCGATGAACTGAACCTGGAGCTTCTGGCCGAAGGCGTAGAACTACGGGAAGAGTATGAATGGCTGCGGGATCAGGGGATTGATCTGTTTCAGGGCTTCTATTTCGCCCGCCCCGGCTTTGAAACTCTGCCCGAGGTTTCTGCCAGCCAGTTCTGACTTCATGCCGACGCCCTTCAATCCTCCAACCTGAACCGGAGACCAGGAAACTGCGTACCAAGAGCAGTTAAACCAGAGAAATTCGGGCAGAGGATAAGCGGATGAAGGTTTTGATTTGCGCAGGTAATGGCGGCATCGGGCAGGGGCTGATCAAAGCCATTCTTGAACGGCACCCGGATGCTGATATCTCAGCCACCTACCGGAATCAGAAGCCCACTCACTTTTCTTCAACCGTTCACTGGTTTCAGGCCGATCTGACCGATCAGGAGTCTGTTGAGCAGCTCGCAAGCAACGTCTCTCAGATCGACTGGCTGATTAACTGCGCAGGGTTTCTGCATCAGCAGGATGACAATACTTTTCACGGGCCGGAGAAAAGTATTCGCCAGTTTGAACCGGATTTTTTCCTGAGCAATATCCAACTCAACACCCTGCCAACGCTGCTGTTGGCCCGCTATTTTTCCAATGCACTGAAACAAAGCCCGAAAGGTATTTTTGCGGCGGTCAGTGCTAAGGTGGGTAGTATTGAAGATAATCGATTAGGCGGCTGGTACAGCTATCGGGCTTCAAAAGCCGCTCTCAACATGGCACTAAAAACCCTTTCCATAGAATGGCAGCGCAGCCATAAAAATCTGTGTGTTAGCGCCCTGCATCCCGGCACCACAGATACGGAGCTATCCGAGCCTTTTCAAAAAAATGTTCCCGAAGGCAAACTCTTTACTCCCGAGCAAACCGGTCACTACCTGCTGAATGTGCTGGAGCAACTGACTCCGGATCAGACCGGTTCCTTCTTCAGCTGGAACGGAGAGCAGCTACCATGGTAGATCATCGCCCAACGGACAACCCGGTCTCGTTAACTGGCAACTCTCTTCCGATAACCGAAAAACGCGGCCTGTATCTTTTTACCCATGATCTGCGTCTTGAGGATAATCCCGCACTGAATCAACTGATCAGCCAGTGTGAAAGTCTGCTTTTTGTTTACCTGATCGACCCTAGACTCACCGAAAGCAGTCACTACGGCTTTTCACGACTGGGTCAGCATCGCTGGCGGTTTATCTGGCAATCCCTGAGAGATCTGCATCAGCACCTGCAGCGCTTTGGCCATCAGCTGCATTTGATACAGGGCGAGCCTGAGAAAACAATTCCGACTTTGATCAAAAAGCACCGCCTAGACCTGATAGCAGGCAGTTTTAACAGTGGCTTGAATGAAACACGCTTCTGGCAGGCATTGCAGGATCAGACTGATTGCCAGGTGATAACGCGGCATCAGAACGCTTTATTCACACCGGAACATCTGCCGGTGGCTGTGGATAAGATACCCAATCAGTTCACGCCATTTCGCAAGCTGGCGGAAGAACTGACCACACCGGAACCGGTAAAACTGAACCCTCTGTTAGCGCAAAGAAAGCCGATCCCTGAAGTTGGAGTTGAAGCTGAGGCTGAGCCTGAAACTCCAAGCCAATGGCCCGAAGCCCCACCCTTGTTATCGGATTATCAGCCTGACCATCAATCAGCTCCTCAATTGGACAGATCCTCTTACGAACTGCCGATCAGTGGCGGCAGCGAAGCGGCATGGAATCATCTGGATCACTTTATCTGGAAGTCCCGCGCTATCGATCACTACAAGCAAACCCGTAATACATTGGATGTTGTGCAACATCCGGATCATGTCAGCCTGCTCTCTGGCTGGTTAGCGCTGGGTTGTTTGTCTACCCGTCAGGTCTGGCACGAGATCAGTCAGTACGAGCAGCAGTTTGGGAACAATGAATCCACTTATTGGTTAAAATTTGAACTGCTCTGGCGGGAGTTCTTCTACTGGAATGCGCATCGTCTTGCTGCAAACCTCTATTGTTTTGCTGGGGAACGGGGCAAAAAACCTCTGACCAGTTTTTATGCCCAGCGTTTTAAAAGCTGGTGCGAGGGCAGCACCGCGCACCCCTTGGTCAATGCGTGCATGAAACAGCTGAAAACCACCGGCATGCTCTCCAATCGGGGCAGGCAGCTTGTGGCCAGCGCTCTGGTTAATGAGCTTCAGCTGGACTGGCGCTACGGTGCCGCCTGGTTTGAACATCAGCTGATCGATTACGATCCCGGCAGTAACTACGGAAACTGGCAGTACATTGCAGGCGTTGGTGCCGATCCAAGAGGAGGGCGACACTTTAATCTGGAGAAACAGACCAGTGAATTCGACCCGCAAGGCGACTTTGTTCGCCGCTGGGCAGGGGAGGATTCCGAAGCAAATACCGTTACCGATGCCGTGGGTATTGATGACTGGCCGCTTTATCCGGAGGACTAAACTCACCAAGCGAGCGCTGCTGATTGAAAAACCCAAAGACAGGCAAAAACAAAAGCGTAAAACAGATACCTGATTTTCAGTCACTGAAAAACCTTTGCCTCCACTGACTCTGTGTCTATTATCAATATTGCTGCAACGCACAAATAATCATAAAAACATAAGCCAGCTCAAACACAGAGGACTCCGTCATGCTCTATAAACTGCATCACAGTTACAGCCAGGTTGCTCAACCCATTCATCTTTGGGCGCAGGCCTGGCGCAAACAGCTGTCATTGCCCTGGAATCCTCTGAGAATCACCCAAACCGGTAAATTGCTGACTGCTGCTGCAGAACTGATCGAACGCTGCACCGACAACTACGAAAAACCCAGCTTTGAACTGCCCTTTACCGAAGTCGACGGCCAGAAAGTGCGCATCCGGGAAGAGATTATCCACACCCTCCCGTACTGTAATCTGCTGCATTTCCGCCGGTCTGGTGAGTATCAGCACCCCAAAGTACTGATTGTCGCACCTATGTCCGGCCATTACGCCACCCTGCTGCGGGGAACCGTTGAACAGTTTATTCCCGACCATGAGGTTTACATCACCGACTGGGTTAACGCCCGGGAAGTACCGCTGGAAGAGGGCAGTTTCAACTTTGATGACTATGTGCGCTACCTGATCGAGTTTCTGCAGCTGTTAGGACCGGACACCCATGTGATCGGTGTCTGCCAGCCCAGCGTACCCGCTATCGTCGCCACCACGGTAATGGCCGAGCAGAAAGACCCTTGTGTACCAAAATCCCTGATCCTGATGGGTGGCCCGATTGATACACGCAAAAACCCAACAGAAGTGAATGATTACGCCTCCGGCAAAGACTATGAATGGTTTCAGGATCAGGTGATCTGCACAGTTCCGGAGGGTTATCCCGGTGTGGGTCAGCGGGTCTACCCCGGTTTTATTCAGCTGTCCGGCTTTATGAGCATGAACCTCGACAGCCACGTGAACAAACACTTCAAGTTTTTTGGCGACCTGATCAAAGGTGATGGCGACAGTGCCGAAGCACACCGCAAATTCTATAACGAGTATCTGGCGGTGATGGATCTGCCTGCGCCCTTCTTTCTGGAAACCATCAAAAAGGTGTTCCTCGATCATGATCTGCCAAGAGGCGAGATGACCTATCAGAGCAAAAAGATCGATCCGACTGCGGTGACAAAAACAGCGCTGATGACCATTGAAGGGGAGAACGACGATATTACCGGTATGGGACAAACGGAAGCCGCCCATGATGTCCTGACCAAAATCCCGAAAACCAAGCGCCAGCACTATATTCAAAAGGGCGTGGGTCACTACGGTATCTTTAACGGCCGCCGTTTCCGGGAAGAGATCGCCCCTACCATTAAGACTTTTATGCAAAAAGCCTGAAATGCGAAAGCCCCCGAAACCTTATAAGGTCTCGGGGGCTTTCATTTTGGTCATCAGAGATTCTGACGCTGAAGATCAGCTCACCTTGCGGTAGATGATATCCCATACGCCATGACCCAGACGCTCACCACGTTTTTCAAACTTGGTGATCGGACGGGAATCCGGACGCGGTACATAAACACCATCGGTCGCGGTATTTTCATAACCTTCCGCAACCTGCATCACTTCCACCATGTGCTCGGCGTAGTTTTCCCAGTCCGTTGCCATGTGGAAACGGCCACCCACTTTCAGCTTCTTACGCACCAGCTGAACAAATTCCGGCTGCACAATACGGCGCTTGTGGTGACGCTTTTTGTGCCACGGATCAGGGAAGAACAGCTGCAGCAGATCCACAGAGCCATCCGGGATGCACTGGTTCAGAATCTCAACCGCATCATCTTCATAAGCACGCAGGTTGGTCAGACCGGCATCACCGGCTTCTGCCATCAGTTTACCGACACCTGGGGTATGCACTTCGATGCCGATAAAGTTGTGATCCGGCATGGTTTTCGCCTGTTCGAACAGGGAGTGACCCATACCAAAACCGATCTCGATCACCAAAGGTGCTTCACGGCCAAAAACCTGTTGCGGGTCGATAGTACCCTGCTCCAGCGTCAGACCCCACTTTGGCCAGAACTCGTCCATGCCACGCTGCTGACCGGCAGTCATACGCCCGGTACGCAGCACAAAACTGCGGATACGACGCTTATGCTCTTCAGGCGTTTCGTTCTCTTTTCTTTCCTGGCTTTCTACCGGCTGCTCAGAAACCTCAGCCTCGTTAACAGCTTGATTTGGGTTTTGAGCATCAGTTGCATCAGACATTGTCGTTCTTTAAACCTGTATGGTGTTGATTAAAAAAATAGCGACAGAGCTGTTATTCAGCTCCGTCTTAATTAAGTGCAGGGCAAGCGGATTAGTCGATCAGGCCTTCTAACGGAGATGAGGCACTGGCGTATTTTTTACGCGGCATACGACCTGCCAGATAAGCTTCACGACCGGCTTCGATCGCCTTACGCATCGCAGAAGCCATCAGTACCGGATCTTTCGCGGCAGCAATCGCAGTATTCATCAGCACGGCTTCGCAGCCCATCTCCATAGCGATGGCGGCATCCGATGCAGTACCAACACCCGCATCAACCAGTACCGGGATATTAGCGCTTTCCATGATGATACGGATGTTGTGCGGGTTCAGAATACCGAGGCCCGAACCGATCAGAGAGCCCAGCGGCATGATGGCGCAGGCGCCCATATCTTCCAGCTTTTTCGCAGCGATCGGATCATCGTTGCAGTAAACCATCACGTCGAACCCATCCGCGATCAGGGTCTTCATCGCCTTCAGGGTTTCTTCCATATCCGGGTACAGGGTTTTCTGATCACCCAGCACTTCCAGCTTCACCAGCTTATGACCATCCAGCAGTTCACGGGCCAGACGACAGGTGCGCACCGCATCTTCGGCGGTATAGCAACCGGCGGTATTCGGCAGAATGGTGTACTTGTCGGGGGTGATCACATCCAGCAGATTCGGCTCATCCGGATTCTGACCGATATTGGTACGACGCACCGCTACGGTCACAATCTCAGCACCACTGGCTTCAATCGCCAGGCGGGTCTCTTCCAGATCCTTATATTTACCGGTGCCTACCAGCAAACGGGACTGATAGCTTTTTCCTGCAATGGTCAGAAGATCCTTGTTGTTGCTCGAAGCGGTCATGGATGTTTACCCTTGTCTGTGTTTGTTTGGTTCCATAGGACGGTAGAGTTTTGGGTCAGCGCTAAGCCCACAGCCGGACTGCTGACGTCGCTGAAGGTCTGGCTGATCCTTCAATCAACCACCACCAATAGCGTGGACAATCTCAACCTGATCACCGTCATTCAGCGCGGTTTCACCATGCTGACTGCGGGGCACGATCTCAGCGTTAATCTCCACTGCAATTCGTTTGCCGGTCAGTTCCATCTCTGCGATTAAGTCCGCCAGTGTCGCCTGACCGGAAAGATCTTTTGGCTCACCATTCACCAGTATCTGCATCGCTTTTGCTACCTGATCTGTCGGTTAGTATGTCGCGTTTTCGCCAGCGGCTGTGAAATCCAAAGCGAGGAAGGGTATATTGCCCTTCGATGATTTTCACGAGGCTACCACTGACCTGAAAAAAGGCTGACATTGTACCTCAAACCTCCGGCTTTGCGGCCTCTAATCTGGAGATACCTGATGCAAAATCCCGCACAAACACCGAAAAAAGCGCTTTTTTATTTTTACGGTCTTTTGTGGCTACTGGCAGGACTGTTCGGTGCTTCCGGTGTGTTTCTGGATGCCTGGCTGAGTCACGGTTTCAGTAGTGCCGATCCTGACATTCTGAACAGCCTGCAAACCGCTGTGCGTTATCAGCAATTTAACAGCCTGACGCTGGTACTGAGCTTGTGGATCGCAGGTGGAGCATTAAGGCAGGGGCGGGCGATGGGGTGGCTCAGTCTGCTACCGAGTACCTTCTTCCTGCTGGCGATTTTTGCCTTCAGCGGCGGTATTTACGGTAAGCATCTGCTGGGGATCGCCACAGGCGCCATCACACCAACCGGTGGTTTTCTGATGGCTCTGGGCTGGTTAAGTCTGGCGCATTACGGTTTTTATCAGCACAAACGCTGATAAGCCCACTGACGGGCTAAAGCCCGACCCACAAGCTGTAGGCTTTATTGTGGGTCGCTCTTCAGGGCGTCAAACCCGGTGCAGATCAGCGTGGCGGAATCGAATAGGTCGCGGTGACATGAGCCACCGGCTCATCATCACCTTCTGAATAGATGCTGATTTCACCTACCGCCAAACGCTTACCCAGTTTCAGCAAGCTTGCCTCGGCGATAATCGCTTTTGCCGGTTCCGGCTTTCGGAGAAAGTTGATATTCAGGTTGGTGGTCACTGCCAGCGCAACCGGCCCGATCTGACCGAGAATCGCAACGTAAAGACAGATATCCGCCAGCGCCATCATGGTCGGGCCGGAAACGGTACCACCGGGGCGCAGATGGGCATCATCCACGTCCAGCCGCATGATAGCGCTGTTCTTACCCATCTCTGTGACAACACCGATATGCTGAGGAAACTCCTGATGCAGAAATTGAGTTATCTCATCCACCGTCATTACGGTGTCTTGTGATGCCTGTCCTGCGGATGATGCTTTTGTAGTTGTTGTAGCAGTTGTTGCAGCGGTCATAACGACTCCTGAGCCTGTTTTTATTATGAACCTCAGTATGCCGCTGCGAACAAGTTTCTGCCCAGCATCCGGTGTGACCCTCTGTTCACAATTCTGTAGGCAACACAACAAAGAAAACCCGTAGGTCGGATAAGCGCCCTAAACGGCACGATTAAGAATGCACGGTAGGTTATTGGCGCGCCATCCGACATCAGCCCATACCCGCAGGATGCCTATCAGCCATTCAGGCGGCCACCCATCTCCTGAGCCAGATCCACCGCGTAGTTGTCGGTCATGCCACCGATGAAATCCAAGACCCGACGGTAAGCTTCGTAACGGTTCCAGTTAGTATCGGGAATGTTTTCCCCAATCAGCGATAACACCCGTTTATGTTTGAAGCTTAAGGGTGCATCGGAACCTGCTGCTTTCAGCTGACTCAGCTCTTCCACCGCACCACAGAAACTTTCCAGCAGGACACCAAGGGTGGTGTACGCGCCGATCTCAAGCTTTGCCTTACGGGGATGATCAAAGATGCGTTGCTGCGCCATCTGCTTGGCCTGAGCAACACCCTGAGCGATCTCCGGCGGGCAAACTTCAATCAGATCCTGATTAAATTGTCCGGTAAGAAGTTCATCCTGATGCGCAACAAAAGCTTTGGAAACCGCTGCAACCACCTGTTCCATCGCAGCACCACGAAGGGCTGCAACACGACGGCGGTTGGAGGCATTGGCTAGCTGTGAATATCCTTCCGGCTCACCACCAGCGATCTGCAACAGCAGGCTCTCCACCTCGTCATAAGCCAGAATGTCCATCTCAAGGCCGTCCTCAAGATCCAATAGGGCGTAGCAGAGGTCATCCGCTGCCTCCACCAGATACACCAGCGGATGGCGACACCAGCGTTGCTCTGCCAGCTGAATCAAGCCCAGTGCTTCAGCAGTTTCCTGCAGCATAGGTAGCTCGGTCTGATAACAGCTGAACTTACCGGCACGTTTCATCTTGCTGGGCATTGAAGCGTTTGAAGCGGTCCAGGGATATTTCAGAAAGGTGCCGAGGGTGGCGTAAGTCAGTTTCATACCACCGGCAAACTGGTTGTATTCCACCTGAGTCACCATACGAAAACCCTGAGCATTACCCTCAAAGGTAATCAGATCGGCTTTCTGCTCATCGGTCAGGCCTTCAAGCCGCCCCTGCTTTTCTGCCTGCCGGAACCAGTCACGAATCGCATATTCACCGGCATGACCAAAAGGCGGATTACCAATATCGTGCGCCAGACAGGCACTCTGCACGATGACACCGAGATCGGCAGGGGAGATATGTTCAGGTAGCTGCTGCCGGAGACTGTCGGCAACCATCATGCCGAGACTTCGGCCAACACAGCCGACTTCCAGGCTGTGGGTTAAACGGGTGTGAATATGATCATTTTCCGCAAAGGGGTGAACCTGAGTCTTGCGCCCCATGCGCCGGAAGGAACCGGAAAACACCACGCGGTCGTGGTCTTTATGGAAGGGAGAACGCCCGACATCATCGATTCCATGCCGGGACGTTCCTTTCAGGCGTTGACCGGAGAGCAGTCTCTGCCAGGACATCTTCTGTTGACTCATTACTCAGCCTCTTGAAAAGCATCGTCAATAAGCCAACAGAGTGAAGCGAAGTGCGCTTCAGATCAAATAACTTTTGATCAGAAGTTCATGACAAAACCGAAGTTAAGGCTGCTTTCCAGGTCATCGGAATTAGAACCTACATCGATTTCAATTTTGCGCCAGCCCAAATAGATATCCACATCTTTCAGTGCCTGATAGTAGGCGCGCAGAGACAGATCTGTCATACCGTCCAGATCACCGAAAGAGACAACTTTCGGCGCAAAATACGCATGACCACCAAAACGCATCTGCTGAAGATTGGCAAAAGACACACTGCCCTGAAGACCCAGACCGATGGCTGCACCATCAACATCACCGCTACCGGTAACACCGTAGGCACGACCACCCACACCTACGCTGTAAGTCGCCGTATCTTCCTGAGTGTGCAGGCCGATATGCCCCACTAACGCATCAGCATCATTTTCTTCGTGATACAGAGCACCTACCGCCATATTCAGACGGTTCTGCGGCAGCGGCGCATCGTACTCGGCACGGATAGTTTCATCGTTGATATTCAGGTCAATGGTGGCTGCCTGAGCGCTTACCGCCACACCTGCTGTTAGCGCTGCTAAAGCCAGTCGTTTCATCACAAACCTCGAAAAATTGTTAATCAGTTGAGTCAAGCTGAAAGAATCGCAATGGCGTCTAATATACGGCATATCGATCAGCTGAAAAAGCGCTAACAAAATGCCTGATTAGCGCTTTTAGTCACAGGTTACCCTCAGATACCGTACTGTTCGCGATACTTGCGAATCGCATCGGCATGCTGCTGAGCGTTGTCGTCACCCTTCTCATCCAGATACTGCAGTACCTGTTCCAGAGTAATGATGCTGACCACAGGCATATTGAAGTCACGTTCGACTTCCTGAATAGCCGACAGTTCCCCTTTACCGCGCTCCTGACGATCCAGAGCGATCACCACGCCACCGGGCTGTGCGCCATTGGCATCAATAATCTGCATCACTTCACGAATCGCAGTACCAGCAGTGATCACATCATCAATAATCAGCACTTTACCTTCCAGGTCCGCCCCTACCAGAACGCCACCTTCGCCGTGATCTTTGGCCTCTTTGCGGTTAAACACATAAGGAACATCACGGTCGTGATGATCGGCTAGAGCAACGGCTGTTACGGCTGCCAGAGGGATACCTTTATAGGCCGGACCAAAGACAACATCATATTCAACTTTTGATGCAGAGATCGCCTGCGCGTAGAATCGGCCTAAACGGGCTAAAGCCTGACCCGATTTGAACAAACCCGCATTAAAGAAATAGGGGCTGATTCGGCCGGATTTGAGGGTAAATTCGCCGAAACGTAGTACATTTTGCTCAATTGCAAATTCAATAAACTCGCGCTGGTAGTCTTGCATTCATAAACTCCGGTAGATTTGGCTGCTGAGTATTTACCAAAACGTCTAAAGCTCGGGTATCATACACGCTCGTCGTAGCAGGAACCACGTATGAAGATCATCAACATTAACTTAAACGGCATTCGCCGGGCCGTAGACAGAGGCTTTCTGGACTGGCTTCAGCAGCAGGATGCAGACGTTATCTGTGTTCAGAATCTGCAGGCCAAGTCCTATGAACTGGACGATTCCGTTCTCTATCCTCAGGGCTATGAAGGCTACTTTTTCGATGCCGATCAGGATAATTTTGGCGGCGTAGGTGTTTATTGCCGCAAACTGCCAAAAGCGATCATGACAGGTCTTGGTTTTGAACAGGCTGATTTTGAAGGCCGCTTTATTCAGGCAGACTTCGATAAAGTCAGCATCGCGTCTTTTCTGATGCCGGACAACAGCGATCCTCAGGCAAAATATGCCTTTATGGAGCAGTTCAACGAGTATCTGAAAAAACTGCGCCGTAAGCGCCGTGAGCACATCATTTGCGGCAGCTGGTATATCGCGCACAAAACCATCGATCTGGCAGACTGGGCCAACAATCAGGACACACCGGGATTCCGTCCTGTTGAGCGCGCCTGGCTGGATCAGGTCTTCGGACCTATGGGCTTTCTGGATGCTTTCCGCGAGGTTAACCGCGATGAAGGCCAGTATTCCTGGTATCCGGAGCTGGATAAGCCCCGCAACCGTCAGGATGGATGGCGTATCGACTATCAGGTTACCGGCCCGAACATGCGCCGCAATATCGTCAACGCCTGGTTTGATACTCAGGCCAACTTCTCAGAGTTTGCACCTCTGGTAGTGGAATACGATATCGACCTGTAATTTCTGTCTTCGCGGATAAAGCGAACAGAAACCTGCACCTGCCGGACTTTTGTGTTTCAGATCTCCGACCCGGACAATGATCAGACTGAACACTAAAAGCAGGGTTCTGGCTTACGATGAACGCGGCGTGACTAAAATCACAATGAATCGCCGCCCAGAAGGTGCAGTGGTAGAAAGTGCAGTAGTAGAGAGACAGAAAAGCCCGTGCCGATTTCGCAATGCGATAACGACACGGGCTTTTTCATGCCTGACAATTCAGCTTGCCACCCAACTGGTTACAGCTGACTCAGGCAAACAGCATCACAGGCAGCTGATTACTCAGCCAGTACCTGCTGCTGAATCTCAAACAGTTCGGTACAGCCTTTCTTCGCCAGTTCCAGCATCGCCAGCAGCTCTTCCTGAGTATAAGGCGCGCCTTCTGCTGTGCCCTGAACCTCAATAAAGCCACCCTGATCGGTCATCACCACGTTCATATCGGTTTCGGCAGAAGAATCTTCCGGGTAATCCAGATCCAGTACCGGCTCACCTTTGTAAACGCCCACAGAGATCGAAGCGATCATCTGCTTCAGAGGATCAGCTTTAATCATCTTCTCACGCTGCATCCAACGGATCGCATCTACCAGCGCCACACAGGCACCTGTGATCGACGCGGTACGGGTGCCGCCATCAGCCTGAATCACATCACAATCGATCTGAATAGTATGCTCGCCCAGAGCTTCCATATCGACTGCGGCACGCAGGGAACGACCGATCAGGCGCTGAATCTCCTGAGTTCGGCCCGACTGCTTACCACGAGCCGCTTCACGGCCCATACGGCTACCGGTAGAACGTGGCAACATGCCGTATTCAGCCGTCACCCAGCCCTGATTTTTGCCACGCAGAAAACGCGGTACAGAAGCATCAACGGATGCCGTGCAGATCACTTTTGTATTACCAAATTCAACCAGCACAGAACCTTCTGCATGACAGGTATAATTGCGGGTGATTTTCACCTCGCGCATCGCATCAGATGCACGTCCACTTGGACGAGAAACCATAGAACACCTTTTCGTTTGTTTAATTGAAAATCAAATAGGTTAAAACCGAAGATCGTGTTTCGACGCTTAAAACGATCAAGACTAAAAAAGCGAAACGAAACAGTAGCAGGCAAAAGCCCAAATAGTGATGACGCCGATACCCTCTGAAATGATCGCACTGACAACATGACCATTCGAAAGCACCCACGCAAAGATCAGATGCGCCAATTATACACGTTAAGCCGACACCCGCAGAGACTTTCCCCCGATTAACGCCACCGGCAGCGCCATTTAGGACTTAAAATCAACCCTACCCAGCTAAGGCGGTCACGCTTCAATGCCTAAGTCTGCTAAACATTAGCCCGCGCTTTCGCTAAACTAGCGCCAGCATAAAAAGCCTAAAAGTGGCGCTGACTTTTATCCGATATCAGCCCAACAGCCCCAACATCCGACCGGAGCACATAATGACTCACAGCATGACCGCCTTTACCCGTCAGGAAGAACAGCATCCCTGGGGCACTCTCAGCTGGGAGATCCGCTCGGTTAACCAACGCTTTCTGGAACCTCACTTCCGCCTGCCAGATACTCTGCGCGAGCTGGAACCTGCCATCCGTGACCTGCAGCGTAAAAGCCTGAACCGGGGCAAAGTAGAATCCGTGCTGCGCTTCCATCCGGCACAGGTCAGCGACAGCCTCAACATCGACGAACAGCTGGTCAAACAACTGGCCAGCGCCGCCGAAACCATCAGTAGCCACCTGAGCAAGCCGGGTTCCATCAACCCACTGCAGATCATGCAGTGGCCGGGGGTACTGCAGAATGAAGAAGTGGATGCCGATCAGCTGAAAAAAGCCGCTCTTGAGCTGTACAAAAAAGGCCTGAAAGACCTGATCGACATGCGCGCGCGGGAAGGGGAAGAACTGGCCAACCTGATCAACCAGCGATTGGATGGCATCGACGCTATCGTCGTACAGGTTCGCGCCGCACTACCGGGAATTCTGGAACGCCAGCGCCAGTTGATTCTGGATAAGCTGGACAGCATCAAAGACGACCTCGACCCGGCCCGCCTTGAGCAGGAGATGGTACTTGTCGCCAACAAAACCGACGTCGCCGAAGAACTCGACCGACTGGAAACCCACGTTAACGAAGTACGCCGCACCCTGAAGAAAAAAGAACCCGTGGGTCGCCGCCTCGACTTCCTGATGCAGGAACTGAACCGCGAAGCCAACACCCTGGCGTCAAAGTCCATCGTCACCGAGACAACCCAGTGTGCCGTGGAACTGAAAGTGTTGATTGAGCAGATGCGAGAGCAGATTCAGAATATTGAGTGATCAGCAAAACAAAAAATGACTCAGAATTTACACAAATGGATATTGCTATAGCAGTGGCGAGGGACGCCTCTGCTTACTTTTGTAAACACGGAGCCTCTCCAAATGCCAGCAACGGAACAACAAACAAGAGCACAGCTCATTGACAAACAGCTTCTGCTGGCAGGATGGAATGTAAAAGATCCAACGCAGGTTGTTGAAGAGTTCGATATTGTTACAGCCTTGCCCGAAGGTATAGCCGAGCCGCACACTAAGTACAAAAGCCATCAATTCAGTGACTATGTCCTGCTAGGGAAAGATGGCAAACCACTAGCTGTGGTAGAAGCCAAGAAAACTGCCAAAGATGCTGCTATCGGCCGCGAGCAAGCCAAACAATACTGTTACAACATCCAAAAGCAATTGGGTGGCGAGCTGCCATTCTGCTTTTACACCAATGGGCATGAGCTTTACTTTTGGGATTTGGAGAATGCTCCACCGCGCAAGGTTGTTGGTTTTCCTACGCGGGATGATTTAGAACGCTTCGCTTACATTCGCCGCAATCGTAAGCCACTCACGCAAGAGTTTATCAATACATCCATTGCCGGGCGCGATTACCAAATCCGCGCCATTCGTTCCGTACTCGAAGGTATCGAACAAAAGAAGCGAGACTTCCTGCTGGTAATGGCAACCGGTACCGGCAAAACCCGTACCTGTATCGCCCTTACCGATGTGCTGATGCGAGCTGGCCATGCCGAAAAAGTGTTGTTTTTGGTAGATCGCATCGCCCTGCGCGAACAAGCACTGGCCGCTTTCAAAGAACACATGCCCAACGAACCGCGCTGGCCCAATGTGGGCGAAAAGTTAATCGCCAAAGACCGGCGCGTGTATGTAGCTACCTACCCGACCATGCTCAATATCATCCGCGATGAGTCACAACATCTCTCGCCGCACTTTTTCGATTTTATCGTGGTCGATGAAAGCCACCGCTCCATCTACAATACTTTTGGTGAAGTTCTCGATTACTTTAAAACCATCACGCTGGGTTTAACCGCCACGCCTACCGACATTATCGACCACAACACCTTTGAGCTGTTTCACTGCGAAGATGGTATCCCCACCTTTGCCTACACCTACGAAGAAGCAGTCAACAACGTGCCGCCCTACCTCTGCAATTTTCAGGTGATGAAAATTCAGACCAAGTTCCAGATGGAAGGCATCAGCAAGCGCACTATCTCATTAGAAGACCAGAAAAAACTGATCCTGCAGGGTAAAGAGATCGAAGACATCAACTTCGAAGGCACGCAGCTGGAAAAACAGGTCGTTAACAAGGGCACCAATACCCTGATCGTGCGCGAATTTATGGAAGAAGCCATTAAAGACGCCAACGGCGTGCTGCCCGGCAAAACCATCTTCTTCTGCGCCACAAAAGCCCATGCGCGGCGAATGGAAGAGATCTTCGACAAGCTCTACCCGCAGTATAATGGCGAGCTTGCCAAGGTACTGGTATCGGATGATCCACGTGTTTACGGCAAAGGCGGACTGCTCGACCAGTTCACCAATAGCGACATGCCGCGCATTGCCATCAGTGTGGATATGCTCGATACCGGTATCGACGTGCGCGAAATCGTCAACCTCGTGTTTGCCAAACCCGTTTACTCCTACACCAAGTTCTGGCAAATGGTCGGACGCGGCACGCGCTTGCTGGAGATCAGCAAACCCAAGCTGTGGTGTCTGGAAAAAGACGTCTTTTTGATTCTCGACTGCTGGGATAATTTTGAATACTTCAAACTCAATCCCAAAGGTAAAGAGCTCAAACCACAGCAGCCCTTGCCAGTTAAGCTAGTTGGATTACGGCTGGATAAGATCGAAGCCGCCAATGACGCTGGCCTTGGCGATACGGCATCGCGCGAAGTTGCCAAGCTGCGCACGCAAATTGCTGCTTTGCCACAAAATTCCATCGTCATCAAAGAAGCCGCTGCACAGCTGACACGCCTCGACGATGAGAACTTCTGGCTCACGCTCAACCACGACAAGCTCGAATTTCTGCGGGCTGAAATCAAACCATTATTTCGCACCGTCTCCGAAGCTGATTTCAAAGCCATGCGTTTTGAGCGTGATGTGCTGGAATACTCGCTGGCAATGCTACAGGAAGAAAAAGAACAAGCTGAAACCCTCAAGGAAAGCATCGTCGAGCAAATCAGTGAACTGCCGTTATCGGTGCCGTTTGTCAAACTCGAAGAGGAACTGATCCGCGCCGCGCAAACACCGCTGCATTGGGGAAAGGCCGACGAAGATCGCTTTGATGAAATGGTCGCCAAACTTGGCCCGCTCATGAAATTCCGCGAGCAAGATAACGGGCAAGAGCAAACCCATCTTGATCTAATGGACGAGCTGCACAAAAAAGAATGGGTAGAATTTGGCCCGCAAAACGAAGCGGTCAGTGTGACGCGTTACCGTGAAATGGTCGAAAGCCTCATCACCGAACTTACCGAGCATAACCCAATACTACAAAAGCTTAAAAATGGCGAAGCGGTCAACAGCGACGAAGCCAATCAATTAGCAGAGTTACTGAACGAAGAACAGCCGCACATTACCGAAAACCTACTGCGCCAAGTATACAAAAACCGCAAGGCACGTTTTATTCAGTTTATTCGCCACATTCTGGGCATCGAAGTGTTAAAAAGCTTCCCTGATGAAGTCAGCGCCGCCTTTGAGCAATTTATTCGTGCCCATAGCACGCTCAACAGCCGCCAGCTGGAATTTTTAAACCTGCTGAAAAACTTCATTATCGAACGCGAAAAGGTCGAGAAAAAAGATTTAATTAAAGCCCCCTTTACAGTGATTCACCCACAGGGCATACGTGGGGTATTCAGCCCTACCGAAATCAACGACATTCTGCAGCTAGCGCAAACGCTGGCCGCTTAACAAGGTAAAACCATGTTACAGAACAACCCTGAACTCAAAAGCAAAATCGACCAGCTATGGAATAAATTCTGGAGCAGCGGTATCAGTAACCCGCTCACTGCCATTGAGCAAATCACCTACTTGCTGTTTATGAAGCGCCTCGATGAGCTGGATTTAAAACGCCAGGCCGACGCCGAGTGGACAGAAGAAGCCTATACTTCCAAGTTCGAGGGCCAATGGATTCCACCGGAATACCGTAATCAGGAAAAGCCCGAACAGTACGCCATTGAAAAACGCACCCTGCGCTGGAGCGAATTCAAGCGCATGCAGGCCGAAGAGATGCTGCAGCATGTGCAAGGCAAAGTATTCCCGTTTTTAAAAGACTTAAACGGCGCAGAAAGCAACTTTACCCACCATATGAAAAACGCTGTGTTTATTATCCCTAAACCGGCGCTTTTGGTCGAAGCGGTTAAAACCATCGACGACATCTTTGTCGTCATGGAAAAAGACTCCGAGGAAAAAGGCCAGGCCTTTCAGGATATTCAGGGTGATGTCTATGAAATGCTGCTGTCAGAAATTGCCACCGCAGGAAAAAACGGCCAGTTCCGAACGCCTCGCCATATCATCAAGCTCCTGGCCGACTTGGTGCAGCCACAACTGGGCCACAAAATTGCCGACCCAGCCTGTGGTTCCGGCGGTTTTCTGCTGGGGGCTTATCAATACATTGTTACGCAACTGGCAATACAAGCTGGCGCAAACAATCTCACACCTGATGAAGATGGCTTTGTGCGCACCTCCATCGCTGCCGCGCTTACCGAACAAGCGCAAGCCACTTTAAGTGCTTCACTATGGGGTTACGACATCGATAGCACCATGGTGCGCTTGGGGCTAATGAACCTGATGATGCACGGCATTGACGAGCCGAATATCGACTACAAGGATACCCTCAGCAAAAGCTACAACCAGGAAGCAGAATACGACATCATCATGGCCAACCCGCCCTTTACCGGTAGCATCGATAAAGGCGACATCAACGAAAACCTGCAACTCTCAACGACTAAATCTGAACTGTTGTTTGTAGAGAACATCTACCGCCTATTGAAAAAAGGCGGTACAGCAGGCGTCATTATCCCGCAAGGCGTACTGTTCGGTTCAGGCAAAGCCTTTAAGGATTTACGCAAAATTTTGGTGGAACGTTGCGATTTAAAAGCGGTGATCACCCTGCCAAGTGGTGTATTTAAACCCTATGCAGGTGTGAGTACCGCCATTTTGTTATTTACCAAAGTCTGGGGGCCAAAAGAAAAAGTTACCCAACCCGCCACCGACAACGTGTGGTTTTACGAAATGGCCGCCGATGGTTATTCGCTGGATGACAAGCGCACAAAACAGAAGACGTCTGATGGAAAAGACAATTGGGGCGATCTGCAAGACATTATCGAAAAATACCATGCCCGTAATTCCGAGAAAAACACCGACCGCACCGCCAAATACTTTATGGTGCCACGCAGTGACATCGAAACAGAAGGTTATGACCTGTCATTAAGCCGCTACAAAGAAGATGTGTTTGAAGAAGTGCATTACGACGCACCCGGCGTGATTTTAAATCGCCTGCTACAGGCCGAAGTGGGAGACGTGGAGGATGCAGAACTCGCCAATGTGCAAAGTGGCATTGTGCGTGAGTTGTTGGAGCTGAAGGGGATGGTGGGATGACACAGACTCTAGGTTCCGCAATCACCATATCGAAGGGAAAGAAACATGAGATTAATGAATCACCCTCTATCGCTGCAAAACGTCTAATTGGCATTGATGACCTCCGCAATGATGATCTACTTCGCTACACAGATGATAGTAAGGGTGTAGAAGCCGTTCCAGAAGATGTGCTCATTGCGTGGGACGGAGCTAACGCAGGAACCATAGGCTATGGAAAGAGTGGCTTCATTGGTAGCACAATTGCTCGATTGCGCATAAAACAAGAATCTAAGTTATTTACTCCATTTCTAGGGATGTTCCTCAAGTCGCAGTTTGACTTCTTGCGCAAGACTGCAACAGGAGCAACCATTCCGCATATAAATCGAAAAGCCCTTGAAAGCATACCTTTACCCAAAATTGAACATGACGATCAAATCCGCATTGCCCATCTCCTCGGTAAAGTGGAAGGGCTGATCGCCCAGCGCAAACAACACCTACAACAAATCGACGACCTGCTGAAAAGCGTGTTTTTGGAGATGTTTGCTCCTTCTGCTGAGGGGTACGACGACTGGCCTCTTGTTGAAATAAAAGATCTCGCCGAAAAGCATAAAGGAGCAATGCGCACAGGGCCCTTTGGGTCAAATCTACTCCATAGCGAATTTACTGAAGACGGCGATGTAGCCGTGCTAGGCATCGATAACGCAGTGCAAAATAGATTTGCATGGGGGGGGCGACGCTATATTTCCCAAGAAAAGTATCAAGAACTTCAAAATTACCGTGTATATCCAGGAGATGTGATAGTGACCATCATGGGTACCATTGGGCGCTCTGCCGTTGTACCTGACGACATTCCTTTGGCGATTAATACAAAACATTTAGCAGCGATCACCCTTAATAAAAATATAGCGAATCCTTTATTTGTTTCGTATTCGATACATTCCAGCCCTTACATTCTGAACCAGTTTAAAAGTAAGAATCGTGGTGCGATTATGAGCGGCCTGAACCTAGGCCTTATCAAAGAGACAAAAATTAAACGCCCTCCCATTGACGTTCAGAATGATTTTGCAACCATTCATGGAAAGGTTGATGAAGTAAAACATAGCTATCAGCAAAGCCTGAGCGATCTAGAAGTCCTCTACGGCGCGCTCAGCCAGCAAGCCTTTAAGGGCGAACTGGATCTTTCCCGAATACCACTTATAGAAAGCAACCAATCTGAGGATAATGCCCCCCAGAAAATACAGCCGGACTCAGACATCACCGAGACCAAACATCAAAACACCATCTTATTGGCAAGCCACGATGGCCGATTAAAGCTAGTTCGACAGGAACTTGAAAAGGCTATTAATGCTTTACAGCCAGACGAAGCTTTTGATGTAGATTTTTTCTGGATTGAATTATTAGGCAACTCCATTGAATTCGTCGATGAAAACAGCGATGTATTTGGTCTTCCTGAATACGAGAGTCTTAAAAATTGGATTTTTGAAAAGCTTGATTCTGGCGAATTAGGGCAACGGCATGACGAAATAATGGATGTGGAATTATATAAGTTGGCGAAATAGCTTATGAAGCTACTAAGAATTAAAATCACAGACCCAAACGGCTTTCGCAGCCTACCCTGCGGCTTTGAGCATCACTTTCGCAGTGATTGGACACTGCAGGAGGAGCTAGCCAGCAACGAAGGCTTTGCCCCGTTTGTTTGCGCAGGTCCGAATGGCAGCGGTAAATCCAATCTGCTGGAAGTATTGGGCGCGATTTTTTATCACATGGAATGCCTGTATCTGGAAAACCTGCCCGATAGTTTTATTTACGATGAAGAGCAAAACCCCAATGGCTTTCAGGGCAGTAAAGCCAACCCCGATGGTTTTGAGCTGGAATACCTAATTAAGCCCGCTGAAGCTATTAAGGTTAAGGGTTATGACGGCATGGCACGGGTATGTATTAAAAAAGCTCCCGGTGAATCGCCCAAGTGGTGGCTACAGAATGATGAGAACTCTGAACAACCAACGGAGCTAACCTTGGACAGAGCATACGCCCGCCAGCTGCTGCCGGATTTTGTGCTAGGTTATTCCTCCGGCGAAAACGAAATTTTAAGCCTGCCGTTTTTTAAGATGCGCTTTATCCAGCTTGATGAATACTGGAATGCACTAAGCCAGCAATTGCCTTACCCCGGTTACCCGGAAACCCGCATGGCGTATCTGGATAACAGCTATAGCCAGGCAATTTTGCTGTGTAATTTGTTATTCCAATACGATGCCACTCTACAGACGTTTCGTGAAGATGTGGGTATTGAAGCGCTTAAGGAATTTCGCATTATCCTGCGCCGAAGGATCGAATTAACGGCTGAACAGTTTGAAACATTTGCCCTAGAAAATGAAAAATCGGTTGATGTTGTTACTCAGCGTAATCAGGCACTCAGCGCCCTCTACGATGAAGAAGAACAAAGAGAACGTTATTATCTAAATCTTTTGTATAACCTTGATAAAACCGAAGATTCAAACGAAAAGATAGACCCCATATTGGAGCGACTTAGACGTTGCGCTACCTTGAGCTATGAAGACGATAGCAACGACACGCTGATCCTTGATTATTGGGTAAACGAAGCCACCAAACAGGCCTTCCGCGAAAACTTCAGCAATGACCCGCTTGCACTGTTTCAAGCATTCCAAGTGTTATTAACACTTAACCTCTACACCGTCAGCGAGCCATTAAAAGCGGATTTGTACCAGAGCAGTAGCCACTATGTGAGCGAAACGATTCCGTCCCTCGCATCGGATCAGCGCATTATGCGGTTTAAGTTTTTGCGTTTTAGCAAGCATGGCGTTAGTAAGCCGATGATGCTGAAGGAGCTGTCAGACGGCGAGCATCAGCTTTTACACAGCCTTGGGCTGTGCCTGCTGTTTCGCAATACCAACAGCCTGTTTCTACTGGATGAACCCGAAACTCACTTTAACCCCGATTGGCGCGCCAATTTTATCAGCCGCTTGCGTCAATGCTTCCCGAAAGATGGTGGAGCCAGCCAAGAAATGCTGATCACCACCCATACCCCGTTTTTAATTTCTGACAGCAAGCCGGATAAGGTATTGGTATTCAGCAAAGACAAAACTACACGCGAAGTCAGCATCACTCGCCCCGAATACAATACGCTTGGCGCATCGATTAACAAAATCACCATGAATACCTTTGGCAAACGTGAAACCATAGGTGCTTATGCACAAGGCATTTTAGATGATTTACGCAAGCGCTTTGAACAGGGCGGCGAAGATAATGAAGCGTTGATCAATGAAATACACCAGCAACTGGGTGACTCAGTTGAAAAGCTGCTGCTAATCAAAGCCATTCTCGCCAGCGAAGACGATGACAAGGAAGAGGGAAATCCATAATGCTGTTTGCCTACACCTACGTGCCGCATCAAATGGAAAAGATGCAGGAATTCATTGATTTTATCTTTTATGAAGTATGGTGTAAGGCCCCTGCAGGTGAAAAATTTGGGTTTGATTTATTTAACTGCAAGCCGGATTTGAGAGACGTTGTTGTTACTTTTCACTACTCCGACACTAGGGATGCTGAATTCTTCAATGGTCACCTAGAGCGTATTTACAACTTATTCTCTAATCTTACAGCCCCTCAGATTAAACAGTTACGATCATGGTATCGAGCCAATAATGACATTGAAAAGGTATGTGAAAACGATCCTACCACTTCACCTATACGCTACAATGATTTTTCAGCCGACCTTAATAGAGTTGGGAGCGAACTGGCCGCCTTCTTTAAAAAGCTATACTCCCATGTCGATAACGCTCCATTAAGAGAAAAAATTGGCCATATAGACGACCACTATAAAAACTTCATGCAAATCAACAAGGCGGGTAAGTGTCCCTTTTGCGGCATCAACGATTTGCTGGGCGAATACCACAGCAAGCGTGAAGCCTACGACCACTACCTGCCTAAAGCGATTTACCCGTTTAACTCGATCAACTTTAAAAATCTGGTACCGGCATGTCATCACTGCAACAGCAGCTATAAAACCATTAAAAACCCGGCCTATACACCAAAAGACCCAACCCAGTCCGGCACTCGCCGCGCAGCGTTTTATCCTTACACAACCGCTCCTCACGAGATTGATATTCACATAGAGCTGAATACGTTAGACGTCGAAAATCTAGTCCCGGCAGACATCGCTCTAACATTCGGCCCTGCTGCTGTTAAAGAAAAAATAGAAACCTGGAAAAATGTCTATGGCATTGAAGAACGTTACAAAGCCAAGCTCTGCGCGGAAAACGATGGTAAATATTGGCTGACACAAGTGCTTGATGAATGGAAAGAAGACGGTCGTGAACCAGCACAATTTATCCGTACAGTATCGAGGCAAGCGCGAAATAAACCTTTCGCAGAGTGTAATTTCCTAAAAATGCCTTTTCTCAACGCCTGCGATAAAAAGGGACTATTTTCCCCATCAAATGCAGGTAATTAGATAAAACGGCGCTATGACTTTAAACGTTAAGTAACAGGATGAACCATGGCCCGCCGCAACTGGACTAAGGAAGAGCTTTATATTGCCCTTCGCATCTACTGTGAACTGCCCTTTGGGCAGTTCCATCAGCATCAGCCTCGTATTATCGAAGTTGCTAAGAAGCTTGATCGTACGCCTTCGGCATTAGCGATGAAACTATGCAATATCGCCAGTCTCGACCCCGATATTAGAGAATCTGGGCGTAGCGGTTTGAAAAGCGCATCTGCGCTAGATCGTGAAGTTTGGCAGGAAGTCAGCGGTGACTGGGAAGCTTTTCTGGATCAAAGCGAGCAGCTATTAGAACAGCAGCAGATAGCACCGCCAGAACCTGATCTGGACGAAAAAGACACCGGCGAATATACGATTACCACGAAGGGAAGAAGAAACCAAAGTTTCTTTAGGAAGTCTGTGCTGAGTGCGTACGATCACAAATGCTGCATCACCGGCATTGATAACCCCACCTTCTTGGTCGCTAGCCATATCATTCCTTGGCGGAATAAAGACCACCAGAATCGAAGGCTCGATCCCAAAAACGGACTTTCTTTATCAAGCCTTCACGACCGCGCCTTTGATCAGGGGCTTTTGACGCTAAACGAGCACCTTGAAGTCGTTCTGTCGCCGAAGCTACTCAAACTCGATACTCAATTTGCCCGTGATAGTTTCGATGCTTTCGCAGGTCAGCAAATTCTGATGCCAAATAAGCTAGCTCCATGCGCTAAGGCACTGGCATTTCACAGGGCTGAAATCTTTCAGCCCTGATCCTGCTTCAACGCCCTCACACAATCGGCAGATAAATATCCGTTATCAGCTCGTGTTCATCCACTTCCGGGAAGAAGTTGTGATAGTGGAAGTAGCAGGGGCTGTCGCGGAGTTCTTCGCCGCTTTCCGGTAGCCATTGCCCGTACAGGTAATAGACTTTGGCATCCAGTCCTTCGTGGGGGCCGTGATGGCGCACGACGGCGCAACGGCCTGCGGCCATGGTTTTGTTGATGATGCCAAAGGCGTTTTCCGGAACCGGTTGCGGGACTTCGCCGGCGATATCAAAGCGGAAATCCTCCGGTGCGGTGTTTTTCGGGTCGCACAAAATAATGCCGAAGGTTTTGCAGCTGGCGATGGGGGAGTAGCCGGTTTCGATGCGCCATTGGCGAAACTGTCCGGCGGAGGCCATGACGGTTTCCATGGGGCCTTTGTGTTCCAGTACGGCGATCTGCATCTCGGGTTGGGTTACGATATTGACGTTCACAGGTGTCTCCTGTTGATAATCTGGTGTCGGATTTTGGTAGTGGCGGTTCCAGAGCATCCAGTCGGCCTGATGGCGAAATTCGCTGGGAGACTGAGCAAAACCCCGTCTGAAGGCGCGGGTAAAGGATTCCGGGCGCTCAAAGCGGGCATCAAAGGCGATATCGGTTATGGGGCGATCCGGCTGAAAAGCCAGCTGGTAGGCGGCCCGTTTCAGTCGCAGTTGCTGCACAAAGCGGGTGACGCTCATGCCCATAAACTGGCTGAACTGACGGTGAAAGTGATAGCGGGAAAAGTGCGCTACCTGACTCAGCTCGTCCAGAGTCAGATCACGATCCAGATGTTGGTAGATGTAGTCACATACCGCCAACATACGTTGCTGATAGCACTGCTTTGCCTGATTCACTCCGGCCCCTGATTATCTTGTCTGATGATGTTTACTGTCGGCTATAAGCCTGAGTTCTACTGAAGGAACCACCTTCTGACGCCAGTATGCGATGACGCCGCACTAACAACCTGACCCATCTTGCGCTTTATCAGAATAGATATTCAGAATGCGCAGTGCTAAACCTAAATCCTGCACCTTTTGCTGACGCAGCCCTCGCTGTTTCAGAATGGGCAGAAGTTCTTGTAGTACAGGATTAAGTTGGGGCCGATAGGTTTGCAGCGTGTCATTAAAGACATCCTGCTGTTCCGGGTTCATCAGGGGGCGGGCGTATTCTTTCAGCTGATCATCGGGCGGTAACAGCAACTGTCGATAGCCCTCGCTGATGGCAATTTTGACGCCGGCGGGATCAAAATCACCAAAGTACACCATAGGATGCGTCTGATCATCGGGGTGCAGGGCCCGCCATGCCTGCCGAAGCTTTTTTACGCCTCGGGCGTAGAGTGTGTCGCCCCGATACACGATCAGGTCATCTGCCTGCAGGCTGAGGCAAAAATCCGCCAGCTCGTAAAAACAATCGAGGTTTTCGACGGCGATCAGGCGGCTAAAGCGGCTGAGATCCAGGGCAGTTACGTCAAGATCCACAACCAGAATCTGTCCTGTCAGTTCACAGGGCAGAGGTTTCGGCAGATAAACCAGTACGCGGTTTTCCCGGGGTTTAAGGCCTTGCTGTTTATCTTCCTGATCGCTTTGTTGCGCTTGCTCCATTCGGGTTTTGTCGGTCAGATCATCCCGAAAGCTGTGTTGCCCCAAAAGCCGTTGGCGCTGATCAATCGCATCCAGTAGTTCAGGCGTGAGATAAAACTCATTCAGTTGCAGGCTATTAGCGGGACAAAGGTCTGAGGGCAGATCCTGATCGAGGCACCATTGGATCAGCTGGGTTAGGGTTTTGCCGCGTTTTACTTTCACCCGACGTTCACGGCGAACTCGGGCTTCTTTACCCCGCAGCCAGCGATTTACATTACCCGGTAAAACGTCCATTTGGTGCCTCCTGTAACGTCCGACGCCTACACCCGCAACTGCAGCTGAATATCCTGAATCAGCATCAGGTTGTTGGTGGCGGATGCCTTGGCTTCCTGATTGGTGAGGCGGAACAGACGCTGATCCTGTCGGGGCAGGGCCTGATAATCGGAGATAATCTGGTAAAGCCAGATCTCAGGGTCCCATTCCAGCTGGTGTTCATCCCGATAAGCGAGGGCGCTGACTACGGGCTCCAACGCTGTCGGGTCAGCAGCTTCAGCCACCCGGTCGATGATATGCAGATAAAAGTTTTCCACATCCTGTTTCAGGGCTTTCTGTCGGGCTGCGACCTCTTCATCGACAAATGGCGCGGTGAAGGTGGCGCTCTTGGCATCCGGTGTCGGGGTGTGATCGCTTTTCGGCAGGTCATGCACCAACTCGGCCAGACGCTGACGCTCTCCGGCCCGGTCAAAGGCCGCGGCAGCTTTCAGCTGAATCGGGGCGGCCTGATTAAACAGGTCAGGCACGCTGCTGCGATGGGGATAATCTGCCGGGCTATAAGCGGGGTGCTGCCTGAGGAAGCTGACCATGTTGTTGATCAGGAGTGACCGGGACTGCTGCTGACGGAATTTTGCTAACAGAGCGATCAGACGCTTCTGCACTTCCAGCAGGCTGCCATGATGACCACTGAGCTGATGCTGCAGTCGGCTAACCAGCAGCTTGCGCAGATGGCTGTTACCTTCTGCCAGCTCGATCATCTGGTTAAAGTCGATCAGTTGCAGGCCATCCAGCAAGCGTCGCAGCTGTTGCTGGGCACGCTCGTTTTCACGAATTTTTTCGTTCAGGCTGCCAACAAAGCCGAAGTCGGTGTTCAGTCGGTTCCAGAGACTGTCGATCGCTTCTTCAAACTGGCCGGAAAGGTCATGCACCAGCTCGGTAAGACGCTGCAGCTGCATCTCTGCAACGGTGTAATCGCCTTTAAATTGCGCTTCTTTGTAGGCCTGAACCCGGTTGTGAATCTGCTCCAGCTTTTGGGCAACATCGGCATTCACCTGTCGGCGGTTTTCATCCGATACCATGCTGGCGATCAGCTCACTCAACTGAGGTCGCAGGGTGAGGGACTGCGTCTCATCCGGTCGCCAGAGAATACGGGCAGCGATCAGTTTTTTCAGGGCGCTGTCACTGAGTTCGGTCTCTTCGACAAAGCCCTGCAGATACCCCTGCATCAGCACTTTATGGTACTTACCCAACAGCGCCAGCCGCTCGGCCCCAATGGTGAATAGGCTGGAGGTGAGATTGCGGTCTGCTGCATCCGCCATCAGAGCAGTACCTCCTGGGTCGGATCATCCTCCACCGGCAGGTGCTCTTCATCACGGATAAAGCGAATCATATCCAGCAGATAATCAATTTTGCCGGTCACCACGTAATAGTGGCGATCACCGTGGGGCTGTTGCAGATAGCCGTGATCTTTCAGGCGGCGGAAAATCAGTTTTACCTGCTGATCCAACGCCTCACTCTGGCTGTTAAAGAAGCGGTCATTAGCCAGTGTCTGCAGTCGCTGACGCAGACTCTGGTTGTCTTCTGCCCGCAGCACAAACTCCTGCAGCTTGAGGGTATCACCGGCACTGAGGGCGCTGTCATGGCCCAGCGTTTCCTGCACCAGCTGCAGCCATTCCAGTACCGGCAGCAGGGATTGTACGGTTAGAGCAAACTGCTGACTGATCTGCTCCCGCGCTTCCGGCGTTAATTCCTGATACGCGAGAAAGTAGACACTCTTATCATCATTGGCGGCCAGACGTCGGTTCAGGGGGCGCAGGTAATCATTAATGGCGTCACGGGTTTCGCCATCACTCAGGTGACGATACCCATCAGGATCACTGATGGCGCAGACGAAATCACCCGCAAGCAGGCGCTCTAACAGGGGGCCGTGTTGAATCATGCAGAGGTCTCCTGATGGATTGCAGAGCTGGCTTGTTTCTCAGCCAGACGCTCCGCCAGTTTGCTGACTTTAGGTTGAATACGTTTGAGTCGGCGCAGGTCCGGACGCTGCTGATCCGCTTCAATCAGGTAGCGGTGCCGGAACAGCATAAGCACATCAGATTCCGGATTCGGGAAGGCTCCCACCACGACAATCTGGTTGCTGCTGCAGGCCTGGAACAGACGTTCGACGTTGTGGTAGGCCAGGGTGCCGATCTCATCAATCGGCCAATGCAGGGTAACGTCCGCATCGCCTTTTAACAGGCGGGTAAACGCCAGCAAGTACTTACATAGGATCAGGTACGCCATACCGTGACTGGAGGATTCCAGCAGCTGGCGATCATTCTTGATCACCAGATCAGAGCCGCCTTCACTCAGGTGCAGTTCCAACCTCAACAGCGATTCAAAGCTGTACTGTTCATCGGAGCGCAGCAGCTCAGCCACATCCGACAGCGCATCCAGATAATCGTTAGAGGGCTCGTCGTGACCGCTGTCACGCCACTGATCGTAAAGCTTGGCGAACTTCTTCAAAGGCTGCCAGAAACCCAGCTCGTCGATGGTGGAAAGAATACGCACCTCGGATCGGCTGATACCTTCCAGCACCAGATCATCAGAAACCGCCTCGCTCAGGCGGCGGCTCTGACGGTTAATACGGCGATTGATATCGCTGAACACATCGAAGAATTTTTTCAGGTCACCGCCAATGTTTTCACCCATCTCCAGCAGCTGTTGCTGCTGGTCTTTCAGAATATGCAGCAGGTCGGTGAGAATCGGCAGTTGTTCGCGGGTTCCGGCAAAGTCCGGCAGCTTACTTTTCTCATGATCTAGACGATCCATAAATTCGCGGCTGGCGTTTTTACTCAGCTCGCTCTCAAACTGGCTGACATTCTTATCCAGCAAGGCGAGTTGCTTGCCGCGCTGTTCCAGTGCTTCGTTGGCTCGCGCCAGACGCTCCGTCAGGTCGCTGCCGTCAGACTGCTCGGCAGGAATACTGCCCAACAGATCCAACTCATCCAGGCGAAGCAGAACATTACGCAGCAGCCCCAGCGTTTCTTCCGCCTGACGGATACGGTTCTGATGTGTTTCTTTGTCACCTTCCAGCTGTTTGCTCTGGCGGCTGAAATCACTTTTCAGCTCACTTAAAGCCTGTTGCAGGCTGCGCTGCTGTTGCTTAAGTTCGGTTTCTTCCGATAACAGCTGTGGGCGACGCTGCTGCCAGTCGACCTGCATAAAGTCCTGCCACTGGCGCAGGCTGTCCTGACGCTCTTCCACCTGACGGATCTGCTGTTTCAGCTGCTCTTGTCGCTGTTTGAGTTCGCTGAGACGCTTCGGATCAATCCCTTTGGCAGACAGCTCTTCTTCAAATGCTTTCTGCAGTTCTTTGAGCTGCTTGCGGTTTTCTTCCCGGCGCTCTGCCAGTTGCTGATCCAGCTGTTCGATCTGGTCGTCCAGCTGCTGCAAGGCACCTTGCCAGTCGGCTTTCAGTTCCAGTCGCTGATTCTGGTGATCATCCTTCATCGCCTGCAGATCCAACTGCTGACGGGAGGAGATCTGTTCCAGTTGCTGTTTTTTCTCATTCCACTGATCAGACAACTGCTGTTTGCGGGCACTGAGAGCGGCTTTCTGCTGCTCTCTTAAACGATCACGGGCATCACGCACGTAATCGATATTCTGTTCGTGTTCCTGATGCTGCCACTGCACCTGCTCAAGGGCGGCTTTGGCTGTCTCAAAGTTTTCGTGACAGGTTTTGAGCATTTTTTCCGCATCGGCCTGTCCCGCTTTTGCGCTGGCCAGCTGCTGTTCCGCCTGCTGGATACGATGGCGGATTGCCGCTTCATCCTGAGCGTAATCCGGCAGATCCAGCTGATTCAGTTCCAGCAATAAACCATACAGGCTACGCTCGGCCTCTGAACCTGTGTCCTGAGACAGAGCTTCGCTAAGACGGGGCTGCAGATCACTGCGCTCCAGAAGCTCAGGGGCGATCACCTTGCCCAGTGTTTGCTCCCAGTCCTGATAGTTCGCGCGGAGGAAATGGCGCAAGCTGCCCTGTTCCGGGGTCAGCTGACGCTGCAGTTTCTGCAGCTCTGCATCCGACTGCTGTACCAGCTGACGCTGACGACCTAACTGATCATCTGCCTGCTGCTGTGCGGTCCTTGCCTCTTCCAGAGTTTGCCGGCTGCGCTGCACCTGTTGCTGGTGCTGGCGGGCAACCTGCTGCGCCTGCTCCAGACGGGCATCGGCTTCCGCCAGTGCTTCCCGCTCTTCTTCGGTTTCCAGCGGGGCATTCAGCTGGCTTTCCAGCACGGCAATGGCGCTCTGGCATTCAGATTTCTGTTCGGCGAACAACTCCTGTTGCTGCTGAAAACGGCTCTGGAATGCCTGATCCAGTTCCGCCAGCTGATTCTCCTGCGCTTCCTGCTTCTCACGGATCTCCAGCTGCAACGTCTTCACTTTTCGGCCATGCTGCTCGCTGTGGCGGTCCAGGGCTTCAGACAGCTTAATTTTGCGCAGATCCAGCTGACGCTCCAGATCGCCCTGTTGTTCGGCCATCAGCTGATACTGTTCCTGCAGGTCCTGCAGCGTTTCCCGCCAAAAGGGCAGGGAGTCGGTATCCCGCTGCAGCTGCGCCATATCCTGCGCTTCGTAGTCATCAAAACGTTGCTGCATGCGATCCAGACGCGCCTGAGTCTCTTTCAGATCGTGTCCGGCCTTGCTCAGGTTGCTGTTGATGTCGCTTTCCCGCTCCTGAAACGTTTCTTTCAGGTGGCTGATCTGTTTGCGCAGACCATGCAGAATCTCTTCGCTATCTGCTTTTTGCTGCAGCTGGTCCTGCTGATCTTTTTGCAGGAGCGGTTGCAGACCCAGCAGCTGAGATTCCAGACCTTCCAGCTGTCGTGCCAGCTGTTTCAGGTCATCCAGTTTCTGCTGCAGATCCTTCAGCCCCTTGGACTGACGCATCTGTTGAATCCATTCACGGGCCTTGGTGTTTTTAACGCGGGTGGCCGGCAAAACAACGCCATCTTCTTCAAAAATCGCGGCCAGCATCGCCTTCAGGGTATCCATCTTGCCTTCTTTGGCGTGTACGGCACTGACCAGCTTTTCGATATGTCGTAGTTTGTGCGCGCCACTGACCAGACTGAAGTTGGCCGCCAGGCGTCTCAGGCGGATGCTTTCTGCGTTATTGCCCCGCAGAGCACTGGTGTCATTCTGAATGATGCTGCGATATTCGCTGGTGGCGCTGATCTTAGGTGAGACCAGACCGGCAGCCTGATGTCGGACCAAACTGGCCCACTCGCTGTAGCTGAAGGTTGTACAGCCGCCCTTGCCATCGTCCTGCAGGTAATGCTCGCTGTTGTAGGGAATGCCCACCAGACGATATTCCAGACCACCATCACTCTTTTTGGTGAGCACCGTCTGGCAGATATCGCCGTTGTCGCGCCGGTATTCGTAGATGATGTAGCTGTTACTGAAGGGCAGATAGAATTCGTCGAACTTTTTGCGGGTTTTCGGTACGACGCGGTTGGGCAGTTCACCGTAAAACACCGGAACCAGACGTTGCAGGGTGGTTTTACCTGAGGCGTTCGTACCGCAGATGTTGGCGTGTTCATCCAGCTGCAGTTCCACCACGCCATCAAGGTGGGTGTTGATCAGTACGATACGAAGTAGTTGCGACATATCACGTCCTTCAGGTTGGGGCGGTCTGTAAAAAAAGACCTCTATTCTACCTGCTCAGACAAAAACTGGCGCGGGTTTCTCTTATCCGATATTCCGGGTGATGCCGGTCGGCCTTGGCGGTTATAGCCTAACGGGCAAACAGGGGGACAATGGGCTGTTGCGCACTAAATACAGCTTTGCCTGAGTTACCAGCCAGAGCTTGTGTGAAACAAACGCTGGCTGGCGGCAAGCAAGGGAAAGGTGAACAATGAGCCGTTAGAGCTGAATTAAAACCCCTTGTTGCAGCTCTGCCAGGTCAAGCCGGCCTGCTGTTGAAATGCCAAAAGAGCCGGAAGATTAGCTTCGGCTTTCGGGTGAATATCGTGATACAGAATCACGCCTCGTCGCCAGAGCAGCATCAGTGTCAGTACCCGATCCTGAACCTGTTCCGCACTCAGCTTGCGATTCCAGTCCTGACTGTCGATATTCCAGAGCATCAGCTTCTCACCCCGCTGAGCCAGTTCGTTCACTAACGTCTGATGGCGCTGGCCGTACGGCGGCCGGAAATCCACCGGATGCTCAGAAGGGCGACTCTGAAAGTCGTTAATCGCTTTACGGGTATCCATCAGAGAGGTTTGCCATTCAGCCCATTTCTGATGGCTTTTGTGCTGGTAGCCGTGCGAGGCCAGGCATTGGTTGCCGTAAAAATCTTTGCCAGCATCACCAGAGTCAAACTCCACCAGTTTTTCCCCGAGAACAAAAAAGTATGCCTCAACACCCGCATCCTCAAGCGCACGAACTAAAGGCGCTGTTCGGGTTGGAGAGGGACCATCATCGTAGCTGAGCATAAAATGCCGGTCGGACAGCTCAAAGCCTGTGATTTCCACAACGGCGTCAGCGGACTCTGAAGGGCTGAATGTATCAATTTCGCTGGTAATTCGCGGAAAAAGGGCTGCTAATCGCACCTGTTCGTACAGGTATCGGCGATGAAAACCTTCGCTTGCCTGCTGCCATTGGCGGTATTTTTTATCCACAACAGCGCTTCGATAAGCGGCATTCATAACACCTGACCAGCTTGTTGATAACGCACACTGACCACAGGCCTGTGCATAGTTTTCTCTGAGCCTTTTTCGGCTAATCTGCAGCCACTTATCAACACTTTCAGGGTTTACAGTTTTAAGACCGGTAAAATCTTTGATCTCGGCTTCATTTGTCAGTGGCGTCTGTTCAAGAAGACGGGCAAAGGTCAGAATCTCGGCCTGAGAAGCGCGATCAAAAGCTTCAGCGCTATTAATTGTCTCCGGCCATAAAGCCCGTTTCAGTGTTGCTATCTTTTCCGGCCCGGCAGCCTGCAACCCAGCCGGCAGCGCCAGTACGACCAACAGATAAACCTGTTGTTTCCATCGCGAAAATGCCATTTCCTTCAACTCCTTTTAGCCTGCCCACCGGGCAATCGGTCACCAGTGAGATGCCAGGCCCTGTACAAATAAGAAATAACCCCGCCGAAGCGGGGTTACAACAAGAGCGACAATCCGGTCTTCTGACGGCTACTGCAGTTTTTCTTCCATACGCTTAATGCCCTTATCGTAAGCTTTGTGCTCACGCTTGGACTTGGCCTTACGGAAATTATCCAACGCCTGCTGCCACTGACCTTTGCCTTCATAGATACGGGCAATGTTGTAGTAGCTGCTGGCCTGTACACGGTTTTTGGTACTACCGGAAGCCAGTTCAATCGCTTTACGATTCGCCCAGAGTGCTTCAGCAGTCCGGTCCAGTTTCTGATAGGTTAAACCCAGATTGCTGTAGGCCTGGCCATAGCTTGGGTAGAGGTTAATCGCATCCTGGAACAGGTACATTGCTTCTTCGCGGCGGTTCTCGTGATACAGCTTCTCACCACGGGTGTTGATGCGTTTGGCTTCATTTTTAATCGCATCGCTGATCAGGCTGTGGCTTTCAAAGGAGTCTTTGCCGATCACCTCAGCCATATGCTGCTGCATACCGCTGCGGCTCAAACTCAGATACTGATTGATATCGTGGAACGCACCCTCTTCATCAATACCAAAGACGATCCAGCTGGTGGCCGTTTTTTGCGGATCCACATTGTAGGTACGGATCAGTGTCTGGCCGACATAAACCTGTACACGCGCGCTGCTCCCGGCCATAGCGGTGGAGCTTTTGTTGGACTGGTTGGTGAAGTCATGCACCGCGTAAACATAGCGTTCACCCTGTTTTTTCTGCTCAATGGTGATGGTCTCAGGCCCATAGCTGGTAGTGTCATCCACATCCAGGTTGGCAGCATCACCATTTTTGGCACTGTAAAAAACATGATTACCCGGGAAAGCCAGGTGAGAGTCCAGGTCAGCCGGTGTACGGCCCCAGGTCAGAACAACACGCAGACCATCCAGATTTTCCATCACAGGTGACAGCGCATAAGTGAAGCCGTCACAAGGACACTTAACGACCAGAGTCGAGTATCCTGGCTTATCGATAATCATGGTGGTTTCTGCATCATCCGGCAGCGTGGAATCCGCCTGAGCACTACCACTACTGGTCGACGTCGCGCGCACAGAGCTTTCGCCATTACGCTGCCAGGTCACTTTGGCATCAGCTATCGCTTTGTCTTTAACAACAGCGCTGAGCACTTTGACTTCCGCAGCCTGGGTCACGGTCGCCATACCCAGTGCAAGGGGTAAAACAGAAAGTTTCAGAAGGGTCTTTATCATGGGGCATCCCTGGTTATTATCGATAGGAACCCTTCGCCACGATTACGACAGGCTAAAGATTCCATTTTCAGCCGGTGAGCCGGAAACATATAAAATAGAGTTCCAGCTCGAAAAATAGAGTTATGAGATTTTAACCAGCCGATCAGCGAATAACCACCGGCTTTAAAAATGTATTGTTAATCCATTTAGAAATTGCGAACCGGTACTCACTTTCCGGCATTTTCTGAAAATACCCCGATCTGTCTTAATATTCGACGGATCAAACATCCGCCAAGGTCGCATCTGCCGTGCAATACCGATAAAATCCACGCTCAGAATACAGGTTTTTAGGAATCCGACATGTCTCAGAACTCTGCGCTTCAGAATCCAGGGGAAAACAACTCCAGGGGCACGCTTTATATCGTTTCTGCACCGTCCGGTGCCGGTAAATCCAGTCTGGTTACCGCACTGCTGGAACAGACCCGCCATATCAAGGTGTCCGTGTCGCACACCACCCGTGCTCCCCGTCCCGGTGAAGAAGATGGCGTAAACTACAATTTTGTCTCCGTTGGGCAGTTTAAAGCACTTATGGCAGAGGGTGCGTTTCTGGAGCATGCCGAGGTTTTCGGTAATTTTTACGGAACATCCCGTATCTGGCTGGAAGAGCAGCTGAATGCCGGCACCGACATCATTCTGGAGATCGACTGGCAGGGCGCGCAGCAGGTTCGCCAGCTGATGCCGGAAGCGGTAGGCATCTTTATTTTGCCGCCATCCAAAGAAGCGCTGCAGGAGCGTCTGGACAATCGCGGTCAGGATTCTGCGGAAATTATCGCTGGCCGTATGGCGCAGGCGGTGAGTGAAATGTCACATTACGATGAATATGACTATGTCATCATCAATGATCGCTTTGAAGTCGCTCTGAACGAGCTGCGATCTGTTATTATTGCCCAGCGCCAGCTTCTGAAAAATCAGCAGCTGCGCCAAGGTCAGCTGATCAGCGATCTTTTGGCTTAAAACCGCACCGATTGCGGGACTAAGTTGTCGTTGATCTCTTGTCAGAGAAAGCCGTAATTCAGTAAACTGGCCGATTCTCTGCTGGTTGTAATTTTTTGATTTGGGGATACCAAATGGCTCGCGTCACTGTTGAAGATTGTTTAGAAAACGTAGAAAACCGCTTTGAACTGGTCATGGTTGCCAGCAAACGTGCTCACCAGCTGAGCACCGGCGGTAAAGATCCTATGCTGGCATGGGAAAACGACAAGCCAACGGTTATGGCCCTGCGCGAAATTGCAGAAGGTCACGTAACCAGCAAACTGCTGCGTGATCCTGAGGCGATCGGTCGCGAATTCCAGGGTGACGACGAGGAGTAAGTCGCCTATGTTGGCACAGATTAAACCCGTTTTTTCCGGCAGCTTTTCAAGCAAATCAGTTTAAGGAGCTGCACTGTGTCAACCATTGAAGACTTAGTGGACCGCCTGCGTGGCTACCTGAAGCCTGAAGAGATTCAGCAGGTTCGCCGGGCTTATTATTTTGCCGAGCAGGCCCACGATGGTCAGCGCCGCCGCAGTGGTGAGCACTATGTGACTCACCCGCTGGCGGTTGCCACCATTCTTGCCAATATGCACATGGACCATCAGAGCCTGATGGCCGCTATGCTGCACGATGTCATTGAAGATACCCCGGTTACCAAAGACGCCCTTGCTAAGCAGTTCGGTGACACCGTTGCCGATCTGGTAGACGGCGTTTCCAAACTGACTCAGATTCACTTTGAGGATAAAGCCCTCGCTCAGGCGGAAAACTTCCAGAAAATGGCACTGGCCATGGCGAAGGATATCCGCGTGATTCTGGTGAAACTGGCGGATCGTCTGCACAACATGCGTACGCTGGGTGCCCTGCGCCCGGACAAGAAACGCCGCATCGCCCGTGAAACCCTGGATATCTACTCGCCGATTGCCGCCCGTCTGGGTATCAATACCATTCGAACCGAGCTGGAAGAGCTGGGGTTCGAAGGTATGCACCCGATGCGCTATGAGCGCCTGAAACGAGCGGTACAGAGTGTTCGTGGTAACCGTAAACAGGTGATCCGCGAGATTCAGAACGCCCTGCAGGCCTGCATCGACGAAGAGGAACTGAGCGGTAAGGTCTTTGGCCGCGAGAAGCATCTGCTTAGCCTGTACCGTAAGATGCGCGCCCGCCGTAAGTCTTTCTCGGAAGTGATGGACGTGTACGGTTTCCGTATCGTCACCGATAAGGTGGATACCTGCTACCGGATTCTGGGTGCGATCCACAATCTGTACAAACCGGTTCCCGGTCGTTTCAAAGACTATATCGCTATCCCCAAAGCGAACGGCTATCAGTCGCTGCACACCTCTCTGATCGGCATGAACGGTATTCCGATCGAAGTTCAGATCCGTACCCGTGAGATGGAGTCGATGGCCAATAACGGCATCGCAGCCCATTGGCTGTACAAGTCAGAACAGGAAGAGAGCGCCAAAGGCATGACAGGAGCCAGTCATGCCCGTGCCCGCCAATGGGTAAAAGGCCTGCTGGAGATGCAGCAACGCGCGGGTAACTCGCTGGAATTTATCGAACACGTGAAGATGGATCTGTTCCCGGATGAGGTTTACGTGTTCACGCCGAAGGGCGACATTATGGAGCTGCCATCCGGTGCAACTGCGGTGGATTTTGCCTACGCGGTGCACACCGATGTGGGTAACTCCTGTGTGGCAGCCCGTATCAACCGTCGCCTGTCGCCACTGAGCGCCCATCTGGAAAGCGGTCAGTCGGTAGAGATTATCACCGCGCCAAGCGCCCGACCAAACCTGGCCTGGCTGAGCTTTGTGGCTACCGCCAAAGCGCGAAGCGCGATCCGCCACTACCTGAAAAATCAGCAGCGGGCAGAATCCGTCTCACTGGGTAAACGCCTGCTGAACAAGGCGCTGGATGCGTTCGACAAACAGTATGACGATGTTCCGAAGAGCCAGATTGAAGCTCTGTTGAAAGAGTTCCAGTACGAAACTGAGCAGGACCTGCTGGATGCGATCGGTCTGGGTAATCGTATGGCCTTTGGCGTTGCCCGTGCCCTGATCGGTCAGGAAGGTAACTCTGCGGATCCGGATCCGTCTCCGGCTCCGACTAACAACAAGCTGGCGATCAGCGGCACCGAAGGCATGGTGACATCCTATGCCCGCTGCTGCCACCCGATTCCGGGTGACCCGGTTATTGGACATATCAGTAGCGGTCGTGGCATCGTGATTCATGTGGATACCTGCCGCAACATTGCAGATATTCGCGATGACAGCAACCGCTGTGTTCCTATGGACTGGTCTGAAGGCGTTTCCGGTGACTTCACGGTTGTGCTGCGCGTTGAAGCCGAACATCAGAAGGGCTTTATCGCATCACTGGCAGCACTGATCACAGAAGCCGACGCTAATATCGAGAAGATCACCACGGAAGAACGGGATGCCCGCCTGACCATGGTGAACATTGAGATGGGTATCGCCAACCGGGTTCATCTGGCAAAAGTGATGCGCCGGATTCGCACCCTGAGCAATGTCAGCCGTATTACCCGGGCACGTCGCTAAAAACCTTAGACGATTCTCACTTTTCCTGGCAGCAGATCCCTGTGATCTGCTGTTTCGGTTTCTGATTCCGTCAATTCTTCAGAAACCCTCAAGCATAAGACAAGCGTAAAGCAATAAGAAACGGAGATAGTGCAATGAGCAATAAAGGCGTAATTCACACGGATAAAGCACCGGCAGCGATCGGAACATACTCTCAGGCAGTTAAGGCAGGCGACACCGTTTATCTGTCCGGCCAGATTCCTCTGGTACCGGAAACCATGGAGATCATCTCTGATGATTTTGCTGAACAGACCGAGCAGGTGTTCAAAAACATCTCTGCCGTAGTTGAAGCTGCCGGTGGCCGCCTCTCTGACGTGGTAAAACTGAATATCTATCTGACCGACCTGTCCAACTTCGCCACGGTAAACGAAGTCATGGGCCGCTTCTTCAAACAGCCTTATCCGGCTCGTGCTGCGGTAGGCATTAAAGAGTTGCCAAAAGGCTCTCTGGTTGAGATCGAAGGTATTGTTGTTCTTTCTTAATCATCATGATGGGTAAACGATAGAAGAACTGCCTCATGAGCCGATAAGGCAGTTCTTTATCGGGCGAAAGCTCTCATCCGTCATCACGGCGAAAACTTCGCTCTTTCGAAATCAAAGATTCTTTTTAAACTCGCCAACGGCTTCCACAACCTGTCGGGCTCCTGACTGAATATCACCCATAACCTGACCGGACTGATTTGAAAGCTCTAAGGCTTTATCGATTTCTTTCAGGCTTGCCTCGATCAGGCTAACCGCATTTTCTGTCAGCTGTTTGTTTTCCGAAACGACTTTAATAATCTGCTCCGTCGTCAAACTGGTTCGGGAGGCCAGCTGACGCACCTCATCAGCCACAACAGCAAAACCCCGACCTTGCTCACCTGCCCGCGCTGCTTCAATCGCAGCATTAAGCGCCAATAGATTGGTCTGCTCGGCGATGCCACGAATGCTTTCTACCAGATCAGACACTCTGGTCGACTGTGCATCCAGTTCAAAAACCCCTTTACTGGCTTCCTGCATTCGAGCGTACAGCTCATTCATCGTTGCAATGGTCGATTCCAGAACCCGAATACCCTCAGAAGTGTCTGCGTCTGTTTTTCTGGAGATCTCATAAGCAATCTCAGATGTTTCTGAGATTGCCTGCTCGCGGTTCATCTGTTCGGTGATGACAGTAGCGAATTTCGCGACCTTATAAAGATCACCACTATCATCATGGATAGGATTGTAGCTGGCCTCAAGCCAAACGGAATTCCCATGACTGTCAAACCGCTGAAAACGACCGGACACAAATTCACCTGAAGCCAGTCTGCGCCAGAACGACCGATACGCTTCGGAACCTGACTCCTCTGAGCTGCAGAAAATTTTGTGATGCTGGCCAATAATCTGGCTTTTTTTGTAGCCCATCGCCTTGAGGAAATTATCGTTAGCGTCAAGGATAATACCATCGAGACTAAACTCGATAACCGCGGAGGACCGGTTAAGGGCGGTTATCATATCCTCCTGCTCTCGGGAGTGAGAGATGGTTCGCGTCAGCTCAACAGCGTAACAGGTAAGCTCTGTGAGCTGTTTTTTGGCATCCTTCACAGGCTGAATAATGACCCGATACCAGGCTTCGCTGCCATTTTTGGTCAATAACTGAAGTGCGCCATGCCAGTGCCGTCCGGTTCGTATGGCATCAAACATCTTCCGGCAATGCTCTTTGTTCTTCGACTTATCAGGCACAATGTCCATCAGACTTTTACCGGTAACATCACTGTTCTGGTAACCCGAAGACTGAAGAAACAAGGTGTTGGCCTGAAGAAATACACCGTTCTGATTCAAAGAAAAGTTAAGCATTTCTGACTGCATATCACGCCTAGTAGCGTGAAAAACAGCCAGTTCTTCTTCAAGCGCGTCAATTCGGGACTGTAGTTTTCTATTGGGAAACAGCATTCATTGCACCCTAGGTTCAAAAATTGTTCAGGGATTAGCCCATGACATTCACTATACGTCTTTTGATGACGGACAGGTCACTTTTTGCACGCTGAAGAAAAACTATCTGCCCGACAGCCCTACCGATAAACAACTGCCTGACCGACAGAAGAAAACGACAGGCAGGTCATCACCCGTTTCAGGAGCAGAAGTGATGACACCGTCATAATTAATCCCGTGGCTGTGTCTTTTCCTGTGCCATCTCCTGCTTAACTCTCTTCAGGGCTTCAAGATAGCCTTCCCTATAGGTCGGATAGGTAAACTCATAGCCGGTACTCAACAACAGGCTGTTGTCGCAGATCTTGCTGCTACGACGACGGGTGGGAGATTCCACCACTTCTGTCGGCGTAACCTGCAGAACATCTGCCATCCAGTTCATGACATCAAACAGCGGCGCAGAACCGTTATCAGTTGCCAGATAAACCGGCGCCGGAATTTTGCCTGCTTCTACCATGCCGACGAAGTGCGCCAACACACCGGCACAATCATCGCTATGAATGCGGTTGGTGTATTTAATCGGTACTTCCGGTGCAATGCGGCCCTGACGGACCTGTCGAATCAACATATCCCGTCCGGGACCATAGATGCCTGAGAAGCGAACACAAGTATGGCTCAGCCCACTCTTACGCAGCGCTTCTTCCGCTTTCAGCATGATAGTGCCGGCAAAACCGGAGGGGTGCGGTACAGTGTTCTCATCCACGGTTTCGCCTTCGGTCTGGCCATAAATACTGGTGCTGGAAACGAAGAGAATATGTTTAGGTGTGTGCTTGTTTTTTTTCAGCCAGCGCAGCATCTGTTTAACGCCCTCAGCATAAGCACTCTGATAGAACTCTTCAGAGAAACCACCGGCGGCAACAGAGTAGATGATGTAATCCGGCTTTAGAGTCGGTGAATGATCAGACAGCGCCTGCCACGAATCTGCATCTGCCACATCCAGCCGAACAGGGTGAACACCTTCCGGCAAGTTCTCCGGGTTACGGCGGGCGCCATGAACCTGATGATTTTCTGCTAATAGCCGACGGGCAGTACGGCTACCAATATCGCCGCATCCTACGATCAAAATCTCCTGAGCACTCATCTTTCTTCTCTCCCCGGGAATCTCTATTATCTGATTTGAACCTGTCTCCCTGATAGGTCTGACCATAATACAAGTAAAATGTGCCACACAACTAACGGCTGGAAAACGGGCCACCCAGCAGATGGACAGGATATGCCAACAACCTCAGCCTCAACCTCGAAGAAAACGGCCACTCAGCCTGTGGTAAAAAAAACAGGATTGGGCTCAGATCAACTGGCTCAGCCGGTCACAGCATTAAAGGGCGTGGGTGCAGCATTAACGGAAAAGCTGGCCAGGTTACGCATTCACACGGTTGAAGATCTGCTGTTCCATCTTCCTTTACGGTATCAGGACCGTACCCGGGTTACGCCGATGGGGTCCGTTCGACGGGGTGATGAGGTCGTAGTCGTCGGGCAGGTTGCACTGGCAGATGTCACCAAGGGACGACGGAGGGCACTGATTGTTCGCCTTTCCGATGGCACCGGCAGTATCACGTTGCGGTTTTTCCATTTTAATATGGCGCAGAAAAATCAGTTCCAGAAGGGTGCTCTGGTTCGTTGCTACGGTGAAGCCCGTCCCGGTGCCAGCGGTCTTGAACTGTACCATCCGGAGTACCGCCTGGTGGCTCAGGATCAGCCTATGGAAATGGAGGATCATCTGACGCCTATCTATCCGCTGACCGAAGGTCTGACCCAAAACCGGCTGCGCCAGCTGATTCATCTCGCCCTTGAAGAGCTGAAAAAAACCGAGGTGATCGACTGGCTGCCCCAGAGCCTGTTTCCCAATCTGCCATCCCTGAAAGAATCTCTGCTACTGTTACATGAGCCACCGCCGGATGCCCCGGTTTACGACCTGAAGGATTACAAGCACCCCAGCCAGCACCGCCTGATTCTGGAAGAGCTGATCGCGCAGCAGCTCAGCCTGTTAAAACTGCGCCAGCAGCATAAACATCATCAGGCTCCGGTTTTTCATAGCACAGGAATGCTCAGTCGGCAGATGCTGGCACAGCTGCCGTTTCCTCTGACCGGCGCTCAAAGCCGTGTGATCCATGAGATTGAACAGGATATCCAGCAAGGCAGCCCCATGCTGCGGCTGGTGCAAGGGGATGTGGGAGCTGGTAAAACACTGGTTGCCGCCATGGCTGCTTTGCAGGCGATAGAAGCCGGTTATCAGGTTGCCGTGATGGCACCGACGGAAATTCTGGCGGAGCAGCATTTTAATAATTTCAGTCAATGGTTTACGCCTTTGGGCATTGAGGTTGCCTGGATGGCAGGCAAACTTAAAGGCAAAACCCGTCAGACCCAGCTGGAACGCATAGCAGACGGTGCTCCCATGGTCGTGGGAACGCACGCGCTGTTTCAGGAAACTGTCGAGTTCAAAAAACTGGGGCTGATCGTGGTGGATGAGCAGCACAGATTTGGTGTTCACCAGAGGCTCAGCCTGCGGGAGAAAGGTCAGCAGGGCGATCTTTACCCCCATCAGCTGATTATGACCGCCACACCGATTCCGCGAACCCTGGCGATGAGTGCCTATGCGGATCTGGATACCTCGGTTATTGATGAGCTGCCACCGGGGCGAACACCCATCGAAACCGTGGCGCTGGCAGATACCCGACGGGATGAGATTATTCAGCGCATTGCAGCAGCCTGCCATCAGGGCAAGCAGGCTTATTGGGTCTGCACTCTGATTGAAGATTCCGAGGCCCTGCAGTGTCAGGCGGCAGAAACCACCTTTGATGATCTGAGAGAACGTCTGCAGGGACTCAATATCGGCCTGGTTCACGGGCGTATGAAGCCTCAGGAAAAAGCCGAAATTATGGCGCGCTTTAAAGCTAATGAGCTTCAGTTACTGGTAGCCACCACGGTGATCGAAGTGGGGGTCGATGTACCTAACGCGACCCTGATGGTGATCGAAAACCCGGAACGTCTGGGTCTGTCGCAACTGCACCAGCTCAGGGGCAGGGTAGGCCGTGGCGATCAGCAAAGTTACTGTGTGCTGCTTTATCACACACCGTTATCAAAAAACGGTAAAGCCCGGGTGGCGGTGATGCGGGAAACACAGGACGGTTTTAAGATTGCTGAAAAAGATCTTGAGCTACGAGGGCCGGGAGAAGTGCTCGGCACCCGGCAAACTGGCTTGGCTCAGATGAAAATCGCCGATCTTGTTCGGGATCAGTACCTGCTCACTGAAGTCAATAATGCAGCAAATCAGTTGATTCAGCACTACCCTGAAAATCTGAGTCCTCTCGTTGAGCGATGGCTGGGAGGCGCAGAACAATACGCTCAGGTTTAAACCCAAAACTCTATTAACCCTTTGAAAATACATGTTTTGAGTCATGTTCTTATATCTTCCTCTAAGGCATAGTAGGTATAATTACAGGAGTTTTTAGTTGGAGATCACCATGTCCCTTCAAGGATTAGTACAGTCCCTTAAGGAGAGTATGTCTCAATCCGTTTCATCGGAAGACTTTCCTCAGCTCATTAAAAGCCGACTGGTTCCAAGAAACCGGGCGACAGCAAAGCAGCTGGTTCGATCTTCGGTACTGGAAGATCCCGATGGTGTTCGCCATCTGTTCGCTTTTCCGGCCCATTGTCTGCTGGATATGAAGCTGTACCAGAACTACCGGGCAATCTCACCCGATGCCAAACAATCCTTGCTGAAGCGCAAAAAAATACAATCGGTTCCCGCGATTCCTGACGTCATCGACTATAACCTGATCGTCGACTCCCGCTGTTTTGATAACGAAACCGTTTATACCGAATCCGGCGACCCAGCTTGGTTGCTGGAATTTACCGGTGACGAATACAAAGCCCTCATCGAAGCCTTCAGCACCACGGCCAAAATAGAGCCGTTTGCTATTCCACTGGTTTCTATTCGCCCGAATCTGACAGCGGTGGATCAGGATGAGATGGAGATCAAAGCGGCCGTGGAAACGATCACATCCCGCCGTATCCGAACTCGTCTGGCGGAAAGTATTGAAATTCCGCCTCTGCCATTGAGTGCTCATAACATCATCATGCTGCGCGCGGATGAAAATGCCGGTGCCGAAGAGTTGGCCTCTATTGTGGAATCTGATCCAAGTCTGGCGTCTCAGGTGATTAGCTGGGCAAACTCACCCTATTACGGTTTGCCCGGACAGATTCGCTCTATCGAAGATGCCGTCATTCGGGTACTGGGTTTTGACCTGACCATGAACCTGTCACTGGGTTTGTCGATGGGTAAGAATATTAAAATGCCAAGTGATGGTGTTTTTGGCTATCGCAACTACTGGCGTGAAGCCGTGATGAAAGCGATGCTGATGGAGCGACTGGTTAAACAGATTCCTGCTGCGCACCGACCTTTCGTCGGCCTGAGCTATCTGTCCGGTCTGGTGAATAACTTCGGTTATCTGGTGATTGCAGAAGTTTTCCCCCCGTACTTCTCTCTGTATTGTCGTTATCAGGAAGCTAACCCTCATGTTCCGGCAATGTATATCGAACGCTTCCTGTTTGGTATTACCCGCGAACAGATTGGCAGCTTCCTGTTCCAGACCTGGGGTATTCCGGATGAGGTCTGCAGTGCGATCCGTCATCTGCACAACGCCTCCTACGAGGGTTTACACCACGAATACGCCAACCTGCTCTACATTGTGAATCAGCTGGTACAAAGTGATGGCGAAGTCCGGCTGGGCAAGTTACCGGAAACCGTGCTGAACCGGGTACACCTGGAACGGTCAAAAATTGAAGACGCGGTTGCCGACATCAGCAGTTTCAACGAAGAGCTCAACACCCTGGCGGAGATGCTGGAAAAAGCCAGTAAATAAAGCCAGGACCTCACTGGTCCACGCAGTTTTCAACAGGTACAAAAAAACCCGCAGTGCTAAAACATTGCGGGTTTTCTATTAACTCTGAGGCTTAGCAGTCAACAGCATCTTTCAGCTTTTTGCCTACTTTGAAGCCAACAGTCTTGCTTGCCGGAATATCCATTGGCTCGCCAGTCTGAGGGTTTTTACCCTTACGAGCACTACGCTCACGTACAGAGAAAGTACCGAAGCCGATCAGAGATACTGAATCACCTTTGGCTACTGCGCCAGTGATCTCATCCAACATCGCATTCAGAACTTCATTCGCTTTATCTTTAGACAGCTCCGCTTTTTCCGCGATGGCTGCTGCCAGTTCAGGCTTACGCATGCGTTATCCTCTTTGTTATTACTGTTTAATCCGTATATGACCGCAGTTATTTAATCAGCCTGCTATGCGGGATGCAAAGGTTTTTTCCCGGTCTGTGATAGAATTCCACACCATCAAAAGATGGAATAAAGAGGCATGTGTTGGATCCACAGCAACTGACTTCTCTCAGGGCTGCATCCCGCCCTGAATGGGAACAACTCAACTGGGCATCACCCCATACACCGGGGCAGGTCCAGCCCGATTCTGAATGGCTGGACTGGCTAACCGACAGCTCTTCACTGACCAAGCGCCTGAAACAGGTCAGCGACCATAGATTTCATGTCCAGCTGTTGCAGCAACGCCTGCTTAAACCGGCCCTGAATGAGTGTAAAGTACTGGGCATGGGCACGCAGGAGCATGCACTGGTGCGTCAGGTGATTCTTCACGGGATCAACCAGCCCTGGGTATTTGCCAGAACCGTGATTCCTCTGCCAACGCTCAATCAGGGGAATCGCCACCTGATGTTGCTCGGAAACCGCTCTTTGGGTAGCGTATTGTTCAAGAATGCCCGGACCCAACGCACCTCTCAGGAGATCACCCGTAATCAGCCTGATTTTTGCGCACCTTTTATCTGGGGCAGACGTTCGACCTTTGAAATAGGTCAGGCTCCGTTATTGGTTACTGAGCTGTTTCTGGAACCATTCCGCGACTATCTGAACCTGAGCCTCTGATTTACCCGTCACTAACTGATGTTTGCCCGAGAGCAAGCCGAGGAATCTTCTGATGTCATCCGTTGCCTTCATTCAGCAGCAGTTTCCCCATTACATCAAACTGATGCGTATCGACCGCCCCATAGGAACCTATCTGCTGCTCTGGCCTACCCTGTGGGCACTCTGGATCGCGGCAGAAGGCGTACCGGATTGGGACGTTCTGGTAATTTTTGTTCTGGGTGTTTACAGCATGCGGGCTGCGGGCTGCGTCATTAACGACTTTGCTGACCGCAAGATCGACGGTCATGTGGAGCGCACCAGAGAACGCCCGCTGGCCACGGGTGATGTCAGCGCCAAAGAAGCGATCGGCCTGTTTATTGTTTTGGGCTTGCTCTCTTTCGGACTGGTGCTGATGACCAACCCTCTTACCATTCTTTTGTCTCTGGGCGGCATCCTGCTGGCCTTTATGTACCCCTTTATGAAACGCTACACCCATTTGCCGCAAGTGGTACTGGGAGCGGCCTTCTCATGGGCTATTCCAATGGCTTATGCCGCTCAAACCAACAGTGTACCGGTTGAGGCTTGGTTGTTGTTCGCGGCCAAACTGCTGTGGACTGTGGCCTACGACACCCAGTACGCCATGGTAGACCGAAATGACGATGTGAAGATCGGAGTGAAATCCACTGCGATTCTCTTTGGCGAACTGGACAGACACATTATTGCACTGCTGCAGATTCTGGCGGTATCAGCCCTGTTGCTTGTCGCGGTTCATAAAGGCCTTGGCATCTGGTTTTATCTGGGACTTTCCGGGGCTTGCGCGCTCTTTATTCATCAGACCCGGCTTATTTTCTATCGCAACCGGGAAGACTGCTTTAAAGCATTCCTTAACAATCATTGGGTCGGTGTTCTGATTCTGCTGGGAATCATCCTGGACTATGCTGTGAGATAGCACCCTGCCGGTGACTGTTATATTCGGCGGAAGTTCACACAAACGTCATCATGTCATCTTATTGTCATATTTACTCGCTGTAATAATGATATTACTGATGACATAACCGACTTAGACGGGAACACGGAAATGACAGGAAAAACCGTCCTGATTGTAGATGACGAAGCCCCGATCAGGGAGATGATCGCGGTTGCCCTTGAAATGGCAGATTATACCTGTCTGGAAGCGGAAAACGCCCAGCAGGCTCATGCCATGGTGATCGATAAACGCCCGGATCTGATTCTTCTGGATTGGATGATGCCGGGAACCAGTGGTGTTGAGTTGGCCCGTCGCCTGAAACGCGACCCGGTAACGGCCGAAACCCCAGTGATTATGCTGACCGCTAAAGGCGAAGAAGATAATAAAGTTCAGGGGCTTGAGGCCGGTGCGGATGATTACATCACCAAGCCTTTCTCCCCCCGTGAGCTGGTTGCGCGCCTGAAAGCCGTTTTGCGACGAACCACACCAAAAGGGATTGAAGACCCGGTTGATGTTGATGGACTGGTGCTAGACCCTGCCAGCCACCGGGTGACGTCTGATGGCGAACCTCTTGAGATCGGACCAACGGAATTTCGTCTGCTGCAGTTCTTTATGACACACCAGGAACGGGCATACACACGAAATCAGCTGCTGGATCAGGTATGGGGCGGTAACGTCTATGTCGAAGAGCGCACTGTAGATGTTCACATCCGTCGCTTGCGCAAAGCGTTGGGTGAAAAACACGAACAATTGATCCAAACAGTGCGCGGGACAGGTTATCGTTTTTCCGTTAAGGTCTGATACCAGATCAATCATCTGCTGAACTGATAAACGGCCTGATCTGTCACTGCGGATCGGGCCGTTTTCCCAATGGTTCAGCTTCTACGGGCAAGAAGTAAGGTAATCGCTTGTGACTCCAATCTGGCAAGCAGAACTCACACGGATCGTCTATATCGCCTTGTTTGCAGCGATCGTTGGCTGGCTATCGGGCTCTATGGCCTGGGCGCTGACCACCGTGATGGGAATCTACATTGTTTTTGCACTGCGTTTTTTGCAGCGCCTTGATTACTGGCTGGAACATAACGCCAATGAAGAGCCGCCGGAAAGCTGGGGCATTTGGGGCTATCTGTTCGATAAGATGTACCGCCATCAGCGCCGCTATCAGCAGCAGCAACAGCGCCTGACCGAAATTATCAACAAAGTACAACGCTCAAGTGGTGCTCTTCGCGACGCCGTTGTCATGATTGATCAGCACGGCTGTCTGGAGTGGTGGAACCGGGCCGCAGAAGGCTTGCTGGGCTTCCGCTCGCCAACCGACAAAGGCCAGGCTCTGACCAACCTGCTGCGCGACCCCCGCTTTATCAGCTACTACGACAAGCAGGACTATCAGGACCCTCTGGTACTGACATCACCCATGGATGATAACCTGATGCTGGAGTATCAGATCACCATTTTTGGTCGCAATGAACGCCTGATGCTGGTGCGCAACATCACCCGCCTGTATCGTCTGGAACAGATGCGAAAAGACTTTGTCGCTAACGTCTCCCATGAGCTGAGAACGCCTTTAACCGTGATCAACGGCTATCTGGAAACCTTTGCCGACTACAGTGATCAGCTCCCGCCGCGATGGGGGAGAGCAACAAACCAGATGCAGCAGCAGTCCCGGCGCATGCAGAACATTATCAACGACCTGTTACTGCTTTCCCGATTGGAAACCACAGACATTGAAGGCCAACAGCAACATATCGAAATCGGCATTATGCTGGAGAGCATTCGACAGGATGCCGAGCTGCTAAGTGGCGATAAAGAACACAATATCCGGATTGAACTGCACACCCGTGCCCAGGTTGTGGGCTCAGAAAATGAACTGCGCAGCGCCATATCAAACCTGGTATTTAATGCCGTAAAGTATACGCCACCGGGCTCAACCATTGAGATGACCTGGCAGGAGCTTCCGCAAAGCGCCGGTGCGGTTCTCATTGTTGAGGATAATGGCGATGGGATTGATGCCCGCCATCTGCCGCGCCTGACCGAGCGCTTCTATCGGGTAGACAAAGGTCGCTCGGCGGAAACAGGGGGGACAGGTCTTGGTCTGGCGATCGTTAAACACGTGTTACTGCGCCACAATGCCAAACTGGATATTAAGAGTGAAGTCGGTAAAGGCACTCGCTTTACCTGTATTTTTCCCGATCTGAGGCTGATCTGGCCGGGAGAAGAAGCCAGACACCAACAAAGTGCACTGGCCCGAAGCCCTGAACTCTCAGACTTAGCTGCTCAGCCGGGCGATAATTTTAGACAGTAACTGACCGGATTTCTGATCCATATCGATAAAGCGTACCCCAACGTAGACCGCTTCTGCGTTGGTACGCTTCTCCTGCGCCTGCAGCAAAATCACACTACCTTTCGCGGTTAGGCGCATCTGCTGCTCCCCTTGCCCTGCGATAAAGCCGACGGAAAGCTCTTCAAACAGCTCAGGAATTGCCTGACCCCGTTTAGCCATAACAACGACTTCCTGAGTGTTCAGTTCGCGAATAACAACCGGCAGCTTGGTTTCACCAAACATCAGCATCGCTTTGCCGCGAATCCGGCGATTTGTCTGCACAGAAGCAGTCTGCATACCCTGCTTGCTGGTCAGAACGTTGGCTGTAGTGCCACCACCCATCACCCGTGTGCGGCGGTTCATAATTTCTGCCAGCTCTTCCCGGGAGATAATTTCCGACCGAACCAGCTGCTTGGTAACCTTATTTACTAATTGGTCATTATTGAACGGTTTGGTCACATAGTCTGTTACACCATGCTCCGCAGCTTCTACGACATACTCCTTGTCCCCCAGCGAGGTCACCATAATAAAAGCCACGTCTTTGTTGCGGCTCTCATCATTTCCTCTCAGCCAGGTTAACAGTTCAATACCGGACATCTCCGGCATCTCCCAGTCACACAGCACCAGATCGAAACGACCAATCTCCAGTAATTTCTGAGCCTTACGGCCATCCTGAGCGGTTTCAACTTCAAACTGGGGATATTCCGCTTTTACCGCTTTAACCATCAGGTCCCGGGTAAATTTAGCGTCATCAACAACAAGTATTCGGGCTGTTTTCATAGTTTTCTCAGATATCCTTCATGCCGGACGGTAACTCAAGTGCAGCATCAGGATAGATGGACACCTGCTGAACCCAGAGCCAGGTTGCACCGGCAACCGCTGCGGGCATAAAGATCAGATTGACGAAGGGCACAAACATCAGCAGATAACAAACCAGTCCGAAACTGACCGTATGCCACCAGTTTTGTTTAAGGCGTCGCTGCATCGCATGAAAGTCTATTTTATGGTTATCCATCGGATAGTCCATATACTGTACAGAAAGCATCCAAACTGAAAACAAAAACCACAAAACAGGACTCAGCAGGTTGACCACCGGAATAAAACTGATCACCAACAACAGAAGAACACGCTTCAGAAAGAACCACTGCTTCTGCAATTCGCGCTGCAAAGAACGCTTAGCCATTTCTCCGATAGTTTCCTCAGGAAAGCTGACCTGACCATTTTTCAGCCTGTGTTCGACCTTCTCTGCCAGCAAACCATTAAAAGGGGCTGCGATCAGGGCGGTCATCGCATTAAAACCGTAAACCACAAAGCCCAGAATGGATACCAGTGCCAAAGGCCACAGTAACCAACTCATAAAGCTTAACCAATCCGGCAACATAGCAACCAGACTGTCGACCCAGCCCCCCAGAAGTCCCAGTACGAACCAGATAAATACCGATAAGATCACGATATTGCTTAACAGAGGCACCAGCACAAAACGCTTCATGCCCGGTGAAGTGATCAGTCGAAAACCCGCAGCAAAGGCAGCAGGACCTGAAAAGATATGTGTCATATGACCTCAGATTGAGCGTTAACGGTTCAGATCAAAACCTCTTTTATCGTGTAAAAAAGATCCCAAAAGGATATTAACTCTACCTGTAAGTGGTAATAAAGTTCCACCCGATGCTCTTTTGACAAAACCGAGAGAAATGACATTTTTTAATCAATCAAACGGTAAAAATTGACAACTTTTCCCGCAGGCAGAGGAAGTATTCAGGCACAAAAAAAGGAGCCGAAGCTCCTTTTTAACCTATGAGACGCCATCGCTTCATTACTGAGGCAGGCGTTTGGCATAAGTCGTTTGAATTACTCGTTACTTAGGCGTTGCTCGATAGTCTCCGGAGAGGAATGTCGAACATCCATACCTTTTACCAGATAGATGACGTACTCGGCGATGTTATCGGCGTGATCACCGATACGCTCCAGAGAACGCAGCACCCAGATCACATTCAGCACACGGCTGATTGAGCGTGGGTCTTCCATCATAAAGGTCACCAGAGCACGCATCGCAGAGCGGTATTCCAGATCAACCGCTTTGTCTTCCTGAGCTACCGACAGTGCCAGATCGGTATCGAAACGGGCAAAAGAGGTCAGGGCATCTTTCACCATATTACGCACATGGTTACCGATGTGACGGGTTTCGATATAACCGCGTGGTGGCTCGCCTTCTTCAGCCAGCTGAATCGCATGACGGGCAATTTTGGATGCCTCGTCACCAATACGCTCAAGATCAGACGTCGCGCGTGTCACTGCCATTACCAGACGCAAGTCACTTGCCGCAGGCTGGCGACGGGCCAGAATACGGGTGCACTCTTCGTCGATGCGGATCTGCATCTCGTTAATGTTACGGTCGTTGGCACGAACTTCTTCCGCTACAGCACTGTCGCCTTCGGTCAGCGCGTAGATGGCGTCCTGCACTTGTTTCTCTACCAGACCACCCATGGCCAGCAGATGGGTTTTCAGGTCTTCCAGCTCATTATTGAACTGCTGGGAAATGTGATGGCTATGGGTTTCAGTTGTGATTTCCATGGCAATACCCTTTATATGCGTTTTGACCCTTGGCTATCATCATAAGTGGCAAGGGCGAGTTAAAAACCAGACAGAATTAACAAAATCAACGGTTCAAACATCCGGCCGGAAACCGGAAGGCGAAGCAGTAAAGCCCCGCCCGGTGAGTTCGATTAACCGTAACGACCTGTGATGTAGTCTTCGGTTTTCTTCTCTTTCGGATTGGTAAACAGCATATCGGTGTTACCAAACTCAATCAGATTACCCATGTACATAAAGGCGGTGTAGTCAGAAACACGCGCCGCCTGCTGCATGTTGTGGGTTACGATAGCAATAGTGAACTTATCTTTCAGCTCGTAGATCAGCTCTTCGATCTTCAGCGTGGAGATAGGATCCAGTGCCGATGCAGGTTCGTCCAGCAGCAGAACTTCCGGTTTTACCGCGATGGTACGGGCGATCACCAGACGCTGCTGCTGACCACCGGACATGCCCAAAGCGCTCTCGTGCAGACGGTCTTTAACCTCATCCCAAAGGGCCGCAGATTTCAGTGCCCATTCTACGGTTTCATCCAGCACACGCTTTTTGTTAATGCCCTGAATACGAAGGCCGTAAGCCACGTTTTCGTAGATGGATTTCGGGAAAGGGTTTGGCTTCTGGAACACCATACCGACACGGCGACGCAGCTCTGCAACATCGACGTTTTTGTCGTAGATGTTACGGCCTTCCATGTTGATTTCACCAGTGATACGGCAGCCATCAACCAGATCGTTCATGCGGTTAAGGCTGCGCAACAGGGTAGATTTACCACAACCTGACGGACCAATGAACGCAGTTACACGCTGCTTAGGAATCGTCATGTTGACGTCAAACAGTGCCTGCTTCTGGCCGTAGTACAGATCCATGTTACGCACTTCCAGACAGGTGGTTTCCTGTTCCAGAGAGAGTGCAGCACCATCACCACGGTTCATGGAGCTAATATCAATACTGTGGCTTTTGGTTTCGTGTGCGGCCGGTTGATCCTGAGTGCCGGTCACGTTTTGAGTTTCAGTCATATCAGAACCTGTTACTGTGTTTGCCGTTTCAGCATTTACCGGCGCTGCGGTAGTTGTCTTTTCAGTCTGAGCTTCCATAGGAACACTCTCTTTAATTCGTTATTCAGTCTAACTGCGTTTCAGTAAATGGCGAATCCTTCGGATTACCGCCGGCTCATTCCGGCGGCCTGATTACGCCCATTCCACTCCGGGATTACATTTCCAGAGACTTGTACTTCTCACGCAGATGGTTACGGATAGCGATCGCACTCAGGTTAAGCAGGGCAATCACAATCACCAGCAGCAGTGCGGTGGCATAAACCAGCGGACGGGCTGCTTCAACGTTAGGGCTCTGGAAGCCCACATCGTAGATGTGGAAGCCCAGGTGCATAAATTTCTGATCCAGGTGAATGAACGGATAGTTACCATCCAGTGGCAGACTCGGCGCCAATTTCACAACACCCACCAGCATCAGAGGCGCTACCTCACCCGCGGCACGGGCTACCGCCAGAATTACACCGGTCATCATGGCAGGACTCGCCATCGGCAGCACCACACGCCACAGGGTTTCTGCTTTAGTGGCACCCAGCGCCAGAGAGCCTTCACGTACCGAACGAGGGATACGGGCCAGACCTTCTTCCGTCGCGACGATCACAACCGGTACAGTCAAGAGTGCAAGCGTCAGGGAAGCCCACATCAGACCCGGCGTACCAAAGGTCGGAGCTGGCAACGCTTCAGGGAAGAACATCTCATCCACATGACCGCCAAGGAAGTAAACGAAGAAGCCCAGACCAAACACACCGTATACGATGGAAGGAACACCAGCCAGGTTGTTTACCGCGATACGGATCATCCGGGTGATAAAGCCCTGCTTGGCGTACTCACGCAGATAGACTGCTGCAACCACACCGAATGGCGTTACCAGAATCGACATCAGGATCACCATCATTACGGTGCCGAAAATCGCTGGGAAGATACCGCCTTCCGTGTTCGCTTCGCGAGGCTCATCGCTCAGGAATTCCCACAGTTTCGCACCATAGAAACCCATCTTCTCCATCACACCCATACGGTTTGGCTGATAAGCACGCACTACCTTGCTCAGGGAAACTTCAACTTCACTGCCATTCATTGCTTTGGCAACAAAGCTGTCACGATTTGCTTCTGTATAAAGATCTGCCAACTGTTTCTGCAGCACTTCATACTCCGCGTTCAGAACCGCACGCTCGGCATCGATCTCGGCGATAGCAGCCGGAGTATCTTTACCATCCAGTTCCAGACGACGCTGTTTCAGACGCAAACGCTCGATGGTGTAGTTGATGCGGCCTATCTCATGCTTCTCGATCTGATAGATCTCGTCATGAATGTTCAGGGCGCGTTCAATCCGTTTTTCGAACTCGGGCCAGATGCTGTTTTCTCCAGCAGCCTGCACCGCAACGGTCTCACCTTTCTCTTTCAGCGCCAGCAGATAACCGTAGAAGTTACCCCATTCGCGACGCTCAACAGCGATCATGTTCTCCGGGTAGGTAATCTCCTGAACAAAAGGCGCCAGCACCCAGCGGAAGTCCGAACCGTAGACATCGCGGTTACCGGTTTTGATCAGATAACGCTCAACCGTTTCTTCATCACTTTCCAGCTTAATACCGGCCGCCTGCACCTGTTCAACCGGAACTGAGACGGTTTCAACTTTTTCACCCACCATGTGGTAAACCATACCGGGAGCACGTACTTCTGCTTCCATAATGGATGCAGGCCAGAAGTGACCCAGACCGCGGGCAGCAATCAATATCAGCAGGCCAATAACCATCACCACACTGACCGCTACGGCACCGGCATTAAGCCAGACCCAGGGGGAACCACTTCGGGCCCAGCTACCAAAAGATTCACGCATAACTTTTTCCTTTCTCTCCTGGATCGCTTACAGAGCGCCGTATTTTCTACGCAGACGCTGACGAACCATCTCAGCAACCGTGTTCACCACAAAGGTAAACATGAAGAGCACGAAGGCTGCGAGGAACAAGATTCGATAGTGGGAACTGCCCACTTCAGACTCAGGTACTTCCACCGCGATATTCGCTGCCAGAGTACGCATACCTTCAAAGATGTTGGCATCCATAATTGGCGTGTTACCGGTGGCCATCAGTACGATCATGGTTTCACCTACCGCACGACCCATACCGATCATGACCGCAGAGAAGATACCCGGACTGGCCGTAGGGAGTACCACACGGGTCAGGGTTTGCCACGGAGTCGCACCCAGCGCCAGCGAGCCATAACTCAGGTGCTTAGGCACTGCGAAGATCGCATCTTCAGTAATTGAGAAGATCGTCGGAATCACCGCAAAGCCCATCGCCAGACCCACCACCAGCGCGTTACGCTGATCGAAAGGAATGCCCAGATCGTTGCTCAGCCAGGTGCGCATATCGCCACCAAACAGAACAATTTCAAGATGAGAGCTCATACCCAAGGCAAACCAGCTCACCAGCAGCACCACAGGGATCAACAGCGCTGCCTGCCAACCGTCAGGAATGGCGTGACGAACTTTGTCCGGCATTTGTGCCCAAGCAAAACCAAAAGCCACCATGCCGAGCGGCAGAAGCAGTAAGAGAGCAAAAATACCCGGCAGATTACTTTCAACAAATGGAGCCAGGAACAGACCCGCCAGGAAACCCAGAATGACCGTTGGCAGTGCTTCCATCAGCTCGATGATCGGCTTCACTTTGCGACGCATAGCCGGAGCCATAAAGTAAGCAGTAAAGACCGCACCACAAATTGCCAGCGGTGTTGCCACGATCATGGCGTAGAAAGCGGCTTTCAGGGTACCGAATGCCAGTGGCATCAGGCTGAACTTAGGCTCAAAGTCGTTGGTCGATGCTGAAGACTGCCAGGTGTATTCCGGCTCTTCATAGCTCTCGTACCAAACTTTGTCCCACAGAGCCTTCCAGGAAACTTCAGGGTGTTCGTTGTGGACCTCAAAGGTCTGAATCACATTGTCCTGACGTTGAACAATCAACAGATCAGCACGAGGACTGATGGCCGCTACCGCAGGTTTCTGATCCAGTAACTTCTCAGTCAACATGGTACGATGTGCCGTGGTGCTGTAGATGCCCAGCTCGCCTTTGGCATCCATCATCAGGAAGCCTTTACGGCGATGCTCAGGAATAATCAACTCAACCGGTGTGCCATCGTGGTCAAAACTACGAATCTTTTTCAGCGCCCATTCGTTCTGTTCATCACGAACCAGGAACCACTGGGACAGATGACCTTTCTTATCGCCGACCAGTACCGAGATACCACCCAGCTGGAAAGTAACATCACCGATTTCGCTGTTCTGCTCGGTCACTTTCAGGCGGGCATTCAGTTTAGGTTCGGCTTTATCTCGCAGGTCCAGCACATCAATCGTGCCTTTTTCACTGATCAGATAAGACCACTGCTGATCCGGTGAGATCAGAATGCTGTGCAGATTGCCTTCAACAACCGGCAGAGTAATTTCGTTCCGCGTCAGGGTAACTTCGTCACCAAAAAGAGATTCTTCTTTCAGGTACTGCACCATGTGCGCTTTCTTGTCTGCAGTTACTGCAGATATCAGCATGCTTTCTTCTGCATCACTGATAGCAACTTTATTAACAGCCTGGCCCGCTTCGCTGATTACGATAGGTTCTTCACCGTAAGGGTATTCGATGCGGGGCGTGATCAGACGCTCATTGTCCGGGTAAGTAATACGATAACGATCCCGGATAATCAGCAGGTTACCATTAGACAGGCCAACAGCCATTAGCGTGGACGCGGGTCCTTCGGGTTGTACCGATGTCACTTCAACGCCTTCCGGCAAGTTGAGTTGCACGCGATCAATCACCTGGCCATTAGCAGCGTTGAAGAAAACGACTTCGCCGACACTTGTCAGACGAATCGCCACTTCTCCCTGCTCTTCTGTTGCCAGATAGAGGGTTTTCGCGTCATCGGGACGTACAGAGGTCGCAGGTACCTGGTACTCCGCAACAGGTTCAACACTCGCCGATTTGAACAGAGGTACAACCTCATACATCAGGTAAAGGAAGATCAGCAGGATCGCAACGATCACACTAATACCACCAACACCGACACCAACTTCGGCAACTTTATCTTTATACGATCGGATCTTCCGGTGCATACGAAGTGCCGGAGTATCAAAATCGATTACAGGGGCGTTTGGGCTATTTTCTTTCATAGCGGAAAAAATACTGCACTTATATGACAGTTGTATGACACCAGACAGGCGTTCAAAGGGGATAGAAAAAAGGGCAGACTCAGCGCCCGCCCTTTCTTCAGCTTTATTTCAGCATGTAGCGCTGAACATCCTTGTTCACGTCTATCCGGCCCGGATTATTTGATGTCCAGAGCCTTCAGAGTTTTCTCAACGACGGCTGCTGGCAGAGGAATGTAGCCGTCTTTCACAACAACTTCCTGACCCTGCTTAGACATCACCATCTTGATGAATTCACGCTCCAGCGGCTGCAGAGGCTGGTTAGGCTTCTTGTTCACGTAAACGTACAGGAAGCGGGACAGAGGGTACTTACCACTTACAGCGTTATCTGGCGTTGCTTCAATGAACGGCTGACCTTCTTTCTTGGACAGAGGGATCGCACGTACGCTGGAAGTCTTATAACCGATACCGGAATAGCCGATCGCGTTGATAGAGGTACTTACAGACTGAACAACAGAAGCAGAACCAGGCTGTTCGTTCACGCTGTTTTTGTAGTCACCTTTACACAGTGCTTTCTTCTTGAAGTAACCGTAAGTACCGGATACAGAGTTACGACCGAACAGCTGAACACTGCGGTTGTCCCAGTTACCGGTCAGACCCAGATCACCCCAGGTAGCAACGTCTTTTGCAGCGCCGCACTTACGGGTAGAAGAGAACACAGCATCGACATCTTTGATGCTCATGCCTTTGATTGGGTTATCTTTATGTACAAATACCGCCAGCGCATCGATCGCTACAGGAACCGGTACAGGCTTGTAGCCGTGTTTGTTTTCAAAAGCTTCCAGCTCTTTATCTTTCATTTTACGGCTCATTGGACCCAGGTTAGCGGTACCTTCGGTCAGAGCTGGTGGCGCAGTAGAAGAACCCGCTGCCTGAATCTGGATGTTCACGTTAGGGTAAGTACGCTTGTACTCTTCAGCCCACAGTGTCATCAGGTTTGCCAGGGTATCAGAACCTACGGAAGACAGGTTACCGGATACACCGCTCGCTTTTTTGTAAACCGGCAGGTTTGCATCCAGTTCCGCTGCAGCGTTGGCTACGGTTGCTGTTACAGCACTTGCAGCAACGATAGATACCGCTGCAATCATCTTCTTCATTTTCATGTTATCTCCTGAACATTACGTCCGATTTTCTGTTACCAGATAAGGATTTTATTAACTCAGTCGTCTTGCGATGGAGATCACTATAGGGGGCGTTTATGACAGTTATATGAATGTCATATTTTCCTCACAAACTCTTTTTGTAACTGTTTTTTGCTGTTCCTGTTCGACAGGTAGTTGAGCTCACCGAATATAAGCCTGCCTCTGGGGGCCTTATAACATCTGGCTGAACAGTCATAGGGAGTAGTGATAGTTAAAGGATTTAGTGATAGTCTGCGCCTGACAGACACAAGATCCATGAACCTGCTGTGGTCACATAATAAGATGCTGATAACACCCGGTTCATCCACTCAGGTCTACCTGACAAACCCACTCAGACAAATAAGAAAAGCTAATGAGCAACGTGGATAATATTGAGGATATTCCTTCACCGGTGGGTGATCTGACGCTGAAAATTGCGGCAACACCTCAGGACACCAATATTTATGGCGATATCGCCGGAGGCTGGTTGGTATCTCAGATGGACCTCGCCGCCGAGATCAGCGCCGGTAAGCTGGCTAAGGGCCGGACTGCAACCGTCGCCATCAGCGAGATGGATTTTCTGTGCCCAATTCGTATCGGTTCAACGGTGGGTATCTATACCCATGTAGAAGAGGTAGGTCACAGCTCCATCAGCGTGCGCGTTGAGGCCTGGATTCAACCGCCATTTGAAAGTGATGAGCTGGAGATGTTTAAAGTCTCCGACGCTAAATTCGTGATGGTAGCAATTGACGCTAACGGACGTATCCGGGCAGTGCCGGAGTCCTGATAGGGTAACGTGTCAGGTAAGACAAAAAGAAGAGGCCGGTGAAACCGGCCTCTTTTGTTTTCACCTCCCGGAAGGAGGCGAAAAGATATCAGCTTATTTGCTGGTCATCATACGACCGTGCAGATAGGCGTACTCAGAAATCTTCTGATATTCCTCGGACAGACCGCGGAAGTTCATGAAAGAATCGTAGATACGGCGTGACAGATCGTCTTTCTTCGCTTCTTCAAATACCACTTCATCAGAGATGGTACGCAGCTCCTGATAAACATCAGAAGGCAGCTCACGCAGCTCAGTACCGTGATCATTAACCAGCTCTTTCAGAGCCAAAGCGTTACGGTACGTCAGCTCGTCCATCATATCCTGGTTAGCAGCACGGGTCGCAACCATAACCACTTCCTGCAGGTCTGCCGGCAGCGCTTCAAACGCCTGCTTGTTCAGCATACCTTCCAGAACAGTACCCGGCTCGTGCCAGCCCGGGTAGTAGTAGTATTTCGCGGCTTTGTACAGACCGAAGGCTTTATCGTTGTATGGGCCAACCCACTCGGTTGCATCAATAGCACCAGTCTGCAGAGAGGTGAAAAGCTCAGAACCCGGCAGGCTCACGGCAGTACCACCAGCACGGTTAATCACTTCGCCGCCCAGACCCGGAATACGCATTTTCAGACCTTTAAGGTCCTGCAGTGAGTTGATCTCTTTGTTAAACCAACCCGCCATCTGAACGCCTGTGTTACCTACAGCAGTAGGGATCAGGTTGAATGGCTCGTAAACTTCTTTCCACAGCTCCAGACCGCCACCGTAGTAGATCCAGCTGGCGATTTCCTGTGCGTTCAGACCGAATGGAACTGCCGCAAAGAACTGTGCTGCCGGTGCCTTACCTTTCCAGTAGTAAGAGGCGCCATGCCCCATCTGTGCGGTACCGCTGGACACGGCATCAAACACACCAAATGCAGGTACCAGTTCACCGGCACCATACACTTTAACTTCCAGACGACCGCCACTCATTTTGGTGATCTTTTCTGCAAGACTATTCGCTGCAGTACCCAGCCCAGGGAAATTCTTCGGCCAGGTAGTCACCATCTTCCATTTGATAGTTTCCTGCTTAGCGCTGGCCTGCTGTTTTTCGCTGCCCGATTCAGAACCGGTACAACCAGCCAGTACAGCACCTGCTGCGCCCACACCCAGTGCGGTAACAAACTCACGACGCTTCATGCTTATTAGCTCCTGATTTTTTATATTCTTGTTTTCATTTTTTAGTGTATCCCAACTAAAATTATCAGATTTTCTGTCGGGTTACACTATTCCGGAGTCATCAATCAATGGCAGGGTTAAAAGCCCATTCCAGAGGCATTTTTTCCCACTTTAACCCCCAAGAAAATAAGGGGCAAAAAATGGGGCTTTCCTTTGCGTTTTGGTATCCACTGGAGTCGTCGTTACTCTGTCCACAAAAATCGTGGCAAAGCACTCAAATGGCTTCGAGCTTGGCAAAACCTGCCATAAGCCATTTCTCACCTTCACTGTCGAAGCTGACCTGTATACGGGCTTTCGGTCCCTGACCTTCGTAATTTAGTACAATGCCTTCGCCAAAAACAGCATGTTGTACTCTTTGGCCAACCATTAGCATAGGGCCGTCAGTTCCGCTATCCAGGGCTTCTGTTGGTTTCCACTGAGAGCCGGATCGGCTACTGGTGACCGGTTTGGAGATCTGCCCGCGTAATCTCACTTCTTCCAGAAGCCGGTCCGGAATCTCACGCACAAAGCGGGAAGGGGTGTTGTAGGTTTCGCGACCGTGCAGGCGGCGCATCTCAGCATAAGTAATGTAAAGCTTCTGCATCGCACGGGTGATGCCCACATAGCAGAGACGACGTTCCTCCTGCAGCCGGGAAGGGTCTTCCATCGACATCTTATGCGGGAAAAGACCTTCTTCCACACCCGCCATAAATACCAGCGGAAACTCCAGACCTTTGGCGGAATGCAGTGTCATCAGCTGTACCGCGTCTTCATATTCATCCGCCTGCTGCTCGCCGGCATCCAGTGCTGCTTCTGACAGGAAGCTCTGCAGCATGATCAGAGTATCAGCGCCGTCATCTTCATCGGTTGCCGCAGGATCTTCCGCAGGTGTGAAACCACGGGCTGCGGTGACCAGTTCCTCAAGGTTTTCTACCCTGGCCTGACCTTTTTCGCCTTTTTCCTGACGATGAAACTCCACCAGACCAGTGGTTTCATTCACATGATCCACCAGCTCGTGCAGGCTGAGTTCATGGGCGGAGTCTTCCAGCTGATCCAGCAGCGCCATAAAACCACTCAATGAAGAGAGTGCACGGGCAGGCAGAATCTTATTGGCGATGCAGTGACCGGCGGCTTCCCATAGAGAGCAACCTTCGTTACGTGCCAGCTCCCGCAGGGTATCGACGGTTTTCGTGCCGATACCACGGGTTGGCGTGTTGATAACACGCTCCAGGGCCGCATCATCATTACGGCTCTGGATCAGACGCAGATAGGCGAGGGAGTTCTTGATTTCAAGACGTTCGTAGAAACGCTGGCCACCATAAATGCGGTAGGGCGTTCCGGCGCGAATCAGCGCTTCTTCCAGCACCCGCGACTGAGCATTGGAGCGATACAGAATAGCTGTTTCAGAGCGTGTACCACCTTCCTGCACCCATTTCTCGATGGTATCGACGATAAAACGGGCTTCATCCTGCTCATTAAAACCGGCGTAGAGGGAGATAGGCTCACCCTCATTACCTTCAGTCCACAGTTCTTTGCCCATGCGGTCAAAATTATTGGCGATCAGGCTGTTCGCCGCTTCCAGGATGGTGCCGGTTGAGCGGTAGTTCTGCTCCAGACGTACCGTCTTACTGCCGGAAAAATCATTGGCAAACTGATGGATATTCTCCACTTTGGCGCCGCGCCAGCCGTAAATGGACTGATCGTCATCACCCACCACTGTCAGTAAGTTGTCACTACCGGATGTGAGCAGGCGTAGCCATGCATACTGGATGGTGTTGGTATCCTGAAACTCATCCACAAGGATATGGCGGAAGCGCTCCTGATAATGTTTCAGCAGCAGAGGATTGTCACGCAGCAGTTCATGGGCACGCAGCAGCAGCTCGCCAAAGTCCACTAAGCCGGTACGCTGGCAATGTTCTTCATACAGGCTGTAAAGATGGTTCATGGTTGCGGTGAAGCGGTCACCGGTATCCATAAAGTAACCGGCACGACGGCCTTCATCTTTCTGGCCGTTGATGTAGCCCTGAACCTGACGCGGCGGCCAACGCTCATCATCGATACCATGATCTTTCATCAGACGCTTAATCAGGCGTAACTGGTCATCAGAATCGAGAATCTGGAAATTTTCCGGCAGTTTGGCATCCCGCCAGTGGGTACGTAGCAAACGGTGTGCGATACCGTGGAAAGTGCCCACCCAGAAATTGCGCATTGGCAGACCTAACAAAGCCTCCAGACGAGTTCGCATCTCAGCAGCCGCTTTGTTCGTAAAAGTTACCGACATAATGCTGTGAGGCGAGATACCTTCAACCTGAACCAACCAGCCAATCCGATGCACCAGAACCCGGGTTTTACCGCTACCGGCTCCTGCCAGAACCAACATGTGTTGTGCTGGTGCTGTTACCGCTTCACGCTGAGCATCATTGAGGGCATCGATGAGATGTGTAACTTCCATAATTTTCCTGTCGGTTAGGCGATTTATCAGGTTGGCTGCAGGCCTTAAGGAATCTCTGTCAGGGCCAATTTTGACGCCAAACTTTATCACAATATGTTACCGAAAACCTTTACCGGCCTATTCTTCAGTGATGGGGCTTCTGGTATCTTTTACCCATCAGAAGCTTAAGGGAATTAAGCTCTGCAAAACAAAAATAAGACAAAATCTGAGTACTCATCGACTATGACCTACCCTGAACAGCAGTCAATGCTTCAGGGGCAGACTGATGCTGCCTCTTTCGGCAAGGAGCTCCTCTGCGAGCAACTCTCTCTTTTATATCGTGACTCTACCGCTTATTACCGTCTGGGTATGGGCTGTGCGCTGGTCTGTTGCACTCTTTTATGGAATCACACTAACAGCGCGCTTCTGGGTATCTGGCTACTGATCTATGCCCTGCTGACCTGGGGAGGGATCAGCCTGAATAGCCGGTTTCAGACATATCTCCTCGACAGTCATCATTCCGGCCAGGAAGCAAACCCAAAAGGCCTGACCAAATGGAGACATCTGTTCACTTTGGGCGGCATTTTTGTAGGAAGCTGCTGGGGAGCCCTCCTTGTTTGGCTAACCCCTCAGGACAACGCTTTGCTTCAGTCCGTTGTTGTTCTCGCAATGACAGGGCTTGCCCTTTATGCCAGTGCTATTTTCTCTGCGTTGCTAATCAGCTATCTGGGCTTCATCCTGCCCGCGTTTATCCCTTTTATGTTGCTGGAATACCAAAGTCCTACCCCTCTGGTCTCTCCTGTTGTCATTCCGGTCTTTCTGGCATTTCTTGTCTACAGCGCCTGGCGCAACCATCTCTTGTTAAAAAGCTCTCTGAGTAAAAATGTCCGTCACCGGCTTTTACTTGAGCAAGTCACCCATGAGCAGGCGATCACCCAAAAACTGAATCAACAACTTGAGCATGAGGCCAAAATACGGTCGGATGCCGAGCAACAGCTGTATCAGGCTCAGGCGAACCTTGAAGCTCAGATTCAAGAGCGTACTCAGGCACTTTCTGAAGCTAACGACCGACTCAAAAAAGCGATTGCCGAGCAACGTCAGACCAGCCTTAATCTGGAACGAAACCGCCAACGTTATTCCAAGGCGATTGAAGCCAGTGATCTGGGTCTATGGGAATGGGATCTGAACAGTGATGAGATCTACCACTCTCACTTTGAGCAGTTATTTGGATATTCCGAACGAGAGGTCCCTCATTTTATGGGACACCTTAAACCTCTGGTGCATGAAGAGGATTATCCGGCACTGCGTACCGCTTTGGTTGACACCCTGAAGGGAATTACCAGTCAGTTTAAGATTCAGTTTCGTATTCGTCATAAGAACGGTCAGTGGCGCTGGCTGGAGGATACCGGCCGGGTGATTGACCGAAACCCACTGTCCGGTAAAGCGCTTAAAATGATCGGCACCCGCCGGGATATCACCGATCAGATCGCCCGTGATGAGAAACTAAGGCTTGCCTGGCAGGCCTTCGAAAGCTCCAGCGAAGCGATCTTTATTCTCGATGAAAACTTTGTCATCACCACCCACAATGAAGCCTTTTACCAGATCACGGGCTACACCAGTAAAGAACTGCAGGACACAAGCTTCGATAAGGGGCCGCTCTGGCAACTGGACAACGAGCTGAACCAGCGCATCCGGGATCAGTTGATTCAACTGGGAGCCTGGGAGGGTGAGCTGATCGAACAGCGTAAAAATGGGGACAAATTCCCCGAGTGGCTGAAAATCTACCGGGTGCCCTCTCAGCAAAGCGAAAGCTCCCACTATGTCGGCATGTTCTCAGATCTCACTCAACGGAAAAAAGCGGAAGAAAAGTTAAGCTATCTGGCTAACTATGACGACCTGACCGGTGTTGCAAACCGCAACCTTTTCAAGGATCGCCTTCATATCGCCATCACTCAGGCCCGCTTGAATCGCGGCAAGATGGCGCTAATTTTGCTGGATATCGACCGCTTTAAAGCGATCAATAACACTCTGGGCCATGATGTTGGCGATCAGCTTCTGAGAGAGCTTGCGGATCGGCTGAACCATCAGCTTCAGGACGTTGATACTATTGCCCGTTTGGGTGCCGATGAATTTGCCCTGATTATTGATCAGTATGAGCAGCAATCAGACGTTACGGATCTGGCTGAGAAAATTTACAAACTGGTTCATACCCCGGTCATGATTGAAAATCATGAGCTGATTGTCTCCTGCAGCATGGGAATCAGCCTGTATCCAAAACATACCCGTGGGCTCAATATTCTGGTCAACCAGGCTGATCTGGCCCGAAATAAAGTCAAACAGCTCGGCGGTTCCGGCTATGAGTTCTATTCCGAAGAGCTGCAAACAGGTTCTCTGGAACGGCTGAAAATGGAAAGTGACCTGCGCAAAGCCCTGCAACGGGATGAACTCTGTGTCTATTATCAGCCCAAGGTTTCCCTCAACGATAACAAGATCCACGAAGCTGAAGCGTTAGTTCGCTGGAATCACCCCGAGTCCGGCCTTATTTCACCAGGCTCCTTTATCCCGATTGCCGAAGAAACCGGCTTGGTTGCCGCTCTGGGTGAACAGGTTTTGGTAAAATCCTGCCAACAGGTTCGTGCCTGGCTGGATAAAGGCGTTGCCATTAAGGTTTCCGTTAACCTTTCTGCTCAACAGCTGATGCATAACGATCTGGTCAGTTTTATCGACCAGACAATTCGCGAGGCTGCGATCCCTTATCACCTGATTGAACTCGAACTCACGGAAAGCTCGCTGATTGAAGATCCTGAGCATACCGTTACTGTATTAGATCAGATCCGGGCTCTGGGCATAACGCTGGCGATTGATGACTTCGGAACCGGGTATTCATCACTCAGTTATCTGCAGCGCTTCCCTCTGGATATTCTTAAGATCGACCGTAGCTTCCTGAAACAGATTCACAGCCCGGACCCGCAACAGGCTACCTTGACTAAAGCGATTATTGCTCTTGGCCATAATCTGGAAATGAAGATTGTTGCTGAAGGCGTAGAAACCCGCGCTCAGCTGGAGTTTCTCTGTCGACAGGGCTGTGATTTTGCTCAGGGCTTCTATATAAGCCCGCCAGTGCCACCTCAGACTTTCTTTGAGCTGGTGGAAAATCACAACGCTGGTTAATGCTGATCCAACTTCCCATAAAAAAACGGAGCTGCATGCTCCGTTTTTTTGAGTTTCTTTATTAATAGCAAAACATTATCAACTATCAGTCAACCGTAGAGAGTGCAGGCTGCGCTTTACAGCTTTCAGGTGTTCCGCCAGTTTCGGGCCGCGCATTTTAGCAACCCCAACAGCAAGTACGTCAATCATAACAAGATGAGCAATGCGAGAGGTCATCGGCGTATAGATTTCAGTATCTTCCGGAACATCAATATATAGCGGGATCGTTGCCAGTTCTGCCAGTGGCGATCCACTTGGACATAAGGCAATAACATTAGCGCCAGCCTCACGTACCAACTGGATACTTTGCAGCAAAGCCTTGGTACGGCCAGTCTGAGATATCGCTACCACAACATCAGTATCTGAAAGAGTCACCGCAGACATATTTTGCATGTGGGGATCGGAATAAGCTGCTGTGGACATCTGCAAGCGGAAAAACTTGTGCTGTGCATCTGTAGCAACCGCGCCGGAAGCACCAAAACCAAAGAACTCCACGCGGTCCGAGCTGCTTAAAGCCGCAATCGCTTCCTGAACACGATCCGTATTAATTCGGTTCTTCACGCCCAACAGCGCACTGGCTGTGGTATCAAAAATACTGTTAGTAAAATCGCTGACCGAATCATCTTCATTCATCGAAAATTGAGCAAAACGGGTCTCTTTTGCCAACACCTGAGCCAGACGCAGTTTAAAGTCCTGAAAACCATCACAGCCCAATGCCCGACAAAACCGAACGACCGTGGGCTCACTGACGTTTGCTTCTGTGGCCAGATCAACAATGCGCATGTGAATCACATCGGTAGCATGATTAAGTACATAATCCGCAACCTTCTGCTCAGAGCGACGAAACTGTGTTTTGGAGTGATGTATTTTTTCTAGGATGTTTTCTTTCACCGGTTTACCACTGGTTAATTAAGCTCTTAGATAGCATTTCATTTTACCTGCAACTTGATCGCAACGTCATTTTTTATTCCCGAGACGAAAAATTACAAGCTTGTCACAGGAATTTCATACGCGCTATATTAGGATAGTAGTCCTAAATCAATACAGGTTGTCACTTGCTTCTCAACCAAGCCTCACAGAAAGTCTGAGGGAGGATGCTGATATGAGACACAACCCAGCCGCTGATCATGACAAACTTGATCAGGTTAAAGATGAAATTTTTGATATTTTCATGTCCATGCAAGTGGAAGAACACGAACAGCGCAAAAAGAGTGAAGCTCTGAAGCAGCTGGAAGCCCGCAGAGGCATTGAAAAACACTTTGAAAAGAAACGCTTAGTTGAAGAGCTGGACGATTACAGTCTGGAAGATGATGTGAATCACTAGCGTGTGTGCCTGATTTTATATTCTGTGCTACTCACCGGACAGAACTTCGGACAGTAATCCGCCTAAACAAAACCGGCCTGACATTCAGGCCGGTCGGTTGATTTTATCCTTCAAACCCCTTATTCAACTGTGACGGACTTAGCCAGATTACGTGGCTGGTCAACATCGGTCCCTTTAAGCACAGCAACGTGATAGCTCAGGAGTTGCAGCGGGATCGTATACACAATTGGTTCCAGAATTTCTGGAACATCCGGCATCTGTTCAACCTTGAGACCTTCCTCAGGCTTCACATGGTCAGCTCCGGCGAAAACAAAAAGTTCACCGCCGCGTGCTTTCACTTCCTGCAAATTAGCTTTTAACTTATCCAGCAAAGCATTGTTAGGCGCAACAGCAACAACAGGCATCTCTTTATCCACCAGCGCTAACGGGCCATGCTTCAACTCACCGGCAGCATATGCTTCCGCGTGAATATATGAGATCTCTTTTAGTTTAAGAGCACCTTCCATCGCGACCGGGTAAAGAGGGCCACGACCAAGGAACAGCGCATGGTGCTTCTCAGCAAAATCCTGGGACAGCAACTCAATTTCTTTATCCAGTTTTACAGCAGATAGCAGTAACGCTGGCAACTGATGTAACGCCTGAATAATTTCTGTTTCACGGGCCTCTGTCAGTCCATGCCTGCGCGCCAGGGCAACCGTTAACATCAGAAGAGCCACCAGCTGAGTAGTAAAGGCTTTGGTAGAAGCCACCCCGATCTCAGGCCCAGCATTGGTCATCAGACACAGGTCGGATTCACGCACCAAAGAGCTACCCGGTACATTGCACACCGTCAGACTAGCGAGAACGCTATCTTTCACAGCGCGAAGCGCCGCTAAGGTGTCCGCAGTCTCACCGGATTGAGAAATAGTGACAAACAGAGTGTTTGCCGGAATCACATGCTTACGGTAGCGATACTCACTGGCCACTTCGATAGAACAGGGAATGCCCGCCAGATCTTCCAGCCAGTATTTGGCGACAAGACCTGCGTGAAAACTGGTTCCACAAGCAATGATCTGAACATGTTGCGTTTTGTCGAATACCGATGCCGCATCGCTACCAAAAGCTTGTTCCAGCAGATGCTTATCAGAAATACGGCCCTGAAGGGTTGCTTTAACCACCTCAGGCTGCTCGTAAATCTCTTTCATCATAAAATGCCGGAATTCGCCTTTATCTGCAGCTGAAAGGTTATGTTCAAATGTTTTTATCGGGCGCTCCACGATCCTGAGCTCAGCATCCCAAACTGTTACGGTATCCGTAGTAACCTGAACAAAATCACCCTCTTCAAGATAGATAAAACGGTCGGTAACCTGAAGCAGAGCCATCTGATCAGAGGCGATAAAGTTTTCACCAATACCGATACCCACCACGAGAGGACTGCCTTTGCGGGATGCAAGAATCTGATCAGGGTAATCTTTGTGCAGTACACCTAGCGCAAAAGCACCCTCAAGGTGTGAAACTGTTTCCAAAAATGCGTCCTGCAGGTTTTTGCCCTGGTTAACAGCACGGGCAACCAAGTGTGCGATAACTTCAGTATCAGTATCCGAGGTAAACTCAAAACCGTCTTTTTGCAGCTGCAGCTTGAGAGGTTCGAAGTTCTCAATAATACCGTTATGAACAATCGCCAGGTCGTCACCGGACATATGCGGGTGTGCATTATTCTCTGTCGGCTTACCGTGAGTCGCCCAGCGTGTATGAGCAATACCGCTGTGGCCAGTTAGAGGCGATTCCTGCTCAGCCTGTGTCAGGTTCGTTACTTTCCCCGCACGACGTAAGCGCTGGATTTTCTCACCTTCAAATACAGCTAAACCGGCCGAATCGTATCCGCGGTATTCCAGGCGACGCAGGCCTTCCAATAAGATTCCAGATACAGGTCTTTGTGCTACCGCACCAACAATGCCACACATCGGGGACAACTCTCCTAAAATAAAGATTTAACCTGAGGGTGAATCCAGCATTGAACTCAGATTTATTTTTTCCAACCGGTCTTAATGATCTGTTTACCGCGGCCAACAGCTAGGGCGTCAGCTTCAACACTTTTGGTAATCGTTGAACCAGCACCTACTACCGCATTTGCACCGATAGAAACCGGAGCAACCAGAGAGCTGTTAGAACCTATGAAAGCGCCTTCACCAATCTCGGTTTTGAATTTATTCACGCCATCGTAGTTGCACGTAATGGTTCCCGCGCCAATATTCGCTTTAGCACCTATGGTTGCATCACCAATGTACGTTAGATGGTTAACTTTTGCACCGGCACCAATCACGCTTTTTTTCGTTTCAACGAAGTTGCCCACTTTAGCACCAGCTTTCAATTCTGTTGCAGGCCGGATTCTCGCAAAAGGGCCTATGGCGCAATTTTCAGCAATAGAAGCACCATCAATAACACTATTGGCCTCTACTTTAGTGCCAGCACCAACTGTGGCATTTTTGATAACACAGTTTGGTCCGATTTCGACACCGTCAGACAGCGTTACACTCCCTTCAAACAGGGTATTAATATCAATAAAGCAATCTTTGCCAACCGTGAGTGAACCTCGGATATCAATGCGGGAAGGATCTGCCAGACTTGCACCTTCAATCATCAGCTTTTCAGCCAGCTGTTTTTGATGCCATCGCTCCAGCTCTGCCTGTTGATAACGGTTATTTACGCCCTGAACCTGTTCTTCAAACTCAGGTTGCGCCGTAGCAATTTCAACTCCTTGATCAGCAGCCATGGCAATAATATCGGTTAGGTAATACTCACCCTGTGCATTGTTACTGGATAATTTGGGCAACCAGTCTGCCAGGTGCTTCTGGCTGACGGCCATAATTCCTGTATTGATCTCCCTGATCAACAACTCCTCTTCGGAAGCATCCTTTTGCTCAACAATAGCTTTAACAGAACCGTCATGACGCACAATACGGCCATAACCCGTAGGGTCTTCAAGATTAACCGTAAGCAATGACATCTGAGAATCGGACACACAGTTAAGCAGATCTTCAAACAAGCCTGCCGGTGTTAAGGGTACGTCACCATACAGAATAAGGACTTTGCTGTTTACTGTCAGATTAGGCAATGCCTGTGCAACAGCGTGACCGGTACCCAACTGTTCACTCTGAACAACAAAACTAACATCCTGACCTTCAAGTGCTTTCCGTACCTGATCACCACCATGCCCCACAACAAGATGTATTTTGGATGCTGCCAGCCGCTTAGCCTGATCCAGAACGTGCTGAACCATAGGTTTACCTGCGATTGTATGCAGCACTTTGGGTTTGTCAGAACGCATGCGAGTGCCCTGACCAGCGGCCAGAATAACAATATCAATCGCCATACTGTTGATCCTTAACGAAATTAATCAGTAGTGAGTAAAAATTTTTGGGGGAGGCTAGATTAGGTCAATTTTCAGATAAAAAAAAGGCGGCCAAGGCCGCCTTTTTGTTTGGTACTGTTACGCACCCAGCTTTCGACGTAACTGCTGGACTGTGCGCAGGCGCGCAGCAGCTTCAGCCAGTTCAGCCGCAGCTTTGGAGTATTCGAACTCAGAGGATTGCTTGTTCAGAGCACGCTCTGCTGCTGCTTTCGCTTCAGCGGCTTGCGCCTCATCAATCTCTTTTGCACGAACTGCAGAGTCTGCCAACACGGTTACGCGGTTCGGCTGAACCTCGATAAAACCGCCAGACACGTAGAAAATTTCTTCTCCACCGCTCTGCGTTTTAACCCGGACAGGGCCCGGTTGTAGTTCCGACAGTAATGGTGCGTGGCCTGGGGTAATACCCAGGTCACCCAGCACACCGGCGGCAACAACCAGATCCACACGGCCGGAGAAAATCGACTCCTCGGCACTTACGATATCGCAGTGGACGGTCATAGCCATGGTCTTGCCTCTCTTACTTCCGGGAAAAAGCGAACTTATTTATTCGCTTTTTCTACTGCTTCATCGATGCTGCCAACCATGTAGAACGCCTGCTCAGGCAGTTCGTCATACTGGCCTTCCAGAATGCCTTTGAAGCCACTAATAGTGTCTTTCAGAGACACGTACTTACCAGGTGCACCGGTAAATACTTCAGCAACGAAGAACGGCTGAGACAGGAAGCGCTGAATTTTACGCGCACGGGATACGGTCTGCTTATCTTCATCAGACAGCTCATCCATACCCAGAATAGCGATAATGTCTTTCAGCTCTTTATAACGCTGCAGAGTACCCTGTACGCCACGAGCAACATCATAGTGCTCCTGACCAATAACCAGAGGGTCTAGCTGACGTGAAGTAGAGTCCAGTGGATCTACCGCTGGGTAGATACCCAGAGATGCGATATCACGTGACAGTACAACGGTCGCGTCAAGGTGAGAGAAGGTTGTTGCCGGAGATGGATCCGTCAAGTCATCCGCTGGTACGTATACCGCCTGAATGGAGGTAATAGAACCAGTCTTAGTTGACGTAATACGCTCCTGCAGAACACCCATCTCTTCAGCCAGGGTCGGCTGGTAACCTACTGCAGATGGCATACGGCCCAGCAGTGCAGATACCTCAGTACCCGCCAGAGTGTAACGGTAGATGTTATCTACGAAGAACAGTACGTCACGACCTTCGTCACGGAACTTCTCAGCCATAGTCAGACCGGTCAGAGCTACACGCAGACGGTTGCCCGGTGGCTCATTCATCTGACCATATACCAGAGATACTTTGTCCAGTACGTTAGATTCGGTCATTTCGTGGTAGAAGTCGTTACCTTCACGGGTACGCTCACCAACACCTGCAAACACAGAGAAACCGGAGTGCTCGATCGCGATGTTACGGATCAACTCCATCATGTTTACAGTTTTACCTACACCCGCACCACCGAACAGACCAACTTTACCACCTTTAGCAAACGGGCAAACAAGGTCGATTACCTTGATACCAGTTTCCAGCAGTTCAGTGCTGTTAGACTGATCCGCATAAGACGGAGCAGTACGGTGAATAGGCATACGCTCTTCTTCGCCGATCGGACCTTTCTCGTCGATCGGACGACCCAGAACGTCCATAATACGGCCCAGAGTCTGAGTACCTACTGGTACAGAGATCGGAGCATTTGTGTTGACTGCTTCCAGTCCGCGCTTCAGACCCTCGGTAGAGCCCATCGCAATAGTACGTACAACACCGTCACCCAGCTGCTGCTGAACTTCAAGAGTAATCTCGGTGTTAGTAACCGTCAGCGCGTCGTAAACTTTTGGCACGGAATCACGTGGGAATTCCACGTCGATTACAGCGCCGATAATCTGAACGATACGTCCGCTACTCATTTTGGTTCCTCTTAAACCTGTAATTGAAACCTGCTTGTGTGTGCGGGCGGCTTAAACCGCCGCAGCACCACCAACAATCTCGGAAATTTCCTGCGTAATCGCAGCCTGACGGGCCTTGTTGTATACCAACTGAAGGCTATTAATCAGGTCGCCCGCGTTATCGGTCGCATTCTTCATCGCCAACATACGCGCAGATTGTTCACAAGCATTATTCTCGACCACTGCCTGATACGTTTGAGATTCCACATAACGTACCAGTAACTTATCCAGAAGCTCTTTAGCATCTGGCTCGTACAGGTAATCCCAGTGATCAGAGGTGGTTTCCTCTTCAGCCTGTAAAGGCAGCAGTTGCTGTACAAGGGGTTTCTGGGTCATGGTGTTTACAAAGTTGTTATAAACAATGTAAACACGATCCAGTTCACCGGCATCGTACGCATCAAGTACTACCTTGACACTACCAATCAGATCGCTCGCAACCGGGGCATCACCGAGCCCTGTTTTGGTTGCCAGAACTTCACCGCCATAAGAACGGAAGAAAGTGACGGCTTTAGAGCCGATTGCGCAGAACTTCTGTTCCACACCTTTCTCATTCCACTCTTTCATGGTCTTCAGCATGGCCTTGAACAAGTTAACGTTCAAACCACCACAAAGACCACGATCAGAAGCAACAACGATGTAACCCACACGTTTTACATCACGTTCTTCCATATACTGGTGGCGATATTCCGGAGTTGCATTCGCAATATGGCCTACAACTTTACGAATCTGCTTGGCATAAGGCTGGCTGGCGGCCATGCGATCCTGTGCACGGCGCATCTTACTCGCGGCAACCATTTCCATCGCGCTAGTAATCTTGCGCGTGTTACCGATGCTCGCGATCTGGTTTTTAATCTCTTTTCCGACTGCCATAGCATCTCGCCTTATTCAAAAAACAAACTTAACTCAGTAAACGGCCCACAGCAGAGCTGTGGGCAAACGACTTACCAGGTTTGAGTTGCCTTGAATTGCTCAACACCAGCTTTAAAGCCAGCTTTGATTTCGTCGTTGTAAGCGCCAGATTGGTTAACTTCAGCCATAAAGTCAGCTTTTTCAGAGTTGAAATAAGCCAGAATCGCTGCTTCAAAGTCACCAATTTTGTTAACTGGTACATCGTCCAGGTAACCTTCGTTAGCGGCAAACAGTACAACACCCATTTCAGCAATGGACATTGGAGAGTACTGCTTCTGCTTCATCAGCTCAGTTACGCGCTGACCATGCTCAAGCTGCTTACGGGTCGCTTCATCCAGGTCAGAAGCAAACTGAGAGAAAGCTGCCAGTTCACGGTACTGAGCCAGAGCCAGACGGATACCGCCGCCCAGTTTCGAAATCAGTTTAGTCTGAGCTGCACCACCAACACGGGATACGGAGATACCGGCGTTCATTGCAGGACGAATACCTGCGTTAAACATGCTGGTTTCAACGAAGATCTGACCATCGGTAATGGAGATCACGTTAGTTGGTACGAATGCAGATACGTCACCACCCTGAGTTTCAATGATCGGAAGAGCGGTCAGAGAGCCGGTCTTACCTTTCACTTCACCCTTGGTGAACTGCTCAACGTATTCAGCGTTCACACGGGATGCACGCTCCAGCAGACGGGAGTGCAGATAGAATACGTCACCTGGGTATGCTTCACGACCTGGTGGACGACGCAGCAGCAGGGAGATCTGACGATATGCCCAAGCCTGTTTTGTCAGATCGTCATAAACGATCAGAGCGTCTTCACCGCGGTCACGGAAGTATTCACCCATAGTACAACCGGCATACGGAGCCAGGAACTGCATTGCTGCAGGGTCAGATGCACCAGCGTTTACAACGATGGTGTTTTCCATCGCGCCGTGCTCTTCCAGCTTACGTACAACGTTTGCAATAGTGGACTGCTTCTGACCGATCGCAACGTAAACACAGGTGATACCTGAGTCTTTCTGGTTGATGATCGCGTCAATTGCGATAGCAGTCTTACCAATTTGGCGGTCGCCAATAATCAGCTCACGCTGACCACGACCTACCGGTACCATTGCGTCGATCGCTTTATAACCAGTCTGAACTGGTTGATCTACCGATTGACGAGCAATAACACCCGGTGCAACTTTTTCTACGGCATCTGTCAGTTTGGCATTAATTGGACCTTTGCCATCAACAGGGTTGCCCAGTGCGTCAACAACGCGGCCTTTCAGTTCCGGACCAACCGGTACTTCCAGGATGCGGCCAGTACACTTGGCAGTCATGCCTTCTTGCAGTGACAGGTAATCACCCAGCACTACTGCACCAACGGAGTCACGCTCCAGGTTCATCGCCATGCCATATACGCCGCCAGGGAACTCAATCATTTCCCCGTACATTACGTCAGCCAGACCATGAACGGTTACGATACCGTCGGATACACTTACAATGGTGCCCTCAGTGCGGGCTTCAGAAGAAACATCGGTATTCTCGATGCGCTTCTTGATAATTTCGCTGATCTCAGATGGATTCAGTTGCTGCATGCCATGTCCCTCAAACTCAGGAATTCATTGCCTCGGCCAATTTCGCAAGCTTCCCACGTACTGAACCGTCAATAACAGTGTCGCCAGCATGGATAAGTACGCCGCCGATCAGGCTTTGATCAACCTGAGTCTGGATTTTAATTTCACGATTCAGACGCTTTTGCAGAGCTTGTGCCAATTTGGTCTGCTGTTCACTTGTCAGCTCATAGGCAGAAGTAATCTCTACCTCAACCGTTTGTTCCTGTTCTGCTTTCAGCGTTTCAAATTGCTCAGCAATTTGAGGGAACAGAGGCAAACGGCCTACTTCGCTCAGTGTCTGTACAAAATTTTTACCGTTGTCGTCCAGGCCAGAACAGATCTCAATAACGATCTCTGCTTTCTGCTCCTGTGCGATTGCCGGATTGCCCAGAACATTCTGAACTGCTGAATCCGATACAGCTTGCGCTGCCAGACCCAACATTTTAGACCATTCGGCCAATTTGCCCTGGCTCAAAGCATACTCAAATGCAGCTTTTGCATACGGCCGGGCAACAGTGCTTAATTCAGCCATCGGTCACCTCGCTTAAAGCTCAGCTGCGAGTTTCTCTACAAGCTCAGCGTGGGCTTTTTCGTCAATAGAAGCGTTAAGAACCTGTTCAGCACCTTTAAGTGCCAATGCAGACACTTGGGCGCGAAGCTCTTCTTTCGCACGGTTTACTTCTTGCTCAATTTCAGATTGAGCAGCAGCAAGTAAACGTGCGCCTTCAGAACGTGCGTTCTCTTTAGCTTCATCAACGATTTGATTAGCTCGCTTATTTGCTTGCTCTATAATCAGGGCTGCCTGTTCTTTACCTTCACGTAGTTGTTTGCCGGCTTGTTCTTGAGCCAGTTCCAGGTCACGTGCGGCACGACTTGCAGCATCCAAACCATCTGCAATCTTTTTCTGGCGAGCCTGCATTGCTTCCATTACTGGAGGCCATACATACTTCATGCAAAACCAGACAAAGATCGCAAACGAGATGGCTTGTCCTATCAGTGTTAAGTTCAGATTCACGCCATCACCCCTTGCTTTCCAGTGTTGATCTATTAAGGGTTAAAAAACCAGCTTAAAGATTAACCAGCAAGTTGAGCTACGAACGGATTCGCAAAAGTGAAGAACAGCGCGATACCAACACCGATCATGGTCACAGCATCAAGCAGACCAGCAACGATGAACATTTTCACCTGCAGCATAGGTACCATTTCTGGTTGACGAGCAGCGCCTTCCAGGAATTTACCACCCAGCAGACCAAAACCAATCGCGGTGCCCAGTGCACCCAGACCGATCAGCAGAGCAACAGCAACGGCGGTTAAACCCAGTACTTGTTCCATTTTTTTCTCCCAGTTTTTCTCAAGTTAAAGTTAAGAAAGTTAAGTTAAAGTTAAAGCAAAATCGTTAAATTAGTGGTCTTCGCAAGCCATGCTCAGGTAAACGATGGTCAGCATCATGAAGATGAATGCCTGCAGCACGATTACCAGAATGTGGAAGATAGCCCACGGCACAGAAAGTGCCCACTGAATCCAGAACGGCATAATTGCGATCAGGATAAAGATCAGTTCACCAGCATACAGGTTACCGAACAAACGCAGCGCCAGAGAGATCGGTTTGGCAATAAGGCCAACACCTTCCAGCAGCAGGTTGAACGGCATCATCCACTTACCAAACGGTTGCAGAGTCAGTTCACCAACAAAGCCACTTACACCTTTGACTTTGATGCTGTAGAAAATAATCAGGAAGAACACAGACAGAGACATACCCAGAGTGGCATTTACGTCAGTCGTTGGTACGACTTTCATGTAATCAACACCCATGGCCATGAACAGAGCAGGCAGGAAGTCTACCGGTACCAGATCCATCAGGTTCATCAGGAAAACCCAGACGAAGATTGTCAGAGCCAGCGGAGCAATCAGACTGCTGCGGCCGTGGAAAGTGTCTTTCACGCTCTGATCAACGAATTCAACCAGAATTTCCACAAAGTTCTGCAGACCACCAGGCACGCCGGTAGTCGCCATCTTAGCGGCTTTGCGGAACAGGAAAGTGAAGATAAGTCCTAAAAAGATGGACCAGCCCAGAGTATCTACGTGTACCGCCCAGAAACCCATTTCAGCTGCTTCCTTCGCACCATGGGCAAAGCCCAAAGTGCCATCAGGGTGCAGACCGAAGGTCAGATTCTGAAGGTGGTGCTGAATATACTCGGAAGGTGTCGGATTTGCGCCTGCCATTGTCTTCCTCGAAATTTTTGTAGTAGCTGTTAGTTATTCCTTGCTCACTTTAGTTCCAAGCTGGTTAGCGCTTGATGACTAAAGGTGCGAGCCAGTGAACGACCTGAACTACCGCGTAAGTTAAAAAAAAGGAAATTGGGTTTAAGGGACGCACTAAAATGAAAACCAGTGCAAATAATACGGCCGTTAAACCAAACTTAACTGCTTCGGCTCTGTAAAAGGATTTAACGATCTGCTTAGCCGCCTGTGCTCCCTGATACAGGAATACCTGCCAGGCAAAATACAAGTTAGGCAAAAAACAAACCACACCACCTAAGAGAGACGAATACGCCAGAACCGGATCTCCAAGCAGAAAGCATCCGCCTGAAATCAGAAGAGTTACCAAAACCTGCAGCCCTACAACCCTGAGAACCTTGGGCCGTTTCAACTGTGCGCTTTTGGCGCCCATCTTCTCTCCTAAACTATCTGCGCGTAAAACCCCTGCTGACTGCGTAAAGCACAGAACAGAAACAGAGTAACGTCATTTTGTGACCGCAGGATTATAGGTTGATTAGGCAACCCATTCAACTGAATTACCCGCTCAAAACCTGATCTAAGACCAATAGATAAGCTTTATTGGTCTTATGAAGGAGAATCACAGAAGTAAAATTTATTGGATATGAGAGAGGATGCCATCCAGTTCTTCAAGGCTGGAATAATTAATCACCAGCTTACCTTTGCCCTTTTTATTGTGGCTGATCTGTACCGGTGCACCAAGTGTTTCAGCAAGTTTCCGCTGCAGAAACTCCACATCAGCCTGGGGCTTCTGATCTTGTTTTTCTTCAGCTGGGGTTTGCAGTTTGCGAACATAGGCTTCGGTCTGACGGACGGACATGCCTTTGGCAACCACCGCCCTGGCTGCATGACTCTGATCTTTTTCTTCCAATCCCAGAATCGCTCGGGCATGCCCCATTTCCAGGTCACCATGCTCCAGCATTTTCTTAACATCATCCGGCAGAGCAATCAGGCGTAAAAGGTTAGTTACAGCAGAGCGGGATTTCCCCACAGCATCGGCAACCTGTTGCTGTGTCAGCTCAAACTCCTGCTGCAGGCGCTGGAGTGCAAAAGCCTCCTCAACCGGATTCAGGTTTTCCCTCTGAATATTTTCGATGAGTGCCATTGCAATGGCTGCATCGTCGCTGACGTCTCGGATAATAACCGGGACCTGATCCAACTCCGCTAATTGGGCAGCACGCCAACGACGTTCGCCTGCGATGATCTCAAAACGCTCTTTTTCAAGCGGACGAACCACAATGGGCTGCATAATGCCCTGAGCTCGAATCGAACTGGCCAATTCCTCCAGAGATTCCGGATCCATGTCCCGACGAGGCTGATAACGACCACGGCTTAAGAATTCGACCGGCAGATGGCGCATTTCACCATCCAGATTTTCTTTTCGGGAAGACTCAACCGGCTGATCAGCTTTTACTTCAGGTACCACTGAAACTTCACGGGGTTGCGTTAGGCTGGATGATCCAGAACCCAGCAATGCATCAAGTCCACGACCTAAACCTCGTTTTTTCGCCGACATTGGTTCTCCCGTTAGTAAAAGCGAACAATAAAAAGATTAATAGTTTAAGAATCAGGCAGCCTGACTGGTCTTCCGAACCAGCTCGCCCGCTAACGCGAGATAGGCAAGGCTACCTTTTGATTTTTCATCATAATTCAGCACCGGCATACCGTAACTTGGTGCTTCAGCCAAACGGACATTGCGGGGAATAACCGTCTTATAGACCCGATCATTAAAGTGTTGCATTAACTGTTGAGATACATCGCGGGTCAGACTGTTGCGCGGATCGTACATCGTCCGCAACAAGCCTTCGACGCGCAGGTCCGGATTTACCGTTTCTTTGATCTGCTGAATGGTTTCCATCAGAGAGGAAAGACCTTCCAGCGCGTAGTATTCACATTGAACCGGAATAATCACGCCATCAGAAGCGGTCAGGGCATTGACCGTTAGCATGTTCAGTGACGGTGGGCAGTCAATCAGCACGTAGTCATAATCGTTGCTCATATCGGCAAGAACACGCTTCAGCCGAAAGTTCCCGGCATCAACCTGAAGCAGCTGCACTTCTGCAGTTGTCAGATCAGAGTTAGCGGGTAACAAATCATAACCAGCCGGGTCCGTCTTTACCTTCACCTGATCTATAGTGGCCTCGCCCAGTAACAGGTCGCAAACAGACAATTCACATTCGTTTTTATCAACCCCGCTCCCCATGGTGGCATTCCCCTGGGGATCCAGATCGATCAGCAACACCTTGCGACGGGTCGCAACCAGTGAAGCCGCCAGATTGACGCAACTGGTTGTTTTACCCACACCACCTTTCTGATTGGTTACTGCGAATACATTTGTCATCCGTTTCTTCCTGCTATCAGTTTCTGTCAGCCTTCAGTGGCTTCAGAGACCTTCTCTAAATGCCATCAAAAACCACTGCGCTTTATCAGCGCTAAATGACGCTCACCATCAGAACCGGGAACATCCAGTCGATGAACGTCTTTACATACAACACCCTCAGGCAGATGTTCCAACTCATCTTCCGGGTAAACCCCTTTCATGGCCAGCCACTCAGCATCCTGTTTTCCCAGGTGGAGCGTCCACTGCATCATATCCTGCAGTGAACTGAATGCGCGACTCATTACCTGGTCAAACAGTTGCTCCGGTTGATATTGCTCAACCCGCTTATTAACCACGGTAACATTTTCCAGCTTCAAAGCTGTGACGGCCTGAAACTGGAAGCGACTCTTCTTACCGTTGCTGTCCATCAGGGTGATCTTCAGATCAGGACGTACGATCGCAACCGGAATACCCGGCAGACCACCACCTGAACCAACATCGATACAGTTTGGTCCCTTGATGTAAGGCAGAATACTGAGACTATCCAGCAGATGGCGATCCACCATCTGAGCCGGATCACGCACTGCCGTTAGATTAAAGGCTTTGTTCCATTTTTCCAGTAAGCGAAGGTAATCCATCAGTAACCCTTGTTGCCGGTCACTGATTTCTAAGCCCATCGCCTCAATGCCACGGCGTAACTGATATTCCAGTGCGTTGTCGTTCAAAGCCTTTACCTGCTGCCTTTACTCATTATCTGCGCTTCTGGGCAGAGCACTGCCACTGCCCAACGAAATTTTGCTGTCAATACCTGTGATCAGGCCGGAGTCTTGCTGCCGGATTTGTTATTCAGCGGACTGCTGGTTGCCATCGCCCGTTTCTTCAGATGGATCAGCAAAAGAGAAACCGCCGCAGGGGTCACACCAGGAATCCGACTCGCCGCTGCCAATGTCTCCGGGCGGTTTTCACTCAGTTTCTGGCGAATTTCCTTCGACATGCCTTCGATGCCGTCGTAATCCAGATCCAGAGGCAGTTCCGTGTTCTCATGGCGTCGCAGTTTTTCAATATCATCCTGCTGACGGCTGATATAACCCGCGTACTTGACCTGAATCTGAACCTGTTCAGCCACTTGTGGATTATCCACAGGCTCACCTTTCAGACTGGCCAGATCATCGTATTCAAGCTCCGGACGTTTCAGCAGATCCAGCAGGTTGTATTCCCGGGTCATCGGCTGACCGGTTTTGGTTTCAACGGCTGCCGCCTGTTCTGTTTTAGGCTGAATCCAGGTTCCCGCTAAACGGCTGGTTTCCTGTTCAATCTGCTCTTTCTTCGCGCTGAATGCCGCCCAGCGCAGATCGTCTACCAGGCCAAGTTCACGCCCTTTTTCTGTCAGGCGCAGATCCGCGTTATCTTCTCGCAGGATCAGGCGGTATTCCGCACGACTGGTAAACATGCGATACGGCTCGCTGGTGCCCAGTGTAATCAGGTCATCCACCATCACACCGATATAAGCTTCATCACGACGCGGATACCAACCCTCTTTGCCCTGAGCGCGCAGACCAGCATTCAGACCCGCCAACAGACCCTGAGCCCCGGCTTCCTCATAACCGGTCGTGCCATTGATCTGACCGGCAAAGAACAGGTTGGGGACAAACTTGGTTTCCAGCGTGTGTTTCAGGTCCTGTGGATTAAAGAAATCATATTCGATCGCATAACCCGGACGCATGATATGAGCATTTTCCATACCACGGATGGAGCGGACCAGTTCCAGCTGAACATCAAACGGCAGACTGGTAGAAATGCCGTTCGGATATAACTCGTGGGTGGTCAGACCTTCAGGCTCGATAAATACCTGATGCGAATCTTTATCCGAGAAGCGGTGAATCTTGTCTTCAATGGATGGGCAATAACGCGGGCCCACACCTTCGATCACACCTGTGTACATCGGGGAGCGATCAAGGCCGGAACGAATAATATCGTGGGTGCGCTCATTGGTATGGGTGATGTAACAGCTGATCTGCTCAGGATGGTCTTCCAGTTTACCCATAAAGGACATGACCGGAGTTGGTGTATCACCGGGCTGAGCTTCCATCACAGAGAAATCCACCGACTTGGCATCGATACGGGGCGGCGTACCGGTTTTCAGACGGCCCACACGGAACGGCATTTCACGCAGACGATTGGCCAGCGTAATCGATGGCGGATCACCGGCACGACCGCCGGACTGTGTTTCCAGACCGATATGAATCACACCACCCAGGAAAGTACCTGCGGTCAGAACCACAGTTTCAGAGTGAAAACGGATACCGGAGCTTGTCACCACACCAGCGGCCTTTTCACCATCCATAATCAGATCGTCAGCGGCCTGTTGGAAAATGGTCAGGTTTTGCTGATTTTCCAGAATGGTACGGATCGCGGCTTTGTAAAGAATTCGGTCAGCCTGAGCGCGGGTCGCCCGTACCGCAGGGCCTTTACGGCTGTTTAGTACGCGAAACTGAATCCCACCTTTATCAGTTGCCAGTGCCATAGCACCGCCTAAGGCATCGATCTCTTTCACCAGATGACTTTTACCGATACCCCCGATAGCCGGGTTACAGGACATCTGCCCCAGAGTTTCGACATTGTGAGTCAGCAGTAGGGTCGAACAGCCCATCCGTGCTGATGCCAAAGCGGCTTCCGTTCCCGCATGACCTCCACCGATCACAATTACATCAAAGCGGGTTGGATAATCCACAATATCACCTCTAACTGTCTGAATGCGGACCTGTTCGGTACACAAAATGTGGCTGGTTTCGCGAAGGGTGACAAGTATATACCTGCCTGCGCAAATGAGAAGGGTTGTAAAGGTGGTCTACGTGAAGATTTTTGTTCTTTTGCACACAATTAACATCATTAAAGTCATTTATTTAAATAGATAATTATAGTGATTGTTATTGTGTGGATAATTTCTGTGGATAAGTAGCCCTATCACTGATTCCAGAGAAGTTTCAGCCTGTGTCTAACTCATAGGGGTTCCTTCGGATTAGCTTGGAGTATCCTACGGGGAAGCTGGGGATAAAACAGCAAGTTATCAACAACTGAAAACAGCCCCAGTTTATCCAGAGACTTTAGCCACAGACATACAGCTTTTATACCGGCTGAAAATAGTTAAAAAAAGAGGATTTATTTTTTCCGGGCATAAAAAAACCCGCCGTTTTACGGGCGGGTTTCTTAAAGCTTTCGCTTTATCGGTCAGTCATCTGCTGATGATTAACCTTCGTCGCTGGTGCGTGGCTTACGTGGACGCTCGCCACGATTGTCACGGTCACTGCGTGGACGACGTGGACGATCACTGCGGGTATCAGCCCCACGACGATCGTTGCTGCGTGGACGACGTGGGCGATCACCACGAGGCTCATCTTTAGGAGCCGGGCCTTTATCAACGCTGATGTTCATCGCGACCTGACGAACACGGGTCTTCTGCAGGTGGTTCAGAACGTCCTGAGGCATACCTTCCGGCAGCTCAACGGTACTGAACTGATCGTACAGACGGATATTACCGATGTACTTGCTCTCGATACCGGCTTCGTTAGCAATCGCACCAACAACATCACCCGGCTGCAGGCCATCAGTACGGCCTACTTCGATACGGTAACGCACGAAGTTCACATCAGTCGGACGTTCGCGACGTGGACGACGTTCTCCGCCACGCTCATTGCGCTCGCCACGACGGTCATCACGCTCACGGCGCTCACGACGAGGACGCTCTTCTTCCGGTGGCAGAATCAGAGGACGTTTCTCCTGAACCTTCCATGCCAGAGTCGCAGCGATATCTTCCAGAGACATTTCATTCTCTTCGGTCAGCTGCTGAATCAGGTTACGGAAGAAGTCCATATCAGCGCCAACGGTTGTGGACATCTCAACCACGCTGTCTTTGAACTGTTTAACACGCTGATCCGCTACCATTTCACGGGTAGGCAGATCCATGCGGGTAATCTGCTGGCGGGTTGCACGCTCAATCGCACGCAGCATGCCACGCTCACGCGGAGTCACGAACAGGATCGCATCACCAATACGACCGGCACGACCAGTACGACCGATACGGTGTACATACGCTTCTGTGTCGTAAGGAATGTCGTAGTTGATTACGTGAGTAATACGCTCAACGTCCAGACCACGAGCCGCAACGTCAGTGGCGATTACGATATCCAGCTTACGGTTTTTCAGTTGGTTAACGGTACGCTCACGCAGTGCCTGGTTCATGTCACCGTTCAGTGCAGAGGCACTGTAACCACGGGCTTCCAGCTTTTCAGCCAGTTCCACCGTAGCGGTCTTGGTACGAACGAAAATGATCGCCGCATCAAAATCTTCGGTTTCCATAATACGGGTCAGGGCGTCCATTTTGTTAACGCCGCTTACCTGCCAGTAACGCTGGTTGATGGTATCAACGGTAGAGGTTTTAGCTGCGATCTGAATCTCCTGAGCACCATCCAGATGGCGACGGGCAACTTTGCGTACTTCATTCGGCATTGTCGCGGAGAACAGAGCAACCTGACGTGGCTGAGGCACCTGGCCCAGAATCCAGTCAACGTCGTCGATGAAGCCCATTTTCAGCATTTCATCGGCTTCATCCAGTACCACGGCTTTCATGGTAGAGGTGTCCAGAGTGCCACGACGCAGGTGGTCCATAACACGGCCCGGAGTACCCACGATAACCTGAGGGCCACGTTTCAGCTGTTTCAGCTGCAGAGTCATGCTGTGACCGCCATAGATCGGCAGTACGTGGAAACCACGGATATCACGGGCATAGCGTTGGAATGCTTCTGCAACCTGAATAGCCAGTTCACGGGTAGGGGTCAGTACCAGCACCTGCGGGCTGTTTTGCTTGGCATCAACACGAGCCAGCATAGGCAGTGCGAAAGAAGCAGTTTTACCGGTACCGGTTTGTGCCTGACCCAGCAGGCTGTCACCTTTCAGCAGAACCGGAATACTCGCGGCCTGAATCGGTGATGGGGTTTCGTAGCCAATCTCTTTTACGGATGCAACAAGGGATTCGGGAAGGCCCAGCTCATCAAAGCTGGATACAACAGTTTCTTCTGATGACATTCAAGGGTTACCTGAGTCGTTAAGGTATAAATGACGGAACCCCTGGCATCTCATCCAAGCATACTGACGCGGAAAAATATCGCTCAATATCAATTACGGGTTCCACTTTCGCTTCATGGAGTCAGCGGCACATATTCTGTTATGTCCGGCTACTCACAATTTCGTATAGCCCAGAAACGGCTATCTCATTTGGCAGGGTACGCGCTGTGCGCAATCGGGGCTGATTCGAGGATCAGATACGGAGAAAACAGCTGTCTTACACCCTGAGGGGCACGCATTGTGCCTGCATTCGGGGTTAAAATCCAATTTAGTTTCCAATTATCGCCACTTATTTTCTTATTAAGCGGTAAAATTGAATTTTACTGTTCAAAAGGCTGATTTTCAGTCGTGTTGACACAGGTTTATCTTTTCTTGCCGCTTTTTCCTGAGGTTAATGTGCTGCATTCACTTTTTCATCAGGCTGATCAACTGCTTACCCAATATCGCTCCTACTGGCAGATGCAGCCGTTCCATGTTCAGCGACTCAATGAGTGTCTTCAGTTACCGGAAGACCTGCGGGAAGAACTGGATAAACTGGATTCTGAGCAGTTCAAACATTTGAGCAGCAATCCTGAATCAGAAAATCATTGGCTACTGAGATGGATACCCTGTCTGGATGAACTGGAGCAGATTCAGAAAGATATTCCTGATGTGGATAACTCAAACGCTTTCTCTCAGCAGAACTCGGTGTGCATAAAACCTTTAAGCACCGGGATTCCCGGGAGAAAGTGGAGCCAGATTGAGCAGTTTGCTCATTTTCTGCCAATCCCGGATAAGAGTTCGAACACGAGGCTACTGGAATGGTGCGCCGGTAAAGGCCATCTGGGCCGGTTGCTGTCTGTCAGTAAAGGGTATCAGGTCACTAGCCTCGAATGGCAGCAAACACTTTGTGATCAGGGAGAGACTTTAATCTATCAGCAAAAAAAGCGTTATCCACAACTGCAACAGAGCTTACTGCAGGGGGATGCGCTTTCTGATGAAGCCGCAAGCATTTTAAACCAGCATCATACCGCTGTGGCCCTTCATGCCTGCGGTGATCTTCATACCCGACTCATCGCTCAGTGCTGTAAACCGGATCAGGCCATTGTACAGCTGGCTATCGCACCCTGTTGTTATCATCTGACCGCGGATGAGTTTTATCAGCCGTTGTCGAAGGCGGGGCAAAGCAGCCTGTTACGCCTTAGTCGACAGGATCTGAAAATCCCTCTGCAGGAAACGGTTACCGGTGGTCAGCGTGTCAGCCGTTTACGGGATATTGAGCTGCACTGGCGATTAAGCTTCGATCTTTTACGCCAGACTCTTACCAGGGAAACTTACTATAAGCCTCTGCCAGGTTTCCCAAAGAAACTCTTATCCGGTGAATTCAAAGATTTTGTGCACTGGGCTCTGATTAATCGCGAGCTGTTAAGCGATGACCAAACATCCAATGACCTACCTTTCGGTGAAGCAGAAATATCTCAGGCGTTAACGCAAGGGGCAGAAAAACTGCTTATGGTTCGCAAGCTGGAATGGCTGCAAAGCCATTTTCGTCGTGTGTTGGAAATTTGGCTGGTAGCAGACCGGGCTCTGGCTCTCGAAGAAGCGGGGTTTCACGTGGAACTTCACCAGTTTTGCGATAAATCCATTAGCCCGAGAAACCTGTTGATTCTGGCTAAGCGCTAAGGACTATCTAGCCGCCATCTTTTCACCTTTACCCCGCCTGCTCTTTACCCGCAGTGACTCTGCATGAAAAGCGACTGACCGTTCACAGTGCACACTGCCTTTTACCTTATTGAGCCTCTACCATGAGGCTCTGACACAATAACAATAAGGCAAGTCCATGAGCTCAGTTGTCACTTCTCACAATCAGTTCACACCTAAAAATGAACACTACCAACAGGAAGTCAAAAGGGTGCTTGAAAGTGCGCCCTTTATTCAGGCTTTGGGGATGCAGGCTGTAACGATCGAACCTGGTATCTGCAGCACCCAGCTCGCCATTCGGCAGGATCATCAGCAACAGGATGGTTTTGTTCATGCCGGGGTTCAGGCAACCCTCTGTGACCATACCGCAGGGGCAGCCGGAGCAACGCTGATTGCGGAAGGTAAACGGGTTCTGACTGCCGAGTTTAAGATCAATCTACTTCGCCCGGCTTCCGGTGAACACCTTATCTGTGAAGCAGAAGTGCTTAAACCGGGTAATACCCTCAGCATTGTCGAATCCATGCTTTGGGCGGTGAGGGCTGAACAGAAAACGTTGGTTGCTAAAGCAACGGTCACTTTGGCTATCGTCTGAATATCATGTGCGTGAAAGCAGAAGAATCAGGCTTTTAACTTCTTCTGCTCAGCTCTGACGTTGATCAGATTTCCGGAGAACATCACCACAGCGCCTGCCAGTACCCAGATATCCACAGACTCCTGATAAACGATAAAGCCAACCAGCATAATCAGCGGCAGGCGCAGGAAATCCATAGGGACGACCACAGTGGCATCCGCCAGTTTGAAAGCTCGTGTCATGCAGTAGTGGGCGGTCATTGCTGTGACTCCCACCAACACGATCCAGGGCAGCATTTTCAGTGAAGGCAGTTGCCAGTCCAGAAGAGTGGGCACCAAACCGAACGGCAGCTGCATCGCAGTCATATAGAAAAGAATGGTCAGTGGGGCATCCGTCGCCGATAAGGACTTCGTCTGAATATAGGAAAAGGCATAACCCACGGCACCAGCCAGAACCGCCAGAGCAGCAGGATTCAATCCCTCTGTAGAAGGTCTCAGAATCATCACTAAGCCTGTCAGCCCCATAAGTAGGGCCAGCAGACGGGCTAATGTCAATTTTTCACCTAGCAGGAAAAAGGCAAACAGGGCTGTCCAGACCGGGGTGGTAAATTCAATGGCGATCACTTCTGCTAAAGAGATATAGGCCAGTCCATAGAACCAGCCGTATTGCCCGGCATAGTGGGCGATATTTCTCAGTCCATGACGTATCAGATGCTGAGTTCTTCAGCAGGTGAGTGCCTTTATAGGCAATCAGCGCACCTATCAGAAAAACACCGATGACACTGCGGAAGAAAAGAATATGATAAGTTTCGAGCTCAGCGGATAGCTCTCGACCGGAAACCGCCATCGCCATAAAGGAGAGCAGGGCACCGGACATCCAAAAAGCAGCCCGAACCGGCGCACTAAATCCCATTGTTACCTCTTAGCTTCCGCATCGCTTTTATTTGCCGATACAGAAAGACCCGAAGATCTTACCCAGCAAGTCATCCGCACTCATCTGTCCGGTAATCTCGCCCAGAGCTTGTTGCGCCATGCGAAGATCTTCAGCCAGCAATTCACCAGCCCCCATATTCAGCAACTGGTAATGACCGTTATTGATAAAGTCACCGGCCTGCTCCAGCGCATCAAGGTGGCGACGACGGGCACTGAATCCCCCCTCGGTGCTGCCGGTATAACCCATCGCTTCTTTAAGATGCTGCGTTAGTTTATCCACACCCTCACCGGATTTTGCACAGAGACGAATCACGGTCGGGTAGGAGTTTGCATCAAGACCTGCGGTTTCACCGGTCTGATCGATCTTATTGCGAACCACGGTAATTGGTACGGTGGGTGGTAGCTGATCGACAAATTCAGGCCAGAGAGTATGAGGATCGGTTTCTTTGGTTTCGGAGCTGTCCACCATGAGCAGCACACGATCAGCCTTCTTAATCTCATTCCAGGCACGCTCAACGCCAATCTGCTCAACCTGATCCGGTGTATCCCGCAAACCTGCGGTATCGACGATATGCAGTGGCATACCATCGATATGAATGTATTCCCGCAATACATCACGGGTTGTGCCGGCGATATCGGTGACGATGGCACTGTCTTTACCGGATAAGCTGTTCAGCAGACTGGATTTACCGGCATTCGGACGACCGGCGATGACCACCGTCATACCTTCCTGCATCAGAGCCCCCTGGCTGGCGCTGTTTTGAACCTGACGCAGTTCGGTCTGAATCGCTTCCAGATCCGCCATCACCTTGCCGTCTGCCAGAAAATCGATCTCCTCTTCAGGGAAATCGATAGCTGCTTCTACATACATGCGCAGATGTGTGAGTTTATCCACAAGCTGATGGACTTTATCGGAGAAAGCGCCCTGCAGAGATCGCACGGCATTTCGTGCCGCCTGTTCGGAAACACTATCGATCAGATCAGCAATTGCCTCCGCCTGTGCCAGATCCATCTTGTCATTCAGGAAGGCGCGTTCAGAGAACTCACCGGGACGCGCCATACGGATTCCGCAGCCCAGCACCCGCTTCAGCATCATATCCATAATGATGGGGCCGCCATGCCCCTGAAGTTCCAGAACATCTTCACCGGTGAAGGAGTTGGGTCCCGGGAACCAAAGCGCTATACCTTCATCCATGACACTACCATCTTCACCATAGAAAGGGCCGTAATGGGCGAAACGAGGCTGGGGCAGTATACCTAACAGTTTCTTGGCCACATCAGCAGATTCAGGACCGGAGATCCGGATAATGCCTACGCCACCACGACCCGGTGGTGTGGCCTGTGCCGCAATGGTATCGATGTTTGATGCCTTGGCCTGTGTCATGGCTGATCTCCGTTGGTTTCTGTCTGAAAACGTGCCCCGTCTGAACTGCTGGCGCTCAGAGTTGTGACAGGCTTATATCAAAAAGTGGATGTGGATAAAACGAAAAAAGCCCCGTCAGGGGCTTTTCTCAGCTTAGGTGCAACTGACACTTAGTGTGTCATCTGCCCGCTAGGCTTTAGCTTTTTTGCCATCGCCGTCTTCAATACGTTTGGTAATTACGTATTGCTGCGCGATCGACAGAACGTTGTTAACAACCCAGTACAGTACCAGACCAGCAGGGAACCACAGGAAGAATACGGTGAAGATGACAGGTAGCATCTTCATCAGTTTCGCCTGCATCGGGTCCGGAGGTGTTGGATTCAACAACTGCTGAATGAACATGGACGCGCCCATGATGATCGGCAATACAAAGTAGGGGTCTTTAACCGACAAGTCTTCAATCCAAAGCATGAAAGGCGCATGACGCAGTTCAACACTTTCCATCAGCATCCAGTACAGGGCGATAAATACCGGCATCTGGATCAGAATCGGCAGGCAGCCACCGATCGGATTGATCTTCTCTTTCTTGTACAGCTCCATCATCGCCTGAGACATCTTCTGGCGATCATCACCATACTTCTCTTTCATACGCTGCAGTTCCGGGCCAACACGGCGCATGTTCGCCATAGACCGGTATGCAGAAGCAGACAGATGGAAAAAGGCAGCTTTAATCATCACAGTCAAGATGATGATGGACCAACCCCAGTTACCCAGGAAGCCGTGCAGAATATCCAGCATCCAGAACAGCGGCTGTGCAATAAACCATAACCAACCAAAATCAACAGTCAGTTCAAGGTTGGTCGCTGCAGCTTCCAGACGCTCCTGAACTTTAGGACCTACGTAGAGGTTGCTACCCAGAGTCACCTGCTCACCAGGCTGAAGAACCGTTTCAGGGCTGGAGAAACCAACAATATTATCGCCACGGGAAGTACTGCGAGTGCTGTATTCCTGTTTTACGTTCTGATCGGGAATCCACGCACTAACGAAGTAGTGCTGAATCATAGCTACCCAGCCACCAACGGATTCGCGTTTAACGTCTTTTTCCTGAATATCTTTGAAGGTGATTTTCTCGTACTTCTCAGCTTCTGTTGAGATAGCAGCGCCCAGATAGGACACCATACCCATGCCTTCAGACTGGGTAGGATCAGGAGAGTTATCACGTTTCAGCTGTGCAAAGTAGTAACCGGACCATACTTCAGAGCTGGTGTTGTTGATCAGATATTCAACACGGATATCGTAGCTATCACGCTGCAGAGTAAATCGCTTAGTGATTTCAACACCCGATTCCTGAACAAAATTCAGATCGATCTGCAGGGAATCAGCGCCTTCACTCAACTCATAACTCGCCTGTTCAGTGCTGAACAGAGGACGGCCATTACGGGAAGCGTCTGGACCGTTGCTACCAGCCAGGCCACTTTGCGCGACATAGGTACGGGCTTTGCTGCGCTCGAGAAGAACAAAGGGAATCTCAGGGGTATCAACGCGTGCCGTATGTTCAGGCAGTGCGGCATAAACTATATCGCCACCTTTAGGATCAATTCGAAGATCCAGAACATCGGTACGAACTTCAATCAGAGAAGTACTGGCGTCTGAAGAATTGACTGCCAGCTCGCCACGGGCAGAATTTTGCGGGATATCTTCACTGCCTGAGTTTGTCGCTGACGGGGATTCAGTTGAAGGCAAAGTATTCTGTACCACAGGCGCCTGAGCCTGAGGTCCATAATCCTTATTCCACTGTACCACCATCAGATAAGACACTAAGGCCAGGGAGATGATCAAAAATAAACGTTTCACGTCCATGGGTATGCTCTTACCGGATTCGTGTTGAAAAAAATGAAATGCTATTTTGAGTGTGGCATTGCTCTCTGGCAAGCCATACCAAGGATAAATCTGAGAAATAGCATCAGGATTATTATTTTTCCGGACGAGGTTTCCGCTTACCACGTGGTTTGTGGCCGGACTTTTGACCGGATGACTTCTTGCGATGTAACGTCTCTAGCCGTTTCCAAGCCAAATCAAGCTGATGAGCATATTCTTCAGAAGAGAGATCACTGAGACCTTTCTGGGTGAGCAACACGAGATCCATCGCGGGCATCTGATGCTTATTCAACCGGAACGATTCGCGGGTTAGACGTCTGATCCGATTTCGATCGACTGCTCGACGAAGATTTTTTTTAGCCAGGATCTGGCCGATGCGAGGGTGGGGTAGAGTATTAGGACGGGCAAGAATCATAAAACAACGACCAAATACTTTAATCTGGACGTCGTCAAAAACGGAACGGTAATCCCCGGCTGTCAGAAGTCTGACATCCCGGGGAAATCCGTAACTGGTCATTGCGCTAAAAAATCAGCAGACCAGAAATCAAGCACTCAGACGTGCACGGCCTTTGGCGCGACGACGAGTGATGACTTTACGGCCATTTTTAGTAGCCATACGAGCACGGAAGCCGTGGTTGCGCTTGCGTTTCAGAACGCTTGGTTGAAAAGTTCTTTTCATGACTGTATTCCCACACTTTCACTTTCAAAATGGCGCAGAAAGTGCGCCTAGTCTTTGATCAGGGCGGGAATTCTAGTGAATTACGGCAGAGACTTCAAATACTTCCTGATAAAAAGTGGTTGTGAATAAGTTTTTCTCTGGCGCGAGGTCTCGCTTTTACGAATTATTCACATAAATTCAAACGGTTCCAATGACGCCATAGTAATCAACTGATTTTACGCTTCGCAGCATTCACCACCGGTTCCGAATCCTGACCTCTGATTTGTCAAAAACCAAGTACCCGATTTTCTGAAATGACATGTGGGCTTTGTTTTATCCAATGGGCTTTATCCCAACCTTTAAACAGAAACAATATAGATTTATTTAATAAAGAAAGATAATTGAAGTGATATATATAGAGGAGAGCTTTTTCTGTGGATAAGCCATCTCAGGTATTGTTATTACTGAATTTTCTGAATGTATAAGGCGTTAGATAAAAAGCGATCATTCTGTCAGCATGTTAGGTGTGAGCTGTGGATAAAAAGAAGCCTTATACACAACCGAAATTATCCTCTGATCTCTCCCCAGAGCACACCTTTGGTTTAAGACCCTGTTATCCACAGCAGGAATCGCGATGAAATTCGTTAATTTCAGGTCTCTGTGTGGATAACCTGAGCCTTAACCGATAAAATGCTGCTTTGTTTTTCTTGGGGATCAACTGTGTCTTTAGCGCTCTGGCAGAAATGCTTAGGTTACTTGCAGGATGAATTGCCTTCTCAGCAGTTCAACACCTGGATTCGCCCACTTCAGGCTGACACTGAAGGTCAAAGTCTGAAATTGTTAGCACCTAACCGTTTTGTGCTTCAGTGGGTATCCGATAAATACCTGACACGTATCTCTGAATTGCTGAATGAACTCAGCAATGGGCAGTCCCCTCAGCTTATTCTTGAAATTGGCAGTAAGCGGACAGTCTCTGCGCCCGACGTTGCGGCTAAACCTGTGACGCCTCCCGGTGTAATTGTAAGAACTACTCCGCCAAGACCTCACTTTATTCAGGAGCCTGAAGTCTCTGCCCCGGAACAAACTGATATTTCTCCGGGCTCTGAAAACACAAAGCCGACAACCCCTTCTATTGCGACTTCAGCATCACCAGCCCCCGGTTCGGTTCCGGTTAAAACAGAACGCACTGTTCAGGTAGACGGCGCACTGAAACACCAGAGTGCACTTAACCCGAATCACACCTTTGAAACCTTTGTTGAAGGTAAGTCGAACCAGCTGGCCCGTGCGGCCTCCCGCCAGGTCGCTGAAAACCCTGGTGGTGCTTATAACCCGCTCTTTTTATATGGTGGGGTTGGTTTGGGTAAAACGCACCTTATGCATGCCGTGGGTAACTACCTAGTTCAACAGAATCCCAATGCTAAGGTGATGTATCTGCACTCAGAGCGCTTTGTGGCGGATATGGTTAAGGCGCTGCAGCTGAATGCTATTAACGACTTTAAACGCCTCTATCGCAGCGTAGATGCCCTGCTGATTGATGATATTCAGTTCTTTGCCGGTAAAGAGCGCTCACAGGAAGAGTTCTTCCACACCTTTAACGCCTTGCTTGAAGGTGGTCAGCAGATGATTCTGACCAGTGATCGTTTCCCGAAAGAGATCAGCGGTATGGAAGAGCGTCTGAAATCCCGCTTTGGTTGGGGGCTGACGGTGGCGATTGATCCCCCTGAACTGGAAACCCGGGTTGCGATTCTGAAGAAGAAAGCGGATCAGGCTCGAGTGCTGTTATCCGATGATGCTGCTTTCTTTATCGCCCAAAAGATACGTTCCAATGTTCGGGACCTCGAAGGTGCATTGAAGAAGGTGATCGCGGATTCCCATTTCCGGGGGCAGCCGATCACGACGGACTTTATCCGTGAATCTCTGCGTGATCTGTTTGCGGTTCAGGATAAGCAGGTGGGTATCGATAATATTCAGCGCACTGTGGCTGAGTACTACAGCATTAAGGTACCGGATCTTCTTTCTAAGCGTCGCAGCCGTTCGGTTGCCCGCCCGCGTCAGGTAGCGATGGCTCTGGCTAAAGAGCTGACCAATCATAGCTACCCTGAGATCGGCGATGCTTTTGGTGGCCGGGATCACACTACCGTTCTGCATGCCTGCCGCAAGGTTAAAGAGCTGCAGGAAGAGAATGCGGAAATCCGAGAAGACTATAAGAGTCTGTTGAGAGCACTGACCAGTTAAGCTCGTTTCGACATATTCTTGTGAAAAAGAATTTACCTATGACCGGAGCCTTGTTAGCTTCGGCATCAGTTAACTGTTTATGGAATAGCCTGTTATGAAATTTACTGTCTCCCGTGAAGCACTGCTGCGCCCGTTGCAACTTTTGAATGGTGTTGTTGAGCGTCGTCAGACGTTACCAGTACTATCTAATGTATTGGTAGTTGCCGATCCCCAGGGACTGTCTCTGACAGGTACCGATCTTGAAGTGGAAATTCTGAGTCACCTGTCTATTGATGGCGCGGTTGAAGTCCCTGGCGCAACCACGGTTCCTGCGAAGAAGCTTTTTGATATCTGTAAATCGCTTCCCGATCAGTCTCAGATTGAATTTTCCCTTCAAGATCAAAAGGTTATCATTCGTTCGGGCCGTAGCCGCTTCTCGCTTTCAACCCTTCCTGCCGCGGAATTCCCGAAAGTGGAAGAGAGCCAGCAGGACCTGTCTTTCGAGCTGACGCAGAAAGAATTCAAACGACTGCTGGACCGCTCCTCTTTTGCTATGGCGCAAAACGATGTTCGCTATTACCTTAACGGTCTGCTGCTGGAACTGAGCCCTGGTATGCTGCGTAGCGTAGCAACCGATGGCCATCGCCTGGCAACCTGCTCACTGGCGATCGATCATGGTGCGACCAGCGTGGTTCGTTCCATCGTGCCGCATAAAGGTATCGTGGGTCTGGGCCGTCTGTTTGACGATTCTGATACTCCGGTTCAGGTGGTACTGGGCAGCAACCATATCCGTGTTAAAACCGGCGACTATGTTTTCACCTCTAAACTGGTTGATGGTAAGTTCCCGGATTATGAGCGCGTGATTCCCCGTAACGGTAACAAAGTTGTTGTCGCGGACCGTCTGGAACTGCGCGAAGTGCTGCACCGTGCTTCTATTCTGTCCAACGAAAAATACCGTGGTGTTCGCCTGTGTCTGACCGACAGCAACCTGGAAGTGACGGCGAATAACCCAACTGAGCAGGAAGAAGCGGAAGAGAACATCAGCGTGAACTATCAGGGTGACTCTCTGGAGATTGGCTTTAACGTCACTTACGTTCTGGATGTTTTGGATGTACTGAATAATGAGCAGGTAAAAATTACTGCTTCGGATGCCAACAGCAGTGCGCTTATTGAAGAGTTCGGTACTGAAGATGACTCCCTGTATGTTGTAATGCCGATGCGTCTGTAATTCTGCATTTAATCGCGGATTCGTTGTTCGTTCTGTTATGCAGAATTTTTACCGAACCTTGTTTCTCTCTCCGATAAAGCCTTACTGGATTTCTGGTGGGGCTTTATTTATGGCTTTTGTTTTCTTTGTTTTCCGGGGATTTATTCCATGAGTCTCCGGCGTTTGGATATAGCCAATTTCCGTAATCTGCAATCATTGCGCCTGCAGCCCGCACCCGGAGTTAATCTCATTATCGGAGAGAACGGCGCGGGCAAGACATCGATCCTTGAAGCGATCTCAGTCTTATCGACAGGGCGTTCCTTTCGGGCCAGCCGAACTCCTGCCATTATCAATTTCGAACAGGATGCTTACACGCTGTTTGCCGAGGTCTTTAATGCGTTGGCAGAGCATCAGCAAATAGTTCCTGTTGGGATTTCCCGGAACCGTCAAAGTGAGCAACAGATTCGAATTTCCGGGCAGCAAGCCCGCTCGGCATCTCAGCTTGCCGAGCTCTTACCCGTTCAAACCATTAACTCGGAATCCTTTCAGCTGCTTGAAGGTTCGCCAAAAGTGCGCCGTCAATATGTTGATTGGGGTGTGTTTCACGTGGAACATGGTTTTTTGCCGGTTTGGCAAGCGGGGCAAAAAGCACTGAAACAGCGCAATAAACTGCTGAAATATGGTAAAATGCAGGGCTGCGCTCAGCTGGATATTTGGGATGAATCCCTGGCGGGATATGCCGAGCAAATTGATCAGTACCGTTCCCGTTACGTCGAACTACTGAAACCTGAGTTTGAAGTGACACTTGCTGAGTTGTCCTTTTCTGATCAGGTCTCGTTAAGTTATTACCGTGGGTGGGAGCGGGGTTCAGATTGTCTTGATGTTCTTCGGCACAATCGGGAGAAAGATTGGGCTTTGGGCTTTACCCAGTCTGGCCCCCATCGTGCTGATCTGAGAATTCGGGTTAACAAACTGCCGGCGGTGGATGTGTTATCCCGTGGACAACAAAAACTAGTTGTGTGCGCGCTATTGCTGGCTCAGGGGCGGCTAATGCAGAAGATGACCGGTAAACAGAGTATCTACCTGGTTGATGATCTGCCTGCTGAGCTTGATAGTGAACACCGAAATTATTTATGCGGGGTACTGGAAGAAATGCAGTGCCAGGTTTTTATTACCAGTGTTGAGGCTGATGCCCTGATCAAGTCCTGGTCTGCATCAACGCCTATGAGTGTGTTTCACGTGAAACATGGTCAGCTAGAACACACCCGGACCTGATACCTCTTGGTAAAGGGTTAGCTGTAAAACACAGGAACAGGATATGAGCGAACAATCATACGATTCATCCAGCATTAAGGTTCTAAAAGGTCTCGATGCGGTTCGTAAGCGTCCAGGGATGTATATCGGCGATACCGATGATGGAACAGGCTTGCACCATATGGTGTTTGAGTTGGTCGATAACTCGATTGATGAGGCACTGGCAGGACACTGTTCTGATATTAAAGTCATCATCCACCCGGACGAGTCGATCACGGTATCTGACGACGGCCGTGGTATTCCTGTGGATTTGCACGAAGAAGAAGGTGTCTCTGCCGCAGAGGTTATCATGACCGTGCTGCATGCTGGCGGTAAATTTGATGATAACAGCTACAAGGTTTCTGGCGGTTTGCACGGCGTAGGTGTTTCTGTAGTAAATGCCCTGTCTGAAAAACTAACGCTGACTATCTGGCGTAACGGTAAAGTACACGAACAGGTTTATGTACACGGTGTGCCCCAGGAACCGCTGAAAGTGATCGGTGAAACTGACAAAACCGGTACCGAAACGCGGTTCCACCCGTCTGAAGAAACCTTCACTAACGTAGAATTTCACTACGATATTCTGGCAAAACGTCTGCGTGAGCTGTCTTTCCTTAACTCAGGTGTCAGCATTACGCTGCTGGATGAACGCTCTGGTCGTACCGATAACTTTAAATATGAAGGTGGTCTGAGCGCTTTTGTCAGTTACCTGAATCAGAATAAGACCGCATTGAACGATGTGTTCCATTTCTCTACTGAGCGAGAAGATGGTGTTGGTGTTGAGGTGGCTCTGCAGTGGAATGACTCCTATCAGGAGAATATCTACTGCTTCACCAACAACATTCCTCAGCGTGACGGTGGTACTCATTTAGCGGGTTTCCGCGCTGCTCTGACCCGTACGCTGAACAGCTATATCGAGCAAGATCCTAAGGTTAAGAAAGATAAGGCCAACACCTCCGGTGAAGATGCCCGTGAGGGTCTCACGGCGATTATCTCGGTTAAAGTTCCGGATCCTAAATTCTCCTCTCAGACTAAAGACAAGCTGGTTTCCTCAGAGGTGAAGTCTGCGGTTGAGCAGGAGATGGGGCGTCTGTTTGCGGATTACCTGCTGGAAAAACCGAACGAAGCGAAAGCAATTGTTAATAAGATGCTGGATGCCGCCCGTGCCCGTGAAGCAGCCCGTAAAGCCCGGGAGATGACCCGCCGGAAAGGTGCACTGGATATCGCAGGTCTGCCAGGTAAGCTGGCGGACTGTCAGGAAAAAGACCCGGCCCTGTCCGAACTTTACCTGGTGGAGGGTGACTCTGCGGGTGGCTCTGCCAAGCAGGGGCGTAACCGTAAGACTCAGGCGATTCTGCCACTGAAAGGTAAGATCCTTAACGTAGAAAAAGCTCGTTTTGACAAGATGTTGTCTTCGGCAGAGGTCGGCACGCTGATTACTGCGATGGGCTGCGGTATCGGTCGGGAAGAGTTTAATCCGGATAAGCTGCGTTATCACTCCATCATTATTATGACGGATGCGGACGTGGATGGTTCTCACATCCGTACACTGCTGCTGACGTTCTTCTTCCGTCAGATGCCTGAGCTGATCGAACGAGGCCACATCTTTATTGCACAGCCACCGCTGTATAAAATTAAGCGCGGTAAGCATGAGCAGTATCTGAAAGATGAACTGGCGCTGGAAGAGTATCTCACAAACACAGCTTTGGATGGTGCAGCTCTATACGTAAACCCTGAGGCACCGGGAATATCTGGTGAAGGTCTGGGTAGCCTGGTGAGCAGTTATCAGGATGTTATTCGCAGAATCACCCGTTTGTATCGTGCTTACCCTCAGCCTGTATTGGACCAGATGCTGGATCTGCCTTTGTTGGATGACAAAGCTCTGGCCGATCAGAGTGCTGTTCAGGCATGGATTGACCAGCTTAAAGGTGTTCTGGAAGAGAATGCAGGCCGACATCCCGCGATGCGCTTTGAATGGCGCGTTGCTCATGACAGCGAGCGCAGTGTTTATCTGCCTGAAGTAACTATCGTTGCTCATGGTGTGCCAACGGACTACCGTTTTGGTCTGGATTTCTTCAAGTCGCAGGATTACAAGGCAATCAGTGAATTGGCGAGTCGTTTGGATGGGCTGCTGGAAGAAGGCGCTTATATCCAACGTGGTGAGCGTAAGCACGACGTTAATCGCTTTGCTGATGTTCTGACATGGTTGCTGGGTGAAGCGCGCCGAGGCTTCAGTATTCAGCGTTATAAAGGTCTGGGTGAGATGAACCCGGATCAGTTGTGGGAAACCACAATGGATCCTGATACCCGTCGTATGCTGCGCGTTAACATTGAGGATGCCGTAGCCGCAGATCAGATCTTTACCACTCTGATGGGTGATGAAGTAGAGCCACGTCGTGACTTTATTGAAACCAACGCCCTGACAGTAGAAAACCTGGACGTTTAATCAACTATTTTGTTTAAACACCGAAAAACAAAAAAGCAGCCCGAGGGCTGCTTTTTTGTATCTGATATTCAGAGGGCGCTTAACTATATAGCCTTGTTGAGAAGCCAATCGACGAAGTCAGAAAGCTGATCAAAAATCAGGGCATCTTCAAGGCCTTCATTGGTCGCCAGTGTCTTTTCACCCTTGCCGGTTTTAACCAGAACCGCTTTGCAACCCCGGGCTTCACCTGCCTGAAGGTCACGCAAACTATCCCCAACCATATAGCAACCGTCGAGTGAGTGAATACTCAGTTCTTCAGTGATCTGGTCAATCAGACCTGAGAGAGGTTTACGACAGTCACAACCTTCATCAGGTTTGTGCGGGCAATACTTAATGGTGGCAAAGTGACCGCCTTCAGCTTCTACCAGAGTCGTCATTTTGTCGTGCATCGCGTCCAGATCCGCCCGAGAAAAATGGCCTCGTCCCAAACCGGACTGATTGGTGGCAACGGCTACCTGATAACCGGCTTTATTCAGACGGGCGATCGCCTTAATGCTGGGTTCGATGGGAATCCATTCATCAGCGCTTTTTACAAAAGCATCAGAATCCAGATTGATAACGCCGTCGCGGTCGAGGATAACCAGTTTCGTCATGGTGATAGTCGTAGTCAGTTTTATAGGTGGTTGTCAGGTAAAAACAGGGATAAAAAAAGAGCCGTAAAAATACGGCTCTTTTTCAGCTTTAACAACCACAAAATGTAAAACAGGAAACAGTTTGTGATTTAAAGCGTTACTCCATCGAAGTTTACTGCTGCAGCAGGGCGATATCAGCAACTTCCAGGAACAGGCTGCTCAGGGATGCCAGAAGCGCAAGACGGTTATTTTTAACCTGCTCGTCGTCAGCCATCACCATCACATTGTCAAAGAAGTTATCCACCGCACTGCGCAGGCTAGCCAGACTGTTCAGTGCAGTCTGATAGTCTGCAGCGGCAAACAGAGGTGCCAGTTCAGCCTGCTTCGCAGCTACCTGCTCTGCCAGTACCTTCTCAGCATCTTCCGTCAGCAGAGCAGTATCCACCTGAGCATCGCCCTGGTAGTTCTGCTTGGCCAGAATGTTGTTTACACGCTTGTTGGCAGCGGCCAGTGCTTCGGCTTCTTCCAGTTTGCTGAAGGCGGTTACCGCCTGTACACGACGGTCGAAGTCATATGCGTTGCTTACCGGGCGGGAACGTACCGCCAGGAAGGTTTCCGCAGGAATACCTTCCGCCTGATACCAGGCACGGAAACGATCCAGCATGTAGTTCAGCACATCGTCTGCCAGACCTTCTGCTTTTGGCAGATCACCGTGCTGAGCAATGCTCAGTTCGATCAGGTCTTTCAGATCGATATCCAGCTTGTTGTGCACCAGAATGCTCAGGATACCGATGGTGGCACGACGCAGGGCAAACGGATCTTTGTCACCGGTCGGGCGCTGACCGATACCGAAGATACCCACTAAGGTGTCGATTCGGTCGGCAATAGCCAGTGCCATACCGGTTTGGGTTGCAGGCAGTTCGTCACCGGCAAAACGCGGCATGTATTGCTCATTCAGAGACTGAGCTACTTCTGCATCTTCACCGTCATTAGCGGCGTAGTGCGCACCCATGATGCCCTGCAGATCGGTGAACTCCAGTACCATTTCGGTTACCAGATCACACTTGCTCAGGTCGGCTGCACGCTGCGCTTTAGCCTTGTCACCGCCAATCTGCTCAGCAATAAACTGAGCGATCTGGCTGACACGCTGGGACTTGTCGTAGATGCTGCCCAACTGCTTCTGGAAGGTCACGGTTTTCAGGGCATCGATACGCTCTGCCAGCGGGCGTTTTTTGTCGGTTTCAAAGAAGAAAGCCGCATCCGCCAGACGCGGACGGATCACTTTTTCGTTACCGGCAATCACCTGAGCCGGATCTTTGCTGACGATGTTAGACACCGTAATAAAGTTCGGCTTCAGCTTGTTGTTCTGATCCACCAGGTGGAAATACTTCTGGTGCTCTTTCATGGAGGAGATCAGACAGGCCGCAGGCACCTCCAGGAAACGCTCTTCGAAAGAACCGGTCAGGGCAACCGGCCACTCAACCAGGCCGTTTACTTCGTCCAGCAGATCTTCGTCGATCTCGGCAACGGCACCCAGCTTAGAGGCTTCTTCGTTTACCTGCTTACGGATAGTGTCACGGCGTTCGTCCATATCCACCAGCACAAAAGCGTTACGCAGGGTTTCCACGTAACCTTCGGTGGAAGCCAGTTCGATGCTTTCATTGTGGTGGAAGCGGTGACCCATGGTGGTACGGCCTGCTTTCAGACCCAGTACTTCCATATCCACTACGTCACTGCCGAACAGGCTTACCAGCCAGTGTACCGGACGGGAGAATTCAGTGCGGCTTGCCCCCCAGCGCATACGCTTGGGAACCGGCAGCTGAGCAACAGATTTGCTCACCAGTTCCGGCAGCAGATCAGCGGTCTGAGTACCCTTCTGCACGGTATTAAATACCAGCCAGGTACCCTTGTCGGTTTCCAGCTTTTCCAGCTGGTCAAACTCGATACCACAGGAACGGGCAAAACCTTCTGCTGCTTTGGTCGGTTTGCCGTCTGCATCCAGAGCCGCCTGCAGTGCAGGGCCACGACGCTGGATTTCACGGTCCGGCTGGGCAACGGCTAGGTCTTTAACCTGAACCGCCAGACGGCGTGGGGTAGCCAGAGCTTTAACTTCAGCAAAAGGGATATCGGCTTTTGTAAGGCCAGCTTTGATACCTTCAGCAAAGGCATCGGACAGACGTTTCAGTGCCGTTGGCGGCAGCTCTTCGGTACCCAGTTCAACTAAAAAATCGCGTACTTCAGCCATCTTATGCCTCTTCCTCTTTGAACTGAGCCAGAACTTCTTCACGCAGGGCTTCAGGTGCCAGCGGGAAACCCAGATCCTTACGTACTTTAAAGTAGGCGTTGGCCACATCACGGGCCATGGTACGCACACGCAGGATGTAACGCTGGCGTTCGGTTACCGAGATCGCGTGACGGGCATCCAGTAGGTTAAAGGTGTGGGATGCTTTCAGTACCTGTTCATAAGCGGGCAGTGGCAGTGGGGTTTCCAGAGCCAGCAGCTTCTGACACTCCGACTCGTAATGGTCGAAGTTTTTAAACAGCATCGGCACGTCAGCGTGTTCAAAGTTGAACGCGGATTGCTCCACTTCATTCTGGTGGAATACGTCGCCGTAGGTCACCTTGTTGCCGTCAGGATCGATGGTCCAGGTCAGATCATAAACACTGTCCACACCCTGGATGTACATGGCGATACGTTCCAGACCGTAAGTGATCTCACCGGTTACCGGATAACATTCGATACCACCGGCCTGCTGGAAGTAAGTAAACTGAGTCACTTCCATACCGTTCAGCCAGACTTCCCAGCCAAGACCCCAGGCACCCAGTGTTGGGGATTCCCAGTTATCTTCTACAAAGCGCACATCATGCACATTGGTGTCGATACCCATCATGCGCAAAGAACCCAAGTAGAGTTCCTGGATGTTTTTTGGCGAAGGCTTCATCACCACCTGAAACTGATAGTAATGCTGCAGGCGGTTCGGGTTTTCACCGTAACGGCCGTCAGTGGGACGGCGGGAAGGCTGCACGTAAGCCGCATTCCAGGTTTCAGGACCGATGGAGCGCAGGAAAGTTGCTGGGTGGAAAGTACCGGCACCCACTTCCATATCCAGTGGCTGCAGAACAACACAGCCCTGATTGGCCCAGTATTGTTGCAGGGCCAGAATCAGGCCCTGAAAAGTTTGTACGTCTGGCGTAGTTTGGTTCATCTCAGTTAGCCACCATCAATGCGCTAATGAATTTTTATAAGCGGTCAAGTATACATTTTGACCGCAACTCTATGTAGTGGACATTAAGCAACAGGCATGAAAAAAGCGGCCCTGAAGGCCGCTTTTTCCTCTGATAATCAGTTTATAGCGTCTGAATTTGATCAGAACGGCTTAATCACGCTTATCAGCACAGTATCTTCGTCGGCATAGGGTAGCACAACGGTATCTTCCGGCTGTAGGTCGCTGTTGATCACTTCAGTAACTTTGGCGGCATATAACCAACCCATCAGCGCCTGAGAGAAGTAGTGCTTCTGGTCATTGATCCGGGAAAGTGCCGTCAAAGGTGATAAAGCATAGAAGGTTGCTTTGGCATAGGGGTTGTCCGTCATTTGAGCGGCAGTAAGGAAAGGAACTGCACCCACGTATGCATGACCACTAACAGCATGCTCTCTTTCAAATTGAAAGATACTCCAGTCAGAGCCTTCGCCGTGTCGGGGTCTGGCACCGCCCAAAATTGCCTGAGAAGTCCAGACAGCAGGGAGTCCCACTAAGAGTGCCTGAGCTGTTCTGTCTCCCCATTCAGGAATTGCACCACAATCTCTGTCGCAAGCAAGGCGATTAACTGCAGCCAAGCCGAAGTACAGGAGTGTTGTTTCTGGGTCTCCAATTACCTTAGCGTTTTTCGCGAGGTCGTCAGAAGAGTCTGAAAGAATATTACGGTTATAACTGTCCTGAATTTCTTGATCGAGGTCTGTATTAGCAAGTATTCCACCGGCTAGTAGTGTTTTTCCTATCCATGGTAATTGCTCCTGACTGTAGAAGCTTTTATACCCATTGCCAAGATCACTGGCGAAACTGGAATCAGTAGATTGCGTAGAAGCGAAGCTGACCCCTGTAAGAGATAAAGCAGCGCAGGTCATTGCGGAGGCTAAGAAATGTTTAAACATATATCCGTATTATCTAATAATTAATCGTTTTAAAAGTTGTGATCAATATAACCGATCAATCAATACATGACGATTAATAACCAATAAGAAATACAGATTTAATGCTGCAAAGCATTAACTTTTGTAGCCCTTCTGTAATGCCTGCCATAACCCATCGGACACCGGTTGACCCGTTAACTTATGAATAGAGCGTTTCAGGCGTTCCAGGTTATCTTGTTGCCACTGACCTAGTGCGGGCATTTTCAGGCAACGGTCAAAGTCGATAAGCCAAACCTTAGCACTGTTATCCACCAAAATATTATTGGCATTCAGATCAACATGGTTGAGCCCCCAACGATGAAATTGAGCAATCATGGCTCCCACATTTTCCCAGAGTAGATCTTGGTCTGTTTCCAGCAAGAAATTCGCAAAGGGTTGAGCCTCAGAGATTTTCAGAGTGATCAGGTCGCCCTGATAAAAAAGACCCGCACGGCAGACTCTTGCAGCCAGAGGCTGAGGAACAGGAAGACCTGCAATAAAAAGTTCGTGGGTCAGACGGAATTCCTGAAAAGGGCGGCTATTCTCGAGACCTGAAAACCAGTATTTGTCCTGACTGATTTTGGCGGCAAGACCTCCACGGCGATAGTGACGCAGCAGATACTGAAAACCATTAGGGTGATCAATAAAGAAAGCCTGTCCACGGCCGCCACTGGGTTCAGTTATCCGGTTCTGCAGCTTCCAGTATTCAGGATCAAAGAAAGTGCCATCAATTTGTGACAGGTGATCAGCATCATATAGAATGTGCTGCTTCTTGGAGGAATATATCTCGATGGTCATGTCTCGTTTCCGGAAAACACCACCCCAGACAATCTGTATTTTAAGGCTGTCAGCGTTAGGCGATGTGTCTAATGTCGTTCCTGTTGTTAAACGATTACAGCAGGCTTGGCCGGAGGCCCGTATTATATGGGTTACCGGTAAGGCGGAGTACAGTCTACTTAAGGGGTTGTCAGGGGTCGAGTTTATTGTCTATGACAAGGCCTCCGGCTTTAAGGGGATGAAAGCGATCTGGAAACAGTTGGCGGATACCCGGTTTGACCTATTGTTGCATATGCAGGCTGCATTGCGGGCCTCTGTATTGTCGGTCGGTATTAAAGCCAGGGTGAAACTTGGTTTTGATAAGGCCAGAGCCAAAGACTGGCAGTGGCTGTTCACTAATGAGCGCATTTCGCCGCGGGATAAAGGCCATGTTGTTGAAGGCTTTTATGACTTTCTGGATACCCTTGGCATTGCTCCGGAGAAGCCATCTGACCTTGAATGGCAGCTTCCTGTTTCAGAAGAAGCGATTGCTGAAGCCAAGAAGAAATGTCCCTGTGATCGCTATGTGGTGATCTCTCCCTGTTCCAGTCAGCGGGCACGTAACTTCCGTAACTGGACCCTTGATGGCTACGTTGCTGTGGTCGAATACCTTTACCGCAAGCACGGTATCAAAGCCGTCATCACTGGTGGCAACCGGGATATTGAGCACTATTACGCGAAAGAGATTATGGAACGGGCGACGACCCCGGTACTTAATCTGGTCGCACAGACCTCTCTGCAGGGGTTGGTTGCACTGATACAACGGGCTTTACTGGTTATTGCACCTGATTCAGGCCCTGTCCACTTTGCGAATGCTGTTGATACGCCCGTGATAGGGTTATTTGCGACCTCTAATGTACATCGCACAGGGCCTTACAAGTGGCAGCAGTGGGTAGTGAACCGATACCCGGATGCAGCGAAAACCTATATGAATAAATCCGTAGACCAGCTTTCCTGGGGAGAACGTGTTCGTCATCCCCATGCGATGGAGCTGATTGAGACAGACGATGTTATCAACATGATTGATCGGCTGATGACGGAATATCCTGCTAAGGGTTCGTGAGCCAGAGATAAAGTCAGAGATACTTGGCGATTGAGATGATTAACCGGACAACTGGATAACTAGACTAGAAATTTATGAAGATTACCCGAGGCCTCTACAGCACCCTTCTTACCCTGTTATCGCCGGCTTTGCTCTGGAAGGCACAGAAAGAAACCACAGAACTGAACAACTTTTCAGAACGTTTGGGTTATACACCAAGCCTGCCGATCAAACCGGTGATCTGGTTGCATGCGGCGTCCGTGGGAGAAGTGATTGCGGCAACGCCTCTGATTCATCGTCTCCAGCAACAGTTTGATCAGCACCTGCTAGTGGTTACCACTATGACGGCAACAGGCGCGCGTCAGGCCAGAAAGGCTCTGAAAGGTAAAGGTACCCAGCTGATGATCCCATTGGATCTGCCTTGGTTTGCTAACCGTTTTCTCGATAACCTGAAGCCGGAAGTGGCCATCGTTATGGAAACAGAGATCTGGCCGAATCTGATCCATGGTTGTCATCAGAGAGAGATTCCTGTGGTATTTGCTAATGGCCGTCTGTCTGAAAAATCGATGCTGAGTTATCAGAAATTCAAAGAAACCACCGAAGAAGTGCTGGCTGATATCTACGCCGTTGCCGCTAAATCGAAAGAGGATGCCCAGCGTTTTATTGAACTGGGAGCACCGCGAAATAAGGTTTCAGTGACCGGTAGCATCAAGTTTGATATTAACCCGGCTCCAGAGCTTCTCGAGCAAGGGCAGGCGTTAAAAGAATCACTATTTGCCGAGCGACCGGTTTGGGTTGCCGGCAGTACTCATGCCGGAGAGGATGAGCGCCTGCTGGAAGCACACAAACTATTGCTTCAGGAACATTCTGATGCGGTGCTGATACTTGTGCCCCGACACCCTCAACGTTTTGATGACGTTGCCGGCCTGATTGAAAGTCAGGAGTTGAACTTTAAGCGTCGTTCCCGTGATGAAGGCTTTGAGGATAGTGATCAGGTTTTACTCGCGGATACCATGGGGGAACTCATGCTGATGTATGCCGCTTCGGATATCGCCTTTGTTGCCGGTAGCCTGATGCCTATTGGTGGTCATAACCTTCTGGAGCCAGCGTCACTGGGTAAGCCGGTATTGTCCGGTGGTCATCTGTTTAACTTTGCAGATGTTGCTGAGACCTTTGATCAGCACAGCGCATTGATACGATGTTCGGACCCCGCTGATATTTTTGCTCAGTTGCGGCCGCTGATTGAGTTGCCGGATCTTCGCCGGGAGTTGGGAGAGAAAGCACTAGCTGTGGTTAAAAGTAACCGTGGGGCGCTGGATAAGCAGTTTGCCATCATTGAACAGGCTTTAAAGTTGAAAAAGAGCGCCTGAGGCTATGAAAAAGATTAACTATCGGGTGAAACGATTTTTGGAAGAACACCTGACGGGTATTGTACTTCGTTTTCTGAGCCGACAACCTTTACCGCGATTGCAGAAATGGGGACATTGGTTGGGTGATCTGATGTACCGCAAGAATACGAAATCCGCCAAAATTACCCGTAAAAACCTGTCATTGGTTTATCCGGATCTGAGTTCGGGGCAGCTGGAAGAAAAGGTTCGTTTAAGCCTTCGGGAAACGATGAAAACCGGTCTGGAATTTGGTTGGTGCTGGATGGCGCCTATGGATCAGATTCTAAGTCAGATCAAAGATGTTAATGGCCTGGATCTGTTGCAACGTGCTCATGCTGCAGGAAACGGGGTCATTGTTCTTGGGCCTCATCTGGGGAATTGGGAACTGTTGGGGCATCTGATTAACCAGTATTATCCCTTCTCGGTGATGTATGCGATTCCCAACAACCCTGCTTTGGAAAATATTATTGTCGAAGGCAGAACCCGGGCGGGAATGAAGTTAGCCCCAGCAAATATGAAAGGGGTTGCCCAACTGCTGAAGCTTCTCAAAGAAGGGGAGATGGTCGGTAATCTTCCCGATCAGGAACCGGATGACAGATCAGGCGGTGTTTTTGCTCCTTTTATGGGAGTTGATGCTTTGTCTCCTAAGCTGGTCACTCGCTTAATCAGTAAAACCGGAGCAAAGGTGGTTGCAGGCTTTGCTGAGCGCTTACCCAATGGTGAAGGCTTTAATATCCATTTTATTGATGCGGAAGAGGGGATTTACAGTCAGGATGACATTGAAGCTGTAACCGCTATGAATCGCACAGTCGAGACTCTGGTAGCAATGGCGCCCGAACAGTATCAGTGGGAATATAAACGCTTTAAAAGACGTCCTAAGGGCGAAAAAAAATTATACAAAGCCGCTGAACTCGATTGAGTATGATGAAAGCCATTGGGTAGTACAAAGCCGGAATTTCCCAGGGGGAAATTCCGGCTTTGTACTTTAGGGGGTATCGAATTTATCGACGCCAGAACATCGGCGTAAAGAGAACTAGCAGAGTGAAGATCTCAAGACGCCCCAGCAGCATCGCAACAATCAGAATCCATTTGGCGGTATCCGGAATATCGCCATAATGAGAGGCGACATCACCCAAACCCGGCCCCAGATTGTTCAGGGCCGAGCCCACGGCTGACCATGCCGTTACCTGATCAAGCCCGGTTGCCAAAAGACCGATCAGCATCACCACAAATAGCATCAGATAGACTGAGAAGAAACCCCATACTGCCTCGATTACCCGGTCAGGAACGCTGCGGCCACCCAGCTTTACCATGATGATGGCATTGGGGTGTACCAGGCGTTTAATCTCACGAATCCCCTGTTTCAGAATCAGCAGAATACGCATCACCTTCATGCCGCCACCGGTGGAACCTGCACAGCCACCCACAAAGGCTGCCAGAAAAAGAGTGAAGGGCAGTACGCTGGGCCATTGTGAAAAGTCAGCCACACCGAAACCTGTGGTTGTCGCTACCGAGACCACTTCAAAAAGGCCGTGGCGAATCGAGTCAGGCAGTTCGTAGGTATCCGTGATCCAGAGAACCCCGATAGTACTGCTGGCTGTCAGACCGATCAGGAAAATAAAGAACTTGAACTCCGGATCGTAAAAGTAGTTCTTCACTGAACGTTCACGCCAGGCGAGAAAATGCAGCGAGAAGTTAACCGCCGATATCAGCATAAACACGATACCAATCATCTCAATGGCAGGGTTGTCGAAATAACCGATACTGGCATCGTGGGTGGAGAAACCACCGATAGCCACCGTGGCAAAGCTGTGTCCTATAGCATCAAACAGCGACATACCCGCTACCCAGTATGCAAGAGCACACAATACCGTCAGTGTCAGGTAGATGTACCAGAGGGCTTTTGCCGTTTCGGTAATACGGGGTGTCAGCTTGTTGTCTTTAACCGGCCCCGGCGTTTCGGCACGATAGAGCTGCATACCACCAATGCCGAGCATGGGCAGAATGGCTACGGCCAATACAATGATACCCATACCACCCAGCCACTGCAGAAGCTGACGATAGAAGAGGATAGATTCCGGTAAGCTATCAAGGCCAGTAATCACCGTCGCGCCTGTGGTACTCAGACCGGAAACCGATTCAAAAACTGCATCGGTAAAGCTCAGGTGAGGGTTTTCCGCCAGAAAAAGAGGGATCGCACCGAACAGACTCAGTACCGTCCAGAAGAGTACCACCACAAGGAAGCCATCCCGAGTGCGTAGCTCTTTGCGCTCCCGACGAACCGGTAACCAGGTAAAGAAACCGGTAAAGAAGGTGATCGACATACCTGTGATAAAGGCCAGATGTGCCCCATCCTTATAAAATGCCGAGATCAGAATCGAAGGCATCATGGTGATGCTGAACAGCATCAGCAGCAGCCCCAGAATGCGCATGGTAATAACAATATTCATAGTGGCCGTTTATTCATCGTTATCGGATTGTTGCCAGCAAATCTGAGGCATCAGAAGAAGGTGAGACCAACCTGGAACAGGCGTTCAACTTCGCGAATCTTGCGTTTATCCACCAGGAACATGATGACGTGGTCATCCTGCTGAACGACAACATCGTCATGGGCGATAATCACTTCCCCGTTTCGTACGATGGCACCGATGGTGGTGCCATCCGGCAGATCGATCTCTTCAATCGCTTTACCCACCACTTTAGAGCTGCGCTCATCACCGTGGGCAATGGCTTCAATCGCTTCAGCCGCACCACGGCGCAGGGAGTGTACGTTGACAATATCGCCGCGACGTACGTGGGTCAGCAGGCTACCGATGGTTGCCATCTGAGGAGAGATCGCGATATCGATCTCGCCACCCTGAACCAGATCCACATAAGCAGCGTTGTTGATCAGGGTAAGTACCTTATTGGCACCCAGACGTTTCGCCAGCATCGACGACATGATGTTCACTTCATCATCGTTGGTCAGAGCACAGAAGATATCGACTTCATCGATATTCTCTTCTACCAGCAGATCCTTACTGGTGGCACTGCCGTGCAGCACAATGGTGCGGTCGAGTTTTTCTGACAACTCCTGACAGCGCGGCAGGCCGTATTCGATGATCTTTACCTGATACTCATGTTCCAGCGCTTCCGCCAGACGCTCACCGATATTACCGCCACCGGCGATCATAATGCGTTTGTACTGATGGTCGACCTTACGCAGTTCACTCATCACGGCGTTAATATTGTGACGGGCAGCGATAAAGAAGACTTCGTCATCAGCCTCAATCACAGTATCGCCCTGAGGGATGATCGGACGGTTACGGCGATAAATAGCAGCAACACGGGTGTCCACATTCGGCATGTGCTGGCGCAGATAGCCCAGCTCCTGACCCACTAACGGGCCGCCATAATAGGCGCGTACCGCAACCAGCTGAGCAACGCCACCGGCAAAGTCGAGCACCTGAAGGGCACCGGGATACTGAATCAGACGCTTCAGGTGGTTGGTCACCACCTGTTCGGGGCTGATAAGAACGTCGATCGGAATGGCTTCAGCGCCAAACAGACCTTTACGGCCGGAGTAGGCGTTGGAGCGAACACGGGCAATTTTGGTAGGAGTGCGGAACAGGGTGAAGGCGATCTGACAGGCGATCATATTCACTTCATCACTGTTGGTCACTGCGATCAGCATATCGCAGTCTTCACCACCGGCCTGACGCAGAACATTAGGGTAGGAACCTTTGCCCTGAACCGTCCGGATATCAAAACGGTTCTGTAACTCTCTTAAACGGGCACCGTCGGTATCGACTACGGTAATGTCATTTTCTTCAATGGCCAGGTTCTCAGCCAGAGTGCCGCCAACCTGACCGGCACCCAGAATAATAATCTTCATATCAGATCTCAGTTAATTCCGCTTTTGGTTTCCGCCTCCTTTGCTCTGTTAGCTGACGCTGCGTCAGGTAATACAGATCAAAGGCATGCTTACTGTGCAGGCTTTTGCAGAACGGCGTAAAAGAAACCATCGTGTCCCTGAGGCTGAGGCAACAGCTGTTGGCCAAAGCCGGTATCAATACCAAAAGGCGCAGCCTGAGGTCCGATCAGACGGGCATCGGAAGCTGCTAAAAACTGTCGGATATTCCCAGAATTTTCCATGGATAAAACCGAGCAGGTAGCATAAACCATGATTCCCCCCGGTTTAAGTGTTTTCCAGAGCAGCTGCAGCATAGATTGCTGTAGCTCAGCTAAGGCCGGAATATCGGCTTTACGACGCAGCCATTTGATGTCCGGATGGCGGCGGATCACGCCAGTAGCAGAGCAGGGGGCGTCCAACAGGATGCGGTCAAATTGCTCGCCATCCCACCAGTTATCCAAAGCGGTAACATCGGAACAGTGCAGTTCAGCACTCAGCCCCAGACGCTCAAAGTTTTCCTCAACCCGCTGCAGGCGATGGGCTTCGCTGTCGACTGCGACCACAGAAGCTGTTGGCTCCCGCTCCAGAATATGTGCCGTTTTACCGCCAGGGGCGCAACAGGCATCCAGCACCCGTTGGCCGGGTTGCAGTTGCAGCAGTTGAGCCGACAATTGAGCGGCTTCATCCTGAACACTGATGGCACCATCGGCAAAGCCCGGCAGAGAGGTTACATCCAGTGCTTTCTCCAGCTGAATACCATCAGGGGAGTAGTCACAGGCGCGGGCATCAATGCCGGCAGCGTTCAGCTGAGTGAGATAGTCATCCCGATTGCTCTTGCTGTGGTTCACCCGCAGGGTCATCGGTGGATGCAGGTTGTTAGCAGCTGCAATCTCCGGCCATTGCTCCGGCCAGTCTTCTTTCAGATGATTCAGCAGCCAGTTCGGATGGGCCAGACGGGCAGCATCAGAGCGCTCCAGCTCGGCCAGCAGTTGCTCATCTTCCCGTTGGAAGCGGCGCAGGCAGCCATTAAGCACGCCTTTTGCCCACTGCTTTTTGATATCCACAGCGCCCTGAACGGTTTCGTTAATCGCTGCATGAGCCGGAATCCGCATATAGTGCAGCTGATAAAGACCGACCAACAGCAGCAGATCGATATCTCTGTCTTTGGCTTTAAAGGGCTTTTCCAGCAGCTGATTGCGCACGCCTTCCAGCTGCGTCAGCCAGCGCAGGGTGCCGAAACAGAGTTCCTGCAGCAGCCCGCGATCCTGATCCGGTACTTTATCCAGCTGCTTAGGCAGACTGGTGGAGAGAGAATCCTGCTGGGAAACCACAGGTAATAACGCCTGCACTGCGGCAACACGAACATTGGGGCGAGCCATAAAAGATACCGTCGTAATCTGCTAAAAAGCCCCTGCTTATGCAGAGGCTGACTATTATTTGGCCATTAAAGCCGAGTTCGGGAAACGAAACGATCAGGAACCGAGACAGGTCTCACCGGCAACAAACAGGTTCTTACCTGAGTTTAAAATATCCACAACCGAAAGCGCTTTTTTACCCGGCAGCTGCATATTTTTTACGCATAGGATGCCTTCACCGCAGGCGATGCGCAGACCGGTTTTATCCGCACTGATCACCGCTCCCGGAGTTAGATCGCTGTTTTCGGTTTCAGGGGTTGCCTGCCAGATACGAACAGTTTCGCCATGCAGGGTTGTCCAGGATACCGGCCAGGGATTAAAGGCACGGATGCAGCGATCAATAAAGGCCGCATCTTTTGACCAGTCGATTTCCGCTTCCGCTTTGCTCAGCTTCTCAGCGTAATTCGCCAGCGCATCATCCTGTACTTCCGGAGTCAGGGTGCCTTCCGCTAACGCATCAACCGCTTCTTTCAGAGCATCCCCCCCCTGATCCGCCAGCTTATCGTGCAGGGTCTGAGCGGTTTCATCGGCGGCGATATCAAGACGGGTTTTCAGCAGCATAGGCCCGGTATCCAGACCTGCTTCCATCTGCATAATGGTAACGCCGGTTTCTGCGTCTCCCTGCCAGATAGCGCGTTGAATCGGTGCCGCACCACGCCAGCGTGGCAGCAAAGAACCGTGTACATTGATGCAACCCAGACGCGGGGTATCCAGTACCACCTGGGGCAGAATCAGGCCGTAGGCTACAACCACCATCAGATCGGCATTGTGGCTGGCCAGAACCTGCTGAGCCTCTTCATCCCGCAGTGAAACCGGCTGATAAACCGGAATATCATGTTCCAGAGCCAGCGCTTTAACCGGAGTTGGTGCCAGTTTACGGCCACGACCCGCAGGACGATCCGGTTGACTGTAAACCGCCACAACCTCGTGACGGGTTTCCAGCAGTGCAGCCAGAGAGCGTACGGCAAACTCAGGGGTTCCGGCGAAGATAATGCGCAGGGAATCGGATGACATCAGTGGATCTCCACGAAAAGGCTCTAACAGTAAAACAGCTTATTTCCGGTAACACTAAGCGTTGAAATCAGCCTTACCAGAAACAGAACAGGCCAGCAGTCGCTGGCCTGAAACATCAGAAACCGCGGTTAACGGCTCTGATCTTTATGACGCTTGTCCATCAGCTTACGCACTCGGTTGCGCTTCATGCTGGACAGGTAATCAACAAATACCTTGCCCTGCAGATGATCGCATTCGTGCTGAATGCAGTGTGCCAGCAGACCATCGGCTTCCAGCTCGTAAGCTTCGCCGTTGCGATCCAGCGCCTTCAGGCGGACACGCAGAGAGCGTTCAACATCGGCATAGTATTCAGGAACCGACAGGCAGCCCTCCTGCATCATCTCGGTTTCGTCATCCAGAGGCGTGTATTCCGGATTGATCAACACATAAGGCTGATCACGGTTCTCGGAAACATCGATCACAATAATCTGCTGATGAATGTTCACCTGAGTTGCTGCCAGACCAATTCCGTTGGCATCCAGCATGGTTTCGAACATATCGTCGACGATTTTGCGAATATTATCGTCAACTTCCGCCACAGGTTTTGCGACTGTGCGCAGACGGGTATCTGGGTACTCTAGAATTTCAAGAACTGCCATGGCGCGTGCCTTTATCAATGCTGTCTGGGACAAAATGAGGTTGTTAGCCAAAGCCTGCGTCTGATGCTGCTCTGAGCCTCAGTTTGTCCGGATAATTTTGTTCTGAAAGCGGGGCAAATAGCTGCTTCCGGAAAATTTGACTGGTATTGTAGGGGGGAGGTTCCCTAGGGGCAATCTCTTGAGTGGAATAAGCCGACTCTGAAAGCCATGATTTACCCATGGTCATTCATTCCGCATCAGGATTTTAATCCGCATTCTGGCTCACCAGAGTGCGAAGGCTTGGCAAAAGGAAAGCAGCATGAACCAGCCGACAAACTTATCTTCACGTCCTTCTTCAGCACGCAGGGCATCTCGTCCATTGCTGAAAAGCCTGCTGGTTTCCGGTTTATCTTTTGTAGTGATAGCCATGTCGGGTCAGAGTTTCGCTCAGCCGGTGCAGGATGCGGGATCAAATAATGCCAGTGGCTATTCGTTGTCCTCAGGCCAAAGCAACCAACAGTCGTTTGGGCAAAAGAATATTCGTACTGATGCTCCTCAGCATTACGAAGTGAAGCCCGGTGATACCCTGTGGGATATCTCGGCGCTCTTTCTGAAAGATCCCTGGATGTGGCCGCAGCTGTGGCGTGAAAACCCACAGGTAGAAAATCCGGATCTGATCTACCCCGGTGACCGGCTGGCTCTGATTTTTGATCAACAGGGACAGCCCCGTCTGGAGCGTATGGAGCCCGGTGTGGTGAAACTCTCTCCAGGTATTCGTATTACCCGCTATCGTCAGGCAGTTCCAGCGATTCCTTTAAAAACCATCGAGCCCTTTATCGAGCGGCATCAGGTCTTTTCTGCTCAGGAGGTTCAGAGCAGTGCCTATGTGCTTGGGGCGGAAGATGGTCGTATCGTGACCGGCGTTGGTGATCTGGTGTATGTGCGTAATGCAGAGGAAGCGCAGGATGGCACCCGCTTTCTGGTATACCGCCAGCAGCGCCCTTATCTGGCAACCGACCTTTCCGGTGATGAACAGCTATTAGGTATTGAGCTGAAATATATCGCGACTCTGCAGCAGGAATCTTCCGGCAGCGATGTGGCAGTCATGCGGGTGGTTCAGGCGCGCGAAGAGATCCGGGACAACGATCTGGTAACCCTGAAGGATCGGGGTGAGACACCGGCGACCTTCTTCCCGAGTGCTCCTTCCCGTCGGGTGCAGGGTGAAATTATCTCTGTGCTGTCCGGTGTGCGTTATGCCGGAGCCAATGCCGTGGTTGCTATCAATCTGGGGAAATCAAACCGTCTGGTGCCGGGCAATGTGCTGAACATTCAGCAGAAGCGGGCTCCGGTAAAAGACAGTCGTACCGATGAGCTGATCGAGTTGCCGCCGGAAGAGACCGGTAAGCTGATGGTTTTCCGCACCTTTAAGCAGGTGAGTTATGCTCTGGTGATGGAAGCGAAAAAACCGATCGGTGTTGGTGATCAGCTGATAACTCCCGATTTCTGATGTTAGGGGCTGGATGTTGAGCTTCTGATGTTGGACGTCTGATAGGACGAAACTCAAAATAATACAGTTACTGCTAAGGATTAGCAGAAAGGAGCGACAGGATGTCCGCTGAAACCCCCGCTACCGATTTATCTGGTGTTTCAAACAGTTCAAGCTCTCCTGATTCGGCTGATCAGCTGTTAACCAGTCTGCGTTTTCTGGCGCTGTCATCCATTAAAGGGCTGGGTCCAGTAGGTGTTCAGGGGTTACTGGCTTTTGCGGATCAGGAAGGCGTTGTTCCCAAAGAAGAGGCTTTCTGGTCGCTGGTGCTGAATGCTCTTAACGGGCAGAAGCGGTTATCCCCACATGAACTGCAGCGTTTTGAGCGCCGGATTTCAGATCCTCTCAACGACAGCTTAAGCAGCCAATGGCCGGAACGGGATATTGTACTTGCATGGTTGCAGGAAAATCCTAGCCGACAGCTCTTAGCCTTGGGGCAGGAAAACTATCCCTATCTGCTATCAGAAATCTCAGATCCGCCGCTGCTGCTCTATCTGCAGGGTGATGCGGAACTTTTACATAAACCTCAGTTAGCCATTGTTGGCGCGCGACGGCCAACGGCGATGGGGTTATCTGATGCCCGTGCGTTTGCCGGGGCGCTTACCGAGCTGGGTTGGACGATTACCAGTGGTCTTGCCGAAGGCATCGATGCTGCCGCTCATCAGGGCGCGTTGCAGGCTAATGGTAAAACGCTTGCGGTATTAGGTACCGGGCTTGATCGTTGTTATCCCGCCCGTCATAAGAGTCTGCAGCAGGCCGTTGCCGAAGCCGGTTTACTGGTCAGTGAATATCCCTTAGGCACGCCACCGCGTGGGCCTAACTTTCCCCGTCGTAACCGAATTGTCAGTGGTTTAAGTGTTGGGCTTCTGGTAGTTGAAGCTGCCCTGAAAAGCGGCTCTCTGATCAGTGCCCGTCTTGCCAGCGAACAGGGGCGGGAAGTTTTTGCCATACCGGGTTCGATTCATCAGTCGCAGAGTAAAGGTTGCCATCAGCTGATTAAGCAGGGTGCGAAACTGACAGAAACTGTAATGGATATGCATGAGGAGCTGAGTCACTGGTTGCAGAATGCCGACCCTATGCCTGTTTATCCGGCTGATTCTGAACAGACCAGTTCTGCCGCTGTTGATCCGCAAGCATCCATTTTCAGTAAACAAGGTGCTTCAGGCACTAGCCGTAAGCGACTCGCGGATCGCAGCCCTGAGGAATTTACTTCAGCGGAAGCCTATCAGATCTGGCAGGCGGTCAAAGCAGGCGCGGGTAATCTGGATGAACTGGTGCTTCATTGTCAATTGGAGGCATCTCTGGTCAGTCAGCATTGCCTGATGTTGGAGATGCAGGGCTTTCTTGTGCAGCAAGCAGGGCGTTGGTTAGCTGAGTAATCCGCTGGCCATTCCATTTTCTGAGCCGTCTTCCAGGAAAGCGTCGATATGCGGAACTTATCTTTTTCTGTCGTATCTATCAGCTCTACATCTGGCTAGCGATCCGTCTTTTACTTGCATAAAGCGCCTACCTTGGCTAATTTTCCGCCTGCCTGAAGGGAGTGAGGCCGTTGGAAACAGCCCAGGTCGACAAAACGAAAGAGAAGAAAGAAGATCGCAAGCTAAGCGTCAGACGTTTCTAATTTCCGGTTATCAAAGAAGAAAGAACAGGTACTCCCGTGACAAAACAAGAGCCTCTAAATAATTCACTTATTCAGCAAGCGGCAGACGCCCTGAAACAGGGTGGGGTTATCGCCTATCCCACAGAAGCGGTTTGGGGATTAGGCTGTGATCCCTTAAATACCGAAGCGATGGAAAAACTGCTGGCGCTGAAATCCCGTGATCCCGGTAAAGGCGTGATTCTGATTGCGGCCAGTTTTGAGCAGGTTCTGCCCTATATGGAGCCTTCCTTTATGGAAGAGCTTTCCCATGAGAAAAAGTTACAACTCACTCACACCTGGCCCGGCCCCAATACGTGGTTAGTGCCTCCTTCGGATAAAGTTCCGGCGTTGATCAAGGGGCAGCATCCGCTGGTGGCTATGCGGGTTACCGCGCATCCACTGGTACAGGCGCTGTGTGAGGCGTTTGGCGGCCCGATTGTGTCTACTTCGGCCAATCCGGCGGGGGAAGACCCTGCACTGAGTGAAAAAGATATCCACACCTACTTTGAAGATCGTCTGGATTTTGTTTTATCCGGCGAACTGGGTGGGCTGGGTCAGCCAAGTACCATTCGTAATCTGCTGACCGGTGAAACCCTACGTCCTTAAGTATGCTGTTTAGTCGCCATAGATGACTTTTCCATGAATCCCGGCTCTTCAGGTTTTGAAGGGTCGTTTTGATTCGCACCGGTTTCTATTCACATCTATTTGTTATCCACACCTGCTTTTTAATCCCGACCTTAAACCTTCATTTAGTAGAATCATTGCCGGACTCAGCGAATCCCTCTGTCCCTTGTTTATGCTGGGTATTCCCCCTAGTATTTGCGTCAACTTTTTTGATTGAGTGTCCTTTTGCGAAACTCGTCCCTTTTATTGTCAGGCAGGCTTGGTATCACCCATGTTTTCAAGAGCCTGCCCGCAAACGCTTAACCACCGGAGAACGCCATGAGTGCTGTCGATTTTGAAGCCGTTAAATCCTATCTGCTCGACCTGCAGGATCGTATTTGTGCGGGTCTTGCTGAAGAAGATGGCAAGGTTGGTTTTCAGGAAGATAACTGGCAGCGCGAACAGGGCGGCGGTGGCCGTACCCGTCTGATTACTGATGGCGCGGTATTTGAAAAAGGCGGTGTGAACTTCTCCCACGTTTTTGGCGGTAAGCTACCAGCAAGTGCGTCCGCGGTGCGTCCTGAGCTGGCAGGTCGTAGTTTCCATGCTGCCGGTGTGTCTCTGGTAATGCATCCTGAGAACCCTTATGTACCTACTTCCCACATGAACGTGCGTATCTTCGTTGCCGAGAAAGAAGGCGAAGAGCCGGTATGGTGGTTTGGCGGTGGTTACGATCTGACGCCTTATTACGGTTTTGAAGAAGACTGCGTTGCTTGGCATCAGGTGGCGAAAAAAGCCTGCGAGCCGTTTGGTGAAGAGGTTTATCCCAAGTACAAGAAATGGTGCGACGAGTACTTCTACCTGAAGCACCGTGAAGAAGCCCGTGGCGTGGGTGGCCTCTTTATGGATGACCTGAACGAAGCCACCTTTGGCAGCTTCGAGGAGTGCTTTAAGTTTATTCAGGCGGTGGGCGACAGTTATCTGGAGGCTTACCGTCCTATCGTGGCCAAACGCAAAGAGACACCGTTCGGTGAGCGAGAGCGCAAGTTCCAGTGCTACCGCCGTGGCCGCTATGTGGAATTCAATCTGGTGTTTGACCGTGGCACCCTGTTCGGCCTGCAGTCCGGTGGCCGTACCGAGTCTATCCTGATGTCACTGCCACCTGTGGTGCACTGGGATTATGGCTACGAGCCGGAAGCAGGCAGTGCTGAAGCAGAGCTTTACGAGCGCTTCCTGCCGCACCGCGACTGGATCTGATTTTGTCACCAGGGTTTCACCTGTGTCGGATTATCCTGATCGCCTTAGTTAAAAAAAGAAATCCGGGCCGTTACCCGCAGCCCGGTTCTAACCCTATTCAAATTGTTATCCGAAACGTCTGCCAAAAGGCGTTGCTGAAATATTTTGCAGGAGCCAGAAGATGAGCCAACCGGCAGCCAATGATGCTATGCCTACTAATAATGATGTTAGCCACAAACTTCAGGTCGCCTACATTATGGATCCGCTCTGTGGCTGGTGTTATGCCGCTGCTCCCATTGTGGAAGCGATGCGTGAAGAGTTTGGTGATCAGCTGCAGTGGCAGATCTATCTGGGTGGTCTGATTCGCGAATCCCGCGTGCTGGGCCCACGTTTCCGTGATCATATTATGGCCGCCAGTCAGCGTATCGAACAGATTACCGGTCAGACTATCGGTATGGGCTTTAAGCAGATGATCCAGCAGCCGGACTGTGCACTGGATTCCCGTCCGGCCAGTATCGCCATCCATGAACTGATTCTGCAGGGTGATCCGGAGAAGACACTGGATTACATCAAGCGTTTGCAGAACCATCATTTCCGTGAAGGTTTCAGCCTGAATGAAACCGATCTGCTGATCAGTGCGACCGATGGTCTGCTGGAAGATCAGACCGCTCTGAAAGAGAAACTCAGCAAACGTGCGGAATGGTCAGAGCTGATGGACCCACTGTTTACCCAGGGCCATAACATGATGACCTCCTCGGAAGGTCAGGGTTATCCGACCTTTGCCATTAAGTATCGTGGACGTTATCAGAAGATCCAGCATGAAGATTTCTACGGCGACCCGGAAGGACTGATTCAGGCACTGAAGCCAGTGGTTGCTGAAGTGGTTTCCGGCAAGGTAGCAACACCTCAGGCAACGGAGGTTTAAGATGACCGATCGTTACGCGGTATTCGGTAATCCAATTGCTCACAGTAAATCGCCTCAGATTCATCAGGCTTTTGCCCGTCAGACGCAACAGCTGCTGAGTTATGAAGCCTTGCTGGCACCGGTAGATGCTTTTGCCCAATCGCTGCGCGCCTTTCTGGCGGATCAGGGTCGGGGCTGCAATATCACAGTGCCTTTCAAGCAGGATGCTTTTGAAACTGCAGAGCAACTGACTGCCCGTGCTCAGCGCGCTGGTGCTGTGAATACCCTCTGGCAGGCGGAAGATGGCAAGCTTTGGGGCGATACCACAGACGGTGTCGGTCTGGTGCGGGATCTGACCGATAATCAGCAGGTGAGCATCAAAGGCCAGCGTGTGCTGATTCTGGGTGCCGGCGGCGCTGTGCGCGGTGTTATCGAACCGATTCTGGAACAGCAACCCGCTTTCGTGGTTATCGCGAACCGCACCGTTTCCAAAGCGGAACTCCTTGTCGATATCTTTAAAGACCTGCTGCCGGAAGGCTGTACTCTTTCTGCCTGTGGCTTTACTGAGCTTGACGGTCAGCAGTTTGATCTGGTGATCAATGGCACCGCTGCCAGCCTGTCTGGTGATCTGCCACCGCTGCCGGATAGTCTGCTGGCCGATAACGCAGCCTGCTATGACATGATGTACGGCGCAGAAACCACGGTTTTTAACCTGTGGGCGCTGGAACATGGTGCGGCCAAGGCGATTGATGGTTTGGGTATGCTGGTGGAGCAGGCTGCGGAGTCGTTCCGCATCTGGCGTGGTGTAAAACCGGATACTGCCGAGGTACTGGCGGATCTGAGAGCGCAGCTGCAGAGCTAGCTTATCCAGCCTGATGGATTACCAGAACGCAAAAAGCCAAAGCAGTCGCTTTGGCTTTTTTGTGTCTGAAGTTGAAGGAGTGTATTGATCAACGCTTCTTATACAGCCCGATCAGACACAGGATCAGGCCCAGCATCGATAACAGGATACCGCTGTTTACCAGCAGTGGCTGGCGCTCAGAGAAGGGCACAAAGATGGTACGTCCCTCGATACACTCACCCACGCGGTAATCAAAGCCCATACCCTCGGCGATACATTTCTGAACCTCGGTCAGTTCCGCCCAGTAGCCGCTCATCATGGCAACGGAAGGAACAACCATCAGTGCCAGGCCCCAAAGTACCCAGCGGTTTTTAATCGAATACATCATTGTTCAGAAAATTACCTGTTATCGGTGCGTCGTTAAAATCAGCGTTAAATTGAGCAGCTCGGTACACGACCGGAAGCTTTTGCTTTCTCGTAAAGGCCATTAGCCTTTGGCATCTGCTTCTGCAGATCCTTAATCCGGCGATCATGGGATGGGTGAGTCGACAGCAGCTCCGGCTGACTCTTACCACCACTGGCTTTTGCCATGTTTTGCCACAGGTTAACCGCCTGCTGAGGTTGGAAGCCTGCTTTGGCCATAAGTTCCAGACCCATCACGTCTGCTTCGCTTTCCTGTACCCGACCGAAGGGCAGCACCACTCCGACCTGAGAACCGATACCCAGCAACGCGAACAGCTGATCTTTCTCTTCGCTTGGTTCGCCACTGATCTTATAGGCCAGAGCCAGACCGGTTTGGGTGGCAAAGGCAGTAGAGACACGCTCGTTACCGTGTTCTGCTAACACGTGCGCCAGCTCGTGACCGATAACCGCAGCCAGCTGGTGCTGGTTGTTGGCAACCTTCAGCAGACCGGTATAAACACCGACTTTACCGCCGGGCAGCGCAAAGGCGTTTACCTGTTCGGAGTCGAACACCACTACCTCCCAGTTTTTGATGCCGTACTTGGATGGCACCTGAGCGATCACCTGATTTGCCACGCAATTCACATATTGGCTGGTGGAGGTATTGGTGGTGGCCGGAGTTTGCTCTTTCATCTGAGCAAAGGACTGCACACCCATCTGATCAATCTCAGAACTGGGGAAAAGTTTGAGCTGATTGCGACCCGTAGGCGAGCTGGCGCAGGCGGTCAGAAGGGCGGCACTGACACCCGTAATCAGTGCTTTTTTGAACCAACGGGAAACCTGTTGTGATGGCATAAATAATCCTTTCGCAGTCAGCTGTGCCGGTGGCTGGCACAATGTTGTAATCAAGCAAATGTAATCAAACGGGGTACTTTGTTGAATTATCGCTAAAAAGAATTTCGAGTACAGCCTCTATTTGGTGCTATTCGGTTAATTCCTGGGCTTAAAAGTAAAGAACCCTGCAGGAGCAGGGTTAAGGTGTCGTCAGGCTTAACAGATTCAATTGTTATAGCCTTCCGCGATATGCTCGTCTTTCAGCTTCACATAGTTACCGGCGGTGTAGGTGAAGAACTTCATCTCTTTTTCGGTCAGCGGACGTTTTTTCTCCACCGGGCGGCCGACATACAGGTGACCGGACTCCAGCACTTTGCCCGGTGGCACCAGACTACCGGCACCGACAATCACTTCGTCTTCGACAACGGCACCGTCCATCACCATAGCGCCCATACCGATCAGAATCCGGCTACCTATGGTGCAGCCATGCAGCATCGCCTGATGGCCGATGGTGACATCATCGCCAATAATCAAAGGGAAACCATCCGGGTTGAAGGGACCTGCGTGGGTGATATGCAGTACCGAACCATCCTGCACGCTGGTGCGGTTGCCGATACGGATACGGTGCATATCGCCCCGGATCACAGTTAACGGCCATACGGAGCAATCATCACCCAGCTCAACATCCCCCAGAACCACGGCGGTCGGATCAACAAACACGCGCTCACCCAGCTTGGGTGTCCACTCTTTAAAAGGGCGGATATTGCCGGCAGGTGCAGAAGTGGTGTTTTCCGGTTTGGCTGTGGACATGGCTGAAGCTCCGTTTTAGTTGTCGTTATCGTAAAATGAGGAAAGCGATGCGGCGATTATAACCCGCTGACCGGTGGAATTTCTGTGGTCTGTCCCCATATTCACTGTAAGCGAAAAAGCCAAAGATTACTGATAAGGATTCATCCATGAGCAATCCGTTACTTGAAAGTCACACCCTGCCACCCTTCAGCCAGATCAAACCGGAAATGATTGAACCGGCACTGGATCAGATTCTGGCGGACAACCGCGCGGCGATTGCCGAGCTGCAACAGCAGGAAAACCCAAGCTGGGAATCTCTGGCTCAGGCGATGAGTGAACATGAAGACCGCCTGGCGCAGATGTGGTCACCGGTCGGCCACCTGAACGGCGTACTGAACAGCGATGCCCTGCGCGAAGCCTACAACGCCTGCCTGCCGAAACTGTCTCAGTACAGCACCGAGATCGGTCAGAACGAAGCCCTGTGTGAAAGCTTCAAGGCGCTGAAAGCCAGCCCTGAATTTGCCACCCTGAACGAAGCGCAGCAGAAAGCGATCAACAACACTCTGCGTGATTTCCACCTGTCCGGTATCGACCTGCCTGCCGAGAAGAAAAAGCGTTACGGCGAGCTGAAATCCCGCCTGTCAGAGCTGAGCAATAAGTTTGCTGAGAACGTACTGGATGCCACTCAGGGCTGGACCAAACATATCACCGACGAGCAAGAGCTGGCCGGTCTGCCGGAAAGCGCGTTGGGCCTGCTGCAGCAACTGGCTCAGCAGAAAGAGCTGGACGGCTGGCTGATCACGCTGGATTTCCCGGCCTTTCATCCGGTGATGACCTATGCGGAAAACCGTTCCCTGCGCGAAGAGGTGTACACCGCCTTTGTTACCCGCGCATCGGATCAGGGCCCGAATGCCGGTCAGTGGGATAACACCCCGGTCATGGATGAGATTCTGCAGTTGCGTCATGAGCTGGCTCAGCTGCTGGGCTTTAACAGTTATGCGGAATACTCCATTGAAACCAAGATGGCTTCCAGCACCGATGAAGTGCTGGGCTTCCTGAATGATCTGGCAGAGCGTTCGGTGGCTCAGGCCCGTCAGGAGTTTAAAGAGCTGCAGGCTTATGCCAACGAAGAAGGCTTTGATGGCGAACTGAAAGCCTGGGATACCGGTTTCTACAGCGAAAAACTGCGCCAGCAGCGTTATGCCATTTCTCAGGAAGAGCTGCGTCCTTACTTCCCGGCTCCGAAAGTGATCGCGGGAATGTTCGAGGTGGTGAACCGTCTGTACGGCATCACCATCGAAGAGAAAACCGAACAGGTGGATCGCTGGCACGACGATGCCAAATACTACGAGATCTCGCAGGACGGCCAGCCGATTGCCGGTTTCTATCTGGATCTGTACGCCCGTGAAAACAAACGCGGCGGTGCCTGGATGGATGATTGCCGTGTGCGTCGTCGTAAGGCGGATGGTTCTGTTCAGCTGCCTGTGGCGTATCTGGTGTGTAACTTCTCCGCGCCGGTGGGTGGCAAGCCCGCCCTGCTTACCCACGATGAAGTGACGACTCTGTTCCACGAGTTCGGTCATGGCCTGCATCACATGCTGACTAAGATCGACGTAGCGGATGTGTCCGGTATCAACGGCGTCGCCTGGGATGCGGTAGAGCTGCCAAGTCAGTTTATGGAGAACTTCTGCTACGAGAAAGAAGGTCTGGATCTGATTGCAGGTCACGTAGATACCGGTGAGCCGCTGCCACAGGCGATGCTGGATAAACTGCAGGCAGCGAAGAACTTCCAGTCCGCCATGATGATGGTGCGCCAGTTGGAGTTCTCACTGTTCGATTTCCGTCTGCATAACGAATATCAGCCTGATTGGGATTCCAGCGTACAGCAACTGCTGGATGAGGTGCGTGCTCAGGTGGCTGTACTGCCGCCGGTGCCGTTTAACCGTTTCCAGCACGGTTTCAGTCATATCTTCGCCGGTGGTTATGCGGCAGGCTACTACAGCTACAAGTGGGCGGAAGTGCTGTCGGCGGACGCCTATTCCCGCTTTGAAGAGGAAGGCATCTTCAACGAAGCCACCGGTCGTTCCTTCCGGGAAAACATTCTGGAGATGGGCGGTTCCCGTGAACCGGCTGAGCTGTTTAAAGCCTTCCGTGGCCGCGAACCTAAGGTGGATGCCCTGCTGCGCCACTGTGGTATTCAGGGTTAAGCGCAGTCTATTAAGAGTAGGCTCTTAAAAGCGGAATAAGCCGGAACGCTAATAGTGTTCCCCGGAACAGGGCGGCATAATGGCCGCCCTGTCCGGTTGAAAAACACTAAACAGGTACTTTTTACAGGTCTTTTACAGGTAAAAAATATGACAATTGTGAAACGCTTTATCGCCGGTGCGGTCTGCCCGCGCTGTGGTGAGATGGATAAACTGAAAGCCTGGACCGAGGACGATATCCAGTACCGTGAGTGTGTTGCCTGTGACTTCACTGATGAGATGTCCCTGACAGCACCACCTGAGCTGGCAGAACCCGCCACCCGGGTAAATCAGACGCAACCGGATCCGAAAGATGAGATTCAGGTGGTTAACCTGATGGATCCGAAGGCGAAATAGGACTAGATATTCAGATCGAAGATTAAGGGCATATGATCGCTGGATTCAATCCAGTCATCATATTGCCCGACTTCAAAAGACGTTACCTTTCTTTCCAGCATTAAAGACAGAAACACATAATCAATCGATCCGGATCTTCGCACTCCTGAATGATTAAGATATCAGCATCTAAATCATCCAGGATGCTGAACTTATTTCTGAGCGCTCCATTACAGTTCCATGTAATGATTTTCATAGGAATCCTATAGAGCTTTACCAACCCGCCTGCTTAATGCGGTTCAGCAGAATCAGTTTGTAGTGCTCAGGGTCTTTAAAGCCGTGGGCGTGGCCTTCCTCTTCTGCCAGGTGTTTCGCCAGCAGGCGGGAGATCCAGTAGCGCAAAGAGCAGGCACGCAGGAAACCCGGCAGGGCGTGGCGCTCAGTATCCGTTAGTGGACGCACACTCTCGTAACTTTCCAGCAGAGCAGCCTGCAGCTCCAGATCCGGTTCGCTGCCATCCTGACAACTCCAGTCGTTCAGCACGACGGCCAGATCATAAAGCAGATGGCCGTTACAGCCGTTATAGAAGTCGATCACGCCGGTCAGGGTATCGCCTTCATAGAAGGTATTATCCCGAAACAGATCACCGTGCAGAATGCCTTCCGGAAGATCCGGACACTCTTCCAGCAGATCTGCGAAGTGGCTGATCTCCAGTTGCATCAGCTGCTGATCCATCTCGTCCAACAGAGGTAGCAGATCTGGTGCTACGGTTTTCATCCAGCTGATAGAGCGGTTATTGGCTTTATGCAGATCAAATTGTTGAGCGGTAACATGCATTTTGCCCAGCCATTGGCCCAGTTGTCTGGCTTTCTCAATACCTGGGTTTTCCGGATGCGTGCCGCTCAGGCAAGGGAACAGCAGTGCCGGTTTTCCTGCCAGTGTCTGAAGGAATGTACCTTTGGTATCAGCAATAGGTGCTGCCACCGTGTCCATACCGTTATCTTTCAGTTGCGTTAACAAAGCAACGAAGTAACCCAGGTCGCTGTGATCGCCCTGTTCGAACAGGGTCAGGATGTAGGATTCCTGCTGCCCGGCATAGCTGATGCGATAGGTGGTGTTTTCAGTGCCGCCCATCAGTCCCTGCAACTGGTAATTGTTAGCCAGACCGTAGCCTTGCAGAAAGGAGTTCAGTTCAGTCTCAAAAACCTGGGTATAAACGGCCATGCTAGGTGCTCTTAATCAGTGTGCTGGGGATAAAAAATTCAGCAGCGATTTTTTATTAAAAAAACAGCAAAATCAATAAGATGGTCTGCTTTTATCAGGGTGATGGCTCTACCAGCGCAACAGGACCCATTCCGGAATCAAAAACGACTTTCGGGTGTCCTCTTTACGAACAAAGTTACCGTCACCGTTGGCATCCACCAGAAAATACTCAGGGCCAGCCTTTGGCTTCACTTTAATTGCGTAGAGAATGCCGTTAGCACGGTATTCATAAAGGGTACGGTCGCCGCCGTCACGAATAGTAATTTCCGGTTCGGGTTGCTGGTCTTCTGCATGAAGGGGCGTAAGTGGCATTGATAAAAGAAGCGCCGCTGACAAGCTAAAAAACAGGTTACGTTTCATGTTAAATCCTTGTCAGACCTTTGGTCTGAATCCTGAGTGCATTATGATGAATCCCAATATATTCCCAGTATAACCGAGTTGAGTTGATAACCCGATGAATGACACCACCCAATTGCCTCTGGTTCTGGTTGATGGTTCTTCCTACCTGTACCGTGCCTTTCACGCCCTGCCACCTTTGATGACCTCTAAAGGTCAGCCCAGTGGTGCCATCAAAGGCGTGCTGAATATGCTGAAAAGCCTGCTTAAACAGTACCCGCAGGCACCGGTTGTGGTGGTGTTTGATGCCAAGGGAAAAACCTTCCGCGATGAGATGTTCGCTGAGTACAAGGCGCAGCGTCCGCCGATGCCGGATGAGCTGCGTTCCCAGATCGAACCGCTGCATAAAGCGATTAAGGCGATGGGCTTGCCGCTGTTGTGCGTGGAAGGTGTTGAAGCCGATGACGTGATCGGTACGCTGGCTCAACAGGGCGAAGCCGCCGGCCGCTCTGTGATCGTCTCCACCGGTGATAAAGATATGGCGCAGCTGGTAACCGAAAAGGTGACGCTGGTAAACACCATGACCGACACCGTAATGGATATTCAGGGTGTGCACGACAAGTTTGGTATCGGCCCAGAGCTGATTATCGACTTTCTCGCGCTGATGGGTGACAAGGTGGATAACATTCCGGGTGTACCGGGTGTGGGTGAAAAAACTGCGTTGGGTCTGTTGCAGGGGATTGGTGGTCTGGATGCCATCTATGCGGATCTGGATAAGATTCCGGAACTGAGCTTCCGCGGTGCTAAAACCCTGCCGAAGAAGATGGCTGAGCATAAAGATATGGCCTATCTCTCTTATGAACTTGCCACCATCAAGTGCGATGTTGAGCTGGATGTCACCATTAATGATCTGGTGCTGGCACCGCAGGATACGGACACTCTGAAAGAGCTCTATGCTGAGCTGGAATTTAAAACCTGGCTGAATGCCCTCAACCGCGCTGAAGGCAGTTCCGCCAAGGTGGCCAATGAAGAAGCCACCGCTGCAGACGTCGAACTGGCGGCAGAAGATGAAGAGCCTGCTATTGCCGGTGACTATGAAACGGTACTGACCGAAGAAGCCTTTAACGCCTGGCTGGAACAGCTGAAAGCCGCTGAGCAGTTTGCTTTTGATACCGAAACCACCAGTCTTGATTATATGCAGGCACAGATTGTCGGTGTCTCCTTTGCGGTGGAAGCCGGTAAAGCGGCATATGTACCTGTCGCCCATGACTATATGGGTGCGCCGGAGCAGCTGGACCGTGACTGGGTACTGAACCAGCTGAAACCGCTGCTGGAAGACCCGGCCAAAGGTAAGATCGGTCAGCATCTGAAATACGATATCAACGTACTGGCCAACTACGGCATTGAGCTGCAGGGTGTTGCCAGCGATACCATGCTGGCGTCCTACGTGCTCAACTCGACTGCAACCCGTCACGATATGGACAGCCTGTCCAGCAAGTATCTGGGCCACACCACCATCAGTTTTGAAGAGATCGCGGGTAAGGGTGCTAAGCAGCTGACTTTTAATCAGATCGAGATGGAACAGGCGGCGCCTTACGCCGCTGAAGATGCCGATATCACCCTGCGTCTGCACAACAAGTTGCTGCCGATGGTGCAGGCCGAAGGTCGTCTGGGTGATCTGTTAGCGGATGTCGAGCTGCCGCTGGTGCCGGTACTGTCCCGCATTGAGCGCAACGGTGCCAAAATCGATACCGCTAAACTGGCGGAGCAGAGCCAGCAGATCACCGCCCGTTTAACGGAACTGGAACGCGATGCCTTTGAACTGGCCGGTAAAGAGTTCAATCTGGGTTCTACCAAACAGCTGGGTGAGATTCTCTATGATGAGATGAAGCTGCCGGTGCTGAAGAAAACGCCAAAGGGTAAACCGTCTACCGCAGAAGCGGTGTTGCAGGAGCTGGCACTGGACTATCCGCTGCCTAAGCTGATCATGGAGCATCGTGGCTTAAGCAAGCTGAAATCCACCTATACCGACAAGCTGCCGCAGATGGTCAGCGCCCGTACCGGCCGACTACACACCTCCTATCATCAGGCGGTAACCGCCACGGGTCGTCTGTCGTCCAGTGATCCTAACCTGCAGAATATTCCGATCCGTACCGAGGAAGGCCGCCGTATCCGTCAGGCCTTTGTGCCGGAAGCGGGCAATGTGATTGTCGCAGCGGATTACTCCCAGATTGAGCTGCGTATTATGGCGCACCTGTCCGGTGACAAAGGCCTCCTGGAAGCCTTTAAGAACAATCAGGATGTGCACAAAGCCACCGCGGCCGAGGTCTTCGGTTGCACGCCGGATCAGGTCACTAACGATCAGCGCCGCAGCGCTAAAGCGATCAACTTCGGTCTGATCTACGGCATGTCCGCCTTTGGTTTAGCCAAGCAGCTGCATATCGAACGCGGTCAGGCGCAGATCTATATTGAGCGCTACTTCGACCGTTATCCGGGTGTGGCACGCTATATGGACAGCATCCGTGAAAGCGCCAAGGAGAAAGGCTACGTTGAGACCCTGCTGGGGCGTCGCCTCTATCTGCCGGAGATCAACGCCAGTAACGGTGCTATGCGTAAAGCGGCGGAGCGTACCGCGATTAACGCACCGATGCAGGGTACGGCAGCAGATATCATCAAGAAGGCGATGATCAACGTGCATAACTGGTTGGCGGAAGGCAAAGATCCAGCCTGCAAAGATGTGAAAATGATCATGCAGGTACACGATGAACTGGTGTTTGAGGTGCCAAAAGCTCAGGTGGAAGACTTCAAAACCGCTCTTTTGCCGCTGATGGAAAACGCTGTTGAACTGGATGTGCCATTATTAGTGGAAGCTGACAGTGGTGAAAACTGGGATCAGGCGCACTGATCCGGCTGTTTGCCTGATGGTGCAAGCGTTTCAGTTACCCAGTGTAATAAAACGGAGCAACCTGTAGCCCGGAGATTAAAACTCTTGGTCTATGATCGAAATACGGGGCGATAACTATCGCCCCGTCTGCTTTCTGGTTTATTCCAGAAGAGTTTTGTGGTCTTTTGCCTGAGATCTATATAATGTTGTTTTTTATAGTTATCTAAAGAATTTTTGCCCGTTATGCGTTTCGGATACCTCAATGCAAGATAGTCAAGATCTGCTTGTGATCTATTACTCTGTTATCGGAATGTCGGTAGTTGGAGTTCAGCATGCTTAGCCGCCTGTCTCTTCGGCAGAAGCTTATCGCTGTTCCTGCGATGGGTTTTCTGATTGTGGTGATTTTTATTACTGCGATGCTGGGTCTGGTGAATCGGCAGGAAAGCAGTATGCGTCAGATCGTGACCCAGGATCTGACCAGTATTGCCCGTAATACCTCCCTGTTATCAGACCTTTCCCGTAATCATGTTTCTCTGCAGGAGCTACTGGCTCGTTACCAGCAGCTTGATGACAGCAGCAGTCTGCAAAATATCGGATTAAGCCGTATTCATGTGATCTATCAGGTGCGTGATAATTTGCTGCTGGAGTTTCAGCAGCAAAGAGAGCTGGCAGGAGCGGGGTTAAATACGGCTCTACGGGCACTGCTTGATGACCTGGAAGGCTATGCCATCAGCGCGGAAGCGACTTTAGAGCATGCTTCGCAAAGTCATTCAGAGACTGAACGCATGGTGTTGCTGCTGAACCGCAATTTTTCCAATACCCACCGGCAGTTCATCACCTTTCTGGAGCTGATGGGGAATACCATTACTAAGGATACCAACACGGAGCTGCGCCGTTTAGAGCAAGAGGTGATCGCCTTTACTCTGGGCATGAGTATCGTGCTCTTTATGCTGATGGTGTTCAGTTTTCGCCAGACCGGTGATTTCTCCCGTAGTCTGCACAGCATGATCAAAGCGCTCAATAAACTGGCATCCGGTGAGCGACGTATTGGCCTGCGTGACCGGGATTACAAAACCAAAGAATTACAGCAGATGTCAGAAGCGATCGACTGCTTCCAGCGCAGTCTGGTTGCTCTGGATATCACCCAGAGTAAAGTGGAGGAAACCAACCAGCGTCTGCGACAGGAGATCACTTTTAAAGAGAACGCAGAGTCAGAGCTGAATAATGTTTTGGATGCTCTGCAACTGGCCAACGATGAGCTGGAAAACCGGGTTGAAGAGCGCACTCAGGAACTGGCAAAGATCAACGAGAGTCTGCAACAGGAAGTGGATTTCCGTCGGGAGGCGGAGAAGCAGCTGCAGCTGTTTAAGATGGCGGTTCATAACACCAGTGAAGCGGTGATTATTACCGACTCTGATGCCCGTATTCTGGAAGTTAACCCGGCCTACTGCCAGATCACAGGCTACAGCCGCCAGGAAGTACTGGGTAAGAATCCGAATATCACCCGTTCTGATCGTCACGAACCTGAGTTCTATCAGGATATGTGGGCAAATCTGAATCAGAATGGCGAGTGGAGTGGTGAAATTTGGGATCGCCGCAAGAATGGTGAGGTCTTCCCGAAATGGCTCAGTATTAACGCGGTAAACGATGGACAGTCCGATTACACCTACTATGTGGGTGTCTTTATGGATATCAGCAGTCTTAAGCAGGCGGAGCAGCAGTTGGAGCGCCTGGCCTATTATGATCCGCTGACCAATCTGCCAAACCGTGTCCTCTTTAATGATCGTCTGGAGCAGGAGATACGTACCTGTTCCGCTGATCACAGCCGTTTTGGTGTGCTTTATATCGACCTCGACCGCTTTAAGTATGTAAACGATACCCTGGGTCACTCCGTGGGCGATGAACTGCTGGTTGAGGTTGGCCGACGGATTAAGAGCTGTATCCGTGAGCCGGATACCGTAGCCCGTATCAGTGGCGACGAGTTCACCGTGATCGTGCGCAGTGTGCATGAAGCGCAGGATATGGAAGTGGTCGCCAGCAAGATTATCGAACAGATTGAGCGTCCGGTTCAGATTGCCGAGCGGGAGATCTTTGTCGGTGCCAGTATCGGAATCAGCCTATATCCGGAACATGCCTCCGGTAGCGAACTGCTGAAAAAATATGCTGATATGGCGATGTACCGTGCCAAAGAAGCCGGTCGCGGGCGTTATCAGCTGTTTGATGCCAATATGACCGAGATGAATCTGGATCGTATGGCGCTGACCGGCCAGCTGAAGCAGGCGATTGCGCAGGATGAATTTATCCTGCACTACCAGCCGATTGTTTCTATCGCTGATTCCTCCATTGCAGCTGTCGAGGCGCTGATTCGCTGGCAACCGCAGGAAGACAAGATTGTTTATCCGGGTGATTTCATTGAGCACGCTGAGGAAACCGGCCTGATTCACGATATCGGTAACTGGGTGCTGGAAGCCGCCTGCGAGCAGGCAGCGCTCTGGAATAAAGAGCTGGAACATCCGGTGGCGATGGCGGTTAACCTGTCGGCCATTCAGTTTGAGAATCCGGATCTGCCGGCATATATCGCTGATGTCCTGCAACGAACCGGCCTGAAGCCTGAATTACTGCATGTGGAGATTACAGAAACCACAGTAATGAAGCAGCCGGAGCAAACCGAGAATCTTCTGCGCGAGATCTCAGCGCTGGGGGTGAAGATCTCCATCGATGACTTTGGTGCCGGTTACTCCTCCCTGAGTTATCTGATGCGTTTTACCGCCAACAAGCTCAAGATCGACCGGGCCTTTACCCAGCAGCTGACCGAGCGTCGCAACGATCAGATTATTCCCACCGCGATTATTAATCTTGGGCGCAGTCTGCATCTGGAAACGGTCGCCGAGGGTGTGGAAACCGAGTTCCAGCTGCAGATGCTGAAGGATAAGGGCTGCACCTATGTTCAGGGATATCTGCTGAGTCGTCCGGTGGATACCGGGGCAACCTTTGAGCTTTTAAAGCAGCACTATCTTAGATTACCGGGTTCTCCTGATGGGAACCCGTCGGCGACAGCTGTGTCTGAGTAATGACCGAACTGTTTAAGAAGGTGCAATTCTAATTATGAAGCCTTTTATCGTCTCATTAGCATTACTGAGTGCTTTAGCTTTGCCTGCTCACGCTGCTGATACTGAAGCGTTTGAGGAGAAAGCTTCTGCCTTGGTTGATGAAACTGCAGAAACCGCGGCAGAAATAGGCAATAAATTGAAAGATTGGGGCAGCAAAGCCTGGGATACCAGTAAGGAAGCGGCTGATGTGGCCAAACAAAAGATGGCGGAAACTGACAGTGATGCTATCGGGGACACGATAAAGGATATTGGTACCTCTCTGGTTGAAGGAGGGAAGCGTGCTGCTGATGCTGCCAGCGAGAAGCTGGATGAAGGCACCGAGTACCTGAAAAAAGAGTACGAGGAGCAGAAAGCAGAACGTGAACGCCGTAAGCAGGAAGAAGAACGGAAGCGAGCTGAAGAGGCAGAGCCTAAGGGTATCGCTATTTGATCAGCCGGTTGTTACGGCTTTTTGGTCTTAGATAAAAGAAAGGCTGAGTCTTACGACTCAGCCTTTTTTGTTAGAACCGGCTGCTGACCTTTTCCGCTACCACGCAGACCGAACTCACGACTTATTCAAGATAAGAACTGTTATTCAAGGTAGGTGTAGCCCGCCAGACCGTCTTCCAGTTCCTGGATAAAGAGCACCTGCTCCTCTTCGGTCAGGTCACTGGCTTCCATCTTGGCGCGGTAGCTGTCCATCAGTTTGCTCGGGTCAAAGTTCACGTATTCCAGAACCTTAGCCACGGTATCGCCCTTGATCACCTGATTGATCTGCACCTCTCCATCGGCGTTAACGGTAACGTCCACCGAGTCGGTATCCCCGAACAGGTTGTGCATATCCCCCAGAATTTCCTGATAAGCACCCACCAGGAAGACACCGAGCAGACGCTGTTCACCTTCCGGCCAGGCAGGCAGTGGCAGGGTGGTTTCCAGACCCTGACCGTCCACATACAGATCGATACGACCGTCGGAGTCGCAGGTGATGTCCTGAATCACACCACGGCGCAGCGGCGGCTGATGCAGCTGAGACAGTGGCAGAATCGGGAAGATCTGCTCGATACCCCAAACATCCGGCAGCGACTGGAACAGGGAGAAGTTAGCAAACAGCTTGTCCGCCAGTTTCTCGTTCAGCTCATCCAGAATGGTGCGGTGGGCACGGTTACGGGTATTGAGCTGGCCACGCAGCTGATCACAGGTTGCAGTGTAGATACGTTCCGCCAGTGAACGTTGAGTCAGGGTCAGAATGCCCAGGGTGTACATATCCTGCGCTTCAGAAACAGCCTGCACCACATCGTGGTAGCTTTCCACCAGAGAACGTTCATCAGCACCCTGAGTGACCAGCTGGAAGGCGCGCCACAGCTCCTGAATTACTGCTGGTTCGTCATCGCTGATACAGTCCGGTGCATTGGTATCCGGTGATTCGATATCGATCACATCGGTAATCAGCACCGCGTGGTGTGCGGTAATCGCACGACCGGATTCTGTGATCAGGTGTGGGTGTGGCAGATTGTTATTGCTGCACACCTCGTTGATCGCATGCACCACATTGTTGGCATACTCTTCCATGCTGTAGTTGATAGAGCAGATGCTGCGGGAACGGGTACCTTCGTAATCCACACCGAGGCCGCCACCAACATCAACAAAACGTACGTTTGCACCCAGATTACAGAGTTCGGTATAGAAACGACCGCACTCTTTCAGACCGCGCTGAATATCACGAATGTTGGCGATCTGAGAACCCAGGTGGAAGTGCAGCAGCTGCAGCGCCTCCAGAGCACCGGCTTTTTTCAGTTGCTCAACCACTTCCAGAATCTGGCTGGCAGACAGGCCGAACTTGGACTTTTCGCCACCTGTGTTCTGCCAGTTACCTTTACCGATGGACGCCAGACGGGCACGGATACCCATGCGCGGCTTAACACCCATCTTTTTGCTCTCTTCCAGAACAAGGTTCAGCTCGTTCATCTTCTCGATCACGATAAAGACTTTATGACCGAGCTTTTCACCCAAAAGCGCCAGACGCACGTATTCGCGGTCTTTATAACCGTTGCAGACGATCACCGAGTTTTTCTGACCGGTTTGTGCCAGCACCGCCAGCAGTTCCGGTTTACTTCCGGCTTCCAGGCCGACGCGGTTAGCAGAGCGGGCCGAGGTGTTCAGAATCTCTTCCACCACGCGGCGCTGCTGGTTTACCTTGATCGGGTAAACCGCAGTGTAACCACCTGAGTATTCCTGCTCCTGCATCGCTTTATCAAAAGCGGCGCACAGGCGATTCACACGGTGGTGCAGAATATCGGTAAAACGAACCAGAACCGGTAACGAAAGTCCCTGAGCCTGAAGCGTCTGGCATAGTTGTGTCAGATCCACCGCAGCATTCGGCTGCGCCGGGCTGGGTTTAACAACGACACGACCCTTAGGATTTACAGCAAAGTAGTCGCTGCCCCAATGGTCGATATTGTATGTGCGGAACGCATCTTCTAGGCTCCAATCGGTCATCTCTTCGTTACTCACCTTCTGGTAGTTTAAATAAGGAAACTGTTTATCTTCCGCATCATAACGCTTAGCCGGCCACTTGTTGATAACCTTAAATACCGTCGATTGATGACGGGAATAGGCTGAGCTGCGGGATGGTTTTGAGGGTAGATCATTTTGATGACGAAAGCAGTTTTTTCCTGTGTGCTTTCGTTGTGAATTGATCGCTTTCAGGTCGACTTAAAAGCGCGCGCATTATCCATTCAATCGATGAAAAATCAAACAAAAACTCTGTGCCTTTTCCTGAGTGGCTTTTATCGGATTTTGGGTTAAAAATATCTTTGTTTCTCTAGGGGCAATCCGTTATTGTTGCGCCCCTTATTTAATCGGCTTGAACGGCTCTTTCAAACAAATGAGTTTAGGCTGCAAGCCATCTTCCCATCAGGTGCAACCACATCTCAGGTTTCGACAATGAATGCCCGGGATGCAGACGTTTCTGAGATGCAATTGTTGAGGTAGCTATGAGCGAACAACTGGACAACAACTGGTTTACTGAGGTTTTCACTTCCTGTGGTTCCGGCTTTTCTTTGAAAGTAAAAGCGAAACTGCACGAGGAACAGAGTCCGTATCAGAAACTGGAAATCTACGATACTGAAACTTATGGCAACCTGATGGTGATCGATGGCTGCGTGATGCTGACGGATCGCGACAACTTCCTCTACCATGAAATGATGTCTCACCCGGCGCTGTTCAGTCATCCTGATCCTAAGCGTGTTGTGATCATTGGCGGTGGTGACTGCGGTACTCTGCGTGAAGTACTGAAACACCCGGGCGTTGAGAAAGTGACTCAGATCGACATCGATAAGCTGGTGACGGATCTGTCTGAGAAGTACTTCCCGCAGCTGTGTGACAGCAATGATGATCCTCGTGCTGAGCTGCTGTTTGAAGATGGCGTTAAGTGGGTTGATGAGTGCCCGGAAGAGAGCATCGATGTGATCATCGTTGATTCCACGGACCCGGTTGGTCCGGCGGAAGGTCTGTTCAAAGTAGACTTCTTCAAGCGTTGCTTCCGTATTCTGAAACAGGGCGGCATCATGGTTCAGCAGTCTGAGTCCCCGCTGTACCACACCGACAGCATCATCAAAGATCTGCACGTTGATATGCAGGCAGCAGGCTTCAGCACTACCGCAACGCTGCCATTCCCACAGCCGGTTTATCCATCAGGCTGGTGGAGCTGCACCATGGCGGGTAAAGGCACTGACGTGAAGTCTTTCCGTGAAACCGATTCTGCCGGTAAAGCTTTTGATACAGATTACTACACAGCGGATATGCACCGTGGTGCGCTGACGCTACCGCCTTTTATGAAGAAAGTTCTGGGCTAAGTTTCTCCCGGATACGAACGACAGAAACCCGCTTGCCTTTCGGCAAGCGGGTTTTTTATGTTCTGGTAATAAGTGCTCTGGTTCTGAGAGGATTATCACTGACAGGTTATCTCAGGTTGGCAAGTATTTACTTGGGCTGAGAGCCTTTCTTAAGCCGATGTATCATAGCGACGATCGCTGATATCTGCTGGTTACTGCGTGAGAAGAAGGGTTCGGACTCATAGCCCCACCAATCCCAGCAGCCTTTCGGATTTGGCAGGCTCTTTTTCGCCTGGGGGTACAGCACCACAATATTGTTGCTGTCTGCCCAGCGGTTAAATCCGCTGTCGCGGATAAAGCTGTCGCCCGCAACTTCTGCACTTTGGTCACAACCGTGCAGCGCGATATGCAGTTGGCATTGAGTATCCTGTTCCTGACAGGCTTGGGGGATATAAAGATAACCCCGGTCCAGCATGCCTCTGCCATCAAAGAATTCCTGCTGGCCGAACTCTTCAACGTTACCCTTCAGCTTTTCTTGCTCAGACGCAGGTTTTAGTTGGCCATAGAGTGTGGTCAGAGCTTCACCGGCACCATCAAAATGGCAGTTTTGCAGATGGTTGCCGGAGGGAGAGCCACACTCTGCATCGGTTTGCAGAGTTGGAAAACCGTGCCGGGCATCAGGCAGAGCCGTAACCCGAAGGTTATAGCTGGCTACCAGTGCCTGATAAAAGGTGATCAGGCTTTCAGTCACTGCCGGCGCTACAACATCATCGCTCTGCCCCATAAAGATATAAACAGGATCATCGACCAGGAGTGCCGGGTCCCCAATGGCGCCGCTTCGGCTGGCTTTGTGCAGCATCGCCATACGCTCTTGCGGGCTGATCATGGGTAAGGTTGTCGCCATGCAGGACATCATCGCGTGGCTCAAACCTTTAATAGCACACCCCCATGGGCCCGCAGAGAAAATGGCTGCGCCTTCGATCTCTTCCGGATGAGCCAGATGCAGTTGGTTCGCCATATAACCGCCGGAAGAAAAACCGGATACCGTAACAGTCGCATTATTAAGACTGGTCAGATAAGGAAGTTTGTTGAAATGATTATCCGGTTGGCTGGAGGTGCAGCTACTGACTAACAATGTGATTAGCAGTGCACCGAAGAAACGTAATGAAAGGACCGCGTCGCGCAAGGCCATAAGGTAAAACCTGCATTGATGATTTGTCGTGCTACCTTAACCAATCTGCAGGAGGATTCCTATTGAGCCTTAGGGGTAGATGCTGAAGAGCTTCAGAGCTGTTAACACGGCAAAAAAAGAGATAAACAGGGTTTTCACAGCTTTTATCCACTGAAGCAACCCCCTTAATCACAAGTTTATCCACAGGTTGTGGATAAACTGGGTGTATTGCGATGCTGCCGTTTAAGAGCTATTGGGGCTCCTGATGGCTGTCGCGTATGGCAAGAATACCATCCAGATTAGCCATAAAAGCATCAACAATAGCCGGGTCGAAGTGGGTGCCACGATTCTCATCAAGCAGTTTTATCGCATCATCAACTGACCAGGCTTTTTTATAGGGGCGTTCAGAAGTTAGCGCGTCAAATACATCTGCGATGGCGCAGATACGCCCTACAAGTGGAATCTCTTCACCCTTAAGTCCGTTGGGATAACCGGTACCGTCCCATTTCTCATGGTGAGTCAGTGCGATATCACGAGCCATACTCAGCAGGTCGGAATCTTCCCCTTCAAGAATATCAGCTCCCATCTGAGCGTGTTGTTTCATGATATCCCACTCATCCGGTTCAAATTTACCGGGTTTGAGCAGGATATTATCCGGAATGCCGATCTTGCCGATATCGTGCATCGGACTGGCATTCAGCAGCAGATCGCATTCGTAAGCATCCATACCCAAGGCTTCGCCCAAAAGACGCGAAATTTTGCTCATACGAACAATATGAAGGCCCGTCTCATTATCACGGTACTCGGCCGCACGCCCCAACCGGCGGACGACCTGAAGGCGAGTCTCGTTTAACTGTTTTGTTCGTTCGGAGACCTTTTCTTCAAGTGATTCATTCAGGCGTTCAAGAGCATGTCGGTAAAGCTTGCTGCCCAGTAGGTTGCTGACCCGGTGCAGAAGTTCATTGCGTTCGAAGGGTTTGGTGACGTAATCCTGAGCGCCCATTTCAAGCGCCTGGGTACGAAACTCCTGAGCAGATTGGGCTGTTAAGACTAAGACCGGTGGTGGATTGCTAAAGCGTTTGTGCAATGCAGTCAGAACCGCAAATCCATCCATGTGGGGCATGTTCAGATCAAGCAGAATAAGGTCAAAGTCGTGAGCTTCGAACAGGTCGCAAACTTCCCTTGGGTCCAGTGTGGAGGTGATATTGCTGTAACCTGCTTTGGCAAGGGTTCTTTCAAGTAGCTTAACGTTGACCGGTTCATCGTCAACAATAAGGAGTTTTCCTGTGAAGATATCGATGGATGATGTCATTGACTCTGCCCTGTTTACTACCGGTGCCCCGGATATCTATTAGCTAATGTAAAACCTTGCTGATCTGAACGCAAACCTCATCGAGGCCTTTATTTTACTTCTTTGATCTGACATGGATTCTAAACACAGTAGCTGGGACGGATATGCGAAAAAAGTCGGTGCCGGATTGTGCTTAATCAGCGGATTAACAGAGGCAAAAAACGGTTTTTCTGATGACTAAGCCGGATGTTAGCTATAGAAAAAATTGTAGGATCGGTCCGATCTAAGAGAACTGCTGGTGGGGAAATCAGATAAATGGCCCGCTCGGCGCGATTTGAACGCGCGACCACCGCCTTCGGAGGGCGGTACTCTATCCAGCTGAGCTACGAGCGGGCAACGGCAAGCATTTTATGGAGTTATTGACCTTATGTCTACTCCGAACCCCCTGTGAGATCAAAACAGCGAAGAGGAAAGCGCTTTAAAATCAAGATCTAAACGGGTATGTGCTGCGATAAGCAGAGGCAGATGTTCGCATTGGGGGCGTTTTTACCAGCGGATCGGCTGATCCTTAGCGGGTTATGCGTCCTGTTGGCTATTTCCGCTAAGACTAATTGCCGCTATACTTCCGTTTTTTAGGGTTAATAGAATACACACCGAAAAAAAAGCAAATCTTGTTTTTTGACGGATCAGTGATTAGAGGTGGTGAGAGTGAAACGCAGCGGAATTATCGCGGGTGTAATGGGCGTGCTGGCTGGCGCGGTTCTGAGCACATCAGTACAAGCGGCAGCAATGTCTAAAGAAGCTATTGCAGAGCGTCTGGCACCGGTTGGTGACGTTTGCCTGCAAGGTCAGGATTGTGGTGGTGCAGCTCCTGCTCCGGCAGCGGGTGGTGCTAAGTCCCCTGCAGATCTGTACGGTTCCGTATGTTCTGCATGTCACAACACTGGCGCAGCTGGTGCACCTAAGAAAGGTGACGCAGGTGCTTGGGCTCCTCGCATCAGCAAAGGCATGGACACTCTGTACAACCATGCGATCAATGGCTTCAACGCGATGCCTGCTAAAGGTGGTAACCCATCTTTGAGCGATGACGATGTTAAATCTATCGTTGATTACATCGTAGAGAACAGCAAGTAAGACTCTGTCTTAACACTGTTTGATACAAAAAAAGCCGGTACAGCTTTTGGCGAGCTGTACCGGCTTTTTCATGTCTGCTGTTTGAGTTCTGTTGTCAGTCTGCGCTGCCCAGGCGTTTTTTCAGGGCATCCAGCGCGGCATGCCCCCGTGCGCGTTTGGCTTCATCCGGTGCTTTCTCTTTGCCTTCCCATTCCAGATCAGCCTCCGGCAGTTCATCCAGAAAACGGCTCGGTGTGCAGTTCAGCATTTCGCCAAACTGCTTACGCTGGCTGGCAAAAGAAAGTGTCAGGGTTTCCCGGGCTCGGGTGATGCCTACATATGCCAGACGACGTTCCTCTTCGATATTACCCTCGTCGATACTGTTGCGGTGTGGCAGCAGATCTTCTTCCATACCGATGATGTACACATGCGGGTATTCCAGCCCTTTGGCAGAGTGTAGTGTCATTAGCTGAACCCGGTCGGAGTCATCTTCTTTCTCCTGTTGCTCCAGCATGTCGCGCAGTACCAGACGCGAGATCGCATCCTCAATGGTCGCTTCTTCATCCTCTTCCTGCATGCGCACCAGAGTATCTTTCAGTGAGTCTACGAGAATCCAGACATTAGCCATGCGGCGTTCAGCGACCTGAGGTGAACTGGAGTTTTGGTGCAGCCAGGCCTCGTAGTCGATATCCTGAATCATCTGACGGATGGCCGCGATAGGATCATCCTGAGCACAGCGCTTAATAGTCTGCTGCAGCCAGTGATTAAAGCGACCCAGTTTCTCCAGCGCCTTACCGGACAGGTACTGTTCCAGTCCTATCTCGTCACAGGCGTTAAACAAGCTGATGTGACGACTGTTAGCATAAGTACCTAAACGCTCCAGTGTGGAAGGTCCAATCTCGCGGCGCGGCATATTGATTACACGCAGGAAGGCGTTATCGTCTTCCGGATTTACCAGCAAGCGCAGGTATCCCATGATGTCTTTGATCTCATGACGGGAGAAAAAGGAGGTACCGCCACTGATCTTATAAGGCACCTGATACGCCTGCAGCTTGATCTCTAACAGACGTGCCTGATGGTTACCGCGATAGAGAATAGCGAAATCTTTGTAGTGACCATCGTTCTTGATGCGGTGGGTCAGAATTTCGGTGACCACGCGCTCCGCCTCTGCATCTTCATTACGGCAGCTGATCACCCGAATCGGTGAGCCGGAGCCCATATTACTCCACAGCGTCTTTTCATAAACGTGGGGGTTGTTGGCGATCAGGGTGTTGGCACAGCGCAGAATCAGCGACGTTGACCGGTAGTTCTGTTCCAGTTTGACGATTTTCAGGCTTTTAAAGTCTTCGCCCAGTTTTACCAGGTTTTCCGGACGCGCACCCCGCCAGGCGTAGATCGACTGGTCGTCATCGCCTACCACGGTTAACGCACCGCGATAGCCAATCAGAAGTTTCACCAGCAGATACTGACTGACGTTGGTGTCCTGATACTCATCCACCAGCATGTAGTGCATCTTGTTCTGCCAGCGATCAAGTACTTCAGGATGGTCCCGGAACAGACGCACCGGCAGGCGGATCAGGTCGTCAAAATCCACCGCGTTGTAGGCTTGCAGGTGACGATCATATTCACGGTAAACCGCTGCAGCCAGTGTCTCGCGATCATCATTGGCCAGACCCATCGCCTGCTCCGGTTCGATCAGATCATTCTTCCAGTTGGAGATCATGTGCTGCACCATGCCGATGATTTCGGCATCGGTCTGGAAATCCTTGTGCATCAGATCCTTGATCAGGGACTTGGTGTCCTGATCATCAAACAGGGAGAAACCGGCTTTATAGCCCAGAGTTTTATGTTCGCGGCGGATAATGGTCAGGCCGAGGTTGTGAAAGGTGGAAACCGTCAGACCCCGTGCTTCTTTACCCTGCACCAGTTTGCCGACACGCTCTTTCATCTCCCGGGCGGCTTTGTTGGTAAAGGTCACTGCCGCGATCTTGTTGGCTTTGATGCCTTTCTCTTTGATCAGATAGGCGATCTTGGTGGTGATAACACTGGTTTTACCACTGCCGGCACCAGCCAGCACCAAAAGTGGGCCACCGATATATTCCACGGCTTCACGTTGGCGATCATTCAGGCGAGAGAGCATATTGGGTTTCCGGTAAAAAAACGGTTTTACTGACAGATAAGCAGATGATGAAATTTTTGAGCAGGAATTGTACCAGCCTAAAGCAAAAAAGCAGTGTGAACTTTCTCGGTGTCACACTGCGCTTTGATGAATCAGATTTTATTTTTAGCCCCGCAGAGGCTCAGGAGGTCAGCTGTTGCAGATACCTGTCCAGCTGCCTGAGTCCCAGTGCTTCTGATACTGCGGGTACGCCGACACTTTCTTCTCCAGCCAGATCGGCAATGGTGCGGGCGACTTTCAGAATGCGATGGTAGCTTCTTGGCGATAAGCCCAGTTGTTCCATCGCCTGTTGCAGAAGCCGGCTGGCTTCGTCCTGCAGCAGAATCTGATTATCCAGCTCACGACCGGTCAGTTGAGCGTTACTTTTACCGGAACGATCCAGCTGGCGCTGGTGCGCTTCTGTCACCCGGGCCTGAACCTGTTGGCTGGATTCTCCGGGGCTGACATTGGCCAGTTGTTCCGGTGGCAGGCTGGTGACGGCGACCTGCAAGTCGATGCGATCCAGTAACGGGCCGGACAAACGGCTCTGATAACTGCGAACCTGTTTGGGTGTGCAGCGACAGCTTCTTAAACTGTCGCCAAAATAACCGCAGGGGCAGGGATTCATCGCGGCGACCAGCTGGAAGCGACTGGGATAACGAACCTGTTGGGTTGCCCGGGAGATATGAATTTCGCCGGATTCCAAAGGTTCCCGCAGTACTTCCAAGACGCGACGGTCGTACTCCGGCAGCTCATCTAGGAACAGAATGCCATTATGAGCAAGGCTGATCTCACCGGGCTTGGGCCGGGAGCCGCCACCCACCAAAGCGACACCGGAGGCGGTGTGGTGCGGGCTGCGAAAAGGTCGTTGCCCCCATTCATCCATAGAGAAGCGTCCGGATACCGATGCCAGCGCCATCACTTCCAGTGCATCTTTCTCGCTCATCTTCGGTAGAATGCCGCCAAGACGACTGGCGAGCAGTGTCTTACCGGTTCCCGGCGGTCCAACCAATAGCAGATGATGGTTTCCGGCTGCGGCGATCTCCAGCGCCCGACGCGCCTGAAACTGTCCTTTTACATCCGCCAGATCCGGCTGATCCCGATACAGCGTATGGCGCTTCTTTCCTTCCAGCTGATGCAGTGGCAGTTCGTTCTGGCCGTGAAACATAGCTGTAACAGCCAGCAGGTGATTTGCCGTTATCACTTTATTGGCTTCTGGCAGAGAGGCTTCATCACCATTTTCTGCAGGAACCAACATGGTGCGCCCTGCCTGTGCACAGGCTAAGGCGGCAGGAAGAATGCCGGAGATAGGGCGCAGCTCTGCAGAAAGTGACAGTTCGCCATAACATTCGAACTCTGTCAGACGATCGGCAGGAATCTGGCTGGAAGCGGCTAATACCCCTAAAGCAATTGCCAGATCATAACGGCCGCCTTCTTTTGGCAGGTCTGCCGGAGCGAGATTTACCGTGATGCGCCGTTGAGGGTATTCAAAACCGGCATTGATCAGTGCGCTTCGGACGCGGTCCTTGCTTTCCCTGACGGCGGTTTCCGGCATGCCCACAATCGCAAGCCCGGGCAGACCGTTAGTGAGATGGACTTCGATGCGTACTTCCGGGGCATCAATGCCCACAGAAGCACGACTGTAGATGACAGCTAAGGTCATGGCACGGCTCCTTGTGCTTTTAAACAGCTTGTTGAGTAATAAACCCTCTTAGCTTCACCGTTGTTCAATGAAGCTCTCAATCCTTAAATACACGTCCGACTAATAGCAGGTTTTCTGGTTTTAGTTATTTTGGCCGTTGTTGTTCTGTTGCTGGGCAATCAGCTGAGCAAGAGTTGCTTCCAGCTGAGCAACCTGTGTTTCCAGAGCATCAGCTTTAGCCCGGGTGCGCAGCAGAATTTCGCTCTGAATATCAAACTCTTCGCGAGTCACCAGATTGAGTTTAGCAAAAACATTCTCGGCTACTGCCTGCATTTGGCGCTTTAGTTCTGCTTCGCCGGGAAGGCCTGCGCCAGAGAATTTTTCGCTCATCTGGCGGGTCAGTTCGGAGATCATTTCAGGTTTTAGCATCGTAATCGCTCAAAAGTTGCATTAATTCAGAAGTAACAGTGCTGACTACGAGGATTTATATCGCATCAGAGCACCTGCGCTTTTACCAGATCAAAGTGTAACACTTTCCGGGCGGTCTCTTTTTTGCTTTCTCTGTGCTTTTTCTTTTCCTGGGCTTTTTAGGTTGTCATTTATTTCTTAGTGAGTGGCACACCTGTGTCTCTTCGTGGTGCGTTTTGCGTGCACAAAAATAGTGCGACAAAGGTTGTTTTGGAAATTTGTCGGTGCAGTGTTTTTTCTGTTTTGGTGCATGCTAAGACAGGTTTCAGGCCTTTTTTACTCCTAATCTTATGAAAAACATAGGTTTTTCCTTATTGGCACACCCTATGCAAATCCCCCGGTATGTTGGCGAGAGTGCATTGAGCAAGCGGTGCACCGCGAGAAAGCCACGATAAGACCAAAAATTACAGACAACAATTCAATCTGATAAGCACGCAACGCGTGCCGTAGGGGTAAACCAATGAAACTGGTCACTGCAGTCATCAAACCGTTCAAGCTGGACGATGTACGCGAAGCTTTATCCGACATCGGTATCCAGGGAATCACGGTAACTGAAGTTAAGGGTTTTGGCCGCCAGAAAGGTCATACCGAACTCTATCGCGGAGCTGAGTATGTGGTGGATTTTCTGCCAAAGGTGAAACTGGAAGTTGCTGTTTCCGATGATCAGGTCGATCAGGTCGTTGAAGCGGTTACCAATGCTGCGAATACCGGCAAGATCGGTGATGGCAAAATTTTCATCACTGCTCTGGAAGAGATTGTTCGTATCCGTACCGGCGAACGCGGCACAGATGCCATTTAAGCCGCTAACTCGCTAAAAGAATTCAGCCTTCGGAGGGCCTTCCAATGGAAGATTTAGTACAAGTCAAGTATGCACTTGATACCTTTTACTTTCTGATCTGTGGTGCGCTGGTAATGTGGATGGCGGCAGGTTTCGCTATGCTGGAAGCCGGTCTGGTTCGCGCCAAAAACACGACGGAAATTCTGACCAAAAACATCGCGCTGTACGCGATCGCCTGTACCATGTATCTGCTTTGCGGTTACTTCATTATGTACAGCAGTGATGCGGGTGGCATTCTGCCAAATCTGGGTTTCCTGATTGGTGACGAGAATACAACAGACGCTGTTCTGGCAAGTGGTGGTGAGACTTACTACTCTGCGCGTTCTGATTTCTTCTTCCAGGTGGTATTCGTTGCGACTGCGATGTCTATCGTATCCGGTGCCGTTGCTGAGCGTATGAAGCTGTGGGCCTTCCTGGCGTTTGCAGTGGTTATGACAGGCTTTATCTACCCGGTATCCGGTTACTGGAAATGGGGTGGTGGTTTCCTTGATCAGGCAGGTTTTGCTGATTTTGCGGGCTCTGGTCTGGTTCACATGGCTGGTGCTGCTGCAGCTCTGGCAGGTGTTCTGCTGCTGGGTGCACGTAAAGGCAAATACGGTCCTAACGGTCAGGTTAATGCGATTCCGGGCAGCAACATGCCTCTGGCAACGCTGGGTACTTTCATCCTGTGGATGGGTTGGTTCGGCTTTAACGGTGGTTCTGAGCTGAAGCTGTCTGACGTGGGCGAAGCAAACGCCGTTGCACAGGTATTCGTAAACACGAATGCAGCAGCAGCTGGTGGCGCGATCGCGGCTCTTATCCTGGCGCGTCTGTGGTTCCGTAAAGCGGATCTGACCATGGTGCTGAACGGTGCTCTGGCAGGTCTGGTTGCTATTACTGCAGAGCCTCTGACGCCAAGCGCTTTTGCTTCAACGCTGATCGGTGCTGTGGGTGGTGTGCTGGTTGTTTTCTCCATCATTGGCCTGGATAAACTGCGTATCGATGATCCGGTTGGTGCCATCTCTGTACACGGTGTTGTGGGTATCTGGGGTCTGCTGGCTGTACCTATGACCAATGGTGATGCAACTTACTCTGCGCAGCTGCTGGGTATCATCTCTATCTTCGGCTGGGTATTCGTAGCAAGCCTGATCGTTTGGAGCATTCTGAAAGCAGTTATCGGTATCCGTGTCTCTGAAGAAGAAGAGTACGACGGTGTTGATATTGCTGAGTGTGGTCTGGAAGCTTACCCAGAGTTCACTAAAGGTTAATCATTAAAAGCTGAACAAGGATGTTCAGGGTTTAAGCACTGTGTGTTAAACCAACAAAAATAAGAGCTCGACCCGGCAAACGATAAAGATTAAGAAAAATAGAAAGAGGTTTGACCTCAAAAAGCTTAAGGGTACCTTCGGGTACCCTTTTTTATTGTCAACAATAGCAGTATGCTATTGGCAGTTTAGACAGGGGATGCACACCAGACCTGTTCACTCATTTTCACCAGCTCATCGGGCTGGGGCCGTTTTCACAGGAGTACAACAATGAAACTGGTTACTGCGATTATTAAACCATTCAAGCTGGACGATGTGCGTGAGTCTCTTTCTGAGATTGGTGTTCAGGGTATTACCGTAACGGAAGTTAAGGGTTTTGGCCGTCAGAAGGGTCACACTGAGCTGTACCGTGGTGCAGAGTATGTGGTCGATTTCCTGCCTAAAGTAAAAATTGAGATTGCGGTAGGCGATGATGTGGTGGATCAGGTGATTGAAGCGATCACCAAAGTGGCGAATACCGGTAAGATTGGCGATGGTAAGATCTTTGTTTCTGCGCTGGAACAGGTTATCCGTATCCGTACCGGAGAAAGCGGCACTGACGCTGTTTAACAGAAGCGGTATAGCTGACAAACAGTCAGCGATATATCTATAAAAAAATGGCCCAGAGATTTCTCTGAGCCATTTTTTTGTCTTGGAAAAGGTGTTGTCGGAAAAGCTCTAAACGCTTAGTGAGTAGAGTGCTGCTGCATACCAACCATTACCTTTTTGATAGGCATCTCAACAACGGCCATACTGCCATTACTGAAGTAAAGCTTTACTGTTACTTTCTGGCCTTCAAACAGGTTTTGCTTCAGACCAATCAGCATAATGTGGTAACCACCAGGTTTCAGGAGAGTCATGCCGTTGCCTGGAATACGGATCTCAGACACCTGACGCATCTTCATAACACCCTGGTCCATGGTATGGGTGTGTAGTTCCACGGCATCTGCTACTCCGCTTTGGGCCCGAATCAGGCTAACCTCTTTGGCAGAATTGTTTTTCAGCATCATAAAGATCGCTGAATTGGGCTGGCCGGGAGGTACAGCTCTGGCGTAGGGATTGACCACATCAACCGTGTTGGCAGCCAGTGCCATTGGCGTTATCAGGGTAAAAATGAGTGCAGTAAGCCATTTTTTCATGGTGATTCCTTTTTATTCTCAACAGAAGTTCTTAATGGTTTGTCTCAGAGTCATTCTTGATTGTTTAAGCCGGATTGGTATCCGTTCAGCTGGCGCTTTAGCGCTTCTAGCAGAGCGTCCGGTGAGGCTGAGTGACTGACCGTTTCCAGTACTTCGCCTTTATCGTTGGTCAGATAGAAGATTGAGGTATGATCCACGGTGTAACCCATGGCACTGCCATCAATCTTGGCCTTCTGATAGAAAGCACCGTACTTACGGGAGAGTGCGAGTACCGCTTCCGGTGTATCTGTCAGGCCAATGATCTGCGGATGAAAGAACTGGGTGTAGTTTTTCAGGTGTTGCAGTGTATCCCGTTCCGGGTCAACGCTGATCATAATGCCCTGCAGTTTAGCCCGCTGTTCTTCCGGCAGTTGCTTAAAGGCATGCGCCATAACAGACAGCGAGGTTGGACAGACATCCGGGCACTGGGTGTAACCAAAATAGATGACGTTCAGCTTGCCCGGTCGGGCGCTGAGGGTAAAAGGGCCATCAGCGGATTGTAGGGTAAAGTCACCCCCAATCTGCATCACCTTGGCCGCGTTTTTCATCTGTGACTTCTGATACATCTCCATTCCGGCAATCAGTGCGACAACGGGCAGCAACATGATAAAGGCTTTGAAGAAGTGCTTTTTAAAACTGTCGAGCATAAGTCTGTTCCATGGTTAGAAGCTAATCCTGATCGTTAGCCACTTACCTTAAAGGATTCCTGAATTTTAAGTCAGAAGTTTTGTTTGTTATAAACGATCAATGTTTGGAAAGACGCCTGTTACATCTGAAGAACATCGAAATCAAACCAGACCTGTCGGGATCCTGCTGAGGTTTCAAGTTCCAGTCGTCCGCGCCACGGCATAACCTTTTCGGTACAAACACTGATCGTCCCGTTTACTGCAAGGGTATTGCTTCCGGCCAAAGGGTGAAGCGTGTACTGATGAATCCCCATATACATGGTGCGCCCTGTTAGGGCGAGTTGCGCGGAAGAAAGCCGTAAATTGTCGGCCATAATCCGAAATTCGACGGGCTTTAGGGCTAATACCGGCCAGGGAGATACCGAAAGTCTCACGGTGTCGCCACTACTTAGTATGACCGTGCAACTGCCCTGTTCCATAACGCAACCAGGCATCTGACTCTCATCAATATCCATCAGGGCATTCAGGTGATTGGCCAGATAGATCAGCATCACCAGAAGCGCGGCGATCGTCATAGTCCAGAGAAATTTGAGCTGCTTGGTCGACATAAATAACGCTTACGCCCATGGCAAGAGATGTTGTTTATCAGAAAGCCTGCTGCATTTCTGAATGCCTGTTGTTTTCTGAGACCAAGGTGGGGAGGCCTGCTTAATTAATGGCCCAAGTCTAACCAAATCCGCAGGAAAAACCGTGTGACTAATTGCCGCATATTTGTCGCGGGGAAGCTAATCTGTCTGAATATTGAGCGGGATCAAGAAAGCTTTGGTTATATGTTTGGTGTTGACTGACTTTAGTTCGGATGCTGCTTGCTTGGACTTGTTGCAGGCCTTAGGTAGACTGCGCACTGGTCAGAAATGCCGTTTTGGCAGGATGTTTTAATAGAGGTTTATATGTTGATTCTTGATGCATTGGTTCCGGTCTTTATGGTGATTATGGCCGGTACGCTGCTGCATATTTTTCGCTTTCCCGGTGGTGATTTCTGGCCTTTAGTGGAGCGCTTTACCTACTTTTTTCTCTTTCCTGTCATGCTGGTCAGCAAGATGGCTAACGCCCGGATCGATGAAGTTGCTGTGGACAAGGTGGCGTTGGCGATTGTCGGATTGCTGATTGCTATGACGGTGCTGGTGGTGGTTCTTAAGCCGCTACTGACTAAATCCGGTCCTGCGTTTACCTCTGTGTATCAGGGTGGGCTGCGTTTTAATACCTATGTGGTGCTGGCAGCAGCTGAAGCGCTTTATGGCGAAGCCGGCCTGACCATTGCCGCCGTTGCGATGGCGATTATGATTCCTCTGATTAATGTCTTCTGTGTCTGTATTTTTGCAGTCTATGTAGGACAGAGCAGTAGCGGTGTGGGCGGAACCATCAAAGCGATTGCAAAAAACCCGCTTATCGTTGGTTGCGTGTTGGGTATGGCATTAAACGTAACGGGAATTGGTCTTCCCGGCTGGAGTGCGGCTGCATTTCATATTGTCAGCAATGCAGCGTTGCCACTGGGTCTTCTGGCAGTGGGTTTTGCGTTGAACCTGAACGCGGTAAAAGAGGCATCCTGGCCCTTGATCTCGTCTAGCCTGATTAAGCTTTTTATCATGCCGGTTGTGGCAACGCTGATCGGTTTTACTGTTGGGTTGAGCGAGCTGGAAATTTCGGTATTACTGTTATTCGCAGCGATGCCAACGGCAACCTCGTCTTATATTCTTGCACGTCAGCTGGGTGGGCATGCGCCCTTGATGGCAGCGATCACCACCGCTCAGACCCTGTTGGCGATGGTGACGCTGCCAATTGTGCTTCAGTTGCTGCCATCCAGTCTGGCGCCGCTTTTTAGCTGAGCTGAATGGCCGGTTACAGCGGTTTTCTAGCTGATAGAGTGCGTCAGCTCATTATCACAGGGCTGACTGCTTTTCAGGCAATCCAGATTACCCAGAGTAACTGCTGCAATCTGGGTCAGTGCTTCCTCAGTAAAGAAGCCCTGATGGCCGGTGATCAGCACATTCGGGAAGCTCTGCAGACGTTCGAACAGTTCATCATCGATGATTTCACCGGAGTGGTCATGGAAGAAGAGCTGGCTTTCCTGCTCATACACATCCAGACCTAACGCTCTGACCTTGCGGCTTTTCAGCCCGGCAATCAGGGCGCGGGTGTCTACTAAGCCGCCCCGGCTGGTGTTAATCAGCATCACACCATCTTTCATCAGGCTGATCGCTTTTTCGTCGATCAGATGATGACTCTCTTCGCTCAGTGGGCAGTGCAGGCTGATGATATCGGATTCCCGATAAAGCTCATCCAGTTCCACATAGCGGCCGTTAAGAGCAAGAAAATCAGGATTCGGGTAGGGGGCGTGGGCGATCAGGTTGCAGCCAAAACCTTTAATGATCCTGGCGGTAGCCAGACCGATCTGACCGGTACCGATCAGGCCAACAGTTTTTCCGTGCAGATTAAAACCCAGCAAGCCATTCAGGGCGAAATTGCTTTCCCGAACCCGGTTGTAGGCGCGATGTGTTTTGCGGTTAAGGGTCAGAATCAGAGCCAGTGTATGCTCGGCCACTGCTTCCGGAGAATAAGCCGGAACGCGGACGACCGGCAATCCTAATGATTTGGCTGCCAGCAGGTCAACGTTATTAAAACCAGCGCAGCGCAGGGCGATAAAACGCACGCCGAGCGCTTTCAGCTTTTTCAGTACCGGAGCGCTGAGGTCATCATTTACAAAGGCGCAGACAGCATCAAAGCCTTTACAGAGCTCGGCATTGGTCTCGTTCAGCAGCTGATCAAAGTAGCTCAGCTCGTAGCCATGCCTGCCGTTTTCCTGTTCCAGAAACTGTTTGTCGTAGGGTTGGGCGCTGAAAACGGCAATACGCATGGCATCTGTTCCTTAACGATTGTCAGATATTCTTTTGCTGGCTTATCAGGCCAGCCAGGATAAGGCGTTATGGCGAATCGCCACGCCAACAATATAAGCGATTACACCAAAGGCTGCGACCAGTGCGATCACACGGGTGCCTTTGGTTTTGCCCCGTTTGAGGGCGATAGTACCCAGAACAATATAGGCGATCAGTCCCAGCAGTTTGGCTGTTAGCCAGCCCTCTGAAAATGGGTACTGATTAATCTGAAACATCAGGCCGATGGCGCTGGCCAGCAGCAGAGTGTCGATAATATGGGGAACAATTTTTACCCAGCGCTTCTGCAGTTTATCGGAATCAAGCAGCATCCAGATACCGCGCAGGGTGAACAGGCCAAGGCTCAGAGCAACGGTCAGGAGGTGAATATGTTTAAAGGCAGCGTACATGGTAGTTCCTTTTTGAAATAGTGAATAACAGGTTCAGGTGCTTGTAATGCTATTAGTAATTGCTTGAAGCAATCAGGTTGTCAGGGCTGCTATATCAGCCTTTCAGAGGCTGGCATTTAGGACAGAACACGCTGCTTCGGTTGCTCTGACGAATCTCTTTCAGTTCGGTTTTGCAATGCAGGCATTCTGACCCTGCACGGCCGTAGACGTTCAGCTGTTGGGCAAAATAGCCCGGCTTGCCATCACCGCCAACAAAGTCTCTCAGGGTAGTCCCGCCCTGATCAATAGAGCGTTGCAGCACCAGCCTGATGTTGTCAGTCAGTGTCTTTAGCGTTGACTGTTTAATACTTCCCGCGGCCTGTTGCGGATGAATACCGGACAGAAAAAGGGCTTCGTTGGCGTAGATATTACCTACGCCAACAACAATCTTGCTGTCCATAATCAGACTTTTGATGGCGGTTTTGCGCTTGGCACAGCGTTCGGCCAGATAGCCTGCTGTAAAGTCATCGGACAAGGGTTCCGGCCCCAGGTGTGCAATTAGCTTATGGCTTTCAATGGGTTCCTCTGTCCAGAGAATAGCGCCGAAGCGTCGTGGGTCGTGATAGCGCAAGGTGTCGCCGCTTTCCATGATGATGTCGGCGTGATCGTGCTTTTTGGCGCTATTTTCGCCTGATTCGGCCACCAGGATCCGTAGGCTGCCCGACATACCCAGATGTATGATCAGGGTGCCGTGTTCAAAGCCAAACAGCAGATATTTTCCCCGGCGCGTCACCTGACGGATGCTTTTGCCACAAATGTTTTGTTCAAGCTCGGCTGGAATCGGCCAGCGCAATGACGGTTGCCGAACGATCAGCTGTTTAACGGTCTGATTCAGACAGTAGGGGCTGACGCCTTTTCGGGTCGTTTCAACTTCCGGTAATTCAGGCATGACACGTTTCTCTCAGAGATCAGAGTACCCGGTTAGAGCCCGGGGATTAAACATGGCTTGGTGCGGGTGTTTATGAATAACCCAGTTAGAGCGTGGGGTATTATGCAGGCATAAAAAAACCCGGACAAGCCGGGCTTTTTCAGAAGAAAAAATCTTATTTGATTTTAGCTTCTTTATACATAACGTGCTTACGTACAACCGGATCGAATTTCTTCATTTCCAGTTTGTCTGGCGTAGTACGCTTGTTTTTGTCTGTGGTATAGAAGTGACCAGTACCAGCAGACGATACCATTCTGATTTTATCACGCATGACGAATCTCCTTTATTCAGTGCTTACAGCTTAACGCCGCGTGCACGAATGTCAGCCAGTACCTTTTCGATACCTTGCTTATCAATGATGCGCATGCCTTTAGCAGATACGCGCAGTTTCACAAAACGCTTCTCGGCTTCAACCCAGAAACGGTGCGTGTGAAGGTTAGGAGTAAAACGACGACGCGTTTTATTTTGTGCGTGTGATACGTTATTTCCGGTTACAGGACGCTTCCCGGTAACCTGGCAAACTTTGGACATTTTCTAGCCTCCAGCCGCTAGCTAGGCGTCTTAACTATTCAAGAAACCTGGGGGAATCAGCGAATCAGCCGGAACAAACGGCGCCCTGCTTCAACCCATCAATTTAAAGGCGCACTGTTATATCAGAATGCCCACTAGCTGACAAGTTTTATGTGGTTTTGCGGCCGTTTTTCTGCCCTTTTTAACGGAAGTGACAAAAAGCCAGTTCCAAAAAGAACAAAAAGTCAGCCAGAAGGGGCACATTATCTACATCAGGCCGCGTTGAGCAAGAGAAACCGTATCTCCGTTGCCAATAATAAAGTGATCCAGTACCCGGACTTCAATCAGATTCAGTGCCTGAGTCAGTTTATGAGTAATGCGTTCATCGGATTGACTGGGTTCGGCGATGCCAGACGGGTGATTGTGGGCAAAAATAACGGCAGCAGCATTATGGGCCAGGGCGCGCTTAACAACTTCTCTGGGATAGACGCTTGCGCTATCAATAGTGCCCCGGAACAAAGGCTCAAAAGCCAGCACCTGATGCTGGTTATCCATAAAGAGGCAGGCGAACACCTCGTGGGGTTCATGACGCAGCTGAGTGATCAGATAATGTTCAGCCAATTCCGGGCTGGTCAGTGCTTCCCCGCTTTCAAGCCGGGCCATCAGATGGCGTTTGCCCATCTCCAGCACCGCCTGCAGCTGCACAAATTTTGCGGGGCCAAGTCCGTTGTGACTGCAGAAGGTTTTAAGATCGGCTTCCAGCAGCGCTCTTAAACCATCAAAGCCTGACAAGAGCTCCCGGGCCAGCTCGACAGCATTTTTACCGGGAATGCCGGTACGAAGAAAGATTGCCAGTAACTCTGCATCGCTCAGTGCCTGTGCACCCTGGCGCAGCAGCTTTTCTCTGGGCCGGTCCTGTTCCGGCCAATCCTTAAGGCTCATGGTCACCTCCCTGATGACTGGTCGCTTATTCCTTTATAGCACCATATTTCATCCTGGGCAGTGTTTGCGCAAGCTGCAATTATCAGTTCGTCCGGGGGTTAAAAAGATTCATAAAATAGCCGGAGGAGTATCAAGAGCAAAGCTGACGCTAGAGGGCGCTCATGCTATCTTGTTGCGCTCTGATATTTTGGCTTATTTCATAGTGTAGGTTGCGGGCTTCATTGTTTTGGGTCTTTGACCGGGTTTATCTACTGAGGGTGTCTATCATGTTGGCGAAGGTTCGTATTCTGCTGGGAATCAGTGGTGGTATCGCTGCCTACAAATCTGCTGAGCTGACCCGTTTGCTGATAAAAGCCGGTGCTGAGGTTCGTGTGGTGATGACAGAAGGTGCTCAAGCCTTTATTACACCGCTGACGTTTCAGGCGCTGTCCGGAAACCCTGTGCATACACATCTTCTCGATCCGGAAGCTGAGGCGGGGATGGGGCATATCGAGCTGGCCAAGTGGGCAGATCTGATTGTGATCGCACCCGCCAGTGCAGATGTTATGGCGCGACTGGCGGCAGGTATGGCCAATGATCTGCTAACGACACTCTGTTTAGCGACCGAAGCTGAAGTACTGTTGGCTCCGGCGATGAATCAGGCAATGTGGCGTCATCCTGCAACACAGCGCAATGCGCTGCAGCTGCAAGCTTGCGGTTATCAGCTGCTGGGGCCGGATCAGGGGGAGCAGGCCTGTGGCGATGTGGGGCCGGGTCGTATGCTGGAACCGGAAGCACTGGCTGCGCTGATTCATCAGGCCGCTGAAGAGAAAAGCAGCGCCGCCAGTCTTGATCCACAGATGACAGATCTTGGCGGCCTGCTGGCAGGAAAGACCGTTACCATCACCGCAGGCCCAACCCGGGAAGCGGTTGACCCTGTGCGTTATATCAGTAACCACAGCTCCGGTAAGATGGGGTTCGCGCTGGCAGAGGCGGCCTTAAAAGCCGGTGCCAGGGTAAATCTGATTGCCGGGCCTGTGCAGATTAAAATACCTGAAGGGGTGAATCATATCCCGGTACAAAGTGCCCGGCAGATGCTGGATGCAAGTCTGTCTGTTATTGCTCAGACTGATATCTTTATTGCCGCTGCGGCTGTAGCCGATTATCGCCCGGCCAATGCAGCGGATCAGAAGATGAAGAAGCTGCCGGGTCAAAATGATCTGGTTCTGCATCTGGTGCAAAATCCGGACATTGTTGCCACCGTGGCCAAACATGAAGAACGTCCTTTCACCGTTGGTTTTGCAGCCGAAACGCAAGACGTTGAGGCGTACGCTGCCGATAAGCTGGTGCGTAAAAATCTGGATATGATCATCGCCAATGACGTTTCCCGCACCGACATAGGCTTTAACAGTGATCAGAACGCCGTCACTCTGCTTTGGCAGCAGGATGGAGCCTTGGTGTCAGATCGCCCTGAGCAGGCGGCTAAGCAGGATCTGGCCCGGGATCTGGTGCGTTGCATCGCTAACCGTTTTCATCACGAAAAACAGGCATGATGCACAAGTTTAACAAGCAGTCAGCGCTGAAATTGTTATAATGCTTGGCTGTTACCGGAGATGGTTTGATGCACCAAAAGAGAGCCGGTAAACCCCGTTAAATTTTCCCGAATTCTAAATGAGCACGGTTATCTGATGAGTACACTCGACGTTAAAATCCTGAACCCTAAAATTGGTAACGAGCTGCCACTGCCGCACTATGCTACAGAAGGCTCTGCCGGTATGGATCTGCGCGCGTGTATCGATGAAGCTGTGACGCTGCAACCCGGTGAAACTCAGTTGATTGGAACCGGCCTTGCGATTCATATCGGTGATCCTGGCCTGGCCGGCGTAATCCTGCCCCGTTCGGGGCTGGGCCATAAACACGGTATCGTGCTGGGCAATCTGGTGGGCCTGATCGATTCAGACTACCAGGGCGAGTTGATGATCTCCTGCTGGAATCGTGGCCAAACCGCTTTTACCCTGGAGCCCGGTGAGCGTCTTGCGCAGTATGTGCTGGTGCCCGTGGTGCAGGCAAAACTGAATATTGTTGATGATTTTGAAGCTTCTGACCGAGGCGCTGGTGGCTTTGGCCATTCCGGTCGCCAGTAATTGATGGCCGGAATCGGAATCATCTGGAAAGTTACTTTCGGTTTATTATGACCTGTTCCTGCCGAACAGGCCTGTTCAAAAAGATAAAGAGAAGAACCTGACGGCCCCTGCAGGTTCTGCTAAACGGTCATGGGTAAAATCTGAAACTTTACGCATACCGGAAACGCCAAAGAGCAATTAAGAGGTTTGACAGGTACTCCCATGAGTGACAACGCCGCTAATACCGCCAAAAGCACCAATACAGAGCATGCTATCGAAGTGGTAAAGGTTCTTAGTGAAGCTTTGCCCTATATCCAGCGCTTCTCCGGTAAAACCATTGTGATCAAGTATGGCGGTAACGCTATGACTGATGAGGCACTGAAAGCATCTTTCGCCCGCGATATGGTGCTGATGAAAGAGGTTGGTATTAACCCGGTTGTGGTTCATGGTGGCGGTCCTCAGATTGGCGAGTTGCTGGAAAAACTTAAGATCGAATCCCGCTTTGTTAACGGTATGCGGGTTACCGATGAAGCCACTATGGATGTGGTGGAAATGGTACTCGGTGGTCTGGTGAATAAAGAGATCGTTAGCCTGATTAATCAGGCTGGCGGTAAAGCCGTTGGTCTGACCGGTAAAGATGGCGGCCTGATTCAGGCAACCAAGCTTAAAGTGACTCATAAAACCCCTGAGATGACGGCCCCGGAAATTATCGATATTGGTCATGTGGGTGAAGTGGCTGCCGTACAAACCGATGTGGTTGATATGTTGGTTCAGCGTGATTTTATCCCGGTTATTGCACCGATTGGCGTTGATAAAGAAGGCCGCTCTTATAACATCAATGCAGATCTTGTAGCCGGTAAAGTAGCCGAAGCACTGGGTGCCGAGAAACTGATGTTGCTGACCAACATTGCCGGATTGCTTGATAAAGATGGCGATATCCTGACTGGGTTAAGTACTGCCCAGGTCGATGAGCTGATCGAAGATGGCACTATTTATGGCGGCATGTTGCCGAAAATTGGTTGTGCATTAAGCGCTGTTAAAAATGGCGTGGTAAGCTCTCATATTATTGATGGCCGGGTGCCTCACGCGACCCTGCTTGAGATCTTCACGGATGCCGGGGTGGGAACCCTTATCACCAATCAGGACTGATACCGGTAACGGGTACTGATAAAAAAGCTGGGAAAACTGGAAAGACCATGACGCAGGATAGTAATCAGAAGCACACAAAATCGTCTCGCCGGGAGCAGATTCTGCAGGCATTAGTTCAAATGCTGGAGAACAACCCCGGTGCCAGAATCACCACCTCAAATCTGGCGAAAGAGGTTGGCTTGTCTGAAGCTGCGTTATATCGCCATTTCGCCAGCAAGGCGAAGATGTTTGAGGGGTTGATTGAGTTTATTGAAGATGCGGTTTTCAGCCGTGTTAACCGCATTCTTCATGATGAACCTCAGGCGATTTATCGCTGTGAGCATCTGTTAACTCTGGTGTTGGCCTTTGCAGACCGAAACCCGGGGCTTTGCCGTATTCTTACCGGAGAGGCTCTGGTCGGTGAAAATGAGCGTCTGCGCAGTCGAGTGTCGCAATTCTATGAACGTTTGGAGACTCAGCTGAAGCAAATTCTGCGGGAAGCTGAAATCCGCGACCAGATGAAAACCCGTATGCCGGTTCCTGTGACTTCTCAGTTGCTGCTCTCCATTGTGGAAGGACGTATTCAGCAATACGCCCGCTCTGGGCGTTCACCCGTTGAAAATTGGCCTGAGCAGTGGGCGTTCCTGGCCGGCGACCTTATGACACCGGTAGCTGTCGGCGTCTGATCAGAGCTGCCCGAACGATTAAGGCGAAAACATGCCATTGAGAAAGCGCCTGCTGATTGCAGACAACTCTATCTTTTTTCGGGATGTACTCGCCCAAGCCCTGATGACTCAGGTCAAAGGGCTGCAGGTCGACTCTGTTAAAACCTGTGGTGAAGCAAAAAAACTGCTTGATGACAAACCTCAGGAATACATGGCTATTATCAGTGGCCTGATTCTGGAAGATGCCGCGCCCGGTGCCGCTCTGGATCTGGCAATTGAGCATAAAATTCCGGCTATTGCCCTGACCAGCTCATTGGATAGCGAAACCCGTAAATCCGTAATGGACCGGGATGTTATCGATTATTTCTTTAAAGATCAGGATGGACTGGAGGATGTGATCTCTCTGGTTAAGCGCCTGATCTCCAATCGAATGCACAAGGTGTTGGTGGTTGATGATTCAACCACTTACTGCGCCTACCTTAAAGTTCTGTTACAGCGACAGCATTATCAGGTCATTCTTGCAACCAGTGGTGAGCAGGCTGTCGATATTCTGGCCAGTCGCAGTGATATCTCCATGGTAATGATGGATTACCAGCTACCAGGGATGAGTGGCTACGATGTGATTCGACGTATTCGCAAACAGTATTCGTCTACAGAACTACCTATTATCGGTATTTCCGGTCAGATCGATCAGCAGATCCCTGCTCAGATTCTGAAGTGCGGTGCCAATGATTTTATGTACAAAGGCTTTACCGTCGAAGAGTTCTATAGCCGCATCAACAATATGATGGATCTGCTGCTGAGTGTCAGCGAGCTGAAGGAAGCGGCCTACAAAGATTTCCTTACTGGATTACCCAATCGTCAGTTTTTTTATCCCGCGGCGGATGAGCTGATTGCTCAGGCCGAAGATAGTGCTCTCGAGCTGGGGCTGGTGATGATGGATATTGATTACTTCAAGAAGGTCAACGACAGCTACGGCCACAGTATCGGTGATGAGGTTCTGAAGGTGGTTGCTGATTGCATCCGTTCGGAAAGCCAGAATGACACCCTGATAGCTCGTTTAGGAGGGGAAGAGTTTTGCCTGCTAACGCAGGGTGTGAGCGAGGCTGACTTGCTGGTGCGTATGGAAACGCTGCGAACTATGATCGAAAATACTGAAGTAACTCTGCCGGATAAAACTCTCAAGGTTACCCTGAGTATGGGCATTTGTATGCGCAGCGAAGAAAATCTGGAAGGTCTTATGGAACAGGCGGATCAGGCTCTTTATAGCGCTAAAGAAAACGGCCGTAATCAGATCGCGCTTTATCAATCCCAGTAATGCTTATTACTTTCTGCTGTTGATATCGGATTTAAATGAAAAACGCCGCAGGGTGAAGTGACCCCATAAAGTTGGACACTTTATTATCCGGCTGCCATGGCCTGAGTTCGATATTCAACTGGACTCAGG
>JBLWSY010000005.1:0-198645 GCA_048270425.1 Oceanospirillum sp.
TGGCTGGGGTACCAGGATTCGAACCTGGGGATGCTGGAATCAGAATCCAGTGCCTTACCGCTTGGCGATACCCCAACAGAAATGGTGGCCGGAGACGGAATCGAACCGCCGACACGAGGATTTTCAATCCTCTGCTCTACCAACTGAGCTATCCGGCCAAGTCTGGTCTTATCGATCAGTGCTTCAAGGGAGATTATCAGCGAGGGATGTTCATGAGAGTGCTGAAATGGTGCCGGCACCAGGAGTCGAACCCGGGACCTACTGATTACAAGTCAGTTGCTCTACCGACTGAGCTATACCGGCATATAAGATCTGAAGCAAAGATGGCTGGGGTACCAGGATTCGAACCTGGGAGTGCCGATACCAAAAACCGGTGCCTTACCGCTTGGCGATACCCCAGCAAAAAAAAGATGGTGGCCGGAGACGGAATCGAACCGCCGACACGAGGATTTTCAATCCTCTGCTCTACCAACTGAGCTATCCGGCCAACGAGGCGTATTAAACAGGAAAGGCTTTTTTGCGTCAACTCTTTTTTCAAAAAAAGTTAAAAAAATACAGTCGCTTAATGGCTTTTTAACTTTCCGGAGGTACGTAGCCGGCAACGGGCTCAAGATCATCAGAATTTGAGAAGAATTTATCCATTTCTGTCATCAGAAACTGGCGCGATTCCGGGTTCATCATGTTCAGATGTTTTTCATTGATCAGCATAGTTTGGTATTTCAGCCATTCCTGCCAGGCGGGCTTAGAAACGGTTTGTACAATCTCCTGACCTTTTGCGCCTGGGAAAGGGGGAACGCTAAGGGCTTCAAGTTCTTTCTGGTATTTTTTGCAGAATACGGTCTGACTCATGGTGATTATCTCCAGATAAATAATACAGGCCAGCTTAACGGTGAAGCAGTTTATGGATGGGGCCTGGCAAGCCGATACTATCGGGCTGTTTGGGGTTGTACCAGCGCTTACTCGGTTCGCCAATACAGTTTTCAAGCAGATGCTCCTGGTTTGCCGTTAAGCTGACCAGTTTAATCTCCGCTTGCAAGGTGAAGTGAGAAAACTTGTGTTCAAGATGCTGGTAGTGCTCACATTGCGGTATTTCCGACAACAGGTTTTCCAGTTCTTCCTGCTCCGGTAAGCTCCACAGCCCTCCCCAAATACCAGTGGGGGGGCGTTGCAACAACAAATAGTGCTGTTGGCTATTTTGCAGCAGGTAAAGTGTTTGTTGGCGAACAGGGTTGGTTTTTTTGGGTTTCGAGTTAGGGAAGTCATGCTGGCTGGCGGTACTTCGGGCAGCGCACCATTGTTCGATCGGGCAGAGATCGCATTTCGGATTTCTGCGGGTGCAGACCATCGCTCCCATATCCATTACCGCCTGAGTATATGCCTGACAACGGTCTGGGGGGGTGTAGTGCTCTGCCAATTCCCATAATGTTTTCAGGGTGTTGCTTTGCCCAGGCCATCCGGGAACACAATGCAGGCGTGCCAGAAGTCGTTTGACGTTGCCATCAAGAATGGCGGCACGCTTATCATAGCTCTGGGCAACAATAGCAGCGGCTGTTGAGCGTCCAATGCCGGGAAGTGCCTCTAAAAGTTGCTGATCTTCAGGGAATTCGCCTTGATACTCTTCCACAACAGCCTGCGCGCATTTATACAGATTACGCGCACGTGCATAGTAGCCGAGCCCTGTCCAAAGGTGCAGCACCTCATCAATATCGGCTTTGGCTAGTGCTGTGACGTTTGGGAAGCGGCTAATAAAAGCTTCGAAATAAGGGATTACCGTCGCGACCTGAGTTTGCTGCAACATGACTTCCGATAACCAGACTTTATATGCGGTGCGGTTTTGTTGCCAGGGCAAAGATTTGCGGCCATGCTCATCATACCAGTCGAGTATGGCTGTGGAGATGCGTTCAGGGCTGTGGGGTTTTACAGACAGATCCAAGTTGAATACCTGTGGGTATGGCTTTTTAAGGTTTGCGTAGCGCATGCGGTACAGAAAAGGGTCGGTATAACCGACCCTTTTACTAGGTTTTGCTCATTTTAGCTGAGGATACGTTTTGGTCAAATCAAGAGAGTGCATCCCAAGAACTCGACTGGGGTGTCGGCGGCTTAATTGAAAAGGCTCTTCAGCTTTTTCTTTGCTTCCTCTTCAGCTTTCTTCCGAGCTGCAGCTTTTTCCGCTTCAAGCTTGGCTTTTGCTTCTGCTTTCAAACGAGCTTGTTCCGCATCTGCTTGAGCTTTCAGGCGGGCTTTTTCAGCATCGGCTTTAGCTTTGAGACGGGCTTTTTCAGCATCAATGGCAGCCTTCGCCTCTGCTTCAGCTATTTTGGCGATGGTATCGCCAATGGCGCTGCTGTCCAGACCACAATTAATATCAAAAGGAGTGCCGTAGCTGCCTTTGCAGGCGACCGGCCAACGTACCGCTTTTAAGTTACTTTTAACGGTACAGACTTTGTCATTGGCATCAGTAATCTGTGCGCCCATATTGTAGGCAAAGGTCTCTTTTGGCAGGTTCAGGTTGCCATAACCGGTCAGCAAAATACCCGGTGTTGCTATGGTCATGTCTTTGTTTTGGCCGACACCATTTTTAAAGACCATGCTGCCTTTTAGTGAGGTGAAGTCTGTATTAGGCGACCATTGAGCGTTTTTAGCATTACCGAGGGCGCTGCACATCTCTTTTGCCAGGTTGGTATTGAGGAACGCACCGTTGAGAACATTGAAGTCGACCTTGCCGTTGAGGTTGCTCATCAGGGTTGAAACGCGGTTAGTTTTGGTTGTGAAGTTAGCGTTAGCTGACACAGCACCTGTCACGTCTTCGAACTCAACCATCTGTGCCAGAATTGGCGTAATTTGCACACCAGAGGTCGCGTGTTCAAAGCTGATGGTCAGAGGTGTTGGGCGAACATCCAGTCGGGCGGTATTGGTGATGCTGCCATCATAGAGCCTGGCGTTTGCCTTGCTCAGATCCACAACACCATCTTTAGCGGTGACGGCCAGTTGAATGTCTGAGATATCCAGCTTTTTAATGGTCAGCTGATTCAGGTTGATTTTTGCATCCGCATTCAGGGTTTTGATCAGCTCAACGGGAAGCAAATCGGTTTCAGGTGAAGACTCGGCTGGTGCTGCGTCTTTAGCTGCTGCCTCTTCCTCTTTAACCGGCGGCAAATAGTGGTCAGCGTTCAGTTTATCGATATCCAGCTGAGCAACAATGGCCTGATTAGCGAGTTTTACAGATGCACCACCTTTAATGGTGGTGTCATCCAGTGTGATCAGAAGGTCTTTAATCGCTGCGGCTTCTGTGGATGCCTCGAAATTAGCAGATAGCGCCAGAGCGTTCATCGCATCCTTCTGCGCCATCTCCGGCAATACAATCTCAAGTTGTGCCAGTGTTTCTTTCAGGTTGAACTGGCTAATCTTCAGGTCACCTTTAACCGCAGGAGCCGTTGTTAGTTTGTTAACCTGAGTGTTCAGCGCGATATTGATACCGTTTACGCCAATCTTGCGGGCATTAAGGCGAGCAACATCCTTCTGCAGGTCTGCTTCAGCATCAGCCTGAACGGTCAGCTGTGCTTTGTTGCCGGGAATCAGTGGTGAGTTGGCATTCAGCTGAAGATCAAGGCTGTTCAGGCGGAACAATTGCTTGTCCAGATCTGCCAGAACACGGGCGCTCAGTTGCAGAGTTGCATCCAGTTGAGGGTTGCTGCTGGATACCTGGGTAGAGAACTGAATCGGGAAGCTTTCCCCTAGTTTGACATCGTCACTGGTGAAGTTAAGTTCTTTAACCGCAAAACGCATATCCTGTTGCTGGTCGGTAAAGCTCAGTCGTGCGTTGGTAATATCAATGCCGCCAATGGCGATGGCAGGCAGGGCCGCTGGCGAACTTTCGGCATTGTCTGCAGATGAGTCGCTTGCCGCTGTATCGGTTTTAGATTCTGCATCCGTTTCCGTGCTTTCCGGAATCAGTGCCTGCCAGTTGCCGACACCTGATTTATCCACAACCAGATCTGCTTCAAGTTTGTCCACAATGACACGGTCAACTTCAACCGAGCCGGAAAACAGAGGCATGACTTTCACAGAAACAGCGACCTGATTTACTGAGGCCAGGGTCGTTTTTGTTTCATCAGGAAGCTTAACGGCGACTTCATTGATATTCAGGCCGATGCGCGGGAAAACAGTGACGTTCAGTTCACCATTAATCTCCAGGGGAACACCTGCGCTTTCAGCGGCCTCCAGAATCTGAGGTTTGTATTGGTTCGCATCGAAAAACTGTGTCAGGTAGATTGCGACGCCCGCCAGGAGCACAACAATAAAGCCCACCAGGTACAGTAGAGTTTTTAGTATGAGTCGCACGTTAATTCCTTCCCTGTTTGTTTAAGCATGAATTGTTAGGATCGTTAAAAGTATCCGGACCATCTCTGACTTGTTAGCGAAGATCCAGCAGATAGCTATCACCTGTTTCATTCAGGGTGTAGCCCATGCGTTGCAAAATTATATGATCCTGAGTCATCAGGGCGCTGGTGGCAATGCGAATCGCTTTGTTTTCGTTGCGGGCAGCCTGAATAACCAGGGTGAGTAGGCGGCTGCCAACACCGCGTCGACGAGTTACGCTACGAACACAAAGGTGGCTGACCTGCCAGAAGTTATCATCTGTACTGACAACCAGCGCCGCGATCAGTCGTTCGTTAAAAAGTCCGCAATAGAAGCTATGATCAGGGCTTTGCAAAATATTTTCTACAAAGCTTTTCGCAGAATCGACATTCGGAAGCTGTGCCAGACGTTCAGGTTGAGCGTCAGCATAGATTTTTTCCAGCTGCTCAACACGGGCTTGGTCGGTCTTGTCATTAACGATTGTTAATAAAACGGGCATACAGCGTCTCCGAAAGAAAGATAAAAGCGGTTTTGGACATAAAACCCTTTTGAATGGTGCATAATAAGCAGGTCTGACCCCATATAGCACCGGATACCTTAGTTGCGATCCAGAAAGCGCTTGGAATAAAGCGCGATGTCTGCGGAAGTATTGTAGCGGATAGCAGGTCAGATTCTCTATAATTCACGTTTTCTTGAATAACAAAGCCCTCCGGAGAATCTTCATGGCGGAGCGTACCGCAAGCGTAGAGCGTAACACCCTGGAAACCCAGATTAAGGTTTCAATCAATCTTGATGGCACCGGCAAACTGAACATCGACACCGGCGTTCCTTTTTTAGAGCACATGATTGACCAGATCGCCCGGCATGGCCTGATCGATATGGATATCGTTGCCAAAGGGGATCTGCATATCGATGACCACCATACTGTTGAAGATCTGGGTATTACCCTGGGTCAGGCCTTTGCCAAAGCGGTTGGTGATAAAAAAGGGATGACCCGCTACGGTCATGCTTATGTTCCGCTGGATGAGGCCCTGTCACGTGTGGTGATCGATTTCTCCGGTCGTCCGGGGCTGTGTCTGAATGTTGATTTTACCCGGGGCAGCATTGGTAAATTTGATACCCAGCTGTTCTCAGAGTTTTTCCATGGCTTTGTGAATCATGCCGGTGTGACCCTGCACATCGATAACCTGAAAGGTTACAACGCTCACCATCAGGCCGAGACAATCTTCAAAGCCTTTGGCCGTGCTCTGCGTATGGCGCTGACCATGGATGAGCGTATGGCCGGCATGATGCCATCCACTAAAGGTAGCCTTTAAGCTCTCAGTTAAGGAATTACGATGAAAACTATTGCTGTTATCGATTACGGCATGGGTAATCTCCACTCGGTGTCCAAAGCGCTTGAGCATGTTGCGACCAATCAGAGGGTTGTTGTCACATCTGACCCTGAGGTGATCCGTAATGCAGAGCACGTAGTGCTGCCGGGTGTTGGTGCGATCCGCGATTGTATGGCGGAGATCCGTCGGCTGGGTGTGGATAAAGTGGTACAGGAAAATATCGCTTCCGGTAAGCCTTTCCTTGGAATCTGCGTGGGCTATCAGGCTCTGATGCAGGACAGTGAAGAGAACGGTGGCGTACCTTGTCTGGGGCAGTTTGAAGGCCATGTACGTTTCTTTGGTGATCCGCTGGTGGATGACAATGGCGAAAAACTGAAAGTGCCTCACATGGGGTGGAATCGGGTGAAACAGACTCAGAGCCATCCGATCTGGAACGGCATTGAAGATGATGCCCGCTTCTATTTTGTCCACAGCTACTACGTGGAAGCGGCGGATCCGTCTCAGGTCATTGGTGAAACCCGCTATGGCAAAACCTGCCATGTGGCACTGGCTCACGAAAACGTAGTTGCCGTGCAGTTCCACCCGGAAAAGAGTCACGATGCGGGTCTGCAACTGCTGAAGAACTTTGCTGAATGGGATGGCAAAAGCGCCTGATTCAGTGCCCGTCGCAATAAAGGCTGCTATCGATTTTATCTGGCGTGCGTCGGTTCATCCCTGAACCGAACTTTCGCCCGCCGCCATCCATGGCGGCTACAGATAAAATTCGATACAGCTTTTGGCAGGCATAACGCTGCAGTCGTCTCATCACTTTGGATTTATAGAGAACAGGAGCCGAACATGGCACTGGCCAAACGAATTATTCCTTGTCTGGATGTGGACAAAGGCCGCGTGGTTAAAGGCGTGAACTTTGTTGATATCCGTGACGCCGGTAACCCGGTTGAGGTTGCCAAACGCTATAACGAACAAGGTGCGGATGAGATCACCTTTCTTGATATCACCGCCAGTAACGAAGACCGTGAAACCACCGTTCATATGGTGGAAGAGATCGCCAGTGAGGTCTTCATCCCGCTGACCGTGGGTGGGGGTATCCGTACCTGTGAAGATATCCGCCGTATGCTGAATGCCGGTGCCGACAAAGTAGGCATTAACACCGCAGCGGTATTTAATCCGGACTTTGTCCGTGAGGCAGCTGAACGCTTTGGTAGCCAGTGCATCGTTGTTGCCATTGACTGCAAACGTGTCAGTGCCGAGGGCGAGCCGGGTCGCTGGGAGATTTTCACCCACGGCGGTCGTAAGCCAACCGGTATCGACGCGGTTGAGTGGGCGATTAAGATGAATGACTATGGTGCCGGTGAGATTCTGCTGACCAGTATGGATCGTGATGGCACCAAAAACGGTTTTGATCTGGAAGTGACCCGGGCTATCAGTAACGCGATCCCGATTCCTGTGATCGCCTCAGGGGGTGTCGGTAATCTGCAGCATCTGGCCGACGGCGTGACAGAGGGGCTGGCTGATGCGGTACTGGCGGCCAGTATTTTTCACTTCGGCGAATACACCATTCCTGAAGCCAAAGCCTTTATGGCGGCTCAGGGTATTGAGATGCGTCTCTAAGCGCAGCCTCCCGGGTACCTAAGGACAGGATGTGATTCAGATGCGGTTTCAGCGTCTTCTGATTATGGGTTCAGCGTCTTTGCTGAGCCTGCTGCTCTTTCTGATCCTTCTGCTGGCGGTTCTGGCTTATAGTCATGACCGCTGGCTTCCCTCTTTTACCAATCAATACCTGCTTTCTAAACCTGTCGCTGGCTTACCGCCAAAGAGCCTGCATCTGGAGACTGTTGAGCTGGAAAACTGGCAGCGCCTTCGTCAGCTGACGCTGTCCGGGCCGAATAGTAGCCAACTGCAGCTTCAGGGCGTGAGTTGGCCTTTTAGTGGTGATCTTATTATTGATCGGCTGTCGATCCGCTTGCCGGATCAGCTACCGGTACTTGTGCCTGTCGCGCAATCTCCTGATGTTTCAGAGGTTAGAGTACCGGATACAGCCGCTCCGATTGAAGATTCTGCAAAGTCTTCCGTTCAGAGCGAACAGCCTCAGACCGCTGCAGAATTGCTGCTGAATCAGAAGCTGAGTGTTCAAAGATCTTATGGTGAGTATCTGAATCAGGTCGATTCGCTGTTTGTTCAGCTTGAGTCACTCCGAAAGCAGTATCAGCTGCAAACTCTGACGATCAGGTCTTTGGATCTTCACGGCATGCCGCTGAAACATACCGTTAGCGCCAAGTACTTCAGTGGTGATCCGGGTTATAAAAATGGTCAGCCGTACTGGCAGCTGAGCTTTAGTTCCCGGAATGAGTTAGGGGCTGGGGATGCAAATCTGGATTTCAGGCTGCGCTTGAGTCCGCAGGATCACCAGCTAAGTCTGACCCTGAAACAACTGGATCAGTTATCTCCTGATGCGTTAAAACTTCCGACATGGATTCCCCTAAAAAGCTCGCTTGAAGAGCTGAAGTCCCGGGTCGATCAATACGGCCTGCAACTTATTGATTCTGATGCGAAGCTTGCTCTGCAGATGCAGGCCCAGAAGGCGGATATTGCGATTAGTCTTCCGGCTTTTGATCTTAGGGCTATTGATTCTGGAGCAGCAGAGGCCTGCAAGTTCACTTTTGAGCCGCGAACCCTTTCCCTGGGGTACCGTATTTCTGAGGCTGGTTCAGAGCAGATTCGATTTAATCCCGGAAAAGAGCTGATTCAGGATCTTTCCGGAAGCTGCATTACTGCCTTATTCAACCTGCCACAGGATTCCGAACTGCATCATTGGTTGAAAGGTCTGGATCAGGATGCCCTACGTCAGGGAGGGCGACTAAGCCTTAAACTTAAAGATGTCATTCGTGCGGATCTGGCTTCTAAAGTGATAGATCTGTCCGGTCTGGAGCTGGGTTGGCAACCAAAGGCATCAAACTCGATAGCGTTTCAACTGCTATTGCCTCAGATAAAACTGACACCTGAAAAACTGGCTTTTGGCTTAGAAAGTGAGCTGAAAGCAGAACTTAAACCTCAGGCTCTGTTTGCCAATCAGTCGAGGCAGTTTTCACTGAATATAGGTATGAATGCTGACATCGGGCTGGAGCTGGCGTCTATTGTCGCGCCAAAACCAGATCAGGACGTTGCCCTATCCTGGCTTCAGGATGTTCAGTTAGATATCTCAAGCAGTGAGATCACATTGTCGCCAGCTCCCAATGATGATGCGGTGCTTTGGGCGCCTTCCCGTCTGGAGGTGCCGCTTTTCCAGCATGATGGCCGTTGGTCGATCAGTCTTCGGCAACCGTTGACGCAAAGTGGTCGTTGGCAGTTTGCCCATCAGGGACAGGGCGAAGCTTTTGTCCGGTATCCGGGGCTTAAGCGAAATGCCCGTGTACCGTATCAGGCAGATCTGGCGTTGGCTGGCCGTTTACCGGATCTGAGTATTGATAAGATCATTAACAGTATCACGGGACATTTTAACTGGAAGCTGGTCGATGCCTCCGCCAGAACCGCTGCGCTGGCAAGTTCACCAATCAGCCTTTTGCCTGAGTTTTTGGTGAATACCCGAATTACCGACGATGTGATTCGTAATGAAGTCACGGCAGAAGTTGAGCTGGCGAGAATTCCTGAATGGCTTGCCCTGCCAGCAGGAACCCGTATTACCGATGGGCGAATCAGTCTTCAAACAGACTCTCGGTTAGTCAAAAATGCACTGATCTCTCAGGTATCGTCGCCCGATCAGCGGTTGGAGAAATTGGCTTCTTCAGTGGTTTTAAGTCTGAGTAAACTGACTGGTGAAGCCAAGGGTTATGAATTCAGTAATGTTAACCTGCCGTTAAATTTTGAACTTGCTGACGGTGATATCGATCTGCAGCCCACTACGCTCAATATCGACAGAGTTTTTGCAGGCGTGGAACTTACCGGCCTGAAAGCTGATCTGAATGCCAGTGCAAATCTGATTGAAGGGAAAGAATCTCTCAAAGGCAGAATGAGTGATTTTTCAGCATCTACCTTGGGTGGCCGGATTTGGATGTCAGAGATGAGGTACCCATTTCCTTCGGATCAGGCATCGGATCTGATGCTGGATAAACTGGATCTGAGTCAGCTGATTGCCCTTGGCGAGAAACAGATCAAGGTAACAGGGCTGCTGAATGGTAAACTACCGGTTCTGCTCAGTGACAAGGGTGTTGCTATCCGCAGAGGGCTGGTTAAAAGTAACGCCGGTGAAATTATCCTCAGGGATAACCCTGCCTGGCAGGCGATGTTGCAACAGCAACCGGTTCTTGCCAGCCAGTTAAAGCATCTTAACCAACTGCATTATGATCTTTTGCAGGGGGATATTGAGATGGAAGAGAGTGGACAACTCACGGCTGTACTTAAGATCCGGGGTGAGAACCGTGCCGAATCTCAGCCGGTTAATCTGAATTTTACCAGCGAGCAGAATATTCTGACGCTACTTAAAGCGCTGCGATTAAGCGACCAGATCGATAAATCGCTCAGCGAATCAGCACAAAGGACGTATCAATGATACTCAGACTTTTACTTTTAGCAGGTGTGTTCAGCTTTGTTGCTGCCTGTACCCCTCGAATTGAGGTGGGGGCGAAAGAGCCGATCACCATTAACCTGAATGTCAAAATTGACCATGAGATTCGGGTGAAGGTTGATAAAGAGCTGGATCAGATGTTCAGCGAAGACAGTGATCTTTTCTAAGGAGCTAACCTGATGGATAACAAGATGAGCATGAACCGCTTGGCACCGCAGCAGTGGGCTTCTTCCCTGATCGCACTGTTTACCGTTCTTTTACTGTCTATGGCTCTGGCAGCTCCGGCATTTGCACTTGATCTGGATACCGCCAAAGACAACGGCTGGGTTGGTGAACGCTACACAGGCTATCTGGGCGTTGTTAAACCTGAGGCTGGTGTTAAAGCCCTGGTCGATGATGTAAACCAGAAGCGTACCCAGGCCTATAAAGATCTGGCTGCCAAAAACGGTATTGCACTGGAAGAAGTCGAAAAGATTGCAGGTAAGAAAGTGATTGAGAAAACCAAGCCGGGTAACCTGGTTGATCTGGGTAACGGTTGGCTGAAAAAATAAGTGCTGTATCTGGCCTGCTCTGGTCTCAGGGCAGGCTTTTTTTGTTTTAACGCAGAGCTTTCTGCGGGTTACTCAGTTAGTGTCCGGTTTTGCACGTTAACAGCTAAAGGATGTTTCATGACCACAGAGCAGTTTGTCGCCTACCAATGGTATCTGGCCGGTGCGTTTATGGCCTTTATTTTTGCAGTATGCACCCTGTTTTTTCAGGCACTGTTTCACGAGAAGCGAATTGCATTGGCTTGGTTGCTGGTGATTTTTATCATCAGCATGCTCAATGGTTCTGGCGTTGTAAGCATGGAGATTCTGGGGGCATCAACGGCTGAAGACAACGCAATTGTCAGCGGTATCAGCGGTGTTGGGGATTATTTAGTGCTGGGTCTTGGGCTGGTAGAGGTGGCGCTCTTCCTGTTGTTTGTTGCCCGTCACTATAAAAAAATCTATGTCAGCCTTCCGGCAGTCGTGATTGTAGTTTGCGTTAGCTTTGGTTATTACGCCTATCAGGACCTGATGAGCAGCGGTAACCTGATGTTTGAGTCTGATCTTGAGCAACAGGTAGAGCAAGGGTCGGTGTCGGTGGAAAGCGACGACGAAAAATCTTTTCACAGCAGTGTCCGGGACCGGGATCTTAACGAGAGCACTACTGACGCCGATGCGACGCAGTAAAGCGACTCTCTGAACGTTAAAAGGCCCGCAGAAGTTATTCTGCGGGCCTTTTGTTTATTCGGAGGGAAAGATTAAACCGCCAGTCCCAAGCAGCTCACGCCATCATTCTGGGCCATAAGTCGTAGCTCTTTGAGTTTATCCTTCTGAGGATGTTTCATCGCGCTGATCTGTTGCAGAACTTCATCCTGAAATTCCCGGTCGAACTGCATCAGCTCGTGGTCGTTCAGCACTTTGCGGCGGGCTTTTTCATCTTCCGGCAGTTCTTCTGTTGCTTCGATAAAGCTGATGATGGTCTGGCGCATCAGGCGACTGACACGGGTCACTTCTTCAGCCTGGGTGCCCATGGCTAATTCCATCGCAGTATGAGCAGCCATTGCGGCATCGATAGCAGGATATACACCGTACATCTCGTAATCGGCATCGTTTGGGATCAGGTCGGCGAGCTTCTCAAGCTGCACCTCAAAGTTGATCTTGCTGTCTTTGTTTGCCAGCTGTTCCCAAATCAGCATGAGTCCTTTTTTGAGCGCTGCAGCCTGCTCTTCCTGCTCTGTCACCTGACAAAACAGGGCATAGTTTGGATACATGCGTTCCGCAAGAGCCGCGGCAAAAGCAGTTTGTTGCCACGGGGCAAGCTCTTTCAGTTGTTGAAAAAAAGCACTCATTTAAAGGGTTACTCTACCTGTTAACGAATCAGAAAAGGGTTCGGGTTGCATTGGTTTTGGTTGTATCACTATCGGGTTACGGGTGTCAGCCAATCCGGTTGGTGAGCGGGCTGATGAGTGACATCTTTACCGGACTCATTACCGGGAATGGTTTGCAGCTTTTTGAGCTGCGGGAACTCATTACCCGGCGGGGTCTCCGGCAGTAATTGCTGGCGCTGTACAGCTTCCTTTTCTGAGCGGTTTAACGATTGCCGATCCAGAGTTTCCTTTTGGATGATCACGTCTTTACGAATGACTTTCGGGTGTGTGACATCGGTTTCTTTGTAGCGGGTTAGCTGTTGAATCTGGCTTTTCCAGAATGCCGGACTTCGGGCTGGCGGCGTGGATTGCGGAGCGACAAAGGCAGGCTGACTGTCCTGATAAACCTGTCCCATCGCCAGCAGCTGATCCTGTACTGAGATCAGGCGAATGCCTTGTGCCCGTAGCTCTGGCAGGCGGGCCTCAAGCATCTCAAGAGTGATGCTGTGGGGATGACCGATGCCTACAGCATGGCCGTTGCGTTTAGCGTGACGGACCAGGGTGTCAAAAGCTTCGTTAACCGCTTCCGGAGTTCGGATATGATCGAGAAACACATCCCGGCTCATACTGGGAATACCATTGGACCGGGCTGTTTTTGCTGCAACTGATTTAGCGGTTGTGCGGCTGTCGATAAAGAAAAGACGGCGTTTGCTCACCTCTTCCATCAACCACTGCATGCGAACACTGTCCTGTGTCAGTTCGCTGCCCATATGGTTGTTTACACCCTGAACAAAGGGGATATCGGCCAGCGCTTTTTTCAACTCCTGATCGAAGGTTGCTCTGTCCATTGTGGGGGTCAGTGTTCCCGGCCCCGGTGCGCGATGATGGACGTTGGTCATCGGCGCATGCAGCATCACAGTTTTACCCTGCTTGTGAGCTGTTTTGGCCAGGCGCTGGCTGTAGGGTGTGTGCGGCAGGATAGCGAAGCTAACGGCACCCGGCAGGTTGACGGCTCTCATGCCGTTGCGCAGGTTGTAGCCGATATCATCGATAATCAGTGTGATAGTCGGTGAGCTGGATGCCTGAGCCTGCGGGCTGAGTGACAAAGCAGCGCCTCCGAGAATTATAATTCCCAGAGACGGAGCGAAGGTATCTCTGAGACGTTGCAGTCGATGGCGCACAGAGGTGAGTGTGCGCAGAAAAAATCGTGTCATAGTGGTCGTCGTTAGGGCGGCGTCTCAATGCCGCCTGTGTATAAAATTCTACAGCCCAGGTTCAGGGCTGCTTCGTCAGAATATGCATGCCCTTCAGCAAGCTGAGTGCTTCAAACAGCTGGTAGTCTGTTTCCGCCAGAGATGACTGGCTTTCAGCTTGTGCCGGGCTGCTTTGTTTTTGACCGCTTTCCAGATGGCCTTCCAGATCCGCTTCCTTGATCTGTAGTTTAGCTTCTAATCGTGTTAAACGGGCAGGTTTTACTTCAATATCGGGAATAACCCCCTGAGCCTGAATTGAACGCCCTGAAGGGGTGTAATAGAGAGCTGTGGTGAGTTTTAGGCCGCGATCACTACCCAAAGGCAGGATAGTTTGTACCGAGCCTTTACCAAAACTCTGTGTGCCCATGATGACACCGCGCTGATGATCCTGCAGCGCACCGGATACAATCTCAGAGGCTGAGGCGGAACCTTCGTTAATCAGTACAATCAGAGGAACCCCCCGGCTTGGATTATTCGGCGTTGCTTCAAAGCTAAGCTCGGTATTGTCCAGTCGGCCCTTGGTGTAAACGATCATGCCTTCGGTAATAAAGGCATCGACTACTTCGGCGGCTGCCTGAAGTACGCCACCCGGGTTGTTACGCAGATCCAGGACTACGCCTTTCAGCTTGTTATCTGATACCTGATGCATTTTATTCAGGGCTTTGACCACTTCTTCACCAGTATGTACCTGGAACTGGGTGATGCGGATATAACCGTAGCCATCATCCAGCATACGGTGTTTAACGCTGGTAACGCGAATCAGGGCTCGTTTAAGGGTTACTTCAAAGGGCGCATCAACACCGTCTCGCATAATGGTCAGACGAACCTCGGTATCCGGTTTTCCGCGCATCAGCTCAATGGATTTATTCAGTGGCAGGTTTTTTACCGGTGTGTCGTTGATCTTAACGATCAGGTCGTGAGGACGAATGCCGGCTCTGGCCGCCGGGGTGTCATCAATTGGGGTAACAACCTTAATAAAGCCATTTTCAGAACCGACTTCCAGTCCCAGACCGCCAAACTCACCTTGGGTGCTTTCCTGTAACTCATCATAGTCTTCAGGTGTCAGATAGGCAGAATGCGGGTCCAGACCTGAGATCATGCCACGAATGGCATTGTCCAGAAGCTCTTTGTCGTCAACGTCATGGACGTAGGCGCGCTTGATGCGTTCAAAGACTTCACCAAAGGTGCGCAGCTCTTCCAGAGGAAGCTCCTGAGCTTCATAGGGCACGGCTTCCGCTGGCAGGGTATCGTCTGCAAACAGATGAAAACTGGTCAGGCTCAGCAGTAGGCCAAGGCCAACTCCCAGTGTTGTCCGCGTATTGCTCATGGATCACTCCTTCTGTCCGGCTGTATGCTCTGGTTTATGCCGGTTGTACTGAATTCCGGGGTTTATAATAGATCGTTTATCGTAATCTTTTTTCTGATAACCGGTTATTTCTGTCACTGATCTTCCGATCATGGGTTTGAAAAGACTTAACGACGTCCTAACCAGATAATCGGATCTTGGGGAGCGCCTTTTTCCCTGATCTCAAAATAGAGGCCGCTTCGGCTCTGGCCTCCACTACGTCCAACGGTGGCAATACTTTCACCCGCATGAATCCAGTCGCCAGCTTCTCGCAGCAGCGTCTGATTATTGCCGTAAAGGCTCATAAAGCCGTTACCGTGGTCCAGAATCAGCAAAACACCATAACCTCTAAGCCAGTCTGCAAAAACCACGCGGCCAGAGTGAATCGCTTTGATCTCGGTACCTTCGTTCGCGCGAATCACCATGCCGTTACGTTTGAGCTTGCCCCGAATCTGTTCACTACCAAAGGCATAAGCGACCCGGCCTTTTAGTGGCCAAGGCAGTTTGCCACGCATCGACTTGAACGGGCGGGCATCTTTCGGCATCGGGATATTCACAATCGCTTCCCGAACTTCTTCCAGTAACTGTTCCAGACGGGCTCTGTCCTGATTGAGGGTCGCCAGTTCTTCACCTTTGCCGGTGATCTCTTTATCCAGCTGGGCTACTAAAGTTTCGCGCTTATCCTGCTCCGCTTTCAGGCGGCCGCGGTCAGCTTCGAGCTTACTGCGGGTGGTGCTAAGCACATAATCTTTCTGCAGAATCTCTTTCTCAACCCGGTTCAGGCTTTTAGCCGTTTCCAGATACTCATCAATATGTCGGCTACGTTCCTTATTGATGTAGTCGTAATAGCGCAGTACGCGGGAGACCTGATCCGGTTGTTGCTGGTTAAGCAGAACTTTCAGGTATTCCTGACGCCCCATGGCGTACGCAGATCGGATCTGCTTCTCCAGGTAGTCTTTTTGCTGATTCTGTTTGAGTTTCAGGTCGGCTTTTTCGGCGCGCAGTTCAGAAAGGCGGCTCTGCAGGCGTTTGCTGCTGGCCAGATTGCTGCGAATCGCTTTTGCGGTGTCAGCAATTTTTTTCTCGGAGGCTTGCAGCTCTTTCAGCACTTCTGCTTTGGCACCCTTAACCTGATTCAGGGACTGCTCAAGGGTTTTAATGCGGGTATTAAGCTCTTTCAGCTGTTGAGCGGAAACGTCTTTATCGGCTGCCTGTACCGTTGTCGTCAGCAAGAAAAGCGAAAGCAGCAGCGTCAGCAGCGAGCAAACGGGCTGTTCAGAAAGGGGGTTGTGCCCAATTTTAAGGGTCTTATTCAAATGCAGCACAGAAGCAGCAGCTCTTATTATCATCAATGATGGTGTTATCCGTTGCCCAAAGGGCTGTTTTCGAACCGTAAAGAGCCGGTCGGTACCGGCTCTTTACGTTATTCAGGGCTGAGGCCTTAGGAGAAACTTACCAGATTCTGGCCGCTCATCTCAGCAGGTTGTTCCAGTCCCATGATTTTTAACAGGCTTGGCGCAATATCGCAAAGACGACCATTCTCCAGTGAGACCGATTGCGCACGTTCATTGACGTAAACCAGAGGAACAGGGAACGTTGTATGAGCCGTTTGCGCCTGACCGGATTCTGGATTCACCATCTGTTCGGCGTTACCGTGGTCTGCTGTGATCAGACATTCTCCACCCACTTCTAACAGGGCATCGGTCACACGACCCAGACAGACATCCAGTGCCTCAACTGCTTTTACCGCAGCATCGTATTTGCCGGTGTGGCCCACCATGTCGCCGTTGGCGTAATTGCAGACGATCAGGTCGTAATCACCACTTTTAATAGCATCAACCAGTTTGTCGGTCACTTCCGGAGCGCTCATTTCCGGTTGCAGGTCGTAGGTGGCTACCTGTGGCGACTGAACCAGAACCCGGGTTTCGCCTTCGTACTCATCTTCGCGGCCACCGCTGAAGAAGAAGGTGACGTGAGCGTATTTCTCCGTTTCTGCGATACGCAACTGAGTTTTGCCCAGTTTCGCCATGTACTCGCCCAGCGTATTCACCAGCTTGGTCGGTGGGAAGGCGGTGGTCGTTTTAATGTCTGCTGCGTATTCAGTCAGCATGACAAAGTCTGCCAGTTTTGGCGTTACTTCACGCTGGAAACCTGTAAAGTCGGCTTCCACAAAGCTACGGGTGATCTCACGGGCGCGGTCGGCACGGAAGTTCATAAAGAGTACGGCATCGCCATCCTCGATCTTCACAGCGTCGCCATCAGGACGGATGCTGGAAGCGGCCACAAACTCATCGTTTTCGTCGCGCGCGTAAGCGGCTAACAGGGCTTCCTGAGCGTTGGTGTAAACGTGTTCTGCTTTTGCCTGAGTCAGCAGATTGTAGGCAGACTCAACCCGATCCCAGCGGTTGTCTCGATCCATGGCGTAGTAACGGCCGATCAGGGAGGCGACATAACCCACGCCCAGTTCTTTCAGCAGGGCATCGGCTTTAACAATGGAGTCTTCAGCACTGCGCGGTGGCATATCGCGACCATCAAGAAAACCGTGCACGTAGACTTTTTTCGCACCGCGATCAGCAGCCAGTTTGCAGGCAGCGAAGATATGCTCTTCGTGGCTGTGAACACCACCAGGAGACAAAAGTCCCATCAGATGAACCGCTTTATCAGCCGCAACCGCTTTGTCGATCGCCTGAACCAAAGCTTCGTTCTCGAAGAAATCACCGTCGGCGATCGCTTTAGTGATGCGGGTAAATTCCTGATAAACGGTACGTCCTGCACCCAGATTCATATGGCCAACTTCAGAGTTGCCCATCTGGCCATCCGGCAGGCCTACGGCCATACCTGAAGTTTCCACCAGAGCATTGGGGTATTGCGCCCAGAGGCGATCCCAAACCGGCTTGTTCGCATTAGCGATGGCATTGTTTTCGGCAATTTCGCTGTAGCCGAAACCGTCCAGAATAATAAGTGCAACAGGCGTACGTTTTGACATGATGTTTTCAGGGTCACGTTAGATTCAGTGAAAAAGTTTCACGTCCTGACAGACGTTTCGCAGTAGCCGGACATCATACCCCAGATTCTGCGGGCCTCCCAAATTCTTTCCCTATCCCCGTGTTCGCAAAAAGGGATGAAAAAAGTATATAAACCTGCTGATTGGGGGCGGTTAAATCTCTATCAGGTTGTGTATACTAACTGCCCTTAAATGCCAGTGCCCTATGGGGATTTTGCTCTGACCCGCCTTATGCTGTTTGTTGAACAGATGCGGTTCAGGCACCAGAGCGAGCTGAGCAACCATGACCAATGAAAGGCTGACGAGGAAAGAAGTTGGAACAGTTTATTGAATTTGCGACCAACCACTGGATGATGGTAGCTACATTTTTGATCCTGCTGATTCTTTGGCTGGGATATGAGTTCACCACCGGAAATAAAGCGATCAGCGCTCAGCAGGCCACTCTGCTGGTAAACCGTGAAGATGGCGTGTTCCTGGATATTCGTGATCGTGGTGATTTCCGCAAAGGGCACATCGCCGGTGCCGTAAACATCGGTATGGCTACCCTTAAAGAGCGGATGGGCGAGCTGGAAAAATACAAGGCTAAGCCTGTGATCGTGGTGTGCAAAATGGGCAACACAGCGTCTATGGCCGTTAGCGAACTGCAGAAAGCCGGTTTTGAGAAAGCCAGCGTGATGCGTGGCGGTATGAACGCCTGGCAAAACGATAATCTGCCAGTCGTTACCAAGTAATTTTCGCGCAGAATAAATGGCGAATTGCAGCTCAGGTGCTAAGCCCTCGCTTAAGTTTAAGTTAGTGGTTTAACACCTGAAGACCCTTTTGAAGCAGCATCTATTGAAGGATGCTGTGCGGATAGGGTTTATTAGGGTTTTCTGATATTCTGGCGTTGGAGTCGCTGAAGCTGTGGTCGGTTGTCTTTATTGGCCGATTTACTTGTAAGCGGCTTCGTTAAACCCCACCTCCGGGGAAAGCCAAATATTTTCTGCAATTTATAGGTGAGCTTATGCAAAATGTAGTGATTTACAGTAAATCCTGGTGTCCGTTCTGTGTTCAGGCGAAACGTCTGCTTCAGTCGAAGAAGGTTGATTTTACTGAGATCGATGTCGAGCGTGAGCCTGCCAAAATGCAGGAGATGATGAAGAACAGTGGTCGTCGAACTGTGCCTCAGATCTGGGTAGGTGATACCCATGTTGGCGGTTGCGATGATCTTTTTGCCGCAGAGCAAACCGGTAAGCTGGATCAGCTGATAGCGGGATAATCGCTCCGGTGTCTGCGGGTTTTGACCGGATCGCTGAAAAGCGCTCCGGTGAAATAAATGTCCGGCAATAAGAATGCGTGTCAGGCACTTACAGCAAGTGTCAGTCACCAGTAAGTGTCAGGCGCTACTGAGAAAGCCGTTCTCGGCACCGATAATTTAAGGAAGCATCATGAGTGACGAACAGAACCAACCTCAATTTGTACTTCAGCGCATCTATCTGAAAGATCTGTCGTTTGAATCGCCAAACGCTCCGGCAACTTTTCAGCAGGATTGGGCGCCTAAGGTTCAGTTCGATCTGAACAGCAACAGCCAGCAAGTAGGTGAAAACCTGTATGAGGTCGTTGTTTCTCTGACAGTAACGGTAACGAATGAAGAGAAAACGGCGTTTCTGGTAGAGATTCAGCAGGCCGGTCTGTTCTTTATCCAGGGTCTGGAAGATGCACAGCTGCATCACACTCTGGGTGCTTTCTGCCCGAACGTACTCTTCCCGTACGCCCGTGAAGCGGTAGACAATATCGTGACCCGTGGCAGCTTCCCGGCTCTGATGCTGGCTCCTGTTAATTTTGATGCTCTGTACGCCGACGCGGTTCGTCGTCAGCAGGAACAGGCGGGTAACGCTTAATCTGAATGGCCACACCACGTATTTACAGTCCCCAGCCCCTAGTTGAGGGGCAGTTGGTTCAGCTTGATGAAGCCGCTGCCCGCCATGTCGGGCTGGTCTTGCGAATGAAGGCCGGACAGCCGCTGACTCTCTTTAACGGAGAGGGCGGCTGTTTTTCTGCCACCGTCGAAGAATCCAGCAAGCGTTCGGTAACCGTATCCCTTGATGCGTTTCATCCGGACGAGAAAGAATCCCCGCTGAACGTACATCTGGCTCAGTCCATCTCCAAGGGCGATCGTATGGAATATGCGATTCAGAAAGCTACCGAGCTGGGAATTACCGAAATCACCCCCATCTACACCGAACACGGCGATGTGCGCCTGAAAGGTGACCGTGCCGCGAAAAAGCAGCAGCATTGGCAACAGGTGGCGATCAGTGCCTGTGAACAGTGTCAGCGAAACCGCGTGCCTGTGGTTCATGCTCCGGTCGGTTTGCAGGAATGGCTTGGTTCTGTTGAGGCAGATCTGAAGCTGGTGCTTCATCACAGGACCGAACGTCAGCTCAGCGGTTACGACAAACCGGAAAGGGTAGCGCTGCTGATCGGGCCGGAAGGTGGTTTGTCGGCTCCGGAGATTGCACAGGCAGAAAACTCTGGTTTTCACCCTCTGGCATTGGGGCCCCGGGTCTTGAGAACCGAAACTGCCCCGGTGGTTGCCATGAGCGTACTGCAGTATCTGTGGGGCGACTTCTGAGCCCTATCGGTTAAAGGCGGCACATATTTTTCTGCTGGCGCAGAGCTTCGCAAAAAGATAGAGAGCTCTGGCCAAAAGACAGCACAAATTTTCCTGCCAGCAGCATCCGCTGGCAGTTATCGGGAGAGCGCGGATATGACGATCAAACTGGGTGTGGTGATGGACCCGATTGAGGGCATCACCTACAAAAAAGACACCACACTGGCGATGCTTTGGGCTGCTCAGGATCGGGGATGGGAGCTGTTCTACATGCAGCAACAGGATCTCTATCTGCAGCAGGGTAAAGCGATGGCTGTCATGCAGCCGTTAAAAGTGTTCCGCGATCCTGACAACTGGTTTGAACTGGGCGCACCGGTTCAGGCTAGCATGACGGAACTGGATACCGTGCTGATGCGCAAGGACCCGCCGTTTGATACCGAATTTCTGAACGCCACCTATCTGCTTGAACAGGCAGAGCGGGAAGGTGTTCTGGTGGTGAACAAGCCACAAAGTCTGCGTGACTGTAACGAGAAACTTTTTGCCCAGCAGTTCCCGGAATGCTGTCCGCCAACCGTGGTCAGTCGTCGGGCAGATATCCTGCGTGATTTCCATAAAGAACACGGCGATGTGATCTTCAAACCGCTGGATGGTATGGGTGGCACCGGTATCTTCCGCGTGCAGGAAGATGGCCTCAACATCGGTGCGATTCTGGAAACCCTGACCGAAATGGGTAGCCGTCAGATCATGGCGCAGAAGTATCTGCCGGAGATCGTTGAGGGTGACACCCGTATTCTGATGGTCGATGGTAAGCCTGTGCCTTACGGCCTGGCACGTATCCCGGCTCAGGGTGAAGTGCGCGGTAATCTGGCCGCAGGCGGTGCTGGTGTTGGTCGTCCGTTGACCGATCGTGACTACTGGCTCTGCGAACAGGTTGCTCCTGTGGTTAAAGAGAAAGGCCTGCTATTTGTGGGGCTGGATGTGATCGGTGGTTACATGACCGAGCTGAATGTCACCAGCCCGACCTGTGTGCGTGAGTTGAATGATCAGTTCGGACTGGATATTGCCGGAGACCTGATGGACGTGATCGCCGCTAAGCTGGCTGAGCGCTCCGCTTAACGTTCGGGTAGCTGTCAGTGAATAGGGACGCTAACACTTCCGCCGAATCTGAAATTCGTGTTGGAGGTCTGCCGCCAATTACGCACCCGGATAGTCAGGTGCGGGCGGTGGACCGCATCGCCTTTACGGTCCTGTTGGCGTCTGTGATTCACTTTCTGATCTGGGCTGGTTTAGGAATTAACCCGCCCGAACCTAAAGAGCGCCTGTCGAGCACTCTTCATGTTACTCTGAGCAAGGTGCCATCAGAACCGGTGGACGAGTCAGTCAAGCGTATTGCTGAGCAGGATCAGCAGGCCAGTGGCCTCAGTGATCGGGAGAAGGAACCACAAACCTCAACAGCACCACCGCCCCAGCAAGAAAAAGCAGTTGTGGCTAAAACTGAACCGAAACCGACACGGAAACCGCAGCCTGAATTAAAACCCAAGCCAGAGCCTGCTTCGGATCAATCAGCTAAAGCTGAACCGAAACCTTCGGCTGAAGAGCCGCCGCTGGTGACTAATTTCAGTGATGCTCAGGCACTGCTGGCCCGTAGCCTTGAGATTGCACGCTTAGAAGCAGAGCAGAAGGCTCTGGCCGAGCAATATGCCAAGCGTCCACGGGTCAGAACGATTTCGACCCTGACGGCGAAGGCCTCCGACGATGCCTTTTACCTGCGCCAATGGCAGGAGAAAATCGAACGGGTGGGTAACCTGAACTATCCTGAGCGTATTCGCAGAGAAAATCTGACTGGACGCTTACGGGTACTGGTCGCTCTCAACCCGGATGGCAGTGTCAAAGAGGCACAGATTTTAAAGTCCTCCGGCCATCCTGTACTGGATGAGGCTGCATTAGAGATTGTGCGTTTAGCCGCACCCTTTGCACCTTTCCCGCGCTCCATTCGTGAGCGTACCGACATTCTCGAAATTATCCGTACCTGGCAGTTCGGGAATGGCAACTTATTTGGCGAGGCGGGCTGATTTCCGTCTGGCAAGAGATAAAGGTTAAGTGATGAGTCAGTTTCAAAGTTTGCGTAACCATTTCCTGATTGCGATGCCTCATCTGGAAGATTCTAATTTTTCCGGCACCGTAACCTACATTTGCGAACACAACAAAGATGGTGCTTTGGGTATCGTCATCAATAAAAAACTGTCTCAGCTTCCGGTTGCCGAGCTGTTTGCCCAGTTAGAGCTGCCAAACCCGAACAGTGGTCTGGCGGAGTCGGAAGAGGTTGTTCCGGCGATTATGGAAGGCGGCCCGGTGCATCATGAGCGGGGGTTTATTATTCATACCGGTAGCGCCGATGACTGGGAATCCAGCATGCAGGTAACCGACGAGCTGGCGCTGACTACCTCCGTGGATATTCTGGATGCCATCGCCAACCGTCAGGGGCCGGAGCAGTTTCTGATCGCGCTGGGTTGTGCCGGTTGGGAAGGCGGTCAGCTGGAACGTGAGCTGCAGGAAAACACCTGGCTGACCTGTCCGGCGACACTACCGGTTTTGTTTGAGCCCAATATTGAGCAGAAACTGCAGGCTGCAGCGGGTCTTTTAGGGATCGATATCAACCTGATGAGTTCTCAGGCAGGCCACGCCTGATATGAGTACCACGGACAAAAAAAAGAAAGATAACACCGGCCAGCGTACGCTGCTGGCGTTTGATTTTGGCACCACCCGGATCGGTGTTGCTGTCGGTCAGGAGATGCTGGGCACGGCAACCGCTCTGACGCCGGTTCCGGCAAGGGATGGCATCCCTAACAAAGAGGTGCTGAAAAAGCTGATCGACGAGTGGCAGCCGGATGCTTTTATTGTTGGCTTGCCGATCAATATGGATGGCACCGAAAGCGAAATGAGCCGCCGCGCCCGTAAGTTTGGTAATCGGCTTTACGGCCAGTACGGCAAGCCCTGGTTTGGTGTCGATGAACGCGGTACGACCAAGCAGGCGAAAAGCATCGCCAAAGATCTGGGACACAAAGGCAGCTACAAAGACAACCCTGTTGATGGCATCGCGGCTCAGCTGATTTTAGAAGCCTGGTTTGATTCCCCTCAGGGATAAACACGCGCGGAATATGTTACATTGCGCCTCCGCTGCCGGGGATAACCGCAGTTGGTAAGTCAAAAGACGCGCAGCATTTTTGAAGGATCAGCCATGACTGACAATCAACGTTTAGTGATTCGCACCAATCAGGATCTGCCGGAGGTAGCACCTCTGCTGGATCAGATGGCTGATGCTCTGCGTCAGCGTATTGCACAGCTGGGGCAGGACAATATTGCTCTGGTAGGTATTCATTCCGGTGGCGTCTGGATCGCCGAACAGCTGCACCAGCGTTTGGCGCTGAGTGAGCCGATGGGCACGCTGGATATCTCCTTCTACCGTGATGACTACACCCGGGTAGGCCTGAACCCGAGCGTCAAACCGTCTAACCTGCCTTTTGCCACTGAGTCCCGCCATATTGTTCTGGTGGATGATGTCATCATGAGCGGCCGAACCATTCGAGCTGCTTTGAACGAGCTGTTTGACTATGGCCGTCCGGATTCCGTGACTCTGGTAACCCTGCTGGATCTGCCGGGTCGTGAACTGCCGATGCAGCCGGATATCACCGGTCAGCGACTGGAGCTGCCGGAAGGTGTACGAATTAAGCTGAGTGCAGAGCCTCTGTCCTTAGCCCTGATAGAGCCGGAAACGGCCTGATCCTTATTTGAAAACGGCAGTGATCTCACTGCCGTTTTTCTGCGCCCGCAAAAAAGTGGCGGGCGACGGCAACACACAGATCTGATGAATGTGCTGTTCTTTTTAATGTGTTGAAAGACTGGTGAGAACGACCGATGAAGCCGACAAGCGCCCCGCAAAATCCTGCAGATCCCCGATCTGTCCAGCTGACCGAGGATGGAAAGCTGCGCCACTTCTTAACTCTGGGTGGCCTCAATAAAGAGATTCTGGAAGAGATCCTCGATACCGCTGATTCCTTCGTCAACATGGGCGAACAGTCGGTGAAGAAAGTGCCTCTGCTGCGGGGTAAAACCGTAGTTAACCTGTTCTTCGAAAACAGTACCCGTACCCGCTCGACCTTTGAGCTGGCGGCTAAGCGTCTGTCTGCGGACGTACTGAATCTGGATATCAGCACCTCGGCCACCTCCAAGGGTGAGACCCTGATGGACACGCTGCAGAATCTGGAAGCCATGGGCAGTGATATGTTTGTGATCCGCCATGCCGATAGTGGTGCCCAGCACTTTATCGCCAGCCAGATCTCGCCCAATGTCGCCATCATCAACGCCGGTGACGGTCGCCACGCGCACCCGACTCAGGCGATGCTGGATATGTACACCATCCGCAAACACAAGGGCGATTTCTCTAAGCTGAAGGTCGCGATTGTCGGCGATATTCTGCACTCCCGTGTGGCCCGATCCCAGATTCAGGCGCTGAATATTCTGGGGGCGGAAGAGGTTCGTCTGATCGGCCCGAAAACCCTGCTGCCACAGTCTCTGGCTGAGATGGGCGCAACCCTGTACACCCGCATGGAAGATGGTCTGAAAGATGTGGATGTAGTGATCATGCTGCGTCTGCAGAAAGAGCGTATGGCTGGTGCCCTGTTGCCGAGCGAAAGCGAGTTTTACCGCCTGTACGGTCTGACTACCGAGAAACTGAGTTATGCCAAACCGGATGCCGTTGTGATGCACCCGGGGCCGATTAACCGTGGTGTTGAGATTGAGTCTGCGGTGGCCGATGGCCCTCAGTCTCTGATTCTGAATCAGGTAAGTTACGGTATCCCGATCCGTATGGCGGTGATGTCCATGGCGATCAGCGGCCAGACCCAACAGAAAGCCAAAGCCGCAGAATCAAATTCAGACCAGTCAAATGCAGCAACCGGGGAGGCCTCCGCATGAAATTAACCATCCGTGGTGGTCGTCTGATCGATCCTTCTCAGCAACTGGATCAGGTAACGGATATCCATATTGATGACGGTCGTATTCTCGCGTTGGGTCAGGCTCCGGCCGGGTTTGCACCTGAGCGCACGCTGCATGCGGAAGGTCAGATCGTAGCACCAGGCTTTATCGATATCGGCGCACATCTGCGTGAGCCGGGGCCAAGCTATAAAGGTAACCTGCGCAGTGAAACCAAAGCCGCGCTGGCCGGTGGTTACACCACCATCTGCTGTCGTCCGGATACCTCGCCTTGCATCGACAGCTCTGCGGTGATGCAGCAGCTGATGGATAAGGTCGAGCTGCTGGGGCAGGCGAAAGTTCGCCCGATTGGTGCCATGACCAAAGATCTGGAAGGGACGCACCTGAGTAATATGGCGGGGCTGCAGCACTCCGGCTGTGTTGCGGTTTCCAATATGCGTAAACCGATCGACAACACCCTGATTCTGCGTCGTTGTTTTGAATACGCATCCACCTTTGATCTGCGTGTGGTTTTCTATCCGGAAGATTCCTGGCTGCGTGCTGATGGCGTTGCCCATGAAGGCGCGCTGGCCAGTCGTCTTGGTCTGGCAGGTATTCCTGCAGCGGCAGAAGCGATTGGTCTGTCCCGTGTGCTGCATCTGGTGGAAGTGACCGGTGTTCGTGTGCATTTCAGCGCCCTGTCCACTGCTCAGGCGGTGGAGATGATCGCTCAGGCACAGGCCAAAGGCCTGCCGGTAACGGCGGATGTCACCATGGCACACCTGACCTACACCGAAGCTGAGATCGACGGCTACAACAGCCAGTACTTTGTGCAGCCGCCACTGCGTAGCGAAGCGGATCGTGAAGCGCTGCGTCAGGGCGTACGTGATGGCGTACTGAGCGTGATCAGTTCTGCACACCTGCCCCATGAGGAAGCGGCGAAGATGGCTCCTTTTGCAGCCTCCGAGCCGGGTATGGCGACGCTGGAAACTCTGTTAAGTCAGGGGCTCGAGCTGGTGGCTGATGGCGTAATCACCCTACCTCAGCTGATCGAGCGCCTGACCACAGGTCCTGCTCAGGCGATGGGCATTGCAGCCGGCCAGCTGGTGGTTGGTCAACCTGCAGATCTGTCGATCTTTGATGCCGAAAGCGAATGGCAGGTGAGCGATGACAACCTGTTCACCGCTGGCGAGAACTCGCCTCTGATGGGTGCAACGCTTAAAGGCCAGGTGAAAACAACTCTGGTTGATGGTGTAGTGGTCTTTGAGCGCTAAGCGCTGACTCATAATATACCCATTGCTCATTGTTTAAGGCCCGCCCTGTCTTTCAGTTCTTAACAGACTGCATGCGGGGGGGGCTTATTATCCCTAAATTTTATATGTTATTTTTTGTTGCTCTGGTAAAGTGGCGCTATAAATAGAAATAGCCAGATTCTGGCCAAGAGCAACGGTCTTTTTATCCGGCTGACAGGCTGGATGATAGGGAAATCGATCAATTCAGAGAGGGAGCTTATGAACGCTGTCAGCCCGGAAAAACAAGCGATCCTGCTAGAGAGTGGTACCAACGAGCTGGAAATTATTGAATTTCAGCTACGTAAGCAACGTCCCGATGGCACTGAAAAAATCAGCCATTACGGTATCAACGTCGCCAAAGTGCGCGAAGTGATCCGGGTTCCTGAAACCACCGATTATCCCAATCCTCAGCCTCACCTTGTTGGCGTTTTCTCTCTGCGTGACAGCCTGATCCCTCTGGTGGATCTCGGAGGCTGGCTGGGCGTGAAAACACCAACTGCCTTTGAAACCAAAAATGTCATCGTCACCGACTTTAACCGCATGGCCAATGGTTTTCTGGTGGACAGCGTGAGTCGCATTCACCGTATCTCCTGGGAAGAAGTGGAATCCCCAAGCCAGTTTCTGGAAAGTGGCGAACAGGATTGCGTAGTGGCCGTGGTTCGTCGCGATGACCGTCTGATCATGATTCTGGATTTCGAGAAGATCATCGCCGATATCAATCCGGAACTGAGCATGGAAAAATACAACGTCACCGAAGATCGTAAAGTGATTATCGATGACCGTATGACCGCCAAGCGTCAGGCGAATACCCTGCTGGTGGTGGATGACTCCGCTTTTATCCGCAAGCTGATTGAAAGCACCCTGCGTACTTCAGGCTACAACGTGATTGCCGCAAAAGATGGTGCCGATGCCTACGAAATGCTGCAGGAGTTCGAGCTGGTCGCCGAGGAAGAAAACCTGCCGGTGAGCGATCTGGTCAGCATGGTGATCTCTGATGTTGAGATGCCCCGCATGGATGGCCTGCATCTGGTAAAACGCCTGCGTGATGGTAAAGCATACCGCACCACCCCAATTCTGATGTTCTCCTCCATTATGAGCGAAGAGAACCGACGCAAAGCACTAAGCTTAGGTGCTAACGACACCATGACCAAACCTGAGATTGGCAAGCTGGTTAGCATGGTCGACAGTTATCTGTTGTAAGCGATCCGCTTTAACGCCTGCTTGAATCGAAAACGCCCGACTGTGAAAACAGCCGGGCGTTTTTGTGGGTGGGAGCCAGTCTTATGAAGAGTTAGTTTTTCTTGGAGGGAATATCCGGGATTAGTTCTTCCCCGCATTCGCTACTTTGGCTTTGATCCAGCCTATGACGCGGCCAAAAAACGGTAGTTTCTCGTAGAAATGCTCGCCAGCATCCCAGAAGTCGGTGTGGTGGGTGATACGTCCTTCCTCATCCTGTTCGATCTCGCTGACGCCGGGAAATTCCCATAGGCCTATGGTGTCCAGATGGCCGCTGAAGCGCCACTTCACCAGATAATGCCGGTTGTGCAGCTGATCATGCTGCGGATGTTCAAACACCGCCTCGATCAGAAAACGGGCGTCTTTTACCGAGCTGTGAAAATGATTCAGCAGCTGGCAGACCGCTTCCGGGCCGTTGATACGCTGGAAAGGATCTTTAAACACAATATTGCTATGCACCAGATGCGCGATATCTGCCGGTGTCACTGGCTTACTGTGATGCGCCCCCTGAAACAGGTCGAAATACTGTCTCAATTGCTGATGCAGCCGGTCTTGTTGCTGTTCGTCTTGTTGGAGGTGTTGCTCGTCTTGCTGATGATTCTGTTCCGCCTCGGTATTAGCGTCCATGACCTGTACCTCTGTTGATCATTGGGAAGAAGATACGATCAGGTAACCATTTTAGAAAGCTCATGGCAATGGCCATGCGGGTGGGGAACACTACCTCAAACTTTTTACCGGCCAGTCCTTTGATGATGGAGTTCGCAGCTTCATCGACACTGATCAGGAAAGGCATTTCAAACTCGTTTTTATCCGTCAGCGGAGTTTTAACAAAGCCGGGATTGATCAGACGGATATCAACACCAGAGCTGTATAGCTCCGCTCTTAAAGACTCTGCCAGATTGATTAGGGCAGCTTTGCTGGCGCCATAAGCACTGGCGGTGGGTAACCCTCGATAACCTGCCACAGAGGCGACAATGGCGATCTGTCCCTGCTGGCGTTCAAGGTAATGGGGCAGCAGTATCTCAAGGGGGATTGCGGCTCCCAAGGTATTGATCTGTAAGAGCTTACTTACCGTGTCAGCACGAAATTCATTAGCTGGCATCGGCTTATGAGTTCCGGCATTCAGTATTACCCGGTCGGGAAGGCGCTCCTGCTCAATCAGTTGATTCAGGGATGCTGTTACCTGGTCTTTGTCTGTCACGTCGCAGGGTAGCGCCAGAATTCGACCGGTCAGGCTGGCTGCTTCATCGACAACTTTCTGCAGATTTTCTGAACTACGGGCACTTATCGCAACGGTTTTTCCGGCTTTAGCGTAAGCCAACGCAACCGCTTTACCGATGCCCTGACTGGCACCGGTAATCCAGATCAGTTCCTGTGACATAAGATCACCTTTGATAGGCTGAGAATTTGTATGAGGGTTTGCACTTACTTTTCCCTGAAACGCGGGATCAGTCGGGGTAGCAGCGCAGACAATTCAGCTGAATGGTAGAGCCATCATCGGCGATAAAGCGCATGCGCAGCCAGCGCTGATCATTGGCGTACCAGACCCAGGTGTCTTTCAGATCACCTGTGTAGCGGTATCGGGTGGTGAGTACCTCTTCGCGGCCATCGGAAACCCGTTCAAGATCTTCTTTTTCCACCCGAATCTGATTCAGCTCACCGGTCAGAGAGTTAAACAGCTGCCTCTGGTGGATAATGCTGCGGTTGTAGTGGTTACTGAGCGCCAGAGTCCGCGCGCCATTGGCCAGAGGTTTGGCTGACTCTGTGGCAGCTTCGCCTTTTTTCGCCTCTCTTAATCCTCCGCGCCAGAAGGGCAGGCCACTGGCATCCTGAGTGTGTTCCAGGAAGGTTTCGCTCAGCTCGCCGTTGCGGTCGATGCGACTGGTAAAGCTGGCCAGCTGATTGCCCTGCCACTGCTCAACCCCCAGATAACGGAAACGGTAGGAGAAAAAGAGGAAGGCTTTGAAATCCAAGGCCATCCTACTCTCCACCTGCCAGTTATTATCGTCACCGTTAAAGTTGACCTGATAACTGCCCACAGGTTTGCCATTTCGGGTGACCTCAAAGCTGAGTTCGTCACCGTACAGGCGCTGCCAGTGAGACAAGCTGTGAAAACTGTTCTGAGGTAAAAGCTGCTGAGCTGAATTCGCGGCAGCAGTATCTGCTAATGCACCAGCGCTGCCCGTCAGTGCCCCACTACCTATGAGCAGGACGCTGAAAATTAAGGCAGTGTTGCTCCTCAGATAATGCCGAATGCTCGCCATGGTTCTACTCCGGTTTTTTCAGACGGAACAGATAAACGTCGATGCTTTCATGGCGGAAACCGCTCTCACAGTAGCAGAGGTAGTAACGCCACAGGCGACGGAAGCGTTCATCGAAGCCCAGTGGTTGAACGGATTCCCATGCCGCTTCAAAGTTATCACGCCATTCTGACAGGGTACGGGCGTAATCCTGACCAAAGGCTTGCTGATGATTCAGTTCAAGTCCTGCCAGATCCGCCTGTTCCTGTACCACGCGCGGTGTCAGCAACATGCCACCAGGGAAGATATAGCGCTGAATAAAATCGGCATTGTTGCGATAGTTTTCAAAGCGATCTTCCTCAATGGTGATCACCTGAATCACCGCTTCGCCACCGGGTTTCAGCCGGTCATAAAGAGTTTTGAAATAGGTCGGCCAGTGTGCTTCGCCCACCGCTTCCAGCATCTCGATGGAGGCAATCTTGTCGTACTGACCCTCGATCATGCGGTAATCGGTCAGAGTTGCTTCGCCCCGGTTATCCACAGCATGATCTTTCAAACGCTTCTGTGCCCAGGCCAGCTGCTCTGTGGATAAGGTAACCCCGTGATACTGACTGTCCTGATGCTGAGTCAGCAGGCGCTCAGCAAAACCACCCCACCCGCAGCCAATTTCCAGCACTTTGTCCTGTGGCTGAATATTGAGCAGCTCCAGAATACGATCGTATTTGTTGTGCTGGGCGCTTTGCAGGCTTTCCTGCGGCTGCTGATACAGTGCCGAGGAATAGGTCATGCTCGGGTCGAGCCACTGAGCATAAAACTCATTGCCCAGATCGTAGTGTGCGGAGATATTGCGGCGGCTGCCCTTCAGGCTGTTGTCATTCAGACGGTGCAGTAAACGGTGCAGCCAGCGACCAGCGGCACTGCCTTCGAAAACATCATCAAGCGCCTGACTGTTATGCATCGCCCATTCGGTGACTTGCAGCAGATCATCGGTTTCCCAGTCGCCTTCGATATAGGCTTCACCCCAGCCAAGCACGCCGGAGATGTAGGCTTTGCGCACGGCAGCGGTGCTGTTCAGGCGGATGGTTGGGGCGGGAATACCTTCTTTAACCTCTCCAATATGTACTGAACGATGATCCGGCAGCACCAGAGTCAGACGGCTGAGATGCGCTTTCTGCATGGTACTGATCAGCCAGCGCCAGAACGGATGGCGAACCTGGGCAACATCGACCTCATGAATCCCTTTAGGTTTTTCAGAGGTGTCAGCAGGTCGGCGGTTAAAACCTGAAGCCGATACAGCCGAGTTATCAGAGGGTGCTGGTGCCTGAGTGGTTGAGCGTGAATTGGACAGCATGGTTTATTCCTCTTTGGTTGTCATTGCCAGAGGCTGGCCTTTAGAGACAAGCGGGGGATGGGCGATGCCTTTGCGGCTGACCAGTGGAATTTTTTTCAGCCACAGACGCAGTGCTTCCCAGTGAATGCCTGCGATCACTTTGTAGGTAAACAGGGGACGTTTCAATGCCATGGCGATCAGCCCTTTGGCGTTGAGGGTAGTGCTTTTACCGGTCAGGGTCGCATTCAGCAGCAGGCCTTCACTGTCTTCCTGACGAATTAACACCTTTAGCACCTCGCCCGGTGTGGCGATCCTGAAGCGATACTGGCAATCCATATTGATAAAGGGCGAGACATAAAACACCTTGTCTGCCTGATGACGCAGTGCGGTTTTTTCACCGACCTGAATCGGTTTCGCTTCCACGGCATAGATATGCTTCTGACTGAAAGTGTTACTTACCTGATACAGAGTGGTAGCAAGCTCACCGGCTTCGTTGTAACAGAAAAAGATACACAGCGGATTGAAGCTGTAACCCAAATGGCGTGGCATACAGAGCAGCTCAATACGGGTGGCAGGTTCACAGCCGTTATCAGCCAGTAGGCGCTGGGCATGCTGTTTGATGGTGTCACCTTCGGCGGTGACATAATCCTTATCGTACAGGCTGAACAGCCCCGGTTGGTTATAGCCGAACAGGCGGAGGCCAAATTTTTTGCCACTGCTCTTTTCCAGCGTCTTCAACTCGTCCAGATCCAGCAGAAAGGTGCCGGTCTGATAGACAAAGCGATGGCGCACCGGTTTGACCCGGTCATGCATCACGGTGCTGTAATAGAGCCGGCTGTTAAGGCCGGTATCAGAATGTGCAGACAGAGACATATCCATTTCTCCGATCAGCTGACCTTGGTTGGTTGGCTGTTAGGCGATTGACGGGTTGATATGTGTCCCGGCCAGAAGATACGGCCAGACTCATTTTCCACCTGCCAGGGGCGACGGACATCCCCTAAAGCTTCGGCAACTGCCAGTCCGGACTGAAGGCCATCCTCGTGGAAGCCGAAGCCAAAATAGGCACCACAGAACCAAGTGTGGTTCTCGCCCTGTAACTTGTACAGCTCCTGTTGGGCTGCCATGGCATTTTTATCAAAGACCGGGTGGTCATAAAGGAAGCTGCAGTGGATGCTGCCCTCTTCCGGTTCTTCCGGTGGATTCAGGGTTACGATCAGGGGTTGTTCGGTGGCCAGTGGCTGAAGTTTGTTCATCCAGTAACTGACTGCCAGTGATTCCTGGTTATGTCGTTCGCCGGTGCGACCCCGCAAGTAGTTCCAACTTGACCAAAGCTTGCGGTTTTTCGGCATCAGGCGGGTATCGCTATGCAGAATTGCTTTGTTACGCTGATAGCCAAAGGCACCCAGCAAGTGTTGTTCCTGTTGGGTCGGATTGCTCAGTAGTTGCAGGGCTTCGTTAGCGTGGCAGGCCAATACTACTTCATCGAACTCCCGCTGTTCACCGCGGGAGTCCACCACGATTACCTTGGTTTCACCCTTTTCTTTATTGGGGCGGATCACCTGTCGGGCACCACGGTTGCAGAAGGTCGCAGGCTGAATTTCGCGGATCAGTTTGCTGACATATTCCCGACTACCGCCACGAACGGTGTGCCACTGAGGACGGTCATCCACCTGCAGCAGGCCGTGGTTCTGGCAGAAATTCAGAAACGCCAGCGCCGGATATTCCAACATCTGATCCGCTGGTGTTGACCAGATCGCTGCACCCATAGGGATCAGGTGCAGGTCGCGGAAGTCATCGGAGTAGTTAAATTTTTTGAGCAGCTCGCCCAGTGTCATCTCTTCCGGAATCTGGTCCTGCCAGTTATCGGACTCTTTATAGAAGCGCAGGGTATCTTTCAGCATGCGCCAGATACGGGGATTGAAGACATTTTTCAGGTTGGGAAAGATACCACTTAGGCCATTGCCGTTATATTCGATTTGACCCTCTTCGGCGGAGACCGCAAAGGACATATCGGTTTCCGGTGCGTCCACACCGATATGTTTAAACAATGCTGTTAAATTAGGGTAGTTCACCGGGTTAAAGACGATAAAACCGGTATCCACCGGAATGCTGCCATCTTCGGTATTTACCGTGACCGTATTGGAATGGCCGCCAAAGCGATCATCTTTTTCAAACAGAGTGACGGAGTGTTTTTTGCTCAATAGCCAGGCCGCTGACAGACCGGAGATACCCGAACCGATCACGGCAACCGTTTTGCCTCCGGAGGACTCTGCGGGAGACTGAGCGTCAGATACTGAAATGTCGGTCACTGAGTGGCCGGTAACTGTAGAGACCATAAAGATGCTCCAAAAAAATGCTGATATTCAAAATCCGTTGACTGACTTTACGGCGGGGTGAGATAAGCAGATCACTGAAAAATAATTCTGAGATCGGCTGATGCCTCTATTCAGCAGCATAGCGTGAAATAGATCTCAAAACGTGCCATCTTGAGGTATCCGGATAAAGTTTTTCGTTTCTAGAACATAAATTCACCACCCTGTTTTATACAGCTGTGATCCAGCCGAAAGTGCGGGTCGTAAAAGGCTGTAGACAACGGGAGATATTGGATGGAAAAAGTGCAATCAGCATCTCAGAACTGGAATCAGGCGCTGACGGAAGTGGGTGAAAACCGCGACCGTGAACAGTTCGCAGCCCTGTATCAGCATTTTGCGCCGCGGGTGAAAACCTATCTTCTCAGGTTTGGATTGTCTGATGCCCAGGCTGAAGAGTTGGCACAGGAAGCGCTGCTTCAGGTGTGGCGCAAAGCGGAGCAATATCATGCTTCTAAGGCTGCAGCGTCTACCTGGATTTTCTGTATCGCCCGTAATTTATTTATCGATCAGCAGCGCTCAGGCCGTGGGAAACTGGAACAAAGTACCGATTCCTACCATGAGCACGAAGGACTGCTGAACCATCAGGAGCAGGCCAGCGAGGATGATAGCAGTTGGCAGAGCTCACAAAAGCATATAGAAGACGCTTTGAAAGAATTACCACTTATGCAAGCCCAGCTAGTTTACAAATCTTACTACCAAGGCAAGAGTCACAGCGAAATTGCTGCGGATCTTGAGATCCCAATTGGTAGTGTGAAGTCCGGGTTACGTCTGGCCTTCAAAAAGTTACGTTTATCCTTGGCAGCAGATAGTTTTACCGGGGGGGAGGTATTATGAGCTTTGATCCGATCGCTTTAACCCGGGAACCTGAGTTTCAATTGGGTTCCGCTCCCAAGCATCACCCGGATGATGCCACTCTGGTAAGTTATGCCTCCGGTGGGCTAAGTGCTGGCGCACAGCTGCTGCTGCAGTGCCATCTGGCCTGTTGCGAACATTGCCGCGAGCGGGTGGCCGAGGCAGAAGCTATTGGCGGCGGCTTGCTGGAGCATCTTCCGCAGGCGCGGATGAAGGCTAGTGTCGACGATATTTTTGCCAAACTGGACCTGCTAGATGCTGCTCCTGTTTTTAAAACGAAAGAACAGCCAGTGACTCGCCCTGAATGGTTGCCGGAGTGGGCAGAACCGGTTGCTAAATGGCTGGAAACCGATCAGAACTGGCAGCGTTTAGCTCCCGGTATCAGTCAGATTAAGTTCGAGCAGCCGGAGTTTGCTAAAGACAAGGCTGTCCGCCTGCTGAAAATTTCTCCGGGCACCTGCATGCCAAGTCATGGTCATAACGGCAGTGAGCTGACTCTGATTCTCAGTGGTTCTTACTGTGATGAAACCGGTCGTCTCTGTGCGGGTGATGTGGCGGATCTTGATCCGGATATTAAACATCAGCCGATTGCAGACCGGGATCAGGACTGTATCTGTCTGATCGTTACCGACGCGCCACTGAAGTTTGAGGGCTGGATTCCAAAACTTATGCAGCCGTTTTTTGGTCTATAACCCCCTTAAGTGCCAAATAAGGGAGTTACACTCCCTTATTCAGATCTGTTTGAAAATCGAGTAAATACTCGGTTTTCAGGCTCGGCCAAAACAGAAAAACCCGATTGTAAAATCGGGTTTTTTTATGCCAAAAATGGGGGAGTACGCACTTCAAAATCAGGTGTTATGCTGTGCTTCAAAAACACATAAACTATAAGAACCATAACCCACAAGCTACTCTATTTTTGAGATAAGGATACTTCTGCCATGGCCTTTAATCTGCAATGGGCTGATAACAAGCCAACTCCATGGACTCTGGGCAAAATTGTTTGTATTGGCCGTAACTATGCCGAGCATGCCAAGGAACTCAATAACCCGATTCCGGCTAAACCGCTGCTGTTTATTAAGCCTGCTACGGCAGCGGTAGATATCAGCCAGCCTCTGGTATTGCCCCTGGGAAAGGGTGAGTGCCACCACGAAGCCGAAATCGCTCTGTTGGTGGGTGATACCATCAGCAAGGTTAGCCCTGAAAACGCAATGACCAATATTGTTGGTGTCGGTCTGGCGCTGGATCTGACCTTAAGAGACCTGCAGAGTCAGCTGAAAGAGAAGGGCCATCCATGGGAAGTGTCAAAAGCGTTTGACGGTTCTGCACCTCTGTCCGGTTTTATCCCTTGCGAACCGATTTGTGATGAGCACCTGGAGATCAGTCTGAGTGTGAACGATCAGTTGCGCCAACAGGGTAGCTGCGATCAGATGATTACTCCGGTTGCTGATTTGGTGAGCTTTATTAGCCAGATCTTTACTCTGGAAGCCGGTGACGTGATCCTGACGGGTACTCCGGCGGGGGTAGCCGCACTGAATGTCGGTGATCGATTTGAGATGTCTCTCAAAAACCAACATCAGCAAGAACATCTGCGTGTGACCGGATCTGTTGCAAGCTGACACCGGTCAATAAGTTGCCTATCTACCGGTAAAAAGTGAGGCGTGTCTCTGGTCAGAGACACGGTTCTTATATATCTATGGTGCTTTCCAATAATAATAAGAGGAGAGCACCTTGCAGTTCTTTCCCAGTCAATGGCAGGTTTTTCAGCAGCAGACTTCTCTGGAGGGCAAGCTGATAGCCGTTGCCGAGCAACTCAGAATTCTTTGCGCTGATGTCGAGCGCTTTTCGGTAGCCGTTTATGACGAAAAAACGGATATGCTGAAAACCTATTACTCCACCAGCCAGGCAGATGAAGCCATTACCCGTTATCAGGCGCGGTTGAATGCGGTTCCGTCTCTGAAGCAGCTGAGCCTTGCTTCTACTCCTCGTGTGATTAATGATCTGAGCTGTCTCAATGAGAACGACACCTACCATAGCCAGGCTTTGCTTAAGCAAGGTTGGCGTTCCAGCTGTACTCTGCCAATGCGTTACAGCGACAGCTTTATGGGCTTTATCTTTTTTAACTCCCGCAAGACGGATGTCTTTGTCGGCCATCAGCTGATTCATCTGGAGCTGATCGGCCAGCTGATCACCATGCTGGTGCACGATGAAATTGCGCAGGCGAGAACATTGAAAGGAGCTGTGCAGTCAGCACTGGCACTCTCCTGCGGCCGGGATGAAGAAACCGGTCAGCATCTGGAGCGCATGGGATATTACTCTCGCATTATTGCTCACCATATCGCTGGTGCTTTTGGCTTTGATGATCATTTTGTTGAGCAGGTATTTCAGTTTGCGCCGGTGCACGATCTGGGCAAGATAGCGATTCCGGACAGTATTCTGCTCAAGCCTGGCAAGCTGACGGATGAGGAATACCGGGAAATGCAGACCCATCCGGTTAAAGGGGCGCAGATGCTGGAGGATGTTTTTGAACATCACGGTATTCAGCAGGGGGAATCCTGTCGAATTCTGCGTCATATCGTGCTTTACCATCATGAGATGTGCGATGGCTCCGGTTACCCCTATGGCCTGACCAAAGACGATATTCCGCTGGAAGCACGTATTGTTGCCGTGGCCGATATATTTGATGCTCTCACCTCCCGACGTCCCTATAAAGAGCCCTGGAGCAATGAGAAAGCGCTAGCCACGCTGCATGAGATGGCGGATAAACGCTTGTGTCCTGATTGTGTTCAGGCTTTGGCGGCTAATATGAATGAGGTTCGCATGGTCCAGCAGATGTACGAAGAGAGTTTGTTCTGAGCCTGACCAAGGCTAATGCACGATTGAGAAAATAAGCCATAAAAAAACGGCGGCCTTTGCACATTTTCGTGCAGAGGCCGCCGTTTTTTTATGGGACTGCCAGCGGGATCTTCTCAGATCCATGCCTGAGTGACCGGCTTATTTTGCGGTAACGGTTTTTACGCCATCAGCGCAGCCCAGCAGCAGAATGTCCGCCGGACGCAGAGCAAACAGGCCGTTAGTCACAACACCGGTAATGTTATTGATCTTCTGCTCGATGGTGAGTGGGTCATCAATCGGGAAGTTATACAGATCCAGAATCACGTTACCGTTATCGGTCACAAAATCTTCACGGTAAACCGGATTGGCACCCATCTTAACCAGCTCACGGGCAACATAGCTGCGCGCCATCGGGATCACTTCAACGGGTAGTGGGAAACCACCGAGTATATCCACCTGCTTGCTCTCATCAGCAATGCAGATAAATTTCTGAGATGCCGCACCAATAATCTTTTCCCGGGTCAGTGCACCACCGCCACCTTTTACCATATGCAGTCGGCTGTTGACTTCATCTGCACCATCGACATAAACCGGAACGGTACCGACACCGTTAAGATCGTAAACGGCAATACCATGGGCTTGCAGGCGCTCGCGGGTTGCTTCAGAACTGGCAACGGCACCGTCAAAGTCCAGTTTGATGGTCGCCAGAGCATCAATAAAAAAGTTAGCGGTAGAGCCTGTGCCTACGCCAACAATGCTGTCTTTATCGATGAGTTTTTTAACTTCTTCCAGCGCTGCTTCGGCAACTGCTTTTTTCAGTTCGTCTTGAGTCATGGTAGGACCTGAGCCTGATTGAGATCTGTTTTAAACGCTTTAGGATAAAATTCCCCCTCATTATACGGGCTAAACCCCGTAAGCTGTAGACGTTATCTTGCCATAAGGCATAAGATAGTCGGCCCTATGAAAAAGCCCTATAAATAACGAATTTATCGTGTTGTGCAGAGAGTGAAGAAATAGATGTTGGAAAGATACGTAAAGCGCATTTTGCAGGCTCGTGTATACGATGTAGCCAAAGAAACCCCTCTGAGCGAGGCCCGTTTTCTCTCCAAGCGTCTGAACAACACGATTTTGATTAAGCGTGAAGATCTGCAGCCGGTTTTCTCCTTTAAGCTGCGTGGTGCTTATAACGCTATGGCGCAGCTGTCGGAGGAAGAAAAAGCCCGTGGTGTGATCACCGCCTCTGCCGGTAACCACGCGCAGGGCGTGGCGATGGCCGCCAAACACATGGGCATTAAAGCCACCATCGTCATGCCCAAGATCACCCCTGAGATTAAAGTGGCTTCCGCCAAGGCCCGGGGTGCGAAAGTGGTTCTTAAAGGCGATGCCTTTGATGAAGCGTCCAAATACGCTCAGGAACAGGTGATCGAAAAGGGCTACACCTATATTCCGCCATATGACCATCCGGAAGTGATTGCCGGTCAGGGTACGGTGGCGATGGAAATTCTGCGCCAGTATCCGGCGGAGATCGATGCCATCTTTGTACCTGTTGGTGGCGGCGGTCTGATTGCCGGTATTGCGGCCTATGTGAAGTACCTGCGCCCTGAGATCAAGGTGATCGGTGTTGAAGCGGAAGATGCGGCCTGTCTGAAAGCCGCTCTTGATGCCGGTGAACGTGTGATTCTGGATCAGGTGGGTATTTTCGCGGAAGGTGTTGCGGTTGCTCAGATCGGTGAGGAACCTTTCCGTATCGCTCAGCACTTTGTTGATGATGTTATTACGGTGAATACCGATGAGATCTGTGCGGCCGTAAAAGATGTGTTTGAAGACACCCGTGCGGTTTCCGAGCCTTCCGGTGCGCTGTCTCTGGCGGGGCTGAAAAAATATGTTCAGCAGAACGAGGTCGAAGGTGAAACTCTGATCTGCATTAACTCCGGTGCCAACACCAATTTTGATCGCCTGCAGCATATTGCGGAACGTGCTGAGCTGGGTGAAAAGCGTGAGGCGATTCTGGCGGTGACTATTCCGGAGCGTCCGGGCAGCTTTAAGCAGTTCTGTAAGATTGTCGGCCGTCGTATGGTAACGGAATTTAACTACCGCTACTCTGACAGCGAAGACGCCAAGATTTTTGTCGGTATTCAGCTGAAGGATATCAATGACAGGTCTGAACTGATCCAGTCTTTGGAAGACGAAGGCTACCCGACCACGGATCTGAGCGATAACGAGATGGCGAAGTTGCACATTCGTCATCTGGGTGGTGGTCGTAACGACGATATCGAAAATGAGCAGCTGTTCCGCTTTGAGTTTCCGGAGCGTCCAGGAGCACTGCTCAATTTCCTGAATAATTTAGGCCAGAACTGGAATATCTCTCTGTTCCACTATCGTAACCATGGCGCGGCTTACGGCCGTGTTCTGATCGGCATGCAGGTTCCTGATAAAGATAAGCAGAAAGTCGCTGAGTACCTGGATCGCATCGGATATCGTTACTGGGACGAGAGTGAAAATCCGGCTTATCGCCTTTTCCTGCAATAAAACTTTCAGGGAAAACGACTTGCCTGCAAAGATTGGTGTCGTTTTTGCTTTAAGTCTAAATAATCAGCTTTTTTGCTGAAAAACGGCAGTTAACTGCCGTTAAAAAGGGTAAGTGAGGTATATATTGCAAAGCAATGACACCTCGATAGAATGGATAGGCAGGCTGGGTTAAAAAGGGCTTTTTTTGCCTGAATGTTTCTGGCCTTCTTTCTGTTTGGTTTTAGGCTTGGTAAAAATAAAGCAGGGAATAACCATGAAAAGAAAACAGCCTGATCTGGTAACAGTACTGATACTGGTATTTGGATTAGGGGTTGTGGTCACAAGCTACGCACAAGGACTGTTCTGAAAGCTTGATATCCATCCGTTGGATAATCTGACCAGCTACACCTTAAAACCATATCAGTAGGGTCTTACCGGATTCTGCCGATATAAAAACCCCACACTAATGTCGTGGGGTTTTTTGTTTTCATCGTGCTAATCTCCATGAAAGGGGATGCGTCAACGTCGTCTTTTTACCAACCCCTTTCCAGAACCATCAGATTCAATGGAATCGTTGTTATGTTCTAAGGAATGCCTGTGCAGCACTTTGCCTTCGTTGTATTACTGGTACTTTCAGTTAATTTCTTTGCGGGACTTCTGGGTCTACAGCTTGCGATTCCTCCCGGCTATGCTACTGCAATCTGGCCTCCCTCTGGTGTGGCTTTAGCTTCCGCGCTTATCTGGCGACAGCCAGGTCTTATAGGTGTCTGGCTGGCCTCATTTCTGGTTAATGTGCTCAATATCCATGGTGTTGATTTTCCACCTTTCGAAGCGTTATTAGCGCCAGCCTGGATTGCGAGCGCTTCAACTTTTCAGGCGTTGTTTGGTGCCTTTCTGATTCGTCGCTATGTTGGTTATCCAACCCGGTTGAATAAAACGGCGGATATTCTGCGGTTTTTGCTTTTGGCCGGACCCGTCAGCTGTCTGGTCAGTGCAACATTTAGCGTTGGTTATCTGGTTAGTTCCGGGGCTATGGCACCGGAAGGTGCTCAGATCAACTGGCTGACCTGGTGGATTGGCGACACCATAGGTGTCGTCGTTTTTGCACCGCTTATGTTTTTAGCTTTTGCACTGCCGCGACGTCACTGGCGTTCTCAGGTCTTTTCCGTTGGCTTGCCCTTGGTTCTGATCATCATCTTCACCATTCTGATGTACCGCCAGGGATTGCAAAAAGAAGAAGAAAGCCAGAGTAGCCGTTTTGAAGGGCAGGCCAGGGCTTTTGAGCTGGTTGTGCAGACGGAAGTGGACGCGCAAATTAACCTGCTTTATAACCTGCGTGGCTTTATCTACTCCGATTTTGGTTTACTGCCTCAAGACTTTGAACGTTTTGCGAAAGAGGCTCTGCAGCGTAAAAGCAGTTTGCATGGCCTCTCCTGGAATATTTACCTTAAGGGGCATGAACGCGAAGCCTTTGTAAAGCGAATGCGCAAGATATACGGCAGTGTTCCCTTTATGGTTAAAGAGCGTCACCCTCTTTATGGTCTGATCCGGGCGGAAGAAAGAGACAACTATGTTGTTGTCACCCTGATTGAGCCTTTTGCTGTTAATCAGGCGGCTTTGGGGTTTGATGTGCTGTCTAATCCCCTAAGGCGGGATGCATTGGAAAAAACGGTAAAAACCGGTCAGGCCAGTGCGACAGCTCCAATACGTCTGGTGCAGGAGTCCGGTGAGCAAAAGGGCACGCTCATCTTCCTGCCGGCATTTTACAGTAAGAGCACGCCTGAGACGGAGGGTGAACGTTTTGATGCCCTTGCCGGTTATGGCGTTGTCGTGGTCAGAATGGGAGATCTGATTAATGGTGTTCTGCGCCGACATAAGTTGGATCTTAACCGGGTTAAGCTCTACCCGGCCAATACACCGGATCAGCTTTATTATCTGAGCGAGGCATTTAATCCTGATGAGCGCGGTGCTTTGACGCATCGTTCGGAAATCAAAGTCGGTGCGGATACCTGGATTATCGAGCAGCAGGCCTCCCGAGAGCTCATGGGCTATTCCTGGGGACTGTATTTTGTGCTGACCGGCGGTTTCTTCATGTCTGCCGTATTGGGTGGTGTTCTCCTGATGCTGGCCGGACGCTCTGCTGAGATCTCCCGTCAGGTCCATCTGCGTACTAAGGAGCTGCAAAAAAGTAATGAGTTGCTAGCGGAGTCTCAGCGTATCGCCCAGATGGGGAGTTGGGAGTGGGCGCATGGTGGATTAGGGCATGCCTGGTCTGACGAGTTCTATCGGCTTTTGGGGTTGGAGCCCCAAAGCGAGCCCGCGGGTGAAGCACTTTTTCTGCAGCAGCTGATACCTGATCAGGTATCCGCTGTTGAGCAGGCTCTGGAGGCTGCTCTTCGTGGGCAGCGACTGGATATCGAATGCACCCTGAGAGATCGTGATGGCAAGGGTCCCCGCTATCTGCTTTTAGAGGGGGAGCGTGTTCTGATGGGGCGCTATAAAGGGGCCCGAAATCATTATCTGTCTATTGTCGCCCGGGATATTACCGAGCATCGCAGGGCTTCTCAGGAACTTGAGTTAGCGGCCATCACCTTTGAAACCCATGAAGCGATTGTTATTACCGATACGGATACGGTGATTCAACGCGTCAACTCTGCTTTCTGCCAGGTTACCGGCTACAACAGTGACGAAGTGGTTGGGCGCAAGATCAATATTCTGCGCTCTGGTCGCCATGGTGATAACTTCTATCGGGAGCTCTGGCAATCGCTGGCGCTGGAAGGCCACTGGCATGGCGAAATCTGGAATAAGCGCAAGGATGGCAGCATCTTCCCGGAGCTGGTCACAATCACGGCAGTAGATACTCTTGAAAAGGGCTATACCACGCACTATGTGGCGGCTTTTCTGGATATTACCGATAAGAAAGCCAGCGAAGAGAAGATTCGTTATCTGGCCTATTACGACTCCATTACAGAGCTGCCAAACCGGGATCTCTTTATGGAGTCGCTACGGCATCAGTTGGCACATTGTGAGCGTCATAAAGACTACAGCAGCCTGATGTTTATGGATCTGGATAACTTCAAGATGCTGAATGACTCCCTTGGTCATGACATGGGGGATGAGTTGCTGAAAGCGGTTGCGGAGCGTCTGACCGATACTCTTCGGGCAGAAGATATTTTTAGTCGTTTTGGGGGTGACGAATTCCTCTTCCTTTTACCCGGAGATGGTTTTTCAGCCGCGCAGGCGATGGATCAGGCGGCTCACGTTGCAGAACGAATTTTACAGGTGTTGGAAGAGCCTTTTGACCTGAAAGGGCATAGCCATAAGGTTAGTGCCAGTATTGGCGTTACTTATTTGCCACAGCCAGGTCTTGAGGCCGACGCCTATATTCAGCAGGCAGATACGGCGATGTATCGTGCCAAGAGTGCCGGAAAAGCGGCATTTGCTTTCTATGAGCCTGAGATGCAGGTGGAAGTTGTCCAGCGTCTTCAGATGGAGAAATCGATCCGTGCTGCGCTGCATCAGGATCAATTCGTGCTCTTCTATCAGCCACAGCATGATAACAATGGCAAAATGGTGGGTTGCGAAGCTCTGATTCGCTGGCACCACCCGGAGGAGGGTATTGTCGGCCCCGGAGCCTTTATTGGCGTCGCGGAAGAGAGCAGCCTGATTGTTGATCTGGGACTGCAGGTTTTGGAAAAAGCCTGTCACCAGATGCAACTCTGGTTGGGTACGCCTATGGCGGATTGCGAGGTTTCCATCAACATCAGTTCGCGTCATTTTGCACACCCGTCTTTCATTGATCATATTGAGTCTGCACTGGAGCGTTACCCGGCCGCTAAGGACAAACTCTGGCTGGAGATTACCGAAGGCGTGTTCCTCAAATCCGGCCCGAATCTTAATGACACCTTTGTTCGTCTGAAAGCGCTGGGCGTGCGTTGTTCGATTGATGACTTTGGTACGGGGTATTCCTCTCTGGGGTATCTTAAAAATCTGGATATTGATCAGATTAAAATTGCTCAGGAGTTTGTTTGTGACCTTACAGAGGATGAGCGGGATGCCCAGTTGGTGAAAGCAATTATGCAGATGGGATTAAGCCTGGGAATCGATCTGGTGGCAGAAGGCGTTGAAACAGAGGCGCAGTATAACTTTCTGAGGCAGTTAGGGTGCCCTTGCTATCAGGGTTACTGGTTTGCCCGGCCTATGCCCGCCGAAGAGCTGATGCGCTATCGGAACCGATAGCGCAGTGTAAATCAATGGTATTTATGCCCAGTAAACTGACTTATCGCTGACAACCGCCTGTAGTGGGATATCCCAGTCCGCAATCGGCAGGTCGTCAGTTTTCTGGCATTCATGGGCCAGACCGATCAGCGATGGTTTGGCAAAGCGACGGTTTCGGGTGAACGCAAAGGTGCGGTCGTAAAAGCCACCGCCCATGCCCATTCGCCCACCCTTCTCATCAAAAGCGACCAATGGGAAGAGCACCAGGTCTAAATCTTCCGGCCGACAGCGGTTACGTTTTTTATCAGCAAAGCCTTTCAGAATCGGTTCTGGTATGCCAAAGCGGTTATGGGTCATCGGTGTTGTGTGATCATAGCGAACAAACCAAAGGCGGTTTTCTACCAGCGGCTGCAGCACGGGCAAATAACAGGTCTTGCCCATTTTGCGGGCCTGTTCGATCAGCAGGCCTGGATTGATCTCGCCATCATTGGGCAGATAGAGTGCGATTCGTTTTGCCCGCATAAATTCCGGCATAGCCAGTACGCGGGCTTTCAGATCTTCTGCCGCTTTTTTCTGTTCGATAAGACTCAAAGCACGACGTCGTTGCCGCATTTCACGGCGAAGTGTCGCCCGGTTTTGCTGGGTAGCGTTATCAGTCATAAGCGGGGTTGAAAAAGAAAGAAGGGAAAGACCCGGAGTGCCGCTGCTGTCGTTGCCCTTGAACCAAACGGTTCAAGGTGGGTAATCATCGAAGTACCTAAGGCTTTCCGTCGCGCGGACATGCACACGGGTACTCACGGACGATTCCCTGGGTTCGTAATTAGGCTCGAGGACGTTAACAGCTGGCGAACACCCCAGGAAACGAAAAGGATTATAACGCAGATAGGTAAAAAAATCAGGCCGCGTCGCTATCTTTATCACTCTGGCGAAGCGCCTGGATAGCGGCAGAAAGTTTCTCGTTGATGCGCTGAATCTGTTCCTGAGATTCTTTATTTTCCTGATTGCCGTGCAGCATCTCGTAGGCGATGTTTAATGCCGCCATGATAGCAATGCGCTCGGTTCCGATCACTTTGCCACTGTCCCGGATCTCACGCATTTTTCGATCAAGGTATTTGGCAGAATCGATCAGATCACTTTGCTTATCGCTGGGGCAGCCGACCACATAACTACGTTCGAGAATTTTAACTTCGACGGTTTGACTGCTTTGAGTTTCACTCATCTTGTGGCTCCGATGGCCCTAAGCGGGTTAAAAGATAACTGACTTTCTCTTCCGTGGCCTCACGCTCCTGCGTCAGGGCTTCCAGTTCTGCGGCCTGTTGGCGAAGATCACCTTTAAGCTGCTCGTTCTCTTTGCGCAAATCGACACAAATTAACAGCAGCTCATGAATCTGTTTTTCCAACTGATCTAAATCGTCAGTGTCCATAAAATTATCTTTAGCTGAGGATACCCGTACTATAGATCTGCGATTGTAACCGGTCAATTGACGTGAATGAATACTAACTTCCTGACAAATGAGCTTTTTCTCGTCAAAATAGACACTAATCTGAGTAATCGTGACACTGTTCCCTGTTATAAGAGTGGGAATGACCCGATATTGTTCAAACTACCTGCCGGAGAAAGGCATTCGTTATGACAGATGTTCAACAGCAAACCGAGATTCAACAGCCCGTTTTTGCACAAATCAGCGATCTGTTTTTGCGCAATGGTTGCCTGCACGCCCCAGCAGAGCTGCATGGAGATCTTTGCGGGCAGCTTTGTGCCGGACAGAAACCGGATCTGGACACCTGGCTACGTCAGGCGATGCAGTTTATGGAAGTGTCTCAGCTGGACAGTGATGACTCCAAGGTAGAACTTGCTGAGCTGCTGGAGCAGACTGAAATTGGCATTAAGGATCAGGATCTTGGCTTTAAATTGCTGATCGCTGATGAGGACTTCTCTCTCAACGAACGCATGCAGACCTTGTTGGAATGGTGTGAAGGTTTTTTGTCCGCACTGGTGGATAACGAACATTTCAAAGAAGGTAAGTTATCGCAAGAGCTGAAAGATGCGCTGAAGGATCTGGAACAGATTGCAGAAATGAATGAGCCGCTGGATGATGATGAACAGAACGAACAGGATCTGTTTGCCGTAAGCGAATATGTGCGCATGACCGCCATGATGCTCTACACCGAATGTAACCCTTCAGCGCCTCAGCTGGATGAAGCAGTACAGGAAGCCAAGAACCTGCAGTAATCGCTTGATTCTGCAGGTAAGGTGATACCAATCAGCATCGCCATCTTGATTGATAGTGTAAACGTATATAAAGGCTCGTTCAGACGGGAGTAGCTATGACGCAGACAATGACTCAGCAACCGCCACAGGCTGGCGAAAGTTTGATAAACCGCAACATCATCACTCCCGAGGGCGCGTATGCTGTCTCCCCTGAAAAGGTACCTATGGTTTCTGCTGAAGAGTATGCGCTGCGTCGTCGTAGACTTCTGGATCAGCTGCCGGATAACAGTATCGCGATTCTGCCCGGTGCGGAGATACGGTATCGCAACAATGATGCCGATTACGCTTTCCGTCAGAACAGTGATTTTTATTACCTGACCGGTTTTGCCGAAGAGGATGCCTGGCTGGTGCTGACGCCGGGACATAAAGAGGGCGATTGCCACCTGTTCTCGCTGCCAAAAGACAGGGCGCAGGAGATCTGGACCGGTTTCCGTATCGGTCAGGATGCAGCTAAAACCGATTACGGTATGGATACCGCTTATACGCTGGATCAGCTGGATTCTAAGCTGCCGGAGCTGCTCGATGGTGCGCTGCATCTGTTTTACCCAATGCAGGGCGATGATGCCCTGAGCCGTCGGATTAACGGCTGGTGTCAGCAGGTGCGTCAACAGGCACGGGCCGGTAAGGTTGCCCCTGAACAGCAGCACAATCTGCTACCGCTGATTCATGAGATGCGCCTGATTAAAAGTGAGGCGGAACTTACGGTGATGCGCGCAGCCGCTGAGATCTCTGCCGCTGCCCACAGCAAGGCGATGCAGGTTTGTCAGCCGGGCATGATGGAGTATCAGCTGGAAGCGGAATACCTCTATCACTTTATGCGGGCTGGCAGCCGGGCTCCGGCCTACAACACCATTGTTGGCGGTGGTGCTAACGCCTGTATTCTGCATTATGTGCAGAATGATCAGCCGTTGAATGAGGGTGATCTGGTGCTGGTGGATGCGGGGTGCGAACTGCAGCATTACGCAGCGGATATTACCCGGACTTTCCCGGTTTCCGGTAAGTTCAGTGCCGAGCAGAGCGCCCTGTATCAGGTGGTACTGGAAGCCCAGTATGCCGCTATCGATCAGGTGCAGGTGGGGCTGGATTGTCATGCGCCCCATCGTGCTGCACTGAATGTGCTTTGTCAGGGGCTGCTGGATCTGGGACTTTTGACCGGTACGCTGGATGAGGTGATTGAATCTGAAAGCTACCGTCGTTTTTATATGCACGGCACCAGTCACTGGCTGGGTATCGATGTGCATGATGCCGGTCGCTACAAAATTGAGGGTCAGTCACGACCACTGCAAGCGGGCATGGTGCTGACGGTGGAACCGGGGCTTTATGTTGCGCCGGATGATGACAGCGTTGAAGAGCGCTGGCGCGGTATCGGTATCCGTATTGAAGATAACGTCATTGTGACCGAATCCGGCCCCGAGGTAATGACCTCCGGTGTGCCGAAAAATATTGCCGAAATTGAAGCCTTAATGGCGGGTCTGGGCGTGGCTTTGTCCGCATAGTCACCCGCTTTAAGCAGACACTTTATAACTTTTATGACAGACAACGGGAGAGATCCGGTGACAACAGCCGCTTCGGCTTCTCAGCAAGCCCAACAGGATGACCTGCTGCCAAAGGCAGAGCCGGTTTCCTACGATATTGCCATTATCGGTGGCGGTCTGGTGGGGGCGAGCCTTGCCTGTGCGCTGGAAGGTTTTGCCCGGGAGCACAACTGGTCAATCGCCGTGGTTGAGGCCTTAGACACAGCCCACAGCCCATCGGGTGATGTGGGGGCAGATGCTGCGCCTGCTGAGATTAAGACCAGCTACGATGCCCGCTCAACGGCGCTCTCCTGGGGCACCCGCCATATCTATGAGCAGATCGGACTCTGGCAACAGCTGGAGCCTCATGTTGCCGCAATCAAACAGATTCATGTCTCAGACAAAGGCCATCTGGGCGCCACCCGTCTGAATGCAGCCGACCATCATGTGGATGCGCTGGGTTATGTTGCCCCCAATATCGCGCTGGGTCAGACACTCCTGACCGGCGTAAAGCAGGCGCAGCATGTGGAGTGGCTCTGTCCGTTTAAAGTGACGGGCTTTGAAGTCAAAGCAGAGAAGCATCTGCTGACACTCAGTCCTTCGAGCAGTCCTTCGAGCGGTAGCTCGGAAAACAGTGCTGAACGTCAGATCGAAGCCGGTCTTGTGGTACTGGCGGATGGCGGCCAGTCCGGTCTGAAACAGCAGCTCAACATCAGCGACTATGTACGCCCTTACGATCAGTACGCCATTGTCTGCAACCTGACCATGAGCCAGCCCCACGAAAACTGGGCGTTTGAGCGATTTACCGCTGACGGACCTATGGCCTGGCTGCCGTTACCGGGGGCAAAAGATATTGCTCTGGTCTGGACGGTTCCCGCTGAGCAGATCGATGAGGTTAATGCCCTGAGCGATGATGAATTTAAACAGAAGCTGCTACAGCTGTTTGGTTTCCGCTTGGGTGATATCGAGCGTATTGGCGAGCGTTATCAGTATCCGCTGACGTTGGTGCGCGCTTCTGAGCAGGTGCGTCCGGGACTCGCGGTGCTGGGCAATGCCGCCCACTATATGCATCCGGTGGCCGGTCAGGGTTATAACCTGGCATTAAGAGGTGTTGCCGAGCTGGCTGGCGTGCTGCACGAAGCTGCACAAAAAGGCGAAGCTCTGGGTAGTCTTGCGGTACTGCAGCGTTATCAGCAGCGTCGAGAGCAGGATCAGGATGCGGTGATCGGCTTCAGTGATGGTCTGATCCGCCTGTTTGCTAATGGTAATCCGGTGCTGGGTCATCTGAGAGCTGGCGGCCTGATGCTGCTGGATCGCCTGAAACCCGCCAAACGCTGGTTTGCCCGTCAGGCGATGGGTATCGGCGGCTCCTCGGTACGTCTGAAACAGCTGATGGCAGCCGACCTGATAGCAGAAAAACAGTCCGCAGATACACGCATACAGAAACAGGCAGGAGAGCTCTGATGGATACGAATCAGCAAAACGATCAGAACCTACAGCAGTACGACCTGATCGTCGTTGGTGGTGGCATGGTCGGTGCGGCAATCGCCTGTGGTGTTGCGCCAACCGGTATGAAAATCGCCCTTCTGGAAGCGGCGGATCAGGAGCCGGTGTGGAATGCGGAAGGTGTTGATCCCCGGGTCAGTGCGCTGACCGAAGCCTCCCGTCTGTTTCTTGATAGCCTGAATGCCTGGCAGGGCATGACGCAAAACCGGGTAACGCCGTACCAGCAGATGAAAGTCTGGGAAGCGGATGGCACCGGGCATATCGAATTTAACTGCGACGATGTATTTGCAGAAAACATCGGTCATATCGTTGAGAACAGCGTCACCCTGACCGCCTTGGTTGAGCAAAGTAAGCAGTTTGACAATATCCACTGGCATCGGGGTATCCGTATCGAAGGCGTCAGCCCGGTGCAGGATCGCCAGAAAGATGCAGAGGGCGTGCAACGACAGGTTTATCTGCAGGATGGCCGCGTGCTGCAGGCCGGTCTGATCGTTGCTGCTGACGGTGCCCGTTCCCGTCTGCGGGAGTGGGGCGGTTTTGACACCCGTGAATGGGATTATGGCCACGAAGCCATCGTGACCACCATCAAACTGGAACAGCCTCATCAGGGCACCTGCTGGCAGCGTTTTATGCCCACAGGGCCGCTGGCACTGTTGCCGATCACCTTTAAAGGTGATGAGCATTACTGTTCCATCGTCTGGTCCACCACACCGGACGAGTGCGCCCGCCTGATGGCGCTGGATGAGGCCAGCTTCTGTGCAGAGCTGTCTCTGAGCTTTGAACACAAACTGGGCAAGGTGCTGAGCTGTGATCCGCGCTTCAGCTTCCCCCTGCGTCAGCGTCATGCCAAGCGCTACTGGCAGCCGGGGCTGGTGCTGGCCGGTGATGCCGCCCATACCATCCACCCGTTGGCTGGTCAGGGGGTCAACCTGGGTTTGCTGGATGCCGCGACCCTGGTGGAAGAGCTGACCGCTGCCTGGCAGCGTAAGCAGCCGTTGGGTATTGAGCAGACATTGGGTAAATACCAGCGCCGCCGCATGCCGGATAACCTGAAAATGATGGCGCTAATGGAAGGCTTTAAACGCCTTTACGGCCCTGTGCCTCTGCCCCTGCGCTGGCTGCGGAATACCGGTATGAGTCTGGTCAATAACACGCCGCTGGTGAAAAAACAGCTGCTGCGTCAGGCGCTGGGTGAGCGCGACGGTCTGCCGGAGAGTGCTCAGGTGCATCTGGCCTGAGCCGAAGCCGGTCTGAAACCTTAAGATTTTCGTCAGTCTTAAGGTTTCTTTCATTTAAGGCCTATAGAATCAGAGCATCAGTGATGCAGAGCCGATAGCCGTTGAGCCGATAATTCAGGGATGGTTATGATAAGTCGCCAGCAAAGTGATACTGCCAATACGCTGCCCCTGCAGGGCGTTGAAGCCCGTCTCAGAGGGCGGAGAAGTCAAAGTGTGGTACTGGAACTGCTGGCTAACACCATCCACTTTCCGCTGGCGAACATTATTCTGGAGATGCTGATTGAAGGCATCTCGGACTATGTGCTGGAACCTGATTTCTACATTCTGATCTTTGCCTGTATGACGCAGGCCTGGTGGCTGGGCAGCCGTCAGTATGCAGGCCGCCCTTCCCCTTTTCTCGGCAATCTCATCGGCCCCTTGCTTTACACTCTGATCGAACTTCCCCTTGAAGGCACTGCTTTCTGGCAGTCGCCGAATCATGTTGCCTATTGGGTGTTTGCGCTTTTGGTGGGCGGTCTGCAGCAACTGCAACTCTGGCTGCCTCAATCAGGCCGCATCTATGCCATGCTGGCGGAGCACCTGAGCCGCACCTCGATTCTGCTGGTGATGTACATTATTTTTGAGGTGCACGCTGCACCCAGCCTTGAAGGCGTTAAGGCCTTCTTCAGTGATGACAGCCATCTGTTTGTTTCCATTGTGATCACTCTTTTGGGGCTGATCGTCGGTTTCAGTTACTGGACCGCACAGAACTATCTGCAGACTTTGCAGGTGACTGCCGGTCAGCTGCAGGTTTATTCCGAATGGTTGCTGGGGCGTGAACTGCTGGATCGTGCCGTGGGGGATCAGGATATTCTGGGCCTATCCCGCAAAAAACGGGCGGTGCTCTTTATGGATATCCGGGGCTTTACCGCCTGGAGCGAACGCCAGACGCCGGAAGAGGTCGTCGCCATGCTCAACGCCTGTTTTGCTGCGGCAGAACCCATCTGTGAGCGCTTTAAGGCGATTAAAGTGAAGCACACCGGTGATGAGATTATGGCGGTGTTTGATCGCCCTGTGCGGGCGGTGGCAGCCGGTAAAGAGATGCGGGAGCAGTTAACCGAACAACTGCAGGATTACGGTCTTTCTGTCGGAGCCGGTATTCACTTTGGTGAGCTGGTAGAAGGCCTGATCGGCGGCGAGAAGGTGCGCAGCTACGACATCATCGGCGATACGGTAAATACCGCAAAAAGACTCTGTGATGCTGCTAACGGTGGGGAACTCCTGCTCTCGCAAGCGGTCGTTAATGAAGCTGCCCGGGAGGATGATATCTTTTTCCGCAACCTGCCAGCGGTCTATCGGGATATCAGCATGAAGGGCAAACAGGACCCGATTCAGGTGAGGGTTATTTAGCCATCAGGTGATCGACTGAAACAGCTGCTTTATCCTTTCAGGCGCTCTGCTATGCTATGCGCCTTTTTAATGCGCGATAAAAACATACTTAACTTACTTTCAGCCCGCTGAATATGTCGACGGGCAGGCATTTTTGCCGGTGATCTTACAGGAGACCCTATGTCCGCCATCGAAATCAAATACCTGTGGAGTGAGCAGGTTTATCTGGAAGCCAACGACGAACACACCCGATTTGGTGCCGGAAACACCCGCGAAAAAATAGTTACTTTCGTGGTGGGTGCTCTGATTCTGCTGAGTATTTTTATGATGCTGGAGCGTGGTTTTCAGCCCGCTGATTCCATGGCTTTTATTCTGGCGATCTACTGGTTTCTGATCCGCGGCCGCATGCACAAAAAGCTGCTGCTGAGCCGTTTTCAGAAAAGTGATCAGAAAGATAAAGAGATCAGCCTCTTAATTGATGACGAGGGTGTCAGCGCCAAAACCGGCGATAAAGTTGAAGGCCAGTTTGGCTGGGATGATATCTCTAAAGTGGTTCGTACCCCGCGTGGTTTTCTGCTGTATCGTGGCGTGAACTATATCTGGGTTCCTGTGGCAGCTTTCGCAGATGATAAAGCCTGCGAGCGTTTTGCGGCTCTGAGTGAGCGCAAAGGCAGTGTCTATCTGGATAAGTCAGACGCAAAATAAGTGTAAAGCCAGCGCTACCTGCGCCGGAGATCACAAAACGGGCAGGGGAAACCCTGCCTGTTTTGGTTATAATGCCGCCAAAATGAGCAGAAATAACCGGTTTACCCCCTGAGAGCTGCTCTGAAGAATTCTTCCCATTCCTGCCGACGAGAGAACATCATGTCATCAAGCCTTCTAGCCACCCTGCGTCTGCGCAAAAATGCTGAACGCCGTATCCGTGCCGGCCACATCTGGCTGTACAGCAACGAAGTGGATACCAAAATTTCGCCGCTGCGAAACTACACTGCCGGTCAGCAGGTGCTTGTTGAAGGTTACAACGGCAAGGTGCTGGGAACCGCGTATATCAACCCGCAAACGCTGATCTGTGCCCGTATGATCAGCCAGAGCCCGGAGCAGGTTCTGGACAAGTCTATGCTGGTACACCGTATTAAGATCGCACTGGGTCTGCGTGAGCTGGCCTTCCCGACCCCACACTACCGTCTGGTTTACGGCGAAAGTGATCTGCTGCCGGGTCTGGTGGTGGATCGTTTTGGTGACGTGTTGTCGGTACAGCTGAACACGGCCGGTATGCAGGTGCTGGAAGAAGAGATTCTGGATGCGCTGGAGAAGGTGGTTAAGCCGCAGGCGATTGTACTGCGTAACGACGGCGGTATGCGTAAGCTGGAAGGTCTGGCGGAAGAGACCCGTGTTGCCCGTGGCACCCTGCCGGATGAGGTTTATCTGGAAGAGAACGGCGTTAAGTTCCATGTGCCGATTCTGACCGGCCAGAAAACCGGCTGGTTCTACGATCACCGTATGAACCGCGCCCGTCTGCAGCACTACTGCAAAGGCAAAAAAGTACTGGATCTGTTCAGCTATGTCGGTGGCTGGGGCGTACAGGCGGCACCCGCCGGTGCAAGTTCTGTGCTCTGTGTTGATGCCTCTGAAACCGCACTGGATGAAGTGGATAAGAATGCCGCCCTGAACGGTGTCAGCGATAAAGTTGAAACCATGCTGGGTGATGCTTTTGAAGCTCTGAAGCAGCTGATCCAGGAAGGTGAACGTTTTGATGTCATCGTGCTGGATCCGCCGGCTTTCATCAAACGCCGCAAAGATATCAAAAACGGTGAGCTGGCTTATCAGCGCATCAACCAGCTGGCGATGCGCCTGCTGGAAAAAGACGCCATTCTGATCTCTGCATCCTGCTCCATGCATCTGGCCTATGACCGTCTGATCGATATCGTGCGCAGTACCTCCCGTCATGTGGACCGTCAGGCGCAGATTCTGGAACAGGGCCATCAGGGTGCTGATCACCCGGTGCATCCGGCAATTCCGGAAACCGCCTACCTGAAATCTCTGGTGGTTCGCGTTTTCCGTGACTGATCTGAAGGCTTCTCAAAACAGGTTATCCACACCCGCTGCTCAGCAGGAGGTTGTGGGTAATGCTGGGGTAGCGAGAGAGGTAAATACAGAGGCTGAAAAACGCCTTTCTGCTAGTGCCCTGAACTGGTCTTATCCGGAACAGGGGCAGCAGGAGCCTTTTTTGCTCCCCATTACGGTTTCTTCCGATGCCATCGACCACTACGGCCACGTTAATAATGCGGTCTATCTGAAGTGGCTGGAAGAGGCCGGTTGGGCGCATCTTAATCAGCTGGACGTCACCCTTGAGCGCTACGAAGCCTGGGATGTGGCCATGGTGGTACACCGTCACGAGCTGGACTATGTCGGCCCTGCCCATGAAGGGGATCGGCTTGTGATGGCAACCTGGCTGGAACGCCATAACCGCATCAGTGCCTTTCGTCGCTTTGAGCTGAAACGGATCAGTGATGGTAAGACGCTGTTTAAAGCCTACAGTCACTATGTCTGCACCACTATGAGTAGCGGTAAAGCCCGGCGTATCCCGAAAGCGCTGACAGAGTGTTATGATCGGGCATGCCCGTCAGGCTGACGCATTTCTAATAGAATACGCCTCTTACTATCTGGCATTGGTGACTTAGTGATCTCCGGGACGACAACACGCAATGAAGCTCTATCTTTACCTCTCTTTCCGACATCTGGATGTACTGCGTAATAACCGCCTGCACTTTAGTGGCGCGCTGGAACGGCAGGATCCGTTCGAGAACAATCGTCCATCGGTTCGCAAAGCACCGGAACAGACTCCCATCAGCAATGACGATTTTCAGGCAGAACTGCGCCGTCAGTACGCGGCATTACCCGCGCACATGCAGTCTCTGGTGACTGAGGATTACTTCTGCGAGCAGGCAGCGAAGAAACGCCCTGCTATCGAAAAGCAGATGCGTCAGCGACAGCAGCCGAAAGTGAAAAAACTGCCGGATCCGAAAAAGCTTGAGTCCCTTGCGGTTTGCCGCCTGTTTAAGTCACCGGACAATCCCGTGCTTTGGGAGCGTTATGGTGATAATTACAAAGGTTTCGTCGTAGAGCTGGATGGTGGCCACAGCTATTTTATGAACCCGAAACACAAGGAGCAGCCGCAGGTGCTGCGCCCTGTGACTTACTCTAATGAGCGCCCATCGGTGAAGGCCCGAGTGCAGCCTTTCCCATCGCTGTTCTATCGGGGTGAAGGCTGGAGCTTTGAACAGGAAGTGAGGCTGGTGCGCCCCAAGGAAGCGGCAGACAAGGTGGCGAATGCCGGTAATCAGGAGTTCTTCCTGTTTAACTTCCCACCGGGTCTGGTGAAACAGGTGATCACTGGCTGCAACGCCAGTGCTGAAGACCGTAAGCAGCTGAAGCAGTTGTTGTCGGTGGATCTGCGTTTTAAGAAGGTACAACAGGCTAACCTTTGGCTGGATCCGGATCTGTTTGAGCTGCACGTTAAACCGGCCTGATTTTCTAAGCAGCTTATCTGCTATCTGTTATCTCTTATTACCTCGCTTCTCTATTTATTCTTTCCTGATTTTGATGATTCCCGATGCCGACCAGTGCATCGGGAGTCACATAAACCCCTCTGCTCTGTATTGCGTTAAACGGATTATTTATTACTGGCTTTATTTCCAGTGTTCGCTATGCTCGTAATGCTAACTGTTTGTTTTTATTGGTCAGTTTTTGTTATTCAGTTTATATCCGTTGTTGTGTGAGAGTGTTAGCCATGGCGAATTTTCAAACCCATCTGGGGGGCGCGGCTCTGGGTGGTGGTTTAGTGTTATCCGGCGCATTGGTCACCAGCCTGATGACCCTGAACGAAGCGATTGCCGGATGGTGTCTGGTGATGATTGGCGGCATTTTGCCGGATATCGATTCTGATCATTCCAATGTGGTGCGGGCGCTGTTTTCGATACTGGGAGGCATCGCTGCCGTGCTCTCGGTGGTGGCGCTGGCAGATAAAGTGCCCTTGGCAGGACTTTGGCTGGCAGGAACCACCAGCTTTATCGCAGTGCGCTATGGTGTCTGGTATATCTTCGCCCGTTTTACTGTGCACCGGGGGATTTTTCATTCCCTGTTGGCAGGCTGCCTGTTTGCTGTGTTTTCCGCTTTTCTTGCGTATCGGGCGGTTGGGTTGACCGAAGAGGTAAGCTGGCTGATGGGCGTTAGCCTGCTGATCGGCTATCTGATCCATCTGATATTGGATGAGTGCTACAGCGTGGATCTGACCAATGCCCGCATAAAACGCTCCTTTGGCACGGCCTTTAAGCTGTTTGATTACCACAACATCGGTAACACCATTCTGATGCTGAGCTTGTTGATGGCCTTGATTGTGACGGTTGCGCCACCCATCAGCGAACTCTGGTATCTGATAACAGATCCCAGAGTGCGCTGGAGTTGGCAGAAAAGTTGGTAAGGCTGAAAGGTCGCGGAATAAGGCTGAGGGGATTTATTGCTTCAGCTCGCTAAGCAGGGCATGACTGAGCGCCATGGCCGACTGCCAGCTGGCTTCAAAGCCGAACCCTGCCAGCCAGTCACCGCATACTGAGAGGCCGGTTTGCGGATCATGCAGAAAACCGGAATCCAGATTCAGACTGGTGCAGGTGCTATACAGCCAGCGATGGCAGCGGGCGTTATCAGCCTTTGGCTGAGACTGTAAAAGCTGATGGAAGGCGTGTTCCAGATCCTTCTGTACGTGCTCTTTCTCATCATCCACCATCTGCAGGCTCCAGTCCGCCCGGGCCTGAATCACCCAGACATCTTCTGCCGGATGACGGCTGGGTTTACGGCTGTCCCGCACGACCCGTCTCAGAATCGGGTGTTCCCCTTCAAACAGTTCGATCGGCGTGCTGAGGGGCGTTTCAAAGCCCAGTACCAGTGTCCAGCAGGCGTCCGGCTGAACCTGTTGCGCCAGAGCCTGCAGGGCGGGTTCTGCTTTCAGTAGAGGTACGGCCTGAGGAGCGGGAGTGGCGACAATGACCTGATCAAATTCTCCCAGCTCTTCGTGCGAAGTATCGGTCAGTAGCAAGCTGTTCCCCGGTGCGCCTATCTTGGGGATTACAGATTCAATGCGGATTTCACTGTGCAGTCTGATGTTGTCGTGATCGGTCAGAGAGCGGGTCAGCGCGCTGAGGCGATTGTGGCCGACGTAGCGTCTGCGCTCGGGCTGCGCTTCCCGCTGAAAGTTCTGGGTGATGGGTTGCCAGAGATGCAGATGACCTGCGGCTTCCTGCTCGGAAAGCCAGTCCTGAAACGGCAGGTTGTGAGCCGACGGCTTAGCTTCCCACTCCAGCCAGCTGGCACCAAGATCGGCAGTTTCGTTTCCGATGCGGCAACTGGCCAGACGACCACCGGTGCCACGGCTTTTCTCAAAAAGATCCACACGGCAGCCCGCTTCAGCCAGTTGACGGGCGAGGGTGCAACCGGCAAGACCTGCTCCGATAATTGCGAATGACGGGGCTGGTGAATCGCCCTTAGCAGTGTTTGATAATGGTTTTGTAGCTGCAGATGACGCTTGTGATGATGACATAGAGTAACCCCGTGATTTTTATGGGTCTTACTACGCAGATTAGCAGGTTTCGGTTTGGCGGGACAAATGATGGTCGTTAGCACAATCCTGAAGGCAGAGGCGCTGCCCGGTTTTTGCCGGGCAGTTTTTAAGACAGAGAATCAGGTAAAGTCGTCCCGTTTCAGGCCGTACTTTTTCAGTTTGTCGTACAGCGTCTTACGAGGCAGGCCGAGGGCTTCCATGGTGAGTTTGATGGAGCCTTTCTGACGGGCCAGTTCCTGTTCGATCAGGCTGCGTTCAAACATCTCAACCTGTTGCGGCAGGGTCAGCGGAGCGGTGGACTCTTCACCGTACATCAGCTGCTCAAGATTGTAGTCGCAGGTTTCACCCAGCAGGACATAACGCTCCGCCAGATTACGCAGTTCCCGCACGTTACCCGGCCAGTTATGGCTCATCAGCACGGAAATATGACCACCATCCAGCGGCGGGGCTTCGCGGCCAACCCGGTTGGAGGCGATCAGCACAAAGTGCTGGAACAGCAATGGAATATCTTCCATCCGTTCCCGCAGCGGCGGAATCTCCAGTGTGACCACATTCAGACGGTAATAGAGATCTTCCCGGAAATTACCCTCTTCTGCCGCCTGTTTCAGATCCACCTTGGTGGCAGCGATAACGCGGATATCCAGCGGAATCAGCTCGTTACTGCCCAGACGCTCAATGCAGCGTTCCTGCAAGACCCTCAGCAGTTTTACCTGCAGAGAGAGCGGCATGCTCTCGATCTCATCCAGAAACAGGGTACCGCCGTTGGCGTGTTCAAATTTACCGATGCGACGCTTCTGAGCACCGGTAAAGGCACCGGGTTCATGGCCGAAGAGTTCCGATTCGATAATGGATTCCGGCACTGCCCCGCAGTTGATGGCGACATAGTTTTTGCCCTGACGGGGGCTGTGTTCGTGCATAAAGCGGGCGATCTGATCTTTACCGGCACCGGTTTCGCCAAACAGCAGCACGTCGGTTTGTAGTGGGGCGACCTGACCTACCATACGCAGCAGTTGCTGCATGTTGCGGGTTTTGCCGATGATGCGGGGGCCGGGCGCGCTGTGTACTTCCAGATCCTGTTTCAGCTGGCGGTTTTCCAGTGTCAGGCGACGCTTCTCTTCCGCCCGTTTTACCACGTCCAGCAGGAGTTCGTTGGAGAAGGGTTTTTCCAGAAAATCGTATGCGCCTTCGCGGATCGCGCTCACCGCCATGGAGATATCGCCGTGGCCTGAGATCAGAATAATGGGGATATCACGGTCGATGCGCAGCGCTTCGCGCATAAACTCCAGACCATCCATACCGGGCATACGGATGTCGGAAATAATGACGCCGTCCCAGTCCGGTGAAAGCTGATGCAGGGCGTGTTCGGCATTGTCGAAGCTTTTAGGGTTGTAGCCCGCCAATGAGAGGGTTTGTGCCACCGTAATCCGAAGATGTTTCTCATCATCAATCACAAAAACGTCGGTGGGCTGGCTCATAAACTTCTCGCTGTTTCGGCTTATATCGGGCGTTATCGGCTTAAATTCCGACTTTTAACGATAGGAGGTTTTTTCCGGACGAAGGCTGTCTGAGGGTGTTTCCGGTTCAGACAGGGTTTCAGTCGTATCTGTCTCAGGCAGACTGACCCGCAAAGTTGCACCGCCTTCGGGCCGGTTAAAGGCAGTAATACTACCACCAAAGTCGCTGATGATCCGATAGGAGATCGACAAGCCCAGCCCCAGACCCTTTCCACCTTCACGGGTACTGAAGAAGGGGTTAAAGATCTGATTCAGGTTTTCGTCTGCGATACCGGGGCCGCTGTCGGCCACATCAATGCAGATCTGCCCATCGTTCCTCCCGCCGGGAGCAGGCTGATGAATGCGATGCAGGCAGATTCTGATGCTGCGCTCGGTTCGTCCGGTGACGGCCAGTAAGGCGTTGCTGATCAGGTTAACGATTACCTGCTCCAGTCGAACCGCATCAGCGCGGACAAAAAGATCCTGCTCCGGCAGGCTGACCTCAAGTGCGATCTGTTCCTTCTCCAGTTGAGGCCGGAACAAACGCAGCGCATATTCAATGGTCGCCTGCGTAGAAACAATCGCCAGTTGGCCTTCGCTCTTACGGGCAAAGAGTTTCAGCTGGGCACTGATGGTTGCCATGCGATCGGTCAGCTCAACAATCTGCTGCAGGTTCTCGCTGGCCATATCGGAACGGTCACGTTCAATAAAGGTCATGCTGTTTTCTGCATAGGCGCGAATCGCTGCCAAAGGCTGATTCAGCTCGTGGTTGATGCTGGCGCTCATTTGTCCCAGGACCGCGAGTTTTGCAGCCTGAATCAGTTCATCCTGAGTTTTCTGCAATGTCTGGGCGGTACGCCTGTGCTGGTCGATCTCCTGCTTAAGACGCTGGTTAGTCTCGGTCAGATCCTGTGTACGCTCGACAACGCGGCTTTCCATCTCATCGTAGGCGGCCTGCAGGGCCTCTTCATGCTGCTTACGTTCGGTGATGTCGTGCAGGGTGATCATGTAGTCGGAACCCTGACTACGGCTCATCATGCTGACCACGATCTCAATAGGAACGGCTCGTCGGTCTTTGCGTAAGCCGAGCATCTCAAGGGGGTGGCTGCTGGCATCAATCAGCGCCTGCTGGCAATGGGGTCTGTGTTCCTGATCGATCAGATCGCAGAAGTTATGGCCGTGCAGTTCGTGCAGCTGGTAACCAAACAGGACTTCAGCAGAGGGGTTGATGTAATCCACTTTGCCGGTGCGGTCCATGGTGATAATACCGGCTTTGGTGTTATCCAGAATGGCACGAATGCGGGCTTCGTTAGCTTCCAGCGCTTTCTTGGTTTCCCTGTCGTGTCGGGTGCGTTCCCGTTGAATACGCTGGCGTTGCAGGCTGTAGAGGGTCAGCAGTACCAGCACCATATAGATACCGGCAGCTAAGAGGCTGTTTTTCAGAATCTCGGTACGAACGCTTTTGGTGTTTTTCAGAATATGAAGATGCCAGCCTGCGTTCGGCATAAGGCGGTTAAACTGCAGATAAGTGTTGACCTGAACCTTGTTGCCCTGGCTGCCTGAGGCGACTTTGACCAGTTGCCCTTCTCCAAAGGTTTCCGCCACTTTAAACGCCAAAGGGATAATCTCTTTGTCTCCGTAGCGTTTGGAGGCACGAATCTGATCGCGCTCTTCAGGCGTCAACGGATGAATACTGTTCAGCAACCAATCCTGATTACTGCTGATAAAGATGATGCCTTCGGGGTCGGTGACAATGAACTCAGTTGCTGGATCTTTCCAGGGAATTTCCAGATTCCGCACCACAATCTTTACCACCAGAACCCCAATAGGGGATGAGCCGCTGTATACCGGGTAGGAGAAGTAGTAGCCTCGCTCGCCTGAGGTCGTGCCCAGGCCATAAAAACGTCCGGGCTGGCCCTGAATTGCTTGTTGGTAGTAGGGCCGGTAACTGAAGTTTTTACCGATAAAGCTTTTTGGGCTTTGCCAGTTACTTGCGGCTATTGTGGTGCCATTTGTATCTAACAGGTAGATATCGGAAACATCGGTGATCTGTTTGAAGTTCTTCAGGGTGGCATTCAGTTGCTGGATTTTGTCTGATTCCGGTTGCCGCAGAACATCGGCAAGATTTTGCTTATTAACCAGAATTTCCGGCAGAAACTCGTATTTATCGAGCTTGCCTCTGAGACTTGCGATATTCAGCGTCAGCTCGTTACTGGCCTGAGCCTCCAGCCTGCTGAGTTCGTAATGTTCCGTCCAGGTGGCCACCTGCCAGATGATGAAAACGAACAGCAGCAGCATTCCCAGACTGCTGGTCAGATTACTGCCGATATCCTGTTGATCCTGAAATTGCGGACTTGCCATAAGAGGTTTCCGGAGGGGTTATACCGGTTGGGTTTGTGCCCGGCGCAAAGAGCGCTGAACACGGGTTTCCTGGCGACTCATCTCAAGCAGGCTGTCTTCCACAAAGACCAGATGCTCGTGGGCCATTGCCCGCGCTTTCTCAGGATTACCTTCCATAATGGCATCGTACATCGCCTTGTGTTGTTCCAGCAGAATCGGACGGGACTCTTTTTTCTCGAACAGGTTCTTCAGGTTAGCGACGATACTCTTTTCCAGCATGCTGAAGAGGCCGCGCAGGGTATGCAGCAGAACCACGTTGTGGGCTGCTTCGGCAATCGCCATATGAAACTCAGCGTCTACCTTGGCTTCCAGAACGGGGTCGTTTTTCTCATAGACCGCCATCAGATTGTTAAACCGTTTGGTCAGCATCTCTTTATCGGCTTCTGTGCTGCGAAGGGCTGCGTAGTAGGCGGAAATGCCCTCCAGAGCATCACGGAATTCCAGCTGGTCATAGAGGAACTCGTTATGAGAGCTGAGCAGATCCTGCAGCGGATCGGTAAAGGAGGTGCCCAACTGCTCCGATACATAGGTGCCGCCGCCATGACGGCTGAACAGCAGGCCTCGGGCGATCAGCTTTTGAATCGCTTCCCGCAATGATGGGCGAGAGACTTCAAACTGGGTGGCAAGCTCCCGCTCCGGAGGCAGTTTCTGTCCCGGTTTAAAAGTGCCTTCGAGGATCATGCCTTCCAGTTGCTGCATGATAATGTCTGATATTTTGGGCTGCTTAACCCGGCGGTAGTTGCTGTTTTCCACGGTGGTGAACCTGAGTGAACTTGAAGTAGTAGCAGTAGCTAATTAATGCAAAATAAAGGGCAAAAGATGGCGTGATTGTTCATTAATAGCAACAAAATCACCCGGAAAAATACAGAATAAAATTGGTAATACCAATGCTAGTATCAAAATATAAGGCTGTCAATTGCTGTGCGGCATCAGCGCGTTAAGCGTAAATATCCTTCCTGCTTTAAGAAAAAGATAATTCATCTGTCTACTGAGCGTAATTGATGGATCTGTTGCGGTTTAAGGGCTTTCAGGTAGTCATTATTCTCGGTTTTTGGTCATTTTGGGCACCAATAAGGGGCGGTGTCTGCTACTTAAGTTGTATTCTGGTGCAAAGATATTTGACAAGAGGCGGATAAGGTCTCTATCTTTGCTTACTGAATCTTGTAAATTGGTTTGACCAATTTGATTCTGTTGAGGATTTACCGGGGTGTGTTGCTGAACAGCGCACAGTGACGTTCCCGGTGACTGATAACAATAAACAAATCCAAACGCACGGGAATCGATCATGAAAAAAATGATGAAAGCCACTCTTGCAGCAGCTTCTGTATCTGTTGCTGTGTCCGGTATCGCTCTGGACGCACAGGCCGCTGATAAAAAAATTCTTCTGAAAGTGCCAGTGGCATTCGCGACCAACCTTCCGGGTCTGGGCTCTCCAATTCCTAAGGTAGCCGAGCAGGTTCAGCTGGTATCCAACAACAGCATCCGTATGAAAGTGTATGAGCCGGGTAAGCTGGTGGCTCCTTTCGAAATTCTGGATGCGGTCTCCCGCGGTAAAATTAATGCGGGCTACACCACTGCCGGTTACTGGGCAGGTAAAATCCCTGCGTCTCCGATCTTCTCTGCAGTGCCGTTTGGTCCCGATGCCGGTGAATATATGGCATGGATGTATTACGGCAACGGTCTGAAGCTGTATCAGGAGATGTACGATCAGGCGGGTTATAACGTTAAAGTGCTGCCATGCGCGATTACACCACCGGAAACCTCTGGTTGGTTCGCAAAACCGATTGAAAAGCCGGAAGACCTTCAGGGGTTGCGTATGCGCTTCTTCGGATTGGGCGCAAAAGTGATGGAGAAACTGGGTGTTTCTACCTCTCTGCTGCCGGGTTCTGAGATCTTCCCTGCACTGGAAAAAGGCGCCATTGATGCGACCGAATTCTCCATGCCTGCGGTTGATACCCGTGTAGGTTTCCACAAAATTGTGAAATACAACTACTTCCCTGGCTGGCACCAGCAGTCCACCATCTTTGAATTGCTGATCAATAAAGATGCCTGGAACCAGATGTCTGAATCTCAGCAGGCGGTAATGAATCAGGTGTGTAAAGCTTCTATGGCTGATTCCTTTGCTGAAGGTGAGGCGACTCAGTTTGCTGTCATGAATGAGAACGTTGAGAAAAACAATGTGAAAATCATGAAATGGAACGACACCATGTTAGATGCGTTCCAGTCAGCCTGGACTGATGTTGTTCAGGAAGAAGCAGCAAATGATGCTTTCTTTAAGAAAGTGTGGGATGACCTGAGTACTTTCCGTGAAAACTATAAAGTCTGGGGACAGAACGGCTATCTGCCACGCCAGTAATCCGGCCTGGATTATTGAGCGGTCTGTGACCGGTTGAGATATCGGGAGGCTCTGGGTCTCCCGGTATTCTTTAACCCAATAAGGGGAAGTGTTTAGCAACCTGCCCTGTGATTGAATTAAAGAAGCCTTGTCTGTCGGTTTTCCGGCCAGAGGCCAACCAAATCCGGCCTTCCTTATTGTTGTGCCATTAATTCCCCCAAAGATGTTTTCAGGAGCGTGGCTGTGTCTCACACAACGTCCTCTCCCAAGGTAAACGTGCCGCTATCTGACTTTCTGGACAAGATTGTCCTGTCAGCGGGCAAGATTTTCGCTTGGGCCTATGTCGTGCTTATGGTGGTCATTATTGTGCAGGTCGTTCTGCGCTATGGCTTTAATCATGGTCTTGTTGTGCTGGAGGAGCTTCAGTGGCACCTCTATGCTGTCGGTGTGATGTTTGGTGTCTCCTATGCGCAGGTGACCAACTCCCATATCCGGGTTGACCTTTTTCACATGCGACTCAGTACCCGGGCTCAGCGCCTGTGGGAGATTTTTGGCATTCTGTTTCTGATGTTCCCTTTTGTCTATGTGGTTTTCGATTCGAGTCTGCCGTTTGTATATGACTCCTGGCGGATCGGAGAAAGCTCAGCATCACCAACGGGGCTGCCGTATCGTTGGATTATTAAGTCTGTGATTCCGCTGAGTTTTGGTCTGTTATTCCTGGCTGGTCTGTCACGTCTGATACGTGATGTGGTTGGTCTGGTAAAAGGTGAGTAAGGGGTTCGTCAGATGGAAGTAAATGAGATTCTTGTCATCGCGATGTTCCTTAGCTTCATCGTGTTGCTGTTCACCGGGTTTCCGGTGGCATTTGTTCTGGGTGGCGTAGGTGTTGCGTTCGCCTTTATCGGTTACCTGTCAGATATCTATCTGGATACCTTTACCGGTCTGGATATGCTCACCCTGAGCCTGGTTGTGAACCGTATCTATAAGATTATGGATAACTGGGTCATGGTGGCTCTGCCCATGTTTATCTTTATGGGCATCATGCTGGACCGTTCCGGTGTTGCAGAAAAGCTGATGAATTCAATTCAGCAGCTGTTTGGCCGGGTACGTGGTGGTCTGGCGATTACGGTAACTCTGATCGGCATTATTCTGGCAGCATCTACCGGTATCGTGGGTGCATCTGTTGTGTTGTTGGGCCTGATGTCTCTGCCGGCTATGCTGGAGCAGAAATACTCTAAGCCGCTGGCACTGGGTACCATCGCTTCTGCCGGTACGCTGGGTATTCTGATTCCGCCGTCCATCATGCTGGTTATCATGGCAGATCAGCTGGCGCTGTCTGTGGGCGATCTGTTCATGGGCGCAGTGATTCCGGGGCTAATGCTGGGCTTTATGTACGTGGTCTTTATTCTGGCGGTCGGTGTATTTAAACCTTCTGCTGCACCGCTACCGGCAGATGCCAAGCCGGTTGAGATGAAGATGATCCTTGCGGTGTTCAAAAGTATTCTGCCACCGGTTGCCCTGATTGTTGCAGTACTGGGCTCTATCTTTGCCGGTATTGCGACCGCAACGGAAGCGTCTGGTGTTGGTGCACTGGGTGCAACCCTGCTGGCCTGGTACAACAAAAAGCTGAACTTCAAAGTCTTTAAGGAAGTTGCACAGGGTACTTATAACACCACGGCTTATATCTTTGCGGTATTCCTGGGTGCGACCTGTTTTGCACTGGTGCTGCGTGAGCTGGGCGGTGATGAGCTGATCGAACACTGGCTGACCAGCCTGCCATTCGGTACTTACGGCATTATCGCCTGTGTATTGGCAATTATCTTCCTGCTGGGTTTCTTCCTGGACTGGATCGAGATCACTTTGATCGCTCTGCCTCTGCTGGCGCCTGTGATTTCTGCACTGGGTCTGGATATTGATGGTTATGGGGTTGTGGATAACCCGGAGCTGGTTTGGTTTGTGATGCTGGTGGCGATGGCCCTGCAGACTTCCTTCCTGACACCGCCGGTTGGCTTCTCAATCTTCTATCTTAAAGGTGTGTGTCCGCCGGATGTGAAACTGTCTGATATCTACAAGGGTGTGGTTCCTTTCATCCTGATTCAGCTGCTGGCATTGGCGATCATTGTTGCCTGGCCTGAGTTGGTACTCTGGCTGCCGGCGATGGCTTACGGCTAAGCTGGTATTGAGCCTGCATCCGCCCGGATGCAGGTGGCTCAAATCAGGGCCGGTTATCCGGCCTGACAGCTTCGGTCAGTGGCTAAAACCTGACCCGATAAACCTCAAGGACACAGCGCCGGTTCCGATAGCTGTTCGGCCTGACTTCTCTGGATGCTTAGAATAAATAGCGCGCACCACAGCGCTGAATAATACGAGTGTATTAGCGATGAGCACGATAAAGCTTTATCCCCCAAAACCTGAGAAGGTTTACTTCTTTGGCACCTGTCTGGTGGATCTTTTCTATCCGGATGCCGGTATGGCTGGTATTCAATTACTGGAACGTGAAGGGATCGACGTGATCTTCCCGCAGGATCAGACCTGTTGTGGCCAGCCCGCTTATACCTCGGGTTATCACGATCAGGCCCGTGAAGTGGCTGCGGCTCAGCTGAAGCTGTTTCCTGAGGACTATCTGATTGTGCTGCCGTCCGGTTCCTGTGCGGGCATGATGCGCGAGCATTACCCGGAGCTGTTTGCCGGTCATCCGGAAGAAGAACTGGCGAAGGATGTAGCCTCCCGTGTTTATGAGTTGACCGAGTTTCTGCTGCACGTTTGCCATATCCAGCTGGAAGATAAAGGCGAGCCGATCAAGGTCGCCATGCATACCTCCTGCAGTGCCCGTCGTGAAATGGGGCTGGGTGAAGTCGGCCCTGCACTGCTGAAGAAGATGGCTAATGTTGAGCTGGTGGAGCAGGCGCGGGTCAAAGAGTGTTGTGGCTTTGGTGGGGCTTTTTCGGTGCGTCATCCGGAGATTTCCGAGGCGATGGTGACCGACAAGGTGGACGCGATTGATGCCACCGGTGCCGACGCCATGATCACCAGTGACTGTGGCTGCATGATGAATATCACCGGTGCGGCTGAGCACATGGACCGAAAATTCAACGGCGAGCATATCGCCAGCTTCCTGTGGAGACGTTGCCATGAGTCATAATCAGTCAGCTACTCAGGGTTCGGTTCAGGAGTTCCATCCCCGTGTGCACGAGGCGATTACCAACCCACAGATCCGCGCCAATTTTCGTAAGGCGATGGATGGTCTGATGGATAAACGCCAGCTGGCGTTCCCTTCTGATGATGAGTTGCAGCGTACCCGTGAACTGGCTGCGGCTATTCGCCTGCGTGCGCTGTCCAAACTGCCGGAATTACTGGAGAAGCTGGAAGCAAACCTGACCGCCAATGGCGTTAAGGTGCACTGGGCGGAAACTGGCGATGAAGCCTGCAAAATTATTCTCGATATCTGCAACGAGAAAAACGCCAAGAGCGTGATCAAGGGTAAATCCATGGTCAGCGAGGAGATGGAGCTGAACCATTACCTTGAAGAACATGGTATCGAGGCGCTGGAATCCGATCTGGGCGAATATATCGTGCAGCTTGCGGAAGAAACGCCATCGCACATTATCATGCCCGCGATTCATAAGAACACCGATCAGATCTCTGATCTGATGCATGAGAAGACCGGCACGAACAAATCCCGTGATGTGGAATATCTGACCGCAGAAGCCCGTCAGCAGTTGCGTGAGCGTTTTGAAAAAGCCGACGTGGGTGTGTCCGGTGTGAACTTTGCCGTTGCTGAAACCGGCACCCTGTGTCTGGTGGAAAATGAAGGTAACGGCCGCCTGACCACCACGGTGCCGCCGGTGCATATCGCCGTAACCGGTATTGAGAAAGTGGTCGAGAATCTGGAAGACGTTGCGCCTTTGCTGTCGCTGTTGACCCGCTCAGCCACCGGTCAGCATATCACCACCTATTTCAATATGATCTCCAGCCCGCGCAAAGAGGGTGAGCTGGATGGGCCGGAAGAGGTGCATCTGGTACTGGTGGATAGCGGTCGATCCAATATCTATCAGGATGACGAGCTGCTGGATACCCTGCGCTGCATCCGTTGCGGCGCCTGTATGAACCACTGTCCGGTCTATACCCGCATCGGTGGTCATGCTTACGGTTACACCTATCCGGGGCCGATTGGTAAGATCCTGATGCCGCATCTGGCGGGGCTGGATGATGCCAAAGATCTGCCAAGTGCCTCGTCACTTTGTGGTGCCTGTGGCGAAGTTTGCCCGGTGAAAATACCTATTCCGAAACTGCTGGTGCGTCTGCGGGAAGAGTCTGTGGCCGGTGATAAAGATCACGATAACTCCGTGGTGAAAGGTCGTGGTGCCAAACGTAAAGGCATGGAACCTCTGATCTGGAAAGGTTGGGCGAAGATGCATAAACACGCTGGTCTGTACCGCACCGGAACCGGTCTTGCGACGGTTTTCCGTGGCCTCGTACCGAGCAACCTTGGCGCCTGGACCAACTGCCGTACGGCACCGAAGCTGGCGAAAACCACCCTGCATCAGCAGATGAAAGCGCGTAACCAAAACAATGCAGGTGGCCAGAAAAAAGACGGAGGAGATCAGTGATGAGCGCCCGTGATGCCATTTTAAATCGTCTGCGTCATCGTCGTGATGGTGCTTTGACCGCTTCTGTCAGTGACTTCTCTGTCGTGACCGAGAAGCAGTGGAGCGATAGTGAAAAACTGAATCTCTTCCAGCAGAAAATCGAATCCGTGCATGCGGAAGTGCATCGTGTCAGTAAGGATAACTGGCAGGAAAAACTGAAAGAGCTGCTGGCAGAAAAACAGGTTAAAAACCTGCTGACTCCGATGAAGGCTCAGGTGGGTGTGGATGCCCGTGCAGCCCTTAAAGAGGGTGACGTTGAGCTGCTGGCCTACGATCAGCCGATTGAAGGCTGGAAGGCCGAACTCTTCTCCAATGTCGATGCCGCTATCACAGATGTGCGCTCAGCGATTGCCGAAACCGGCTCGCTGGTGCTCTGGCCGGATCTGGATCAGCCCCGGCTGATGACGCTGGTGCCACCGATTCATTTTGCCGTGGTCGATGCGGATCAGCTGAAGAACACCTTCCATGAAGTGATCGTGTCGGAAGGCTGGGTTTCCGAAGGCATGCCGACCAATGCGCTGCTGATCTCCGGCCCGTCCAAAACAGCGGATATCGAGCAGACACTGGCCTACGGCGTACACGGCCCGAAAGAGCTGGTGGTGCTGATTCGTCAGTAATATATTTTTTTATCGGGAAGTTGGCGGAATGAAGCAAGCCTATCAAGAGCTGTATAACGAACTGAGCGGATTTATCAGCAAAGAGCGTCTGATCCATGACGAATTGCGCACGCTGGCTTATGGCACTGATGCCAGCTTTTATCGGTTGATTCCTCAGCTGGTGGTTCGGGTTGATAATGAAGATGAGGTGATTGCGGTACTGAAAGCTACCGCAGCCCGTCAACTGCCGGTAACTTTCCGCGCAGCCGGTACCAGCTTATCCGGTCAGGCGGTGACAGACTCTGTTCTGATTCAGCTGAGCAGCAACTGGCGCGGCTACCGTATTCACGAACACGGCCATTCGGTTTCTCTGCAGCCCGGTGTCATTGGTGGCAAAGCTAACCAGCTGCTGGCGCCTTTTCAACGCAAGATAGGCCCGGATCCGGCTTCAATCAATGCCGCAATGATCGGCGGTATCGCTGCTAACAACGCCAGCGGCATGTGTTGTGGTACCGCACAGAACAGCTACAACACCATTGAGAATATGCGCGTCATTATGGCGGATGGCACCCTGCTGGATACGGCGGATGCTGATAGTCGTAAAGCCTTTGAGCAGAGCCACGGTGAACTGCTGGCAGAGCTGAAAGCGCTGGGCGAGAAAACCCGCGATAACCAGCAGCTGGCGAATCTGATCCGTCACAAGTACCGCCTGAAAAACACCACAGGCTACAGCCTGAACTCGCTGGTGGATTACTCTGATCCCTTCGAAATTCTGAAACACCTGATGATCGGCTCGGAAGGCACCCTGGGCTTTATCAGTGAAGTGACCTACCGCACGGTGATCGAGCACCCGCTGAAAGCTGCAGCCCTGATCTTCTTCCCGGATATGGAATCCACCTGTCGTGCTGTTACCGCCATGAAGCCAACGCCTGTGGCGGCGGTTGAGCTGATTGACCGTGCCGGTCTGCGCGCGGTGGAAGATCAGGCCGGTATGCCGGAAATTCTGAAAACCCTGGGTGATGACGCTGCAGCCTTGCTGGTGGATGTGCGCGGCAGTGAGCGTGACGAGCTGGATCAGAAGCTGGTGCAAGTCACCGCAGCCATCGCTGATATTGAAACGGTTGCTCCCATCGAATTTACCGAAGATGCGGCAACGTATGCCTTGTACTGGAAGATCCGTAAGGGGCTCTTTCCGGCAGTTGGTGCGATTCGCATGACAGGCACCACCGTCATTATTGAAGACGTGGCCTTCCCGATTGAGCAGCTGGCAGAAGGTGTGCTGGAGCTGCAACAGGTATTCCAGAAATACGGTTACGATGAAGCCCTGCTGTTTGGTCATGCGCTGGAAGGCAACCTGCACTTTGTGTTCACCCAGGGCTTTGATGACCCGAAAGAGGTAGAGCGTTACCAGCAGCTGATGGATGAAGTGGCTGATCTGGTGGCGGTGAAATATAAAGGCTCTCTGAAGGCAGAGCACGGCACCGGCCGCAATATGGCACCTTACGTGGAGCTGGAATGGGGCAAAGATGCTTACGAGCTGATGTGGCAGCTGAAGGCGCTGTTTGACCCGGCGCATCTGCTGAATCCGGATGTGATTCTGACCCGTAATCCGAATCTGCACCTTGAGAATCTGAAGCCGCTGCCTCCGGCAGATTCCCTGATCGACAAATGTATTGAATGTGGCTTCTGCGAATCCTCCTGCCCGTCGCGAAATCTGAGTCTGACTCCCCGTCAGCGCATTGTGATCTGGAGAGAAATTAATCGCCTGGAAGATGCCGCTGATCAGGGCAATGACGGCCAGCAGGAAGCGGATCGTCTGAAAGCGTTAGTAAGTGAATACGACTACCAGGGCATTGATACCTGCGCGGGTTGCGGCCTGTGTGAGATGAATTGCCCGGTCAGTATCAACACCGGAGACCTGACCCGAAGCCTGCGTCATGAGCGCAATAAAGGTTACGCCGGAACCGCTAAATGGATCGCAGGCCATTTTGAAACGGTTGCCAACACCTCTCGCGCCATGCTAAAGATTGCAGACGGAATGCATACTTTGGTCGGCAGTAAGACGATGTCGGCCATCACGTCCGCGGCACGAAAAGTGTCCGGAAATCGTGTGCAGCAGTGGACTCCATCCATGCCTAAGGCTTCGCCTAAGATAGATGACATCTTAAAGCGTATGCCGTTGAATCAACCGGAAAAACGTCTGCAGGGGGACGTGGTAGCCGCATCGCAAACGATGTCAGGCGACCAGACGGATGATAACCGGGTAGTTTATCTGCCCAGTTGTGCAACCCGCATTATGGGGTCAGCACGCAACCAGGGTGAAGACAGATCCACACCGGAAGTCGCCATGAGCCTGTTAAACAAAGCAGGCTTTGAGGTGATCTTTCCGGATCACTTAGGTGATCAGTGCTGCGGTATGCCATTTCAGAGTAAAGGTCAGTTTGAAGCTGCCGACGCCAAAGCGGAGCAGTTGAATAACGCCTTACTGGCTGTCACCGAAAATGGGCGATATCCGGTGTTTTGCGACACCAGTCCCTGCCTGATGCAAATGCGTGAAAAACTGGATAGCCGTCTGCGCTTGTACGAACAGGTCGAATTTATTCATGACTTTGTTCTGCCCCGCCTGACGATACCTGCAAAGAAAGATCGTATTGCGCTGCATATTACCTGCAGCACCACCAAAATGGGACTGGCTGACAAATTCAAAGCACTGGCTATGGCTTGTGCGGATGAGGTTGTTATTCCGCCGGATATTACCTGTTGCGGCTTTGCCGGAGATAAAGGTTTCTCACAACCTGAGCTGAATGCATCTGCGCTGAAAGACTTGCCGGATGCGGTTTCCGGGTGTGATGAAGGCTACTCCAACAGCAGAACCTGTGAAATCGGGCTGAGCGAAAACAGTGGTATTCCCTATCAGTCGATCATCTATTTGGTTGACCGGTTAACCACCAGCAAAGACTGATGTAACCGTTTTGTTTTGACTGCTGCTCTGAAATGCGTGTCTACGGAAAGATCACGGCTCGGTTCCCGGCCTAATTCTGAGTCTTATCTCAGTTTGCGCTGGGGCCTCTTATAAAAACAAAAAGTATTTGCCTCGGATGAGGTTTAAAAAGGAGCCCTGACAATGAGTCTCTCATTACGTCAAAAGCTTGTCGCCGTAGTCCTGGTTGTTGTTCTGGGCATCAGTGCGATGGGCCTCTATTCCATTATCAGTCTGAACATACTGACCGGAGCCTCAGAAAATGTGGTGCGCCTGGGGCATGTGGCTCAGCTGGTGACCAATCTGGAAGTAGAGCTACTGCAATTTGCAAAACTGCGTGAAACCGCCAATGAGGAAACCATTGGCGAAATCGATAGTGCACTTGGAGATCTGAAAAGCAACGCTGTTAATCAGCTTAATACTGCTGCAGGGATCGTGAGTGACCCTCAGGCGGAAACTCAGCTTTCTGATGCCTCATCTCAGCTACAACCCTATCTTGAGTCATTAGCAAAATGGGTCGAAATCCGGAAAAACTACGGCTTATCCGCCAAGAGTGGTGAGCTGGGCCAGCTGGAGGCCGCCTCGGCAAGCCTGATGGCTGAGATCGAAGTCTTTGGCTCCTTTGCGGCTCGTTTGCGGGAGATACGCGCCAAGGAGAAAGACTTCCTGATTTATCCGTCAGAGGAGCAGCAGAAAGTGGTTCAGGCTGCGGTGGATCAGCTGCGTACCGATATTCGTGCTATGGCCTTTGACGATATCTTTTTTCCGTTTGTGGATAAATACGAAGCCTCTCTCCATAAAGTGATGGCGATGCGAACAGAATTGGCCGTACTGGATGGTCAGCTGGCGGTTTATCGCCAGCAGATCTCAGATCAGATACAGCAGAGCCGCCTCTACATTGAGCAGGAACTACTGACTAAAGCACAGCGGGAAGCTAAAGACGCAGCTGCATCAGCCCGATGGTCGATCATTTTGGGCAGTGTACTGCTGGCGCTTGTGATTGGAGCTATCGTCTCATCGGTAGCCGTTTCTATTACCCGCAATGTGAAGCAGACACTTGAGGTGCTGAGCGAGATCGCCAAAGGTGATCTGACCCACAAACTGGCAGAGAAAGGCAGCGAGCAGGATGAGTTCCGCAAGCTGGCGGTTGCTACCAACACCATGAGCGCAGGCCTGAATGATGTGATCAGTCATCTGGTACAAAGCAACAATGAGCTGAAACAGACGGCTGACAGTATGGATGCATCCGTACAACAGATTGTTGATGGCAGTAGCTCCATCTCATCCCGAAGCAGCTCTCTGGTTGCCGCCACCGAGGAGATCAGCGCCACGACAGATCAGGTAGCGGATACCACCCAGCACGTGAGTGATTCGGCCAATGCCGCTTTTGATACCGCTCATCAGGGCGCTAAGGTGATTGGTCAGGCGATTCAGGCACTGGCTGATGTCGCTGAAGTAGTTGATCGTACCAGCGAATCCGTGGAATCCCTCGGCGCGCGCTCGAAAGAGATTGATGTTGTGATCGAGCTGATTGTTGGTGTTGCCGAGCAAACCAACCTTCTGGCGCTGAATGCGGCCATTGAAGCAGCCCGTGCCGGTGAAGCGGGGCGTGGTTTTGCTGTGGTTGCCGATGAGGTACGAACGCTGGCGGAGCAAACCGTAAAAGCGACCACGGATATTACCGAGAAAGTAGAAGCCATTCAGCAGGAAACTCAGGCAGTGATCAATGCGATGCAGCAGAGCCGTAGCCGGGTTGATCAGGGCCGGGCGCTGGGTGATGAAGCTGTGGAAGCGGTACGCGCCATCGAACAGCAAACCCGCGATGCTGCCGACCAGACTCAGGAAATTATGAATGCGGTGCGTGAAGTCGCCCAGACAACCAGTCAGATGGCCCGGGATATGGATCATATCGCCCACGAGATCGGGCAGAACCATGATGCAACCGGGCAGATTGTTTCTGCCAGCCGTGCCGTGCATGAGCGGGCGGCACAGCTGGAGGCGCTCAGTGCCCGCTTCAGAACGCTCTAGCTTTTAGTTAAACGAAGGCAGCGTAAAGCTGCCTGACTCAAAAAAGGAAAGGACACTATGCTTCCGGAAATTAAGACCATCGTGTACGCCACAACTCTGGGGAAAAATACCCGCCCAGTGTTTCGCCATGCGGTCAATCTGGCCCGAACCTATAAGGCTCGTATTATTATGGTGCATGCCCTGGAGCCGGTCAGTGAATTTGGTCATGCGATCATCGAGCACTATCTGCCCAAAGAAGCGCTGGAAGAGATTCATGATCAGGGGATGACCCGCATTCGTGACACCATGCAGGCACGTGTGGCTAAGTTCCGTGATGAGGAGCTGGAAGGTCTGCCGGATGCTGATGAGCTTGATGTACAGATCGTGGTAGAAGAAGCCAATCCCGCGGAGCTGGTTCTGCGCGTCGCCAAATCAGAGCAGGCCGATATGGTTGTGATCGGCTCCCACAGCCATCACGGTTTGTTCGGACAAAAACTGCTGGGTGATACCGCGCAGCAGATCGGAATGCATACCAAAATACCGGTTCTTATGGTGCCTAACGATCAGTAGAGCTGTGCTTTCCATTCTGTTAGCTCACCCAAAGGGGTGAGTTAACCCCCTAATGCAAGCCGGATGCGCGGCCATCACTGGCGGTTAAGCCGGCTTTCTTTTATGTTGCTGGGCTGTTCTGCTCATTTATTTCCTGTTTTATCCGTGGTCGAGGAGAGTTACGTGCTGGTCGAAAAATTGCTGCTGACGGTATTCCCGTTATTCTTGGTAGTGGCTATCGGTGCTTTTTACGGGCGCTGGAAACCAACGGATATCTCCACCGCCAATCGCATGAATATGGATGTCTTTGTTCCTGCATTGGTGTTCTCGGTGTTGGCAGACAAGTCCTTCGATATGGTGGCGTATCAGGATCTGGCTTTAGCCTCTGCACTGATCGTGCTCGGTTCCGGTGTTGTCCTGCTGCCACTGGTAAAGTTTCTGGGTTGGAACCTGAAAACCTTTATCCCGCCGATGATGTTCAACAACACCGGTAATATGGGGATTCCCTTGATCGTGCTCGCCTTTGGCGAAGCCGCTCTGCCCGCGGCAGTAATGGTCTTTATCGTTGAGATGCTGCTGCACTTCAGTATCGGGCTTTATATTCTCGACCACAGAACTAAGCTCAGTGCCATGCTGAAAATGCCTGTGGTTCAGGCGACCATTCTTGGCTTTATCTTCAGCTTTATGGGCTGGTCGCTACCCGAAGCGGTTGCTATCCCTATGGATATGCTGGGGCAGATCTCTATCCCACTGATGTTGTTTACGCTGGGCGTGCGTTTGCTGTCCGTAGACCTGTCGGACTGGAAGATGGGTATCACAGGGGCGATTCTCTGCCCGCTGTCGGGACTCCTCATGGCATGGCTTGCTACCTTTATCTGGACGTTTGATTCGCAGCAGCTGGCAATTCTGATTGTTTTCAGCGCCCTGCCACCCGCCGTGCTCAACTATATGATTGCCGAACAGTTCAATCAGGAGCCAACACGGGTTGCTTCCATCGTACTGCTGGGTAACTTCGCCAGTGTGATTACCCTGCCGCTGGTTCTTGCCTGGGTGTTGTAGTTTTACCTTTAACTTAGGCGGTGTCAGGTTATTTATTTCCAGAGTGGATGTTCTTCCCAATTTTCAGGCATGCCCATCGACTTTCTGTAGGCATCGTTTTCCGCAATAGGTCTGATTAAGTCTGTAAGCTCCTCAGCCCAATGATCACCATTGCCGGATTGACGCATCAGATAGCGAAGAATTAACAGGATTGTGAAAGTCCTGTCGAGGCGTGGAGTAAGAGGAGGTTGCCATTCTGGCTCACTCATTTTTTTCGGGTGGATTGCGAGTTCTCTATTCCATAGGCGGCTGTGGTGAGCGCATACATTGCGGATATAGGTCAGTGTCCGTAACCAATTTTCCAGACGTTTATAATGTAGTCCGAAGTAACCCGATATTGCTTCTTTATCCCTGATGCCTTCTTTAGCATTATTTTTCATACCTTTGTACAGCCAAGCTAATGAGCCAAATGTCATTACTTCAGTTTGCATCCAGATTGGCACGATGGGGAAGCCGTTGTAGGATTTTTGAAAGTGTCGAATAAACTCGTCTGAAGAGCGTTCAGTTTCACTTAAGAGAGTCTTTAGCCATTTTTCGTGACTGAACCCAGGGTGGAAGTTTTCCGGGTTGATATAGCCAAATGCACCGTACTTGTGGCCTAGGTGGTAAGTCAGGCGTGTTCTTATTGCAACCTCGATACGCTCTATTCCATCGAGAACTTTAGACCTAAGCTGCCGATCAAATTCATAGAGGCGCATAACTTCATCAAAGGCTGTATCTGTTAAAAATTTATCGCTGGGATGCCCGTTATTCGTGCGTTTGCGAAAAGGAAACCAGTAGCCGCTAAGTCGGTAATAGCTGATGGAAGATAGTTGTCTCAATGCTTCATCTTGATCATGAAACTGCATGCCGCGGTCTTTAAGGTGTTCAATTTGCTTCTCAAATGTTAATGCAGGCTTACCATAGTTTCGTTTAGACATATCCTTGTCCTTGAGAGGGGGCTTTAGGCATAAAAAAACCGCCAAGGTTGCGCGTTACTCCTGAGGAGCACTAAGCGTGGCGGTTATGCTGTGTGCAGTATATGCTCATTCTGTTCTTTGTTCCAATAAAAAACCCGCTCCGACGTTTAGTATTCACTAAGAGTCGTGCGGGTTTTTTATACAGCTAAAAGCTATTCAGCGATGCTGATTAACCTTCAAAACGCTGCATGATCAGGGTGGCGTTGGTGCCGCCGAAGCCGAAGCTGTTGGACATAACGCGGTTCAGAGTGACGCCTTCACGCAGCTCAGTCACGATATCCAGACCCTGTGCCTGTTCGTCCAGCTCTTCTACGTTAGCGGATGCTGTGATGAAGTTGTGCTGCATCATCAGCAGGCTGTAGATCGCTTCCTGAACACCGGTTGCACCCAGAGAGTGACCGGTCAGAGATTTGGTGGAGCTCATGGCAGGGCTCTTGCCGCCGCTCTCTGTGTCAAAAACGGCTTTAACAGCTTTCAGTTCTGCTACGTCACCTACCGGAGTAGAGGTGCCGTGGGTGTTGATGTAATCAACGCCACCTTCAACGGTAGACAGAGCCTGTTCCATACAACGCTGTGCGCCTTCACCGGAAGGAGCCACCATGTCGTAGCCGTCAGAGGTTGCGCCGTAGCCAACAACTTCTGCGTAGATCTTGGCGCCACGGGCTTTAGCGTGTTCCAGCTCTTCCAGAACCAGCATACCGCCGCCACCTGCGATAACGAAACCGTCACGGTTTGCATCGTAAGCACGGGACGCTTTTTCAGGTGTGTCGTTGTACTTGGTAGACAGCGCACCCATGGCGTCAAACAGACAGCTCAGGGTCCAATGCTCTTCTTCACCGCCACCGGCAAAGATCACATCCTGTTTGCCCAGCTGAATCTGTTCTACACCGGCACCAATACAGTGAGCACTGGTTGCACAGGCAGAAGAGATGGAGTAGTTCACGCCCTTAATCTTGAAGGGGGTTGCCAGGCAGGCGGATACAGTACTACCCATGGTGCGTGTAACACGGTAAGGACCAACGCGGCGCAGGCCTTTCTCACGCATAATATCTGCTGCTTCCACCTGATCGGCAGAAGACGCACCACCGGATCCTGCAATCAGACCGGTACGCACGTTGGACACCTGATCTTCGCTCAGGCCTGAGTCAGCAATCGCCTGCTGCATGGAGAGGTATGCATAACCTGCCGCATCACCCATGAAGCGTTTCAGTTTACGGTCGATCATCTCATCGAGATCGATATCCACAGAGCCGGAAACATGGCTGCGGAAACCGCGGTCACGGTACTCTTCATTAAACTTGATACCAGAGCGACCCTGACGCAGGGACTCAAGCACGGAGGCAACGTCATTACCCAGGCAGGAAACGATGCCCATTCCGGTTACAACTACACGTCTCATGGTTAGCCCTCTGTATTAGAAGTTATCCGTCGATGTAAACAGACCCACACGCAGATCTTTTGCGGTGTAGATTTCGCGACCATCAACCGATACTGAGCCATCAGCAATGCCCAGACACAGCTTGCGGGAGATCACGCGTTTAATGGTGATTTTGTAAGTTACCAGTTTAGCCGTCGGCAGGATCTGGCCCGTGAATTTAACTTCACCGCTACCCAATGCACGACCTTTACCTGGGTTACCTAACCAGCCCAGATGGAAACCTACCAGCTGCCACATCGCATCCAGGCCCAGACAGCCAGGCATTACCGGATCACCCGGAAAGTGGCAGTCGAAGAACCATAGATCAGGAGTAATATCCAGTTCAGCGATGATTTCGCCTTTGCCGTGCTCGCCGCCATCTTCAGTGATGCTTACGATACGGTCCAGCATGAGCATGTTCGGTGCAGGCAGTTGAGCATTGCCCGGACCAAAAAGCTCCCCTTGGCTGCATTGCAGCAACTCTTCACGGTTGTAAGAATTTTGCTTGGTCACAGAAAAAATCCAGTGGTTGTTATTCAATTTCTGTCAGAAATAATCCGGCATAGTCTAAATCGTGTGGGGGTATATTGCACGTTTACCCCGTCAATAAATAACGCTGACAGTAGGCAAAAGATGATCTGGGCAAGAAAAATTACCCTTTAAAACCATAGGATAGGCTCTTTAGAGCGTAATTTTGCTATACTTTCGCGATTTTTTACGTAAGTCATCGGCCATTAAAACAGCGTTTTTTCGTCCCTTTTGATATGAGGCAGGCGAATTCTGCTGATATGACAGATACTTATCAGGGCTTACTGAAACTTTTTGTATGGGTAAAACGGATCATTGCAGAGTTTCATCGCTGATGATTTTCGTGAGCAAGAACAATAAAGGTCAGTCCGTTCGCCACAGGCCTAAGCGTTTGCACAGGGTGCAGGAATGAAGAAGAACCTACCGGTAACACAAAATGAGCGTCGTCTTGACGACACAGGCCGTCTGGTGTCGACCACGGACCTTAAGGGGATCACTACTTTTGCGAATGATGCCTTTTGCGAAATCAGTGGTTTTGACCGTGATGCTCTGATTGGCAAGAACCATAATGTGGTTCGTCATCCGGATATGCCCCCTATCGCTTTTGCCGATCTCTGGGCAAGGATCAAAAAAGGAGAGTCCTGGATCGGTGTGGTAAAAAACCGTGCGATCAACGGTGACTATTACTGGGTTGATGCCTATGTTTCGCCAATCTATGAAGGCGATGACATTGTGGGCTACCAGTCGGTGCGGGTAAAGCCGGAAGATGAGGTGGTTGATCGGGCCGAGAGCATCTATCAGGCGATTAACGCCGGTAAGCAGGGCGGCCCTAAGAAACGTTTCAGTGCTTTTGGTCGTTCTCTGGCGATCACGCTTCTGCTGACCTTGCTATCGCTGATTGCTGTTTTCTTTGTTGAAGACCGTAATGTGCTGGCTTTTATCATAGGGACATTAGGCTTCTTCGCCCTGGCTGGTCAGAATATTCTGTTGCAACCGCTGAAAAAGCTTTTCTGTAAGTCTCTGACGGTGATTAATAATCCGGTTTCTCAGCAGGTTTATACCGGTCGTATGGATGAGTTTGGTGCCATTGAGCTGGCCATGCGCATGCAGGAAGCTCAGCTGCGAACCTTCACCGGCCGTATTGATGAAGCGACTCAGGAGTTATCTCAGGTGGCTCAAAGCGCTGAGACTCAGGTCGAGCAATCGCATCAATCGATGGCGCAACAGGAAAATGAGTTGGATAGCCTGGTATCGACAGCTCACCAGGTGAGTGCAGGTTTCCACGAGGTTGAAACTGATATTCAGGAGATCAACCAACTGATGCGCTCTGTAGAATCTCAGGCAGAATCCGGTCGCGCTGTGGTTCGAACCGGTGTGGCAGATGTTGAAGAGGTGAGAGTTGCCGTTGAACAGGCCTCGGAAGCGATTCAGGTATTGCAGACCGAATCCAACGAAGTAGCCAAAACCGTTCAGGTGATTACTGAGATTGCGGATCAGACCAACCTGCTGGCGCTGAATGCGGCGATTGAAGCGGCGCGTGCCGGTGAGCAGGGGCGTGGTTTTGCAGTCGTTGCTGATGAGGTTCGTCAGCTGGCATCCAAAACTCAGGAAGCCACTGTGCAGATTGTCGAGCGTATCGACCGCATCCGTAAGCTGGTTGGTGACTCAGTTGCTCGTATGCAGGTCAGTCAGCAACAGGCCAGCGACAGTGCCACACGTATTGTTTCTGCTGGTGAAACCCTTCAGGAAGTTGTTGCTGCGGTACTGGAAGTGACCTCCCGAAGCGAGCGTATTACCAACCAGGTGGCGGAACAGGCAGCGGCCAGTGATGAGATGGATCGCAGTATCAGCCAGTTGCGCGATCTGGCTCATGTTAATCAGCAGGCGGCCCTGCAGTCCGGCGCGTCAAACCGCCAGCTGGCTCAGGAAGTGGCGGAGCTGCAGTCTCTGTTACGCACCCTGCGCTAACGCGTTTCCATCGCTTACAGACAAACCTTTTAAGCCCTGTGCTGAACTCAGTACAGGGCTTTTTTGTTAATGCTGCGGTGGCGACGGCGATGATGCTATTTGATGGCTTTAAAAGCCGCCATCATGCGTTCTTTGCCCTCTTTAAGATCCACCATGGGGTTGGGATAGCCCTGCACATAACCTTTCGGCTGGATGCGTTGTTTGGCAGGCAGTTTGGCCAGTTCAGGAACAAAGCGGGCGATAAACTCACCCTGAGCATCAAAGCGTTCTGCCTGACGATAGGGGCTTAATAAGCGGAAGTAAGGGACAGCATCGGTGCCGGTGGAGGCGGCCCACTGCCAGCCACCGTTATTAGAGGCCAGATCGGCATCCACCAGCTGCTGCATAAACCAGCGCTCGCCCTCATGCCAGTCGATCAGCAGGTACTTACTCAGAAAGACAGCGGTCAGCATTCTCAGGCGGTTATGCATCCAGCCGGTTTCTTTCAGCTGGCGCATGGCGGCATCCACCAGCGGAAAACCGGTTTTACCTTCCTGCCAGCGTTGCAGATCTTCGGGCGCGTCACGCCAGCGGATCTTTTTGGTTTCCTCTTTAAAGGGCTGATAGCGGTTTAGTTCCGGATAGAGCACTAATAAGTGACGATAAAAATCCCGCCACAGCAGCTCACCCTGCCAGGTGTTTGCAGACTCCGCAGCAGCAGGATCGCTCAGGCGTATCTGTTCTGCGGACCGCCAGCAGCTTTTAATAGAGAGCTTACCGGTAGCAAGCATAGGGGAAAGCAGGCTGGTGCCTTTGGCATCCGCAGGAAAATCCCGTTGCACTTTATAACGGTTGATCGGTTGGCCGCAGAAGGCTTCCAGAAGGTGAAAGGCGTCTTTCTCAGTTGCAGGCCAGCGCTGCTGGATCGGGTCATCGGTGTAGGCTTCGGGTTGAAAAATGGTCAGCCCCATCTGATCCCAGGTCAGTGTATCAACTTGATTTTGCAGCTGTTGCTGAGCGTCTGAAATAACAGGTGCCGGTGCCGGAAACGTCTGTACCGGCTGCTGAACGATCAGCTGCTGAGCCTGTTTACGAAACGGTGTATAAACCCGATAGGGTGTGCCGTCATTTTTCAGCACGCTGCCCAGGGGCAGCAGGCTTTGATCGTGGAACAACTGACAGCTAATCCCTGCCTGATCTGCCCGAGGGATCAATTGCTGATCCCGTTGGCGTTCATTCAGTTCCGGCTCTTCGTTGGCGAAGATCTGCTCGCAGCCTAGCTGGGTGCAGATCTGTATCACGGCAGGAATTTGCTGATCAAAAGTTTCAACATCCAGACTGATCAGGGGAATATGCAGCGCTTTCAGCTCTTCTTTCAGGTCCAGAAGGCAGCGCTCAGTGTAACGTATCCGGTTCTGCCCCCAGTCATGGGATTGCCACTGCTGCATTGGACGTAAAAAGCAGGCAACAACGCCGGTTCCGGCTTGTTGTGCCTGCTGGCATGCGGTGAATAGTGCCGGGTTGTCATGAATGCGTAGATCGGACCGGAACCAAACAAGTTGTGTCATAGGTGCTCTCTTTGGCAGTAGGCGACTTATCCAGTGCGCTGTTTTAATAGTGCTCACCTAACTCGTGAGCACTTAATGTCACTGGGGGAGCCGGGTGTTCAGAGGTAATAGCAAAAGTTCAGAACTGCTGACGCTTCTCGCTGAGCAGTTCCGGCCAACGTTCTGCAATTTGCCAGCCGCAGTCGGTGAATAACTCTGGTTGAATACGCGACAGAGGACCACTGATCCAGCAGGGGATCTCCAACGTCTGAAGTTGGTGTCGCTCACTCTGCTTTAGTGTTGCTGTCTTTTCGTTACCTAAAAGCAGGATGCCGCTTAAAGCCTGTTGCTGGTCAAGCAGGTGCAGCAGGGACCAGCTCGGCAGCTCATCCAGCAGTAATACCGGGATATTCAGGTCGGTACACATAAGTGCCGCCAACCAAAGCTCAAATTTAGGGTGTTCACTGGGAAGGTGGCTGATCAATAACCGTTTTTGCTCTTTTGCCTGAAGATTACGATGCATCAGACGGGCACCCACACGGTTTCTCAGGTAACTGTCCAGTTGCAGCTGCATCAGTTGTCGACGCTCACCTTCCGGCTCCGCGCTAAGCTGGGCTAGGAGGGGTTGCCAGTAGAAACGCATCAGCAGTGCCGCCGGATAGATGGCACTAACCTGGTTCAGAGTCTGATCAAAGCGGATCAGATTGCCGTCGGTCAGCGCGCTCAGCGATTCATTCAGCACAGGCTGCCAGTCTGGCTCGGGTTCGGATGATGACTCAGAGCTGGGTTGTGCTTTGGCATCCTGCTCAGTCAGTGGTGGCAGCAGCTTGGCTACCTGGCCGACTGAAACACCGCGAGCCAGCCACTGCTGGATCTGCTCGATACGTCCAACATCAAACTCGGAATAGAGTCTGTGCCCTTTGTGAGTGCGCTGAGGTTGAATCAGACCGTAACGGCGCTCCCATGCCCGCAGAGTGACAGCGTTAACGCCCGTTCGCTCTGAAACCTCCCGGATGGGTAGCCAACGATCTTCTTCCCGGGTGACTTCAGTTGAGCTGAAAGGATGTAATGTGTGGGGTTGGTTCATGTCTTATGCCTTTACCGTTCAGGGCGTCAGCCTGCCGCTGACGGGTGTACATTCTGCTAAATTCCGTCGATAGCCAGCGTCTCCGGGTACGGAAACAGGTAGCGGTAGTTGCCGGCATACTCACAGCCGTGCACCTCAAACAGATGGCGCATCAGTACCAAGGGCGCGATAAGAGGAATCATACCCGTGCGATAATTATCAATTGTCTGTCGCAGGTGTTGGCGTTCAGCACTACTCAGGTTTTCTTTCAGATAACCTTGCAGGTGCATCAGGGTATTGGTGTGGTTCTGACGGGTAGCGGGCTGCTTCAGAATCGCCATAAATTGCGGCAGATACTCATTGGCTTTCTGCGCCACCGTTGTTTTATCCACACCTGCAAGCCATTTACCCAGATCCCGATACGCTTGCTGATTATGTGCCATCAACAGAGGTTTGTACTGCGTATGGAAGTCGATCAAAGCTTTGGGTGTGATGCCTTCTTCAACCATCGCCTGCCAGGTGTGATAAGCGTAAACCCGGGTCAGAAAGCTCTCGCGCAGTTGAGGATCATTCAGGCGGCCGCTCTCCTCCACCGGTAGTTCCGGGTAGGTTCGCATCAGGGTTTCGGCAAATACTCCGCCCTGAGTGATATCCGAGCGATAACCGTTTTCACGATAGACCTTTACCCGTTCCATACCGCAGCTTGGCGATTTACCCAGCAGAATATAGCCGCTCAGGCCGGTCAGACGCTTCACCGCCTGTTCGCTGAAGTGGGTCAGCGCTTCGGTATAGTCATCATCGCTTTTTGTTCCACGGACCCGAACCTCATCGTTCATGCTGACCAGACGAATGGGCTCCCGGGGCGTGCCCATACCGGCGCCGACTTCGGGGCAGGTAGGTACAAAGGTGAAGTACTTGCCCAGTACGTCTGTGCAGTAATGGGCGTGCTTATGGCCGCCGTCAAAACGTACTTTCTCCCCCAGCAGACATTGGCTGATGCCAACCCGTATCTCTCTGTCCGGGAAACGGAGTGACTGGGCTAGTGCTGATGCTGATTTTTCCGGTGCCTTGTTTGCCATAACAACAACCTCTGTGCAGTGAACTCATCAAATGGTTTGAATATGCCGTTTTTGATGTTTTAGCGTGGCGTCGTTTTTATGATTGTACAAAAAAATAAATTTGTACAATTATTTTTTGTCTGAGAAATCCAGATCAGCGGCAATTGATGTTAATGCCTCGGTCATTTTGGGGTGAAAGCCCACTGGGTCATGCAGGGTGAAAGACAGATGGGTAAACTTTTGATTAAGAGCTTCGATCTGTCTGGGAACATCTTTTCTGAGGTGGCGGCCAGCTGAGAAAAATAGCGGCAGGATCTCAATATTAGTGGCTTGGCTCTCCGGTATCTCCTGAGCTATATCTTCCAGCGATGGGCCGCAAAGCTCCATAAAACCAAGCCTGACGGGATGAGTCTGGTTGGCAGCGATGCTGGCGGTCATCTCCTGAAAGGGGATTTGCCAGGCGGGGTCACTGCTGCCATGGGCCAGCAGCACAAGCAGGGTTTGGCGGGTAGTATTAACGCAAGAAACAGGGTCGTTTACTGACATCGTGGTAAGCCTTTCAGGTGGATTGGTCTGCAGCACTGATCCGAAAATCTGTCACAGGGGTATACTTGTACAAGTTTAAAAAATTATACAAATTTATTGATTTTTAATCATACTCAAAGCAGATGTAATTGGCCGACAGGAGGTGTATCAGATGAATATTTTGCTCACAGGCGGCACAGGTTTTATCGGTAAAGCCCTTTGTCATCGTCTTTTGGATGATGGCCATGTGCTCTACGTGGTCAGTCGTCGGCCGGATCAGGTGAATTCTATTTTGGGACGTCCGGTCAATGCCGCCGCCGACCCTTTGCAATGGTTGGATCAGCCAATTGATGTGATGATCAATCTGGCAGGAGCTCCCATTGCTGATGCCCGCTGGAGCGATAGTCGCAAAGAAGAACTGCTTCAGAGTCGGCTTCGCCCAACCCGTCAGCTGGTCCGCTTTGCAGAAGAAGCCAGCCACAAACCTAAGGTGCTGATCAGCGGCTCGGCGATCGGCTTTTATGGTGCCCATGGCGATGAAGAGGTAACGGAGTCATCAGACTGTCATGATGAGTTTGCTCATCTCCTTTGCCAGGCTTGGGAAAACGAGGCAATGGCAGCAGAGGAGAGCGGTGTCCGTGTCTGCCTGCTACGAACCGGTCTTGTTCTTGGGCCGGATGGTGGCATGCTTTCCCGCCTGTTGACCCCCTTTAAACTTGGATTGGGTGGCCGACTGGGTTCCGGTGAGCATTATATGCCATGGGTGCACCGGGATGACCTGATAGAAGCGATCCTTTTTCTGATGCAACGGGAAGATCTGAGTGGCGCTTTTAATGGAACTGCTCCAACGCCGGTCCGCAACGCCACTTTTAGTCGGATACTGGCAGGTGTGCTGAAACGTCCTCTGCTGATGCCGGTCCCAGCCTGTGTTCTTAAGTTGGCATTAGGGGAGTTGTCGGAGATGTTGCTGACGGGTGCCAAGGTTGTGCCCCATCGGTTGCAGGAGGCCGGATTTGAGTTCCGTTACGCTACGCTGAAACCGGCTTTGGAGCAGATTTTAAGCCGGTAACCAAAGGTACACAGGAGAAACATTTTCAAAGTGGATTAGTTTGTTATTATGGGGGCAAATAACTAAAAATGAGCTGAAAGTGATTCCCTTGACCATATTGTGGGGAATCCCTCCCGAGCAGCTCATCTTGTAGTATCTTATCTTAAAGTGCTTCAGGGGCGTTTTGGATGTCGGAACAAAATAACGAATATGATCTGAATCAGACTGATGAGTATGTTAACCATCTGGCTGATGTTGAGAAGACCAATCCGGCAACGGCTTCTGAAGATATTTTCAATGAACATGGCGTGCTGCTGCTTAAAAAGGGTGCAGTTATTAATCAGCGGGTTGCAGGGCATCTGGTCCAGCACAAGCTGAAAAAAGAGCTGGACCAGTCCATCAGTGTTGCCAACGCACTGACCGTTTATGACATCCTGAATCAAATTCTGGAACTGGTGGAGTCAGAGGCTCAGTTCAATCTTCTGCATCAGCATTTTGAATTTGAAGTCACTATTCGCCAGCTGCTTTTTGTCAAACCGATACCTGCGCAAGTGTTGCAGCGCCTGACGGTGATGCAGAAGGTGATGCCGGACGTGTACAAACGCAGTATCTTCTGCGCCTGGATGACACCGCTTCTTGCTAAAATTCAGGGCTTACCACACCAAAGCTACTACTCTGCATTCGCAGCCGGTTTGGGGCATGATATCGGCCTGCTGCATATCCCTGTCGATGCCGCCACCAAGGGTGAAGGTTTAACGTATCAGCAGTGGCGTGCGCTGAAAACCCATCCAATTGTGGCGCGCATCATTATGGAAGGCCGCAAGATCTATGATGAAGACGCCTTAAATGGTGTGTCTGATCACCAGGAACGTTGTGACCGCTCCGGTTATCCCGTCCAGAAACCGGCAAAAGAGATCAACTGGATCGCTCCATTGATTGCGATGTCCGATCAGCTGTTTGAAATTTTCTATGATGAAACGCGGCCCTCGAAAACAATTCTTGCCTGGAACGCCTATCTTGAAGTGAACATGAGCACCTTTGGTGTTCGTAATGTAGAAACACTGCTGTCGGTATTGAAGGACCCCAAAATCGCAGCTCATGTCGATAAAGCTTTGCCGGAAGTTAAAGTAGAGGATGTTGCCCGACAAAATGAGCAGGTAAGCGAACTGTTCGATCTGGCGGTGGGCCTGTTTGATATTGCTGCCAATTATCCCCGATCACGGATTGCCCGTGGTGTATCCGAATGCATTACCCAGATGCGCTGGGTGCGGGACTCAGCCGGTATGGGGTCTGAACACCTGTCAGAATGGCTGGGGTGGGGCGAGAAACATAAAGATGAGATTGATGCTGGTGAGATGGCGGAAATCTCTGAGCTTCTGGTCTGCCTGCGCTGGCGCTTCCGTCACCTGTGGCGGCTGGCGGTTGAGTTCTCCTGGAACGATAAACTCTCTGCAGAAGACAAAACGATGGTTACGGCGATCTATAAGAAGATGCAGCCGTTGCTGCCGCGCCCCGGCCTGATCGATCCGGAAGCCCCGGAACCTGAGGTTCAGGCCGCCGCAATGGCGAATGAATAGCGCGTAAGCCTAAATATCAGAAGTACAGACGCTGAATACAGAAAGAGCCGTAAGGTTAATCCTCACGGCTCTTTTTTGTTTCTGATTGATAGCGGCGTTATGCCGTCACAATCACCCGGATGCCTTCGATGCTGACGCGGGCTTTTTCCAGTGCATCGGCCACGGCCATATATTCCAGCTCCAGTGCTTTAACCTCGATATCACGGATCGATGGGTTCACTTCGCGCAGGGCTTTCATACGCTGCAGCTCCGGATAGAGCAGGGACTGCATCTTTAGCTGAGCCTCTTCGATCACGGTTGGCAGAATATCGTTGGCACGTTCCTCTGCGGTATCCACCAAAGTGCGGATCTGCTCCTGACGCAGTTTTACTACTTCCCGGGCAGTCGCTTTTTTCAGCTTATCCAGTTTCGGACTCAGGCCTTCAAAGCTGACCTTTTTACCCAGATCATTGCCGCGCTCATCCAGCAGGAAGCGCAGGGTGGTTGGTGGCAGGTAACGGCCAATCTGAAGGTGTTTCGGTGCCGCGCAGTGAATCGCTGCGATCACTTCCAGTAGCAGGGTTCCTTCCGGCAGCGCCTTGGTTTTGAAGATGCTGACCGCATTGTTGCCCAGATTACCGGAGACGATCTGTTCCCGCAGCGCCTGAACAAACGGGTGTTCCCAGCTGAAGAACTGCAGGTCTTCCCGGTGCAGGGCGTAATCACGGCTGGTGGTCATGGAGAAGCCATCTTCGTTATCCAGCCCCGGCAGATCCGAGTTCAGCATGTGCTCACCCGGTGTCAGGTGCCAGCTGAATTCGCCGGTTTCTTCGCTGTTAACACCGAAGATATCCAGCGCGCTTTCCAGCCAGGTATTCAGGGCTTCAGGATCATCCTGCGCTTCAATGGCTTCCACCAGCTCTTTGGCTTCCTGCGGACGGCAGGCGTTACGCTCCAGCAAGCGGTCACGACCGGCCTGCATGGCAGCGTTGAGTTCCTGACGGCGGTTTGCAGTGGCTTCTGTCAGTTCTTCCAGACGGACTGCATCCTGATTGATGATGGCGTCAGAAACCGCATCACCAAACTCGGCAAACAGGGCTGATGCTGCAGGGCAAGGCGCAGCAAAAGCGTTCAGGCCTTTGTCGTACCATTCCAGCAGATCCTGCTGACCGGACTCTTCAAAGTAAGGTACGTGGATCTGAATATCATGCTGCTGACCGATACGGTCCAGACGGCCGATACGCTGTTCCAGCAGATCCGGGTTGGCGGGCAGATCAAACAGCACCAGATGGCGGGCAAACTGGAAGTTACGGCCTTCACTGCCGATCTCAGAACAGATGAGTACCGGAGGGCCGGCTTCGTGATCGGCAAACCAGGCCGCGGCGCGGTCACGCTCGAGAATGCTCAGGCCTTCGTGGAACGCCGGGGCGTGCAGGCCGGTTTTCTCTTTCAGGGCTTCTGACAGCGCCAGGGCGGTTGCCGCACTGTGGCAGATGAGTAGGGTTTTCTCGTCATCATGGTTGTGCAGGTGATCCAGTAGCCAGTGGAAGCGGCTGTCATCTTTGGCCCAGTTATCGGTGATTAGGGTGTCTTCGATAAACTGTTCCGGACTCAGGTGAGCCTGCAGCTCTGGTGCAGACATCTGCGGCTCGTAGGCTTCCGGCAGTTCCAGCGGGTGACACTGCAGCTGACGCTGTTTAAAGCCGGAGACGGTATCACGAGTGTTGCGGAACAGTACGCGGCCGGTGCCATGGCGGTCCAGCAGCTGCCCCTGCAGCTGAGTGCAGGCGGAGTCGATCTGCTCCAGATCGGCTTCGTCATTTTCGATCAGTTCGATCAGGGCCTGAGCATCAGACTCCTGCAGCAGTTCACGCAGCTGGGCGATGACTGCTTTTGTTGCCGGCTCGCCATCAGCGATCGCTTCTAAGGCTTCTACTGCTTCAGCGATCGGCTGGTATTGGCCTTCTTCCTGTTCGAACTGTTCGAAGTTTGAGTAACGCTCCGGGTCTAATAAGCGCAGACGGGCAAAGTGACTGGTTTTGCCCAACTGTTCCGGTGTTGCGGTCAGCAGCAGCAGGCCGGAGGTGTCGGCCGCAAGCTGTTCAATACACTGATAGGCTTTACTCGGTGCTTCCGGATGCCATTCCAGATGGTGCGCTTCATCAACCACCAGGGTGTCCCATTGCGCGGCAACGGCTTGCTCCTGCAGTTCCGGGTGATCGGTCAGCAGTTCCAGGCTGCAGATCACCAGCTGAGCCTGCTCGAAGGCGTTCTGCCCCGGATACTGAGCGCAGCGCTCATAATCGAACAGACTGAACTGCAGGTTGAAACGACGCAGCATCTCTACCAGCCACTGGTTCTGCAGAGACTCCGGTACCACAATCAGAATGCGTTGGGCATTTCCGGTCAGCCACTGGCGATGCAGAATCAGACCGGCTTCTACGGTTTTACCCAAGCCCACTTCATCGGCCAGCAGAACCCGTGGCGCGTAACGGCTGGCAACACTGTGGGCGATATACAGCTGATGGGGAATCAGTGCCATGCGGGCACCGGACAGCCCCTGAATAGCCGCACGGTTCTGTTTGTCGCTCTGCAGCAGGGTGCGGTAGCGCAGGTTGAACCAGTCGTTACGGTCGATCTGACCGGTTAACAGACGGTCTTTGGCTTTCTGCAGGCTCAGGTGGTTATTGAGGTGGGTCTCCGGTACTTCTTTCTCGTTGCCTTCGGCATCCAGACAGATGTAAACCAGGAGGCCATCCTCTTCCAGTGCGGTGGCAACGATAAAACGCTCACCTTCGTGACTTTCGATCTGGTCGCCACTGGAGAAAGATACCCGGGTCAGAGGTGCGGATCGGGTTGCATACACACGGGTCTCCCCGGAAGCCGGAAACAGCACGGTTACGCTTCGCATATCACAGGTCAGAATGGTTCCTAATCCTAAGTCACTTTCAGCGTCACTGATCCATCGTTGTCCGGGGGTGTAGGGCAGCATGATTACCTCTTTGAACCTGGTAGATTTTGGCAAACGGAGTTGTCTTCTCAGGCTGAAACCTGAGCGGTGGTGCAAAAAAAGGGCGCTATGGTAACGGATTTGTCCGCTGATCCCCAGCGCTTTCAAGCATAGATCACCGTAAGTGGTGTATCAGGTATTCCATTTTTTAGGGTAGTTTGGGCTGACTGTCTGATAAGGCTGGGGATATCGCGGCAAAACATCACTTTTTCTACCTCTTTATCGTTCTTTTTCTGGCACAATGAGGCAATCTTTTACCCATAGAGTCCACGCTGCAGTGTGCATGCTTACCGAGTTTTACCATTCAGGAGCCGAGGCAGCTTAAGGAAAGAGCCGGAGGGGTTATGACGGAATTAAAAACAAAGAATCAGATTAAGGTCGCCTGTAAAAGTCATTTGAGTCGTTTAGGTTTAACCCTTGCGGCACTAACGCTCTCGGCTTGCTCTTCCATGCCGGATGTCGGTGCCCGTCAGATGGAAGATGCCGCTCTGATTCAGCGGGTTCTGACTGAAGATGGCACCTTGCGACTGGCCAGCAGCGAATGTATGCGCTTACATCCCCAGCTGATGCCGCTGGCTTATGAGGCACAAACGGTCTGGTGGCAGCGTAATGGTCAGAGTGTGGTGGAAGCGGACCAGAGTCTGAACAAGCTGGTACTGGATTCCGTCGAGCGGGCCTATAACCCGACGGAAACCACTCTGGGACTTTCCGTTAGTCTGCAGGCATCGCTTACTGCTCAGGAAAACCGTGATGATCTGGTGAATGAAGATACCGATCTGGAAAGCTGCAGAACGCTGCTGACGGAATACAAACAGGGTGAACGGGATCTGAATCGTGATGAAGATCTGGCTGAACGTTTACCGCGTCTGAGTCAGTTAGCTGCAGAATATTATCCGCCAACCGGCAGCGACGATGAGATGCTGCAGAGCCCGGATCGCTCCCAGTTTATCGCCGAGCGTCTGGCGCAACAGGCTTTGTGTGAACAGGCGCAGTTAACGCCTTTGGTGCGTCAGTGGCCAAGGGAGGTATATAACGTCAGCTGTGGTCTGAACCGTCAGGCGCTGATTCGTTGTGAATGGAGTGAGTGCCGGGTTCTGCCTTAATGGTGTAGCCCTTAATGCTGAATCTTCAGGTCTGTGTCGCTAATCGGCGCTGATCGCCTTTGCCATCTCTCTCAGGCGGGCGTGATTAACCTCTCCGATGTGGCTGTCGATTAGACGGCCATTTTTATAGGCCAGCGTGATCGGCAGGCCAACTCCGTCAATCGCCTGCATCAGGCTCTGGTTCGGGTCTAGCAGAATCAGTGTTTCCGGAATCGGCTCGTCGTTGGTTTCAATAAAGCGGCGTACCATCTGAGGAGATTCGCCCTGATTCACCAGCCAGAGACGGACTTCCGGATGATCTTCGGCAAATTTGACCAGTGATGGCATCTCTCGGCGGCAGGGCCCGCACCAGCTCGCCCACAGATTGAGAATCACAGCCCCTTTCTGCTGATCAAGTTGCAGAGCCTGTGCCTGATCGCCTTGCTGCAGGAGCATCGGCAGTGTCAGGGGAGGCATCGTCCGCTCCTGATTCTGGCTCAGGGGAGCCAGTACCGAGAGCCCCAGCCAGATAAAAGCAGAGACGGTTAACCAGCTAAGACCGGCGGCAAGAGGTTTAAGACTTCGGAGATACCAGAAACTAACCGCAACCGCTGCGACAAAAACAGCATTCAGCGAGTAGCCCGGTTGCCAGAAGTAGAGAATCGAGAGCGGTTCGTGCTGGTAGCTGTCGAAGTGCAGGGCAACGTAGGTCAGGCGACCTGAGATCAGTCCTAGCCAGAGGCAGTTTTGTGCCCAAGTGCTGAAGTTCAGGCGGGTATCCGGTTCACGTTTGTGCCAGATCCACTGCAGAAGTTCAGCCCCGATAAAGAAAATTACCACGGAAGCGATCAGGTAGATCGCTTTCGCTGATAGCATAAAGGGGCCGAGTGAAATTGCATCCATGCCGGAATCTTCAGCTCAGCTGTTCGCTTAACGGAAGCGGAACAGTTCAGGGTCGGTCTGCGGCTGTTCCGGCAGGCCTGTGATATGAGAGAACTCATCCAGCTTCGGCATACCGCTGCGGATATTCAGTTCGCCATTGTCATCGGCCCAGATCAGACCCGGAGTGCCCTGGATGCCAAAACGCTGCATCAGCTTCATGTTGTTCTGCAGCTGACGGCGGGAGGTCTCTTTAACCGGGATGGTTGGCTGCTCTTCGGTATTGAACAGACGCATGCTTTCGGCCAGCAGGTTTTCCGGGTTGCGATCCTGCAGAATCGCAGCCGCTTTGTCGCGGCTTTCAGGATTCAGGAAGGCAACCGGAATCCAGCGAATCTCGACACCCTTGTCTACATAAGGCTGGAAGGCCTTCCAGGCCAGATGACAGAACGGGCAGCTAGGATCGAAGAAAGCGTAGATCACGCGCTTGGCTTCAACGGTTTTTTCCGTTGCGGTTGTGTCCTGTTCGCTGCTGTTCGAGTCGGTGGACGTTGCGGAATCCGGCAGATTTTTCTCTTTGGGGGCACCTATGCTGATGTAGGTAGACTCTTCGAGCAGTGAGATATCAGGCTTTGGAAAATACTGTTGGGCATAAAGCTCAGACAGATTCTGTCCGGCTTCATTGATCAGTGCGCCAGAGATCAGCGTGCGTTGATCCGGCGTGGTGTAAACCAGCGTAAACTGGCCATCCAAAGACAGTACCCAACCGGTCAGATCAGACTCTGCATTGAACTGGCTTTCCAGCACCATACCCTGTTCCAGCGCACGGGCGATAGGCAATGGCAGTTCCATTATGCTTTCGCTACCTTCGATGACGACGGCACTATCTGTTTGCAGATCATCTGCTGGCAGGTCGCTTTGCTTCGGAAGGACGTTGTTGGATGATGATGCATTAGCAACCTGAGTTGCAGGAGCTGTTTGGTTTTCTGTCAGGTTAGCCTGTGCAGAAAGCGTTCCTGCACCAAAAAGGGCCAGTGAAAACGCGACAGCAAAAGATCTTGTTCTTAGCATTTGGCAGCCATAATGTTTGAATTTAAGCACTTAGGATGTGAGTGTGAAACAATATTGAATTGCATTGTAAACGATCCTGATTCAGAACGCAGTTCGCGCTTAGGGTTCCCCGTTTTATCAGTGGGTTTGTGGTAGACGACATTACTAACACAGAGAGACAACAGATGATGAATGATGGTTTGCGCTTGGCAGCAGTGGGCAGTCAGCTGATCGGTTTTATGGTGATCTTTATGATGCGTACCTATGAGGTTGCCACTTTCTGGCAAGGTTTGGTGCTGGCACTGATGTTGTTGTCGGCTTTTCTGATCTGGATGCGTCGTCGCTATGATCGCAATAAAAAGCTGATGCAACAGCAGAGCAAAAACGCCCCGGAATAAGACTGATGGTCCTGTGTTAAGCCCCTTGCTGTGCTGGCAGTTGGCAAGGTCTGAGACCAGCGTTATAGTCAAATGAACCCTAAAGAATAAAGGCTGAGGGCACACTCAGTGCCATCAGACATAACGAAAAATGACGATAAAGAAGAAGGCGACAAGGATGCCGTTTTCTTTGCAGGAGAGAACCATGAGTAATGATCATCTGGTAATTTTTGATACCACCTTGCGGGATGGTGAGCAGAGTCCCGGCGCTTCTATGACCAAAGATGAGAAGGTGCGTATCGCCAAACATCTGGAAAAGATGAAGGTGGATGTGATTGAGGCAGGTTTTGCGATCGCAAGCCCCGGTGACTTCGAAGCGGTGAAAGCGGTCGCGGATACGGTAAAAGACAGCACCATCTGCAGTTTGTCCCGTGCGCTGGACGCCGATATTGAGCGCGCTGCAGAAGCTCTGAAGGGCGCGAATTCCGGTCGGATTCACACCTTTATTGCCACTTCACCGATTCATATGCAGTACAAGCTGCAGATGCAGCCGGAGCAGGTGATCGAGCAGGCAGTGCGCGCGGTGAAAAAAGCCCGCAGCCTGATCTCCGATGTGGAATTCTCCTGTGAGGATGCTGGTCGTTCCGAGATCGATTTCCTCTGCCGCATTATTGAAGCCGCTATCGATGCCGGTGCTACCACCATCAATATTCCGGATACCGTGGGTTATGCCATTCCGGATCAGTTTGCCAATACCATCAGCCAGCTGCTGAACCGTATTCCCAATGCTGATAAAGCGATCTTCTCGGTGCACTGTCATAACGATCTGGGGCTTGCGGTGGCTAACTCATTGGCAGCGGTTCAGGCCGGTGCCCGTCAGGTGGAATGTACCATTAATGGTCTCGGTGAGCGTGCCGGTAATGCCTCTCTGGAAGAGGTGGTTATGGGCATCCGCACCCGTCCCGATATCTTTACGGTACAGACCCAGATCGAGCCGGTGCATATTGTGCCGACCTCGCGACTGGTCTCCACAGTGACCGGTTTCCCGGTGCAGCCGAATAAGGCGATTGTGGGTAAAAATGCTTTCGCCCATGAATCCGGTATCCATCAGGATGGCGTGCTGAAACACCGTGAAACCTACGAAATTATGAAAGCTCAGGATGTGGGCTGGAACACCAACGCGATCGTATTGGGCAAGCACTCCGGTCGTAACGCTTTCCGCTCCCGTCTCACGGATCTGGGCATCAGCTTTGAATCCGAGGTTGAGCTGAACCACGCCTTTGCCCTCTTTAAGCAGCTGGCGGATAAAAAACATGAGATCTATGACGAGGACCTTCAGGCGCTGGTCAGTGATAGTCGCGTTGCCAATGCGATTGAACGCTACCGTCTGGAAACCCTAGAGGTACAGTCGAAAACCGGCGAAACACCGGTGGCCAAGGTGGTACTCAGTGTTGATGGTGAAGATGTGGCTGCCGAGTCCGAAGGCAGCGGCCCGGTTGATGCGACCTTTAAAGCGATTGAGAAAATTGCCAACAGCGACACTGTGCTGGAGTTGTACTCGGTGAATGCGATCACCAGCGGTACAGATTCTCAGGGTGAGGTGACGGTGCGTCTGGATAAGGCGGGTCGCCTGGTAACGGGGTTAGGCGCGGATACTGATATCGTGATCGCCTCAGCAAAAGCCTATGTTCATGCGCTGAATGCCTTGGTCAGTCAGGTTGAGCGAAAACACCCGCAGGGGGCTGCTGTCTGAGGGCTTCTCAAGGTACTGGGCTCAGGGCTCTGTCTTAGGATGCTAGCCCTGGATGCAGTCTTAAAGCTCTCTCCAAGAGTGCTGTTTTAGGGTGCTGTCCCAGGGATTCGGCCTTATTCAGTCGGTTAGATATTCAATGAAGGGAGCGACAGGTATAATGCCTGTCGCTTTTTTATTGCTTCCAAGCCTTTGTTTAAACGCTAAGGCCGACACGTTTTATAGGATGTTATTACCCCGTGCTTAACGAAAACCAACGGCTTGATTATCTTCACCAGCTGGGCGTTGTCAGCTGGATGCCTCGGCAGCCTTTGCCCGGTGCGCGGCCGTCTGTGTATTTCTATCACGAGGGGCCGAAGCAGGTTTCTCCGTTGGATCGCTTGCGGCCGAGAACGGATGTTCAGGCTGATTCAATTCAGGCTACGGCAACAATGCCTTCAGCGGTTAGCATGCCTTCCCGGGATCGATGTGAGCCACCAGCTAGTCAGGTTGCTGCTGATACAGGCGCTGGTACAAGTGCCAATACAGGTACAAGTGCTGATACAGATGCCGGGGCTAATACCGGCAATCGGCCAGCAGCACAGAACGCTCCCAGCGAGAGCGCAGAATCACCGGACCCTATGGATGCACTGGCAGCGGTATCTGCCGGTAAGGTTAACCGGGTGCCGGAGCGCCTTCAGCTGGTGTTTATCCGTCAGCAGGGGGATCGCCCGCTGATCGTCAGTCACTTTGGCGAGCATGGTGATTCTGAACAGCTGTTCCTGCCATTTGCCCAGTCGATGCTGCAGCTGGTTGGCTTTAATGAATCTCTGGTCAGTCTGCCATTTGTCTGGCCGTTAGCCGGTATGCCGGCGGTTTGCCGTGAGCAGGAGTTTGTTCAGGTATTCCGCGCTCTTCTGGGCGGAGCCCGACTGGGCTGCAAACCGAATCAGGAGTGCTGGTGGTTTGGTGAGTTGCCGGAGCTGATTTCGGAAAGTGAGGGCTTGTTAAATATCACGCTGCACCATCCAATGAGTCTTACCGATGTGATGAAAAAGGCCGATGGCAAGCGTGAGTTGCTCTATCGTCTGCTGGATCGTAAACAGCAACAAATGACGGCAAACGGCGGGGGTTAGAGGCCTGAAATGAAAAAAATTCGTGAAGTGGGCATTCTGGAACTGGATGCCGTTATGCCGATTGAACGGGCGGCACACCTGACGCCCTGGACCCGCCTGATGTTTGAGCTGGGTTTGCAGCGCGGTGACACCCTTTTGGGTGTTTATATACAACAGCGGCTTGTGGGTTATGCCATGCTACAGAAAATTGCTGATGAGTGGCATCTGCACAATATTGCAGTACAGGATACTTTGCAGGGTCAGGGAATCGGCGCATTTCTGCTGGAGGCTGTGATTGATGAGGCGCGGGCGCAGAATCTATCGCTCATTTTGCTGGAGGTGCGTGAAAGCAATGCTTCTGCCCGGCATTTGTATCGCAAACTGGGTTTTACCGAAGATGGTGTCCGCAAAGATTATTATGCGGTGCCCGGTGAAGGACGTGAGAATGCAGTGCTGATGTCCTGTAATCTCGGGCAGATGACCGCGTGATCAGCCACCGATGATGCATAAAAAAAACCGGCCTGCAGTTATGCTTGTGGCCGGTTTATTGCTCAGTGCTTGCTGATAAGCAAATCCATAAGACTTAGTAGCTGTTATTACCACTGAAATGATTGTTTTGCTCAGGCTCTTCCGCGTCTTCCGCAAAATCCTGTTCGAAAGCCTGATTGGCTAACGTGTCATCCTGCTCTTCAAGAGCAGCAAAAGCATCTTCTTCAGTGTTGTTAGTCTCAGCGGCTTCTTCAGAAACAACTTCTGCAACATCAGAATCAGCGCTGTCGATCAGATCAAATTTACCCAGCAGTTCAGCCAAACGACCTTCCCAGGCATCCTTTTCTGAGGTTAACGCAGCTTTTTCTTCCTTGAGCTGTTCAATTTCCTGTTTCAGATCTTCGATAGTGATTACCGCAGACTGAACACGTTTTTCCAATTCGTTTAGCAGATCCAGACTCATATCTAACACTCCTAAGTGCCTAACGTGAACAAAGCTTTTTTATTCACAGCGCATGTGTACGTTTGCCGGCGGACAACCAATAAAACCGGCGCTGTAGCCTTACCCATTATAGGAGCAAGTACCCGGCGGAAAAAGCAGGTTTTTACGCCGGTAAGCCGATTAAATCATCCGGTTGCCTGTCAGACCTGAAAACGGGAGACCATACCGTGTAATTCTGTCGACAGCTGAGATAACTCTTCACTGGCCGCAGCGGTTTGGTGTGATGCCGCGGTAGAGTCACGGGTGACTTCTGCAATATTCACCACGCTCTGGTTCATCTCGTCAGCGGTTGCGCTTTGTTGTTCAACCGCGGTTGCGATCTGACTATTCATATCGCTGATCAGCGTAACATGATGGGTGACCTGAGCCAGAGCTTCACTGGTTTTGGCGCTTTGCTCAAGACCCGCACGGGCACGTTCCTGACTTCGTGCCATTACCTTGGCGGCATCCCGGCTGCCTTCCTGAACCCGGGCGATAACGTCTTCAATCTCCTGAGTGGATTCCTGGGTTTTCTGCGCCAGACTGCGAACTTCATCGGCAACTACGGCAAAACCACGCCCTTGCTCACCAGCGCGAGCGGCTTCGATTGCAGCGTTCAGCGCCAACAGGTTGGTTTGCTCTGCGATGCCTTTGATCACATCAATTACCAGGGCAATGCTCTGAGCTTCGTTTTCCAGAGAGGAAACAACCTTGGCCGCATTCTCAACTTCGTCAGCGAGCGATTCAATGATCCGGTTGTTCTCCTGCAGAATCTGATCACCGTTTTCAGACTCGGAACGGGTAGTCTGCGCTGCTGTTTCGGCTTCGGCGGCATGGCGAGCCACTTCCTGAATAGTGGCGACCATCTCATTCATGGCTGTCGCCACATGGTCAGTTTCAGATTGCTGACGAATCATGCCATCACTGGTGTGCTGACTGGCCTGAGCCAGGCTTTCAGCTTCCTGAGAGACCTGATTAACCGACTGCAGCACCTGCTGAACCAATTGCTGAAACTGAGTCATCATGCCGTTAACAGCCTGACCGATCTGAGCAACTTCATCTTTGCCATGCGCTGTGACACGTAACGTCAGGTCATGGTTTTTCTCGATGTTTTTAATGGTATCCCGCATGACGGCTAGTGGGCCTGTAATTGCTCGGGCAACCAGAAGACCCAGACCGACAACAAGGGTAATAATGACAAACAGACCCAGAATCACCATGATGGTGTTGTTTTGATAACTCTCTTTTAACAACACCCGCTTTTCACCGGCAACACGGAGCTGAAGCTCTAAAAGTTCTGCAACCTTGTCGCTGATAGGGTCAATGGTGGCATATAATTCGCCATCGTATTGGGCCAGTTGATTTGGAATTTTGCCATTATGGCTGACAAGAAAGCGTCGCAGCTCAGCAATGGATCTGTTTGCCGGAATAAAGAGCTGCTCGGCTTCTTTTACCAAGCGTGCTTCTTCAGACGTCAGTTGGGTTGACGTGTAGAGTTTCCAGTTTTTTTCGATGCTTTTGGTGGCGCTATCGATCCCGGAAACAGCTTCTTCGGCTGTTATCAGGCCTGCGTTGGCTTTGTTGACAGCGTCAATGATATAAACGGCATAATCTACGCTAATCTCGTAAAGGTGTTTTAAAGGAACCACTCTGTCTTCGTAGATGGTGTCGACACCTTCGTCAAAATGGTCCAGTTCATTTTTGGCCATCAAAAACAGAATGAGCAGTCCGGCGATCGGAATCGCCAACATTAGAGCCAGCTTCCTGCCAACGGAGAGTTGACTTAGCATTTTCTTTTACCCTCAGGTTTGGGATGGGGGGATATGTTCTTTTTTGTTATTGATATCCGGGTTGGGTTTCGCACTAAATTAGTGCATCTGGTCATCATATCGCTATTAAAGTGCATTTTGTATAAATCTAAAGTTTATTTTAGTTATTTGTTGATGAACTGCAGAAAACTTTAGCGGCATTGTTTTTAATCAATCTGAGCGTTTACAGCTTCTAATCAGTGCCGGAACGCCTTTTGGGAGGGTTTTGAATGTTTGAATTGGCACTTTATGAGCCGGAAATCGCACCGAATACAGGGAATATTATCCGGCTTTGCGCCAATACCGGTTGCCGCTTACATCTGATTGAGCCTCTGGGGTTCGATCTGGAAGAAAAAAAACTGCGTCGGGCGGGGTTGGATTACCACGATCTGGCGCTGGTCACCCGTTATCCGGACTTTGATGCCTTTATGCAGACCATGGCGGGGAAGCGTGTTTTCCCCTGTACAACTAAGGCCAAAGGTTATGCCTCTGATATGGCTTTTCAGGCGGGCGATGTATTGCTGTTTGGCCCGGAAACCCGTGGTCTTCCGGCAGAGGTGCTGGCGCAGTTTGATACTGCTCAATGGCTGCGTATTCCTATGATGCCGACCAGTCGTAGTCTGAATTTGTCGAATGCTGTTTCGATTATTACCTATGAGGCGTGGCGTCAGATCGGGTTTGAAGGGGCGGTTTAAAGCAGGGGACTTAGGCAGGACTTATTGGGCATAAAAAATCCCGTCATTCTGATTCAGGCTGACGGGATTTTTGTCTACTGGGATACCTTCCGGGTTCTGATCTGAGCTTAATGCTCGTCATCATCGCCAGTGGTTTCGAGGTTCAGTTCTTTGATCTTGCGGGTCAGGGTGTTTCGACCCCAGCCCAGAAGCTCAGCGGCATCGCGACGACGGCCTGCGGTGTGTTTCAGCGCAACCTCAATCATCACTTTTTCAAATTCAGGTACGGCGGTATCCAGAATACCTTTGCGGCCTTCGCCCAGGGCGTTATCTGCCCAGAGGTGCAGAGCGCTTTGCCAGCGACTGTTGCCTGCACCTTCGGTCTGTTTCTGTTCCATCAGCTCTGGCGGCAGATCATCCTGATGCACTTCACGGCCTGAGGCCATTACTGTGATCCAGCGACAGGTGTTTTCCAGCTGGCGCACATTGCCCGGCCAACTGAGTTGCTGCATATAATCGATGGTTTCCGGCAGCAGAATTTTAGGCTCAACCCCCAGCTCTTTACCGGCTTTGCTCAGAAAGTATTCCGACAGACGAGGAATATCTTCACGACGCTCGCTCAGTTTTGGCAGATGAACCCGAATCACATTCAGGCGGTGAAACAGGTCTTCACGGAAGCGTCCTTCCTGAACCAGTGTTTCCAGATCCTGGTGAGTTGCCGCGATGATACGCACATCAACCTGAACTGAGGTGTGGCCACCTACGCGATAGAACTCGCCATCGGCCAGAACACGCAGTAACCGGGTTTGGGTATCGGCAGGCATATCACCGATCTCATCCAGAAACAGAGTGCCGCCGTCTGCCTGTTCAAAGCGACCACGACGTTGAGTATTAGCACCGGTAAACGCGCCTTTCTCGTGACCGAACAACTCGGACTCAATCAGGTCTTTCGGTATCGCTGCCATGTTCAACGGAATAAAAGGGTTACCCGCTCTCGGGCTATGCTGATGCAGCGCATGGGCTACCAGTTCTTTACCGGTACCGGATTCACCGTTGATCAATACAGTGATGTTGGAATGAGAGAGACGACCGATGGCGCGAAAAACTTCCTGCATCGCCGGTGCTTCACCGATAATTTCGGTACTGGGCAGCGGTTTGACTTCGCTAACCGGATGTTCTTGCTCTCTGGCGTGACTGATCGCGCGTTTGACCAGGGCGACAGCTTCGTCAACATCAAAAGGTTTCGGCAGGTACTCGAAGGCACCGCCCTGATAGGAGGCAACGGCGCTTTCGAGGTCTGAGTGGGCGGTCATTACGATAACAGGGAGAGCAGGCTGTTTTTCCTGAATCTGAGCCAGAAGCTCCAGCCCGTCCATGCCAGGCATGCGGATATCGGTGATGATGGCGTCTGGTGCATCATTGGCCAGAGCCTTCAGGACACCTTCTGCCCGCTCAAACACTTTGACGGACATGCCCTCTTGCTCCATCGAGCGTTCCAGTACCCAGCGGATAGAGCGGTCATCGTCGACAATCCATACGTTATAGGGTTTGGTCATTTTTCTGCTCCAACGGAATCAAAAGTCTGAAAAGAGTTTCCCCCGGGGTCGATTCACATTCGATCAGCCCGTGGTGCTGATGCAGAATCGTTTGGGCGATGGATAAGCCAAGGCCTGTGCCTTCAGCCCGCCCCGTCACCAGGGGATAAAAGAGTGTTTCCATCAACTCCGGTGGAATACCGGGGCCGTTATCAATAATTTCTACCTGACACAGCAGGCGATGGCGCTCTGCACCCAAAGTAAATTGGCGCTTGGCGCGGGTGCGAAAAATGATACGTTTTTCAGGTTGATCGGTGTCTTCCAGCACCTGCATCGCATTGCGGACAATATTCAGTGTCGCCTGAATCAGTTGTTCCTGATCTCCTATCAGGTCCGGTAGGCTGGGATCATAATCCCTGATCAGCTGGATGCTGCCATCGGATTCAGCGGAAATCAGTGCGCAGACATGCTCAAGCACTTTATGAATATTCAGCTGGCTCAGATTTGGCACTTTACGCGGTCCCAGCATGCGATCCACCAGATTTCTAAGGCGATCGGCTTCGCTGATAATGACCTCGGTATAGTCTTTCAGACCTTCGTTAGGGAGTTCACGTTCCAGTAACTGGGCCGCACCACGAATACCACCCAGTGGATTTTTAATCTCATGAGCCATACCCCGAACCAGAGTCCTCAGAGTTTCCTGTTGCGCCAGTAGCTCTTCTTCTTTACTGATTTTCAGTAGTCGGTCTCTGGGTTGAAGTTCAACCACAAGGCAGTAGCCTTCCGGTGTCAGAACCGGGCTGACGGTGTAATCAACAATATTTTGGGTGCCGTTGGGCAGCACTATCTGACTTTCCCTTTTGGTAAAAGGGTGGCCTGCGTCTGCTGCCTGTTTCCAGGCATCAGGAGTGCTGTCATTTTCAAAAAAGAGCTGATCAACCGGTAAGCCGATAGCACGGCTCGCGCCACAGGCGAACAGCATCTCAGCCGCAGGATTGAGGTAGGTTAAGCAAAGCTTATGGTCTACCTGAATAATGGCGGTGCTGAGGTTGTCCAGCAGTAACTTGTGGTTATCGGTTTTGCTCACGCCTGAACCTCCGGGGCGTTGGTCTGATGCTCGCTTGATATTGATCATTAGCTTTATGACAGCAAAAAGCGCACCAGTAAGAAAAATTTTCTGAAAAAAGAACTCATTGCCGAGGTAATGCCCTTTGCAGATCGGTGGCGGCCGACAAAGTAATCCCTGAAGTGATGAAGCTGTAATTGATATGCACAACTATAGTGCATTGGCGTGCTTTCTGCGTGCGATGACTGACCTATCCTTGGGCGTCAGTATTATGTTTTTAAAGTGACTGCGCAGAACTCTGAAATTTGCCGTGATTAGCCGCTATCTTTGATTTATTTCCAGGGCTTAGGAGGAATCGTTGTCTGCGCCTTTATGGTGCAATGGTTTTCTCAGGTATAAAAAAACCCCTGCCAAAAGACAGGGGTTAAGTCTCTTCATTGAAGAGCGGAAGTTTTTACGCTGCTATCAGCTTACACGCTGTAGTACAGGTCGAACTCGATTGGGTGAGTTGTCATGTTTACACGTGCAACGTCTTCTTTCTTCAGCTCGATATAAGCATCAATCATGTCGTCAGTGAATACGCCGCCTTTAGTCAGGAACTCACGATCACCATCCAGACAGTTCAGTGCTTCTTCCAGAGAAGAGGCAACAGTTGGGATCGCAGCAGCTTCTTCAGCTGGCAGATCGTACAGATCTTTATCCGCTGGATCGCCAGGGTGAATCTTGTTCTGTACACCGTCCAGTGCAGCCATCAGCAGAGCTGAGAACGCCAGGTATGGGTTTGCGATTGGATCAGGGAAACGAGCCTCAACACGCTTAGCTTTAGGGCTTGAAGTGTAAGGAATACGCAGAGAAGCAGAACGGTTACGGGCAGAGTAAGCCAGCATAACAGGAGCTTCGAAACCTGGAACCAGACGCTTGTAAGAGTTGGTGCCCGGGTTACAGAACGCGTTCAGTGCTTTAGCGTGCTTGATGATACCGCCGATAGCGAACAGAGCAGACTCAGACAGACCTGCGTACTGGTCACCAGCGAACTGGTTTACGCCGTCTTTCCAGTAAGACAGGTGAACGTGCATACCGGAACCGTTATCACCAACAACTGGCTTAGGCATGAAGGTAGCCGTTTTGCCATAAGCGTGAGCAACGTTGTGAACAACGTATTTCAGCATCTGAACTTCGTCAGCTTTCTTAACCAGAGTGTTGAACGCTACGCCGATTTCGTTCTGACAAGCAGTCGCCACTTCGTGGTGGTGAACTTCTACGTTCAGGCCGATCTCTTCCATCACGTTACACATGGTCGCACGGATGTCGTGTACGGAATCAACCGGAGGAACCGGGAAGTAACCGCCTTTAACACGTGGACGGTGACCCATGTTACCGCCTTCGATGGACTTCTCAGAGTTCCATGCGGCTTCTTCAGAATCGATTTTCACGAAGCTGCCGGACATGTTGGAGTCCCAGCGAACGTCGTCAAAGATGAAGAATTCTGGCTCAGGACCGAAGAACGCAGTGTCACCCAGACCCGTAGACTTCAGGTACTCTTCTGCGCGCTTAGCAACAGAGCGTGGGTCACGCTCATAACCCTGCATAGTAGCAGGCTCAATGATGTCACAACGCAGAACCAGAGTTTTATCTTCAAAGAACGGGTCGATGAAGCTGGTTGTGTCGTCTGGCAGCAGAATCATGTCTGATTCGTTAATACCTTTCCAACCTGCAATGGAAGAACCATCAAACATCTGGCCGTTTTCGAAGAACTCTTCGTCAACATAGCGAGCAGGGATAGTAACGTGCTGCTCTTTACCTTTAGTGTCGGTAAAACGCAGGTCAACCCATTTGATGTCATGTTCTTTAATCAGGTTAAGGGTGTTCTCTGACATTGCTTGTCCTCCAATGGAGCTTTCGCGTTGTTGTCAAAATCGATTGTCGTAATCGTTTTTTACTCGGATCGTTGAAAACCTGTTGGCAGGTTTTTCGTATTTATTATCTATGAAGCAAGTTGGATGCCATTTGGTAAAAACTGAACAATACCAATGCTTTATACGGATAATTTGGTTCTTCTAAGAATCTCTGCTTGCTCTTATAGCGTTCTTTGTGCGCTATTTTGGTGCGTGCCGGGTGCTGCGTGCATTTTAGTGGTGCAGCTTACGCGTCATTAACCTCAATGGTAATCACAATCTCGTCAGATTGCTCTTCTGCCGAGACTAAAGTATGACCATGAACCCGGCACCAGGCTGGGATATCGTGCAGGGTTCCGGGGTCTGTGCAGTAAACCACAAGCTGGTCGCCGGGAGATAGCTCACTGATTTTATTCTGAGTTCGGATCACCGGAATCGGGCAAAGCAGATTGCGGGCGTTGAGTTCGTGTTGGCTCATGAAAAATCTCTCAATTGGAAATGCTAACGTAATTTCTGGTGCGCGCCCGGCTTTAAAAGAGGGCGTTCCGTCTGGTTGGGCGCGCGCACTATTTGTGCAACAGCCCCCATTTTAGTCAAAGGACGAAAAAAAAACGCACCAGAGTGACCGGGTGCGCTTCTTTAAATACGGGATTAAAACCCTGCAGAATTAGTGGATATACCACTCTTCAGGAATTTCTTCCGCCGGCATTGGTTTAACGTGAACAACCTGTGCAGGCTGGTTGTGTTCACGCACAACCTCCAGTGTGACCTTTTCAGCATCGCGTCCCTGACTGAAACGGGCAACAATCTGGGCGGCCAGTTCCAGATCATCATCGCTTGGGGTGCCGTCGATCAGGGTCAGAGGGCCACCGTGGCTGGTTGGGTACAGGTAGGTAAACTGTGAACGATAGCCGCGCATAAAGTTGTTTTCACCCTCTTCGCGGCTGACGATCAGTTTGAAGTTTTTCGCCGGACGAATGTGGCGGCCGACTTTCAGCAGCATGATGTCGTCCACTTCGTAGCGACGCTCGCCACGGGCATCCCACAGATCCTGCAGTTTTTTACTGTAGCTGGCATCGGTCAGGAAGCAGCAGCCACCAGCTGGTTGAGACCATTCGTCGATGCCCAGTTTTTTCGCCAGTGCGAACTGAGGTTTACGGTTGCGACCGCTGAAGTCGTAAAGCTCTTCACGCTTGATCCAGCCTTCGCGTTCCGGATAGGTTTCCGGCAGATGCTGGGCGCATAAAGGGCGTACCAGTCGATCTTCCACCAGAGATTCGCGAGCGATGATCGGCATGGTTGCTTTGCGCTGGGATTTCGGACGCTGACCGATCACTTCACCGGTGATCACAAAATCAAAGTCGTTGTCCTGGCACCATTGCCAGGCGCGGGCAACCATATCAATTTTGCAGTCCAGACACGGGTTCAGGTTCTGACCGTAGCCGTGCTTCGGGTTTAGCACGATATCTTTGTACTCTTCAGAGATGTCGATAATGTGCAGTTTGATACCCAGCTGTTCAGCTACCCAAAGGGAGCTGTTTTTCTTCTGCTTTTCTTTATCCTTTTTACGGATGGCGTGAGTGTGCCCTTCGACACAAAAGCCGGTGTAAAAGTTGATCCCTTCTACGTGAACTCCTTGCTCCTGAATGACTTTAGTAGCCAGCATGGAATCCAGTCCGCCGGAAATCAGAGATACGGCTTTGCGTTGTTTGGTCATGTCTCACCCATTTTCTTTAAAGCAGTGATAAGTGTCGGAACCGACAAAAAACGCAGGATTTTACCGGATCGTGTCGAGATAGAAAGTTAAAATAGCGACTTTTTGCTCAGTGGCTGTGAACTAAGGTTGCCACCTTCCCGTAAGCAGTTGTTTTTGCTTGGAACTTGCGGTGCCCGGACGTAGCTGTTGGCGAGATGTGTGTTGTCGACGAAGAAATTCATATAACCGCAACCGTAAAGTGTGTACAATTTCCAACCTTTTTATTTTTCCTTTGCCATCTTTCGGATGGCAAAAACTTCCAGAGATCTGGGTCCGCTCTTTAGGTTGCTTTAGGGTTTATCTAACGTTTGGTGTGGCAGGTCTCTTATTTTTGAGCAGGCGAAATACTCCGAATGTCTTCAGATATCAGTAAGTTACGCAATATTGCAATTATTGCGCACGTTGACCATGGTAAAACTACTCTGGTTGATGCCCTTCTTCAGTTCTCCGGTACCCTGGATCGTCGTGACGTTGGCGCAGAGCGCGTTATGGACTCTAACGACCAGGAAAAAGAGCGTGGTATTACCATTCTGGCGAAAAACACCGCTATCAAGTGGAACGACTACCGCATCAACATCGTTGATACTCCTGGGCACGCCGACTTCGGTGGAGAAGTAGAGCGCGTTCTGTCCATGGTTGACTGCGTACTGCTGCTGGTTGACGCTCAGGACGGCCCTATGCCGCAAACCCGTTTCGTAACCTCTAAAGCGTTTGAGCGTGGCCTGAAACCGATCGTTGTTATCAACAAGATCGACCGTCCGGGTTCTCGTCCTGACTGGGTTATGGATCAGGTGTTTGATCTGTTTGATAGCCTGGGTGCGACTGAAGAACAGCTGGACTTCCCGGTTGTTTATGCTTCTGCACTGAACGGTATCGCCGGTGATGATCCTGAAGAGATGGCTGATGATATGAAGCCTCTGCTGGATATGATCATCGACCGCGTACCGGCTCCTGACGTTGACCCTGAAGCTGCGTTCCAGATGCAGATCTCTGCACTGGACTACGACAGCTACGTGGGCGTAATCGGTATCGGCCGTATCACCCGTGGTTCCCTGAAGCCGGGCCAGCAGGTTGTGGTTAAAGATATCGAAGGTAAAGAGCGTAAAGGTAAGGTGCTGAACGTTAAAGGTTATCTGGGCCTTGAGCGTGTTGATACCGATCTGGCGACTGCTGGTGACATCGTATGTATCAACGGTATCGATGGTCTGAGTATCTCGGACACCCTGTGTGATCCTGAGCAGGTAGAAGCTCTGCCAGCTCTGACTGTTGATGAGCCTACGGTAAGCATGACCTTTATGGTGAACGACTCTCCGTTTGCCGGTAAAGAAGGTAAGTACGTAACGTCTCGTAATATCAAAGAGCGTCTGGATCAGGAACTGATTCACAACGTAGCGCTGCGTGTAACTCAGGGTGATTCTGCGGACAAATTCATCGTTTCCGGTCGTGGTGAGCTGCACCTGTCGGTTCTGATCGAAACCATGCGTCGTGAAGGCTTCGAGATGGGTGTATCCCGTCCGGAAGTAATCCGTAAAGAAGTTGACGGCGTGATGATGGAACCCTATGAAAATGTTGTGATCGACATTGAAGATCAGCATCAGGGTTCAATCATGGAAGAGATGGGTCTGCGTAAAGGCGAGCTGACCAACATGGAGCCAGACGGTAAAGGTCGCGTTAAGCTGGAATTCACCGTGCCTTCCCGTGGTCTGATCGGTTTCCGTGGCCAGTTCCTGACTCTGACTTCAGGTTCCGGCATCATGACCAGTATCTTTGACCGTTACGACACTGTTAAAGACGGTGAAGTCGCTAAGCGTCAGAACGGTGTTCTGGTGTCTATGGTTAAAGGTAAGACGCTGGCGTACGGCCTGTTTAACCTGCAGGACCGTGGTCGTCTGTTCCTGGGTCACGGCGTGGAAGTGTATGAAGGCCAGGTGATCGGCATTCACTCCCGCAGCAACGATCTGGTTGTTAACCCGACCAAAGGTAAGCAGCTGACTAACGTTCGGGCTTCCGGTACTGACGAAGCTCTGACGCTGACTCCGCCAATCAAGCACACGCTGGAGCAGGCTCTTGAGTTCATCGAAAACGACGAGCTGGTGGAAGTAACACCGGAATCGATCCGTATTCGTAAGAAACTGCTGACTGAAAACGAGCGTAAGCGCGCGAAAAACAAATAAGTTTTAGTGCCTCGCTATTTCTGACCGACAAGCGATCTGCTTGTCGGTCAGACGAAAAGAGCCGCTGGGTATCCCCAGCGGCTCTTTTTTTATCCGGTTTAAACGGGCTGTTTTGCGAAAAGATGTATGGGTTTACCAATAGCCGAGAATCTTCCACCAGATTCCACCAATAACGGCCCAGATCAGCAGATTAACCAGACTCATGATAAATCCGGCACGCCACCACTCACCCAAAGTGACATAGTGAGAGCCGAAAATCACCGGAGAGGTGCCCGTGGCATAGTGTGTCAGAGTCATCATGATTGAAGATGCAGCCGCCATCATCAGCACAAAGGGCATGGCAGGAGCTCCCATAGCCAGGCCTACACTGAGAAACGCGGCCATCATGGCGGTAATGTGGGCGGTTGTACTGGCAAAGAAATAGTGGGAATAGAGGAAAATCAGCACCAGCAGTGCGCTGGCCCCGGCCCAGCCCAGGCCCGTTTGGCCGATCAGTGATTGAATGCTGCCCGAGAACCAGGTAATCACTCCCAGGCTATTGAGCTGTGACGCCATCATTACCAATGCACCAAACCAGATCAGGGTGTCCCAGGCACTTTTTTCAGTCAGAATATCCTGCCAGGTGAGCACTCCTGTGATCAGTAGTACTGACAGGCCGATAAAGGCGGTAGTGGTGGAGTGAAGTTTAAAGCTGTCTCCCAAAAGCCAGGCCGGAACATCGGCCCAAAGTAAAAGCAGCAGCATGAATACCCCAAGCATGATTTTTTCGGGGCGAGTGATCTTGCCAAGCTCTGACAGTTTCTTTCGGGCAAAGATTGGGGCGTCATCGGTTTTTTTAATCTCTGGCGGATACAGCAGATAGAGCACCACAGGCATTAGTGCAATGGCGACCAGTCCTGGCAGCAGCATTGCCAGCGCCCATGTTGTCCAGCTTAGGCTGATCTGAGCTCCGGTCGCTTCTGCAATCAGCTTTACGGTCAAAGGGTTCGGTGCGGTTGCTGTCACGAACATGGCCGAAGTGATCGGGTTGGCGTGGTAGTTGACCAGAGCCAGATACTTGCCGATTTTGCCTGTGCTTTCTTGCTCTGGTGTTGAGTCAAAGCTGCGGGCGATAGACTGCATGATCGGATGGATGATACCGCCGCCACGAGCAGTATTGCTGGGCGTGACTGGGGCAATTGTTAATTCAGAAAGTGCTAAGGCGTAGCCAATACCGAGAGTGCGTTTCCCAAAAAGGGCGATAAAGTGGTAGCCGATGCGGGCTCCCAAGCCTGTTTTTATCAGGCCTTTAGAGATCATGATTGCGATTGCAATCAACCAGATCAGTGGGTTGGTGAAGCTTCCCAGAGCATTTTTAATCGACGTACTTGGGTTGTCGCTGGTAACACCGCTGGCTGCGACCAAGGCTATCGCGACTATCGACAATGCACCAATGGGCATCGCTTTGCCGATGATGGCGGCTATGGTACCGATAAACATGGCCAGCATTAGCCAACCCTGATCTGATACCGTATCCGGAGTTGGTATAAACCAGATGATCAGGCCAATGCTGATAGCTGCTAACGTGGGTATCGGTTTTATACCAGGCGTTTCTGGTGATGCCGCGGGCATATATCGCTCCTTGAAATGTGCAGATGTAAATGAGTGTTGGTCAGTGTATCAGTAGTGTGGGATCGACTGTCCAATCTCTTTCCTCTACAGATCGAAGCAGGTCAAATTGATTACGTTTGGTGACGCTATTGCCTCGTCTTACCGTTGAATGGTATCGCTTGGTTAAAGGAAGTGATGGGTTTTAGAGAGGTGATATTTTTGCGGGATGAGAATAAAAAACACCCCGGACAGCATCTGTCCGGGGTGTTTACAGGTACATGTTCTTGGCTGTAGCAGCCAAGGGCAAGCTTAGCTTTCCGGATTGATATCCAGCAGCTCAACTTCAAAGATCAGCGTTTCGTTCGGGCCGATCGGACCACCGGTGCCGCCCGGGCCATAAGCCAGATCGGATGGGATAAAGATTTTCCACTTGCTGCCCACTGACATCAGTTGCAGACCTTCCTGCCAGCCCGGGATAACCTGATTCAGGCCGAAGGTAACAGGCTCGCCGCGCTGGTAAGAGCTGTCGAATACTTCACCGTTCAGCAGCTTACCTTCATAGTGCACTTTAACCTGATCAGTCAGCGCTGGTTTTGCACCGTTACCTGCGGTCAGAACCTGATACTGCAGACCGGATTCAGTGGTTACAACGCCTTTTTTCTTGCCGTTTTCTGACAGGAATTTCTGACCTGCTTTCAGGTTTGCTTCAGCGGCTTTAGCCTGTGCTTCCTGCTGTTCCAGCATCTTCTTCTGCTGGAAAGCCTGCATGGTTTCACGCACTTCAGCTTCAGTCATTTTCAGGTTGCCGGCGTAGGTGTCTTTGATGGCCTGAGCCAGCATGTCGACATCCAGATTCTCGAAATCCTGCTGCAGGCGCTGTCCCATAATCAGACCCAGGCTATAACTCAGGCGATCCTCTTCAGTCTTTGGGGTAGTGTCCGCCATAACCGGCGCGGCCAGCAGGCTGCTGAGGGTCAGGGTGAGTAGCACTTTTTTCATGAAAACTCCTTATTGGGGTCTGCTTTCTATTCGGTATGGGTCGCAATATTTATCGCTGACCAGCCGTTATTGATTGTTCATCAGGGCGTCGATCTGTGCCTGACGCTCCTGAATAATACGTTGTGTCTCTTTGGCCTGTTCCAGTAGTGCCGCAGCATCGCTTGGGTTAAGGCTACTTGGCAAAGCCGAAGTCAGATCAGTTGTATCGGCTTTAGGTTCTGTATCTGACTGCAGTCGGGTGCTTGTGTTCCCGTTTTGTTGCTTCGGGGTTTTAAGCGCCGGAACCGTATTCAATGGCTGTAGGGTAACACTTTCACTCCGGATATGGGCAGGGGGGTTGTCGCCATAATGCCACTGGCCTTTATCATCCTGCCAGCGATAGATAGGCGTTGGCGTTTGCGGGCTGCTTAGCCGGGAGTTGTTTGTGCCGGGAGTTATCCCCAGAGGCTCCACTATTGCGTGGGGTAGTATATCCACAGGTAAGAGGTCGCTGGGCTGCATTAAGGGTTTGCCATCGGGTCCTTTAATAAACAAGGGGGCGATGACCGCGACGATGGCCACAATAATCAGCAGCTTGATAGTCAGTTTCACAGCCTAGTCCTGATGGTTCTGATCCAGATCTGCCGCCAGACCGGTGATGATCGCTTGAGCAATATCGTCGTCAACCACCAGCTCCAGTAAGATTTTTAACTGCTGCTGAGCGGTGGCTGTCATTTTGGCATCTTTAAGGGTGAAGCGAATATTGGTGCGAAGGGCTGTTTCTCTGTCATGACAACTTTGAATGCCCTTTTTCAGAGAGTAGAGCAGATAGAGCAAGGCTTGTTCATGTTGCTCGGCAATCAGTTCGGCAGAGAGCAGGTGTTCTCGCATGTCTGCCAGATGAGCTTCCATATCCGCCATAGGTTTTAGTTGGCGGCGTTGTTTTCGCAGAGGCACCACAAACTGGTTGTGCCAGCCCAGAACCGGTTCAACCTGCTGAGGCCAATCCTTTGTAAAACAGACGTTTTGAGTGGTTAGCCAGCAGCTGAACAGCAGTTGGTTTACCATAACGCCCTGGTGATCCTGCAGATAAATGCAGGCAGACTCTACGCTGTCCAGTCGATAGAGTTTCGTAGAAAAACGCCAGAATGGGTTATCATACGCCAAGGTAAGTTCTGACATGGTTGCCGGCCTCCGGGCCTATCATTTATTCTTTTTTTCTGCGCGATCTGATCCAGGCTTTAATTCCCGCTCGCAACAATTTTGACAGTAAAATCACATGATTACATTAGAAGGCCTGAGCCTGCAACGGGGAAGTCTCTCTCTCCTGCAAAATACCTCCCTGATTATTCACCGTGGTCAGCGTATTGGTGTTGTTGGTTCTAACGGTGCCGGTAAATCGAGTCTTTTCAAGCTGCTGTTGGGCGAGTTGCATCAGGATGCCGGAGATCTGCTGATTCCCGCTCAGTTGCGTATCGCTCATATGGCACAGGAAGTTCATGCCCGGGATAAAACCGCACTGGAATATGTGCTTGATGGTGATAAACCGCTGCGTAAGGTGCAGGACGCATTGGCTAAAGCGGAAGCAGAAGGTGACAACCATGCTATCGCCCGATTGCACGCAGAGTTGGAAACTCTGGATGGCTATACGGCTCCAAACCGTGCCGAGCAACTATTGCTGGGCCTTGGTTTTACTATGGAACAGACTCAGCAGCCGGTGCAGTCTTTTTCCGGCGGTTGGCGTATTCGTCTGAACCTGGCTCAGGCGCTGCTCATGCCGTCGGATCTGCTGCTGCTTGATGAACCCACCAACCACCTGGATCTGGATGCGACGCTTTGGCTGGAAAACTGGCTGAAACAGTATCCGGGCACTCTGCTGCTGATCTCTCACGACCGGGATTTTCTGGACAGTGTGGTCGAGCATATCGCCCACTTTGAGCAGCAGAAGATTAACCTGTATCGCGGTAACTATTCCGCTTTTGAAGTGATGCGTGCTCAGCGCCTGGCACAACAGCAGGCGCAGTTTGAGAAACAGCAGACCCGTATCGCCGAGATTGAAAACTTTGTCCGTCGTTTTAAAGCTAAGGCTTCTAAGGCCAAGCAGGCGCAAAGTCGGGTAAAAGAGCTGGAGCGCATGGAGAAGATCGCTCCCGCTCATGTGGATTCTCCCTTCCAGTTCACGATTCCCTGTACGGAGAAAACCTCATCGCCTCTGTTGGTGATGGATGATGCCAATATCGGCTATGGCAACAGCAGTGTGATTCTGAATCAGGTCAATTTTACGCTGCTGCCGGGCATGCGTATCGGCCTTTTGGGGCCGAATGGTGCCGGTAAGTCGACTCTGATCAAAACCCTTGTGGGGGATCTGCCAGTGGTGTCCGGTGTTTATACCGCCGGTGAAAACCTGAAAGTGGGCTATTTTGCCCAGCATCAGCTGGAGTCACTGGACCTTAAGGCGTCTGCATTACTGCACATCCAGCGTTTGTCGCCAAAAGTGTCCGAGCAGGAGATTCGGAATTACCTGGGTGGTTTTGGGTTCCGTGGTGATGATGTAGAGACTGAGGTCAACCGTTTCTCCGGTGGTGAGAAAGCCCGCCTGGCACTAGCGCTGATCGCCTGGCAAAAACCGAATCTGCTGTTGCTCGACGAACCGACCAACCACCTGGATCTTGAAATGCGACTGGCGCTGACTTTTGCCCTGCAAAGTTTTCCCGGGGTGGTCATTCTGGTATCTCACGACCGCCACATGCTGCGCAATACTGTTGATGAGTTCTGGTTGGTGTGTGATGGCGCGGTGCAACCTTTTGACGGTGATCTTGAGGATTACCATGTCTGGCTGAAGAACCGCACGCTGGCACTGCAGAAAGGCGGTCAGGGTGACTCTTACGCAGAGGGTGCTTCCGCTCCTGTTGAAGAGAAACGGGATCGTAAAGAGGAGCGTCGTCTGGCGGCCCAGAAACGCGAGCAGCTGCGACCGTTGAAGAAGAAAGTTGATAAGCTGGAAGCGGATCTGGATAAGGTTCAGGCCGAGTTGGCGGAGGTCGAGCAGCAGCTGGCGGAACCAGAAATCTATCAGGATGAAAATAAAGACCGCTTGCAGGTGTTGCTGAAGAGGCAGGGTGAGCTGAGTCAGTCTTCTGAAACGATTGAAGAAGAGTGGATGTTGCTCTCTGAAGAGCTGGAAGAGGCGCAGGCAGAGTTGGATCTGTAGCGGTATTCGGTCTTTCACTTGTCGGGTTTGATAACCTGACGGCTAACGGAAAAGGGCGCTGATTAAAGCGCCCTTTTTATTTTTCCATTCTAACGGTCTTTGTTCAGTTCAGTATCAGCTGTCGTTAAAGGACATTTTAATGCCCATACCGCCATCAATAACAAAGTTCTGGCCCGTGATAAAACCCGCCACATCGGTGGCCAGATAACAGACCATGTAAGCGACATCATCGGGCTTGCCGATCCGGCCAACGGGGTGTTGTGCCAGATCCGATGGGGAGTGAATCGGTTCTATGCGGGTGCGGGATTTCTGCCAGTCGCCCACTTCGATCCAGCCGGGGCTGATGCTGTTGACGCGCACTTCACCGCTCAGGCTGATAGCCAGAGCGTGAGTCAGAGAGATCACGCCGCCTTTGCTGGCCGCGTAGGCTTCGGTATCACGCTCAGACTGCATGGCACGGGTCGAGGCAATATTGATAATGCTGCCCTGTTGTTCCCGCAAATAAGGCACGGCATGCTTGCTGACCAGAAAAACGCCGGTCAGGTTAACATCCAGATAGCGCTGCCAGTCTTCCAGTGACAGGTCTTCAATCGGATCATTAAACGGCGTAGACAAGCCAGCGTTGTTGACCAGAACATCCAGTCGGCCGAACTCTCCAATGATCTCCTGAATACAGCCTTGCACCACAGGTTCATCTGCAACATCCAGAGAACAGGCTTTGATGGTGCCCAGGGTTGCGTAGAGCTCTGCAGTTTCGTCGGCAGCTTCAAGGTCGATATCCGCACAGATGACGATCATGCCCTGATGGAGCAATCCACGACAGATAGCACGGCCGATGCCCTGGCCACCGCCGGTAACTAATGCGACTTTTTGTGATGCAGCGTTTTGTGTCATAGCTCTGCCTTAGGGATAGAGAGTGTTGCTATGGTTTTAGCTTAGGTTTCCAGAAGGAAGGTTACCGGGCCGTCGTTGAGCAGCTCTACCTTCATATCAGCACCAAAGCGACCGGTCGCAACAACCGGGTGTAGATTTCGGGCCTGTTCGACAAAGTAGTTGTACAGCGCCTCACCTTCTGCCGGAGGGGCAGCTGATGAAAAGCTGGGGCGAAGCCCCTTTTGCGTGTTGGCGGCTAGCGTAAACTGAGAAACCAGCAAAAGACCACCTTTGATATCGGTTACGCTGAGATTCATTTTATCCTCAGCATCCGCAAATATCCGGTAGGCCAGTAGTTTCTTCAGCAGACGATCGGCATCTTCTGCCCGGTCACCTTTCTCTACACCGATAAAGACCAGAAGGCCCTGATCGATCTTGCCTATGCACTGCTGATCAACTTCAACCTTTGCCTGGGCTACCCGCTGAATCAGTGCTCGCACGCTTAACTCCTTCGTTTTTCAGTCTTTAAAATGTCTGTTGTGGCTATCTTAACCCATCACTGGGTTTTAGCGGATGCTAAAGAGAGAAAAATTTACAGGCCGGATTTGGAGCTCTGTTTTGTTGAACGCTATCGATTCAGAAGATTGCGGATCTCAACGATCTGGTCACGGGCATCTTCAAGAATCTCCAGACGTTGCTGGCTGGTCAGAGGGCCAGGCGCAATTTTTTCGTAGGAAGGTACCTGGCTGATCGAGGGGGCACAAGGTGAACGCTCATTCATGGCGATACTATGTAAGCGGGCAAGAATCAGAATATCGGCCAATGTGGCCTCTTTTTCATTGGGTTCATAGAACCAGGTATCCACATGCTGAACCGCCGTGACCAGGGAAACCGGTAGGTTCCAGCGATGCAGAATCATAGCGCCTGCCTGGCCTCGTGCTTCCTGCATGATCTGGTCGAGATAATCCGGATCATTTGCAAGTTCCGGATACTGATTGGCAAATTGCAGCAAAGGCAGCTCACCAATGTTGTGCAACAGTCCGGCCAGAAGCGCTTCTTCCGGAGGAATTTTTGTGCATTTCTTCGCCAGTACGTAACAGATAGCGGCTAACTGAATGCTTTCTTTCCAGCTGCGCAGCTGACGCTTGCGTACCCAGGGAGCTGCAGGAATCTGATGCTGATCATGCAGCGCAAAAGCCAAAACCAGATGGCGGGTAGCATCTATACCTAAACGCATAATGGCATCAGACAACTGTCTGATTTGTCCTCGGCCTCGATAGAGTGTGCTGTTTGCCAGTTTTAAAAGTCGCGCAGCCACAGAGGCGTCAGCGGCAACCAGTGTGGCGATCCGGTTAATATTCAGCTCTTCGTCGACAATAATCTGGCTGACCTTGCGGGTGACTTCAGGTAAAGCGGGAAGGGACAGTTGATTTTGCATCAGAGCCCGGTAGAACTGAAGAACCAGTGGATGGCTATTATCGTTGGCTAACACTTCGGTCAATGGCAGAGAAGGTTGAGAGCACTCGGCCTGTAGCGATTGCAGCAAGTCGCTATCGATCAGAAAGTATTCGGTTCGCGTCTGGCTTAGGATGCGGTTAGGGCTGGGGCGTAGGTTGAGCAGACTGAACCGGCTGCGATCATCACCCGCTGACAGGGTTATCTCGGTTTGGTCTCCACTAAAAATACTGACCCGACCACTGAGCAGAAACAGCTCTTCACTTCGATCATCCCCGAGTGGACTCATCTCTTCACCTTCCTGCAGCGAGTAAATCTCAATTCGGTGGCAAAGCAGAATCAGGTGTTCGTCCGACAGTTTTGAAAAAGGAACAAAAACAGCCAGGCGTTCAGGGCTTAAAGTCTGTGTATGCATAGCGGGAGGTGTGCTTCTTTTGGGATTGTTGCGAAGTGGAGTCCGGTGCTTAATCCCTTTTAGCATTCCCGGAAAAATTGCCGCGCGGTGATCAGAAGTGACCGCTTCGCAGCATGACCAGTGTACAGCTTTCCTGCCAGGATATACCTGCCTGGGTCAACGCTTGTTGCAGCTCCCAGGATTCCGTGCCGGGGTTAAAAATAACCCGCTTCGGATTCAGAGCAACAATGTCATCGATCTGCTCTGAAAGCTGAGACGCATTGCGGTACAGAGATAGTGTATCGACGGGTTTTTGAACATCCGACAGTTGATGCACGCAGGTTTGTTCTTCGATCTGATCAAAGGCGGGGTTTACTGCCGTAACCCGGTGATGATGCTCTTTGAGCAGGCGAACCGCCTGGTTGGAGTAGCGCTCCGTCTTGGGGCTGGCTCCAAGAACCACAACATGCTGAGAGTGAGACATTGTCTCTGTCATCGTTCGCTCCTTGAGGGCGTTGGTTGATCAGCGCTGTTTAGTCTGATCGTCCTGTTCGGATGTGGCTGAGGTCTCGGCTTCTTTATCAACGATATTCGGATCAGCCTCGCTGCTCTCTTGATCGGCCTGAGTAGCAGCTGGTTCATCAGCAAGACTGTTGCCGGTTTTCAGCATTTTCTCATCGGTAGAGGGCTCTTCATTATCCTCTTCGCCATCCTGCTGACGGTTTTCGTCAAGATCCTGTTCAAGATTTTCTACATCAGGGTCGATATCCATATCGATCAGCAACTGGTCTTCACGCTCTTTACGGAAGTACTCTTCAGCGGCTTTTCGGCATTCGTCGAGGTACTCATGATAAAGGGCAACGTCCTGTAGCGTTTTCATATTGCTCATCAGGTTGTGCTCTTTGGACATCAGGGCGATGCGACGAAATTTTCTGGCTCGCAGGCGAGGATTATGATGTACCAGAGGGTAGATACGGTGAATAAAACCACGCTTACCCTCAATCTGCTGAATATATTCAGTCACACTGTTTTTGATACGTCGCCGTTTGGCCAGAAGCTCCGGATAGCGTGACAGGCCAGGCAGAAACTGCATCATACCGGTGCCATGGCTCAGCCAGAGGACAAAGGCGATACCGCCCGCGATACCGCCCACCCAAGGGTGAACCAGATTCAGCAGGGAACTGGTGAACAGAAAGACAGAGATCCCCAAACCAAAAAACCACCCCAAGCGCGAACGACGGGCGGATTCAATTTCGAAATCAGAGGGGTAGTCGTCAAGAGATAACAGGGCGTAATCAAGAGTTTCAAGGTCTTTGTACAGACTTTCGCGTTCAGCTTTGATACGAGCTTCTTCCGCTTTTTTACGCTCTTCCTGTTTTTTTTCAGCTTGTTTCGCTTCCCACTGTGCTTTGATTTTCTCTCTTTCGCGCTCGGCTTCCTTTTCCGCTATTTCTGCAGGCGTCAGTTTATGGTGCGCAGGATAAACCCCCGGCACTGATGGCAGGTCTTTAGGTGTTGCTGCAGAAGTAGCGCCAGGCGCTAATTTTTTTTCATCCATTTTTTATCTAAGCAGACTTATATAAGGTTGGGAGGTAACCGGAGTCATATTAGGCTGACCGCTCCAGAATGACTGTTTCACGTTGTAACATCGTGAGACTTTGTGTGACTCGCCAGGCGCGGCAGACCTGGAAAATTGTTCTTTGGATTCAAAAGGTAATCTAACTGTCCTTAGGCTTAGTTTAAAGCAAAAAAAGCTCCGGCATGAATAAATCTTGCCAGAGCTTTTACCGATGGTGCTGTCGACTTATTTAGTCCGGCAGGTATTTACACCGATTACTTTGTAAAGCGGGCAAAAGCCGATAAGAGCTGTCAGAAGAGGAATAACCCCAATCCAGCCCCACGGTGTCTGCGGGCCGACAAAAACGATCGCGATAAGCGCCAGACCAACAATGATGCGCAAAATTTTATCTACTGAACCAACATTTTTCATAACATCTTCCTTTCTGTGCTGCTCGGATAAAACGCAGGGATATTAATTTAGCATTGCTTTATGTATCTCTTGTGAAGAGTAGCCTTTTCCTTGCGGCTTAAAAAGCACTAGAGTAGCGCTATTTTGTAAATGCTTATTACCGGGCGGTTGTTGTGTCTGACTTATGACAATATTGCCCGCTATTAATAATCACAGGCGCATGGAGCTCCGGATGCTTTTAGGACGACATAAGAGTTTTACAGCTTATTGGCTGACCCAGTTTTTTGGCGCATTTAATGACAACGTTTATAAAAACACCCTGTTAATTCTTTTTGCCTATGGCGTGCTTACGGTGCCGATGGGGAATGTTGGTCTGGTCAATAATCTGGCGGCAGGAATTTTTATACTGCCATTTTTGTTGTTTTCTTCAATCGGTGCGAACCTTGCGATTCGTCATGACCATGCACTTCTGATGCGTCGGCTGAAATTGGCAGAGTGCCTGATTATGCTGGTAGCGGCTCTAATGCTCTGGTTGGATCAGGGGGTGGTGCTCTTGCTTCTGCTTTTTCTGATGGGGACTCAGTCGGCGCTGTTTGGGCCTGTAAAGTACAGCATTTTGCCTGCTTGGTTTCGGCAGGATGATCTCATTTCGGCTAACGGTTGGGTTGAATTAGGCACCTTCCTGGCTATTTTGTTGGGAACTCTGGCAGCTGGTGTGTTGTTGAGTTCCGAGCTGTCGCTGGGCGTTTCGCTGTCTGCGAAAGACCTGGTGGCGATCACGATTGTCTTACTGGCCCTGCTGGGGTTCTGGCAAAGTCGTCGCATTGAACCGCTTAAAAATGAGCAGCCTTCGGCGGTAGTGCTTAGTTTTTCTCAGACCCTAAAGCTATGCCATGAGAAAAAAGAAGGGCTCTACCTCGTTTTATCGATCAGCTGGTTCTGGTTTGTTGGTGCAACCCTGTTGACCCAACTGCCTGCCTGGGTGGAAAACCATCTTGCGGCTGAGCCCTGGGTTTTCTCTCTGGTTTTGGGTTTTTTCGCCGGGGGGGTAGGTGCCGGTTCTCTGAGTAGCCGAAAGCTACATGCTAAAATGAATTTTTCTGGTGTTTACTGGCTGGGTAGTGTTCTTATCGCTGTTGGTATGCTTTTACTGATTCCGAGCATGACGCTTGCAACGACGTTGCTGGCTTTTAGTGTTATGGGTATTGGTGGCGGCATTTATGCGGTGCCTCTTTACACCCGCTTGCAGCAATCCTCTGGCGACTCATGTGCATGGCTGATTGCAGCAAATAACATATACAACGCTATTTTTATGATTGTCAGTGCCGTTCTGGGAATGGTCGTGCTGGGCGTGCTTCAGCAAAGCATTGCAGCTTTAATCACCATTATTCTGGTTTTACACGTGCTGGTGGTCATTGGGTTTTATGTCAGCTTATCCCGTTTTCACTCGGGATAAGCTGCGCGGCTTCTGAAGCGAAAGAGTGCTGTAGAAGTGTCTTTATTTAAGGCGATCTATGAATTTTGAGATCAATGCCCGGCGTTTACCGGGGCTACAAACAATGGGGATGCTGGCGGTTGTACTGTTGATCAGTCTGATTGTCAGTGGTTACTTTCTGTTTGCTCTGCAGAGCCAGAAAAAGCAACAGCTGCAAAGTCTGGAAGAGGAAGTTCTGGGGCAGCAGGAAGCGCTTTTGGCTTCTGAGTTGGATGCTACTACCAGCTATATTCAGTACATGCGCACCCGTACCGAGCAAGTGCTTAAAGATCAGTCTAAGGTCTTTGTTGATCAGGCAATTCAGGTTGCTGAATCGATTTATACACAGAGTAAAGGCTCACTACCTGATGCGCAGATCCAACGCCTGATCCGGGAATCCCTTCGTCATGTTCGCTTCTTTGATGGGCGTGGCTATCTGTTTATCGATGATCTCGATGGTATGTGCATCCTGCTGCCGACAGCTCCTCAGCTTGAGGGTAAATCTCTGTTTGATAACCGTGACGATACTGGCCATTTTATTATGCGCGGGTTAATTGACGCGGTGCAGAATCCTCAGCAGTTTGGATTTTCCCGTTATCGCTGGTATCCGCCGGGTAATAAAAAATATATGGAAGATAAGATCGCTTATGTGCGCTTATTTGAACCTTATGGCTGGATTATCGGTGCGGGTGACTACCTCTATCGGATAGAGAATGACCTCAAACAGGAGGTTCTGAGGCGGCTGAATAACTTCCGCTTTGGTGACAATGGCTACATTTCTGTCCTGGATATGCAGGGTAATACTTTGGTTAATACGGCGCTGTCGACACTGGCAGATTCCTCAATAACGCGCGATCTTCAGAGAAATGCTATTGAAGCCATTATGAATACTGCAGCCGCTGGTGGCGGTGTTGTTGAGTACAGTTGGTTTTATCCGGATGGCCGCGGGCCTGTGGTAAAGCGTTCTCTGGTTAAAGTGGTGCCGGAATGGGGCTGGGTTCTCGTTGCCGGTATCTACCCGGACGATTTGGCTCCTATGCTGAATGAGCACAAAGTACTGCTGGACCAGGAAAGCGATGCGTCTGTTCGTGCTTTTCTCCTGGTGCTTAGTGTTGCTCTGTTGTTATCTCTGATCCTGATTCTTTTCTATTCCCGCTGGTTAAAAAAACTTTTTGTTAACTATGAGCAAAATATAGAGCGTCAGAAGGCCCAGTTGATGGATAACCGGCGCGAGCTTGAGTTGTCTGCTCAGGTATTTCGTAATGCCACAGAAGGGATTGTCATTACCGACGCCCAAAACAGAATTCTGGCGGTCAATCCGGCGTTTACTGATATTACGGGGTATTCCGAGGCTGAAGCACTGGGGCAGAACCCCTCTTTTATGGCTTCGGGAAATCATGATGAACGCTTTTACGAAGATATGTGGTCTCGTCTGACTAAAACCGGGCAATGGCAGGGCGAGGTGTGGAACCGTCGAAAAGATGGCGTGCTTTTCCCCGAATGGCTTTCTCTCAGTATGGTGAAGGAAGAGGGGGAAATAAAAAATTATATCGCCACTTTAAGTGATATCTCTCTTCGCAAGGCCAATGAGAAACGTTTGCGCTATTTGGCCGAGTATGACTCCCTGACGGATCTGCCGAACCGCCGCTTGCTTGCAGATCGGGTTGATCAGGCGATTCATCTGGCCCGGCATAATCAGGCGCTTTTGGCGCTGGTTTTTGTAGATCTGGATCGCTTTAAGAATGTGAATGATTCTCTGGGGCATGAGACCGGAGATCGGTTGTTGTGTGCTGTTGCTAAGCGCCTGACAGAGCTGGTGCCGGAGGGTGTTACGGTCAGTCGCGTTGGTGGCGATGAATTTGTTCTGCTTTTACCTGAGCTTGAGCACCCTAATGATGTTGCCATAATGGCACGGAATATACTGCTGAAGATTGGTCAGCCAATTGAGTTGGGGAGCCATACCTTAACCCTGACTCCGAGCATTGGTATTGCACTGTATCCCAGTGATGGACTCAATTTTGAGATGCTGTTCCGCAATGCGGATGCAGCGCTGTATCACGCTAAAGCACAGGGTCGCAATCAGTACCAGTTCTTCACTCAGCAAATGAATGATGATGTTTCCCGCCGTTTGGTTATGGAGAACGCCTTACGCAAAGGCATTGCCGAGGGTGAGCTGCGCTTGGTTTATCAGCCGCAGTTCTGCATGGGGAGTATGCGACTACGGGGCGTTGAAGCTCTGGTGCGATGGCAGCATCCTGATCAGGGCTTGGTTCCACCGGACTTCTTTATTGGTCTGGCAGAAGATACGGGGCTGATTTTGGAGCTGGGGGAATGGGTGTTACGGGAAGCCTGTACTCAGGGACAGCAATGGCGAAAGGCGGGTTATCCGGATATTGAATTAGCCGTCAATGTTTCGGCTCTTCAGTTTCGTCAGGGATTGGCAGGCCAGGTCCAGCAGGTGCTAGAAGAGACAGGATTTCCAGCCAGAAACCTGGTGATTGAAGTGACCGAGAGCACCCTGATGCAGGGCGCTTCTCAGGCCGTTGAGATTCTGGCTGAGCTTAAGGCGTTGGGTATTTGGTTGTCGCTTGATGATTTCGGCACCGGCTACTCATCATTGGCTTATCTGAAGCGCTTTCCACTGGATAAGCTTAAGATTGATAAAGCCTTTATTTCCGACTTGCCTATGGATAGCGATGATGCGGCCATTACCAGCGCTATTATCGGCTTGGCAAAAAACCTGAATTTATTGACGGTGGCTGAAGGGGTGGAAACTACGGAGCAGCTGCATTACCTGCAGGAATTGGGCTGTAATATTGCCCAGGGATTCCTGCTTGATCGCCCACTTTGGCCGGATGATATGGAAGCCCGGCTGAAGGCAGAGCAGCGTCGACTGGCGGCTTTGAAGGGCTAGCGTTGCCAGCGTGATTCTGCAAAAAGCCTTTTGCTCGTTTGGAACCCGGCTTTTTAGGTTTTGCCGTCAGAGCGTTAGGGGAGGCTGAGCTTGTCGAGCAAGACTGGCCTTCTCCTCAAACTGACGTTTTGTATGCAGAAGCTCTGTCTCGTTCATTGGTTTGGCCAGAAGAAAGCCCTGAGCTTCATTGCAGCCCAGCTGGCGAATAATTGCCAGCTGCTCTTCTGTCTCAATGCCCTCGGCGGTCACGCTGAGATTAAAATTGTGTGCCAACTGAATGATGGTCTGCACAATATTACGATCACTCGGATCATCGCTATCCAGCTCCTGTACAAAGGCCTGATCGATTTTCAGGGTATCGGCCGGAAGCTTTTTCAGATAAGCCAGTGATGAGTAGCCGGTGCCAAAATCGTCAATGGCGATGCGGATGCCTTTCTTTCTGAGTTGGGAAAGAATATCAATTGAGTGCTCAACATCTTCCAGCATACTGGTTTCGGTCAGTTCCAGCTCCAGAAGGTCCGGCTCCAGACCTGATGAGGCAAGGCAGCGGTCAACGATATCCGGCAGATTGGGTTGGCGTAGCTGGCGGGCGGAGAGATTGACTGATATACGCATCCGGTGTCCATGTTGCAGCCATTGGCTGGCATAAATACAGGCGCGCATCAGCACCCATTCCCCAACAGATGTGATCAGCCCCATCTCTTCCAGGACGGGAATAAACTCGCCCGGTGAGATCATTTTGCCGTCGGCTTTAATCCAGCGCAGCAATACTTCGGCGCTGTTGATCTCACCGGTCAACAGGTCAACTCTGGGTTGAAATACCAGATGAAACTCTTTGTGTAACAGCGCTTGCCTAAGCTGGTTTTCCAGCTGTACGCGGCGCTGAGTTTGCAGTGTAAGGTCTTCAGTGAAGAAGCCAAACGGCTGATCATGTTCTTTGCAGCGGTGCATGGCACTGTCCGCTTTATTGACCAATTCATCAAACTGGTCGCCATCATAGGGGTAAAGGGTGATGCCCAGGCTAACACTGATAAAGAGCTCTGCCTGGGTCAGCTCAAAGGGGAGCGCGATAACCTGCTGAATTTTCTGAGCCAAATGCGCTGCCTGATCCGGCGTCTGTATCTCTTCAGCCAGAACCATAAACGCATCACTCCCCAGTCGGCCCACAAAATGTGATGGCAGGGCTTTGCGTAGACGATTGGCGGTCTGGCGCAGAAGTTCATCGCCAGCTGCTCGGCCGAGGCTGTCATTGATGCGGCTCAGACGATCCAGATCAACCAGAAAGAGCGCCATTGGCGTTTTCCGCCTCTGCATGACGTGTTGTTCAAACTGTTCAGACAGGCGTTGCCTGTTCGGTAGTCCTGTCAGGGTGTCGAAGCGACGCAGATAATTCAGGCGTTGTTCGCTGTTGATCAGATCGGTTATGTCCCGGCCGGTGGCGACAAAGTGGCTGATCTGACCATTATCATCCCGGATTGGGGTAATGGTTTTCTCTTCATGATAGCGTTCACCGTTACGGCGACGATTGATAAAGATACTGCGATAGCTATCACCGGCCCGCAGTGTTTTCCACATCTGCGCGTAAAACTCAGTATCGTGCTCGTCTGAACTGAGCAGTCTCGGGTTGTTACCGATGACTTCCGCTTCACTGTAACCGGTTTGACTGACAAAGGCCGGGTTGACGTATTCGATACAGCCGTGACAGTCCGTGACCATGACCATATCTTCGGTTTGCTGCATCGCCTGATGAAAATGTACCGGAAGATGTTGCGCGGCTTCGTATTGCGTGACGTCTTTGAGGGTGATTTGTAACAGCTCTTCCGCCAGATTGCTGGTTGGTAACGGGGTCAGGAAAATCTGAATTCGTTTTTGGTGTTCACCGTAAAAGAACGTCAGGCTCAGTTGGCCATCACAAAAACGATCACAGGCTTGTTTCAGTTGCTCGGTTTGGCTCATGTCGAGCCGGTTAAAGAGTTCCTGGCCGGAAAGGGGGTGAGTAATCGCCAGACCGTAAGTCAGCAGGTGTCGGGCGGCTTTGTTCGCATATTGCAGGCAGCCCTCCCGGTTTGCGATCAGGGTAGGAACGCTCAGGTTGTCCAGCGCGGCCAGTTGCGCCGAGCTTGCAGAATATAAAGAGGTTTTTTTTGCGTTCATGAAGCCTGTCGATATCTCATCTGTAGGCGTTCCTGTGCCCCTTGTGTGCTAATCCTGATTTGACGTTGTTCTCTATAAAATATCAGTCTTGGATGCTGCATCATAGAGACTTGTGAGAGGTATTTTATACCTTTGTTTTAAAAGGGTTTTCCTTTACATCCTGATGTTATAGCGCGCTCAGGCAAGCCAGATGGACAGGCTGTGCTGTATCGCCTGTCCCGGCACGCATTCGGTCAGCTGCTGCGTTTTACGGCCATGTCAGCAAACCGCGCCAGTCGTTCTTTAAAGGACGAATCAGGCAGGCATTCAAGGCTGGCTTTAGCTTTGTCGGCCATTTCAAAAGCTTTCTGTTCGGTGTAATCCAGAGCACCAGTCTTATTGATGATATCCAGAACCGGTTCAAGAAATTCCAAACCGCCTTTTCGAATCGCTTTACGGACCAGTTTTGCATCGTCTACGCTGCCGACTTCCATGGCGCGAATCAGCGGGAGCGTTGGTTTGCCTTCTGCCAGATCATCGCCAACGTTTTTACCCATGGCGCTGGCATCGCCTTTATAGTCCAGGAGGTCATCCTGAAGCTGGAACGCAAGGCCGAGATAGTTGCCGTAATCTGCCATCTTTTGTTGTTGCTCTTCGGTCGCGCCGGACAAAATAGCCGCAGACTGAGTCGCCGCTTCAAACAGCATGGCGGTTTTGGCCTTAATCACCGTCATATACTGCTCTTCGGTGATCTTTGGATTGCGCACATTGGTCAGCTGCAATACTTCGCCTTCCGCGATGACGTTGGTGGCGTTGGCGTAAATTTTCAGGATATCCATGTGGCCGATGTTGACCATCAGCTCAAAGGCGCGGGTATAAAGAAAGTCACCCACCAGAACGCTTGGGGCGTTCCCCCATTTGTTATTGGCGGTATCGCGGCCACGGCGCATATCGGATTCATCAACCACATCATCATGCAGTAGGGTCGCAGTATGGATAAATTCCACCAGTGCCGACAGAGGGATGCGCTTATCGTCGTTACACTCCAGAGCTTTGCAGGTCAGTAGTACCAGCAGAGGTCGCATGCGCTTGCCGCCGCTGTCGACAATATATTCGGCAATCTTTTCAACGAGAGGCACCCGTGAGTGCAATTGATCAATGATGTAGGTGTTCAGTGCGGCGAAATCGTCCGCGACCAGATCGTGGATGGCGCTCTTTGGCTGCATGTTCAGGACTGCTTTTCTCGTTGATTGGCTTACTGGTGTCAGATTGCCCGTGGGCTGTCCGAATGCTATTGGGCGGGGGGTGGGGTGTCAAGGAATGGCCTGAATAAGCATGAGGAATAATCGGTCATTATGCGCTTTTACTGAATTATCAGTGTGTTGTCGGTTTTTTAGCCTGAGGCAGACAAAATGTCCGTTAAAAAGCGGGTCTTTTGGTTGCTGTTAATGGCTGCTTGCTATAAAATTCGCGCCCTGCTTAGTTACTGTGCGCAAATTTTGATTTGCAACAGTCCTTTGCTCCCTGTCCGATAGTTGCCAGAGCGCTTCTATTCAAAGCAGGTAAGTAAGAAGCATCCAACTCTACTAAGCACTGCTGTTTTTTGGAGAACAAGCATGTACGCAGTTATTAAAACTGGCGGTAAACAGTACCGCGTTAAAGAAGGCGATGTCCTGAAAATCGAAAAGCTGGAACTGGAAACCGGTTCTGCTGTAGATTTCGATCAGGTTCTGCTGGTTGCTAACGGTGAAGACGTTAAAGTTGGCGCTCCTGTTGTGGAAGGCGCTAAAGTTTCTGCTGAAGTTGTAAACCACGGTCGCGGTGATAAAGTTAAAATCATCAAGTTCCGTCGTCGTAAGCACAGCATGAAGCGTCAGGGCCACCGTCAGTGGTTCACCGAAGTAAAAATCACCGGCATCGCTGGTTAATTTTACTGAACAAATTTTAGTTTCGGTCAGGCTCAACAATCACTCACGGAGTGGAGTCTGCCCGGCAAGATCCATTTAACGAGGAAGTACTCATGGCTCACAAAAAAGCTGGTGGTAGTACCCGTAACGGTCGCGATTCCGAATCGAAACGCCTTGGTGTTAAGCGCTTCGGTGGTCAGGTAGTTAAAGCTGGTAACATCATTGTTCGTCAACGTGGCACTAAGTTCCACGCTGGTGTAAATGTTGGTATGGGCAAAGATCACACTCTGTTTGCAACTGCAGACGGTGTAGTGAAGTTTGAAGTACGTGGTCCGAAAAAACGTAAGACTATTACGATCGTACCTGCGTAAGACCGATCTTATCGGTTGAAAAAGCCTCGCCGTGTGCGGGGCTTTTTTCGTATCTGCCATAATTTAATGGTTCTCTGCTCAGGCTTCGGTCGTCGGGGGATTGTCGGCAGACCCTGCAGGCTTAACTGCAGGCAAGATTTCCATCGGCACCGTTTAATCTGAGGTGCCGAATACCTGCACCGGATACCTGAGACAGATATCTAATACAGGGCTTTTCTACGGCTGGATGAACAATCGGTGGGATACACGGAGCTACCCGGCAGGCAGTTTGCTGGTGTGTGGCCCGATGACAGATCCGCAGGGGTATAGCTGATGAAAAGCTGGAACAACACACCAGATTAAGAGCAAGCAAGCATGCAGTTTGTAGATGAAGCAAGTATTCACGTTGCTGCCGGTAAGGGTGGTAATGGTTGTCTGAGTTTTCGCCGTGAAAAATATATCGCTAAAGGTGGCCCGGACGGTGGTGATGGTGGCCACGGTGGTGACGTAATCCTGATTGGCGATGATTCTCTGAACACGCTGATCGATTTCCGCTATCAGCGTCGTTATCGTGCTGAAAATGGTGAAGGCGGCCAAGGGCGTCAGTGTTCCGGTAAAGCTGGTGAAAACCTGTATATTCAGGTTCCGGTCGGCACCACGGTTATTGATGAAGATACGCTTGAAGTGTTGGGCGATATCACCGAGATCGGTCAGGAGCTGACGGTGGCGCAGGGTGGGCGTCGTGGTTTGGGGAATACCCGTTTTAAGACCAGTACCAACCGTGCTCCGCGTAAAACCACCAACGGAACCCTGGGTGAAGAGCGCAACCTGCGTTTTGAAATGAAGGTAATGGCGGACGTGGGTCTTCTGGGGCTGCCGAATGCCGGTAAATCTACTCTGATTCGCTCGGTGTCTGCGGCCAAGCCGAAAGTGGCCAACTATCCGTTTACCACCTTGGTGCCGAACCTTGGCGTGGTGAAGCTGGGCCAGTTTAAGCACTTTGTCATGGCGGATATTCCCGGTTTGATTGAAGGCGCTTCCGAGGGGGCAGGTTTGGGTTTCCGTTTCCTGAAACACCTCACCCGCGCCCGTCTGCTGTTGCATCTGGTCGATGTGGCTCCGTTTGACGAGTCTGATCCAGTGGAGTCTGCTCAGGCTATTATCCGTGAACTGGAGCAGTACAGCCCAACGTTGGCGGAGCGCCCGCGCTGGTTAGTACTGAATAAGCTGGACTTGCTGCCGGAAGAAGAACGGGACGCGGTTTGTGAGCGTATTATCAGCGAACTGAACTGGGAAGGTCCGGTATTCCGCGTTTCTGCGATCAGCAGTGAAGGTACTCAGGCTGTTTGTCAGCAGATCATGAACTGGCTGGATGAGCAGCGTGAACTGCAGGCAGAAAATCCTGAGTTGGCGGAAGAAGAAGCTGAAATCCGTGAGCGTATGGAAGAAGAAGCGGTCGCTCGTGTGGAAGCTTATCTGGAGCGTCGTCATGGTCGTAAACCAACCGCAGCTGAACTGGCAGCGGAAGAGGATGACGACGATGATGATTTTGATGACGATGATTACGACGTTGAGGTGGAGTACGCCAAGTAAGGCGGCTCGGTTTCAGTGTTCGCTGTGTTTCTGATGTCATGGATTAACCGCCGCGGTTGCGGCAGCTTTTGGATGATAGGGCCAGAATAGAGATGTCTCAACGTGACAGGCTGGCGCGTGCGAAGCGCATTGTAGTGAAAATCGGCAGCGCTCTTTTGACCAATGATGGTCAGGGGTTGGATCTGCCGGCAATTACTGGTTGGGTAGACCAGATGGCGGCGCTGCGTCAGCAGGGTATTGAGCTGATCCTGGTGTCTTCCGGCTCTGTGGCGGAGGGTATGAGCCGTCTCGGGCTGAAAGAGCGACCGTCAACACTGCATGAGCTTCAGGCTGCAGCTGCTGTGGGGCAGATGGGATTGGTTCAGGCCTATGAAACACAGTTTATGCGTCATGGCTTACGCGCAGCTCAGATTCTTCTGACCCATGATGACCTGTCAAACCGTAAGCGTTATCTGAATGCCCGAAGTGCGGTTAAAGCGCTGTTGGATCTGGGGGTTGTTCCTATTATCAATGAGAACGACACCGTGGTGACCGATGAGATTAAGTTCGGTGATAACGATACCCTGGGGGCTCTGGTGGCGAATCTGCTGGAAGCGGATGCCCTGATTATCCTGACCGATCAGGAAGGTCTTTTTACCGCGGATCCGCGTTCTAATCCGGAGGCAACCCTGATTGAAGAGGCCTGGGCAGATGATCCTGAGCTGGCAGAGATGGCCGGTGACGGTGGGCGTCTGGGACGAGGCGGCATGATTACTAAGGTGCGCGCGGCAGGTCTTGCGGCCCGCTCCGGTGCAACGACACTGGTAGCCAGCGGTCGTCAGCCGCAGGTTCTGGTGCGTGCCGTGCAGGGTGAGTTGATCGGTACGCTGTTTCTGCCAAAAGATACGCCTTGGGCTGCCCGTAAGCGTTGGCTGGCGGGGCATCTGCAGACCCGGGGTACTCTGGTTCTGGATGAAGGTGCGGTTCGTGTTCTGCGGGAAAAAAATACCAGTCTGCTGTCCGTTGGTGTAAAGCGTATTTCAGGTCGTTTTCGGCGCGGCGATATGGTGCAGTGTGTCAGCGAGCAGGGTGAACTGATCGCGAAAGGTCTGGTCAATTATGATCACGAGGATGCATTAAAAATCCTCGGTCAGCCCAGCAGTATGATAGAATCCCTGCTCGGTTATGTCGCTGATCCGGAATTGATCAACCGCGATAATCTGGTTTTGGTCTAAAAATAACCTGGTTAAGATTTACGAAAAGACGGTCTTTGAAGCCGTTTTTTCATCAGTTTTTCGTTCTATGGCCTAACGTCGTAGGAAAAAATAAGTCTTAATTGTCAAAAAGGCTGTTCATACCCTACGGATTACCGTAGAATGCGCACCCCTAAAGACATTAGACTTTAATTCGTGAAAAACGCATAATGCGTCTTTCAATTTTATAATACCGATTTCTCCAAGGAGCTTAACGGTGGCGAATATCGCATCTGCAAAAAAACGTGCACGCCAGGCTGAAAAGCGCCGCAATCACAATGCCAGCCTGCGCTCCATGGTGCGCACTTACATCAAGCGCGTTGTTGCGGCAGTTGAAGCGGGTGATCACGCTAAAGCTATGGCAGAGTTCAATACAGCACAGCCTGTAATTGATCGTATTGCTGACAAAGGCATCATCTCTAAAAACAAGGCAGCTCGTACTAAGAGCCGTCTGAATGCGCGAGTTAAAGCTCTGGCTGCATAATTTAGAGGTTTTACCTTTGAAAAAACCGGCTTAGGCCGGTTTTTTTGTGCCTGAAATTCGGCAAAATGCTCATCTTCTCTGATTTTTAAATCTCGATAGACATTATGATAATGCTGATTGCCCCAGCTGATACCGCAGGAACGCGCCATGTCCGATCAGAAGCCAAGCGAATCCCAATCTGTTGAACAGCCCTCTGGCGAATTGCAGTCACAGCAGCATAATCTTCAGCCGCAAAAGCTGCAGAAAGAGATTGCTGAGGTTCCTGCTGTGGGTGATAACGCATCTTCAGAGTCTGTTGCTGAGAATAGGCAGGTTCGAAAGCCCGGATTGTTGCGCTCAGGGGCTTTGGTGAGTGTGATGACGCTGTTGTCCCGGGTGTTGGGGCTGATGCGGGATATCGTAATTGCCGGGCTTTTTGGTGCCGGTGCTGGTGCAGATGCCTTTTTTGTCGCCTTTAAGATTCCTAATTTTCTCCGGCGTTTGTTTGCCGAGGGAGCCTTTAATCAGGCTTTTGTGCCTGTGTTATCGGAATACCGCAGCCAAAGAGACAGAACCGCGGTTCGAGGTTTGATCGATTCTGTCGCGGGTTCTCTGGGGCTAACTCTGGCAGGGATTACCCTGTTGGCGATTGTTGCTGCACCACTGCTGGTTTGGGTGTTTGCTCCGGGGTTTAGTCAGTTGCCGGAAAAGCAGGCGCTGACTGCTGAGATGTTGCGTATCACTTTTCCTTATCTGTTGCTGATCTCTCTGACCGCGTTTGCCGGCAGCATTCTCAACAGTTATGACCGTTTTGCCGTCCCTGCTTTTACGCCGGTATTGCTGAATCTCTCTTTGATCGGCACGGCGCTCTGGCTGACACCCTATATGGATGAGCCCGTGATGGCGTTGGCTTGGGGCGTTTTGATAGCCGGTTGTGCTCAGCTCTTTTTTCAACTGCCGTTTCTGGCGCGTATTGGCCTGATGCCGCGCCCAAAGGTGCGCTGGAAAGATGAAGGTGTGCGCCGGATTATGAAACTGATGGCTCCAGCCTTGTTCGGTGTGTCGGTTAGTCAGATCAATCTGCTGCTGGATACTGTGCTGGCTTCTTTCCTGATCAGCGGCAGCGTTTCCTGGTTGTACTATTCCGATCGTCTGGTGGAACTGCCATTAGGGGTGTTCGGTATTGCGGTTGCGACTGTCATTCTGCCAAGCCTGTCCACAAAGCATGCAGAAAAATCCGGTGAAGCCTTTGCCAAAACTCTGGACTGGGCGGTACGCATGATTTTGCTGATTGCGGTGCCAGCGGCTTTGGCGCTCATCGTTCTGGCAGAGCCGCTGCTCTTTACCCTGTTCCAGTACGGGGCGATGACGGTGCACGATGTTGATATGGCAGCGTTAAGCCTGCGAGCCTACGCGGTGGGGCTGCTCGCCTTTATGTTAATCAAGGTGTTGGCTCCAGGGTTCTATGCCCGTCAGGATACGAAGACGCCGGTTAATATCGGCATCATCGCCATGGTTGCGAATATGGTGTTTAACCTGCTGTTGGTGTTTTGGCTGGATCACGCAGGGCTTGCTCTTGCCACCTCTCTGTCTGCCTTTCTGAATGCTGGCCTGCTCTGGTATACCCTGCGCCGTGACGGCGTGTTTGTTTGGCAGGCGGGTTGGGGACGCTATCTGCTGCAGCTGATACCGGCGTCAGCGGTGATGGTTGCGCTTCTGAGCTGGCTGATGCCGGGCGTTGAGCAATGGGCCGGTTTTGCTTGGCAGCAACGGGTTCTGTGGCTTGGGACTCTGGTGGTTGCCGGTGGCGGCAGTTATTTGATTATGTTGGTTCTGGCAGGGTTGCGTTTACGCCATATTCGCCATTAATGCTGAGTTTTTCTCAGTCAGCAGACAATCCGTGGTTCAAGGGATGCAGTAGCGCGGAATTTCGCTATAATCGGTCTCTTTTAGAAAATTCGTATGCTCAACCATCTGGCAGGTAACGCCGATATACGGATCGCTGGTCGACCTGGTTATGCTCAGGTGCGGCAGGCAGAAATGTTAAAACTCAGCTGACAGAAAACAGGTTATGGCCGACAGGAGCAAAATGAAACTGATACGGGGTTTGCACAATTTACGTCCGGAACATCAGGGGTGTGTCGCCACAATCGGCAACTTTGATGGTGTGCACCTTGGGCATCAGGCGATTTTGCGTCAGGTTAAAGCCAAAGCGCTGGAGTTGGGTGTGCCTTCTGCTGTGGTGGTGTTTGAACCTCAGCCCCGAGAGTTTTTTGCTTCCAGTCAGGCTCCGGCTCGTCTTACCCGATTTCGTGACAAAGTAGAACGTCTGGCCGCGCAAGGTATTGATCGTATTCTCTGCCTGCCCTTTAACCAGAAGCTAGCCAGTCTTTCCGGTCGTGAATTTATCGATCAGGTGCTGGTCCAGGGACTGGGTGTCCGTCATCTGGTCGTGGGTGATGATTTCCGCTTTGGCTGTGACCGTGCCGGTGATTTCAACCTGCTGCAGCAGGTGGGGCAGGAGCAGGGTTTTGCTGTGGTGAACACCACTACCTTTGAGGTGGAGTCCGAGCGGGTCAGTAGCACCCGAATCCGTACCGTACTGGCAGAAGCCAACTTTGTACTGGCTAACAAACTGTTGGGCGTTCCCTACCAGATCAGTGGTCGTGTATTGCATGGCCGCAAGTTGGGGCGTCAACTGGGTGTTCCAACAGCAAATCTGTCCCTGAAAGATAAGCAGCCGGCGTTGCACGGGGTCTATACCGTGCTGCTGAGTAGTGCCGATGGCCTGTTGCATAAAGGGGTTGCTAATATCGGCAACCGACCGACTATTGATGGTGTGCGTCCTGCTCTGGAAGTGCACCTGTTTGATTTTAACGGTGATCTGTACGGGCAGCGTGTACAGGTGACTTTTTGCAGTAAGTTGAGGGACGAACAGCGTTTCTCAGACGTTGCCGCCCTGCGGGAGCAGATCATGAAGGATCTGCAGCAAGCGCGGGATTATTTTGAGCAACATGCCAGTCAGGGTATTCCGCTGGCCAGTGGGCTGTTAGGCTGATCGGGCCGATGTCGGAGTGAACAAACTGCCGATATCGTGTAACGAACCCTATTCCCATGCAGGACCGATAACAGGCCGTCTGAAACTAACAACCTGATACCAGATAAACCGACTAAGAGCAGCGATTCATAGCCATGAGCGACTACAAACATACACTCAATCTTCCGGAAACCGATTTCCCGATGCGCGGTAACCTGCCGCAGCGCGAGCCATCCCGTCTGGCCCGTTGGGGCGAGATTGGCCTGTACGAGAAACTGCGTAAGGCAGGTGCCGGTCGTCCGAAATTTGTTCTGCACGATGGCCCTCCGTATGCGAATGGTGACATTCACATCGGTCACGCATTAAACAAAATTCTGAAAGATATGATTGTTAAGTCCCGTACTCTGGCAGGCTTTGATGCGCCTTATGTACCGGGCTGGGACTGTCATGGTCTGCCGATTGAGCATAAAGTTGAGACTCTGATCGGTCGCGCCGGTGATAAGGTGCCTTATCGTGAATTCCGTGCTAAGTGCCGTGAATATGCTGCCGAACAGGTTGCTGGCCAGAAAGCTGACTTTATCCGCCTGGGTATCGTGGGTGATTGGGAGAACCCTTATCTGACCATGAACTATCAGACGGAAGCGGATATTGTTCGTGCTCTGGGGCGAATCGTAGAAAATGGCCATCTGGTGAAAGGCTATAAGCCGGTTTACTGGAGTGTTGTCGGTCAGTCTGCGCTGGCAGAAGCTGAGGTTGAGTATCAGGATAAAATCTCTATCGCACTGGATGTGGCCTATACCTTTATCGATCAGGACAAGGTGCTGGAATTGTTCGGTAATCCGGTGGGCGAAGGTGACGTTTCTGTTGTGATCTGGACCACTACCGCCTGGACACTGCCGGTGAGTCAGGCGGTATCTCTGAATGCGGGCCTGGACTATGCACTGGTACAAGTGCGTGATCAGCGTTTTGTGCTGGCAGCGGATATGGTGGAAGGCATCATGGCGCGCTGGGGCGAAGACAAATTTGAAGTGTTGGCGACAGTTTCCGGTCAGTCGCTGGAAAATCTGCTGCTAAAACACCCGTTCTTCGACAAACAGGTGCCTGTGATTCTGGGCGACCACGTCACTACAGATGCTGGTACTGGTGCTGTTCACACGGCTCCTGACCATGGTATGGAAGACTTTGTGGCCGGTAAGGCCTACGGCCTTGGCACTATCAATCTGGTGCAGGCAAACGGTGTGTACAGCGATGAAGCCGGTGAGTTTGCCGGTCTGCATGTGTACAAAGCTGACGAGCCGGTAATGGATGCACTGACCCGTGAAGGTAAACTGGTGCACCATAAAGCGTTTGAACACAGCTACCCGCACTGCTGGCGTACCAAGACCCCTCTGATCTATCGTGCGACTCCTCAATGGTTCGTATCCATGGAAGAGAAAGGCCTGAAGAAAGACGCGCTGGAGGCGATCATGGGTGTGCAGTGGTTCCCGGCCTGGGGACAGAACCGTATTGAAGCGATGGTTGATCAGAGCCCGGACTGGTGTGTCTCCCGTCAGCGTACCTGGGGGGTGCCGATCACTTTGTTCATCAACAAAGAGACCGATGAACTGCACCCGAATACCGCTGAGCTGATCGAAAAAGTCGCTCTGCTGATCGAAAAAGAGGGTATGGATGCCTGGTTCGAGCTGGACGCTGCTGAGCTGCTGGGGGATGAAGCGGATCAGTACTACAAGGTCACGGACACTCTGGACGTTTGGTTCGATTCAGGTGTCACTCATCACTCGGTACTCCGCCGTCGTGAAGAGCTGACTTTCCCTGCGGATCTGTATCTGGAAGGTTCCGACCAGCACCGTGGCTGGTTCCAGTCGTCACTGAAAACATCCATTGCGATCAACGGCTGCGCACCTTACAAGCAGGTGCTGACCCACGGTTTCACTGTGGATGAAAAAGGCTACAAAATGTCCAAGTCTCTGGGCAACGTGATTGGCCTGAAAGAAGTGACCGATTCTCTGGGTGGCGACATTCTGCGTCTGTGGGTTGCGGCTACGGATTACTCTGGTGAGATGGCGTTTTCAAAGCAGATTCTGCAGCGTACTGCCGATTCTTATCGTCGTATCCGCAACACGGCGCGTTTTCTGCTGGCGAACCTGAACGGCTTTAATCCGGAAACCGATATGGTTAAGCCTGAAGAGATGCTGTCTCTGGACCAGTGGGCGGTTGATCGCGCACTTGAGTTACAAGGAGAGCTTCAGACGGCGTATAACGAATACCACTTCCTGAGTGTTTACCAGAAAGTCCACAATTTCTGTGCTCAGGATCTGGGTGGTTTCTATCTGGATATCATCAAAGACCGTCAGTACACCACGCAGCCGGACAGCCTGGCGCGTCGTTCCTGTCAGACTGCGCTGTACCATATCATCGAGGCGCTGGTTCGCTGGGTCGCACCGATTCTGACCTTCACGGCAGAAGAGATCTACGAGAACATTCCGGGTCAGCGTGAAGAGTCGGTTTATCTGACGACCTGGTACGAAGGTCTGTTTGAAATGAAGGCGGACGGTGACAAAAACCGCGATTACTGGAACCGTATCGCTGACGTTAAAGAAGCCGTGAACAAGGCCCTGGAAGATGCCCGTAACGCCGGAATCGTAAAAGGTTCTATCGCAACAGAAGTAACGCTGTTTGCCGATGCGGAACTCAAATCCCTGATCGAAGGTCTGGGAGATGAGCTGCGTTTTGTACTGCTGACGTCGGCTGCACAGGTTGCAGATCTGGCAGATGCCGGTGATGCTGCAGAAACTGATCTGGCGGGTCTTAAGGTTGCCGTTAAAGCTTCTGAGCATGCTAAATGTGGTCGTTGCTGGCATCACCGTGAGGATGTTGGTCAGCATGCAGAGCACCCTGAACTGTGTGGTCGTTGTGTGACTAACCTGCCGGAAGGCGAAGGTGAGCAGCGTCAGTTCGCATAACCCATAGCCGGTTTAGCACTCGTTGGTTTATGGCTTATAACAGAGCCGTAAACATCTGCAGAGGCGCCTTAGGGCGCCTCTGTTATAAGTCGCGTAAAACTCACTATCTGAGAATGACAGTTGTGGATCAAAAAAAGGACAGAAGAGGGATTCAGCTGAAATGGCTGCTGCTGAGTGTTTTGGTCGTGGCAGTGGATCTGATCTCTAAAGCTTGGGTGACGGACAGTTTTAACTATGCTGAGCGCCTGTACGTGCTGCCGGTGTTTGATCTGACCTTGCTGCACAATACCGGAGCCGCCTTCAGTTTTCTGGCGGGTGAATCCGGTTGGCAACGTTGGTTTTTCGCTTTGGTTGCCGTTGGTGTTAGTGGTGGCCTTCTGGTTTGGATGGCAAAACTAAAAGCCAGCGAAACCTGGTTAGCTTGTGCGCTGGCATTGGTTCTTGGCGGTGCTCTGGGAAACCTGCATGACCGTATTTTATTAGGCCATGTGGTGGATTTTTTACTGTTTCATTGGGACGGTGCTTATTTCCCGGCTTTCAACCTGGCTGATGCCGCCATCACACTGGGTGCCGGTATGCTGATTGTGGATATGGTCCGCAATCCCGAGAATGGCAAGGGTAGCGGAAAAAACAGCGATAAAGCCGATAACGGTAAAGAGCGCGGCTAACAGATCCTGGCTTGCGGGTTGTCTGACAGAGAATTTCTGAGAAACATTTCACCGGGTAGCTGATCGGCTGTCCGTCGGGTTGAGCAAGTCTCAGCCTGTAACGAATAAGGGTAAATATCATGAGTGAACAACAGATCGGTCCCGGTAAACAGGTTACCTTGCACTTTGCGTTGAAACTGGCGGAAGAAGGCGCAATTGTTGACAGTACTTTTGAGAAAGATCCGGTTCGCCTGATTGTGGGTGACGGCAATCTTCCGGATGGCTTCGAAAAGCCCCTGCACGGCCTGACAGCGGGAGCGAAAGAAGAATTTGATATCGCTCCGGAGCATGGTTTTGGCCAGCATAACCCAAGCAATATTCAGAAGTTGCCACGTGCTCAGTTTTCCCCTGATCTGAATCTGGAACCCGGACTGATGCTAAGCTTTGCCGATAAAGCCAACGGCGAGTTGCCGGGTGTGGTGGTTGAGTTTGATGATGAGCAGGTGACCGTCGACTTCAATCATCCTCTTGCGGGACGCCCACTAAAATTTGAAGTGGAAATCATCGCAGTTGAAGATGCAGATACTCAGGCGACTGAAGCTTAATTTTCAGCTGATAACTGACACTTATAGATACTGACCCCGCTTTAAAGAGAGGCATCATGTCAGCGACAGACGTTAATCCGGCAGAGATGAATAACACGCAGGCTGATCCTGCAGGTATCCAGATTAAACTGGCTAACCCTCGCGGCTTCTGTGCTGGTGTGGACCGGGCAATTGAGATCGTTAATCGTGCTCTTGAGGTGTTCGAGCCGCCGATCTATGTGCGTCACGAGGTGGTGCATAATAAGTTTGTGGTCAATGACCTAAAAGCTCGCGGCGCCATCTTCGTTGATGAGCTGCATGAGGTACCGGACGATACCATTGTAATTTTCAGTGCTCACGGTGTTTCCAAAGCGGTTCAGGATGAAGCAGATCGTCGTGGTCTGAAGGTGTTTGACGCTACCTGCCCGCTGGTCACCAAGGTACATCTTGAAGTGCTGAGGTACAGCAAGCAGGGACAGGAGTGCATTCTGATTGGTCATCAGGGGCATCCGGAGGTAGAGGGGACCATGGGGCGTTATGATACGTCTGCAGGCGGAACCATCTATCTGGTAGAGAATGAATCCGATGTGGCGGATCTTGAAGTACGGGATCCGTCCAAGCTGGCGTTTGTAACGCAAACCACGCTTTCAATGGATGATACTGCCCGTGTGATTGATGCACTGCGGTCAAAGTTTCCTGACATTCAGGGGCCTAAGAAAGACGATATCTGCTACGCCACCCAGAATCGTCAGGATGCCGTCAAACAACTTGCCGCTGAATGCGATCTTGTGCTGGTAGTGGGTTCACCTAACAGTTCTAACTCCAACCGTCTGCGTGAGCTGTCTGAGCGTATGGATACTCAGGCGTATCTGATTGATAACGCTACCGAGATCGATCCTGCCTGGCTCTCTTCTCAGCCAAAGATCGGTATTACAGCAGGCGCTTCTGCTCCGGCGGTTCTGGTTCAGGAAGTGATTGAACGGCTTAAAGAGTTGGGGGCCAATGACCCTGTAGAGTTGGATGGACGTGAAGAGAATGTGGTCTTCTCCATCCCTAAAGAGTTACGCCTGACAGATATCAGTGAATAGTTTTTCCTGATCCGAACGAAAAAAGCGCCGCTTGAATATTAAACATTCAGCTGGCGCTTTTTTTATGGGTTGAACGTCACTATTCCGGGTAATCAATGCCAAAGTATCTGAGTTCAGACAGTTACCAACAGGCTGCCGGGGATTTATTTTCACCCGATGCCGATTTTGTCAGCTCAATCTTTGTACAGCCGGTATCTCCTGCCTGCGAACCCGTGGCAGTGGCTGAAATTTTATAGCCCGTCGATGACGCGTTTTCGACCGCTAGTGTGTAATAACCTTCCGAGGATGTTGTGGCGGCATTCAATCCTGCGCTGCTCATATCATTGGTGTAGCTGCTATGGTTGGCACGCCAGTTTTCCTGAGCCAGTTGTATGCGCAGAATTGCGGTGTGGGCATCGGCTCGCCGACTTTCAAAAGCGTAGCTCTGGTATGATGGGTAAGCGACTGTTGCCAGAATGCCGATAATGGCGATAACAATCAGCAACTCTATCAGGGTAAAGCCACTTTGTTTGATGTTTTTAGAGTCAGGCATAATGCTTCCTTTCTGATCCTGATCACAGGCAAATAATCTTACCGGCAAAGTTCGCGCAAACACTGATGAACAGTGCTTGTGAATCCTATTTCTGCGTGGCATGTTAAGACAATTACGCACTAAAAAACAGAGGGCAGTATGAGAGCGCAGGGATTCACTCTGATAGAACTGCTGTTAATGTTGGCGATCATCGCGATTTTAGCAGGTTTAGCTGCGCCTAATATGGGCGAATATATAGAGCAGGAGCGGGTTCGTGGTGCTTTTGTCAATATAAAGCAGGAACTCTCGTATGCCCGTTCAGAAGCAATCAAACGAAATGCGACAATTTTCATTTCGTCTTCTCCAGGAACCAATTGGTGTGTCGGAATGAGTCTGACAGCAAACTGTGATTGCTCAATTACCAATCCTAATACGTCAGATGCCTGCGCCCTACCAATCAATGGAACCAAGGTGCTGCGACGGATCACCAGCGGTGATTATTCCGGTGTGACAATGAATACTGATCATGCGTTTAGCTTCGATGGAACTCGAGGTCTTGCATCATCTTCAGGTTCTTTTGATCTTTCTTCAGATAATTACTCTGGTAAGGCAGTAATCTCTATTCTGGGAAGGGTTAAGGCATGCGGAACGGTTAGTGGCATGGAGGGCTGCTAAATGATCACGTATCAAGCAAGACGGACAAAACAATCAGGCTTTACCCTGCCTGAGCTGCTTATTTCACTAGTCCTTGGTCTAACACTCGTGGGTGCTGTTATGAGCGCCTATCTGACCGCCCTGAAATCATCCGGCGACAATAACGAACAAGCTCAGCTGACTCATAATCTCAGAGCCAGTCTTGATTTGATCTTAAGTGACCTCAAGCGGGCCGGAGGAATAGGTTCGGGCAATCTTCCTGGCACGGATGCCAGTATGCGTGACCGCTATGGGGATAACGCCTTTATGGATGTGGTGAGTAATTTAAAACTCTGGAACTGTAACGCTGCAAATGAATGCTCCTGCGTGACCTATAGCTATGACCTTGAAGGAGATAATGATCCTTATAATGATGATGGGAATATTGATACGCCGGATATGAACCATTTTGGCTTCAAAGTAAATGACGGAAAGATCAGTCTGAGAAAGGGCCCTCGGATTGCATCGGTATTAGGTCCTCATCCTGGATGTGGCTATGATAATGGGACCAATCAGTGGGAAGCTCTTACTGAAGACGATATCCAGATCACTCAGTTCAGCATCAGCTATATCGACGGTGACGGCAATATTCTTGCAGAACCGGAGGCGATCAATATTCAAAATGGCAGTGCCTGTAGCTCCGGTGAACAGTGCATTGAAGAACGAAATCTTCAGGTCACCATCAGTGGTACCAAAGATGAGTTCTCGTTAACAGTGTCCGGTAAAGTGAGGGTGCGTAATGACCGCTTCTTCCTCAAACCTTAATCGCCTGAACAGAAGTCAGTCTGGTATGGCGACTTTGATGTTTGCTGTTGTGTTGCTGATTGCCCTTACCGTGATTACCTTTCTGAGTGCTAAAACACTGCTGACTGAGCAGGCAATATCCGCCAACGAATACCGAAGCAAAGAAGTAAGCTATGCTGCTGAGGCTGCATTGGAATACGGCATTGCCTGGTTGGATAGCAATGACCCCGGCTTTGCGAGTTGGAATAACGCAGATCTGGATAGCGATGGCATTAAATTCAATGACCTAAGCGCACCAAACACCACGGTGGTCAGTGGCAGCAATACTTATAACCTCAGTGTTGATTACATTCGCCGTTGTTTGGAAGGCGCAACAGATAATGACGAAGCTGCTAATTCGGTCTGCGAACAATGGATTATTGAAGTTGAAGCAACGGCAACGGCTGCTTCTGACTCTGATCTTAGTCGAAAGCAATGGATACGGGTGCTTCAGACACCTAATGCAACGGATCCTGCTAAGACCGATTTTATTCGAATTCCCGGTAGCTGGCGCGACTGGTGAGTTTATTTGCAGCTCGTAAATACCATGGACTGGTATGAGGGTACTCCTATGACAAAACGACAAAACGGCATGAGCCTGATCGAAATTCTGATCATCTTACTGGTGGTTTCGGTTGGTATGGCCGCTACGGCTAAATTTCAGGGGGATTTGCTGCAATCCGGCGCAACCACAAAAGCCCGTACTCAGGCGCTTAGCTTTGTACAGAATGAGATCGAAACCCTGAGAATGAACCACGGTGTTGCCGCGGGAGGTAGTCAGGATGATGTTGCCGGTAGCAATGCTGTTTACGATGTCAGCTGGAAAGTTACTGCTATAGCTGGCCTTACGGATACCGATCAGTACACCGCAACGGTTATCTGGAATGACAATCAGAACCGGGAACAAAACGTTAAGCTCGGTACGATTCTCTATGCTGACCGTATGTTAGGTGGAGAAGCCGCAAAGGACGAGATCAGGGCTGAAGCGGCTAGGTGCGTTTTTGATGATTACTGCTTTGGCGAATTAGGGCCTGATATCGCTGTAACAAATGACCCAACTGCGGAAATGGTCACAGAGACATTAGATGATGGTAGTGGGCGACCTCCTGAGGGCCGTTGGACTGGTGTGGATAAGCCTCGTGATGGTGCGGACGAATACAGCAAAAATGAGACTATAAATCTGGGAGATGGCTCCGATAAAGTCTATCTCGATAAAGGTAGCAACCGAAATATCAATCTTGGTGACGGAGATAATACTCTGACAATTGATGGGAACAGTAAAAATATTATCGCTGGTGAGGGCAATGACTGGGTCGATATAGACGGTAATGTGAATGGCTCAATAGATCTTGGAAATGGCAACAATAAGCTGTTAGTGGGTGGCAATCTTAACGGTGATATTTACGTTGGTATTGGGGATGATGAGATTCTGCTGGATGGTAATGCTAATGGAAACCTGATTGATTTGGGTGAAGGCAACAATCTTTTTGATTTGGACGGTAATCTTAATGCAAATATCAATGCAGGCTCTGGTAACGACGTTGTCGTAATTGATGGCAATGCTAACAGTGGTTTCATCAATCTTGGGGATGGTAGTAACTGGTTGGACATCAGTGGTAATAGTAGTGTGAATATAACTGGTGGTAGCGGTACAGATATTGTTGGTATAGATGGCAACCATAATGGCCAGCCGTTAACTTTGTTTTCGGGTGATGATTATCTCTTCGTTGGAGGAGATATTCATGGCGGTGTCGATATGGGGGAGGGGGACGATTTCATTTGTGTTGGTGGTAATGTGAACGGTGCTGTTGATGGTGGCGTTGGGAATGATTCTATCTATTTGAGTAACTTTAAGCGTTCGGAGTGGACTTGGCAGGATAAAAACCTCAATAGTTTTGAAAACATCATGTTCAGAGATGGTTTTATTATTGGGGATCCTAGCATTTTTAATACCATTGATCCGGAAGATAGTTGCGAGCTAGATGAGGAGTTCAATCCTGGTAGCAGTGGGAAAACGATTACGTACTTTCTTTACCGGATTAATTATCAAATCGACGTTAATAACCTACAGCGATTCCAGAGTTTAGAAAAGGAAGGCGATTATTGGGTCATATATCTAGAAGACAGAGGGATTTCTGAGCAAGGGTATGAAGTAGTTAGTTCAGATGATATACGTCTTTTGGACCTTATTTCTGAGAATTATAAAGGTAGCCTGGGGCTAGAGAGCGCTTTTAGAGTTTTTGCCTGCTCAGATACACATGATAGCTGCGCGCCGGGCAGTGGTAGTTTTACCCTTAAAGCATCAAGTGAGATTACGGGTATTGGTGATAGCAAAACATTTGCGCTAACAACTCGCTGGTATCAGCAAAAGGACCTTTCTTGGATTCTTGAGTTGCGGCTCTCAATTGTGAATAAATGACTATAAAAGTTTTACTTCCATACAGACGCAGGAGCTTAGTTTGAACGATTTTCTGATCGTCGGTGGTGGAGTGATCGGCATGATGACCGCCCGCACGCTGGCAGATTCCGGTGCTGATGTCACCATCGTAGACAAAGGCGAATTGTGTAAAGAATCTTCCTGGGCCGGTGGCGGTATCGTATCGCCTCTTTATCCGTGGCGTTACCGCCCGGAAATCACAGCTCTGGCCAACTGGTCTCAGGGCTATTACCCGGCTTTGGCCAGACAGTTGGCAGAGGAAACCGGTATTGATCCTGAGTTTCGCTCCGGCGGCATGCTGATGCTGCGGGTCGAGGATGAAGCTGACGCTCTGGCGTGGGCTGAGAAATATCAGCAGCCTCTGACTCAGGTCGGCAAAGAGTTTATTTACCAGACGGAAGCGAATATCGCCCCCGGCAAAGAGCAGGCGATCTGGATGCCGGAAGTGGGCAGTATCCGTAATCCGCGACTGGGTCAGTCTCTGAAGAAGAGTCTTGAGCTGCGCCCAAACGTGCGCATTCTGGAAAATGTCGACGTTAAAAGCATCCGCGTGATGGATGGTCAGGCGATCGGCGTTAATACGGCCAACTCGGTACTGAGTGCCGGTCAGGTGATTATCTGCAGCGGTGCCTGGAGTGCAGGCTTACTGCAAACCGAAGACACGGATCCTGGAGATCTGTTACCGAAGCTGCCTATTGAGCCGGTACGGGGTCAGATGATGGTATATAAAGCAGAACCTGGCTTGGTAGATCGGGTGGTTATGCTGGATGGCCGTTACGTGATTCCCCGCAATGATGGCCGGATTCTGGTGGGCTCGACGCTGGAATATGACGGCTTCAACAAGCAAACCACTGAGGAAGCAAGGCAGTCTCTGCAGGCCAGCGCAGAAGCGATTTTGCCAGCACTGAAGGATATTTCGGTGGAGCATCACTGGTGTGGTTTGCGTCCGGGATCACCGGATGGTGTACCCTTTATAGGCTCGGTAGATGGCATTCGTCATCTGCATATCAATGCCGGTCACTTCCGCAATGGTCTGGTGCTGGCACCTGCTGCGACCGAGTTGCTGTGTAATCAGCTTCTGGGCCAGAAGGCTATTATTGATCCGATACCTTATCAGCCCGCTCAAAGACTGAGTGAAGCTTCGGTTGGTGAAATGATCTGAGGCTCCGGCTTTGCTTGCGGGTTTTGATATTCCCGTTAAGGCGCTTGCTGAGAAGAGCGGATCAGGTTGGCAGTGAAAAAGCAGAGATAAAAAAAGAGGCTGTGGAATAATTTATCCACAGCCTCTTTTTTGCTTGTTCTATCCACAGACGACCGACTTTCAGCTCAGCGCTGTTCCGGCCCGTTATCCAGAAAGTGGTCTTTGTGTTCATGGCAGCAGAACCATAGGTTTTCGTGCTTAACCGCATCGTTCTGTGGCAGGTGCAGATTGCAGTAGCGGCACTGAACCATCTGTTCTGAGTCCGAAGAGGACCTTTCAGCTTTATCTTCGCCTTTTTGGGCTTCAAGCTTCTTCTGGTTGTAGATCTTCAGCAGACGGAAGCCGGCCCAGACGATGGCGATAAAGATAATTAAACGTAAAATAAACATGATCCCATCCTAAAACTGAGTTTTTGAGCTGTTGTTCACGCTCATCAAGTATCTTTTGTTTTGGATATCAGAGATAGCGAAAGATTCATTTATTGCTATCAGACCTGGTTAGCCAAACAGATCCGGAACCAGAGCTTTCCAGGGTGGCTGAGTACCTTCACCTAACGGTTTGATCAACTCCAGTTTGCCGTTAGAGGTCAGCTGCTTGTGTTTCGGGTACTGGGATTTCAGCAAATTAAGCGCCTCGCGTGCTTCTTTCTCCATACCCAGGTGCAGATAAGCCTCAGACAAGGTTGCCAGAGCGTCACCGGAAACACCCGCTGTCGGATAGTTTTCCAGCGCAAACTGACTGCGCTTGATGGCTGCGACATAACCGCCTTTACGGATATAGAACTGTGCGATAAAGACTTCACGGCGTGCCAGAACGTTGCGGATATAAAGCATACGCTGGCGGGCATCGGTAGCGTAACGGCTGTCCGGGAAGCGGCGCAGGAAGGTATCAAAATCAGCGAAGGCGTCACGGGTAGCACCCAGATCGCGTTCTGAAATGTCGATCAGCTCAAGACCTTCCAGCATATAGCGACCCGCCATATAAGAGGACAATCCCTTCATGTAATAGGCGTAATCTACCTGGGCATGGCGAGGATGCAGGCGGATAAAACGATCTGCGGTCGCCCGTGCCGTTTCATAATCCTGACTGCGGAACTGAGCATAGATCTGCTCCAGTACCGCCTGTTCAGAAAAACGACCCAGGGGGTATTTGGTTTCCAGGGTTTCCAGCAGCTCCAGGCTTCGGATAAAGTTATTACCTTCCAGTGCATCTCTGGCTTCCAGATACAGCTGACGCTCAGCTTTTGCCAGATCTGCTGCAGACTGATCACCGGCACATCCGGCGAGCAGTAGCGTCAGGCTCGCGAAAACAGCCAGCAGAGACTGACGGGAAAAAATGCCGGAGCTGATGGCGTTGCCCGTATGAGCGTTGCGGCTACAGCGTTTATAATGACGAAAAGAAACTGGCTTACGCATAATCACCAAAAGAGCTGTTTTCAATGGTAGAATGAACGGCGAATGACTATAGCACAGGCCGCTGACAAATACGTGTTTGGAATCGGTCAGTTCAGAGGCTTTTCTGACATCCAGAGCCTGCTAGGGTTTCACGCGTTCAGGCAATAAAGCCCAGATTTTATCTCTTACCCGGACCTTTTTTCATCCATGGCTGAATCAATTTCGCTGCAAGCAACCGTCCCCTTCGAATTAAGCGGTTCCCGACTGGACCAGATTGCTGCAGAACTCTTTCCCGATTACTCCCGCTCCCGCCTGCAAAGCTGGATCAAATCCGGTGAGCTGACCGTTAACGGCGCCCAGCGTAAACCGAAAGAGAAGCTGACGGGTGGCGAAGTGCTGAACGTCGAAGCCACAGAAGAGAACAACGAAGAGTGGGTAGCACAGGATATCGCCCTGGATATCGTTTATGAAGATAACGATATTCTGGTGATTAACAAGCCTGCCGGTCTTGTGGTTCACCCCGCTGCAGGCCATCAGAATGGCACCCTGCTGAATGCTCTGCTGCACCATGCACCGGATATGGCGCACCTGCCCCGTGCCGGTATTGTGCATCGTCTGGATAAAGACACCACAGGTCTTATGGTCGTGGCGAAAAACCTGATGGCACAGAACGCCCTGGTGGAACAGCTGCAGGATCGCTCCATGGGCCGTGAATATGAAGCGGTTTCCGTGGGCGTCATGACTGGTGGTGGCAAGGTTGACGCGCCCATTGGTCGTCACGAGAAAGATCGTAAACGTATGACGGTAACGAACTCCGGCAAGCCGGCGGTGACGCACTACCGTGTCCTGCAGCGCTATCGTGGTCATACCCATATTCGCTGCAAACTGGAAACCGGCCGTACGCACCAGATTCGTGTGCACATGTCTCATATCAGTTATCCGCTGGTGGGTGATCCGGTTTACGGCGGTCGTATGCGTCTGCCTGCCGGTAGCAGCGAAGGCCTGAAACAGGCGCTGCGTCACTTCAACCGTCAGGCACTGCACGCCAAACGTCTTGAGCTTTGGCACCCTGCCACAGGAGATCTGATGGAGTGGGAAGTAGATCTTCCCGAAGATTTCCTAAACCTGCTGGAAGCGCTGGAAACAGATCTGGAAAACTGATGCGTAACGCCTTTGCTTTTATGGCCCCTCACTGGCCAGCGCCGAAGAATGTAAAGGCGTTAGTCACATCCCGCGAACGGGGCGGAAATCAGGCTCCGTTCGATAACTTCAATATGGCAGAGCATGTTGGTGACAACCCTGCCGCTGTTGCCATGGCGCGTCATGATCTTCAGAGTTTTGTTGGCGAGAAGCATCCTTTGTTGTGGCTGAATCAGACCCACAGCACCATCGTTGCGGATAGCTTTACGCCCAATATCGAGGCGGATGCCTCCGTTGCTTTTAATTCCGATTACGCCTGCGTTGTGATGACGGCAGACTGTCTGCCGGTGTTTTTCTGTTCCGAAGACGGTGACAGAGTTGGCGTCGCTCATGCGGGTTGGCGGGGTTTGGCCGATGGTGTGTTGGAAGCAACGCTGGATAAGCTGGGTATCGAACCGGACAAAACACTGGTCTGGTTAGGCCCTGCTATCAGCAGTAAACATTTTGAAGTGGGTGATGAAGTTCGCCAGCGCTTTGTAGAAGAGATGCCGCAGTGTTTTGACTGTTTTGAGCCCAGCCCCTTCCGTCTGAATCATTATATGGCCGACCTGTATCAGCTGGCGCGACTGCGACTGGCTGAGCGCGGCGTGGATCAGGTCTACGGCGGTGCTTTCTGCACCTACGCCGAGCGTAAGCGCTTCTACTCCTACCGTCGTGACGGCCAGACCGGCCGCATGGCGAGCATTATCTGGATGGCGGAGTAGCCTGCTGGACATTATATTTGTTTGCAAAGCCTCTTTTACAGGACGTAAGAGTGATTAAATTTCATCCAAAGAAAGGCACTGTTTTGTGCTGTGACTTTTCACAGGGTTTCAAGCCACCTGAAATGGTTAAGGTGAGGCCGGTTGTTGTTGTCACTCCTCAGCTGCCGGGGCGCCCGGGTTTGTGCACAGTCGTTCCCATCAGTTCGGTCAAACCGGAACCCTTGCAGGCATACCATCATCGCATGAGTGTTGAATCCTTAACCGATAAGCTTAGCAAGACACCATGCTGGGCAAAATGTGACATGCTTTACACGGTTGGCTTTGAAAGATTGGACAGAATTCGTGAGAAGGGTGCGGATGGAAGGCGCTGTTACGTAACTGGCCATGTAACAGCGGAGGACATGCAGTCTATTGAAGCTGCTATCCTGAACGGGTTGGGACTGCGTAAGTATTTAAAATAAGAGTAAGCCTGAAAAGAAAAAGCCCGAACAGACATTGTCTGTTCGGGCCTAAATTCTTGACACTAGCCGGACGAGCCGGATCATGGTTTAGGCTGCTTGTCATCGCATTTTCCCAAACCAGCTACCTAGCAGGTAGTCTCACAAGCCGGATTAACCGGAACACCCTTAATTCTATACCTCACGACCAATAATGCAATATCTGTTTTTATTGTGACGGTAGTGCAGTAGTGGATAATCTCCTGACCCATATCAAACCCTTTGCCGCCTTAAAACCGCCGTCAGCCTTGAACTACCGCATTTCGTCCCTATCTTTCCGGTATAAGCAAAAACCCACCTGTCGGAAACCCCGACTACACTTCGGCTTAAAAGCCCGACGACACATCACGGGGTTACACAGGTCTACCGAGGAATATCGAAATGCGTGTTGACCGTTTAACCGGAAAACTTCAGCAGGCGCTTGCTGATGCGCAATCCATGGCTGTGGGCCATGACCATAACTTACTGCAACCTGTTCACCTGATTCTGGCGATGCTGGAGCAGCGCGATGGCGCGATCCGTCCGATGATCACTCAGGCCGGTGGTGACTTTAATAAGCTGCGCAATGAGTTGCGCGAGCAGTTTGAATCCCTGCCGGTGATCAATAACAGTGACGGCCAGATCATGATGTCTCCGGATCTGGGTTGCATTCTGAATCTGGCGGATAAAGAGTCCCAGCAGCGTAAAGACTCCTATATCTCCAGTGAACTGGTGCTGCTGGCTGCGGCTCAGGACAAGGGCGATACCGGCAAGCTGATTCGTGGCTGCGGCCTGACCAAAGACTCTCTCTCTAAAGCGATCGATCAGGTGCGTGGAGGTCAAAGCGTGGATGATCCGAATACCGAAGAACTGCGCCAGTCACTGGATCGTTTTACCGTCGATCTGACTCAACGTGCGCTGGATGGCAAACTTGACCCTGTGATCGGCCGTGATGATGAGATCCGCCGTACTATTCAGGTTCTGCAGCGTCGTACCAAAAATAACCCTGTACTGATCGGTGAGCCCGGTGTCGGTAAAACCGCCATCGTGGAAGGTCTGGCGCAGCGCATTATCAATGGCGAAGTGCCGGAAGGTCTGAAAAACAAAAAGGTGCTGTCGCTGGATATGGGCTCTCTGATCGCTGGTGCCAAATACCGTGGTGAGTTCGAAGAGCGCCTGAAAGCGGTACTGAACGAACTGGCGAAACAGGAAGGCCAGATCATCCTCTTTATCGACGAGCTGCACACCATGGTGGGCGCGGGTAAAGGTGAAGGCGCGATGGATGCGGGCAATATGCTTAAGCCTGCACTGGCCCGTGGTGAGCTGCACTGTGTGGGCGCAACCACGCTGGATGAATACCGCCAGTACATCGAAAAAGATGCCGCGCTGGAACGTCGTTTCCAGAAGGTGCAGGTGGATGAGCCGTCTGAAGAAGATACCATCGCTATTCTGCGTGGCCTGAAAGAGCGTTACGAGCTGCACCACGGTGTGGATATTACCGATGGCGCACTGATTGCCGCCTCCAAGCTGTCCCAGCGTTATATCACCGACCGTCAGCTGCCGGATAAAGCGATCGACCTGATCGATGAAGCCGGTTCCCGTATCCGTATGGAGATGGACTCCAAACCGGAAGAGATGGATCGTATGGATCGCCGCCTGATCCAGCTGAAGATCGAGCGTGAGGCACTGAAGAAAGAGAACGACGATGCCGCCCGTAAGCGTCTGGCCCATCTGGAAGGTGTGATTCAGGATCTGGAGCGTGAATACGCGGATCTGGACGAGATCTGGCGCAGTGAGAAATCTGCCGTACAGGGCACTCAGCAGCTGAAAAGCGAGCTGGAACAGGCGCGTCTGGATCTGGAAGCGGCCCGCCGCGCCGGTGATCTGGCGAAAATGTCAGAGATTCAGTACGGCATTATCCCGGATCTGGAACGCAGCATGGAGATGGCGTCTCAGGCGGAAGAGGTCGAGCATCAGCTGCTGCGTAACCGTGTCACCGAAGAAGAGATCGCAGAAGTAGTTTCCAAGTGGACCGGTATTCCGGTGAGCAAAATGCTGGAATCCGAGCGCGAGAAACTGCTGCGAATGGAAGAAGCCCTGCATGAGCGCGTGATCGGGCAGGAAGAAGCGGTGGGCGCGGTTGCTAACGCTGTGCGTCGTTCCCGTGCGGGTCTGGCTGATCCGAACCGGCCAAACGGTTCTTTCCTCTTCTTAGGCCCTACCGGTGTTGGTAAAACTGAGCTGTGTAAGTCACTGGCTAAGTTCCTGTTCGATACCGAAGAGGCCATGGTGCGCATCGATATGTCCGAGTTTATGGAGAAGCACTCCGTGGCCCGTCTGATCGGTGCGCCTCCGGGTTATGTCGGTTATGAAGAGGGCGGTTACCTGACGGAAACTGTGCGTCGTAAGCCTTACTCTGTTGTGCTGCTGGATGAGGTGGAAAAAGCCCATCCGGATGTGTTCAACATTCTGCTGCAGGTGCTGGAAGATGGCCGCCTGACCGATGGTCAGGGCCGTACCGTGGACTTCCGCAATACGGTTATCGTGATGACCTCTAACCTGGGTTCTGATGTGATTCAGGCCTACGGCGGCAAGGACGAGCAGTACGATGAGATGAAGGACAAGGTGATGGAGGTTGTGGGTGGCCACTTCCGTCCGGAACTGATCAACCGTATCGACGAAGTGGTGGTGTTCCACAGCCTCGGTCGTGATGCGGTGAAAGGAATCGCGCGGATTCAGCTGCAACGTCTGCAGCAGCGTCTGGATGAACGCGAGCTGACCATCGATCTGACAGAAGAGGCGCTGGAGCAGCTGGTAGAAGTCGGCTTTGATCCGGTTTACGGAGCCCGCCCACTGAAGCGCGCCCTGCAACGCTGGATCGAAAACCCACTGGCGCAGGAGATCCTCTCCGGCAAATTCGCCCCCGGCCATACCATCAATGTGGAAGTCCGCGACGGAGAGCTGGTGTTTGTTTGATCGGCCTGTTAGCTAAACATTAAAGCCTGAAAATCCCCGCTGTTTGCAGACGTGAACAGCGGGGGTTTATGGTGTTTTTAAGACCTTTCTTTCGGACTATAGCCATTTTCTTCATCAAAGCATTCTTTATCTGTACCTGAAAAAGCTTCGATAAAGCGCTGCAACATATCAGGATCATCTTGAAAAACGGTCATCCAGATACTCCAATAGGCATGGCCAGTTGCCGTTGTTGTAATCTGTTCTCTCATTTCCGGGTGGTTACATCGCTGCAGGTTTTGCTTTGAACGCTTTGCAATGTCCCAGGTTTCCCGGCGGTTCTTCCACCGGCGATCTGATGCTTTGGGATCGTTTGTAGGCTTTACATTTAGACCGGTTAGCTTGATGGTCTCAAGGGCTTTGTTTTTAGCAAAATCCGTTAAGTCGTCAGCAGGTGAAATCAGGCCGCCCTCAGAATATTTCAAAACTTTAAAAGTGTTGTCCTTATCCGGCCAAAAATAATCATCAAGATTGATCTCTTGATTGCCTTTTGTGGAATTACAGTTAGTGCAAGCTAGTAAGAAATTATCCCAGTCAAGAAGACGTTCTTGGATTACGTTATCAGCTCCCTTGGGCTTTTTGGGTTTAACATGCTCAACTGCTAAAGATGAGTCCAGATGCATTTCACAGTAGCTGCAAAACTCGCCTAAACGAGCAATCAGGTCTGAACGAGCATATGAATAGTCGTTAAATGTGATAGGTAGTCCATTTTCATCCGTTGGCGTAGTGCCCTTATTTATGGGACGCATCAACTTTTCTCCGTGTTGCCCAAGCCTGTTGCTAAGCGCTCCATTTCGAGAAAGGCATGATAGGCAACGTTATCGCTGAAAGGGGATGATAATTCATCAAGCTGCTGTTTGAGCTTTTGTTTTTCCTCGCTGCTTGCTGCCTTAGACTGCTCAAGCAACGCATAATATTGCTTGGCAGTTTCGTACATGCGCTGATAAGCCTCGCTACGCTGAGGTACTGGAATACCCATTACATCTTCAGTGATATCCTCAATGGAGCGATGACTAAACTCATTGGCTGGGCCTGGAGCTGCAACTCCAGCTAAAGCGCTTTCTACAGTATTTACATCGCAGCTTTGGTTCAGATCAATAACTTCTCCAGGGTCTAAAGATTGAAGAATAAATGGAGAGTGTGTTGTTGCTATAAATTGCAGATTTGGAAATACTTTCTGGAGGTCACGAACAACTTGTCTTTGCCATCTGGGATGTAAGTGCAAATCGATTTCATCAATCAAAACAACGCCATGCGTGTTTATCGCGGCCTGAGCTTCATGATGAGGATTGAGTCGAGAGGCTCGATGAGCTATATCTGCGACCATTGCTACCATATTACGATAGCCGTCACTCAGGTAGTTAAATGGTGTAAGCCCCAGTTCATTGATATCTAGCATGATCTGGTCTTCTTCTGCGTCGTGATAGAACTTATTGGCCCCGGGAATACAGCCCAGTACTGCTGTTCTTACTGCTTGTAAAGCTGGAGATATATAGCCCTTTTGTAACTCTCCTAGGGAGAGTTTTTTAAACCACTTCTCAAAAGATTTGTGATCAGACTTTGGGTCAAGGCAGAATTTATATGCATCTAGCTGGGAGCCCGGTTTTTCTGTCTGTATCTTTCGATGGATATCCCACAATCGACCTGCACCGTAATATAGAAGCAGGGGCAGCTCACTGTTTCCGCCTTGACTGATTAAGTCACGGTCTTCCATTCCCTGTTGCACAAGTTCTTTAGACTGTCCGCCACGATCTCCTTTATCACGTCGCCAATGTAGTGCGCGCCCCCTAAATTGCGCTGAACAGGTCAAATAAACCTCGGCTTGTGGTTCTCGAAATATTTGAGTCCCTTTTTCAACACAGATAAAACGTACATCATCTGAGGAGATACCGCCGATACCTGTTTGAATACCTGACTTTAGGAAGTAGGTATTCAGCATGATGGCTAGTGCATCTAGTATGCTGGTTTTTCCCGCACCATTAGCGCCAATAATGACAGTAAACTGTGTATGAAAGTTAAAACGTGCATGCTCATATTTTCTGAAGTTCCGTAGAACGATGTGATCAAGCTTCACTGTTACAGCCTCTGTTTACATGATTACCGTGCTTTGTCTGGCATCAATGATATTACAGACTAAGACATTATTAGATAAAGCAATAGCTGCTCAAAGCTGCCATTTTTACCCCCCACCGCTCCGGCAGAAACTGCGCATAATAAAGCGGCATTACGATATGTGTTTGCTCGGTAATGGGGGAACCCTGTGTTCCGGTAAGTTTGATGGTTTTCTCAGGTGAGCATTTCTCAATATAGGACTGCAGGGATTTCGCCCGTGTCCTTTTGCCGCTTTTCACTTCTATCGGGATAATCTTGCCTTCGTCATTACTGACAATAAACTCAATCTCCGCCCGGGCATCGTTCCATGAAAACGTGGGATCAATGCCTATGGCCGCCAGCTCCTGCTGGACAAAGTTCTCCGCGATATAGCCTTTGTACTCATAGCTCTGTTGTTTGATCTCCCGATAACCGCTGCCCAGCATATGATTGAGCAGGCCGGTATCAAACAGAAACAGCTTAACCTTGTTGTCCTTTTTGTAAGCCGCCAGTGGCGACTTTGGCGTGCCTTCTATCGGGTAGTTTGCCAAGGCAAGGCGGCAGTTCTGCAGCCAGTGAATGGCGTTTTCAAAATCGTTGTAGCGGGATTTACGCTCATGCACGTTTTTAAACTTAAAGCGTTTCACCGATTCATCCATTACCAGTGACAGCTGTGCCGGAATACTGTTAAACACCGACTCAATCAGAGTTGCGTCAACCTTGCCACTGTATTTACCAAAGTCCCTCTGATAACCCGCCACCAGATCGGCGTGGATCTGATTAATACGTTCAACCCGCTCTAAAATGCTCTGCTCTTTATGTTGAAACCAAACCGCCACCGCTTCCGGCATGCCGCCGGTAAAAAAATAGTCGGTCAGTTTATCCATCAGCTTGCTGTGTACCGCAGGTGAACTCATCTGCTGGTTAAAGGCTTTAAGCAGCGCGGGCTCGTCAGCGGCAGCCAGAAACTCACCAAACGTCAGTGGTCGCAGGTTGTATTGCTGCACCTTGCCCACCGGAAAGGTGTTCAGCAGACCGATATTAGAACCACTGGCGGCAACGAAATACGTGGCGGCTTTCTCGGCAAAATACTTGAGGGAGGTGACTGCACGCTCACACTCACCAATTTCATCCAGAATCAGCAGGTCGGTTTGCGGGTTAAAGCTCTGACCACTGATCAGCTCAAGATTGAGCAAAACATCATCCGGATTAAGTGAGCTGGCAAAGGCCTCTTTGTAAGCAGGCGTTTCCAGAAAGTCGATACGCAGGGTATTGGCGAAGGTTTTGCCAAACAGCTCCTGCAGAAGAAAGGTTTTGCCGGTCTGGCGGGCACCATCAATCAGCAGGGGTTTGCGGGTTGTTTGGTTTTTCCACAACATCAAAGCATCAAGTAGGGTGCGCTGCATACGGGGTAGCTCCTGCAGATCAAAGGATTCACTAAGCCCATTGTAGCAAGGGTCTACACTTTTACGCGCATAAAAGTGCGGTTTTTTACATTTTTATGCGCATGAAAATGTTTGGGTTAACACTTTTACGCGCGTAAAAGTGTGAAAAAAGGAGGTGCTCTCTTAATTAGCGCAGGTTTTGACCTGTCCTCGTCCAGTTATCCGTTCCGAAATATCACTGATAAATACCCTCAATAAGTCCCTCTCAGAAGGGTCGCTTTGCGCCTATCTGAAGACTGAACTCGCGGGAACAATCTTCTGAAAATCCCAAACAAAATGTGCGGGTTCAGTGCGGCTAGTGGAATGATTGTAATACCCAATAATCAGTTAGGGGCTTACAGCGTAACCCCAAACACCACGGTTAACTTTCTGGTCAGAGCCACAGCGGATAACCCGCCTCCGGCATCAGCCCAGTACGCCCTCGCAATGGCCGCACCGGGAACGGCTACCTCTATTGATAACTTAAAAGTCTGGAACAATGAAAGGCTGAGTAAGCTGTTACTGCTGGCGAAGACTTCACCACCGGCAACATCCACCTCCGTGAAGGCGCATTCGAATATCAGTTTCTCGGGGTATCTGAAAGATGCAGACGGCAGCACGGTACCTTTCTCTCCAGTGAGAATTGATTTTTTTAGTAGGGCACAGCAAGAGAGCCGTTCATTTACAAGGCTTGTATCAGATGAAAATGGTTTTTTTAAAGGTTCATTAACATTGCCGGGGTGCATCAATCAGCAAGAACCAGCACTAAATGTGCATAACCGGGTTTACAGTGGGACTCCATCTAATCCGTCAATGTGGTGGAACATTTTTTATGATCTGGGGCATTTTGAGGTTTCTTTGGAAGATAAGAACGGCGTTATTAAATTAACCCCAGAGATTGATGGTAGCTTCTATCATATTTGCCAAGAAGAACTGGTGAAGATGTGTTTCTATGAAAAGAACTATGAAACAGGCGGTACAAAGCAGACTTGCCTGAAATAGTGGATAAATAAGTACCCCTCCAACCTAGAGAGCCCCCCTAGTAGCTGGACACCCAGCACTGGGGGGATACTTTTAGGCTTTTGTATTTAAGTAATTTTTGTTTTCTTCTTGATCGGAGTTAGCTGTGTAGGAAATATAGTGAGAAATTAAAGAGCCAAAGTTTCGATCTTCTATAACTTGGCCAAAGTCCCAGTCTTTTTTTGGTCGATCCACTGTTGGATATCCAAACAAATCCCTTTTCCGTGTATCACGAACTTCTTCAAGAGTTGGACGCCTTGGGTTCTCATCAAGGAAACCCTCTATAAAACCGTTTAGACTAAAGAAACCATCTTTCACGATATTTTCTTTGTTGTATTCCAACGAAGCTAATTCATTTGTATCAATTTCAAATTCAGCTGGATATTTAGCTATATTTACTGCCTTTGTCAGATCGGATAATGAATAATTAAGGTTTTTGGTGAGCTCTTCGTTATTCGATAAAGCCTCTTGAATCGCGTTGATCTGATTGCCTGTTACCGGGCCGCCATTTTGGGATCTGATGCCTGTAACTATGATATTGCCATCTTTTAATGCTACATCCAGATCTCTCAGGTCAAGATCAGGATTAAGGGCCATCTGTTGTTCTTTAAACGCTTCAAACCCCTGGTAGGCTTTTACCAAATGAATTCTTACGGACTGAATAATATCATTATGATTCTTTAAATAAGCCTGTTCGCGCATGCCCTGAATTAACTGGTGAGCATCAAGTGTAGCCTGATCCGGTTTAGCCAACTTCTGCATCGTCTGAGCTGTATGCTCAGGTCCATTCTGTCTGGCAGGTGTACTGATGTTCTGTTTCAGGTTTGAATAGGCGGACTGGCCCATCGGCGGGGTATAACTGCCCTGTATTTTCATATACTCGCTCCGTGAGTGTATTTTTCGGTTTGTCACTTGCTGCGATTCTGCAGCTCTAATGGTTATCGGCAGGGCTGCGGGAAAATTGAGTAAATACTCATATTTCTTCGGAAAGGATAATAAAAAGTGTGAAGTGGCTGAAAAGAACATTAATCGATGCTTGGAATTAGCCGTTTTGCGGCTGAAAAATAAGCAGGCAAATTCACCGAAAAACACGACCCTAAGTAAGGTCATTTCTCGCCTACCTGAAGGTTGCTCAATCCAGAACAAAACCTCAAAAAATGTGCGGTTGCACCAATCCTAATCGAATGATTTTGCTGAAAAAGCCTGTTTTTGTTTTGCGCTGCACCAAAAAGGCCCATAACCGCCCTAACTCGCCCCATTGTTCTATTGACATCTTTAACCTGCTGTTAGAACCTAATTGTCCTTATTTTCCGGGCGTAGATACAGGGCGAACCCCGACCGTCTACGTGTAAGGGTAAACAGGCTTTATTTACCCACCGAAGGAATAGCAGGCCCAGGTTTACCCGCCAGGCCTGGCTGACGCCCCGACCCGCATTTACCCGTGCGAAGAAGAGTGCAGAACCTATCCGGTTCTATGTGCCAGGTAAGGCAGCCTAGTCATGAGCCTGCATGATCAGGAGCGCGCGCGTGGCTGCCCTTATATCGATTCAGTCACATAGTCCGCACCTAATTGGAAAGCATTCTTTTAGCTCGATGTTCCCGACTGTCCAAAGATGACGGGGAACTCAAATTTGGGGGTTCACTACGGTGGAATTACTTTCTGGCGCCGACATGCTCGTTCGTTCTCTTCAGGATGAGGGCGTTGAGTATATCTACGGTTATCCCGGCGGATCGGCACTTCATATCTACGATGCCATATTCCGCCAAGATAAAGTTAAACACATTCTGGTCCGTCACGAGCAGGGTGCTGCTCACATGGCAGACGGTTATGCCCGTGCTTCGGGTAAGCCAGGTGTGGTTCTTGTTACCTCAGGTCCCGGCGCGACCAACACAGTAACGGGTATTGCAACCGCGTATATGGATTCGATTCCTATGGTTGTAATCTGTGGTCAGGTAATGAGTCATCTGATTGGCGAAGACGCCTTCCAGGAAACCGATATGATTGGTGTTTCACGCCCTGTGGTTAAGCACAGCTTTAGTGTGAAGCACGCTTCGGAAATTCCTGAGATCATCAAGAAAGCTTTCTATATCGCTTCAACCGGTCGTCCGGGTCCTGTAGTTGTGGATATCCCTAAGGATATGACTGCACCGACCGATCGTTTTGAATACGAATATCCGAAAAAAGTTAAGATTCGCTCATACAACCCTGTGACCCGTGGCCACACTGGTCAGATCAAGAAAGCGGTTGAGATGATGCTGAAAGCCAAGCGTCCGATTATGTACGCAGGTGGCGGTGTTATTCTGGGCAAATCCTCTGATAAGTTCACTGAGCTGGCGAAAAAACTGGGCTTCCCGGTGACCACTTCCCTGATGGGTATTGGTTCTTTCCCGCAGACAGATGAGCAGAGTGTTGGTTGGCTGGGTATGCATGGTAGCTATGAAGCGAACATGACCATGCACAATTCGGATCTGATCGTTTGTATCGGTGCCCGTTTTGATGACCGTGCGACTAACAACGTGAGCAAGTTCTGCCCAACGGCGAAGATTGTTCATGTGGATATCGATCCGACCTCTATCTCCAAAACCGTTCGCGCAGACGTGCCGATTGTAGGCCCGGTGGATTCGGTTCTGAATGAGATGCTGGATCTGCTTAAGCAGGCGAAAGCGACGCCGGATGCTGATGCTCTGGCAGACTGGTGGAAGCAGATCAATGAGTGGCGTGCAAGCCGCCCTGAGCTGTATCAGGTTGAGGAAGATCGTCCGATCAAACCTCAGCAGGCGGTTGAAGCGCTGTGGAAGGTAACCAATGGTGATGCTTATGTTGTAACCGACGTCGGTCAGCACCAGATGTTTGCCGCTCAGTACTACAAGTTCGACAAGCCGAACCGTTGGATCACCTCCGGTGGTCTGGGCACCATGGGTTTTGGTTTCCCGGCGGCAATGGGTATCAAGCTGAACTACCCGGACAACGATGTTGCTCTGGTAACCGGTGAAGGTAGCTTCCAGATGATGCTGCAGGAGCTGTCGACCTGTAAGCAGTACAATATTCCGGTGAAGATCATCAACCTGAATAACCAGTCTCTGGGTATGGTGCGTCAGTGGCAGGATCTGAACTATAAAGAGCGTCACTCTCACTCATACATGGAGTCCCTGCCGGACTTCGAGAAGCTGATCGAAGCTTATGGCCACGTTGCTATGACCGTTAATCGCATTGAAGATCTTGAGCCGACTCTTGAGAAGGCCTTTGCGATGAAGGATGAGCTGGTGTTTGTAAACGTAATGGTCGATCCGAAAGAGCACGTTTACCCAATGCAGATCCCGCAGGGATCGATGCGTGATATGTTGCTGAGTAAGACGGAGCGTACCTGATCATGAGACACATTATCTCCATCCTGATGGAAAACGAGGCTGGTGCGCTGTCCCGTGTTGTGGGCCTGTTCTCTCAGCGTAACTTCAACATCGAATCGCTGAACGTTGCACCAACGGAAGATCCGACTCTGTCACGTCTGACGCTGACTACTGTTGGCTCCGATCAGGTGATTGAGCAGATCACCAAGCAGCTGAACAAGCTGCTGGACGTGGTGAAGCTGGTTGACCTGACCGAAGGTCAGCATATCGAGCGTGAGCTGATGCTGATTAAAGTGAAGGCAGTTGGTGCTCAGCGTGCAGAAGTTAAACGCACAACGGATGTTTTCCGTGGCCAGATCGTGGATATGACCAGCACAACCTACACCATTCAGATGACCGGTGAAGGTGACAAGCTGGATGCCTTTATCCAGGCTCTGGGGCTGAATACGGTTCTTGAAGTGGTACGTACCGGTGTTTCCGGTATCTCCCGCGGTGAGAAAGTACTTAGTCTGTAACCTTCGGGTTGCCTATAAAAAACCGCTGCTTCTGCAAAGAAGCAGCGGTTTTTTTATGCCTGAAGATCGGACTGTGATCTTCTGAGTACACCGTTCAATAAGGCAGGGACTTTACGCGCTGACCAGCTGATCGGCAGCCGGTACAACAGGTGCTGACTGATCGAAGAAGCCTTCGGTGTGAATCATCCCATCCTGCGCGCCCAGTGCTTTGGCGGCTTTGATGCAGTCATCAACAAATTCCGGGCTACCGGCAATATAAATTGCGTGCTTGGAGAGATCCGGATACAGCTTAGGCAAGAGCTCCGGGATACGTCCCTGCTGAAAGCCTTCCTTCTCTTCCTGAGTCAGGGTCGGAATAAACTTGAAGCGACGGTGACGCACATTCCACAGCTCCATCATGCCTTTGCAATAAACATCCGCTTCGGTACGGGCGGAGAACAGCAGGTGCACCGGCTGTTTAAAGCCACGGCGCAGAGCGGCGTCCGTCAGCCCCATAATCGGCGCAAGACCCGTACCCGCCGCGAGACACAGCACGGGGCTGTCTGTGCCCGGATCACCGATAAAGGTGCCGTAAGGGCCAGACAGATTTATCATGCTACCGGGCGTCGCATTGTCATGTACCCAGTTGCTGGTTGCGCCATCCGGTACGCGGGTGATCTGCAGGACGATTTCACCGTCCGGGCGCGGCGCATTAGCAATCGAGTAGGAGCGTGGCGTAATGGTTTTCTGGGTGTCAGACAGAGAGACATACTGACCCGGCCAGAAGCGGATCGCTTCACCGACCGGGCGCAGGCGAATCTCAGCGATGCGCGGGGTGCGCTCAAGTCGGTCAACCACAACGCAGCGTACATTTTCACGGGGCGGAAACAGTTTTGGCTTGGCGTCATCGGTGCCCCAGTCGATCTCCAGGACATCCCCTAAAGGCTTACACATACACATGAGGCCGTAGCCCTGGGCGCGTTCTTCCTGAGACAGCGCCATATCCAGCACCATACCCTGATCGAACTCACCGTCTAAAACCTTAACTTTACACTCACCGCAGGCACCGGCGCGGCAGTTGTTCTGCAGGGCGTAACCGGCATTTTCAAGAGTTTCCAGAACGGTTTCACCCGGTTTGCCTTCTACAAGTTTGCCGGATGGAGATAAACGAATCGCTGACATAATTAAACCTCCGGGCCTGATGGCTGACCCTTATTCTGCGGGTTGAAACAGCAACCCGGTTTAACGGCTGCAAAATGGAGATCACAGTGACATCTTGCAGAAAAAGGTCTGCCCGGCGTGACAGGGTGTGGTTTGGTCGCGAACGACTTGAGACTGGGCAGACGAAAACAGCCACCCCGCAAACCCCAGGGAGAGTTTGCCGGGCGGCTGAGTGAGCAACAGTGACGGAACTTAGAAGATCGGAATGATATCCGCTGCGTCCAGATCAGCCTGAGTCACTTCTTCACCTGTGATATCCACTTCCGGGATCGCAGGGAATGGGGTGTCATACTTATCCAGAACCGCTTTCAGGTTCAGCATCGCATTGCGCCAGTTTTCCAGCTTGGCTTCGTAAGTCGGGATGCCAAAGCCCGCTTCACGGCACAGGGCTTCTGCTTCGCGCTGAGTCGGAATAAAGTCTTCCGGCAGGTCCCAGAACTCTGCGGGCGGCTCAAACAGTACCGCAGACAGGAAGAGGTAACCAGCGCGGATCTGCTTGGTGATTACGGACTTGTCTTCTTTCGACAGGTTCGGGTAATCACGCTCCATCAGAGACAGACAGATCGCCATGTGGCGGCCTTCATCACGACCGATGTTTTTGAACGCTTCGGTAAAGACCAGTTCTTCACAGCTTTCAGACATCTGCTTGAAGATGGTTGCCGCAGCGATTTCACCCATCAGGAAAGAGCTGAACAGTACCGCCAGGCTGTACTTAGGCACAGCTTGCTTGTAACCATTCCAGTAACGGCCACCGTTGTAGTACAACCAGCGGGCGTTTTTCTGCAGGCGACGACCCAGTTCGGTCTTTGGCTCATATTCCAGCGGGCTTGGTGATTCCAGCAGCTTGGTGATTACCAGACCGCACATCTGCTCGTGGTTTTGCTCGTCGCGGGTTACGGAGAAGAAGCAACGACGGATCGCATCTTCTTCGTGATCTTCGTAGGTTTTGATAAAGGCTTCAGCGAAAACCGGTGGTGCAGACGCATCGAACACAGACAGCAGCGTCCACCAGTAAGCCATCGCTTCGCGCTCTTCCCAAGAGTAGCTGGATGGGTCGAAGGTATCCCAAGGCAGATCTTTCGGGTTCCAGGCCTCACGCAGAGACGCATCCCAGATCTCTTCTACTTTGGAAGACTTGGTTTCCCAGCGCAGCGGGTAAACGTTGGGTTGTGGCGTTTCTGGTGGAAATTCCATGGTATGTGCAATTTTGTCTTTGCTGTGCATTGCTAATCACCTGTTATTTTTGTCGTTGGTTTTATGCCGCAGTTTTGGGGCTGCAGGTTGAGCTGGCTTTCTGTCTGCATCAACGGGGCTCTGTCAGATATCCGTTGACGGGTGCAGACGGAAAGACCGTGCTGAGCTCTTTTCTGATTCATCGCAGCGGCTGCTTGAACAGGCTGTCTGAATCATCGGTGAAGAGAATATTGCGCAAAGAGATACTAAAAACAATATATGATTTTTTATTATGTATCGCTTTAGGGTGGATTTGAGTTAGAGGGGAATAAAATCATATCCTTATGATTTTAAATAATAATCTTTGGTTTTTAGCGGTTTTAGAACGGTGTGTCGTTAGACTTTTTGGGGTATAAAAAAGTAGTGCCTGTTTTGACTTGAGTCAAAATAGTAGTTTTGATTTTATTTTTTGTATCTTAAAGTTGAGCCCAGAAAGCTTCGATCAAAGGGTTCTTGAGTTTCTTTTTCAGCACGCAGACACCGACATCAAAGGCCGGTAGCGTTGGCGTCACGGGTAAGACCTGAACGGTATTTGCCAGAGGGCTGTTTTCCAGCACAATTTTGGGCACCACGCCGACACCGAAACCCAGGCTCACCATGCTTACAATCGCCTCATTACCGGCAACCTGCGCGTAGATATTGGGCTTGAGTGCCTTGTTACTGAACCAGCGATCTACCCGGTTTCTGGCCAGCCCTTTCTCGGAAAGAATCATGGGCACCTGTGACCAGTTTACATCTTCAATCTCACCTTCAAACTGAGGCGCTATCACAAGGTCATCAGTTGGTGCGATAAAGAGCAGAGGGGAGAGGCCGGTGGACTTGAAGGCCAGAGAGCTGGGCAGATTATCCGGGCGGGCGGCAATGGCGATATCTTCATCACCATTCAGTACCCGCTGAACAGCGGGTTCCGGTGCGCCGGTATGCAGCTTGATCTCGATTTTCGGATAGCTGCTACGGAAGCGGCGCAGAATATCGTGCAGAAAGCTGTAGCTGGCGGTGACCGAGCAATACATGCTGAGTTCCCCCTGCAGCTCCTGCGCATCCTCCAGCAGAGCGTTGCGGATCATATCCCACTGGCTCAGTGCTTCCCGGGCGTAATTCTGAAACTTCAGCCCTTCATGGGTCAGGCGAACCGTGCGGTTATCCCGTTCAAACAGACTGACACCCAAAGAATCTTCCAACTGCTTAATGCTGCGGCTGAGGGCTGAAGAACTGATATGGCAGGCTTCACTGGCGCGGCCAAAGTGCAGGGTTTCCGATAAAACCAGAAAATGTTTCAGCAGTCGGGTGTCCAACAGGAATCTCCTCGGGAGCAGCTTAAAGCCGTAGTGAATAAGCAGTGTCGAATAATGCGTGTTGCGTAAATCGGGATATATTGTTGCATATATATCATTTTACGCAATGTGTGCGCTGGTTTATCTTAGCCTCAACAGGAACAGGCAAGGCGTAAAAAACTACCCACAGAGGTTAACGCCTTCGATAAAGAACAGCGCAAGAGCTGACAGAACTTTACTGCCGACCCTAGCTAACAAGCGTAAGTCCGCAAGGTTTACCCGACTTTTCGGCAACAGAAAGAAAGATACTAACTACCAAGAGTTGCTGCTCAGAGCATCAGCTCTGAGACATCAAATATAGGACCTGCCAACATGCAAGTTTACTACGATAAAGATTGTGATCTGTCCATCATCCAGGGCAAAAAAGTTTCCATCATCGGTTACGGTTCTCAGGGTCACGCTCATGCGTGCAACCTGAAAGATTCCGGTGTAGACGTTACTGTTGGTCTGCGTGCGGGTTCTTCTTCCCGTGCTAAAGCTGAAGCTCACGGTCTGAAAGTAGCTGACGTTGCTGATGCTGTTGCATCTGCAGACGTTGTAATGATCCTGACTCCTGATGAGTTCCAGGGCCAGCTGTACAAAGAAGAGATCGAGCCAAACATCCAGAAAGGCGCGACTCTGGCATTTGCTCATGGTTTCTCTATCCACTACAACCAGGTTGAGCCACGCGCTGATCTGGACGTGATCATGGTTGCTCCTAAAGCACCTGGCCACACGGTACGTTCTGAATTCGTTAAAGGCGGCGGTATCCCTGATCTGATCGCTATCTACCGTGATGCTTCCGGTTCTGCTAAAGAGCTGGCACTTTCTTACGCGATGGGCGTTGGTGGCGGCCGTTCCGGTATCATCGAAACCACATTCAAAGATGAGACTGAAACTGACCTGTTCGGTGAGCAGGCGGTACTGTGTGGTGGTGCGGTTGAGCTGGTTAAAATGGGCTTTGAAACCCTGACCGAAGCTGGCTACGCTCCTGAAATGGCGTACTTTGAGTGTCTGCACGAACTGAAACTGATCGTAGACCTGATGTACGAAGGCGGTATCGCCAACATGAACTACTCTATCTCTAACAACGCTGAGTACGGTGAATACGTAACTGGCCCAGAGGTGATCAACGAGCAGTCCCGTGAAGCGATGCGTAACGCGCTGAAACGCATTCAGGACGGTGAGTACGCGAAGATGTTCATCGCGGAAGGTCAGACTAACTATCCTTCCATGACAGCACGTCGTCGTAACAACGCTGCGCACCCAATCGAAGAGACTGGTGCTAAGCTGCGCGCCATGATGCCTTGGATCGCTGCAAGCAAGATCGTTGATAAAGAAAAGAACTAAGTTTCTTTTCTGATCTGAAGAAGGTCGGCTTATGCCGGCCTTTTTTGTGCCTGATCATTTTGTCCGGATGCTTTTGCTTTAACGCAGGTTTTATCGGGAAAGGGGTGTTTTAAGCGCTTTTGGTAACTATTTAACACCGGACAGCGATAGAGACAGAAGGCGTTCAGGGTGTAGAATGTCTGCTTCAATCTTAAGTGATAGGTTTTTCAATGACTGATCAAGAGAAAAAGCCTCAGCCTAATGCGGCTCACGATGACGATTTTGTGGAAGAGACCCGCATGTTGTCGATGGGTGAGGATGAGGTCGAAGAAGAGACTGTCGAGGAAGGCAAAAAAGTACGCCGTAAAGGTATTTACCTGCTGCCTAACCTGTTTACCACAGGCGCACTGTTCTCTGGTTTTTATGCCATTGTTTCCGCGATGAATGGTGTGTTTGATAACGCAGCTATCGCGATTTTTGTCTCTATGATTCTGGATGGCCTGGATGGTCGTGTTGCCCGTATGACCAATACTCAGAGTGAGTTTGGTGCGGAATACGACAGTCTGGCCGATATGGTCTCCTTTGGTGTGGCTCCTGCTCTGGTAGCCTTTAGCTGGATGCTGGGGGATATCGGTAAGATCGGTTGGTTCGCTGCCTTTATTTATGTTGCTGGCGCAGCATTGCGTCTGGCCCGTTTTAATACGCAGATCGGTTCAACCGATAAACGCTGGTTTATTGGTTTGCCAAGTCCGTCCGCAGCGGCGGTGATTGCCGGTATCGTCTGGACCTTTAACGATATGAACCTCGTTGATGTGAGCTACAAGTATGCCCTGGCCTTTATTGTGGCTGCTGTTGGTGTACTTATGGTCAGTAATGTGCGTTATAACAGTTTTAAGGAGATCGATCTGAAAGGCCGTGTGCCGTTTCTGACGATGTTTGTTATTGCGCTGGTTTTTGTGGTGATCGCTTATGATCCGGCAACCGTTTTGCTGCTGATCTTTGTGGGGTATGGCGCTTCCGGTCCGCTGCGTGCTGTTCTCAAAGGCAAAGAAAAAAACAAAGCCTGATAGCCAGACAAAAGCTTTTTAGCCCATTAAAAAGGCCCGCCAGTGTGATACCGGCAGGCCATAAAGGTGCCCTGTTTCTGATGTGTTTTTATTCAGAGCAGGGCATTTTTTATGCCTTTTTTACTTAGGCATCGTCGTTCAGCATCTGACGTACCACATAATGCAGAATGCCGCCGTTACGGTAATAAACAGCCTCATTAGCGGTATCGATACGTGAGATCAGCTCGCACTCAGCGGACTGACCATCGGCATAGCGCACCGTCAGGGTGAAGCGTTGGCCGGGATGAAGATCGCCAGTGATCCCGTTAATGCTCAGGGTTTCATCTCCGGTCAGCTTCAGGGTTTTACGATCCGTGCCTTCGGGGAACTGCAGAGGGATAACCCCCATACCAATCAGGTTGGAGCGGTGAATCCGTTCGTAGGATTCCGCGATCACCGCCCGAACGCCCAGTAACCGCGTTCCTTTAGCAGCCCAGTCGCGGCTTGAACCTGTGCCGTATTCCTTACCCGCCACGATGACCAGTGGAGTGTTTTGCTCCCGGTATTTTTCAGCGGCATCAAAAATCGCCATCTGCTCACCGCTCGGCACAAAACGGGTATGTCCTCCTTCAACACCGTCGAGCATCTCATTACGGATACGCACATTGGCAAAGGTGCCACGCATCATTACTTCATGATTCCCCCTGCGCGACCCGTAAGAGTTAAAGTCTTCAGGTTTTACGCCCAGCGACTGCAGATACCGTCCTGCCGGTGTATCTGGTTTAAATGCTCCGGCGGGTGATATATGGTCGGTGGTCACGGAGTCCCCAAGCAATGCCAGAATATGAGCGCCTTCAATCGGCTCAACAGCTTCAGGCTGAGGCTGTATCCCCTCGAAGAAAGGCGGGTGCTGAATATAGCTGGAGTCGTCAGACCAGGCATAAACCTTGCTCTGCGGGAATTGTATGCCCTGCCAGATCGCATCACCTTCAAATACGGCATCGTACTGTTTACGGAACATGCTGGTTTTGACCTTCTCCACGGCATCAGCGATCTCCTGCTGGCTTGGCCATAGATCTTTCAGGTAGACCGCCTGGCCATCCGGTGTGTGGCCCAGAGGATCTTTCTGCAGGTCTACCCGAACGTTACCGGCCAGTGCGTAAGCTACAACCAACGGTGGAGACGCCAGCCAGTTGGTTTTCACCAGCGGATGCACCCGTCCTTCAAAATTACGGTTGCCGGACAATATCGAGGCAACAGTGAGATCACCGTCTGTAATCGCCTGTTCGACCGCATCCGGCAGTGGACCGGAGTTGCCAATACAGGTGGTGCAACCATAACCGACCAGATTGAATCCGAGATGGTTCAGGTCCTCCTGAAGGCCAGCGGCCTGCAGATACTCGGTGACAACTTTAGAACCCGGTGCAAGGGAGGTTTTAACCCAGGGTTGGGTTGTCAGGCCTTTCGCGACGGCATTACGGGCGAGTAGCCCTGCGGCCATCATAACACTGGGGTTAGACGTGTTGGTGCAGGAGGTTATAGCGGCAATAACAACAGCACCTGGGTTCAGACGGCTTTGAATGCCATTCAGCTCCAGTGTTTGGCTGGATGCGTGTTCAAAGTGGCTGTGCTGGGCACCAACCGCAGTTTGGCCGCCTTCTGAATCCAGTTTGCGTTTCTGCAAATCGCTGGCCGTCTTTTGATTGCCATCGGGTGCGCCTTCACCGGTAGCCATCAGTAGTTCGAAGCTTGCCGGTATATCTTTTAACGCCACCCGGTCCTGAGGGCGCTTAGGTCCTGCCAGGCTGGACTCTACATCACCCATGTCCAGCTCAAGGCTGTCGGTATAGAGGGGTTCGGGATTGGCTGACGGATCATGCCAGAGCCCCTGTGCTTTGGCATAGGCTTCTACAAGGGCGATCTGTTCCGGCTCTCGTCCGGTCAGAGCCATGTAGTTGAGAGTTTGTTCGTCAACCGGGAAAAAACCGCAGGTAGCGCCATATTCCGGTGCCATATTCGCCAGCGTTGCCCGATCTGCCACGGGCATGCTTTGCAGGCCTTCGCCGTAAAACTCAACAAATTTTCCGACCACCCCTTTTTTGCGCAGCATCTCGGTGACCGTTAGTACCAGGTCTGTAGCGGTAATACCTTCGCGCAGTTGGCCGGTGATTTTAAAGCCGATCACTTCCGGAATCAGCATAGAAACCGGCTGACCCAGCATAGCGGCTTCTGCCTCGATGCCGCCAACCCCCCAGCCAAGAATGCCGAGGCCGTTGATCATGGTGGTGTGAGAATCGGTACCCACCAAAGTGTCGGGATAGGCAAAGGTTTTGCCGTTTGCTTCAGTTTTGTGCCAGACGGTTTTACCCAGATATTCAAGGTTTACCTGGTGGCAGATCCCTGTGCCCGGCGGTACAACCCGGAAATTCTCAAAAGCCTGTTGCCCCCAGCGCAGAAATTCATAGCGCTCTTTGTTACGGGTCATCTCGATAGCAACATTCTCTTTAAAGGCATCCGGGTTGCCGAAGTGGTCAACCATAACGGAATGGTCGATCACCAGATCAACGGGGGACAAGGGGTTAATGCGGGCGGGGTCTTTTCCGGCCTGCTGAACCGCATGACGCATCGCGGCCAGATCAACCACGCCGGGTACACCGGTGAAATCCTGCATCAGTACTCTGGCGGGGCGGAATTGAATTTCGGTATCAGAGCGGCGGTTTTTCAGCCAGTCGGCTATGGCTTTGAGATGGGATCTGTCGACGGTCAGATCGTCTTCGTGACGCAGCAGGTTTTCCAGAAGAACTTTAAGACTGAAGGGTAAGCGGCTGAGATCTCCCAGTTCCGCTTCAGCTTTGATAAGGCTGTAATAGTGATAAGTTTTGTCACCTGCCTGAAGACTCGACAAGGTGTTTAGACTGTCTTTACTCTCAGATTGACTGGACATGTACCTCTCCTTTTGTGTGAGCTGTGTGTCGCTTGATCAAAACCTCTTATTGAATGGTTGGTCTGGTCTTTTAATGGGGTGTTTAAAGATTACTATCAAGGCAGACCTGCCGAACGACAAACTGTATGAGCAGTTATACGGCAGATCGCCTTTTCAGGTTTTTTCTCAGAAACTCAGCTTATAACCATAAGAATCGAGGTAGACCTGCTCAGTTTCAAGGTCTGCCAGCGTCAGCGGGTTATCTTCAAACCAGCCTTCCGGGAAACTGAGTTTGATCTGTTTGCCATCGACTTTGATTTTTGCGCTCAGGTTAGCCTCGTCAGGACGGCTGTGGTTCAGATGAACCGCAAGACGCAACAAGATCGCCAGGCAGATCAGTGGTTGCTCCAGCGCTTCCGGCTGGGATCTGAATTCAACCATGGGGAATTTTCGGCGATGGCTGCGTACCAGGACCGCAAGCATTGCCTGATGCTGATGCGAGAAACCCGGCAGATCCGAGTGCTGTAGCAGGTAAGCCCCGTGTTTATGGAACTGGCTGTGAGAGATCGCAAGGCCAATTTCATGCAGCTGAGCTGCCCAGCGCAAAACCTGGCGCAGTTCATCGTGCTTCAGTTTCCAGCTGCTTTTAACCTGATCAAAAAGGTTCAGTGCCGTTTCACTTACCACGGTCGCCTGTGACGAATCAGCATGATAGCGCTCACTTAAAGACGCAACCGTTTGTTCACGAATATCCTGATGGGAAAATCGGCCGAGAAGGTCGAATAAAATACCTTCACGCAGCGCACCGTCGGTAAAGGTCATCTCTTCAATATCAAGCAGCTCAAAGATCGCCTGCAAAATAGCCACACCGGCGGGGAACACTTTTGCCCGATCCGGTCGCAAACCATCCAGCTGAACGCTTTCAAGGTCTTTGAACTTGAGTAAGGCTTTACTGAGTTTGCTCAGGCCTTCACGAGTGATAGGGCCTTCGCTCCATCCGTTTTGCTGCAGAACCGCTGCGGTTGCTTTGATAGTGCCCGAGGTGCCAACCGTTTGCTGCCAGCCCAGCTTTTTATAGGGCTTAACGATATTGAGTAGTTCATTTTTGGCGGCCAGTACCGCCTGCTGATAGCGCTTGGTTGTGATCTGGCCGTCCGCAAAAAAACGCTTGCTGTAAGCAACGCATCCCATATGCAGACTTTCCAGCGCCTTGGGCTCGAAGCCCTCACCGATAATAAATTCGGTGCTGCCTCCGCCAATGTCTGCGACCAGTCGGCGTCCCTGAGGTGTTGCCAGAGAGTGAGCAGCGCCAACATAGATCAATCGGGCTTCTTCCCGGCCGCTGATGATTTCCAGCGGGTGACCCAAGACTTTCTCCGCACGATTCAGAAAGCTGCGGGTGTTGCGGGCTGCGCGAAGCGCGTTGGTACCAACAATCCGAATGTTATCGGGGTTGATGCCGGTCAGAAAAGGCGCAAAACGGCTGAGGCAATCCAGCGCTCTCTGCTGAGCGTCTTCGGTGAGGTTTCCCTCTGTGTCAAATCCTGCTGCCAGCTGAACTTTTTCACCCAGCCGCTCCAATGTGCGAATCTCTCCCTGAACGGATCGCGCGACCATCAGGTGAAAGCTGTTTGAGCCAAGGTCAATAGCGGCCAGTAGGTCGTTATCGTAGCTGGCCGTGGCTTGATCGTCTGTGATCGTTTCCGTTACTGGCTTATCTGTTGGCTTATCCGTATCGCTCATTATTCTTGGCCTTACTGTCACGCTGAAAAGTTCCCTTATTATGGCACGATCATAAAAGTGTCACATGACGAATCGATGACATCACTTTGTTTTCATAAGGTCTTTTGAGTTGAGTGCCGGTAATTATCTGTGGGTACAGATGTATTAGGAAGCACTGTTATTTATTAGCTTATGCTTAATTCCAACTTTTACCGTCAGGCATTCCGGTGCTATGATAGCGTTATTCATTTAGGTGTAGTGTCAGGTTGATCGTTGAGAAAAATCTGGCTGCTGCAACCTGATCATCTTGAGAGCTCGGGTCCGACTCCCGTTGTGAAGCGCTAATGCGATCTGCAACTGTCTTGAGCCGGAAGAGCCGACAATTTTGCCCCGGAGGCATTTAAATGAGCGAAAATATTGTAAATGTAAGCGATGCGTCCTTTGACGAAGACGTACTGAAAGCCGACCTGCCTGTGCTGGTTGATTATTGGGCTGAGTGGTGTGGTCCTTGTAAAATGATCGCTCCGGTTCTGGAAGAGATCGCTCAGGAATACGCTGGCAAAGTTAAAGTTTGCAAGCTGAACATTGATGAAAACACCGAAGTACCACCTAAGTTTGGTATTCGCGGTATTCCTACTCTGATGCTGTTCAAAAACGGTAACGTTGAAGCGACTAAAGTAGGCGCTCTGTCCAAATCACAACTGGCTGCTTTCCTGGATGGCAACCTGTAAGTGACCTTTATATTGCGCAGGCGCACATGTCTGCGCAATATATACCGGTAAACACTGGTATATCTGCCACATTGGTGTTATGTTTCTTTCCGTTGTATGCGATCCGCATACCTTCTCCTTTTGAATGCTACCAGCCCCAACCCGCTGGTCAGTCCCAGTCTGAACGAAGCCATTCGCCAGAAGTTCGTAAACCTAGCCCCTTAAATCAAAGCTCCTAACGACCCATGAATCTTACCGAATTAAAGCAAAAATCTGTCCCAGAATTGATCGACCTTGCCCAGGAAATGGGTATTGACAACGTTGCTCGCTCACGCAAGCAAGATATTATTTTTGCCATCCTGAAAAGACACGCGAAAAGCGGTGAAGATATCTATGGCGATGGTGTTCTGGAGATTCTTCAGGACGGTTTCGGTTTCCTGCGTTCAGCGGATAGTTCTTACCTGGCGGGCCCGGATGATATCTATGTATCACCCAGCCAGATCCGTCGCTTTAACATGCGCAAGGGTGACCATATTGCCGGTAAAATTCGTCCTCCAAAGGATGGCGAGCGCTACTTTGCGCTGCTGAAAGTTAACGAGATTAACTTTGATAAGCCGGAAAACTCCAAGCACAAAATCCTGTTTGAAAACCTGACGCCGCTGTTCCCGGATGAGCGTCTGGTTATGGAGATTGGTAATGGCTCAACAGAAGATCTGACCGCTCGTGTGATCGATCTGGTTGCGCCGGTTGGTAAAGGTCAGCGTGGTCTGATCGTATCGCCGCCAAAAGCTGGTAAGACGTTGATGCTGCAGAACATCGCCTCTTCTATTACCCGCAACAACCCTGAATGTCACATGATCGTACTGCTGATCGACGAGCGTCCGGAAGAAGTAACCGAGATGACCCGTTCTGTTCGTGGTGAAGTTGTGGCTTCTACCTTTGATGAGCCACCAGCCCGTCACGTTCAGGTTGCAGAGATGGTGATCGAACGCGCCAAGCGTCTCGTAGAACACAAGAAGGACGTGGTGATCCTGCTGGATTCTATTACCCGTCTGGCCCGTGCTTACAACACTGTGATTCCATCCTCCGGTAAAGTACTGACCGGTGGTGTTGATGCTCACGCACTGGAGAAACCAAAGCGTTTCTTTGGCGCGGCGCGTAACATCGAACATGGCGGCAGCCTGACCATTATCGCAACCGCTCTGGTAGACACAGGTTCCAAAATGGACGAAGTGATCTTCGAAGAGTTTAAAGGTACCGGTAACATGGAGCTGCATCTGGATCGTAAGATCGCAGAGAAGCGTGTTTACCCTGCAATCAATATCCGTCGCTCCGGCACCCGTCGTGAAGACTTGCTGGCGTCTGAGGATGAGCTGCAGCGTGTATGGATTCTGCGTAAACTGCTGAATCCGATGGAAGATACAGGTGCTATAGAGTTTATGATTGAGCGTCTTAAAGATACCAAGACCAATGATGAATTCTTTGAAGCGATGAAGCGTAAGTAAGTCTGAGATACCGACTGAATATGCTTTAAGCCTGACAAAAGGGTAAGCGAAGGCTTACCCTTTTCCGTATCTGGCGAAAGGTCATTGGCCGGTTTATCCGACAGTTAAAATCTGAACACCGCTAACACTAATTTCAATCTCCTTACCGACCGGTAATAGCCGGAGGAAATCAGGGAACCGAGATGCGTTATAAAGACCTGCGTGAATTTATTGATCAGTTGGAAGCGATGGGAGAGCTGAAACGCATCTCCACGCCGGTTGATCCCAATCTTGAGATGACCGAAATCTGCGACCGCACCCTGCGGGCAGAAGGTCCGGCTTTACTGTTTGAAAATCCGGTGGGTTATGACATGCCGGTGCTGGGCAACCTGTTTGGCACTCCGCGTCGTGTGGCGCTGGGTATGGGCGAAGATAATGTTACCGCGCTGCGTGATGTCGGTAAGTTACTGGCCTACCTGAAAGAGCCTGAGCCGCCAAAAGGCTTTAAAGACGCCATTGAAAAACTGCCTGTATTCAAAAAGGTCCTCAATATGGGGCCGAAAAAGGTGCGCAACCCCGCCTGTCAGGATGTGGTTATCGAAGGCGATGACGTTGACCTCTACAAACTGCCGATTCAGACCTGTTGGCCCGGTGATGCCGGTCCTCTGGTGACCTGGCCGCTGGTGATCACCAAAGGCCCACATAAAGAGCGCCAGAATCTGGGCATCTATCGTCAGCAGCTGATCGGTAAAAACAAACTCATTATGCGTTGGTTGTCTCACCGTGGTGGTGCTTTGGATTTCCGTGAGTGGCAGCAGACCCATCCGGGAGAGCCTTTTCCGGTCGCTGTAGCGTTGGGCGCTGATCCGGCTACCATTCTGGGCGCAGTCACGCCGGTGCCGGATACGCTGTCTGAGTACGCCTTTGCCGGTCTTTTGCGTGGCTCTAAAACTGAGCTGGGCAAGTGTATCGGTAATGATCTGCAGGTCCCGGCGAATGCCGAGATCATTCTGGAAGGTTATATCTATCCTGACGAACTGGCTCCGGAAGGCCCGTTTGGTGATCACACCGGCTACTACAACGAAGTGGAAAGCTTCCCGGTATTTACCGTAGAGCGTATCACCCACCGTAAAGACCCGATCTATCACAGCACCTATACCGGACGTCCACCGGATGAGCCAGCGGTTCTGGGTGTGGCGCTGAACGAAGTGTTTGTGCCGATTCTCCAGAAGCAGTTCCCGGAGATCGTCGACTTCTATCTGCCACCGGAAGGTTGCTCCTATCGTATGGCGGTGGTGAGTATGAAGAAGCAGTATCCCGGTCATGCCAAGCGCGTGATGATGGGTGTCTGGTCCTTCCTGCGTCAGTTTATGTACACCAAGTTTGTGATTGTCACCGATGACGACATCAACGTACGGGACTGGAAGGATGTGATCTGGGCGATTACCACCCGTATGGACCCGGCCCGTGATACCACCATGATCGAAAACACCCCGATCGACTATCTGGATTTCGCCTCGCCGATTCCCCGTCTGGGTTCCAAGATGGGTATGGATGCCACCAATAAGATGCCCGGTGAAACCGACCGTGAATGGGGCGAGCCTATCGAGATGGATGCGGCTGTAAAACAGCGCGTCGATGATCTTTGGGACGAACTGGGTATTTTTGATAAACCTTCATCCTGAGACAATATTCAGGATCTGAATACTGTATCTCAGCAGTAACTTCCGATGATGGCGGGCCCGGCTCCTGCCGGATTCGGGCGTGGAAACCGGAATGACCGCAACGGATAAACGCTTGCTCAGAATTGATTGTCATCAGAAGTTGGCGAGTTTTACTGTCGCCCCCGGTGAGAATTTTCTTGAAGCGGCAAAACAACAGGGATTCCGCCTGCTGAGAGGGTGTAAAAATGGTGTCTGCGAAGTGTGTGAAAGCACTTTGATTCGGGGAGAGCTGTCTTATCGGGCTTCCTCCGGTATTTGCACCGTTACCCCGGGAGAATCTTTTTTATTTTGTACTGCATCGGCAAAAGAACCGGTTGAGATCCAGCTCAACCGGGTGCTTGCACCAGGAGAATTTATAGTGAAGACAATGGCTTGTCAGATTGAACGTGTTGAACAGCTGGGCGCTACGGATGTGTATCGGGTCATACTGCAAACGCCAGCCGGAAATCTGCCTGATTTTGTAGCGGGGCAGTATCTGGAAATAATTCTGCCTAACGGTGACCGCAACGCTTTCTCAATTGCAAACCGTCCGGATGGACGTCGTCTGGAGCTGCACATTCAGCACCTCCCGGATCGGGATAACTCCCGCCTGCTGCTGCAAACGCTGCAGGAGCAGAGCAGCATACAGGTCGAGCTGCCAAAAGGTGAGTGCACGCTAAAAGCGACCGGGACCGATAAAGTATTTTTTGTTGCTGCCGGAACCGGCTTTACTCAAATGAAAGCCCTGATCGAAGAAGCTTTTGAGCAAGGTAGTGATCAGCAGCTTTATCTCTACTGGGGAGCGCGTCGCCCGCAGGATCTGTATATGGCAGACCTGCCGGAACAATGGCAGCAAGCGTACGAAAATTTCCATTTTGTGCCCGTTGTTGGCGATCTGCTGCCGGATCAGAAATGGCAAGGTCATGTGGGTATGCTACACGATGCCATGATCAAGGATCATGGCATGTTTGATGATGCCACCGTGTACGCCAGTGGTTCGCCGAATATGGTCTATTCCGTTACCGATACTCTGATTCAGTACGGCTTGTCGGATGAATGTGTCTTTTCTGATGTTTTTGCCTACGCTCCGCGGGGCTAGACCTGGCTGCTGATTGAGGTTTTTTGTGAGCGAAGAACAAACAAAGGCTCCCATTCTGATTACCGGCGGTGGCCGTCGTTTGGGGCGGCATGCTGCCGAGACGTTTGCCGACAGTGGTCAGCCGGTGATTATCACTTACCGAACGGAGCGCCCGGAGTTGGATTCACTCAGGGCAAAAGGCATCGTCACACTACAGGCCGATTTCAGTGATCAGGCGGGCATTCTGGATTTTATCGAGCGTCTCAAAGCTGAAACCTCAGGTCTGAGAGCGGTTATCCACAATGCGTCCGACTGGTTGCCGGATCATAAAGGTGTGGATAACACTGATCTTGCCGAGGCTGCAGAGGGCTTTCAGCAATTGTTCAGTGTTCATATGCTGGCGCCGATGCTGATTAATCAGGCATGCGAGCCCTTGCTGATGGCGCATAAAGGTGCCCGGGATATTATTCATCTGACCGATGCGGTTGTGCGCAAAGGCTCGAAAAAGCATGGCGCTTATGTCGCCACTAAAGCCGGTCTGGAAAGCCTGACACAGTCCTTCGCTGCCCGCTTTGCACCCGATATCAAGGTCAATGCGATTGCACCGGCACTGATTATGTTTCAGCCGGATGATGATGGGGAATATCGTGAAAAGGCGTTGAAAAAATCAGCCCTGCAGATTGAACCCGGTGCAGCAGTGATTACCTCAACGTTGCGTTATATTATGGAAAACCCCTACCTTACGGGTGTTATTTTGCCAGTCGAGGGCGGGCGATCAGTGATCTAGTAAAGCTCGCAGATTAAGCTGCTAAATCCATAACCTGCGAAACCCCATAGTTTTCTGAACATAAAAGCCATTAAACCTAAAAGCAGAATCAGGGATGAGTATATGAAAAAACCTTTAATCGTTGTTTTCAGTCTGTTGTTAAGTGGTATTTGTCAGATCGCCCTTGCGGATAACCGAAACTACCTCTCTTTTGGGGTGCAGGGCGGTGGCTGGGAGCTGCTGGGAAACAGTTATCAGGGGCTGGGCTGGGTGCTGGATGGCGGTGTTCCCATCAGCGACAGCCTCAGTCTTGTGGGGGCCTACAGCAAAATCACTTACGATGCCGACAGCAGTAGTGGCTCCGATGCAGATTTTACGGAGTGGCAGTTAGGGTCCCGCTGGAAAACAGATCTTTCCACATCAAGTAGCTTAGGTTTGCAGTATCGTTATGTGGATATGAACCTTGAAACTGATACTGATTCTGCAGATGAAACGGGTCATCGGGGACAGGTGGACCTCGATATAGGGCTTAATGCTTCCGGCCATAACAAACGACCTGGGCTGCTGAACCTGAGTGCCGGTCATACCGCCTATGAAGAGGAAGATCGCTGGTTTGTTGAGGTAGGTATGCGAAGTTTTCTCGATAACAACTTCTCTCTTGGCCTGCATTACCGCAATGAAGCCGAGGATCGGCATCTGCTCACCCTTTCTATTCGCGAAGACCGGTAAAATAAGGCTGCCCGGGTCATCAGGCCCGGCATGCTCACTCCCTGCCGTTAAAATCCTCAGAAAGTCGCACTGGACAGCCCGTCATATCTCCGTAAAATGCCTGTCACACTTTGACTCAGGTCAAAAAGCGTTACCCATAAAAATTACTAAAAAAGAAACAAGTCTCAGCACTCTTTAAATCAATCTGTGAGGATTTGAAATGTCCCATCATGACGAAAACTTCCGTGACGAAGCTGGTTTTATCTATGTGATTCCGGCTCTGGCAATCCTGATCGGCATGAACTGCCTGCCAGCGACCATTTTCTGGTCCCGTTACTTCTTCGGTTAATCATCGAAGACTGTTCGGTATCTGACCGGATAAGTGAACAGGCTGATTAATCATCAGCCGCGGAAGGATTCGCAGAAAAAAGGCCGTCGAAAACCCGATGTAAAATGGGTTTCTGACGGCCTTTTTATTTGCCTGAAAAAGCGGTTTCAGAACGGGCGATTAAAGGTTGGGATTAACCAGCACCCGACCTTTTACCTTGCCTTCAACCATGCTCTGAGCTCGCGCCGGGAGTTGCTCCAGAGAAACCTCATCCGATACCTGATCCAGTATCTCCTGCGGCAGCTCTTTTGCCAGACGTCTCCAGGCCTGAACACGACGCTCATAAGGGATCATCACGCTATCTACGCCCAGAAGATCAACGCCTCGCAGAATAAAAGGCATTACAGTCGTATTCAGTGCAAAACTGGAAGCCAGACCCACGGTTGCCACCCGGCCGTCGTAATTCATCTGGGAGAGTACTTTAGCCAGAATATCACCACCAACCGTATCCACAGCTCCGGCCCAACGGGACTTATCCAGCGGACGCGCTTTCTCTTCAAATTCGCTACGGGGCAGTACTTCCGATGCTCCTAATTTTTTCAGATAGTCGGCACTATCGGCTTTGCCGCTGACTGCGACAACATCGAAGCCATTTTTTGCCAGCAAGGCTACCACCAGACTGCCCACACCACCGGTTGCGCCGGTGACCAGAACAGGGCCGTGCTCTGGTTTCAGGCCGCTTTCCTGCAAACGCATCACGCACAGCATAGAGGTCAGACCGGCTGTGCCAATCGTCATCGCCTGCTTGGCCGTCAGGCCTTCAGCCAGCGGTACCAGCCATTTGGATTGCAGGCGCATCTGCTGAGCATAGCCGCCCCAATATTTCTCGCCAACACTCCAGCCGGTCAGAACCACCGAATCACCAGCTTTGTAATCAGGGCTGGACGATTCAGCGACGGTTCCCGCCAGATCAATACCCGGAACCATAGGGAACTGATGGACAATTTTTCCGGCACCGGTTACTGCCAGAGCATCTTTATAGTTCAGAGAGCTGTATTCGATATTCACCAGAACATCGCCTTCCGGCAGTTCGCTGGCCTCTAAAGAGCGGACACCCGCCAGTGTTTTTTTCTCTTCCTGTTCCAGAACCAGAGCTTTATTCATACCGTGACACCTTGCTATCTGAGCGGAATTATTAAGGGGTTGTCTGCAGCATAGTCGATCAGAGCTGCTTCGTAGCTGACTGACGCTAGGTTAATCGTTAATTCTTCTATTTGTCAAACAAATAGGGGAATGGTGCGTCACGCCTGAGCTTCTGCTATTATCCTTGTCTGATTCTGATAGTGTCTGCTTTGAAATCAGTGGCTAAAACGGGCTTGGTTTTTTACAGGCCAAAAGCTTAACAGTCAGCCGTATTCTGAATTCGGCCAATGGCCAATGCGATTTATTCCGAGGTTTGTTGTGAAAATCCAACCCCTGATGACACAAAGTCTTGCCAAGCAGATCTCTGAACAGCTGCGTGAAGCTATTCTGTCTGGTGAGCTGAAAGCCGATGACCGACTGCCAACGGAAGATGAGCTGGCAGCCCGTTATCAGGTCTCCCGGCCAACGATTCGTGAAGCCCTCAAACGGCTGGCGGCGCAGAACCTGATTCGTTCCAGACGAGGTCCTACCGGTGGAACCTTTGTAAATCGCCCTTCACTTGATGAAGCCAGTGAAAGCCTGACCGCTTCGGCGACTCTGCTGGCGAGTATGGATCAGTTCAGTCTGACTGAAATTGCCGATGCCCGACACGAGCTGGAGAAAACCTGCGTACGCCTGGCGGCGCAGAACCCGGATAAGTCAGTGCTTAAATTGTTGCAGCAGGAGCTGGATCATCAACAGTCGGAAACACTGACCGATGAAGAGTTTTGCGCTTCTGATGTGCGCTTTCACCGGGCTCTGGTGGACGCCTGTCAGAATGCCATGCTGCAGTTTCTGATGTATGCCGTAATTGAAGCGATGCAACCGGTAACCAATATGGTTGTGGTGCGTTTTCGGGATCGGCTGGATGTGGTCGCGGCTCACCAACGCCTGTATCAGGCGATTGAGCAAAGTGATGCGCAAGGGGCTGAAGCGGCTCTGGATGAGCTGATGGTCTATCTGAAAGCGCGCTTTCAGGCAGCTCAGGACTGGAAAGCTTCCCAGTCCTGAGGATTGTTTAAGGGCGTGCAGATTTACATCGGTTGGCGGCTGTTTTCCAGTAGGCTTGGCATGACTGCTTTAACCCGGATATCCTGCTGCAGCTGACGCATCAGGTCAGGGATTTTATTCGCATCCACATTGAAGTAAGCGCGGTTCAGGCGTTCAATCTGAACCGTCAGCGTCATACCATACTGTTGTGCAATTGCTTCGGCAGTGCTGTTGTCGGTTAACACTAAACCCAGTTCATCCAACAAAATCGCATAGCGTTGCGTGGTTTGATTCCAGACCACAGGTCGGCCTTCGGCATTGGCAATCGCTTTTGACTGAATACTATAAGTTCCCTTGCGGGCTATCTCGCTATTGCTGCTCTGCACCGCGCGCTGGTTTTCCTGTTTGTCCGTGTTGTAAGCCTTTACCTGATCCAGAATCAGGTAATGGCTGTTTTCAATACGGATCTGCTTTCCCGCTTTCAGATGCTCAGGCAGCTGGTCCTGAGCAACGGTTGGTTTCTTGCCATCAAAGGCGTGAGCGGCAAGTGGCACAAGGCTCAGCAGGCCGGATAACACTAAAATTAAAATACGCATTGAAATTGTCCTGCTAAAAGTTTGAATGCTGAACCGGTTAATGACCGTACACGGTCATCGACCAATCGTGTAACGTACCTGTGTCATGCCCGTTGGTATCAAATACCTCCAGCGTCCAGTCACCCAGAGAGTCTTCGCCATAGAAAGCCTGACTCAGGAGTACCAGCTCCTGATTCGTTATATCTGTACCCATACCATTTCTTGGGGTCATTAATACGCTGACCATTCCGCTGGGGGAGGTTAGCTGAATCTGCAGGTCTGACACGTAGGTGTGGCTGAATTCCAGCTTAACCTGAACAGATTCCACGGTGAGATTGTTTCCGGAGGCAACCGTAAGGGTATGGCTGGTGCCAGTCGCACTGTTATCAGGGATAGCCAGATTAAGTGTTGGTGACGTTTCTGTTTTGGTTTGCTGGGCGGGCAGATTACTGCCATAAGAGCCTGTTGCCGTTACCGCTGCCTGGGCGTTAATACGGCCAAAACCGTACCAGTTGTGATAGTGATGGCCCGCGCCATTGTTTTGCCAGGCAGGTTCAGTAGTGAGAGTTCCATCGGAAAGAGTCAGGGTAATATCGGAGTTTCTCGAGATATCGACCTTATCTGCAGTCGTAATCATGATATGACGCACATCACGCCAGCCAAGGGTTGGTTTTTTCTCCAGTATCAGTGCAGCAACACCGGCCGCCATAGGGGAGGCTGATGAAGTACCGTTAAATTTTGAGGTATAGCCGCGCTCACCATCGACTGTACTGTTATTGTCCAGATCTGTCGGGGCGATAATTGCGGGATTGTAGAAACCGTATTCACCACCGGGAGCGGAGAAAACGACACTGGAACCCGTAGAGGAGTAACTGGATCTAACCCCTTTAGCGTTTATGGCCGAAACAATTATGTTGTATGGAATATTATTGTCAGCATCCATATTGGCGTTTTGGCAGGGTAGATTGTCATCGTTGGTGTTTAAGCCGGTACAAACGTTGTTATATTCTTCGAAATAGTTGCCAGCGGCTTTAAAGTATAAAGCCCCTTTGTTGGCTCTCAGGTTTTCGGTGCCCCATTTGTAATAGGTATCGAACGTTGTGTCATAACTATAGACCTGAGAAATCTTCGCATAACCAAAACTTTGATTGAAAATATCAACGCTTTCAGATGGTTCACCAGCTTTACCAAGTGCTTTTTGCCAGTTGCTATAGCTATTGTCAGAATTAAGGATGCTGAACCCAAACAGGGTGGCATCAGGGGCGATGCCGGAACCGCCTCGGCCATTACCCTTTTCCGCGGCGATAATACCTGCGACAGATGTAGCATGGTCGCCGGTTTTAGTGCTCTGTGAGAAGTCTACAGAGTTCGTCTGATCCAGGTTGGTAGCCAGATCAGGATGGGCATAATCAATACAGGTATCCAGAACAGCAACTTTAACACCTTGGCCTGTCACCTGGTCCCACAAGGATGAGGGTATGTCTAGATCCTCACCAAAGGTTCCTGCATTCTGACTGTATGCTTTTTGCTCGGTATTATTAAGGTGCCACTGTTGAGATAGAAGTGGATCAAGCCCGGTTAGAATAGTATTCGAAGCTGTTTTCGGGGTGCAGAGACTTGCTCCACTTGATGAATTATTCGATGGATCATCACCGGAATCAAAAAATGAATCAGAACCCCCACCGCAGCCGGTCAGAGCGATAAGGCAGGAGCTAAATAGTGTAAAGGTGAGTCGATACATGAGCTGCGTTTATGGTCAATTAAGTTAGATGCTCTAAATTTACCATTAAACGACGACTCTCTGGTTAATAAAAAACGTCTAAACCTTCTCAAACTCTCTGACAGACTGACTTAACTCACCCATAATCTGATCCAGCTGCTCAATATTGCTCTGAATCTGGCGGGTTTCGTCGGCCAGCTGCAGCACCTGTTGGCCGATAGTACGAATCTCTTCGGCGTAGTGAGTAAAGGTGGTTTGCTGCTGCTGACCGGTGGCAGAAAGCTGTTCCATCTGCTGACCCAGATGGCAGGTATCCTGAATAATCGCCTGAATCTGTTCCTGTGCGGCCTGAGCATGGCTCTGGCCGGACTGAACCTCTTCACTGCCTTCGCGCATGGCGGCTACCGCGGATTCGGTGCCATCCACAATCAGACGAATCTTACCGCTGATATCCTGGGTCGCATTGCGGGTGCGCTCCGCCAGTCCGCGAACCTCATCAGCAACAACGGCAAAACCCCGGCCCTGCTCTCCGGCTCGTGCGGCTTCAATGGCGGCATTCAGCGCCAGCAGGTTGGTCTGTTCGGCAATATCGTGAATCATCACCACGATCGAGTTTACTTCGTTGGAGCTTTGCTCCAGCGTTTCCAGCCGTTCTGCTGCAGTCATAATCACTTCGGTGGCGCGGTTCAGTTTGCTCACCGCATCGTTCATTACGGTGCCGCCCTCGGTGGCTTCGGTGCCGGTTTTCTGGGCGGTGGTTGCAGCAATTTCGGCATCACTGGCTTGTTGGCAAACATCGGTAACAATCTTGTCGGCTTCTTCAACCATACTGCCCACGGCACGGTTTTGCTGCTGCATCGTCTGGGCGATACGTTGGGCGCTTGAGGTCACATCGCGGCTGACATTCTCGGCCTGATGCACCGATGACGTAACCTGCGCCAGAATGTCGGCAATGCGCTGTTCGCTTTGCTCACTGGCTTTACGGGCGGTTTCAAGCTGAGCAAAGCCCTGAGATTTGGCTTTATCGAATGCCAGTGCCAGCACAATGACGATCAGGCTCATGCCGATCAGTGATTTGGCCTGTTGTGTGGGAATCATATGCTCCGGAATCGGAGACGCTGGCAGAGCAATACCGGTCTGGTGGATATAAAGAAAAATCCCGATGGTTGAGAGGCTGACCGCCGACCAGAAGTAACCGGAAGCACGCCCCGCAATAAAAATAGCCGCAAAAGGGATAGAGGCCATCCAGGGCGCACTGCTCGACATCACACCACCGTTAACGTAGAGCATCCAGACCACCATGGCGAACATACAGCTGATAACGCTTTCTGCTGCCCAGCGCTCCTGTGCGGTAAGACGTAATATAACCGGACCAAGCAGAAGCCCTGCGCTACCCAACAGAATCCCCCAGCCCATCCCAGGATGGTGATTCTTGAAATAGCTGATGGCGAATACCGGCGCAATGACACCGGCCAACAGGGCGACGGTGACGACAGTCCTTGCATGGATCAGTCGGTCCTGATCCTGTCGCAGGCTATCCGGGATAAAACGTTCGGTAAGCTGAGAAAGTGTCATGGTGGCTCCGGTTTTTGTTGTTGTTTTTGGTGTTTTGGTCGTCTTTTTCTGCTGGTCAGGATTGTCAGATGTTTCGGCAACAATAGTGATGTTTGCAGAACCTGATCCTGATCAAGGGTTGTCGAATTTAAAACATACGTTTGAATGAGGCAAGAGCCAGACTTAGAGTGCTGCGCAAGATACGCTAAGGCTAAACAGGGGGGATGGTTTCGGGAGGATGGCTAGGCTTTGATTTATAAGCAGAAAATAAAAAACGCTGTCGTTACAAAAAAACGACAGCGTTTTAACACGGTATTTGGATATTTACGACGCTAAGGGCGGGTTAGTAACCCTGTAATATTAGCGGTTAATGAACCCAGTACACAACCGCATACAGACCAACCGCAGACATCACGATGGTGTACGGCAGTGCCATAATCACCATGCGGCCATAAGAAAGACGGATCAGAGGTGCAATTGCTGAGGTCAGCAGGAACAGGAACGCGGCCTGACCATTTGGTGTTGCCACGCTTGGCAGGTTGGTGCCGGTATTGACCGCAACGGCCAGAACATCAAAGTGTTCACGGGTGATCTCACCCGCATCCAGTGCTGCTTTGATCTCTGAGATATAAACTGTCGCCACAAACACGTTATCACTGATAGCCGACAGAATGCCGTTGGCGATAAAGAGCATCGCTGGCTGCTGATGGGTTTCCATGCTCAACACCATGTGGATGAAAGGTTGAAACAGGTGCTGTTCGTGGATCACTGCGACAACCGAGAAGAAGACCACCAGCAGGGCCGTGAAAGGCAGCGCCTCTTCAAAGGCATGGCCGATCTGATGTTCTTCCGTAATGCCGTTAAAAGCGGTTTGAATGACAATAATTGCCAGGCCAATCAGGCCGACTTCAGCAATATGAAATGCCAGCGCAAAGATCAGGAAGAACGCGGTAACGGCCTGAACGATCAAAGCGGCTCTGTCTTTACCGGTACGTTTTTCCGTCTGATGTTTATCAAAGTCTTCCAAAATCTGACGAACAGAATCCGGTAGCTCTATGCCGTAACCGAAGGTTTTGGTTTTCTCCAGAATCAGGCAGGTGATCAGGCCAACCACCAATACCGGCATGGTCACCGGAGCCATACGGGTAAAGAACTCGCCAAAATTCCAGCCCGCTACTTTTGCAATCAGAAGGTTCTGAGGTTCACCCACCAGAGTGCAAACGCCCCCCAGAGCTGTTCCCACAGCAGCATGCATCAGCAGACTGCGCAGAAAGGCCCGGAACTGATCAAGGTCGCTTTGGTGCTGCTCGTTCAGCGAGCCATCATTACCATTGTCATGGCTTTCCTGATGAAACTGCTTTCCGGACGCGACCTTGTGGTAAACCGAGTAGAAGCCCACACCAATACTGATCACAACGGCGGTTACTGTCAGGGCATCCAGAAACGCGGATAGCAGCGCTGCGGTAATGCTGAACAGAAGAGAAAGTATCGGCTTGGAACGAACACCCAGCAGGATTTTGGTGAAGGCAAACAGCAGTAGCTGCTTCATAAAGTAGATACCGGCTACCATGAACACCAGCAGCAGGATCACTTCCAGATTGCCCTCTACCTCGTGCATCACAGAATCTGGCGAGGCTAAACCGATGACAATCGCCTCAATCGCCAGTAATCCACCGGGTTGCAGTGGGTAGCATTTGAGGGCCATTGCCAGGGTAAAGATAAATTCAACAATCAGCAGCCAGCCGGTGAAGAAAGGGCCAAAAGCAGGAAGGAAAAAGAGGATTGGATTAATGATAAGAAAGGCAAGAATGACTTTCTTATACCAGAGTGGCGAACTGCCTAGAAAGTTGCGTAAAAAGCCTTGTGATATGGTCTGAGCCATTTTTAAGGTCCTTGATAATGAACGGGTCGGGTAGTTGTTTGTAACTCACTGTCTATCTTAAGAATTATTATTTTTTTGCCATGTATTTATAGTTTCTTCAGAGAAACAGGCGCCTGCATTATACACAGCAGAAGCGTTTTGCAATGAAAGGTGCGTAATAAAACCGCCTTTTATGTGCAGGCACAGCATCCTTCAGCAGCGTACGGGTTAAAGGTTCGCGTTTGTTAAATCTTTTGGATAAGCTAGGCTGCACGCGGGATTGGCGGCTTTTTTAGGCCTGAATATAAGCTGGGTTAAGCAGGTGTTATTTTGGATAAAAATCGATTGAATGCCTTCTGGGATAATATTTTCCATAAAGATCAGGACCTGGCTCAGCAGGATCTGATCGCCATTTTGTCTCAGGTACCGCTTTTTGCCTGTCTGACCCGCCGCGAGCTCAAACGGATTGCCCGAATCGCCCATCTCAGAAGCTATGCTCAGGGAGAGCGCCTGTTCCAGATGGGGCACCCCGGTGCTGCCATGTTTGTGATTAAGTCCGGTAAAGTGGATATCGTCATTCCGCAGGAGGGCTCGGCCGATCTGTTATTGGCTACGCTGGGTACCGGAACCTTTATGGGAGAGCTGGCGCTGCTGGATGATTCCCCCCGATCCGCGTCGGCGGTTGCCGCTGAAGATGCTCAGGCGATCGCCTTTTTCCGTTCCGATTTTAATAAGCTGATTGAGAAGGAAGCGGTTATCGGCAGCAAGGTGCTGAAAGAGCTGGCGCAGATTATCGGTCAGCGACTGAAAGTGACCAATCAGCAGCTTTCTGACCTGCGTCAGACGGTAGGTCATTATGAATCCTGAGGTTGGTCTTTATGAATCTTGAGTACGATGCGCTCTCGCGGGCCAAACGTCGTAAGCTCTTTTTCCTGATCTCTGCATTTTTCGGTTTGGCCGTTTTTGCGCTTCTGGTCTGGGCGTTACGTGAGCTGATTTTGCCTGCGATTGTCGGGGCTCTCGCCGCTTATCTTTGTCACCCACTGCTGGCCCGAATGCGCCGTTATGGCGTCCCCAAAGCTGCGGCCATTTTGCTGCTGTTTACCGGTTTTTTTCTGATTATCAGTCTGGTTTCCGGCCAGATACGGGATGCGATCCCGGATGAACAGGGCAAACTGGAATTAAGGGTGCGGATTCAGTTTAAGCTGAATGAAAAATACCAGCAGCTGATGCAGGTGGATGACAACGGCAAAGGCAATCTGGTCTACAGCCTTGTGGGCAGTGAGATTGAGCCTTTCTGGCAGCAGATCAACAGCTGGCTTATCCTGCCGCCAAAAGAGCGTCAGCAGTTTGAAGAGTATTACCGTAGCCGCTTTGGGGCTGACCGCTTCGACCAGAAGTACTACCGATATTTCCTCGCTAATATTGAGCAGCATAAAAAGAACAATGCGCTCCATACCGCTGATGAATCCGTGGATCAGAGTGCTCAGGCGGTTGCTGCGGAGAAGCAGGCCGAATCGTCTGCGAACGCTAACGCAGGCCTTCTGGCGGCAATTGGTGGTGTGATCTCTCTCTGGATGGCCGCCCCTTTTGTTTTTCTGTTTCTCCTGTTGGATGAAGGAGAGATCAAGCGCAGTCTGGTAATGCTGGTGCCCAACCGTTATTTCGAGATGGTGCTGACCGTGATCCACAACGTAGATGATGCGCTGGGGCGTTATCTGCGGGGAACCTTTCTGGAATGCACCCTTGTTGGTTTTACCCTGATGGTGGGGCTCTTTGCTATCGGCTTTGGCGCGAAATGGGCGTTTGTCATTGGCACGCTGGCGGGTCTTGCTAACGCGATCCCTTTTCTTGGCCCTGGGATTGGTCTGTTAATCGGTTTGATTTATGGCTTGGTGGTAGAAGAGTACACACCACTTTTCAGCTTTATCACGGCCGACAGCATGTTTATCTGGGTGCTGGTGGTTGTGGGTATTACACAGTTGTTGGATAACGCGGTTTATCAGCCTGTCGTGCTGGGCAATGCGGTCAGTCTGCACCCGCTGGTGGTGATTATCGGGGTTATGGGCGGTTCTATTCTGCTGGGCTTTACCGGAATGCTGTTCGCTATTCCTGTTATTGTGGTGCTCAAGGTCGTTATCAGTACCCTGATCCAGCAGATGAAAGCCTACCAGATTATCTGAATCTGTTACCCTATCGGTGAATTTAAACCCTGTTAATGGCTCGACTATGATCAGTCGACTGGCAGTTTAGGAAAAAGCAGTATGAAACCAGGTCATACCGGTCTGACCCACCTTATTCATTCAACCCGTTATTCCATGAAAGGCCTTAAGGCTGCTTTTGTTAATGAAGCGGCTTTTCGTCAGGAAGTGGCTTTGTGCATCATCCTGTTTCCGGCGGCTGTTTTTCTGGGCCAAACCCTGATCGAACGGCTGCTGCTGATCGGCTGTTGTGTGCTGGTTCTGATTGCTGAACTGATTAACTCTGCCATTGAATCTGTCGTGGATCGCATCGGCCCCGAGCATCATGAGCTGTCCGGACGGGCGAAGGATATCGGCTCTGCAGCGGTATTTATCGCCTTGGTCTTTGCCGGTGTGACATGGGGCAGCATCCTGATCAGTCGTTTTTGGTAAAACTAAGCGCTAGTGTTATTTCAACGCAATCGTTATGCAGTGTGTCTGTATCGTCATCCGGTCTGTTTTGGCCGGCCAGATTTTGGTCTGTTAGGTTTATAAAGGAATCACCATGACATCATCCATCCCGCAACAGCCCCCTCAACATCTGCCTGAAAATCTGAAATCCACCTCGGATCAGCACTGGCAAAAACTGCAGGATGGATTGGAGCCTGATCTTTTTGCCGGACTTAAAGCCCTGCCCTTTGCGGATAAGATTGTGGTCTGCAGCGAGTACGTGGTCGACAGCGCTTTGCGTTTTCCTTTCCTGTTGGCAGAGATGCTGGAAAAAGGCTGGTTCACCGAGTCTCTGACTGCTGCCCAGATGCGCGAGATTCTGCAGGCTAAGCTGGCGAACTGTGCCGCTGAAAACGACCTGCACCGCGCCCTGCGTCAGTTCCGCCGTCAGATGATGATGCGTATTATCTGGCGTGATTTCTCCTTCACCACCAATATGTGGCAGACCACTGCTGAGCTGAGCCATCTGGCGGATATCTGTGTCGATGAAGCACTGAGCTGGCTGTACGATTTTTATACACCTAAGTGGGGCACGCCTTATTCCAAAGCGGAAGAGGGCCGGGAGCCGCAACCTCAGCGTATGTCGGTCATCGGCATGGGCAAGCTGGGTGCCTGTGAACTGAACCTCTCTTCCGATATCGATCTGATGTTCTGTTTCCCGAAACATGGTCAGACTCAGGGCGGCAGCCGCTCGCTGGATAATCAGGATTTCTTTATCCGTCTTGGGCAGAAGCTGATCGCAGCGCTGGATGCCAATACCGTTGATGGTTTTGTTTTCCGGGTGGATATGCGTTTGCGCCCTTATGGGCAAAGCGGATCGCTGGCGCTGAGCCACAACGCCATGGTGGAGTACTACCACGATCAGGGTCGGGAGTGGGAACGCTACGCCATGATCAAGGCGCGTATTATCGCCGGTGATATCGAAGGCGGTAACGCACTGCTGGAAGAGCTGAATTCTTTTGTGTACCGCAAGTATGTGGATTTCTCCGCCATCGAATCCCTGCGGGATATGAAGGCGATGATCAACCGCGAGGTGCGCCGTAAGGGACTGATCACTAACGTCAAACTCGGCCCCGGCGGTATCCGTGAGGTGGAGTTTATTACCCAGGTGTTCCAGCTGATCCGCGGTGGCCGGGATACCGAACTGCAGGAACGCTCGATCCGCAAAGTGCTGCCGATCATCAGCGGCCTTGGCCTGATTCCTCAGGCAGTGACCGATGAGCTGCTGGAAGGCTATCTCTTCCTGCGTAATGCCGAACATGCTCTGCAGGGCGTCGCGGATCAGCAGACCCAGACGCTGCCGGAAGATGATTTCCCGCGCCTGCGTATGGCCTACATCATGAATTTCGATAACTGGCAGGATTTCGAGGCCCGTCTGGAGCTGGAGCGGGGCAAAGTCAGTAAACACTTCGCCAATGTGATTGCCGCTCCCGAAGATGAGGAGGAGCAGGATGACAGCCAGAGCGCAGAACTCGGTGCGCTCTGGAAAGGCGAATACGATCCCGAGGCCGGTGCCCGTCTCTTGGAAGAGCAGGGTTTTGAAGATGCCGAAACCACCTATCGCCGACTGGACAGCCTGCGTAACAGCCGGGTCGTTCAGGGGTTACAGCGGGAAGGTCGTGAGCGCCTCGAGGCCTTTATGCCGATGTTGCTGCAGGCGGTGACCGAATGCGGTACGCCATCCCAGACTCTGGAGCGTACTCTGCTGCTGGTGGAAGCCGTACTGCGAAGAAGTGCTTACTTTGTGCTGCTGATGGAGAACCCAAGCGCCCTCAAGCAGCTGGTTAAACTCTGTTCCGCCAGTCCGTGGATTGCCGAGCATCTGGCGAAAACCCCGATCCTGCTGGATGAGCTGCTCAATCCCGCCACACTTTATACACCCGCAGATATTGAGCTGCTGCGTGATGATCTTCGCCAGCAGATGTTGCGTCTGCCGGAAGAAGATGAAGAAGCGCAGATGGAAGCGCTGCGCTACTTCAAGCGTGCTCACGTACTGCGTGTGGCGGCATCGGATATCAACCAGACCCGCCATCTGATGAAGGTGAGTGATTACCTCACTTATATCGCTGAAGCGGTGCTGGAATATGTGCTGCAGATGGCATGGAAAACCCTGACCGATAAATACGGTGTACCGGCGAAAGAGGATGGTGCTCCCTGTGACCCGTCCTTTGTCATTGTCGGTTACGGCAAGATGGGGGGGATCGAGCTGGGTTATGGCTCGGATCTGGATCTGGTGTTCCTGCATGACGCCGCCTCTCAGGGCGTGACCGATGGTGACAGCAAGGGTAAGAAGAGCATCGACAATGGCGTCTTTTTCACCCGTCTGGGTCAGCGGATTATTCATATTCTGAACACCCTGACGCCATCCGGCCAGCTGTATGAGGTGGATATGCGTCTGCGGCCGTCCGGTAATTCGGGCCTGCTGGTCAGCTCTGTGAAAGCCTTCCGGGACTACCAGCTGAAAGAAGCCTGGACCTGGGAGAAACAAGCTTTGGTGCGCGCCCGTGTTGTGGCCGGTAGTCCTGAGGTTGCTGATAAGTTTGCTGAGGTGCGTGCTGAAATTCTCACTGAAGCGCGCGACCTGAATCAGCTGAAGGAAGACGTTGTCTCCATGCGTATTAAGATGCGGGACAATCTGGGTTCCAAACCGGATGCGACCGGTACGCACACCAGCTTCCACCTGAAGCAGGATGCCGGTGGTATGGTAGATATTGAGTTTATCGCCCAGTACTGCGTACTACGCTTCAGCAGTGAACACCCTGAGCTGCTGCAGTGGACCGATAACATGCGCATTCTGGAGACGGTTGAGCAGGTGGGGCTGTTAACGCCTGAGCAGGTCGCCCAGCTGAGCGAGGCTTATCTGGTGTACCGTCAGGCCGCCCATGATGCTTCTATGCAGAAGGTACCGAGCGTGGTGTCTGCGGATCAGTTTACCGATCACCGCGCGAACGTGACCCGCATCTGGCAGAGTCTGCTGGAAAGCTGACCGCCCGGTGGCGCAAAGCCTCTTATACTGAAGCTTGAACACGGAATAATAATTCGAAAACAAAACAGCAATTTAAAATAAAAACACAACCCAAACGCTGAAGGAAATCCGATATGTCTATGGCCGAACGCGAAGGTCTGATCTGGTTAGATGGCCAGATGGTGGACTGGAAAGATGCAAAAGTACATGTACTGACTCACACCCTGCACTACGGTATGGGGTGTTTTGAAGGTGTCCGGGCTTATGCAACCGACAAGGGCGCGCAGATCTTCCGCCTGCAGGAGCACACCGACCGTCTGTTCCGTTCGGCCCATATTCTGGATATGCAGATTCCTTTCAGCAAAGAGGAGCTGAACGAAGCTCAGCTGGCTGCCGTGCGTGACAACAATCTGGATCACGCCTACCTGCGCCCTATGGTGTTTTACGGATCTGAGGGCATGGGGCTGCGTGCAGACAACCTGAAAGTGCATGTGATGGTCGCCGCCTGGGAGTGGCCGTCTTATATGTCACCGGAAGCAAAAGAGCTGGGCATCAAGGTGCAGACCTCCTCCTACACCCGTCATCATGTGAATATCACCATGTGTAAGGCGAAGGCCAACGGCAACTACATGAACTCTATGCTGGCGCTGTCAGAAGCCCTGCGTAGTGGTTGTGAAGAAGCCCTGCTGCTGGATAACGAAGGTTATGTGGCGGAAGGTTCCGGCGAGAATATCTTTGTGATTCGTGACGGCAAGATCTATACCCCGGAACTGACCTCCTGTCTGGATGGTATCACTCGTCGCACCGTGATGGAGCTGGCGAAAGAGGAGCTGGGTCTGGATGTGATCGAAAAACGCATCACCCGTGATGAGGTTTATATTGCGGATGAAGCCTTCTTCACCGGTACTGCGGCTGAAGTGCTGCCGATCCGTGAGCTGGATGGTCGTCAGATCGGCACCGGCCGTCGTGGCCCGATTACTGAGAAACTGCAGAGCCTCTATTTTGATCAGGTGACCGGCAAACGTGCCGAGCACCCCGAATGGCTGGCTCCGGTGAAGGCTTAATTGACGGGTTTAGCCTGACCGACAATACCCGCTGTGACAACACAGCGGGTATTTTTTTGCGCTTCTGGTTTTGCGCTCCCGGTTTTGTGTTTTAAGCGCTAAAACCTCAGAGGATAAGTTTATAGAGCGCAAAAATAACAAGCAGCAGCAACGCCAGTTTTTGTGCTCTTGATTTATGCGCTTTCAGCCAGCGATAGCCGGACTTACCCCAAAGGCTCATCACCCAGGCGATAGAAAAATAGCGAATGGAGCGGGTCACCAGCATCGCCAGCAGAAACAGCACAAAGGGAAAGGCGGTACTGCCTGCCGCCAGCATGGCGATCTGGGTCGGCAAGGGGGTTATGCCCACCGTCAGCAGATACCAGAAACCATTTTCCTCCATCTCGGTCAAAGCAGCCTGATAATATTGCTGGCTTTCCTGCGACTGCAGCAACCAGGGTTCCAGTTGATCCAGCAAATGCACGGCGCTGAAATAACCTAGGGTAGCTCCGGCCAGAAAACCCAACAGCGCGATGCCTGCCAGCAACCAGATGCGTTTGGTTGAGGCTTGCAGCATTAGCGGCACCAGTACAAATTCCAGCGGGATCGGAACAATCGTGGATTCCAGAAAGGAAAAAACAAACAGCGCCGGGTAGAGCCATTTCTGATCAGCAATATTGTTGAAGTAGTTGATAAGGTGTTTTTTCATCGCTTTCCCTGAGCTGTTTTGCCACAACTGTTTTCTAAGAGCCTGATGTTTTGTCAGAACAAAATGCAACAACGGCCTGTTGCGGGTGCCACCTGTTTGGCCGCAGCCTATGAGTTGCTATCCGGCATCGATGTTATTACTGTGATCCGCATAATGAATCATACCTCAACCCTCATCATCATTTTGACGCCCGTAAACAGGACTCAGAGCCCGTAACATGACAAACCCAAGTAGGATACAGGGCTTTGCCCGCGCTCAGGAACAGGCGCAGTGCTTTCTGGATACCCTGTTGGCAGATAGCCAAAACCCCCAAACGTTCACGCGCCTTGCAGAGGATATCCGTCACTGGAGTCAGAATGCACCTAAGGTTTCATTGGCACATAAACTGAGCTTTTTTAACAGTCCGGCTTTTATTAAAAAGCTGGTCCGTGAGAAACAACTCAGGCGCTACCTGCAGGAATCTCTGGCCTATCTGTATGTCCGGGATCTGGATCTCGACCTCAACCAGACAGACGTTGCCGACAAGATCGACTATCTGACCGATGATTTAGCAAAACGACTTGGTCGTGTTTCGGAGAATTCTGACCCGGCAGACGCCCCTGATATGATGCTGCACGGTTTTCGCTGGGCAAAAAAGCATCAGGCTGAGAGGGCCTTTATCTGGCTGTCGGCTAAAATTTATCGCCTGAAGCAGGAACTGCCGGAAGCACTGGCAGCTCATCAGGGCCTGCGCAAGCTGCTGAAAGTTGTCGCCGGTGTGCTGATGAACGAGTGGCAAAGTAAAGGTGAGCATGCTGACTTTGAGCAGGCGATCCGCCTGGGGTACTACTACGGCCTGACGTATCCGCTGATTGATGATCTGCAGGATTCTCAGGTACTGACAACGGATCAGCAGGCCCGTTTTAATCAGGCTCTTGAAACATCCATTCTGCAGGGTGTCGTTCATAAACCGGATGATGGCAAAGGGGGTCAATGTCAGGCAGACAAGCCGGGTCAGTGGCTCAATTACGTTTTTGATGAGCTGGCGGAAGCCTTCGTTTTTATTCAGCAACAGCAGGGCGATCATTTTCAGGCCTTTCTGGATCAGGCCTATATTTTTCTGAAATCCCAGCAGGCCGATGCCGGGCCGGTATGGCTGGGGATGATTAATAAATCGAGCCGCTCCCGTATTCTGGCCGATGCATTGGTCTCTAATCAGGTTACCCTGGGCAACTACCAGTACTTCGGATTATTTAACCAACTGCATGATGATCTTAAAGATGTGGATCTGGATTATCAGGAGGGCAATATCACCCCGTTTGTTGCTCTGATCTACCAGAACAGAACCTACCAGGGCATTCATCCTTATCGGTTGTACTGGTCGTTGCTGCACCACCTGATCTACCGATGCTATCGGGGAGATTCTCAGACCCGAAAACTTCTGATAAAGCGCTGCATCAACAGCCACAAGTTGCTGTTAGAGACGCTTGGTAAGGCCGGATTTTCTGAGCGAATGGCGCGCTTAACACAGGACTGCCCGGAACTTAAACCCATTCAACAGTCTGTACGGGCTGCGCTTGAACTGCCATTGGAAATGGGCTGGTTAGATAAGTTTTTCAGTACCCAGCTGCAACAGCAACTGCAGGATGCACAGAATCAACAGCGGGGTTTTGGTGCGTTAGAACAGCGCATTAAAGGGATTCAGGCGCAGATCGGTAAACAGCTGCCCCTCAACGCCGGGAACCCGCTCGAAGACGCCGCAAACTATTCGCTGTCCGCTGGCGGTAAATACTTTCGGGGCGTGTTATGCACTCTCTACAGCAAGGATTGTCTGGGACTGTCCTTTGATCAGATTGCTCCTGTGGTGCGCTTTATTGAATATATGCACACCGCTTCGCTGATTCTGGATGATAAACCCAGTCAGGATAATTCTGACCTGCGTCGGGGCAAGCCGACCTTACATCAGCACTTGCAGAGTGAAGCCAAAGCTGAGATCTCTGCCGTCAACCTGATCCTGAAAGCGGTGGAAGTTCATGCGGGTATGGGACAGTTTAAAGCAGAGCATCTGCTGAAATCTCTGGAATACGCCAGCCAGCTCAGCCAGAAGATCTGTCATGGCCAATGGCTGGATCTGGAGGCGCAGGGTAATGCTTTAACGCTTGAGGCGCTGGAAGAGATCAGCCTGAAGAAAACGGCTTACGCTATTGAGAGCGCGCTGGTGCTGCCAGCCCTTCTCACCGGACAGTCTGAGGGGCATATCGCTAGTCTGCAGCGGTTCGCTTACCATCTGGGGATCGCCTTCCAGATAAAAGATGACCTGCTGGATGTGGAGTCTAATGAGGCCACGCTGGGCAAACCTGCACAATTGGATGCACAGAACCAGGCTTCCACGTTTGTTCGTTGTCTTGGACGACAGGGGGCAACGGAGCAGTTGTACCGACATTATTACTGTGCCATTGAATCGATCAGCGAGATCGATAACGCACAGGCATTAACACAAATGGCTGCCTGGCTGGTTAAGCGTTCAAATTAAACGCGGCCTGTTGTGATGATTACCCCGTGACCCGATCCAGATCATTTGTCGAAGTATGCCCCCTTGTAAAAGCTGCCTTGGGCAGTAATATGCTGTGATCCTTCACTCCTGCAAGCGAAATGAGCCTGTCATGAAAATTCTGCTGATTGCTGATGAAACCCCGGATGCGTTACTGGATGTGCAATGTGTTATCCAGCGTCTGATCCGCAAACACCGGGAGTGTCGCATCAGCCTTATGGCACCCGCACACCTGCATTCACTGGCCCGTCGCCTGGTCGGTCTGGATGATCTGTTGACCCTGCCCGATGCTGATGCCGCCGGTAAGCTGTTCTGGATTGCCGGTCGTCAGCTGGAAGAGTGGCAGAAAACCTTCGAACCCTTTGATCAGGCTCTGGTCTTTACCATTCGCTGGAAACCATCACTGGTTCCCTGGATGGCCGGTATTGAGCGCCGCAGCGGCTCTTTAGGTCGTTTGCGATTTATGCTGATCAATGATGCCCGCTGGATGCCTGCCGGGAAATTCCCTACCCGCCGCAGTCGTTATCTGGCTCTGGCTGATGATCATGGCGAGATGAGTGATGAGCCATTAGAACCTCAGCTGTTTACCGACCCGGATAACGCTCGCGTACAGATTAAGGCGCACTATCTGGATCAGGAGCGACCTGCCATGGTGTTCTGCCCCGGTGGTGATCTTGCGATGGGGCAACGTTGGCCAGCTGAGCGCTGGACAAAACTGGCGGAACAACTGATCGATCAGGGGTGGCAGATCTGGCTGATCGCACCCCGCAGCGAGCAGGCTTTCTGTGAGCAGATCTGTGCCGGACTGGATCATGAGCGTCAGATGGAGGTCAGCAACCTCTGTGGCCGACTGGCCTGGGATGACAAGCTGGATCTGCTGGCGCTGAGTCGGGCTGTTCTGGCGCAGGAAACCCTCTACAGTCAGCTCTGCCTGGCCCTGAACCACCCGCTGGTTATGCTAAGAGGCCGTGGTGAGTTGGATGTCGTGATTCCGCAGGATCATGACCAGCAGGGCCATCAGTCCACCCCCCAGCGTGCTCGGGTAAAAACGGTCCGTAGTGACCGTACCTGTCAGCCCTGTAACGATCTGATTTGTCGCCAGCATAAAAACAAAGCCACTGATCCCTGTATTCACGATCTGAGTGTTGAGCGGGTTCGCTCGGCCCTGTTAAGCATGGTGCCGATGCAGGCAACTGACTAAACTCAGTCTTGCAGCTTATATGCTTCGGGCTGTTTCGGACATAGTTAACAGAAACTGCATAAAGCAATCGACTCTTTCGCTGAGTCTCAGTACTTTCTGTCTGTCTGACACGGAGAGAAAGGTTATGGCTTTTATTCATTTTTCCACAAAGAACTTCCCTTTACCGGAGCGACTGGAGGCCGCCAGAGATATCTATGCTGCTATGGCACATATCGATGTGGAGCCATTGGATAACCGTGCGCCAGAGATAGAAACAAAGCTAAGGCTGCTGCCGGGCATTTCTATTGGTTGCGTTACGGCCTCTAAAATTGCCGTCCACCGGACCGAAAAACATATACGTGACGGGAATGATGACTTCTCACTCCTGTTAAACCCACCTGGTCGAACCTTGTGGAGCGCTTCAATTGATCAGAGCAGTGATCATCTGTACGAGCCCGGCCTGGGATGCTTAAGTTTTGGCGATCGGCCCGGCACAATTGTCTTCAGGGATGTGGGAACCCGCCTGCTGAATATTAATGTGTCACGCAAGCTGTTCGAGCCTCTTGTTGCCGGGCGTGATAAACCGGACATGCAACCTTATTTAAGGGCCGACGTCATTCCATTGTTGACTCAATGTGTGGATGAGTTAATGACGAACAACCCCTTATCATGCGATAACGTCCTCGAGTCGACAAACAGATTAGTTGAGCTTGCCGCATTGGCAGTAGGGGCTTCCAGCGATTTTGAAGTTCATGCCCGGCAAAATGGCTTAAAGCAGGCCCGGTTAAAGGCGGTAAAGGCAGATCTTCTGGTCAATGCAGGTTTGGGTGAGTTGTCTTTGGACTGGGTGTCTAAGAGACATGGCATTTCACCCAGTTATGTGCGGGCTTTATTTGAGCAGGAAGGCATTAGCTTTACCGAATACCTGCTGAAGGTTCGCTTACAAAGAGCTTATGACTGTTTGCTGCATCCTGCTTTTGCTTTAAAAACGATAACCGATATCGCGTATCTCAGCGGTTTTAATAATGTTTCATGGTTCTACAAAGCGTTTAAGCAACGCTTTGGTATTGCTCCTGGAGAACTGCGTTGAGCTGCAGGAGCTTTATTTTCATTTCAGACGAGCACATTTATTTCAGAGCAGCACCGTAGCTGACAGGCATCTGGTATATTCTGTCTTTGTTTTTATTGAATGAAACCCTCTCTAGGTTTTTACCATATCGGGCAGAGTAGCGCTCAGTGGAAGACCTGTCTTTGACACTTGATTAAATTGCATCGAATCCTTTCTTGACTCATCCCAGTGGCCGGTGGTTTGCCAGGCCAGCCTTGGATTATATGGAGTATTCGATGACAACCTTACCTGCTTTACGCGGCATGACGCTTTCTGCCTTATGCCTTTCTACTACGCTCTTGTTAAGCGCCTGTGGTGGTTCATCCGGAAGCAGTTCACCAGACAATGGAGCGCCGGTAAATAACCCCGTGGGAGAACCACCCGCCGGTGGAGGTTCATCTGATTTACCAATCACAGCTCCGGAAGCGGTTAAAAACTTCACTCTCACGCCAAAAGCGACGAAGACCCTGCAGTTCAGTTGGGATGATGTGGCAGACGAGACAGAGTATCGCCTGTTGGAAAACCCGGATGGTAGCTCTGGTTTTGAGCAGATCGCGACGATAACCGCAGACAGTGTGAGCTATGACCATGTGGTGTCGCTCCCTGCCCGTATTAATGCTCAATATATTTTACAGTCCTGTAACGCTGTAGGCTGCAGTGACTCGGCTACTGTGTCCGTGACGACATCTCTGGCTTCCGCGGTTGGTTACGTTAAAGCATCGAATACTGGAGCAGATGATTATTTTGGTA
>JBLWSY010000006.1:0-197616 GCA_048270425.1 Oceanospirillum sp.
ACCGGCAGAAATCAGTCCGTATAATGCTTTCCTGCTGGAGGGATGGCTGAGCGGCTGAAAGCACCGGTCTTGAAAACCGGCAAGGGTTAATAGCCCTTCCAGGGTTCAAATCCCTGTCCCTCCGCCATTATTCTAAAACCTGCTCAAATGAGCAGGTTTTTTTTTGCCTCTTGCAACTGATAGGGATGATACCGGCAGAGGTACTGGTCATTGTTTGCATAGCTCGGGTTCATCCTAGTTATTAAGGTTGTTGATACTGGCTAAAATTACGTTTTGAAAACGCATGAACAAAAGGAGTTGCTGTTATGCGCGATGAAAAGTCTCTTCGTTTTCCTCTCTGGGTCAAATTACTTTGGGTAGCTGCAAGTGCTGCTTTAGCATATCGTCTGGGCGTAGCTGCGGGCTGGTTTTAATGAAATAAGCTCTGTAAAGGCGCTATTTGATTGTGTTTGTGGCTCTAAGCCTGCTGTGTTGCCCACTGTTATTTCCTTACCGCATAATTGATCCAATTCGTGCAGGACAATAGGTGGTGAATTGCTGTATAAATGAACAAGAGACTTTCTTTTATTGTTTAAAGCAGCTAATTTATTCCTCATGATGGATTTTTTAAGGTAAGTCATTGAAATATGGCTGATTTTCAAGCTTCGCAGCTATCGCTAAGCATTGGTCTGAGAGACGATGCGACCTTTGCGAATTTCTATCCGGGAGATAATAGTTATCTTCTGGATGCTTTACGTGCCCTTATTGAAGGGCATGGTGAGTCTTTTCAGTACGTGTATGGCCCTCACGATTCCGGTAAAAGCCACCTGCTTCAGGCGTTATGCCATCAGGCTGATGCTGCGGGCCTTCGTTCCGTTTATCTGCCACTGGATGAGTTGGCTCTTTTGTCCCCGGATCTTCTGGAGGGGCTTGAAGCTTTGGATCTGGTGTGTATTGATGATCTGAATCTTGTGGCGGGTCGTGCCAAATGGGAGACGGCTCTTTTTCACTGTTTTAACCGTCTCAGGGATGCCGGTAAAATATTAGTGATCTCTGCTGATGCGCCACCGGCAAAACTGGGTGTTAAGTTACCGGATTTATCATCCCGATTGGCTTGGGGTGTAACGTCTTCGCTTCATAAACTTGATGATGAGCAAAGAATTGCGGCCTTTAAACTCAGAGCCCGTGAGCGTGGGCTAGAATTAACAGATGAGGTGGCCCGTTATATTCTGCATCGAAGTCCGCGGGCATTACGTGAACTGTTTGATATGTTGTCGATTTTGGATCATGCGTCTTTGATGGCTCAGAGAAAGCTGACCATTCCGTTTGTTAAAGAGACACTTCGTTGGTAGTGCTGTCATTCTCTGGTTGTCTCAAAATTGAGATGCTGGCTACGGCTATGGACAGATAAAGACAAAGCGTTACCTTTTGATGCTTTTATTAGGAAGAGGTTACAGGTATTTTCTTTAACTTCCTGATAAGAATAAAAGGTGTAAGGAGAGTGCGATGATGGCTGTTTCAGATCAACTTATCGGGGCTGCAATTGCTCAGTCCCGCGAGTTGTTGTTACTACTTGATCCTAAGAGCCTTAGCTTCGTTTACAGTAACTCTGCTGCAGAGACAGCCCTTGGTTATGCCAATGGCGAAATCTGCAAGCTCTCTCCTCATCACCTGTTTCCTGAGTTTTCAGTGCCGGAACTGACGGCAATTCTTGATAACCTGTCTTCTTCAGCCCATCAAAATATGACCATGAATACGGTGCTGGTTTCCAAACTGGCGGGTATGCGTGATTACTCTCTTCAGCTGCAGTGTGTTGATATTGATCAGAAAGAGATGATTCTGGTGTCTGGTCATGATGTTACTGAGCGCATGGCTGAGACGGATCAGATGCATGAAATGCTCGCAGAAGCTCAAATGGATTCGATGCTCGACCCCGCTACAGGTCTCATGCAGCGAGTTTACTTTTTGCCTTATGTACATGGCGTGATGTCCAAAGCGCTAGAGACAAAGAAACCGTTTGGTCTTATGTTGCTTGATCTGGAAAATATGCCGGAGATTAATGAGCAATACGGGCAGCCAGCTGGTGAGCGTGTCTTGTTGCATACCGGACAGATTGTTAAGCGCGTTGTTGAGATGCCGGAGTACGCGGCCCGTTTTTCCGGTAAAAAACTTTGCCTGTTACTGCCTTTGGCAACCAAAAGTTCAGTTCAGGATCTCGTTTCACACCTGATGCGTGCTATTGCTCGTCTTTCATACCCGGAATGGCCAGAGTTGAAAGTTAAGGCCCGAATGGGTATCTATTTTGGTAATCCTGAAGTTGATCCTGAGGTCTTGTTAGAGCGGGTTGGTACGGAATATCGTGATCGTCGCCTGCAGGGTGATGAGGTTCTGACGTTGCTGAATCCTAAGCTGGATAGTTAGTTCTCTTCTGACTAATAGATCACTAAGGCAGGGCTCTCTTTGGGTTCTGCCTTTTTTATTGCCTGCCATTAAGGCTTTCTGTCTTGCTATTCAGGTGGTTTATTGGAGCGCCGACATTAACCGCAATAAGCCCCGGGCTTCTTTCGAAGGCCGGGGCTTATTAGTACAACGGTTGGCAGAGGATGTTCAACCGGAGGATTACCCTGCTATAGACTTGTACATAACAATGATGACTGCCAGTGGGGTTATGTAACGGGTTACGTTCCAGAACAGGTTCAAAGCGCCCTGAGACAGGCTCAGTTCTTCCGCAACATCTTCTTTTTTCATGACCCAGCCAACGTACAGCGCAGCCAGCAGACCGGCCAACGGCAGCATGATATTTGAGGTGATGTAGTCCAGCAGGTCAAAAATGGTCTTATCTTCGAAGGCTGCGAACATACCCAGAGGGTGTACGCCAGACCATACGTTCAGAGACAGAACGGTCGCAATACCCAGGAACCATGCCGCACCACCAGCAATCAGAGTTGCCGTCAGACGGTTAAAGCTGCTGCGCTCCTCCAGCCATTCTACGGACGGTTCCAGCAGAGAGATGGCAGAGGTTAGAGCCGCAAATACCAGCAGCACGAAGAACACTGTGCCGATCAGCGTCCCCAAAGGCATGCTGCCAAAAGCCATCGGTAAGGATACAAAGATTAGACCGGGTCCCTCGCTCGGTTCCATACCGCTGGAGAAAACGATAGGGAAAATTGCCAGACCAGCAACTAGGGCAACCAGGGTATCCATTAGGCCAACGGTGATCGATGTTTTAGCAATAGAAACGTCCCGGTCCAGGTAGGAACCGTAAGCCATCATTACACCGGTACCCAGGCTCAGGGTGAAGAACGCATGTCCCAGAGCTTTCAGAACACCTTCAGAGGTCAGCTTGGAGAAGTCAGGGTTGAACAGGAAGTTTACGCCCTGAGCAAAGCCCTCGGTGGTCATTGCATAGCCGACCATCACCAGCATCAGAACAAAAAGAGTCGGCATCAGGTAAGTTACCGCTTTTTCCAGTCCGCCTTTAACACCGCGTGCGACGATGAAAAGAACGAATGCCATAAAGACGCTGTGCCAGAACAGCAGAGAGGAAGGATCGCCCAGCATTCCTGAGAAGATGCCGCCAACACTGTCGCCATTCAGGCCAACGAAATTACCACTAAAGGTATAACCCACGTAGTTTATTGCCCAGCCGCCGATCACGCTGTAGAAGGACAGAATCAGGAATGCGGCGATGGTTCCCAAGGTGCCGATCGAAACCCAGCCGGCATTGGCATTATGTTCGCGGATCAGGTCTTGCATACTGGCGATTGGGCTCTTACCGCCTTTACGGCCCAGCAGAACTTCTGCCATCAGGATTGGCAGGCCTACTGCTGCGATACAAGCCAGGTAAACCAATACGAAAGCACCGCCACCATTTTCACCGGTGATGTAAGGGAATTTCCAGATATTGCCCAAGCCAACGGCGGACCCGGTAGCTGCCATGATAAATGCCCAGCGGGATGACCAATGCTGACCTTGGTGTCCTGTATTGTTTTTTGTCGTTTTTATAGACACGAGTTTCTCCTCGTTTTTAAGCGAAAGCTAAGCCCGCCGACCTCTGAGGTAAGGCCGGCATAGCTTAATTCAGGGAAATGTATTTAAGCGCGTTGATGGATCTCTACCGGTTTGCTGAAGCGTTCTCGGGCAACCAGATCCGCAATAACATGGGTAGGTTGTTTTTCGCTTTCAGCCCGGGTGAAGATCTCCATCAGGGTGCTGTGAATAGATTCAATGTGATCGTTAACGGCTTTAGGGTCGAAATTGCCCATGCGCTCGTAACACACATCGATGATGCCACCGGAGTTGATTGCGTAATCCGGAGCGTAGAGGATGCCTTTGTCCCGAAGCCGGTCGCCATGGAGTGGGGACTCGAGCTGGTTGTTTGCAGCGCCTGCCACAACCTTGGCTTTCAGTTGGCTTACTGTCTCATCGTTTAAAATGCCACCCATCGCACAGGGTGCAAAAACATCAACGTCCAGGCTATAGATCTCGTCAGATGAGACCGCTTTCGCACCCAGTTCGTTAACGCAACGCTGCACCATGTCGTCGTAGATGTCTGTGACCCAAAGTTCCGCGCCTGCGTCATGCAGGTGTTTTGCCAGTCGGAATCCCACATTACCCACGCCCTGAATGGCAACTTTCAGGCCGGAAAGATCCTTACGTCCCAGGCGGAATTCAACCGCAGACATAAGCCCGCGATAAACACCGTAAGCGGTAGAAGGTGATGGATCACCGCTGCGCAGATGACCGTCTGCACAAGGTTTCTCCATAACACCAGCAACATAGGAGGTTTCTTCCGCCATGACTTTCAGATCAGGAACGCTTGTGCCGGAATCTTCAGCCGTAATGTAATGACCATTGGCTGATTCAATAAAACGGCCCATGGCTCTGAGCAATTCAGGTGTTTTCTGCTGGCGGGGATCGCCGATGATAACTGCTTTACCACCACCAAGAGGAAGGCCGGCCAAGGCAGACTTATAGGTCATACCGCGAGACAAACGAAGAACATCTTTCAGTGCTTCATCTTCACTGGGGTAGGGCCACATACGGCAGCCGCCCAGTGCAGGGCCAAGATTGGTGTTATGAATGGCGATGATGGCTTTAAGGCCGGATTTGGGGTCGTGACCAAATAGGACACGTTCGTGTCCGTCAAAATCAGGATGGCTAAATACGTTCATGGCGTACTCCGTTCTTATTTTTAGGCTTTTGGCCTCAATAGAGCTATGTGGGTTGTGTCCTGAATAGCTCTCGAAGTCGTGGTGCTCTGTAAATGCAATTCTTCAGGCGGGTCCATCACCTGAAACACGTCATCAAACTAGGGTGGTGTTTGATGAGGTGTTGAATAACCACAACGAACAGATGAAGACATATTGTATGCCAACAATCAGTTTTGCATTTTAAAACAAAGGGTTATGGGTGTCAGCATCTTGCATGCCATGTTGTTTTTATACTTTGGTGTTACCAGAATACACGGCTTTGTTACTAAAGGTTTTATGGTTTAAATTGCTGTAAATATTGTTTTTTTGGGTTTAATTGACTGGTGTTCGTCTTAAAAAAAGAGGGTTGGTTTTTTTGCTTAAAAATAGCGATAGCACTCTATTTATCTGGTTTTCAGCCGATATAAAGTACATATACTTAAGACGTAAGGTGAGATTTCGTCTCCGGTTGTTTTTGCTATAAGGATAAGAAGCTGATGAAGGCATATTCAAACAGGTTGAGCTACATCACCCTGATCATAGGTTTTGTCGTTTCAGCGCTGATTGCTTGGAACATAGATGTACTAAGGCAAGATGCGATCCGTGTTCAGCTTAAAGGGGAGATGAAAGAGCTCTCTTATCAGGTCTCGCGGGAGTTGTTTATTAACTTTGAGGCTCTGTATGTAATGCAGGGGCTTTTTACCGGTTCCTCTTCGGTCTCGCCGGAAGAATTTGATCGCGTGGCGAGCAGCACTTTATCCCGTCATCCTGAGCTTCATTATCTGCAATGGGCACCTTTAGTAAATGAGCGCGACAGGGGAAGCTTTGAGCAGTCCTTTAGAGCGATAGATCCGCGGTTTGCCATCCGGGAAATATCAGAAAAAGGTAAATGGATGCCGGCTTCTGTACGTGGTCGACATTTTCCAGTGGTTTATCAGGCCGATAAGGGTATGACGAATGTCCGTACCGGTTTTGACCTTGCGTCTAATATGTCGCTGTTGTCTGCTATCAATAAGGCTTCTGAAACTTCTGCGCTGGTTGCCACTGAGCCGATGGAATTAAAAACAGATGGGTTATCCGGTAAGCGGATTCTTGCTGTTTTACCTGTTTTTGAGTCCTTCGCAAATGGTCAGCGCGGTGAACTCCGTGGTGTCGTTGCCGGGCAATTCACTCTGAATCGTTTAGTGCAGGAGGCATTGATGGGTGGGCGTAGTTCCGGGCTGCATATTGCTCTCTTGGATATGGCAACGCTGCAGGAGAAAGGCAGTGATCAGGCGTTACTTTTTGTGCGTCAGCCGGTTACTCCTCCCGTTATGGATATGCAGCAGCGTTACATGATCAATGATGTTGGCGGTCGTAACTGGCAGTTGGTTGTTGCGCCTTCAGAAGGCTTTATGAATGAGCGAAAGAGTGACCTGGCCTACGTTGTTATGATGGCGGGGCTTCTGATTACGGGACTTGTCGCTGCTTATTTACGTATGCTCTCAAAGCGCAGTTTTGAAATTGAGACCGTTGCAGAGGAGCGAAATCATGCCCTGCAGCAAGCCAATAAAAAACTGGCGCATCTCTCACAGACCGACGGTTTGACACAGATCGCTAACCGGCGCTTCTTTGATGAAAGCTTTATTCAGGAGTGGAAACGAACGAAGCGCGAACAGCAGCCGATCTCACTGGTGTTGTTTGATTTGGATTTTTTCAAGCAGTACAACGATCAATATGGTCATCTTCAGGGCGATGAGTGTTTGCGTAATATTGCTGAGCTGGTGTCTTCTGTGATCAACCGCCCCGGTGATCTTTTTGCCCGCTTTGGTGGCGAGGAGTTTATTTTGTTGTTACCCAATACACCGGAGTCTGGGGCTCTGAAAATTGCGAACCAGTGCCGTGAGTTGGTGGAATCTCTTTCAGTCCCTCACCATAAGTCATCTATTTCTGATGTTGTGACGATTAGTGTGGGAGTTTGCAGTTTGGTCCCGGAAAAAGGCGTCACTGAGAACGATATGCTGGATCTGACCGACCAGGCGCTCTATTGTGCGAAAGATCGTGGGCGTAATCAGGTTGTTAGTGCCAATCACGAACGTTTTGCTCCCCGTAAAGATCTCAGCCGAAAGTTATAATGGGCAAGAGCCTTAACCGGCTGATATGCAACTGAAAAAGAAAAGAGCCGGGCAGATTACGCTGTCCGGCTCTTTCTTTTTTTAATGGGCTAAGTCTTTGTAGACTTGGTACTGCTGCGGCGATGTTACTCAGGTCTTATCGTCGTTTTTTTCTGTTTGCTCTGAGGCTTGCTGAGGCTCCGCCGGTGTTTCCGGTTTCAGGCGTAGGCTTTCCCAGCGAGAAAACATCATTGCCGCGATAAACAGGATAAGAGATGAAACCGAGAGCCCCAGTCCTACAAGCTGTCTGCCCGGCAGAAAAGCTTGGTCAACACCGTACATAAAGTAAAGCAGGCTGACAAAGCAAAGCCATGCATGAGAGCGGGGTCTGCGGATCCATAAGCCTGGAGCGAATAATAACAGCGGCAGAATAGGCATAAAGGCCAGCAGGGCAATAACATAGATGGGAGCGCCATCTTTGGTTAGCTGAAAGCTGTTCAGGATCAGAAAGCCAATGATCGCCAGATAGCTTGCCAGAACCCAAAAACGGCTTTTGTCTGCCATGTGGGTGATATCTTTGCCTGTTTCCAGGCGGTTCATCATCTTTCTCACAGTATCTCCTGTGAATTATCTTTACGTGAGTAAAGTAACTTAAAAAGTGAGGTCAGTTCAGGCGAAGGGCCAGCTCTGCAACACGCTTGCCTTGGGCGACACAGAGTTGCAACTCGATGGCATCAACAGGGTTATCGCCTGATTTGCCTGCAACATGACTGGCACCATAAGGTGTTCCACCGGTTTGAGTTTCCAGTAAACCGGTTTGGCTATAGGGTATACCGGCCAGAATCATACCGTGATGCAGCAGGGGAACCATCATTGATAACAGAGTGGCTTCCTGACCACCATGAAGACTGGCAGTAGAGGTAAAGGCTGCGGCAGGCTTATCGATCAGCGCACCATTCATCCAGAGATTGCTGGTACCTTCCAGATAGTATTTCAGGGGGGCTGCCATGGTGCCAAAACGCGTCGGGCTCCCTAAAATAAGCCCTGAACATTGCCGCAGATCTTCATCGGTACAGTAGAGGTCACCTTCTGTCGGAATACTGTCGGAAATTGCTTCGCACTCTGCAGAGATCTCTGGCACGGTTCGTAATCGGGCTTCGATGCCGGATACTGAGTCGATGCCTTGGGCGATCGCTTCCGCCATAGTGCGTGTGGCACCGTGGCGGGAGTAGTAGAGCACAAGCACATAGGGTTGGCTCATGCCAAAAGCTCCAGCACATTCTCAGGTGGTCGGCCAATGGCAGCGGCAGTTTCGATCTCAGCAATAGGGCGCTCGATCAGTTTTGGCGTGCTCACCATAGCGGCGATCAGCGTCTCGTCGTCGCTCTCTTTACTCAGTCCCAGCTCTTTGAACTCAGCTTCTTTGGTACGCATCATCTCGATAGGAGAAACATTCAGTTTTTTCAGCAACGTACGAATTTCTGCGTCAGACAAAGGTTCATCCAGATAGCGTCGAACATCGGGCTCCACGCCCTTTTCCTGCAGCAGTTCCAGAGTCGCGCGGGATTTAGAACAACGAGGGTTGTGATAAAGAGTTACAGCAGGCATGAGATATCCTTGATCCTGATCAAATAGGGTAGAATGGCGCCTATTCTAACGATATGTCCAGCTAACGAAAAGGAGCGGCTTAAATGACATCGATTCTAAGGAAAGACTGGCCGGGACTAATCCGTTTTGTGGTTCAGCGCTTTATTGGTCAGGAGTGTCAGAAAACCGCAGCAGCGCTTACATACACAACCTTGTTTGCACTTGTGCCTCTGATGACCGTCGCATTCGGTATCTTGTCAGCGTTGCCAAGTACCGGTGAGGCAGGTTCGGGTATACAGGACCTGTTATTCAGTAACCTGTTGCCGGAGAGTAGTCAGATGGTCAGTAACTATCTGGCGGATTTCGCCCAGCAGGCCCGTAACCTGACGTTTGTCGGAGTCGCTTTTCTGGTGGTTACCGCTATTCTGATGATGAAGGCAATTGAGCGGGCCTTTAACAGTATTTGGTCGATTGCTGAGGACCGTAAAGGAGCCAGTAGTTTTTTGCTTTACTGGTCCGTACTGACTCTGGGGCCTTTGTTGATGGGGTCGGGCATGGCGGTTACCTCTTTTGTGGTGTCCCACAAGCTTTTTCTGGATGCAACGGATAGCTTGGGTATTACAGCGGTATTGCTTCAGTTCCTGCCGTTATTCACATCTTCGCTGGCTTTCATGATGCTGTTCCATTTTGTACCCAAAACTCATGTGCCAATTAAAAATGCCTGGGTCGGTGGCCTTTTTACCGCTGTTTGCTTTGAGCTGGCCAAGTGGATTTTTACCCAGTTTGTCAGTCAGTCACCTTCTTATCAGGTTGTTTACGGTGCTTTTGCTGCAGTGCCTCTTTTTCTGCTCTGGATCTATATCAGTTGGAATATTCTCCTACTGGGAGCAACTCTGGTAATGGCACTTCAGCGCTATCAGTCGGATTGGAAGCAGGTCAATAGTAATCCTTTTATGGTAGCTATGGGGGTGCTTCAGGTGCTGTTTGAGCGTTGGAAAGCCAATAAGCCTTTACCCCGGGATGAGTTGCAGACACTGATCGCTTCACTGAGTACCCGTCAGCAGCGAGAGTTGATTCAGGTGTTGCAGAATAATGGCCTCTTGATTCGGGTGAAAAATGAAGGTGACGTTAAAGGAGGAGGTTCCAGCTACTGGCAATTAGGCAGGGATCTTTCAGGTCTGACGCAATGGCAATTGTTGAGCCTGTTGCCGTGGCCTGTTCCGGCTGAACTTTGCTCAGGTAAAAAACAAGGTTCGGATGATCTCCTCAATGGCGATACCAACACTGAAGGTTATGTTCAGACGTTAAAGCCAGCGGATGAGCGAACAAACAGAAAGAAAACGGTCACAAAGACTTCGTCAAAGAGAGAATTTGCCCTTTTGTCGCCATCTGCTATAAACGTTCTTCAGAACTATGTGCAAAGGGAAGAGAAGGCGCTTTCTGAGCCTGCGCAAGATCTTTTTGAGAAATAGGCTTACGGCATTCTGTATCATTGAAAGGTACAGGAATACTTGATGTTTTATCCTTGGTGACATTAATGCAAAACGATGCAGCTACAGGGGCTCTGGAGTCCGAACCCGCTCTGGTAAAGGCGATCAATGTTACCGGGCGTGTACAGGGCGTCTGGTTTCGTAAAAATACTCTTCAGCAAGCGCAGAGGCGACAGCTGGAAGGTTGGGTGATGAATCTGGAGGATGGTTCTGTTCAGGTTCATGTTCAGGGGCCGCAAAGCCAAGTGAAAGAGCTTATCGATTGGCTTTGGAAGGGGTCACCGCTCTCCCGTGTGGATTATCTCGATATCGTTGATGCAGAGCCTTTGGTGATGTCTGGTTTCGAGATTCGCTAGACTTTTTTCTTATGGTTCTGGCTTGTTTTATTAGCAGTTTTTGAACTGTGATCGTTATTGACTTAAGCCAAGTAAATTACTCGGGTATTCGCTAGAATGGCCTCCGAATTTATCGGAGGCTTTATGGCATCATCACAACTCTCTTACCGGTCCGACCTGAAGGTCTCGTATCAGGCGTTCTTTTCCTTCGGCTTTCGTCCTTTCTTTCTGTTTGGTGCGCTGTTTGCCATTGTTCTGATGATCGGCTGGGTTTTACAGTTGCGAGGTGTATCGTTTTCGGTGGCCTCGGTGCCTAACTACTATCCTGGTGTGCTTTGGCACAGCCATGAACTCATCTTTGGTTTTGCTACAGCCATTATCAGCGGCTTTTTGCTGACGGCAGTGGGTAACTGGACCGGACAGAAGATGCTTAGTGGTCATGGCTTACTGGTGTTGTTATTGCTGTGGCTTGCCGGACGAATTGCCCCTTTTCTGCCATTGGAGCCAATGGTTATTGCCTTAGTAGATCTCGCGTTTTACCCCTTGCTGACCCTTGCGATAGCTATACCGATTCTGAAGAGCGCTAATTTACGCAATATGGTGTTTATCATTTTTTGTGGTTTGCTGATTCTGATGAATTTGCTGGTGCATTTTGACCGCCTCGGCATCGCTCCGGGAATGGCGCATCTGGGAATTTATGGCGCGCTGAATATTATTGTGCTGGTGATGCTGATTATTGGTGGTCGCGTAATCCCTTTCTTCACCGAGCGTGCGACGCCGGAATACAGTGGCAAACAGATCCCGTTTGTCGAGAAGCTGATACTTCCTGTAGCGGTGATAACCTTTCTGAATGACCTTTGGCAGCCTCTGGCGATCTGGGCTTATGGGCTATCCGGATTGCTGGCGCTGCTTTTGCTGCTGAGAGTTGGGGGGTGGTTTGACCGTAGGCTGATAAGCAATCCGCTACTTTGGATTCTGCATGCCGGTTATCTGATGATCGCTTTGGGTTTTCTGCTGCGCGCCACCCTGCCTTTAACCGGTTTATCCCCTTTTATCTATGTGCATGCCCTGACGGTTGGCGGTATCGGCCTATTGACCTTAGGAATGATGTCGCGTGTCTCGCTGGGGCATACCGGCCGTCCTCTAACACTGCCTAAGGTCATGTCGATCGCCTTTTGTGCGCTGCTGTTAGCCGTAATCGTGCGGGTTTTTGTAATGGCTTTTGTACAAAAAACGTTTCTGTACGATGTGGCGGCAACCTTCTGGGTGCTCGCTTTTGGAATTTACATTTTTACTTACTTCCCTGCACTTGTTTCGCCTCGGGTGGATGGTAAATGATCCGCCGGGCTAAACGGATCTCCGCGAAAAGGAGCGCTAGCCTGTAACCGTTAAAGGCAAAGCAGGTATGATGCCGCATTGATTGCTCAGCGTCCTTAAGCCATGCGATTATGTAAGTCTTATTTATCTCAGGAATTGCTATGTCCGCCCTGATCGCTCATTTTAAACGCCATAAAGCGCTGTTAATCACCTTGTTGCCCTGGTTTTTTGTGCTGCTCTGGAGTACCGGTTTTATCGGCGCTCGCTTTGGCCTGCCCTATAGTGAACCCTTCACTTTCCTGAGTTGGCGCATGGCAGCCAACCTGTTGGTTTTTATTCTGCTGATGCGTATCTTCAGAGTCGGCTTGCCGCGACGGCTCGCCCTTTGGAAGCAGCAGATGATTACCGGTGCTTTGGTACACAGTACCTATTTGGGCGGTGTGTTTTCCGCCATAGAGTTGGGTATGCCCGCAGGGCTTGTAGCGCTTTTGGTGGGCCTTCAGCCATTGTTAACTGCTGGGATTATGGCACTGGCCTTTCGGAACGCTCCCAGTGCAAAGCAGTGGCTGGGGCTGAGTTTGGGCATTGTCGGCGTTATTTTTGTACTAAGTAATGGGCGGACTGATTTTCTGCAAAACGGGGATATTACCCTTGTCCAGTTGATGTGGATTGTTCTGGCATTGCTTGGAATCACACTGGGTACTCTATACCAGAAAAATTACTGTCAGCCGCAACCATTATTAGCTGCAACCTTTATTCAGTATCTGTCCGGGCTCCTGGTTGTATTGCCGGTTGCGCTACTAACGGAAAATACTCAGGTCCAGTGGCATCCTGAATTTACCGGTGCCCTGATCTGGTCGGTACTGGTGTTATCTGTAGGAGCAATCTTGCTGCTCATGCTGATGATTCAGATGGGGGAGGCGACCCGAACGGCAAGTTACTTTTATCTGGTGCCACCGGTAACTGCTCTTCAGGCCTGGATTTTTTTCGATGAGCAACTGTCCGCTATCGCTCTAGTCGGTATGGCAATCACAGTTTTAGGCGTCTACTGGGTGAATAAAAAGTAGTCTCAGGATAAGGGATTCACCGGATGTCAGTGATCTCAATGTTCGATTTAATCGAATGTCAGCTGTCATAAATAGCAATTTTCTGTCGTTTTTCTCGGGGTTATAGTGACGATAATCTATCGAATAATCCTCCGGGAAAGGAGTTTGTTATGGCTGAATTTAAAGTACTGAATCGCGTAAAAGGCATGCCGACCTCTGATGGGGCTGGCGTCCGACTGAATCGGGTGATTGGAACGCCTCAACTGCGTCACCTGGATCCTTTTCTGATGCTGGATGAGTTCCGCTCCGATAAAGCTGATGATTACATTGCTGGTTTTCCGCCACACCCGCATCGCGGTTTTGAGACGATCACCTATATGCTCCATGGTGCCATGAAGCACGAGGATCATTTGGGTAATGTTGGCATGCTGACCACAGGCGGTGTGCAGTGGATGACTGCCGGTGAAGGTATTATTCACTCTGAGATGCCCATGCAGGAAGATGGCCTGCTTTGGGGATTCCAGTTCTGGTTGAATCTGCCTGCCAGTGAAAAGATGAAGGCGCCTTTCTATCAGGATCTTGCTCCTGAGGAGATTCCTGAGGTTCAGGATGATAACGGTGTGCTTCGCCGCGTTGTTGCCGGTATTTCGAAAGGGACGGAAGGCCCTATCCAACGCGAGGCGACTCAGCCTCTGATGGTTGATTTCCGCATTCAGCAGGCAACTGAACTAGAGCATGACTTGCCTGCAGGTCACAAAGGATTTATCTACGTTTATGACGGTTCTGTTGAGGTCCCAGAGGCGGACTTAACGCTGAATCGTGGCGAGCTGCTGGCTTTTAGCGGTGAATCGCTGAAGTTGATTAGCGCTGATAAAGCGGGGGTTCTTATGGTTGCGGGTAAGCCTCTGGAAGAGCCTATCGTTCAGTACGGCCCTTTTGTAATGAACACCGCTGAAGAGATCCAGCAAGCGATGGTGGATTATCAGAATGGCGTGTTGGCTAAGGTTGCGGAAAAGGTCTGAGAAGCCCTGATAGTTAATAATTTATTAAATAATTGAGCGACAAAACCTGTTGTTTATAGCCTTGATTACAGGCTGTAAGTGGCAGGTTTTTTTATACCGGTTGATTCATAATGTTTTAAAGGTTCAGGAATCAGCGGTTTTTCATCCTATCTTAATGTAAATAAATGTAATTAGAATGTTTGCTATTAAAAACAAAATATTAGTATAACCTTTTGAAAATAAAGGTTTTTTGTCCTTCTGGTGTTCCTTTGTTTAGTTGTTTCTTAATTTGCCAGGCTAGATCTTTGATTTCATTACAAAAGTGATCTTTTTTCACCTTAATTATTTTATTATCATCTCGCGCCCTTAGAAACTGGCTAATTGACCAGAGCATTTGCTCAGATTAAAGGTGGTCAACGTGTTCATCTTCGGCAGGCTTATATTTTGTTTTGATGCGTTTGGTTTAGGCTCAGCTCCCCCAGATTCAGAATATATGCCTCCTATGACATTGATATGACATGAGGTAGCTTGGCTATGAAGCGGAATCTTCCTGTTTCCGGCAATGAGCGGTTGATGGATAACGACCGCTGCATCATCTCCACCACGGATAAAAAAGGGAAGATTACTGATTACAACGATTATTTCGTTGAGATTGCGGGTTTTAGTGAAGACGAGTTGATGGGTGCAGCCCACAACATTATTCGTCATCCGGATATGCCGCCTGCTGCTTTTCAGGACCTGTGGGATGTAATCAAGCAGGGTAAGCCCTGGATCGGTGTGGTCAAGAATCGGGCAAAAAATGGTGATCACTACTGGGTAGACGCTTACGTTACCCCTATTTTTGATAACGGTGAGATCACAGGTTATCAATCGGTGCGTCATTGCCCTGACCGTAACGTGGTTGATCGTGCTGAAAAGCTTTATCAGGCGATCAGCAAGGGGCAGCATGTCAGCGTTTGGTCCCGCTTCAAGGGTTTCTTCTCAACCAGTTACTTTCGCAGAACCTGGGCGGTTATCTGGTTAACGACCTTACCGATGCTGGCGCTGGTTTCTCTGTTGTTCGATAGTGTTTCTCCTATGAAACTTCTGGCGCTATTTGCGGGTGCCGGCGTGGTGAGTGGTATTGCTGCCAGCTGGTTATCCGGACCGATTTCCCGTCTGGCCAAGCAGAGTGAAGAGATTTTTGCTAACCCTGTGGCGCAGCGTGTTTTCACGGGTCGCTATGATGAACTGGGTCAGCTTGAGCTGACACAGAAGTTTCTCAGTCTGACTATGAAAACTGTGGTTAACCGTCTTGAAAATGCCTCAGAGCATATTCATGCTCATACGCGTGAAGTGGCCGGGAAAGCCCGCGATGTGAGTGATAAAACCCTGCACCAATTGGATGATATTGCTCATGCAGCCGGTACTATGCAGCAGATGACTGTTGCTACCGAGCAGGTTGCCCAAAGTTGTGCTGAAGCGGCCACGGTGGCGCAGGAAACAGATCAGGTTAGCCAGAAAGGGCGTGCGATTGTTGAGCGGACAGAGCAGTCTATCGGCAAGATGGCTGACGATATCCGGGCTTCTATGGAAGTGATTACCGCTCTTGAGCAAAGCAGTCGTAATATCGAATCGATTCTGGATGTGATCAACGGCATTGCTGAGAAAACCAACTTGCTGGCGCTGAATGCGGCGATTGAAGCAGCCCGTGCCGGTGAGCAGGGGCGTGGCTTTGCGGTTGTTGCTGACGAAGTTCGTAACTTAGCGCAAAGCTCTCAGTCTTCTACTGCTGAAATTCAGGCGTTGCTGCAAACCTTCCAGCAGGAAACTCAGGATGTGTGTCGTCTGATGACCGCTTGTGAAGAGCAGGCTGGTGGCACCGTGGATGAGATTAAAGAAGCGGAGCAAATCCTGATGGAGTTGAGTGATACCATCCGGCGTCTGGGTGATATGAATCAGCAGATTGCGACCGCAACGGTTCAGCAAAGTAGTGCGGCCGGAGAGATGAATCAGCGCCTTGAGCAGATTCACGCTGCAGCTAATGGTGTGACTTCATCCAATGAAGATATGGTATCTGACAGTATCGCCCTTAAGGGGGAAGCTCAGGATCTTTCGGGTCTGATCCGTCGTTTTGGCCTGAGAACCTGATGACTTTACGTTAGCGCTGTTCGTTGCGTTGAGTAAAACCCAAAAGCCCCGAATTATTCGGGGCTTTTTCGTGGCTGTCCGGTTATTTCAGAACGGTTAGTTACTTTTCCAGCCAGGTATTCAAATGGCGGTTAAACTCGGGAATATTCAACGGCTTGGTGATGTAAGCATCAAAGCCCGCCGCTTCTCCCTGTTTAAAATCTTCCGGCATCGCATTAGCGGATAAGGCGACCATGTGTCGGTTTCTGTCCAGACCTTCGCTTTGGATATGTCGCAGCAGATCGTAACCGGACATTCCGGGAAGGTTGATATCCAGAATTACCAGATCCGGGGATTCATGGCGTAATATCTCAAGCCCTTCCTCCGGTGTTGCGGCTGTGATCAGTCGATCGCCACGACGCTTGGCGAAAATTTTCTCCACCAGCATGCGGTTTGCTGCATTATCTTCTACGTAGAGTGTGGTTGTTTTTTCACCGCCACGGGAGATGATGTCCGCCATGGATAGCTCTACTTTTTCCGGTAAAACGGGCATTTGGCTACCTTTTGCCAAAGGCAGAACAAGAGAAAAAGTACTGCCTTCACCGGGGATGCTGGAAACCTGAATGGAGCCGCGCATCGCTTCGGCCAGTTTCTGGCTGATGACAAGGCCAATACCTGTTCCCTGGCGAGTTGATGAGTCCATGCCCAATCGTTCAAAGGGTTGGAAAAGCTTTGCCAGCTGATCAGAGGTCATGCCATAACCTGTGTCGGTAACGTGGATCTTAAACTGAGTTCCGGACTGCTCCATGCTTATTCTGATTTCGCCATCTTCCTGATTGTACTTGATGGCATTGCTTACCAGATTTAGCAGAATTTGCTTCACACGACGACTGTCACCCATGATGGAGAGGTTGAGGTTATCCGGAAAGAGGGTAGATATACGGATGCCAAAACGCTCCGCCATGTGCTTATTCAGGGTCAGGGTTTCCTGAATCACGGGGATAGGATTGATCGGTTCAATTCTAAGATCAATGCGGCCAGCTTCAATTTTTGAAAGATCCAGAATCTCGTCAATCAATTGCAGCAGGTGGTTACTCGCTTTTCGGATCTCCTGCAGACTTTCGACCTGTTCTTCATTCAGGTCGTCTTCATCCATCTCCATCAGCTGGGTATAGCCCTGAATCGCATTCAGTGGGGTACGCAGTTCGTGGCTCATACTGGCAAGGAAGGAGCTTTTTGCGCGGTTTGCTTGCTCTGCGTTCTCTTTGGCGTGCAACAGCTCCTCCATCATCAGCTTGCGGCCGGTGATGTCCCGGTAGGTACCCAGAAGGCCGGTTATATTCTGAGCTTCATCCCGGATGGGCACCTTGTTCAACTCAACCCAGAGATAGCTGTCATCGTTACGATGCAGATAGTAGTTCTTGTTCTGGATCTCATGGCCCTGTTCGATAACCAGGCTGTCATCCTGCTGTAACTGGCTGATACTGACCATGCTTTGCAGGTGTCGTATCTCTGACTCATCTGTTGTGTCCGCCAGTACATCGGCTTCATCCTGTGGCAATTGAGCCAGATCATTCAGCAGCCAGCGGTTGGCACCCTGAATATTACCCTGAGTGTCCTGCCAATAGACCCCTGCCGGAATATGGTTCAGAACCAGCTTCAGCATTTTCTCCGTGCGCTGACGCTCCTGAATCTCATTCTGTAGTTTTTCGGTGAAACGGGCGTTGCTGCGGCAGAGTTCCAGTGTTTTAGCGAAGTTAGCCAGAATAGGGGTAAATAGCTGGTCCGGTAATGGCTGCTCTTTCTGAGCGGTAAACAGCAGAAAGGCATCATGATCGCCAACGGGAAGAAAAAGAAGAGAGTGGTATTGGGCGAACACAGTGTGCAGAGCGCGGATTTTATCATCCAGAGGCTTAAAGCTGCTTCTCAGTGGCAGATCGTATGCCAGAGTACAGCGTTGAGTGGGATCCGGTGAGAAGGCTTTGTCTGCAATACTTTGGGTGACCTTAAAGCTAAATGCCTGATCCATACGCTCAATATGACTGATAAAGAGTCCGGTGGGCATCCCTGTGTGGTAGAGCAATCGTTGTAAAAACTTCTGCACCAGAGGTTTTTCACTGGTTTCTGACCCCATCAGGAGCGCCATCTCGTAAAGAATGGCCAGATTCTGATCGCTCATGGAATTCCTCGTTACGTCCGGTCTTCAGCTCTGTGGGCTAAACCCAGGGGCAGCAAACAATGGCTGCGTTGTGGAAAAGGGGATAACCCTGTCCGTCATCATTACATATCTCACCCAGCGATAATGCACCGCTGAGATTGGATTTGGGGAAGCGCTCCGTCAGTCGCTGCAGTTCCCGGTTGGTCTCATCACCTAAGTGCATCCGGCGACCGGCACAGTAAAACACCTGATAATCCGGCGCGGGATTGCCCAGTTGTTTGGCCAGCAGGTCAAGGGTTGTCGTGCTATCTGCTTCTACGCCCTGCAACAGGCTGATAACCGTATGTTCCGGGATATCTCCGACACATACCAGCGTACCATCCTCCTCAACGGCTACCGGAATACGGACCAGAGGCTGGCCGGACATACGCATAATGCCAAAAGGGAAGTGGGTGGCAAAGTCGTAAAAATTGTCTGCCGTTACCACCTGCTGATAGCGTTTGGCGATCTCTTCCTGATAGACCTCAAAAGCGTTCCGCCAGTTGATACTATGAATGCGGTTGCCGGTTGTGGAGGTCGCTGTGATTGGCTCAAAATTCTTATAGCCGTGAGCCAGCGCGGTATCAAATTCGCTCTCGTAAAGTAGTGCCCAGAGGCCGTAACCCAGTTGCTGATCCTGATCAAACAGGCAAGGCATCGGCTGAAAGGTTTCGCTACCGGCATTACAGCCAGTGTAACGGACGTTGTTGTGCAGTTTTAGGTATAGGTGGTCAAGAATATCGCTGATATTGGGCTGTTGAGCATCAAAAATCAGAAACAGATTAGGTGGTTTACCTGTATGACTAAACTCTAACTGAGCAATCTGGTCGGTAATTGCGTCAGGTGTCCGGTGTGCACAGCTGATCAGGGTGGTTTGACAGGCTTCCGGCAGGGCTTTGAGCAAACAGCCTTCGTTTCTCAGGGCTCCTTCAAAGATCAAAGCTGGAAATACAGCGCCAACGAGCTGCAACCCTTGTGCTTTGCACAGCTCCTGAAGCAGCGGGATCTGATCGGCATTCTTTTCCGCCAGCCAGCAGCTGATCTGTTGGGTTCCGGATGCTTTCAGTAAGCTGAGTATCTGATTCAACTCATCTTGCTGAGTATCCTGTCCCAGTTCTGAAAAATGGATGAAGCCTGTATAACCCTGTGTCATGCGCAATCCTGTGTCATTACCGAAGGGAGCCGTTTTAGCTTTTTGCTGATCTGTATTTGATCGCTTGCTGGGACCGGGATTGAAAATATATTTTCCAATCATCTATTGCCGTATGAGTATATTGAACAAATGACTGAATATCACCCCTCCAAAAGAGGCCTGAAAGGATTAGTTTTCAGGTTAGTCGTTGTTTTGGCAATAAAAAACCCGCACATTGGCGTGCGGGCTTTATAAAACGGGATTTATCAGCACAGAGCTGATAAATCTGGTTTTGTTACGCCGGAATTACTGAGCGTTTTTCGCAAACGCGTCCTTCAGGAATTCCATAACGGTCGCCTGATCGATCATGGTGTTGTCGCTGTCACGACGACCACGGTATTCCAGCTGACCTTCTTTCAGGCCGCGCTCACCGATCACGATGCGGTGTGGAACACCGATCAGTTCCAGATCTGCAAATTTGAAGCCCGGACGGCTGTCACGGTCATCCAGCAAAACGTCATAACCAGCGGCTTTCAGGTCGGCGTACAGCTTCTCACTGGCTTCCTGAACCATCTCAGACTTGTGGGCGTTCATCGGTACGATCGCGATATCAAATGGCGCAATAGTTTCCGGCCAGATAATTCCGTTCTCATCGTGGTTCTGTTCGATAGCCGAGGCCACCACACGGGTCACACCGATACCGTAGCAACCCATGATCATCGGGATCGGCTTGCCGTTTTCACCCAGAACCGTGGCATTCATCGCTTCGCTGTATTTTGTGCCCAGCTGGAAGATGTGGCCCACTTCGATACCACGTTTGATAGACAGAGTGCCTTTGCCATCAGGGCTGGCATCACCTTCAACCACGTTACGGATATCGGCAACCTCTGGCAGTTCAACATCACGACCCCAGTTGATACCGAAGTAGTGTTTGTCGTCGATGTTAGCCCCAGCACCAAAGTCAGAAGCCACGGCTACTGCACGGTCAACGATACAAGGAATGCTCAGGTTGATCGGACCCAGGGATCCCGGGCCTGCACCGATCACGGCTTTGATCTCTTCGTCCGTGGCGAAGGTCAGAGGTGCTGCAACCATTGGCAGGTTTTCCGCCTTGATCTCGTTCAGTGTGTGGTCGCCGCGAACGATCAGGGCAACAAAGTCAGCTTCTGCTTCTTCGTCCGCTTTAACGATCAGGGTTTTAACGGTTTTCTCAATCGCCAGACCAAACTGCTCAACCAGCTGGTCGATGGTTTTGGCGTTTGGCGTATCAACCAGGGTCATCTCCTGAGTCGGCGCATCGGCCTCTGCCTGTGGTGCTACGGCTTCCGCTTTCTCGATGTTAGCCGCGTACGTGCCTTCGGTGTTGAATACGATATCGTCTTCACCGGAGTCTGCCAGTACGTGGAACTCATGAGAGCCGGAACCACCGATAGAGCCATTGTCGGCCAGTACCGGACGGTAGTTCAGACCCAGACGGTCAAAGATGTTGCAGTACGCCTGATACATCACATCGTAGGTTTCCTGCAGGGATTCCTGAGTGCTGTGGAAGGAGTACGCATCTTTCATGATGAATTCACGGGAACGCATCACACCGAAGCGTGGGCGGATCTCATCACGGAATTTGGTCTGCACCTGATAGAAGTTTGCAGGCAGCTGTTTGTAGCTTTTGATCTCTTTGCGAGCCATATCGGTGATCACTTCTTCATGGGTTGGGCCCACACAGAAATCACGCTGATGACGGTCTTTAAAACGCAGCAGTTCCGGTCCGTACTGTTCCCAACGGCCGGACTCTTCCCACAGCTCTGCAGGCTGAGCTGCGGGCATCAGAACTTCCTGAGAAACCTTATCCATCTCTTCACGCACGATGCGTTCAACCTTTCGTAGGGTACGCAAACCCAGCGGCAGCCAGGTGTACAGACCGGATGCCAGACGGCGGATCATACCGGCACGTAACATCAACTGATGGCTGATCACTTCTGCGTCTGCAGGGGTTTCTTTTAGTGTAGAGATAAGAATTTGACTGGCGCGCATAGATACGGTCTCTGACTTAATTCATGTTTTAAAATGCCGCTAATTGTATGCGTTCAGTAAGCCAGCGTATAGGGGGGATAGGTTTGTTTCCTCCGTTTGTAGTGCCTTATCGCTTGTTTTTAAAGAAGTTTCCCTGTTTTAAACAGAATCTACGCTGATTTTCTCTGCTTTATTAGCCCTACACACTATTGGTCGGGACGGACTATCCGCATAAACTGGCTTGCAGCCTAAACGAAAACAACAAAAATAATCAGATTAAGGACACACTATGGCCCTGCCGGTACTTGATGCGAGAAGCCTGAAAGGAGATCTGTACGGCGGGATTACCGCTGCGGTGGTAGCGCTGCCGTTAGCACTGGCTTTTGGTGTCTCGTCTGGTGCCGGGGCGATAGCGGGTCTCTACGGGGCGATCTTTGTCGGCCTTTTTGCCGCGCTTTTTGGTGGGACGCCTTCACAGGTCTCTGGCCCTACAGGCCCTATGACCGTGGTCATGGCCGCAGTTTATACCCAGTACGTCGCCCTTGACCCTGTCACAGGCCCTGCTATTGCTTTTACGGTTGTGATGCTCAGTGGCCTCTTTCAGATTCTCTTCGGTGTTCTGCGCTTAGGGCAGTACATCACTCAGGTACCTTTTCCTGTGATCTCAGGCTTTATGACCGGAATCGGTATTATCATTATCTGCATCGAACTTGGCCCTGTGTTTGGCCATGATTCCGCCAAAAGCGTGGCGACGGCGTTAAGTCAGCTCCCTTATCAGATTCAGAATCTTCATTGGCCGGCGCTGCTTATTGCCGCAGGTACTTTGCTGCTGAATATCCTCTGGCCTAAAAGTTGGGGACGGATTATTCCGGCACCTCTGATGGCGCTCTTGTTGGGCACTTTGGCGGCTTTAAGTCTGCCGCCAGCGCTCGCAGTGGATTCGATTGGTGAGATTCCTTCCGGTTTGCCTGAATGGCATCTGCCGGTTTTTTCACCGGAACTGATCGGTGAAATGCTGATTTCAGCAGTTATGCTCGCGGCGCTGGGTTCCATTGATTCTCTGTTGACCTCTCTGGTGGCAGACAATATGACCCGAACGCAGCACAAATCCGATAAAGAGCTGATTGGGCAGGGGCTTGGCAACTTAATTGCGGGATTCTTTGGTGGCCTACCGGGGGCGGGGGCAACCATGCGTACCGTGGTGAATATTCGGGCTGGTGGTTCAACACCGGTTTCCGGATCTGTGCATGCTTTGGTGTTGCTGATCGCGGTATTGGGCGCCGGCAGTGCCGCAGAGCATATTCCTTTGGCAGTGCTTGCCGGGATTCTGCTGAAAGTTGGCTGGGATATTATCGACTGGAGCTTTCTGAAACGGATCCATAGCGCACCGCCCTTTGTCAGCTTTCTGATGCTGCTGGTCTTAGGGTTAACCTTGTTCGTCGATCTGATTACCGCGGTAGGTGTCGGTGTTTTTATCGCTAATGCTTATACGGTGAAGCGCCTTTCCGAGATACAGTTGGAGAATCTGAAGATCTATCAGGGCCATGAATCAGAACAGGAGCTGAGTGATGACGAGCGTAGTCTTCTGGCTTCTTCCGGCGGTAAAACCCTGCTTTATGTTTTACGAGGCCCAATCAGTTTTGCAGCCGCCAAGGGGGTGAGTCAGAAGCTGATGGCCTATCAGAACTATAACCATCTGATTCTGGATATGAGCGATGTACCCTTTATCGGATCATCCACGGCTATGGTGATTGAGGAGTTGCTGACGCAAAGTCAGACGGCCGGTTGTCGGGTCAGCGTCGTGGGATTACAAAACCCGGTGGCTTATACTCTGCAGAAGCTCAAAGTGCTGCATCAGATACCGGAACAGGAAAGGTTTGAACACTGGACAGAATCCCTGGCAGGAGGTGATTCCCCCAAGGCTGTTGAATGACCGATGGCGTCATCAGAAACCGTATACCAGTGTGATTTCAAACTCGGTATTGGTGTTTTCTGCATCTTCCGGAACGGTATCCGTGTAGTCCACTCTGTAGTTAATTTTAGTGGCTAAACTGCCATTTATCTGGCTTTTCAGGCCTGTTTGAGACTGCCAGGTTGTTTTTTGAGAGCCTGAGTTAACGGATAAAAGCTGATCAAACTGAACCGCTTCATTGAGCTGCCAGAAAAATTTACCGGCGAGACGCAACACAGTCTCTTCTTCAACCTTATCGCCCTCCCTGAGCTTGTCGTAGCGATAGCCTGGACCAACTTCCAGATCCAAATGGCGTTGATCGGTATTTATCAACCGATAGCCGTAGCCCACAGAAAGCAGTGTTTGGTAGTCATAACCACTGAAGCGATCGAATTCGTAGTTCGCGGATGAGGCGAGGTAGTGGTGTTCCGTGAATTTATGATCCAGCGTTAATGTTCCTTCATAACGCTCCTTAGATGTGGCGCCATCTTCTTCGCTGTTCAGAATGCCAAGCTTTAGGCCTGAATCCCAGAACTCTCCTTTTCGCTGAATGCTGAATTTTCCATTAAGACTGGATGTGTCGGTATCCCCCGTGGTTCTGATGGAGCCGAGTTCTACAGATCCACCCCAGATGGGCAGTACGATTGCCGCCTTTTTATCAGACTGTCCGGCCCCGGCACGACTCGTCTTCGAAGCGTTTGCTTCCTTGGAAAGCGTATTGGCCGCTACAAAGAGTAGCAGCATGAGCAGGGGGACAGATTTACGCATCTTGAGGTATCCCTTTGTTGAAGATGGCTTTGTAATGCAGCGCTGCCGAATTGGCTGAGTTTGAGCTGATTTTTCTGTGCCGGTTGAGCCGCTGGCATTAAGGATGCAGGTTGGTGTTCTGATAAGTGACAGTGGATGGTTTTTATTGTTCGTTATTTGTTGAAAATGCAGTGTAATTGATTGTGTTTTATGTTTTTTTTAGTGAAAGGTTCTTTTTATTGGAAGGATAGATAATTGATGGCACTTCGCTCCATCTGACAGACGAGGTCATGATTTTGAGGGAGGGAGAAAGGGAGCGTTTGAAAGGTGGCTCTTGTGGCGGGGCGGCGGAAACTGAAACGATTTATTGGTCAGAGGGATGCTTTAAACGGCAACATGCCACAGGCATGTTCCGCATACTGCTGAACATGCTTGGCTTCTTCTTCGACAAAATCCTGTATCGCATCATCAAAGCCCGGCTCTGCGAGCCAATGATTGGACCAGGTGAGTATCGGGTGAAAGCCACGACTAATCTTGTGTTCTCCCTGTGTGCCGGGGTCAAAGTGGCTCAGGCCTCGTTCCAGGCAGTATTCGATGCCCTGATAGTAACAGGCTTCAAAGTGCAGGCTGTCGGCGTCTACTTTACTGCCCCAGTAGCGGCCATAAAGGCTGGCGTTGTCATGGAAAAACAGTGCAGCTGCCACGGGGGCATCTGTCACATCATAGGCGATCACCAGCATCATCTGTTCCGGCATGGTTTCAACTAACAGCTGAAAGAAGGCGCGGTTCAGATAGCCCTGACGCCCTCGTTGCAGATAGGTGATGTGGTAGCAGTGATAGAAGTGCTCCAACTGCTCTGGCGTGATCTCTGTGCCTTCAACCCGCGCTAAGCGGAATCCCTGCTCGGCAACTTTGCGCCTTTCCTGTTTGACGTTTTTGCGCTTCTTAGAGCTGAAACTTGCCAGAAACTGATCGAAATTCTGCCAGTTGTCGGTATTAAACCAGTGAAACTGGCAGGTGAGGCGGGTATGCAATTGCTGATTTGCCAGCAGCTGATGTTCATCTTCCTGAGGGAAAAGCAGATGCCAGCCGGAGGCTCCCAGTCGCATCGCTTCGGCTTTTACGGCATCAACAATCAAGGGGATCAGATCAGACTTCTGTACATCATTTGCGACTAATAGGCGTTCCCCCTGACTTGGAGTGTAAGGCACGGCTGTTACCAGCTTAGGGTAATAGGCCAGCCCGTAACGCTGATAGGCATCTGCCCAGGACCAGTCGAACACGTATTCGCCGTAGGAGTGGGTCTTAAGGTAAAGCGGCATAAAAGCGATTAGACCATCATCCGATTCCACGATCAGATGGTGAGGTTTCCAGCCGCCTTTTTCGCTGGCAGCCCCCGAGGTTTCAAGAGCCTGAAGAAAGGCTTTACCGATAAAGGGGTTGTTATCCGCGTTGTTGAGCTGCTGCCAATTGGCATCGTCAATGTGAGAGATGTTGTCGATAAAGCGTATCTTCATCAGTGCGGACTTCCCCTGGGTTTTACAGTATGGGTTTTACAGCAATTGCAGCGGCTTATTTTGTATAAGGTTGCTTCTACGGTGTAGAGGTTGCTTATACGGCGGCCAGGCGAATCAGTGCAGTAATTCGTTCAGGCTTTTTATCTTAAGGAATGGCCGTCCCTTGTGTTCAGCAGGCCCGCTTTGATCTGTCAGCCAGATCGCCTTAAGGCCCGCCTCCAATGCCGGTGCGATATCCTTTTCAAAGTGATCGCCCACCATGGTGCACTGATTGGGTGCTACTCCCAGCTGACTGACGATGGCCTGATAAAAGGCGGAATTGCCCTTGCCGATACCCAGATTGCTCTGACAGAAATAGCCTTCAAGATAAGGGCATAAACCCACCCGGTCAAAAGCAGCACGAATATCACTTTCTGCAGAATCGGCCGCTCCTGTTGCAACAAAGAGTCGGGCGCTTTGGCTGAGTTCTGCTAAGACCTTATCGGCTTCCGGTTGCATCTGAACCTTAGGCCAGTCCTTCATCTTCCCTGTCATTTCCGGGAAATCCACCATCAGGGTGTCACCCCAGTCGAACAGAAAAATAGGTTGTTTTGTTTTACTGTCAGACACGCAGATCATTCTCCAAATCACACCAGCTGAAGCTCTGGCATCGCTTTTTGAAGGTGAGGAATCAGCTGTTGAATGCGGGATTGAGCCTCTTCATCGCTCATCGCTTCCGGTGAGCCAACACCCCAGATCGGAGCTGGCCAGGCGGCATCACCTTCCTGGCGCACCACATGATGCACATGCAGCTGAGGCACGACATTGCCCAGGGCCGCGACATTCATTTTATGGCCGTGAAACGCGGCCATCAGGGCTTCAGCCAGAATGCAGGATTCCTCCATCAGTTGCTGGCGATCAGATTTATCCAGTTGATGGATTTCGGTAATTCCCCCAATACGTGGCACCAGAATAAACCAGGGGAAGCGGGCGTCGTTCATCATTACCAGACGGGAAACCGGGAAGTCTGCAACCGGGATGGTGTCCTGCTCAAGTCGGGAATGCAAAGTAAACATAGGATGCTCCTGCAAAGGTTTGGCCGATATAACAATGAGATGAAAAGGCCAGTGATTTCAGAAGCATAGCAGAGATGAAATGGCTCTCAATAGCTCTTTTTATGAGGGGAGGAAGACTATGTCCCCTTGGGGACATTTAGCCTTATAGCACCTGTTCCTAGAATGGTTCCTGATCCAAAACGCAAAAAAACAACATTAATCGAGGATCTCGCCCATGAACAAAGCACAGTTGGGGCGTCGCTTCCAATGGAAGTTGCGCCTGCCTTATGTATCACTGATAACGCTCTTGGCCGCTACATTGCTGATCTATCAGTTTTACGGAAAAGAAGATAGTTTTGGTAGCCTGAGTCTGCTACCTACGGCTGTCGTGCTCATTATTTCTCTGATTACCCACCGTACTCTTGAGGCCCTTATTGCTGGAAGTCTGACCGGCTTTCTGATGATCTCACCCCAAACGGCTTTGCAGGATTTTTCAGCGACAGCCCTTGAAGTGATGCAGGATCCAACCACCGGCTGGATCTTCCTGGTCTGCGGTCTGTTTGGCAGTCTGATTGCCTTGCTGCAATTCTCCGGAGGGACGCTGGCATTCAGTGATCTGGTCGGGCGCTATTGTCGCACCCGTCGCAAGGCGCTGATATTTGGCTGGTTGCTTGGGATTTTGATCTTTATCGATGATTACCTCAATGCCCTGACCGTCAGCACTGCAATGCGCAAACTGACCGATAAGCTGAAGATTTCCCGTGAGATGTTGGCCTATCTGGTGGATTCAACGGCTGCGCCGGTCTGTCTTCTGATCCCTTTCTCCACATGGGTTATCTACTTGGCCGGTCTGTTGGAAAGCAACGGTTTGGCTGAAGCGGGTGGCGGTTTTAGTTTTTATCTGGAACTGCTGCCTTATCTGTTTTACCCGTGGATTGCTGTGATTCTGGTGCCACTGGTGATCTCCGGCATTATTCCTCCTCTAGGTGCGATGAAGCAGGCCGAACAGAATTGCTCTGAACAGCCTGTAAACGATGAATCTGACACCCCGGATCACGTTAAACCCCGAATGATCAATTTTGTACTGCCCATGCTCACTCTGATTTTGAGCACCTGGTACTTTGATATTGATGCATTGATGGGGATTGGCTGCGCGCTGCTGGTGACGCTTGGCTTATACAGTATCCAGAGGATTGCTCCTTTTGCCCGTCTTTTTGATGAGCTGATGGCGGGGATTGAATCCATGCTGGTGCCGCTGGGGATCATTTTTATCGCCTTTATTCTGCAAGTGGTTAATGAAAAATTAGGACTTGCACCCTATCTGATTGAGTCTGTAACGCCCTATATGGATGCTCAATGGTTACCGGCTCTGACCTTTTTGTTATTGGCGGCACTGGCTTTCAGTACCGGTACCTTTTGGGGTGTTTATGCCATAGCACTGCCGATTGTGGTGCCACTGGCTCAGTCACTTGAGGCCAATATGCCTCTGACGCTCGGGGCTCTTATCTCGGCGGGAGCCTTTGGAAGTCACGCCTGCTTCTTTGGCGATGCCACTGTGATTTCCGCTAAAGGTTGCGGTATTACACCGATGCAGCACGCGGTCACTCAGCTTCCTTATGTACTTATTGCTGCAGGGTTGAGCTTTTTGCTCTTTTTGTTCGCAGCCTGAAAATAAAAATTAGGAGAGTAACAACCATGAAAAAAACCGGATTTGCTTATCACGAAATATGTATGTGGCACGACCCGGGTCCTTGTTCCATTTTTGATCAGGCTGGCGGCTTTATTCAGCCTGCCCCTGCGGCAGAAAACGCCGAAACGAAAAGAAGATTAAGAAATTTGCTGGAAGTGAGTGGTTTGTTGAATGAGCTGGTTCCTGTTTCGGGTGATCTGGCTACCCTGGAAGATCTGCAGCGATTCCATACGCCGGATTATCTGCAGGGGCTGATGGCGGCGTCAGAAGCGGGCTTTGGTGATGGCGGCGAGTATGCGCCTTTTCGCAAGGATGGTTTTGAGATCGCACGAAAGTCCGCAGGTCTTGCGATTGCAACCGTTGAAGCTGTGCTTCGGGGGGAGATTGATAATGGTTACTGCTTATCGCGTCCGCCGGGGCATCATGCTGAGCGTGATCGTGGCCGGGGCTTTTGCCTGATTGGGAATATTCCGGTGGCGATTATGGCTGCGCAGGCAAAAGGCCTGGTGAAACGGGTAGCTGTGATTGACTGGGATGTGCATCATGGCAATGGCACTCAGCAGGCGTTCTACGATAGCGGGGATGTACTGACGATCTCATTGCACCATGAGAATAACTATCCGGCCAATTCCGGAAGTGCTGACGAGCGTGGTGAAGGGGAAGGTTTTGGTCTTAATCTGAATATTCCACTGCATGCCGGTTCCGGAATCGGGGCTTACGAGGCGACTCTGGAACAGTTGGTTATTCCTGCGCTGGAAGCCTTTAAGCCGGAGCTGATTGTAGTTGCCTGCGGCTATGATGCGGCTGCCATGGACCCACTGGGTTGCATGATTCTGAATAGTCATACCTTTGCGACTATGACCCGCGCACTTATGGATACGGCCGATCGTTTGTGCAACGGCAAGCTAGTGATGATTCACGAAGGTGGTTATTCAGAAGGTTATGTCCCTTTCTGTGGTCATGCGGTGATTGAGACTCTGAGCGAAGCTTCAATAAAAGTGCCTGATCCTCTTGCAGACGATATTGCAGGTTGGGGGCAGCAGGACCTTCAGCCTCATCAGCAGGCATTGCTTGATCGGTTGAAGCCGTTGTTGGAGGATGTCAGGTAAGTTTTTGTTTTTTTCCCCATTCATGCCGGAGATATCCGGCATGATTTTTTGGCTTCGCTGATATGTTTAAAATTGCCTTAGAAGATCAACTTCCGGGAACCCTGGAGCCATTAGCAGAATTGGTCAGGACTATGCGCAGCCCACAGTTTCTGGCTTCTATCGGCGGTATGCTTGAGCAGTATTTTTCCGGTATCCACTACGTGCTGTTTTTCTTTGAACGTGAAAGGCGGCCCGTGCGGTTGCAAGACAACCTTAGCGATGATCTGAAGCTACAGGTGCTAAAACCCTATTGTGATCGAATGTACCTGCTGGATCCTTTCTATCGCTATTGGCTGGCTAATCCACTGGCAGGCTTTACAACTCTTGATTCTGTGGCTCCTCAGGGCTTTCGGCACTCAGAATATTTCCGGGAATACTACGCCCCTCTGGGTTTGTATGATGAAGCCATGTGTTTCTTTCAGCTTACCGATACGCAGTGTCTTGGACTCTCTTTTGGTTTTTACAGTCATCGACAGCGGGTCGATCCTGAACAACTGGCCCAACAGGTTGGGCTGCTTTTTCCGGTATTGCAGGCAATGGTGGAGCAGTTCTGGCTAAGCAGTAATCTGAATCTGCAAAGCGATGCGAATCCCGCAGAGCTTTATTTGCTGGATAATTTCGCCAAGGATATTCTCAGCAGCCGTGAGCAGGAGATTGCACGACTTATTGTGCTGGGGTACTCCTCCAAAGGCATTGCCGAACGGCTGGGTATTGCGCTGGGTACCGTGAAAAACCACCGAAAACATCTTTATGCCAAGTTGCAAATTAACAGTCAGGCCGAGTTGTTTAATCTGTTTTTGCTATATCAGAACAAAGCACACTGGGACAGTCAGGGTGTAAATGAAACAGGAGGGTCGTTTTGAGTTGGTAAAAGGGTGCGACAGACGCGGCACCCAATTCAGAACGAGCTTAGTTCAGCTTATCGATCTCTTTAGCGATGATCTCGCCGGCAGATTCGAGAAACATGTCTTCGTCTTCCGCATCACGCAGAACGGCACTCATAACCTTCATGTTGGTCGCAAAGCCACCGGTCATCTGACGTTTCTTAAAATTGATGGTTTTCAGAACTTCACCGTCATCCATTACTTTTATCTGGAATGCCAGATAAGGGTAGGCCAGAGAGTCCGTTGGAACAGGGGTTGCGTCAGCTACAAAGCGGCGTTGATATTTAACTTCAACCTCTAGTGTGTACATATCTTCCTGAGAGGAAATCAGGTTGCGTTTTACCAGTTCATTGTTCAGGGCGTCCCCAATTTTTTTCTCAACTACAGATTCTGAGTAAAACTCTTTCTCCGGCTGGATCCGCTGGGATAGCTCGACGGAAACTTTGCCCAGTTTGAAATGTTCGGTCATCGGGATCTCTTCAGGTGCATTGTTGCTCGCACAACCTGACAGAAACACTAAACAACCGAGAATAAGTCCTGATAGTAATGACGCTTTTTTCATTGTTTCCTCCTGAATTTGTAATCTGAATTATGCCCTCAGGGGGAAGGCGGGGCAAAGGAATAAAGGTCTGAAAATCAGGCCACCTGCCTGAATCCGGTAGCCAGCAGTTTAACAATCAGCAGAAGAGGAAATGCGCCGTGCATGGCAAGGTCAAACCAGTCGATAGCGGCTTTCAGTTCGCCATTGACCAGCATGCGAAGTTTTTCAACCAGATGGGGTTCGGGGACGAAAGGGGCGAGTCCCAGAGTGAGTGAGCCGATAATCAGAATGCCCCAAGGCAGGGTGTCGAGCCAGTTAAGCAGTGTGGTCATGGATAACCTTTAATCGATTATTTTAAATTAGTTTTTGTTAATTTAAAGGAAGGATAATCGATTTTGCATTGTTAGCCCAGACTTGAGGCTTCTGTAAATGGGGTAAAGGCAGTGATCAGCGCTGGTTTTCCCACAGAAACTCCCGCCACTCTTCCAGCAGATACGCGAAGTCATCCAGTCCGCATTCGGCTCTGGCGTTACTTTCATCGTCGTTGAGGTCCTGTTCTTCAAGATTGGTGTTGTCGTATTCACTGTCTTGCAGGCCTTTCTCAAACAGCAGCCAGTTGGCTGTGATCAGGCAATCATCCTTTGTCAGGATGATCTGAAACTCCGGATCAGAACCTGTGTACTCCCGCTTGTTGCCCCGCTTTATATTAGCAATAACTTCCAGCAGGTCGTCCAATACGCAGACAGACTGGCGCTCTTTGGCGTTGAACCAGCGCTCAAGGGCGGTTTGTTCGCCGTTCAGTTCGAGGCTGCACTGACCATCACGATCACGAATAAAGTCGAATTCCATGGGGGTGTTTCCAAAAGCGGTTGAGGCGGAAAAGCCATACACAAATTTAATAGGTTTGCCTGAAAGTGCTGAGTCTGCCAATACAGAACCGGAATAAGGCTTATGTTGGCGGGCGGGATATTAGGTAAGGCTGAGCTTTAGGGCAAGTCCTGAGCAGATAAACAGGATTCAGGAAGTATTATGGGCCTGAAAATAGGGAAAAATCGACGGGGCCGAAGGAAAATCTGAAAATTATTCTGCATGAAGGTTTAGCTAATAACTGCAAAATATTGGTTTTTTTGCACTTTAATGGCACCTTTACAGGTAAATATACTGTTTTGTCGCCCTATTTTAGGGAGATTTAAAAGTTCTATACGGATCTTGTATGGCATCTTTCGTTATTCAAATTGGTAGACCCCGAACCTTCCATTAGACTTTTTTCGATGACAGTTGTGTGAACTGATTCACAACTGGTGTTCAGCAGGAGTGTCCGGCTGAACCTGAAAACACCGACAAAGATAATAACTAACGGGAATCCAAGATGAAAAAATCCGTATCCCTGCTGGCCAGTGCGGTCCTGAGCCTTGGGCTTATGACTGGCGCTAACGCAGCAACTTTGAAGATGGCATACGATGCTGACCCTGTGTCTCTTGATCCACACGAGCAGCTTTCCGGTGGCACACTACAGCTGTCCCATATGACGTTTGACCCCCTGGTTCGCTGGGACAAGAAGCTGGGCTTCGAACCACGTCTGGCAGAGAAGTGGGAGCGTGTTGATGATCTGACCATGCGTTTCCATCTGCGCAAGGGTGTTAAATTCCACTCCGGTAATACCTTCACCGCTAAAGACGTTGAGTTCACCTTCAATCGTCTGCGCGAATCTGCTGACTTTAAAGGCGTTTTCGCTCCTTTCTCTGAGCTGAAAGTGATCGATGACTACACCATCGAACTGAAAACGGAAAAGCCTTTCCCGCTGATCCTGAACAACCTGACTTACCTGTTCCCAATGGACAGCAAGTTCTACTCTGGTACTGACGCCAACGGCGAGCCTAAAGATAAGCTGGTTAAACACGGCAACTCTTTCGCATCCCGCCAGCTGTCCGGTACTGGGCCGTACACCGTGAGTTACCGTCAGCAAGGTGTAAAAGTTGAGTTCGATCGCAACAGCAACTACTGGGATACTCAGTCTCCGGGCAACGTTGATAAGATCGTTCTGACGCCGATTAAAGAAGCGCCAACCCGTGTTGCTGCTCTGCTGTCCGGCGACGTTGACTTTATCGCGCCTGTTCCTCCAACCGACCATAAGCGCATCGAGTCCAACAAAAATGTTGATCTGGTGACGATGGGCGGTACCCGTATCATCACCTTCCAGATGAATCAGGAACGTGTCGAAGCTTTTAAAGATGCCCGTGTACGTCAGGCTGTTGCTTATGCTATCAACCAGCAGGGTATCGTTAAGAAGATCATGCGTGGTTTCGCAACGCCTGCTGCACAGATGAGTCCATGGGGTTATCTGGGTCACAACGAAGCGCTGAAGCCTCGTTACGATCTGAAAAAAGCGAAGCAGCTGATGAAAGAAGCGGGTTACGAAGATGGTTTCTCTGTCACCATGATGGCACCGAACAACCGCTACGTGAACGACGAGAAAATTGCCCAAGCTGTGGCATCTATGCTGGCTAAGATCAACATCAAAGTTGACCTGAAAACCCTGCCTAAAGCTCAGTACTGGGGTGAGTTCGATGCTCGCGCTGCAGACATGATGATGATCGGCTGGCACGCAGATACCGAAGATTCCAACAACTTCTTCGAGTTCCTGACGGCATGTCCTGATACTGGAACCGGTCTGGGTCAGTACAACAGCGGTAACTACTGCAACCCTGAAGCTGACAAGCTGATGAAGCAGGCAAACACCGAAACCAGTCCTAAGAAACGTGCCGAGATCATGCAGAAAATCGAACAGATGCTGTACGATGATGCAGCGTTTATTCCTCTGCACTGGCAGAATCTGGCTTGGGCCGCTCGTAAGGGCGTGAACATTGAGCCTGTGCTGAACGTAATGAACTTCCCTTACCTGGGTGATCTGGTTATTGAAGAATAATCACGACATCTGAGATCACCGCTTATTAAGTCGGTGTGAAGTTCGGCCGGTCTGGCCTCTCCCCCCGAGAGTCAGGCCGGCTCTGTGTTCCCCGTTGAATACTCCCTCATGAAATAAAGAATAAAACGACGCAGGGATCCGCGACGTGATAAAGGCAGAACAACCATGATTGCTTTTTTTATAAAACGACTGGCTCAGGCGATAGTAGTAATGTTTGTCATTAGTATTATCAGCTTCTCCATTCAGGATAATCTGGGCGACCCATTGCGAGAGATGGTCGGTCAATCGGTATCAGAAGCCGAACGTCAACAGCTGCGTGACGAATTGGGCCTGAATGATCCCTTCTTAGTACAGTACGGCCGCTTTGTAAAAAATGCGCTGCAAGGTGACTTGGGCACCTCTTACTTCTTCAAAGAACCGGCTCTGGATGTGATTCTTGGCAAGTTGCCAGCAACACTGGAATTGGTATTTGGGGCCTCTCTGATTATTGTGTTTTTGTCGGTGCCGCTGGGGGTTTACTCTGCCATTAACCCTCAAAGCTGGTTCTCTAAGGCGGTGATGGGTTTCAGTATTATCGGTATTTCGGTACCGGTTTTCCTGACCGCTATCGGCCTGATCTACTTCTTCTCAATCGAGTTAGGCTGGATGCCTTCCTTCGGTCGCGGTGAAACCCTTGAGATGTTCTGGGGTTGGGAATCCGGCTTCTTTACCTGGGATGGTCTGGCGCACCTGGTGCTGCCGTGTATCTCTCTGGCTTCTATTATGCTGCCGCTGTTTATTCGTCTGATCCGCGCGGAGATGATGGAAGTGCTGCAGTCTGAATATGTGAAATTTGCCTGGGCGAAGGGTCTTAACCCGCGCCGTATCTACTTTCTGCACGCTCTGAAAAACACCATGCTGCCGGTGATTACCGTAGGTGGTGTTCAGATCGGAACCATGGTGGCGTACACCATTCTGACCGAGACCGTCTTTCAATGGCCGGGAATGGGCTTCCTGTTCCTGGAAGCGATCAACCGAGTGGATACTCCGCTGATTGTGGCCTACCTGATTGTGGTAGGTGCGATCTTTGTCATCACCAACACTATCGTCGATCTGATTTACGGTCTCGTGAATCCTACGGTGAACCTGGCGGGTAAGAAATAAGGCGGAATGACATGACAACTCAAAATCAAACACCAGCCAGCAAAATGCCTGCACCGGAGAAAGCTCCTTCAGCTTGGCAGCGTTTTAAAGAAACGCACGTTTGGCACAGCTTTATCAAAGACCGTGTGGCTCAGATCAGCCTGACCATCTTTATGGGTTACGTAATCATGGCGCTGTTTGCGCCTGCGATTGCACCTTTTGATCCGTATGATCCGACTCAGATCGATATTATGAACTCCGAGCTGCCTCCCAGCTGGGATGAAGAGATGGGCGATGAGCAGTTCTGGCTGGGTACCGATGCTCAGGGCCGTGATCTCTGGTCGACGATTCTGTACGGCACCCGTATCTCTCTGACCATCGGTATCTGCGCGGTACTGTTGCAGGCGACTATCGGTATCATCATCGGTCTGATTGCCGGTTACCGTGGTGGCCGCGTGGACAGCATTCTGATGCGTTTTGCTGATGTTCAGCTGTCGTTCTCTACCATGATGGTGGCGATTGTGGTTCTGGCGGTGTTTCAGGCCAGTTTCGGCACCGAGCTTTATCAGGATCTGGCGATGATTATGCTGGTACTGGTGATCGGTATTGCTGAGTGGCCCCAGTATGCCCGTACCATTCGTGCCTCGGTTCTGGCGGAGAAAAAGAAAGAGTATGTGGATGCCGCCCGTGTGATGGGGCTGGGGCAGATGCGTATTATGTTCCGTCATATTCTGCCAAACACCTTAAGCCCGATTCTGGTGATCTCCACCGTTCAGGTGGCTAACGCGATTATTTCTGAAGCGTCTCTGTCCTTCCTGGGTCTGGGTATGCCGGTTTCTCAGCCATCTCTGGGTTCTCTGATCTCCAGCGGTTTCGAATATATCTTCTCCGGTGCCTGGTGGATCACTGTGATTCCGGGAATTGTGTTGGTTGTTCTGGTTCTGGTGATGAACCTGCTGGGCGACTGGCTGCGTGATGTACTCAACCCGAAACTGTATAAGGGGTAAGACGATGCCTTTATTAGAAGTTAAAAACCTTGAAGTCAGTTTCGGTCTGCGCAGCGGTGAAGTAAAAGCGCTGCGTAACATCAACTTCACTCTGGATCGTGGCGAGCGACTGGGTCTTGTTGGTGAGTCCGGTGCCGGTAAGTCGGTGCTGGGTTTCTCCATCCTGAACCTGATCGCCAAGCCGGGGCGCATCTCCGGCGGTGAGATCCTGTTTGAAGGCAAAAACCTGGCGGATCTGTCTCCGGAAGAGCTGCGGAATGTGCGCGGCAACCGCATCTCCATGATCTTCCAGGATCCGATGATGACTCTTAATCCGGTGCTGACGATCGGTCAGCAGATGATTGAGTGTCTGCAGGCGCACCGTAAGATCAGTAAAGACAACGCCCGTACCATTGCGATTCAGAAACTGCAGCAGGTGCAGATTCCGTCTCCGGAAACCCGTATCGACCAGTACCCGCACGAGCTGTCCGGTGGTATGCGTCAGCGTGTCGTGATCGCCATCGGTCTGCTGATGGACCCGGATATCATCATCGCTGATGAGCCAACCACAGCACTGGATGTAACCATTCAGGCTGAAATCATGGAACTGATGGTTGAGCTGTGTGAACGTAACAACGTTGCCCTGATTCTGATTACTCACGATTTGGGTGTGGTCTCTCAGGTGACTCAGAAAGCGATCGTGATGTACGCCGGTCGTATTATCGAGCAGGGTCCGACCCGCGAGATTATCAATGATGCCCAGCACCCTTATACACAGGGTCTGATGAACGCTCTGCCGCAGATGGCAATTCCGGGCCAGCGTCTGAATCAGATTCGTGGTGCTATGCCGTCTCTGCAGAAAATTCCAACCGGTTGTGCCTTCAACCCACGTTGTGACTATGTTCGTGATGCCTGTACCCAACAGCTGCCGGGCTATACCGTTTCCGGCAACTGTCAGGTGGCCTGCCATATGGTGGCCGAGATGAAACAAGCAGAACAGGCATCAGAGGGCGTATAACATGACCGACAGCAAAATCACTGAGCAAACGGATCAGCAGCCTGAAACTCTGGTGCAGATCCGTGGTTTGTACAAAAAATTCAATATCTCCGGCGACTTTCTGGATCAGCTGAAATTTAAAGGCGGCAAGATTGTTCGTGAGCAGGAGTTTGTTCACGCCATTAACGGTGTGAATCTGGATATTCAGAAGGGCGAAGCCCTGTGCGTAGTGGGTGAGTCCGGCTGTGGTAAGTCCACCGTTGCCCGTACCGTAATGGGGCTGATTACGCCATCTGCCGGCTCTATCAGCTACCGTGGTCAGCGCATTGATGATCTGGATGACAAGCAGCTTCTGCCGTACCGCAAGAAGATGCAGATGATCTTCCAGAACCCTTACGCGTCTCTGAACCCGCGTATGACGATCGCCCAGACACTGGAAGAGCCGGTTCGTCTGCACAATCCTGACTGGTCTGCGCAACAGGTGCGTGACAAGGTGCACGAGGTGATGTTCTCCGTCGGTATCGATCCGAGCTGGGGTGAGCGTTTTGCCCACGAGTTCTCCGGTGGTCAGCGTCAGCGTATCAGTATCGCCCGGGCGCTGGCGGTTGATCCTGAGTTTATCGTGGCAGATGAGCCGATCTCGGCTCTGGACGTATCGATTCAGGCGCAGGTGCTGAACCTGCTGATGGATGCGCAGGAAAAACGTAACCTGACCTATCTGTTTATTACTCATGATCTGGCGGTTGTTGAACACTTCGGCACCCGTGTTGCTGTGATGTATCTGGGCTCTCTGTGTGAACTGGCACCGACCAAGACACTGTTCGCCAAGCCACGTCACCCGTACACTCAGGCGCTGATGTCGGCGATTCCACGTCTGGAAGATGACCGTCCGCCACATATCAAACTGCAGGGTGAGGTACCGACCCCGGTGAACCTGCCAAGCGGTTGTGTGTTCCACGGCCGTTGTCCCTACGCGAATGAGCGTTGCAAGCAAGAGATTCCGAAGCTGATCACGACTGATGAGGGTGGTCAGGTGGCCTGTCATGGTGTGGAAGAGGGGCGTATTTAAGCGTCCGGATCTGAACGGCTGATCCGTAAGGTTTTGGCCGTCAGTCCTCTTTCCGAGCACACAAAATATCAGCCTCTGGTCTGATTCCTGTTTGTGGTTTTCCGCTCATTTCTGTTCATTGTTTTCGGCTAATGGCCGAGGCTACATGACAGCGCTGGGAAGGCAGACAGAAACAGTCGGAGGCTTTTTTAAGGAGTGGATATGAGCTTCACGATCCCATCTGTTATCAAGATCAGCAGTCAGTTCGATGCCGGAAATATTGAGGTACTGGATCTGACCAATCCGCAGGATATTCAGCTGAGCATCCGTAAGGACAACCAGTCCGAGTTTTTCCAGTGGTTTCATTTCCGCGTTCAGGGTGCTGCCAATCAGCCGCTGACATTGCGGGTATTGAATGCCGGTCAGGCGGCGTATGTGGATGGCTGGCCGGATTACCGCGCAGTCGCCTCCTATGACCGTGAAACCTGGTTCCGCGTGGATACGGCTTACGAAGCCGATACCGGTGAACTGGTAATTCAGCATACCCCTGCGCAGAACAGCATCTACTTTGCTTACTTTGCTCCTTACACCTGGGAGCAGCATCTGGATCTGATCGCTCAGGCGCAGCAGTCAGCTCTGTGTGAGGTGCATGATATCGGCACCACACTGGATGGCTATGATCTGAACCTGCTGAAAATCAGTAAACCTGCAGCGTCTGAAGCACCTGCTAAAAAACAGATCTGGGTAACCGCTCGCCAGCATCCCGGTGAAACCATGGCCGAGTGGTGTGCAGAAGGCTTTATCGCCCGTCTGCTGGATGAAGACGATGCCCTTGCGCAATCAATTCTGGAGCAGGCTGATTTCTACGTTGTACCGAATATGAATCCGGACGGTTCTATTCGCGGGCATCTGCGTACCAACGCTTGCGGTGCTAACCTTAACCGCGAGTGGGAAACCCCAACGGCTGAGCGCAGTCCTGAAGTTCTGGCGGTTCGAAGCCTGATGCAGCAAACCGGTGTCGATCTGTTTCTGGATCTGCACGGTGATGAAGCGCTGCCATGTAACTTTATCGCCGGTCAGGAAGGGGCTCCGCATCTGCCGGACACGATTCTCGATCAGGAAAACCGTTTTAAACAGGATCTGGCGCAGATCACCCCGGACTTTCAGACCCAGCGCGGCTATCCGCCCGGCAAGTTTGGCCCTGAAACCTTTACCATTGCTGCCTTCTGGGTTGGCCGGGAGTTTAACTGCCCGTCAATGACTCTGGAGATGCCTTTCAAGGATTACGACAACCGCCCGGATGCGGACTTCGGTTGGTCACCGGAACGTTCCATTAAACTGGGTGAGTCTATGCTTTACCCGATTCACCAGTGGCTGCAGGCTGACCTGTAAGCTGTCGATGGTTGTTTTTTTAACGGGTCTGATTACTGGGGACTGCCCTGAATCAGGCCGGTTTGTTCTTTAAGGTTCGCTATGGAAGTTAGATGGCTTGATGACTTTATCGCTTTGGCCCGCACCCGGCATTTCTCCCGGGCGGCGGACGAGCGTAATGTCACCCAACCGACGTTGAGTCGCCGCATTAAGCTGTTAGAAGAAGAGATGGGGACTACCCTGATCGACCGTAACAGTTTGCCGCTATCTTTGACGGCCGCTGGCGAAGTGTTTCTGGCCGGTGCCGAACAGATGTCCCGCATCGCCCGGGAAACCAAGGTGCGCTGTAACGAAATTCGTGAGCAGCAGAGTAATCGTTTGAAATTTGCTACCACGCAAACTCTTTATCTCTCGCTTTATCACTCTGTGCTGTTGCCTTTTTCTGAGCAGCACAATTTGCCTGTTGATCTTAATCTCAAATCTACCTCCTGGGTCGGTGCTGACTTTGTTAATGCCCTCTCTCAGGGCGAGTGCGATCTCGTGCTGTGTTTCTGGCATCCCACTATGAAGGTGGCGCGGGATTTGGACGATGAACGCTTTGAGAGTCTGACCGTAGCCCGTGAAAAGCTGGTGCCGGTAACGGCTAACGATGAAGATGGCCGCCCGCTTTACTATCTGCCGGGTCAGAAGGCCAAACCTTTGCCCTATATCGGATACTACGAAAACTCTTTCATGCGCTCGGTGCTGGATCATTTTATTCAGCAGCAGCCTGAACCACCACAGCTGGTGACCATGAATGAGAACGTACACTCCGTTAGCGTAAAAGCCATGATCAAAGAGGGATTTGGTTTTGGCTGGGTGCCAAAGCGCCTGGTTAATAGCAGTCTGGAACACGGCAGCCTGAGTTTGGCCGGTGGCGAAGAGTGGCATGTGCCGTTAGAAGTTCGTTTGTACCGTAACCGCCAGAATGTTCAGGCAAACATCAAACAGCTCTGGGCGCTTTTAGAAGATGCGATCAGCAATAACTCGCTCTCGGTCTGAGGGTGAGTTGTTAATAATCCGGAATTTTACTGTTAATCCCGTGATTCCCCAAATGGTTCGGGTTCAATAAAAAGGGTTTCGATAAAAAAGGTTTTCTTATGTCTGCACTTTATTTTGCTCACCTGTCACAACTGCAGTCCCGTACCGAAAAATTTCTGCAGGACCACCAGTTCGATCAGCTACTGATCGGTTCCGGTAGTCTGCATAAGCACTTTCTGGACGATACCCGGTATCCGTTTCGTCCCAACCCGCACTTTGTTCACTGGGCTCCTTTCCTGACACAGCATCCGGATTGCTGGCTGCTGGTTCGTCCGGGGCTGAAGCCACTGATGTTTTACTACACGCCAAAGGATTTCTGGCATCTGACACCGGATCTTCCATCGGCAGACTGGGCGTTGGCCTTTGAGTGGATCGCTTATGACGATAAAGCGGTGATGTTTGCGACGGTTGGTCAGGCCCGCACGGCTCTGATCAGTGAGCAGGGTGTTGAAGGCGACAATATCAGCCACAATCCGGAAGCACTGATCCACGCCATTAACTTCAGCCGTGCAGTTAAGACCGAGTGGGAACAACACTGCCTGCGTGAAGCCAACTATCTGGCGGTTAAAGGCCATCGTGCGGCCCAACGTGGTTTTGAGTCCGGTCTGAGTGAATATGCGATTCATCAGGCGTACCTGAGCGCGATTTCTCACAATGAGCGCGATATGCCTTATGACAATATTGTCGGCCTGAACGAGCATGCAGCGGTACTTCACTACCAGTTCCAGCAGCGATCTGCCCCTAGCGAACACCGCACTCTGCTGATCGATGCCGGTGCCCGCGTCAATGGTTATGCCGCCGATATCACCCGTACGTTCACTCAGCAAGGCACCCTCTTTTCCGATCTGGTGAAAGGGCTGGATGATCTGCAGCTGCAACTGTGTAACCAGATCAGTGCCGGTAGCGATTTTGTGGCGCTGCACGAGCAGATGCACCTGATGATTGCGGATCTGCTCAACCGTTTGGGCATTGTGCATGCCAACCCTGAGGTACAGCTGGAGCAGGGGATTACCCGCACCTTCTATCCTCATGGCCTGGGCCACCTTCTGGGGCTGCAGGTGCATGATGTGGGTGGCTGGCAGCAGGATGCAGCAGGTACTCTGAAAGAGCCTCCGGCCGAGCATCCTTTTTTGCGTCTGACCCGTAAGCTGGAAGCAGGCTATGTCATCACGGTCGAGCCGGGTGTGTACTTTATTCCTCAGCTGCTGGAAGAGCTGAAAGCATCCAAGGCTTCTGACCAGATCAACTGGGCGATGGTAGAGAAACTGCTGCCTTATGGTGGTATCCGCATCGAAGACAACCTGTGTGTTACCCCTGAGGGTAGTGAAAACTACACCCGTGATGGTTTTGCCCGTTTGTCGTGATACCCGGATTACCTCCTGCCTGATGACTCCCGTTGTTTTATTTATCAAACAACGGGAGTCTTCGAAATACGTTCTGTGTGCTTATTTTCTTCTTTCCGCTGAAGTATCTCTTTTGTTTTTAACTACCTAATTCTATATTCCTGGTTGTTATCCCTGGTTTTTTATAAATATCCATAGCCTTAATATTGAATCTCTCCTTTAATTTGCTTTTCTTTCTAGAGTAAAAACGTCAAATGAAAGTGGGTTTTATTTATGACGTTTTTATTAAGATTCGTCACAAATATATGAATAACTTTGTTTGAATTAGCAGTACTATCGTAAGCAAGGAGCGGTTAACAGCTCTGCCCCCACCTATTGTATTGGCCTGGTCCGCCGGAAGTCGTATAGAGAGAGATAACTATGCTGAATAACCTATCGATGACTAAAAAACTGATGGCGGCTTTGGTGCCTGTCATCATTTTGGTTTTTATGACAATCACTCTTTTGCTTCGCAACGAAGTCACCGAAACCAGTACTCGTGAAGCCATTAAAGCTGCCCATCTGCTAGCAGAAACAGAAGGGCAGGAGATTCTGTCTTCAATTAATCATGAATTACAGCAGCTTAAAGGTTTGGCAACTGTCGCTAAGATGCGGACTGATGTTGAGCCTGAAAAACGTCGGGATTATTTCAATAACCTGTTAAAACAGTATTTGGCTGATCGGCCGAAAATTATTGGTAGCTGGACACTGTGGGAGCCCAACGAATTTGACGGCCTGGACGCCCGCTACCAAAATACAAGTAGCCATGATGCCACCGGGCGTTATATCCCATACTGGTATCGGGATGGACAGGGCAATATTGGCGTTGAAGCTTTAGTCGATTATATGACTCCTGGGGCGGGTGATTACTATCAGCTTGCCAAAGCCAGCAAGAAAGCGACTGTACTTGATCCTTATTTTTACGAAATTGCCGGTAAAGATCAGTTGATCACCTCTATCGTGGTCCCGGTTCTGGAACAAGGGCGCTTTAAGGGCGTGGTTGGCGTCGATGTTCTGGTGGGGAATATTCAGGAATCTGTTTCTAAACTGAAGCCCTACGACGACGGTGTAGCAGCGCTGTTTACCCATCATGGCTCTATCGTCGCCCACCCGGATGCCAAGCGTTTGGGTAAAAATGCGGCGGACACAGAGCAGGATATCTCCGGTGATCAACTGCCTAATCTGCTCAACTCTATCCGTACTGGTGAAGAGTTTCACGTTATAACAAAGACACCTCTTTTTGAGGGTGAAACCCTGATTCTGAATAACCGCATTGTCCTGCCGGACACGGGGTACCACTGGAATATGGCTATGGCTGTGCCCATGAGCAAGGTGACAGAGGAAGCGGATGCTTTAGTAACAACCCTTGTTATTATTGCCCTGGTCGCGTTGCTGCTTCTGGTGCTTGTGATCTCCTTTATTTCTAAGAGTATTGCCAGCCCACTGCGTCACTTGTCCCGTGCGCTCGATGACATCGCTAATGGTGACGGGGATCTGACCCGACGTTTACCGGTTAATGGCAGCGATGAAGTCGCTCAATTGAGTTTGGCTTTTAATACTTTCTCTGAGCGTATTCGGGAACTGGTTGCGGATATTGCCAACCGTAGTCAGCTTATGGCCAGCGTTTCGACGCAACTGGAGCAACACAGTCAGGAATCACGTAATGGCTCGGAAGCTCAGAGCCGGGAAGTTGAAAGTGTAGCCTCTGCAATGAATGAGATGAATGCGACCGTTGCTGAGGTTGCCAGCAGTGCTCAGCTGGCCTCTGATTCTGCTCAGAAAGGCAATCAGGAGGTCTCTGATGGCCTGGCCCTTGTTGATACCGTTGTGGGTAGTATTCAGCTGCAGGCAGAGGATATTCGAAGCGCTGCAGATGCGATTGCAGAGCTCGAAGAGGGCAGTCAGGAAATTGGTGCGGTGATCCACGTGATCCGAGAGATTGCCGATCAGACCAATTTGCTGGCGCTGAATGCGGCTATTGAAGCTGCCCGGGCCGGTGAGCATGGGCGTGGATTTGCGGTCGTTGCTGATGAGGTGCGAACCCTGGCGACCCGAACTCACAGTTCCACTCAGGAGATTGAAGATACCATCGCGAAATTGCAGCTGCAGACTGGCCGAGCGGTTGAGAAAATGTCCAAAAGTCAGACCCGTTCTGCCGAAAGTGTTGAAAACGCAGAGAAGGCGCGTCAGGCGCTCATGCAGATCGCCGATGAGATGAAGCAGATAACAGGTATGAATATGCAGATTGCATCCGCCACTGAGGAGCAATCAGCAACTACTGAAGAGTTGCTGAGGAACGTTCAGCTTATCAATGATATTGCTGAAGGGGCGCTTCAGGGGGCACAGGAAACAGCCAGCAGCAGCCAGCAGATCAAAGAAGTTGCGGAACACCTTAACAGAACTGTACAGAGCTTTAAGTACTGATTTATGTCTAAGTGCTCGATATTTTGAGCCTCTGATTGGCCGTTAGTGTTTTTTGTTTGAAGGCACTCAAGGCTTGAAGGCAGTCATTGTCGACATAACAAAACTGTGTTTGTTTTGTAAGGATGGGAGTAACGGTTAGCGTTACTCCCTTTTTTATTTTGATGTTAAACCGACTTTATTTCGACTGGGGTAGTCAATGGAGGTTATGAACGGCAAAATGTTCAGCAGTAGACTCCCTTTAAAGGTGACTTTTTGCTTAGTGACCGCTGAAACTACAAGGACTTTATGATGCCGAACAACCCATGTCGTAACACCCGAAACCCGATTCTGTCTTTGCTGCTGGTTCTCTTAGTAGTCTTTTCAATGCCTTCTTTAGCCGCTCCATCCGGTCAGTCTGTACGCTCTCTGTTAGAGCTTTCCGGAATCTCTAAGCAGATTGCTGAATTTCCCGGTGCTATGAAGCAGGGGTTTGCTCAGGCAAGTCAGCAAGGTCAGATTCCAGCGGATCTGGCTTCGCAGCTTCAGCAGCAGATTGATGTTAGTTTGAACGATCAACGGATGCTGGCAGGGATTGAGAAATCGGTTCAGCAAAAGATGACCGAAGAGGAGGTTAACAAACTCCTGAGTTGGTACCGCTCAGAGACAGGGCGCTTGATTACGGCCGAAGAGGAAAAAGCCTCTGAACCAGCAGCACAACAAGAGATGATGTCTCAGGCGCGCCAGCTGATGCAGGATACGCCTCGTGTGAAAATGGCTCAACGCATCAATCAGGCTGCTGGTGTGACCGATATTACAGTTGAGATGCAAAAGCAGGTTTCAGTAGCGATTTTTGCCAGCTTAAGCCGTGCTATGCAGCCTGAGCAGGAGCCTGATCTTGCAGGCTTTAAAAGCCAGCTTAATCAGGTTGAACCTCAGCTGCGCCAGCAGATGGACCAGATCGTAACGTTGGCATTGGTTTACACCTATCGCAATCTGCAACCCGAAACCATTCAGGCCTACGAGAACTTCCTGATTCAACCTGCTACGAAGAAGTTTAACCGCACTGTCATGATGAGTATCAGCGAGAGCATAGAGAAAGTTGTGCTGCAGTGGGCGGCGAATATGAGTGTGGCAGCGCGTTAATCGCTCTACTTTACTTATCTTGTGATGAAAAAAGCTCCCATGCAGAGAGGCTGTGAAAGAAATCATAAGTAGGATGGGCTAAGGACACGTAGTGGCCGAGCCCATCAACACCCCCCCGCAATCTGATGGGCACGCTTCGCTTTGCACCATCCTACGGTTATGTTTTTGCCTATTTAAAATGAATACTTTTACAGCCTCAGAGCAGGGGAGCCAGTTTTCTCTTACGGCGAGAGCTTATATCTGGCCTCGTTCCCATGTTACGCATGGGAATGATTGCCACAGCCTATCTGCATTCTGCGAGCTTAACTCTCCAAACGCGCTTCGTTCTCCAAGTGCACTTAGCTCTCCAAACGTACTGCCGGTTGGCGTTTAAACCAGCTTTGCTGCCACTGGCCGATAAGAAATCCCACCAGAATCAGCGCACAAGCCAATAGCTTGGTATTGTCGATCACTTCTCCGTGGAAAATCATACTGCCTAACAGGCCAAACACCGGGGTCAGCATGGTCAACGGGGCGACTGTTGATAGCGGATATTTGGTAATCAGGCGATTCCACAACCAGTAGCCCAAAAGAGTGGTTGGATACGCCTGAAACAGAACTGAAAACCAGACACTGGCGTTCATCTGCTCAGGAAGGGCGATAAACACCTCAGGGCCGTAGGTCACCATTGCCAGAGCCGCCAGAGGCAGAGGTGCAAACAGCATCCCCCAGACACTGAAGGCAAAGATCTGCTGGGTATTGGCAAGTTTTACGATCAGACCGATAACCGCCCAGCTTAAAGCGCCGATCAGAATCAACAGCAGTCCGGCTAAAGGCACTGAACCATCTTCCAGACTCAGACTGACTACCGCCCCCAGCAAAATCAGACCAGCACCCAGTGTCTGACGAGCCGAGATCTTCTCTTTAAGCACCAGCCAGCCGATCAGAAGGCTTGCAATCAGGCTGAGATCCATCAGCACACCCGCCATCCCGGCGCTGACACCCAGAGTGATCGCCGAAGTCATCATGCCCCAGACGCCCACGCCGAAGGTGATGCCGTATCCCATCAGATAACGCAGCTTCACCTGTGGACGTTTGATAAAAAAGATCACCGGCAGCACGGCAAAGGTGAAACGCAGTGTCGTCAATAGAATGGGGTTGATCTGATCCGCTCCTAATTTGATCACGGAAAAGTTAAAGCCCCATAAACACATAATGCTCAAACCCAGAAGCAGGTCGTTTAGGCGCATGGTTTTGTTCTCCTCAGAAAATAGCGGTATGAAATGCTTTGCTGTTGAGGGGTAAGTTTCCGGGATCGGTAAAAAAGATAACAGGATCAATTTTTGAAAATAAAAAGTATACAGTTTGACGCTGCAGCGCTAATCTGAGCCGTACAGTTCAGCAAATCAGGTGGGGATGACAAGGTGCGCTATCAGGGTATTGCCGAGCAGATTATTACCGATATTCAGTCTGAAAAACTGGCCCATGGCAGCCGTATGCCTTCCCTCAGAAAGCTGGCGGAGCAGTTTAATGTCAGCATGACCACGGCGATCAATACCTATCACCATCTGGAAGAGTTGGGCTGGATTATCGCCAAACCTCAGTCCGGTTTTTATGTCTCCCGACCTTTATTGGCCAGCAAAACCCCGGAGCTGCCGCAGTTCCGTAGTCAGCTGAAAAGCATCTCCTATCAGGAGTCTGGCATTAACTATCAGCCGGGCATGTATGAGCCGGGGCCTTTGGGGATCTCTCAGTTAGCCCCGGATCTGATGCCTACTGAGGCCTTGCAGCGCAGTCTGAAGCGAGGGCTGAAACGACTCTCGGTACAGTTGCATGCCTATCCTGACCGTCAGGGGGATCCTGCACTGCGTTTGGCGCTGGAAGAGCACTTTTCTGCTTATGGTTTCCCATTGAGTGCGCGGGATCTGGTGATCACCAATGGCTGTATCGATGCGGTGCGTATCGCACTGGAAACGGTATCGGATCCCGGTGATGCTATCGTCATCAGTTCGCCCTGTTTCAGCGGTCTGCTGGAGCTATTGGCGGGGCTTAACCGCAAGGTGATGGAGATTCCTTCCACTCCGGACGGTATCGATCTGGATCAGTTTGAGGCGCTGCTACAAGCCAAAACCGTAAAGGCTGGTCTGTTCAGTACCTCCCACATGAACCCGCAGGGCATCAGCATGACCGCGAGGCAGAAGCAGCGGCTGGCAGAGCTGGCTAACCTTTATCAGACCCCGGTGATTGAAGACGATATCTACATTGAGCTGGGGCAGAGCAAAACCCTGCCGCTACCGGCGAAATACTGGGACAAGGGCGGTTATCTGCTCTGGTGCGGTTCGGTGTCGAAAACCCTGAGTGCCGGTTTTCGGGTTGGCTGGTGTCTGCCGGGACGATTTTTTACCGCCTATGAGCGCCGTCATGGCGTGAATCACTTTGGTGTCAGTACGCCTGCGCAGGCGGGTCTGGCGGACTTTATCAATACCGGTCAATATCACAGCCATCTCAACCGCATCCGCACTCAGCTGCAACAGAATCTGAAAAACTACCGGCAGTACCTGCTGGATCATCTGCCTGATGGTTGTGCTATCAGCCAGCCCACTGGCGGTATGGTGCTCTGGTTGCAGATTCCGGGGCTGGACAGTAAACAGCTTTGGCAGCAGGCGATATCCGAAGAGCTGGATCTGCGTATCGGTCCGGCCTTTACTACGCTGGATCTCTATCAGGATTATGTCCGTATCAACACAGGCTGGCCGCTGGATGAAAAAATTGAAATGATGCTGGCGTGTTTTGTTGGGCTGGTAAGTCAGCAGCTTGCTGATAAAAGTGATATTCGGCGGCAGGGGTGAGGCAAAAATGTCTGGATTGAGCTGTTTGAGTTGAGAGTTAAACTGAAGTAAGCAGCTCTTGGTTAAGGGCTGCTTACTTTAGCTGATATTTAATAACAGCTGGATGTGGAGGCTTGGTAAGTCACATCGTGAGTTATACTGCCGTATTCGGTGTTCATATAATTAATAACTTTGGTCTTACATGAACTTAGCGCTGTGTCTTTTGAGGTAGTGCTAGATATAGTCCAGCACTGACTTGTATCTTTGCTTCTTTGTGTATAAGTAGTAGCTTTGGATTCAGTGATGCTACAATATTTGAAAGAACTGGAAGATTCTTCTTCATCACCAAGACAGCCTGTCAGGGCAAAGAAAGCAAAGAATAGAGCAGCTTTTGTAATCTTCATTTCACAGTCTCCAGTTCTTCACCGCATTTTGCGTAAACAATTTTCTCACCCAGCTGAACTTCCATTTCTTCTCCCGGCTGGCAAGGGATCAGTGTGCCGGAAACAGTACTCAGGGTGACTTTTTCACCGCTAACCCATGTCTCTTGGGTCGTTTCTTGAGTGTTGGAGATTGTCAGGGACGCGCTAACGGGTTGTTCCGCATAGCTGTATGAAGAGAGCAGCATCAGTGCCAATGCAGTTTTTTTCATTGTAAGTTCCTTTTTTGCTTCCATTTAAGCAGGCCATGGCAGGAATTGATATCCTGCAGTGGATCGGCATGTAACCGGTATGGTGAATACTATTTCATTGTTTTTAATAAGGATACCGGGGCAATGTTTTATTGTGTTAATTTATGTTTAATTTTTTGAGGCTTTCTATGGATATTCATCGTATTAATCCCTGCAAGCGTTGGTCCGACGCGACGGTTTATAACGGTATTGCAAACTTTGTTGAAGTGCCGGAAGCAGACCTGACTGCAGATATCAAAGGTCAGGTGGCGCAGATTTTTGAGCAGGCGGAAGCCTCTTTGGCAACGGTTGATAGTGATAAAAGCCGGATTCTGTCGGTCACCATCTACATTACCGATTTTGCCAATCTGGCAGCGCTGAACGAGGTTTGGGATGAATGGTTCCCGGAGAACTCTGCACCAAGCCGTGCCTGTGTAAAAGCAGAACTGGCTGATCCCGGTTATCTGGTGGAGATGGCGTTTACCGCCGCAGCGGGTGAGAAGTATCTCTGATTTGAAGCGGTTGTAATTATTGATACAGCTCTAATAAAAAACGGGATGCTGTGATGGCATCCCGTTTTGTTTAGAGCTTTTTGATGGGTTCTGTTAAGGCGCCAGCATCAGGTAATCCATCGGCAGGTATTTCACCCAGTCGCCTTCACGAATCTTCTGACCGGGTTCGACAATTGCCAGTGCATCTGCCCACTGGCATGAGGTCAGTACGCCGGAGTTCTGGGATGGTGCAAGCTCTACCCGCATCGGCTGGCTTGGCAGATCTCCTGGACGCAGGCGAACCCGACGCACCCGAAGGTATTCGCGGCGCTGACCGGCATCGATATTGAACTCGGCTTCCGCATGACGGTAAACCGGAGCAGGTACTTCACCACGACCCTGCAACACGCCCAGAGCAGGGCGCACGACCACAAGACAGGTCAGCAGTGAGGAAACCGGATTACCCGGAAGGCCGATAAAAGGAGTTTTGCCTTTGGCGGTATCGATCTGACCAAAAGCCAGCGGTTTACCTGGCTTCATCGCCATACGCCAAAGGTTCAGAGAACCTTGCTGTTCGATAGCAGGCTTAACATGATCCTCTTCACCGACGGAAACACCGCCGCTACTGATCACCAGATCTGCTTTGCAGGCAGCTTCCTGCAGGGCATTAACAGTCGCTTCACGATTATCAGGAATGATGCCGCAATCGATCACATCACAGCCGAGATTGGCCAGTAGCGACAGCAGCATATAGCGGTTGGAGTTAAAGATCTGACCGGCCTGAAGAGGTGAACCCGGTTCAACCAGTTCATCACCTGTACTTAACAACGCTACTTTCGGCTTTTTGTAAACTGCAACTTCCGCCTGACCAACAGAGGCTACCAATCCCAGGGCTATTGCATCCAGACGGCTACCTGCAGCTAAAAGAGCGTGGTCCTTTTGAATATCCTGTCCCGCTCTGCGGACAAAATCCCCTTGATGCGGTACGTCAATATGCGTATGAAAACTGACCCTATCGCCATCAACTTTTACCTTTTCCTGCATCACGATGGTGTCAGCACCGGCGGGCAAGGGGGCACCGGTGAATATGCGGGCACAGGTGCCTGGCTCGAGAGGCTTAGGTTGCTGGCCTGCAGGAATTCGCTGGCTGATACGCAGCGGGCTTTTTTTCAGATCCTGAATATTCAGGGCATAACCGTCCATGGCGCTGTTGTCCATGCCGGGTACATTAACTTTGGAAATCACAGGTTCCGCCAGCACACAGCCCAGTGCCTGAGACAGCGGTTTTACTTCTGTAGCAACCGGCTGGATCTCAGTACAGATACGACTGATCGCTTCATCCACCGGCATCAGGCCGGGTTGATCGCAGGCGTCTTTTCTCGATTTAAGCAACATAACTTCCGATTTCCGTTGTCTTGGGCTGTGAGGTCATTCTTTTGAACGTTGAAGGTTACGATAGCACAAACGGGTCTTTGCTTAATTGATGTCTATTTAAGGATGCCTATCTATGGATAGAGACCGTTCAAGCAGAGATCCGTTTAATGTTGCGCAGAATAATTACACGTGCTGAGCATTACCTTTAGTCAGGAGGGCAACGTAATTGCAAGGACGGTGACGGCTGTCCAGCTGATCCTGAATCACCTTATACCAACCGGTACGGCACGCACCGGTAGAACCCGGCAGGCAGAAGATCAGGGTATTGTTGGCCAGACCGCCCAAAGCACGGGACTGGATAGTAGAGGTTTTGATCTCTTCGTAAGACAGCATGCGAAAAACCTCACCGAAACCATCAATCACCTTGTCCAGCAGGGGCGTAACTGCTTCCGGGGTGCTGTCGCGGCCAGAGAAACCGGTACCGCCGGTACTGATGATGCAGTGGATGTTTTCGTCGGCAATCCAGTTAGAGATGGTTGCGCGTAATTTGTAAACATCATCCGGCACGATAGCGCGATCGCCCAGCTTGTGACCGGCGTCTTCCAGGCATTTGATCAGAGTGTCGCCACTTTTGTCGGTTTCCAGTGTACGGGTATCAGAAACCGTCAGAACCGCAATGTTCAACGGGACTTCTACAGCTTCTGCTGGTTTGTTATCCATAATTTGTGACATGGGATTACCTTATTCGTCTGATGACTTAAGAGATAAATAGTCCGGTGCTGATTGCTCCGCGGTTTGCTTTAAATCAGATTTAAAACAAGGGTGCAAACAGGGTTTGAAATTCCTGACCAAATAAAGCACACCTTATGCCATGGTGTAAGGGAAAAAAGCCGGAAATGCTCTGTTATCATCCAAAAAAGCCCTGTTCGGACGAGCCAAACAGGGCTTTAAGGCTTTACTGCACTCTGGTTTTAATAGAGGTTAAGCTTCGGCCTCTGACACCAGCTTGCGGTTAAGTCGCTGGTGTAACCAGGCCAGTGCCAACAGCACCAGACCCAATCCCATAAAGGATGCTACACGCCATAGTCCGGTCAGATCCGACATATCGATCAGGAACAGCTTGGCGACGACGACCAGCAGCAGTCCCATGCCGGCCTTATAGAGAGCGCTTTTTTGTATCCAGCTACCCAGCAGCAGTGCAGCGGAAGCCATCAGCAACCAAACCACAGAGTAGGTATAGAGTTCTCCGTTGGATGTGCCGTGACGCAGTACCATATCGCCAGCCCGACCGAAATCTCCCGCCTGCCAAAGGTGACGAATCTCTATGGAAACGAAGAACAGAAGGTTTACACCAGCAAACATAATAGCAAAACGGCCAAAACGTGGAGGCAGTAAACGCCAGAGGGCCACGCCAATCAGTGTCGGCACACCATAGCTCAGCAGCAGCAGGTTGAAGACAGGTGTTGCACTGAAGACAACTTCGTAACTCCACAATGGATTGCCATCAAGGAGTACAAAGACAGCATAGTTGATCGCTGCCGCAGCCAAATGTACGGTCGCCAGAATTTCGTAGAAGCGCACAAGATGCTCGCTGATCTTTGCACGATACAGATACACTGCAGCAGCACCACCCCAGATCAATGTATTGATACTGGCTTCAAGGAAGCTGTACTCGGAAACAAAAATATCGCCATCGTAGAGCCAGTAACGCAACTCTGCGGCAATGGTCAGAATCAGCAGGTGAGCCGTTGCCCCCTGTAGCCAGGCGCGCATTTTTTGGTCTGACTGCATCAGCCAGGCAGCCGTGGCTGCAAAAAGTGTCGAGCCACCGTAGGTCCATAGTGACCAGTGACTACCGTTATCGTAAGTCAGTAGCCATGGGTTCAGCGTCAGGCGAAGAACAACTACCGTTAGTACGCCACGGATAACCCAAGGCATATAGTTCAGCTGATAGCGGCGTTGCAGCCATGAGAGACTTACCAGCTGCGCTGCCAGTGCGACCGTCAGAGTGGCATCCGCCAGCCAGATGACAGCCAGTAAAGCCAGACTCATATGGGCGGAAGCCGTAATGACCACCTTGAAGGTATCGCTGTAGGCATTTTCCGACCTGCCAAGCACCCAGCGCATCAGCATCAGATAGGCAATACTGACGGCTACAGCAACAGAACCCCAGGTCCACTCCTCAGTGAAACTGTTCAGGGCGTAATACGCTGCGGTCAACAGCACTATCGGGGTCAGAGCCCCCAATGCCGCCCAGTATGCAGGTAGTGGATAGCGCTGGCGGATCAGCCAAGCCGCTGTACCGCTAAAGAGCAGACTGATGAGAATAAAGCGAACAATCAGGCCGTACTGAATGGAATAGTCGACCTGTTCAAGCACGATCTGATCATAGACTTCGTTTAGCAGAGGAAGTAACGCGGCAATCAGTGTCGAAATTAATGCAAGAACAGGTAATAACGTAAACAGTGGGCGACGGGAAGCAACAAGGATCAGCAGAGCTGGCAAAAGTAGCAGGCTGATTGGGCTGGCATCTGCAACACCTTCAATCAGTAAGCTCCAGGCTTGTGCCAGGGTTACCAGTAACAGCAGGATACCCTGAAACCAGCCAGTGCTCTGGCGCAACTCGCTAATTTGAGCTTTGCGCAGTTCAGAATCTTGCAGATTTTTTACCCATTGCAGAAGATCTCTCAGACTGGCGCTGTGAGCTTCATGGCTGGATACTTCAGAACTATTGTTATCCTCGGTGGCACTGCCCAGAGGCCAGTCGATCTGTTTGAGTGTCCAGTCAAAACGGGGGACTGCAAGGAAGAGATAAGCGATGGCTAACAGATAAACCGAACGCGCGCCTTCCATAGGATAGGTGCCCAGTGATGCCAGCCACCAGAAAAGACTGCCTGCAATAACACCGATCCAGAGCCAACGACGTTCCACATAACTGATCAGCCAGAGACTGAAGAAGGTCAGTATGGTGCTGTACACCAGAGCCAGTTCGATTTCACCGGAGCCTGTGTTGATCAGTATCGGTACGATGTAGCCACCCAGCATACCCAGAGCTGCCAGAATCGGCCCCTGTCTCAGAGCAAGCGCCATGGTGCCGAAGGAAACCAGTGCCATGGCTGCAAAGACAACCATAGGGGAGAAATCCGGGAAGAGCTTAAAGGTGGCAAAAAGCGCCGAGTAAAGAATAATGCTGGCACCGCCTGCCAGCGAGGCAAAGACATTATTTTGACCTTTGGTGCGATGCAGGTGTTCCGCCAGACCATGCAGACCAAGACCTGCCAGCAGAGAGAGAATAACTCGGGCTTCCGGGCCCAATATACCGTGCTCGATGGAGTAACCCACCATAAAAACACCGGCAAGACCCACGCAGATGCCACCCAGCCAGATCATCCAGTTATTTTGAGCGTTTTCTTTTATGCGGTTAAACCAGCTGTTTTTCGCCTCGTCAGAATGGGCGTTCGGTTTTGAATATTCGCGGGCTTCGACCCAGTCATCGCTTGCGGGTTGACTATTGGCGGCTATGGGGGGCTCATCCGTTATTTCTGATTCGGAGGTCGCTGCACGAGTCTCAGCAGACTCTGATGAAAACGGCTGAAGCAGATCGTCCCGCTCTGCATGCTGAGCCGCACCTGTCTGATCCGGAGTGTCAGCGGACGAGTGCTGGGTGACGGTTTGCGGCGGCAAGCTGTTGCTTAGTCTATCGAGTCGTTCTTTCAGTTCCTGCTGACTTAATTGTTGATCTTGTAGCAGGCCATCAAAATGTTTGAGTACCGAACGGTAGTCCTGCAGCTCTTTTTGCAGGCGATTAACCTCGTCCTGTTGGCTGTTGGTGCGAATAAACGCTGCCAAACCCAATCCTGACATAATCAGTAGGCCAACAGGCACAACAAAGAGCAGTGTGATGAGTAAGTCTTCATCCATGAGTTGATGATCCTAAAGTAAAAAGTCCCGTTCTCTGTGTGATGTCCACATAAACAGGGTAGAGTCATTCGTCTAAAAGAAAGAGCATACTAGCAGATAATTTTCCTGTGGCGGCAAGAATATGAACCTGGAAGTGTGCACTGCTTCATAGTTAAAAGATGTTTTTTATCAGCCTGATAGCGGTTTCCGCTCGCCATTTGCTTTAAATACTCTTATCTTCTTACAGGTTAGTTTTATTTACAGGTGAATTCCCTAAGGGAATGCCCGAATCGTTAAGGTCAGTGAGAAGGTCATGTCAGGTCAATCCTCCGATAAGTACAGTCACCTGCCGGTATTTGAGAGTCATCAGCAGATTGAAATTCTGGAGCATGTGCCGGATATCATCTGGATTTTCGATCTTGATGTTCACGGTTTCTGGTGGGGTAACGGCAAGGCGCTGGAGTTCTGGGGGCTGGAAAAAGTCGAAGACCTGATTGCTAAAGACCTGTCAGCCGATACTGAAGGTGCCCGTAAACGTACCGAACAAACCTTCTACAAAGCCGCCGCCGAAGGCATGACAACCGATCCCTGGACCACCTATCCCAACGGCAAACCCCGTATGTTGCTGATGCGCCATAAAGCGGTTCTTCTGGGACCTGAGCGTCATAAAGGGATCGTGGCTTATATCTCTGAAAACGTAAATCTGGGAGAACAGCCAGAGCAGTTATTATTTGCAGAAGCTGTGCGCTATACCTCCGTTTATGTCACAAGCTTTTCTATGGCGGGTGAGCCTCTGTTTGAGAATCCCGCAGCGGCAAAGCTCTATGGTTATCAACCAAAGCAGGAAAACGTTTCCACATTTGTCGGCCGTTTTCTGGACCCTCAGGAGGGGCTGGAGCGTCTGGCGCAGGGCCAGCTGAAACAGGATGGCTGTCGGGAACATCTGATGATTACCCGTGGCGGCGTTCGGCGTCACAATGTTGATATTCGTACCAGCCGTCATCCTATCTCCGGTGATTACGTGCTACTGGTCAGTGAATATGACGTTACCGATCTGCATGACGCTCTTCGTACAGCGGAGGCCGCTCAGGAAGAGTTGAAGCAACTGGCGCATTTTGATGCGTTAACCGGGCTGCCGGTAATACGCCTGTGCAAAGACCGACTCAGCCAGGCGATGGCTGAAGCGGATCGTCGTCGTCAGAAAGTGGGGCTGTTATTTGTCGACCTGGATGGTTTTAAAGCCGTAAATGACAATTACGGACATTCATGCGGTGATCAGGTACTGGTTGAGGTTGGGCGCCGTCTTCGGGCGCTGGTTCGTGAGTCTGATACTGTGGGGCGTATTGGTGGCGATGAATTTCTGATTCTGCTTCATGATGTTAAGGAACCTAAAGATGCAGAGCACGTAGCTGCCTGTGTTCTTGAAACGCTCAAGCCAGAATTTTGTATCGAGACGGATGGTGGTCTTCAGGCAAGGGTTCACATCGGGGCCAGTATCGGGATTGCCCTTTACCCCGAGGGGAATTGCTGTTCAGAAGATATGATCAAGCGAGCAGATCAGGCGATGTACCGAGTGAAGAAATCCGGAAAAAATGGTTTCTGTTATGCCTGATCAAAGCCTTACCCTGGCCGGTATCTAGCGCAGGGTAAAGTGATCAAACAGACTGTGTCGAATCTCCAGATAATTCTTTTTTTTCTCAGTCCCAACATTACGGTAACTATCGGGTAAATACATATCCGGGAACGTATACTCAAATCCATTCAGCGTCAGGTCTACCCGACAGCTCCAAATTGGAGCACCCCGTACGCCATTCTTGTTTACTGGCCGTTTAAATTTACAATTCGTTATCGTGTATTGATCCGGATCGACCCGGGTTGTCGAAAAGCCGATAGCCCCTTCCCAGTATATCAGTGCTATTACTAACATCAGGGCTGGCGTGCTCCAGCGGGCATGTTGTAACAGTTTTTCCCGATAGCGGAAATAAAGCCAGGGGAAACCGAAAAAGAGTGGCAGTAATATTAGAGCGAATCCGTAATCACCAATGATCAGCATTAGGCGGGTATCATTCATGACCAAGGTGATAGCGGGAACTAAGACCAAATTACAAAAAATAAGGGTAAAGCCTAATCGGGTGCCCGGATCTCGGGCAAAAAAAGGCAGTAAAAGAAAAGCGGGTAGCAGGTAGGCCCCTAACAGCATCAGAGGAAGCCCCATTGGCGATGTTGCTACCACAAACGAGACTTCTGACGAAACATCCAGCATGGGGATATTGATAATCACAATACCGGCCAGATAGGCGATTCCCAATAGCGTAAGAGTGGTCCGGGGAAAGCAGAACATCAGCCGAAAGGCGGCTCCCAGCCCCCGGTTAAAGGCATGGGTAACCCATCCGATTGGCCAAATCAGGCTATAGTCCCCATTAAGCTGAATTCCCAGCTCTTCAATGCCGGCCAGCTCTCTGATTTTCTGCTTGTGAGGATTGTTTGACATAAAACGTCCTTGTTGCGTTCCTGCGTTTAACGGCGCTTCAGGTTTGCTGCGGCCCAGATACTGGCTGGTGCACTTTTATCTTTTGTTTCAGATCTCTGTTGAGCAGCCTGCGCGCGGGCGGCGGCTTCACGCAGTTTGTCTTTCTTGCTTTTACGTTTGCCTTTAACCGGCGGTTGGCCTTTGGTCGGGATCTCGGCTTCCGGTGGTGGCGTAGCGGTGCGCTCAAAGCCCGGGATCTGCTCGCGGGTGATATCCAGATTGTTACGCTTGGCGATCAGCCTAAAGTGGGCGTCACTTTCATGGTCGATAAAGCTGAACGCTGTACCCACTTCACCGGCACGGGCGGTACGGCCAATACGGTGAATGTAATCTGCCGGAGAGCGCGGCAGATCATAGTTGACCACAAAAGGCAGCAGGGGAATATCGATACCCCGGGCGGCCAGATCGGTAGCGATCAGTACCTGAATCTCGCCTTTTTTAAAGGCAGCCAGTGCCTGCTGGCGCTCTTTCTGAGCCTTATCACCGTGCAGGGTTTCGGCGCTGAAACCGTATTTTTTCAGCTTGCCGGTGACGTTATCGGCAGTACGCTTGCTGGCGACAAACACCAGAAACTGTGCGCCGTTCATCTCACCCAGCAGGTGACGCAGCAGGGCGGTACGTTGCTCTTTATCCACTTCGATGGGGCGCTGAATCAGGGTATCCGGCAGCTTGTTCTCACGCTCGATCTCGATATTAACCGGATTAAACAGCAGGCGGTTGATCAGAGCATCTACTTCTTCCGGAAAGGTCGCAGAGAAGAGCAGGTTCTGACGCTGCACCGGCAGCTTGCTCAGTACCTGTTGCAGCTCATCGGCAAAACCCAGATCCAGCATACGGTCGGCTTCATCCAGCACCAGATGCTGCACCTGATCCAGCGTGATGGCGTTTTTCTCCATCAGATCCAGCAGACGACCGGGGGTTGCCACCATCAGATCACAACCGCCTTTCATCGCCTGCATCTGGGTGTTAATAGACACACCACCGTACACGGCAAGGGATTTGATCCGACGCGGGTAATAGGCGGTGTACGCCTTTACCGCTTCTTCTACCTGAACCGCCAGCTCACGGGTCGGCACCAGCACCAGAGACGCAACCTGATTGCTGCGTAGCCCCTCATGGTCCAGCAGCTTTTCCAGCAGGGGCAGAACAAACGCCGCCGTCTTACCGGAACCGGTTTCCGCCGCCGCCAGCAGGTCACGACCTTCCAGCACAGCAGGAATCGCCTGCGCCTGAATATCCGTAGGGGTGTCGTAACCCAGTTCATCTAACGCGCGTTGGAAAAAGCCAGACAGGCCAAGGGAGATAAAAGACATAGAGTGCAGAGTACCCGTGAGATAAAAGGGGCGATTCTAGCAGGTTTTGGCACTGCGCGTGCGACTTTAGCGGGGGTTGGGTTTTGTCAGATTCTGATAAAGGATAAGCTGATAGAATAAGTGGAATTTTAGAGCCGGGTTTTGGCTCGGATGTTATACGCGGGTGCGCAGGCAGGGAAGCGGTCTGATCTGAGATGGAGTTTGCTCCTTTCTTGTTATGAACTAGGGATTAAGGGCTAATTATCCGCTAGATATCTAATGTATAAAAAATGTTTTTAACTCAGTCAGTAGATGCTATCTGACCTTCAATATTTGAAGGGTTATATTTTTATCAAGCCCATGGATAAATGTGAAATATGTCGGAATATTCAGCTTTAGAACGTATCAGAGAAATCTCAGATTTTCCTACTTTGCAACGATTTGCATCTGTACTTTGGAAGCAAGATAACTCATATCATGGTGCATCTATAATGGTTGGTGCAGGCTTTAGTCGTTGTTCTTCTACAACGGCAGATGTAAGCAGGAAGTTGCCATTATGGTTTGATTTTTCGAAGATTCTGCAAAACGAACTTGGGATACAAGGGAATACGGATCCGCTTCGGATAGCGGAAGAGTATACTGCCTACTTTGGGAGGCAAGCTCTTAACGAGCTAATTAAAAAAGAAATTAATGATGCTACTTGGGAGCCTGGGGAGCTGCATAGCTCGCTGCTTCGCCTTCCTTGGACTGAAGTTCTGACTACAAACTGGGATACACTGTTGGAGAGGTCTTCAGAGAAAATACATGAAAGATTCTACAGTGTTGTCCATCAGCAAGAGGACTTATCTCATGCATGCTCACCGAGAATAGTAAAGTTACATGGAACAATAAATGTAAATAATGACCTTACTTTTACTCAAGAAGACTACCGAACTTTCCCTGTAAGACATGCTGCATTTGTCAATTTTGCTCGCCAAGTTTTTATTGAAAACGAACTTTGTCTCCTTGGTTTCTCCGGTGATGACCCTAATTTTTTGCAGTGGGCAGGCTGGGTAAGGGATCATTTATCTACAAGCGCAAGACGAATTTACTTAGTTGGAGCTTTAGGATTAAATGCAGCTAAGAGGAAATATCTTGAATCGATTAATATAGCGCCTATTGATTTGGGAGAGTTAGTTGAAGAATACGATGATGCTGATCTAAAACATAGAAAAGCAACTGAGATATTTATCAATGCGTTACATGATATGAAGCCAAAGCCAATCTGGGAATGGGTTCCGACTTATTCGTATAACATTGAGTCTTTTGACAGTTGGTTGAAAGAGTTAAAAGAAAATCGAGAAGGTTATCCCGGATGGATTATATGCCCTGAGCATACCAGATTTATAATGCATTCTAGTATTAATTGTAATTATTTAAGTAAAAAGTTTATTGATAATCTTAATGTCGAGCAGCGTGCCAAGTTACTATATGAAGTTGCATGGCTTTATAATGTATCCTTTTTCTTATCAAATGAATGGTTGGCTGATGAGATGCTGAAAATATTAGCCATTAACCAGCTTGCGGTTTTATCGAAAAAGCAAAAAATGGAAGTTGCTGTTTATGTTTTAAAAGTGAGTCGATGGCATGATGATAATTTAAAACTAAAAGAAAGGGCTAAAGAGTTCATAAAAGATAATTTAAGGTACGCCCCGGAATATGAAGATGTGATTTTTTTTCATGAGGCAAATGAAGCTAAGTTGAATTTAAATTATTCTAAACTTGAACAATTATTGCCAAAAATTATAGCTGCTTCTCCAGATGGTAAGATTAAAAAATCCTCTTTGTATGTTGCTCTTGGATTGTTTGAGGAAAGTAAAGAGTTATTGTCTGATGCAAGGCGATATTTAATTGAAAAATATAGAACAGATATGTCGTCTGTATATATATTGTCTAGGCTTAATTTAGTTGATAGTTTATTGGGTTTATCTGATCGGCAGTTTGTTGGGTTGAATACCTTTTCTGAAGTTTCTAGAGTAAGAAAGTGCGATATTTGGCAACATGTTGAAAGTATAAGAAAAAGAGTGCAAGAGAGTATTGAAAAGCAAGAAGGTCAGAGGGGTATAGAGTTACTTTTTGAGCCTGGTTCTTACAGGGATAACTCAGAAAAAAGGAGTTTTAGTAATGAGGTGCACCCTTTTATTGTATTTCATGAGATTACAAACGAAATTGGTGTTCCTATAGTTTTTGATAACTTTGGAATCCTGAGAGATGTTGCTGTAAAGTTGGTTCAAATAGAGGAGGTCGATTTTTATAATCGCCTGTATTTGAGCGTTGTTGCTTCAAATAGCGAGAAAGAAAATATTCTTGAAAAAACTTTTTCTAGAATTCAGCTGGCTAAGATTACAAATGACGACTGTGAGGAGCTGATTGTATGGATTATCGATGCAATTACGTTTTGGATTGGAAAAAAATCAAGCAATTCTCGAGTGTGCGCTACAACTTCGCTAACCAAGATTAGAATTCTAGTTGAAATCCTTGCAAGATTATCAGTGAGAGCGAGGCCGGCCAAAGCAAAGCAAATTTTCCAACTAGCAATGGGCTGGGGACATAATAATTTATTTAGAGATTTTTGGTTAACAAACTCATTCAAGCATTTGATAAATTACTCTTTGAGTAGCATCCCTAGTTCTGAGCAGGGTGAGGTTCTTTTGGATGCTCTAAGATTCCCTTTATTCAATGAGGTAGAATGTTCTGGCCAAGTGGCCTCTTCTGAATGGCCAAACCCTATAATTAAAGGGGGGGTAGAGAGATTTGATAGCGCTGAATTAGACCTCAGGATTGATCAAATAATTGATCAGGTACAACCTGATTCTGATATGTCCCGTTATGCTATAGAAAGGTTGCTGCCTCTTTTAGAATGTGACTATCTAACTGAAAGTGAAAAAGATAAATTGCAATATCAGATTTGGGGTGAGAATAAAACAATTAAAAGCTTGCCTGTAACGGGTTTGCTTAATTGGGTTTCTCTAAAGTTGCCGTGCTATGACAAAAATACGTTGATAGTTAAATTTAAGGAATACGTATTTGATGTAGAAAATCCGGATTTCTTTAATACGGCTCACTTGTTAGATATGATCAATTGTCAGTATGTTTCTGTACAGCCTTCAAACGAAGAGGCATCAAAATGCTTTAATGTTCTGATAGAGTGGTCTTCTGCTCGGGTAGATAGCTCTATTGATTTAGGTTTATTAAATTCTGGAGATGATGGTCTTATTGGAAGTTATACTTCTGAAGCTTTGGGGCGCTGTATTATGCCTGCTTTAGGGGATGGTGATTTGAATGATTTAAACTATAAAAAAGTAATCAGTTTTATTCAAAAAAATAATTGCTACCAGGCTATGGTCTGTTTGCCCCGATTTGCACAAATAAATGTAGGTCTAGAAGAAAGTCTGGAGATATTTGTCAGGGAGTGTCTTCATAGCTCAGACAACCGAAAAGTATCGAATGCCGCTTTCACCATTTTGAAATGGCGAAAGCTATATGAATGTAAATCAAATGAGAATTTGATAGCAACATTGATTGCTATGGTTACATTGAGTAGAGAATCTAGTGCTGTTAGTGTGCTATGGAGTATTGGTGAATTGTTAAATAACAATTTTTTACACAAGCCTCAGGTTGAATCGTTAAAAGAAGTTTTACCTAAAATTTTTGATAATAGTAATTATAGTGTTGAGAAGCGTACACTAAATGAATCGGCAAATATATCGTTGTTGAGATCTGAGGTAGTGAGGTTGGCCAAATATTTAAGTGATATCTCAGATGACAGTGAACTTGAAAGGGTTCTAAGTGAAGCTAAAGTTGACCCATTGCCTGAAGTAAGATTCGCAATTTAATAATTATGATAGCTGAGATTTAAATGATAACTAAATTAGGGGTGGTTATGGCTTTCCCATGAAATGGCCAAGTATCCGTGTTGTAGTTTGCAATTCTACGTGAAATACGGGACACCCATAATTTATGCGTGCTGTAACCACGCGGAGCGTGGGTACAAGTTTATTTCTGGGTAGTGCGATTATTTCAAATGCTTCTGGGGCAGCTGCGATTGCCCCAGAACGGCAACAACCAGAATAAAACCATCTTCTTTGGTGAAGTATGCGGTATGTTTGCCAATGGGGAAATAAAACCCACCAACATAAATATCATCACAACTTTTCCCAGCTGCTGGATTCTCGGCCAGCAACTGAAAGCTGTTCAGCAGTGTATCCCTATAGCTATGCCACTGTGCCTCTGAAAACTGGCTTTCGGTATAGCTTTTGATTTTTCTTAGATGCGATTGCGCTAACTTGCTGAGTTTGTATTTTGCCATCGCGGGTTACAGCGCTTTCAGAAAACTTTCGCCATCGGCGGCATCGCCCTGCGCCAGATCTTTTTGCCCGCTTTCAAAGCAGTGCTTCAGGTATTCGGCTTTCATCGCTTCCAGCTCTTCGTAGTCTCTGATCGACATGACGACTACGGCATCTTTGCTGTTTTTGCTGATTTTTACGGGTTCCCGTTGTGCGTTCAGAAGCAGCTCGCCAAAATGACGTTTGGCGTCGTTTGCGGTTAATGTCTGCATGATCCGGCTCTCGGTTGGTGATTCAGCTTTTTAGTATAGTGGATCGTGCTAACAGGTTGAATTGATTAAATCGTGTGATCTGCTGATAATTGTCGGATGGCGCGCTAATCGCATGCGGTGCCGTTGTTGAGTGTGGTTTCCGGCGCTTATGCCGACCTACATTTTGTCCCGTCGTCGAAATTCGGGACACCCATGATTTTCCGTAATGTAACCACGCGGAGCGTGGGTACAAGTTTAATATTTTGGTAACTGCTAGTAGGGACGCGCACTTGACCCAAAATGTTACGTTTCCCAGCCAAGTGTTACAGGCGTTAGTGCCCGAGGGTTTTATATGCAAGATAAAATTGCGCTAGCTAAGAAGGTGCTTTCTGAGAATACAAAGGTGCTTTACGGGATATTTGGCATCATTGAGGCATCTGGTTATTTTCCACCACGAGATTTTCTGAATGAGTTTTTCTTGGGAGGAAGTGACCCCTGTGATCAGGATGGAAGAATGGAGAGCTGGTTGCCATTTGCATTGAGTGCTGAGGAATACAACTTGATACAGTTGTGGTGGCACTCAAAATACCCGGGAACAGTTGTAGACAGCCTGAATTCTGAAAGTTGGAATGATTGGGTTCAGGAAATCCTGGAAAACTAGCATGCCCAATTATTAAAAATGAAATATGCGGCACCCATAATTTATCCGTGATGTAACCGCGCGGAGCGTCGGTATAAGTCTAATCGCACGATTTTGCTGCGATGTTGAATGGTACTTACCTGGCTTGATCTTCTTCAGTCCCAAGAACCCCTAACCCCATAAGAGCTTTTGCTCGACTTTTCCCGTAACCTGTCACAAAACGGTGATACACCTCTGGTTTAAAAAGCACAACTGGATTATTTTCACTTATCAGATAATCAGTTCTATGACGTTAAGGAACGATCTAAAGAAGTTCTTTTCTCTAAAGGACGTTGCTGCTATTTCAGCTAAAGCTCTGGATCATTGCGAAATCACAAGGTATCGGCGACGATGACTTGGGATAGGAGGTTTAGGCTCCTGCCGTAAGGATGTTCACCGGTAAAGTGAATATAATGCCAATGGCTAGATGATATTCTTATCATAGAAAGGATTCTTGAATGAAGGTTACTAAGAAAGACCTACTGGATGCTGTAAGTGAAAATATTATTTCATCAGAGCAGTCCGAAAAATTAATTGAATTTCTCAATAAGCGGCCAAACTCTACCCCTAGGTTTGATTTTACTCATGTCCTTTATTATATCGGAGGCATGATTGCCATCGGTGCAATGACCCTTTTTATGAATATAGGGTGGGAGTCCTTTGGTGGTCCTGGAATCGTTATTATTTCCTTACTTTATGCCCTGATCGGACTAAAGTTAACCAATGTTTTTAAATCCAAAGGGCTAGATATCCCAGCCGGAATATCCGGGGCTTTTGTTATAGCATTAACACCCCTCGCGGTTTATGGCTTGCAGCATGCTTTAGGTGTCTGGCCAGATGACAGTGTCTATCGGGAATACCACCGTTATATTGAGTGGCATTGGCTATATATGGAGCTAAGTACGCTTTTGGTCGGTGTCATTATCGCCTGGAAGTATAAGTATCCATTCCTGGTTATGCCTATTGCCGTAACGCTTTGGTACTTGAGTATGGATATTGCCGTCATGATTAATGGCGGAGACTATAGTTGGACGCTTAGGGCTTTAGTATCTATGTACTCAGGGCTTTTTATGATCGCTTTAGCTTTTTGGGTTGATATCAGATCCCGTAACGTCGCCGATTACTCTTTTTGGATATATCTTTTTGGTGTTATTGCTTTTTGGTTTGGGTTGTCTCTTCAATATTCAGATAGTGAGTTATCCAAGTTTTTATATTTTCTGGTTAATTTGTTTATGATTTTTATTGGGGTTGTCATTGTCAGAAAAGTATTTGTAGTATTTGGAGCATTAGGCTTCTCCAGTTATTTAGGTCATTTAGCATTCAATGTGTTTGAAGATAGCTGGCTATTTCCGATTGCTTTAACAGTGCTAGGCTTGTTCGTTGTTTATTTGGGTGTTATTTGGCAAAAAAATGAGCTGGTAATAACATCGAAAGCCAGAGAGTTTTTGCCAAAACCTATTCGTGAGTTGTTAGAGTCTAAACATGCATGATGCGACAAAACACTACAAAGAGTGTGTGTTCACGTCTGTGAATATTGAGCATCTATTAGCGGTCTTAAAAAATGCCTGGAGCATTACCGAATCTGTTGAGTCAAGGACCTCTTTAGGTGCTCATTGGGGTTTCTTATTCGAAACCCCGGGTTCGTATTTCTATCTTGAGAGAAACTGGGAGTCATGAGATTTGATCAGCCTGATACTTGCTCTCATTGGCTGATATTTGAGGTTGACGGGTCAGAGTCCTATGGAATTTGAAGAATACATAAGAAAATCGGAGATGGGTCGCCACAGCATTCAGGGGGACTTGGGAAAATTCACAAATCGGCCAGTTTCAGACTGTTTTTTGGGCGTTCCTCCTGATGATTTATACGGTAGAAAAGCGCTGATTGAGTTACCGGAAAAAGTCGTGGGGCTGCATCTTTGCCTGGGTTCCGATTGCGAAGAGGTTATAAGAGCCTTTGCCGCGTCGTCTATCCCTCAGCAACTTGAAAGGTTTTCGATTGGCGACAGCAGTTATGCCCTTGGTAAAGGCAGAGACTACTCTAAGGTCTCTGAAATTCTCTCCGGAATAGAATTCCCGAAGCTTAAAATATTTGAGTATGGCGTCTGGCAACTATTTTCAAACGCCCACACTTTGCTGGGGTGTCTGGGCGATGTAACGGGCTTGCTCAATCGAATGCCTAATCTGGAGGGATTGTCACTATCTGGCTGCTTTGAGTTAGTCGGTCCTCTGAATTTTCCCAGGTTGAAGAATTTTGATGTTGAGCTGGCCGATTGTGTAACAGGAATCAACGGTGGCTTTATATCGCAGGCGACTCTTTCACATCTACTATGCTCGGATTACCCCGCGCTTGAGGACTTTTTTCTCGACCTGGATTGTGAAGATAACCAATATGGCTATCAGTTTCCTGAGCAATTTCTGGAGGGTACGAGGCTTCCAGTGCTGCACCAACTGGAAATCACCGGCGGCTTTCTGGCTGGTGAGAAAGAGCGATTAATTCTCAGCCCGCTCTGTTCGAGAGCGACTAATCAAGGTCACTTCGAAGACATGTCGGTATCATCCTCTTAGCCCTAAAACAAACAGCACTAGGGTGCGGAAAAATCTGGGTTAATGAACAGCCCATAAAACTCAGCTGCTTACCGGAAAAATAGTAATGAGGTCGATATGATAATGCTGGCCCATTTAAGGATTCGTCTTACTTCGCGTCTTACTTTGCTTTTAGGCAATGGCTGAGTGTGCTGTAAGTCGTTCGTAGACAGTCTGATATCTGGGACGAATGTTGGTTTTTTAGGGAATTATTATGAAGCAAAGAGTCACAGGGTTTGACCTTGCAAGAGCTTTGGCCTTATTTGGCATGGTTATTGTGAACTTTAAAATTGCCATGAGCGCTACAACGGGAAGCGAGGCTTTAATCATTTTTTCAGGGCTTTTTGAAGGCCGTGCATCCGCCTTGTTTGTTATTCTTGCGGGAGTTGGTGTGACATTTCTGACCAATAAGGCAAGGAAGGTTGGTGAAAAAGAAGATGTCTTAGCTAATCGGTTAGCGCTGATAAAGCGCGGGCTGTTGCTGATTGCCGTCGGTCTTTTATATACCCCAATATGGGAGGCGGATATTCTGCATTTTTATGGTTTTTACTTTTTAATAGCTGCAGCTCTCTTTATGGTTAATGACAGACTGCTGTTGTTTGCATCAATCATCTTTATGCTTTTGTTTCCTGTTTTAATGTTATTCGTTGATTATGAGAAGAACTGGGATTGGTCAACACTCGCCTATGAGAACTTCTGGTCATTTGATGGAATGATCAGACATATAATGTTTAATGGCTTTCATCCGGTGATTCCCTGGACCGCGTTTCTAATATTCGGAATGTGGCTGGGCAGACAGGATCTATCCAAGGCACGGATCAGAAACAGGCTGCTTTTTGGGGCGATCAGCACTTTTCTTGTTACTGAATTTGGCTTTTATTTGATAAGAAAAACCCTGGGTACGGTTCTGACAATGAACCCTGAAGAAGTGGCTTTTCTGTTTTCGACTTCGATCATACCGCCGTTACCACAATATATAATCTCAGCCGGTAGCTCCGCAGTTGTTGTGCTGATTGCCTGCCTATATGTCTCGGAGAGATTTTCTGACAGCCTGATCCACAGATGGTTATATCAGACCGGACAACTGTCTTTAACCTTGTATGTTGCTCACGTCATTATGGGTATGGGGGTTCTTGAGGCCATCGGACGGTTAGAAAATCAGACAATAAATTTTTCACTGTTTAGCGCATTGGTATTCTGTGTTTGCGGAATGGCTTTTAGTGTCCTGTGGCTTAGAGTGTTTAAAACCGGGCCGTTAGAATGGCTTTTTCGTAGAGTTGCTGGTTGAGCGAGCCAGGTTGTTAGTCAGCATCTAATAAATATTGCGATTATTTTTCTTCAGTCGAAACAAACAGTTCTGTGGTTTTTTTATGGATGACATCAGGTACATTTTTTTCTATCAGGAGTTGGTGCTGCCGAAATCTGATTTTCAGATTTCGGAGCAGTTTGGCAACTACATCAAGCTGAAATACCGTGACGGGCAGGAGTGTGAACCCTACGTTTATTTCCGACCAGTGAATGTCGAACCGGACGCGGATAAGCTTCACCGCTTCAGCGAATATCACTTTTCTGAGCTGCTGTTTGAGTGTTACGAAGGCCATACGCCGATTGTCTCCCGTGAGGTTACGGAAACCGACGAGCAAATTATTGTGAGCACTTGTTACGGGCTGTCTCATGAGGATGAAAGAGGACGGATTGAAGGGCTGAACTTCAGTTATTACGAAGTGATTAATGACGACGAGACGGATCCCGTCTATCACTATCAGGTGGAAAATGCGCTGGGTAAGCCGCTTCAATCCAGTATTCCCTCCCGCCCGCTGGATATCCCGGTAAACGGAACGCTACGGGCAGAAGTGGTCGATGTACCCTTTGATGAGGTGATGGTGTTTCTCTGAGCCGATGCCAATTGGGTGCTGTCAGATGGAATCAGTCATTATCCGAGCGCAGCACCTAACCTTTCACAGGCGGTTTTCAGTTCTTCTTCACCGTACCAGGCAAAGCAGAGTCGCATGCTATTGCTGAACTGGCCTTTGGCGGAGCAAAGATTACCCGGCAAGTAGTTCACTCCGGCTTTTCTGGCTTGTTCCCGCACTGCTGATACATCCAGGTCATCGTTAAAGCTTAGCCACAGGAAGTAACCGCCTTGCGGCTTAGGCATCTCAATCTGGCCACCAAACGTGTTCTTCAGGCCTTGGTAGAGTGCCTCTGCGCGGGTGGCGTAGGTGCGGCGTAACATCGCCAGATTGTCCTGAAATTTCCCATTAGCCAGCAGAGACCCCACCAGGGCTGATGTCATAGGTGCCAGTCCGCCGCCACTCTGCAACAGAGCGGAGTCTCTTAGCAGGTCAAACAGTTCACCATTGCCCTGAATCCAGCCTAATCGAAGCCCCGGAGCCAGAATCTTAGAGAAAGACCCGATAGAGATCACGGGAGCCGATTGATCGTAGCACGCCAATGGAGCGGGTGGCTTATCGGTAAAATAGAGTGACTGATATACCTCATCGGCGATCAATGGGCAGTTATGATCCCTTGCGAGTTTGACCAGTGCCTGCCGACGCTGATGGCTTTGAGTAAGCCCTGTCGGGTTATGGAAGGTTGGAATGGTGTAGATAAAGGCCGGATTATGCACCTTGATCGCCCGTTCCAGTGCGCTCAGTTCAATACCCTCGTCATCCATTGGCAGGGCTATAACCTCAAAACCGCGGGCTTTAAACAGCTTAAGGGCAATAAAGTAACTGGGGTCTTCAACCAGAACGATTTGTTTGGTTTGGGTGGCTGACGTTAGCTGCGAGCAGATCATATCCAGCGCGTTGGATGAGCCGTTAGTGACCAGCAGATCTTCTTCACTGATCACTCGACCATAGTCCTTTGTTAGCCAGGCCGCCAGTTGTTGGCGAAATGGCTTGGCCCCGGCCTGTTCACCGTAAGCCAGGTTTTCTGCCTCAAGAGTGAGAGGGCGAAGCAGCTCAACGGGTAGCAGACTTGGCTCCGGATGGCCAACAGCCAGATCGATCAGATGAGTAGGGCGTGTAACCTGAACAGACATTGCGGGCTCGCTTGGTATAACAGATGGACAGTAACCAGTGAAACAGATTCTCAATCTATCTTATTGATTTCTAAACAGCAAACTCAGGTCTTTGATATGATAGGAGGCGTTTTAGAGTTTAAACGTCATTTTTAACAGCACAAAAGGAATAGGGACACTCTGTGGCTATGAAGAAAGTAAAAGCGTTATGGGATTCAGCCGTTAAGGGTAAACGGGATATCGGTTCGCGGCCCGCTTTGATGACGCCTGAAGGTGTCATCTCAGTGTTTTATTACGGCTTTGGTAATAGCGGTACGCTGTTCCGGTTGCACGATCTTGTTACTGGTGAGGTGAAGTGGGAGCAGGACCTTTCTGGAACCGCGAATCGCTTTGCAATGCACGATACGTCTCACTTTTATTTTCCGATGATGCAGGGAAGCGGACATTATTATTCATTAGATGGCTGCCTTCAGGCTGAGTATCGAGTCGGCAAGGCTAATATTTGGGCAATGTTACCCTGCACCGGCAATGGCAATGAGGATGGTGCGGACGACGTTATTGTTAATGAGATTCATGGTGGTGCGTCTGGTGTCGAACGCATTCGGGTGACCGATGGGCAATCTCAGTGGCGAGCAGAGCTGGGTGAGGTGGTTAAAGCCCCTGTTAACGCGGATGGTGTCTATTATTGTGCCACCGCTGGCCGTATTGGGGATAAATTTGATTTTGACGCACCCTACCAGTTTTTGGTTTATGCGCTGGATGAGGCTAGTGGTCAACTGCTTTGGCAGCAGCAGATTGACTACTATCCGTTAAGCTCTGCAATACATGGCCACATGCTGTTTATCGGATCAAGAAAAGGGCTTGTTGTGTTGGATCGACGCAGCGGACAGGTTGAACGAGTGCTGGAGCTGTCCCACGATAACGCTGGTATTTATCAGATGATCGTCGCGGATAGTCGACTGTTTACCTTATCAGAGGCCGGTTATCTGTCGGTTTTTAATCTGGATAATCTAAGTCTTATCGCATCAGAGCAGCTGATTGATGGCAAAGGGCAAATGGCTGTTCAGGGGGGCTTTGTCTACCTTCAGAACCCCAACGGTAATGTCTTTGAGTATGATATTGAGACACTGACTCCGCTGAGAGAGTTTTTTGTCCGCAAAGCTAAAGAGGCCTCACCGTCAATGATGCTGGCTGGCGACTATCTCTTTGTGAATAGCAAAAGCACATTTTATTGCTTTAAGCGGTGAGCGGATCGGCAAGCTTAATGCGCTGTGTTGACCTGCGTCAGGCTCTTTATTCTGCCTTTTTTCTGCTCGTTTACGCGATACAAACGCTGGGCTAAACTCATTTTCAGCCGTACCCGTAACAAGAAAAAATGCGAATTAAGCATCAGGAGGATGCGATGACACCGATTGAAAGGACTGGCGCTAGGTTGGTGATGTTTCTTCATACCCCGGATGGCAGCGAAGGCAAGCCCGATATCATGCTGAAAGTCGGCAAAACGATCGCTGCTGAGGCCGCAAAGAGTTGGCATAAAGCCCGCTTTGCTAAGCTTGATCGTGATCTGGCGCATTATGTTGAAGCTTTTGAAGCCAGTACCCGTGATATTGATGCCTTTTTACACGGGACTCCACTTCGTGCCAGCGAGCATCTTCGGGAAGAGCTGGATGAGCTGGCTCCCATTGCCACTCGCTGTATCAGGAAGCTCAAACAGGACCTGCTTTATATTCCTTGTTGCATGTCTCCGGATATTACCTGTTAAACACCTTCTTTCGTCATCTGTCTGAAATGTAGCCCGCAGCTTAAGTTGTGGGCTTTTTACTTACCGACAAAAGAGATCCCGTTTTACAGGTCGCGGCCCTGTTTATGCCGGGCTTTAAGCTAAAAACTTAATGGTTTCCTTATCAGTTTTTGGCAGGTGAACTTCATTAGACTGACGAAACCCCGACCTTACGGCTTTGCCGGATGGAGGGCGTAGCGATTTGTAGTGCACTAATATCTGATCGAGACCCGCTATTTGAATGGTTATCGTCTTGCTGATAATCCTGCCCGAATTTGACAGCTTTTCAGGTAGGGGGTTATCCGTTTTAATAGCGCTTTGAGTTCAATTGGATTGAGTGCTTGGAGAATAAAAAGTGATTATCAGGACGATGACACGGAGGGATCTGAGAACAGTCAGTGCTGTGTGCTTACGGTCATTTAAGTATTCCGTTGCGGATACCTTATCGCCTAAAGGAGTAAAAACCTTCGCCAGTGTTGTGACGCCTGAATCCTTTTCGGAGCGCATGCAAAAAGACAATCTCATGTTTGTGGCTGAAGATGGCGGTAAGCCTATTGGCGTTATCGAACTCAAAGAAGGTCGGCATATTGCCGTTTTTTTTATTGAACCGGCTTATCAGAAGCAAGGTGTTGGGAAGCAACTTCTCCGCGAAGCCTTTGCACACGCCCGTCAAGATCAGATTACCGTGAATGCCTCACTGACCTCTGTACCGGCTTATCAGGCGTTTGGTTTTGAACCGAGCGGTGAGATTTCTGAGTCCGGTGGTCTGGTCTATCAACCTATGACAAGAGTACTTGTATCGTGATGATGAAACGATCTCCCGCGTTGACGGCTCACCTGGCCCGGCTGTTTCTGGCTGTTTTGGTTTTTTCTGGTGGGCTAAAGTCTGTTTTCGCCGATTCTGATCAGCACGTCCGGCTTAATCAGGCCGCAATGGAACGTCTTAAGGCATCAGTCTGGTATGACGGCAGCTATCGTCGTATTCCTTATCCGAATGGCGATGTACCCGCTAATATTGGCGTATGTACTGATGTGGTGATTCGTAGCTACCGCAAACTGGGTATTGATCTGCAACGCCGAGTTCACGAGGATATGCAGGCTGATTTTTCCGCCTATCCGTCCAGGCGTATCTGGGGATTAAAGCGTCCGGACAGTAATATTGACCATCGCCGGGTGCCCAATCTTCAGGCTTTTTTCAAACGCCACGGTCAGGTTCTGCCGGTCAGCAATGATGCTTCGACGTATAAAGCCGGAGATATTGTGACCTGGATGCTTCCGAATAACCGCCCTCATATTGGCATCTTAGTAAGTGAGCGCTCCCGTGACGGAAAAAGGCCTATGGTCGTCCATAACATCGGCTGGGGGCCTAAAATGGACGATGTGTTGTTTGATTACCGTATTACAGGTCACTATCGCTACTTTCCTGATGGTGAGTAAGTGCCGGGCCCGGCCTGTTGATGAGCCGGAGCATAGTTTTTTTCTGTACTTTTAATATATTAAAAAGCCTTGGCACTGATCTGCCGTAATGATGTTCTCAGAATGAGCACGGGCGATTGTTGTAATGTAAGCGTCTGCTGAAATAGAAGCTGAAACGAAAATATCAGCGCGTACTTCATGCTGGCGTTACGGAAAAGCAAAAAGGATTTTAAACATGCAGGAAGCAGACTCCTCAGAGCAGTTAGTTCTTAATACCCTGAACGTCTATCGGTCCGCTTTTCGGGAGCTGGTCGCAAAGAATGCAGTCGCCTGTTTGCAGGCGGGGCAGTCTGAGTGCCAGTTTTTTCTCGATATCGCTTGTTTCATCGAAGGTATCTGGAATTTGACCCCAGTGGAAGAATTTGCAGGTTTGCCGGAATTCCGCGTTTTTAACTGGCCCCACCTTCTGGGGTTCGATAACAGTGACGATTCGGACAAAGAGCGGGAGCAGGCTTTTAAAGCCGGATACCTATGGTTGATTAGTCAATTGGCGGAGTGTAACGCTGAGCTTGAGGGTATTGAGTTAAGACTGTTCCACAACGGGAGTGGTGATTATGTCGACCTGACCGGAGAAGAAGCCTTGGCGAGCTGATTTGCAAAGGATCAGCCCGATAAAATAAAAGAGGAGCCAGGCTCCTCTTTTATTTGATCAGGTTAAACCAATTTCAGAAAATTTGTACTTAGCGTACTTCCTTCTCGTCAACCGCCTGATTTTTGACTTCTTCATACCAGAGATCATGGTGCTGTTTTGCCCAGGTCTCGTCCACGTAGCCTGTTTTCATCCCTTCCAGAGCACCCTCTGAGCCGATCGTACCGATATAGATATGACCAAATGAAACGGCCAGCAGAAGCAGTGAAGAGACACCGTGGATCAGGTTGGCAAGCTGCATGGTATCGCGCACCTGCCCAAAAATAGGGAAGTCCAACACCAGGCCCGAACCCACAACCGTCAGGCCGCCGAAGAACAGCAACCAGTACCAGCCTTTCTCACCACCGTTGAGGAAACCTGCACTGGGGTGCTTATTTCCAATAATACCGCCACCCTGCAGGAACCATTTCAGATCCACTTTATTGAAGACATTGTGCTTCATCCAGCTGATCAGCATCACAATCAGGCCCAGTGAAAAAATAGGGCCGATATAGTTATGAGCCAACTTGCAGAAAGCGATCAGGTTTTTCCAAAAGATATAGCCGAACAGGTCCGGCACAAAGTGTTTGCCGTACATGATCAGGAAGCCGCTGAAGCCCAGAATCAGAAAAGTGATCGCCACGAACCAGTGCAGCGTGCGGTCAAAACGCTTCCAGCGTTCAACCACTTTACCGGTGCGGGGCTGATCCAGTTTCAGTTTTCCGATCAGCAGATAAACCAGTGTCAGTACTCCCAGACTGCCGCCAATGGCGATCAGGCCTCCGGGACTAACCCAGCGGTTGCGCCATTCACGCCAGGTTTCACCGCTGACATTGATCAGCTGACCATGCTCGCGCCCCTGAGACGTGGTGTAGCCTTCAGTACCATCTGAGACTTCGCGCCAGTATCCGGCACCGGCAAAGTTACCTTTAACACGGTTTTCCGCGTCAGAGGCTTCTGTGCCAGCCCATAGACTGCTGCTCAGTGTCAGGCACAAAAGTGCCAGCAGGCTGATGGCGACCATCTTCAGGCGCTGAACAGGGTTTGAGCCTGCCGAGCTATCACCGCTTCGGGTGCCTGTCTGTGTCGTATATGTGTTCATAAGATCCAACTCTTAAGTCAAACACCTGAGGTGAGCCATTAAAGCTGCCGGAAAATCCGGCAGCCCAGGCTAATACCGATCAGGCTTTAGCGATGATGTCGTTGGTTTTGTTGCTGGCAAAGGTCGCATCGGTTGCGAACGCTTCAGCGCGTGCAGCCATCTCTTCCGGACTCATTTCACCAGGGGCAGCTGCGCCGCCTTCCAGGGAAGACCAGGCACCATCTTTATGACCACGGTAAACCACACGCTCACGGAAGATGTCAGAAACAACCTGAGCATCACCCGCCAGCAGGGCTTTGGTGGAACACATTTCAGCACACAAAGGCAGTTTGCCTTCTTTAATACGGTTAGCGCCGTATTTTTCTTTCTCTTTGACAGGATCCTCTTCAGGGCCGCCGGCACAGAAAGTACATTTGTCCATTTTGCCACGCTCACCGAAGGCACCCTCGGTTGGGAACTGAGGTGCACCAAACGGGCAGGCAAACAGGCAGTAGCCGCAACCGATACACAGATCTTTATCATGCAGTACGATGCCATCGTCAGTCTGATAGAAGCAGTCTGTCGGACAAACAGCCATACAAGGTGCATCGGTACAGTGCATACAGGCAACGGAGATCGAGGTCTCTGTCGGTTCACCATCGTCCAGTGTGACAACGCGACGGCGCTGAATGCCCCATTCGGTTTCGTTTGCGTTTTTACAAGCAGTGACACAGCCGTTGCACTCAATGCAGCGCTCGGAGTCACATAGGAATTTCATTTTAGCCATGATTCTTTTCCTTACGGAGGCGATGCCTCACAGGTGGTTCCAGCGGAGTGTCCGGTCAGGGGCAATCCGCTGCGCTACAGGGTTTAAGCCGGTGTCACTTTACACAGGGTCACTTTCGTTTCCTGCATCTGTGTCACACTGTCATAACCGTACGTGGTCGCGGTGTTAGCCGCTTCGCCCACCACATACGGCGCGGCCCCCTGAGGGTACTTATCAGTCAGGTCTTTACCCTGGAACTTACCGCCAAAGTGGAATGGCACGAATACAACTCCGCGATCCACACGACGGGTTACCATGGCTTTAACCTTGATACGACCACCTTCAGCACCTTCTACCCAGATGTCAGCACCATCGCGAACATTCAGGTTGTTGGCATCGTAAGGGTTGATCTCGGCAAACATCTCCTGCTGCAGCTCTGCCAGCCAAGGGTTAGAGCGGGTTTCTTCACCGCCGCCCTCGTATTCCACCAGACGACCGGAGGTCAGAATGATCGGATACTCTTTGGAGAAGTCCTGCTTCTGAATGGACTCGTACAGCGTCGGCAGACGGTAGTGAGATTCAACGTCTTTCCAGGTCGCATATTTGTCCAGCAGATCGCGACGAGGGGTGTACAGAGGCTCGCGGTGCAGTGGCACTTTATCCGGGAAGGTCCAGACCACAGCACGGGCTTTCGCGTTACCGAACGGCGCACAACCGTGCTTGATCGCAACACGCTGGATACCGCCAGACAGGTCGGTTTTCCAGTTTTTGCCTTCAGCCGCTTTTTTCTCTTCCGGTGTCAGCTCATCCCACCAGCCCAGCTGTTTCAGCAGCTTGTCACTGAATTCCGGGTGGCCGTCTTTGATATCAGAACCAACCGGGTAAGAGTCTTCAGCCAGCAGGTTTACGCCATCACGTTCTACACCGAAACGGGCACGGAAGTTCAGGCCACCTTCAGCAACCGGTTTGCTTGTGTCATACAGCAGCGGTGTACCCGGGTGTTTCATCTCCGGAGTACCCCAGCACGGCCAAGGCATACCGTAATAATCGCCATCGGCAACGCCGCCATCAGCCTTCAAAGTATCGAAGTCGAAGGTGTGCCAGTTTTGCTGGTGTGCTTTCAGACGCTCAGGGCTCTGTGCGGTGTAACCGATCGTCCACATACCGCTGTTGAATTCGCGGGTGATATCTTCAATAAGCGGTGTATTACCTTCAACCTTGATGTTTTTACACAGTTGGTCAGCGAACCCCAGCTTCTTAGCGAAGCGGTACATGATTTCGTGGTCGGTTTTGGATTCAAACAGAGGCTCAATAACCTGATCACGCCATTGGATCGAACGGTTCGATGCTGTTACCGAGCCGTAAGTCTCGAACTGAGTACAGGCAGGCAGCAGATAAACGCCATCTTTACGATCGTGCATGACGGCAGCATGGGTTGGATACGGGTCAACGATAACCATCATATCCAGCTTTTCCATCGCTTCTTTCATCTCGACGCCACGGGTCTGAGAGTTTACGGCGTGTCCCCAGTAAACCATCGCGCGGATGTTATCTTTCTGATCGATCTTGTCTTTGTTTTCCAGAACACCGTCAACCCAGCGGGAAACCGGAATACCGGCATCATGCATCGGCTGTTTACCGCGGTATTCACCCTGGTCAAAACGACCTTTCAGCCATTCCAGATCGACACCCCAAACACCGGCCCAGTGTTTCCAGGCGCCACCGGACAGGCCGTAGTAACCTGGCAGGGTGTGGGACAGCACGCCAAGGTCAGTCGCACCCTGTACGTTATCGTGACCTCGGAAGATGTTAGCACCGCCGCCGCTGACGCCCATGTTACCCAGAGCCAGCATCAGGATGCAGTAGGCACGGGTGTTGTTGTTACCTGTGGTGTGCTGAGTACCACCCATACACCAGACAACAGAACCCGGACGGTTGGTGGCCAGCATCTTAGCCACTTTACGCATTTGCGCTTCGCCAACGCCGGTCACGTTTTCAACTTCAGCCGGTGTCCACTTAGCCACTTCGGCACGAACTTCGTCCATGCCGTAAACACGCTGACGGATAAACTCTTTGTCTTCCCAGCCGTTTTCGAAGATGTGCCACAAAAGACCCCAAACGTAAGCAACGTCAGTACCCGGGCGGATACGAACATACTCGTTTGCTTTCGCGGCAGTACGGGTGAAACGTGGGTCAACCACGATAATCTGAGCTTTGTTGCGCTCCTTCGCCAGCAGGATGTGCTGCATCGCTACCGGGTGGGCTTCTGACGGGTTGGAACCGATCAGGATCACCGACTTACAGTTGTGCATGTCGTTGAAGGAGTTGGTCATTGCACCATAGCCCCAGGTGTTCGCAACACCGGCTACTGTGGTGGAGTGACAGATACGCGCCTGGTGGTCAACGTTGTTGGTGCCCCAAAGTGCTGCAAATTTACGGAACAGGTACGCCTGTTCGTTACTGTGCTTGGCAGAACCCAGCCAGTAAACGGAATCCGGACCTGATTCAGCACGGATCTGCTGCATTTTGTCGCCGATCTCGTCGATTGCGGTTTCCCAGCTGACTTTTTGCCATTTGCCGTTAACCAGCTTCATTGGGTACTTCAGACGACGCTCTCCATGGCCGTGCTCACGCAGGGACGCACCCTTCGCACAGTGAGCACCACGGTTGAACGGGTGATCAAATGCCGGTTCCTGGTAGGTCCAGACACCGTTCTGTACTTCTGCGTAAACACCGCAACCTACGGAGCAGTGAGAGCAGATAGTACGCTTAACTTCTTTAGGCGCGTTTGGCGAGATCGCTTCGGTCTTTGCTTCAGCCTTACGAATCATGCCGTTGCCCATAAAGCCTGCCGCAGCCAGACCACCGGTAGTAATACCCGTGTTCTTCAGGAAGGTACGACGGCTTAGACCCAGACCTTTACTGTCGGTCTTGCCTGCGCCCGTGGCGGTTTTTTTGGTCAGTTTCATTTAGGTGCTCTCCGGTCCGTTAGCGCAGGGTGTCGTAGAAAGTACGGATATGATCGGTTTCCCGGTAGCCGCTTTTCTCTTCAGGAGCAGGTTTTGCACCGGCTTCAGAAGGAGTGGCAGCCATCGCCTGAGAAGCCGTTACTGCAGCCAAACCGGCAACAGCTCCGCCTGCAGTTAACGTTTTCAGGAACTGACGACGGCCTGCGTGCTGCAGGCCGCTAGCCTGCTCATGGGCTGTCTGATCCGGTGGTGATGCCACCTTATTCTTGTTTTCACTCATCGTTGTTCTCCTCGTTGCCATATCACAGGGTCAGGCTTTTTCTGTTCATCCTGATAACCTGCTGCCCCTTTTGAGAGCTTATTTTTCACGGTGCAGGGCTTGTCACCCTGTCTGTATTTTCATCTGACACCGCTTTGGGCGGTGTACTTGAATCCTTGCCTTAAACGGGTGAAGCCCCGGTCTTATCTCAGTTCTACCGCTTGTTCTTTAATCGCGGCCATACTATCGGTTTCAAAATCGGTAAAGGCACGGCCCAGTGTGGCCACGCTGCTGTAGAAGACAGCGGATTCTGCCTGCTGCAGGTCGCGGAAGAAGCGCCCAATCCATTGCGCCAGATGGCGCTCGTAAAAGCTTTTCTGAGTGGTGCTGCCCGCGCCACTCATAATCAGAAACGCCATCACCTCAAACAGCGCCGCAGCATGATCCTCCGGCTCTTTTACATTCTCTTCCCGCTCGAAACCCAATAACTTCAGATCCTGACGCAGAATGGCCAGCGGGGTTTCCATCAGTGAGCCGGTCAGATACCAGGAGCCATAAGGCACCAGCTCGCCGCGGCCCAGGCCGATAAAGAGCTGCTGGTATTCGTCTTCCAGCTGGTCCGGTTGAGCGTGGCGTGCGGCCAGTTGCAGACCGCTCCAGGCTTTACCCATCTCAGAGCCATCATGCTCGTCGGTTTCCAGTTCGTTCAGCCACTGAATCATCGCTTCAGTGGGTACATCGCGCAGCAGTGCTGCTAACAGGCTGTAAATGTCAGCACGCAGCAGATCGTGTTCGCTAATGGCTGGTTCATTAATAGCTGATGGTGCGAGGGACATATTTTGTTCAGTCGTCATCGTCATTCTCCCTCGATTACAGGTTCAGCTGAGCTTGTGGATCAGCTGCCAAACCGCGATAAATATCTTTCACGCGGCAGTCTTCGCACAGCTCAAGACGACGCAGTGCTTCGCCGGCGAACATGCTGTGATCTTTCAGTTTGTCTTTCATCTTGTTGATGGTGCTGGTCGGGGCGAATGGCTTGCCGCAATCCAGGCAGCAAAAGGCTTCATCTTTATGCAGGGTGCGTGGGTTATCACGAACTTCGCTGTTGAAGATAAAACGCTGATCACGGCTGATGGCGTTCTCTGGGCAGGCGCTTTCACACAGGCCGCACTGCACGCAATCCATCTCGGTAAACAGAATGGCGGGTGCTTCTTTACCGGTTTGCAGTGCCTGAGTCGGGCAGATATTCGCGCAGGAGAAGCAAAGGGTGCAGGCATCGCTATCAATGCGGATCTCGCCGAATGGCGCACTGGCTGCCAGTGGGATCTGTTCAGGTGTTTTGGCATCGGCCGGAGCCAGCTGCTGCAGGCGGTTAATATTGCTGATCAGACGCTGACGCTTGGTTGGTGCTTCACCGGCAGTCTGAACTGCTGATGCCGTAACCGACGCCGGTGCGACCTGAATGCCGTTTTGCTCAGCGTTATTAAAGTTGGCTTCGGAAAGCAGGGTGATATCCGCACACAGGCTCAGGCTGTTTTCGGCATAGCCCATCGCTCTGATAATTTGATTGCCCAGCTTGGTTTCGCGTTCAAGCAACTGAATCAGGCTCGCCGGGGTGCGGTGATCGCTGTTGTCACTGCCTTCGCCAGAGGTCAGGAAGATGATGCGGGATGCACCTTCGTTAAAGGCATGCAGCCAAAGCTCCATGCCTACCGTTGCGATCTCTTCCAGTGCCACGGGAATAATGTTGGAAGCCAGCTGCCCGGTAGATACTTCCTGCTCATCGGCATGGAACAGAATCACTGGCTGAACACCGCCCTGGTCGCGATAGTGCGCCAGTAGTCGGGTCAGGTAATCTGCCATCATCTCTGCTTTAGGCATACCATAGCTGATTGCGCCGGTCGGGCAGGCGGTGGAGCAGCTGCCTGCGCCGTGGCAGAGATAGGAGTCGATTTCGATCTGGTTGTTGATGCTGGAGATCGCATCTGCAGGGCAGACATCCAGGCAGCGGGTGCAGCCGGTTTTGCCGCGACCTGCATGGGCGCAGATATCGTTGTTGATTCGGAAATAAAGTGGTTTCTCGAACTCACCATCAAAGTCAGGCAGCTGTTCCAGTACAGAAGCCAGAGAATGAGCGGACTCACCGTTGATTGCAAAATAACCCGGCGGGGAGAGTTCCTGGGCCAAAGCAGGCTCGCGCCCCAGATCCAGAACCAGATCAAAATGGCTGCGGTGAATCAGCGCAGGAGCCAGATCCATCGCTTCAATGCTGTCGGCATTGGCACTATCGGTAGAAGTCGGTTTGATAAGAGCCTGAAACTCGCCCAGATAACCTTTCAGCCCGTTCAGGTTGCCGTAAGCAACCGGTAGTTTTTCAGTTTTGGTCAATGCCTGCTCAAGGGCATCGTTACCGGGATTCTGTACCGCATCGGTAATCAGCAGACTGATGGACTTAACACCTGAGTCTGCTTTGATGCTGATGCTGCCATCTTCTGACTGAGACAGAAGTTCGCAGGCGGCCAAACGGGTCAGGTCATCGGCACCAATAATTAACAGATGACCGCCAGCCTGATAACTGACTGACGGGGCAGCAAGATTCTGTGGGCGTGACAAAGCACCAAGTGCGCGGGTGCGTGCCTGGTGGTTGCTGGCTTGTTGTTGGCGCTGCTGTTCAGTGAACGGAGCTGTCATTCGTTTTCCTCATCCGCTGTTATCTCTTCCTGCTGTCGTTATCTCTGAAACCCAATCACGGTTGGTTTCAGAAGCATTGGAAGAGCAGAGCAAAGCGGAGACCTTGCTTGGCAATGTTTTCTTATTGTTGGAATGTCCGGCTTTACTTGTAGGGTTGCTTAGGGCATTCATTTTTTCAGGTTTCCCGTCTCTTGCTGGAGCAAGGGCCAGACCTGATGTTTCGAAAACAAAAAGCGCTTGGTTCTGCTTTGCTCTGTTTTGTTGGTTTGTTTTGTATCCTTCTGGGACATTTTGTCCGGTTAAATCGGGTCGTTTTGTAAATCGCCCCATTTTGTCCCTGTTTCTTCTCAGGTTATCAGGCGCTAATTTTCTGTCAGAGGCGTTAGCGGTCTGTGTTAGCGTCTTGTTTTTTTAATGTTTTTTATACTTTCGTCTAATTTCTGTCGGGCTTTGTTGACGTTGGCGTCAAGCTGGTTTTGTCAGCGGTCAGGTTTGAGATCCGGTTTTAATCCGGAGCAGAATCCGTTGATATCCTCTTACCTGACGCAAGGTCCGTTCTGTTTTGATCTGGCTCAGGGTGTGGCTTGTCAGTCCTGTCTTCCCCTGAACGTTGGCTTGTCTCGGATGCGGTTACTTGTGACCCGGTTGGCTGCGGGTCTGTCAGCTGATTTTCCGGGCTGCCGTTGGCGTCATCAGTAGCAGAATCTGTATTTTCAACAGCTGCTACTGTGGCTTCAGCGCCTGCTTCTTTTTTGCCTTCAAGGTCGAGTGGATCTTTGTTTTTGAACCAGTTGCGCAGGCCTGCGGCTACGTCACTGGACAGCTCTTTGACATCGGCATAGTTCAGGTCGTAGTCATCCATGCCGTCACGAATATTGAACTCAGGCTTCAGGAACATCGCCTTAAGTGCTTGCTTGCGAAGTGTTTCGCTGACACCTTCGCTAAAGAAAGCGCTGACATTGGTATTGCCATCAATGCTGTTGAGATCCGGCATATCATCGTCGGAGAGAGGAGTATCTCTTTCCGCGTCGGTTTGAGCGTTTGAGGTATTTTCTGTTAAGGGGGGCTGGGCGGGCCCGGTCGAGTCGTTTGTGTCACCGGTATTGGTCTCAATATCGGCTTGGTGCGCAGCAGGCCTCTCTTGCGCTGTCTGCGGTTTATCTTCTGTAGGGGGAGAGAGAGGCGCTGCTTTTTTTAGCGCTTCTGCCTCTTCTTGTACCTGTTGCTTTCGTTGTGTCCAGCGGGAAAAGAAACCCTGATCGCTCACGGGTTGCCTCCTGTTTCTACTGAAGTGTTGTCGGTCAGGCAGCCGTTAGCAGTGTCGCTGCCTTTATCTTTTTTTTCTCCGGCGTAGCGTTTCTTTTTCTTTATCTCAATCAGCTCGCCATGTTCGGTGATAAAGGCTTCAATCCAGCACTGAAGCGCTTCCGGCATTGGGTATTCCAGAACTTTCTGCTCTCCATCCAGCCACGAGGCGGCCAGGTCCTGGCAAGCGGTAATCTGCATCGGCAGCCACTCATCACCTTCTGTGTCGTCACACAGCACGAACAGATGAGGCACAACTGAATTAAGATTGAAGCGATATGCTCCTCGCTCATCGCGGTGGAGTTCCAGTGGCAGCCAGGTCAAAGGGTTGCCATTGGAGCTTTGCTCTTTTTGGCCTTTTGCCGGAGTACTCTCCTGAGGTTCAGGCCAAATCTGGTCGATCTGCCATTCCTGTAGTACCCAGCGACCGGAGCGCAGTTCCAGTGGCGAAAGTTCAATGCCCAGCAGCTTCATATTCTTTGTATCAGTCATTGGAAAATCCCTTCCGGTTGTGGTGATAAATCTTTTATTGGTCTGAATAGCGGCATGGCTGATCTCAGCAGTCATCTTTGGATGGCCTTTGTTCAGATTAGACGTTCTGGCGCAATTTGTTAGGCGTTCTGTGTCTGAGAATAAATCCTGTTTCAGGTTTGGAACGTTCTGATAGGCGCGCTGCATTTGCTGTTATAGCGGACCTGATTAAGGTGGGTATAACGCAAGGAGTGAGCCACTGTGTTGAGGGAAGCTAAGGAAAAAAAAGGAGGAAAGCTCTGAATGCCGTCTGTAAATTAAAAATTGGACATGTCAGAGCCCTGCCAGTGGTTTGGACGGCTGGGCCTGGCTGGATGGGTCATAGTCTTATGAGGCATGGTTTAAATGAAGCTTAGTTGAATGGCGGAGCTCAGATCGCTGTGGCTCGGATGATTGTGGCTCGATTGTCAGGCAAAAAAATCCCGCAGTCATTCAGACAGAAAGTACTCAATGAGCTGCGGGTCCAGAAAGTTTCTGGTCATACCGATTTAATAAACCCGATGACAGGCTTCTCGGAGGTGTAAGAAGGTTTACCGCGATTGGGTTGGGTTACGCCTGATCCGGCATATCAAAAGATCAGGTAAAAAAGCGCCGTCTCGGAACTCCGAAAAACCCGAGGAATCGAATTCCTCAGGCCGGCGCAGAACAACCCCAAAATTATCCGGTACATGGCAGCTGACGGAATCGGCTTACGAGTGTGCAGGGTGACCCCGTCAAGGCCGGATAACTGGACGGGTTATTGCAAGTGCGGTGCCAGCTTGTTTTGAGAGGATTGACGGTCTGGATCATAAAAATACGCAGAGAATTTAAGGTTTTTATAGCTGATGGGACAAGTTGGGGCAGTGATGGTGTCCCGATGTTTCCTAATGACTGTTTTGTTTAAGGGCATTTGATGGTGCGAAAAATCTACACTGATTTTAAGCAATAGGAAAAATCCCCAAACTGTCAGTACCGGGTGGTCATCGATTTCTCAAAATGATAGCGTTCCTCCGTCCGTTGTCGGCATCTATATCGGGCGCTAATGATTAGGGGTTAAGGACCAAGGGTTTACGGTTGTTAATATAAGAGGCCGTGCAGGGTGGCGATGTCACGTTATGGTCTCACCGTGCTTTGTATGAATCAGAGTATGTGCGTGATGCTGCAGGATATGAAGGGGGTGTTTCTTGATGCGTTTAATGGCTGTATTTGCCAGCATTATGCTGTTGGCTCCATTGGTTGCCCATGGCAGCAGCCAACCGCTGCCTGCGTATACCGTAGTGACCGAAGACTTTCCACCTTATAACTATCAGGTAGAAAACCAGCCCCGCGGCCTTTCAGTGGACGTGTTACAGGCTGTTTTTGACGAGTTATACAAAAACAAAGATCAGAAGCTAAGACCTGAGATTCAGTTTCTGCCCTGGGCCCGTGCTTATCATAAAGCTCAGACCGTTGAGAATGTGCTGATTTTTTCGATTGCGCGCATTCCGGAGCGGGAAGCACTTTTTCACTGGATTGGGGAGATTGCGCCCTACAGAACTTCGATTTACAAGCTGCGCCGGAATCCGATCGAGATTAGCAGTCTGCGTGATGCCCGCGAGTACGAAGTGGGTGTTTCCCAGGAAGATGTTATCTATAGTTTTTTGCGTTCTGAGGGATTCGAGCGTTTAGATGTAATCGGTTCGGATCTGCTGAATATTCAGAAGCTTAAACATCAGCGTATTCCTCTGATCGCCTATGATGAAGCTGCCTTCCATTTTGCTATGGAAAAGGTTCGTGATCCCGAAGCCTTCGAACGGGTGTTGAGAATCGAGCCGCTGTCCGGCAGCCTTTACATGGCCTTCAGCCAGGGCTCAGACCCGAAACTGATTCAGGCTTTTCAAGCCGCTCTGGCAAAAATCAAATCAGATGGCCGCTACGACAAAATTCTTGAGCGTTATTTTGATCAGGTTAATGTCGGACACTCGCCAGCCGAAGGATCAGCAAAATAGTCAGCGGTGCCAGATAGAGATGTCCAGAGGTGGCAGGCTGATCTGGCGGTTAATCGGCAAAGGCCCGGGTAAACAGGTGTTTTTCAGAGCCCGGTGCCGGAATATAAAGTGCAGCCGGTCTTCCTTTACCACCTTCAGGTACACCTTCTCCGACTTCTTTCAGCATCTCAGCATTGGCGATGCGGCGTCGGAAGGATTTTTTCTCCAGAGTTTTCTCCATCAGGAGTTCAAAGGCTTTTTGCAGCTGTGCCAGTGAAAAAGGTGCTTTCAGCACATGGATCGGCAGTACGGTATAAGCGGTTTTGTTTTTCAGTCGCTCCCTTGCCTGCTGCACTAAATGAAAGTGATCAAAGGCCAGCTCAAGGGTCAGGGCCTCTTTATAAGAGAACCAGCGGGCATCCTCCACGCTGTCGACAAAGTCTGCGGTGGGGGCAAAAGGGATCAGGGCCATATAAAGCGTAGTCACTGACCAGCCTCTGGGGTCGCGCCGGTTATTGCCTGTCGTGGCGACCTGCTCCAGCAGCGGGGCGGCTACTCCGGTTTTGCTTAGTAGTTTACGTCGGGCGGTTATCTCTATATTGGCATCTTCTTTTAGGTCAACAAAACCGCCGGGCAGGGCCCATTTGCCTTTTTCCGGAAAATCCCCGCGCTGTACCAGCAATACTTTCAGTTCATCCTCATGCAGACTGAAGATCGCCACATCCACCGAAAACAGCGGGGCGGGGTAAGCACCGGGGTTGTAGTTATCCAGATAGGTCTGCTCTTCAGCAGAGCGCTGTGAAGCGTGCTCGGAAGTGCTTGGCATCTCGGCGTTCCGTCAGTTCGTTGTTGACATTAGTGGCATATCGCCAATAATAGGCTGTGTGCCGTTAAACCACAAGCGGACACAGAACTTTCACCTGCGGGAGAGACCCGCTGGTTTTCTTTTTAACGGCAAGGAGCTTGCTGTATGTCTTACGAATTTGACTTTACTGTTTTTATCGGCCGTTTTCAGCCCTTTCACAACGGCCACCTGCAGGTAGTGCGTGAAGGTCTTAACCGGGCGCAGAAACTGATTGTGTTGATCGGTTCCTCCTGGCAGGCGCGAAATCCGCGCAATCCCTGGTTGCACACCGAACGAGAGCAGATGATGCGCGCTTGCCTTTCGGCTGAAGAGAATGATCGCCTGATCTGTCTGCCGCTGATGGATGTGCCTTACAACGATGAACTTTGGGTGCGTAATGTGCAGACTACTGTTTCCGGCCTTGTGACCGCGCACCACAGCGCCCCGCACCAGCCAGCACGAATCGCTCTGATTGGCCACAAAAAGGATCACACCGGTTTTTATCTGAACCTGTTTCCGCAGTGGCAGAGCATCGGTGTTGATAATTATCAGAGTATCAGCGCGACTCCGCTTCGGGAGCTGTTTTTCAGTGCCCAGGGTGGGGCTCTGCTGAGTGCTGATGACAGCCCGCTGCCAGAACCTGTGCGTCAGTGGCTGGGTGATTTTGCTACTGGTGATCCGGCTTGTCAGCAGATCAGTGATGAGATCGCCTTTGTGCGTCGCTACAGGGAGGCCTGGCAGGTCGCGCCTTACGCACCCACCTTTGTCACCGTGGATGCTTTGGTGGTGCAGTCCGGCCATATTCTGCTGGTGGAGCGTCGGGCTAATCCCGGCAAAGGCCTGTGGGCGCTGCCCGGCGGTTTTGTCGATCAGGATGAGCGCCTGCTGGATGCCTGCCTGCGGGAGTTACGGGAAGAAACCCGGCTGAAAGTACCGGCTCCGGTCCTGAAAGGCTCTATAAAACGTCAGCAGGTATTTGATGACCCGCATCGCTCTGCCCGGGGCCGCACCATTACCCACGCGTTTATGATCGAGCTGGAAGCCGCTGCTACCCTGCCCAAGGTTAAAGGTGGTGATGACGCCCGAAGCGCCCGCTGGGTGCCGTTAGGGGAGCTGCAGCCGCAGCAGATGTTTGAGGATCACTACTTTATTATTCAGCAGTTGCTGGGTACGGCCTGAGTACCGCCGCTGTTTTTCTTACCGGATAAAACGTGCCCATCATCCGATGGGCATGCTTGGCTTTGTCCGCCCGGACTTGTTGCCTGATTGCTCTCTTTTTTACAGTTTGGTTTTTAAATAATACCGGAGTTAAAAATAATGCTTGCTTTAATAGTGGCTATAAGCCACTATGTATCCATCGGGACAGCGAAGAGCCAATAGCGGGAACCGCAGAGGCTCAGCTCTTAACAGGGTTTAGTTCCGAACAGAGAGCTTTAATGATTGACCCTGAACGGATTCACCGCGCCGGAAAGACCAGCGTGGTTTCTTAAACTGACCGGAGGATTTCCGTGATGAAAAACTTTATTCTGAATACCGACTCTTACAAAACCTCTCACTACCTGCAGTACCCTCAGGGTGCGGAAGTGGTTTCCAGCTATATTGAATCCCGCGGTGGCGATTACGCTGAAACCCTGTTTTTTGGGCTGCAGGCCTATATCAAAGAAACCCTGAGCCAGCCGATTACCGCCGCCGATATTGATGAAGCCGAAGCGGTACTCACCGCACACGGTTTGCCGTTTAACCGCAGCGGCTGGCAGTACATTCTGGATACTTATCAGGGCTATCTGCCGATTGATATTCAGGCAGTGGCAGAGGGCAGCGTCGTACCCACTGGTAATGTGCTGGTGCAGGTGAAAAATACCGATGCTAACTGCGCCTGGTTGACCAGCTATATCGAAACCTCGCTGTTACGGGCGATCTGGTATCCGACCACAGTGGCGACAGTTTCCAAAGCGTGTAAAAACATTATCGCCCGCTATCTGGATGAAACCGCTGATAACAGTGATGGTCTGGCGTTTAAACTGCACGACTTTGGTGCCCGAGGTGCCAGCTCAGAAGAGTCTGCCGCCCTGGGCGGGGCTGCACACCTGATTAACTTTATGGGCACGGATACCCTGTCGGGTTTAATGGCGGCCCGTCGTTATTATGGCGCACAGATGGCGGGCTTTTCGATTCCGGCTGCGGAACACAGTACGATTACCAGCTGGGGCAAAGACGGCGAATCCGCCGCTTACGCCAACATGCTCGCGCAGTTCGGCAAAGAAGGTCAGCCGGTCGCCGTCGTTAGTGACTCCTATGATCTGTGGAACGCTATCGACAACATCTGGGGTGATGAGCTGAAAGTTCAGATTCAGCAGATGGGCGGTGTACTGGTGGTGCGTCCTGACTCCGGAGTACCGGTGGAAGTCGTGCCGGAAGCACTGGAGCGTCTGATGGCTAAATTCGGCTACCGGACCAACAGCAAGGGTTATCGGGTGCTGCCGGACTATATCCGTCTGATTCAGGGGGATGGGGTTAGTGTCAAATCCATCGAAGCGATCCTGGAAGTGCTGAAGCAGCGTGGCATCAGCGCAGAGAATATCGCCTTTGGCATGGGTGGCGAGCTGCTGCAGAAAGTAAACCGCGATACCCAGAAGTTTGCCATGAAAGCCTCTGCGATTCAGATCAAGGGTAAATGGCGGGATGTGTTTAAAGACCCGATTACCGATCCGGGCAAACGCTCCAAACGTGGCCGTTTGGCGCTGATCGCAACCGAAGCCGGTTATCGGACTATTCCGGAGCAGGATCTGAAAGGCCGCGAAAACCTGCTGCAGACTGTCTACCGCAACGGTAAGCTGTTAGTAGAGTGGGATTTTGACCAGATCCGCGCCCGCTCTGAAGCACCCTTAGCGGTCAAACTGCAGGACAGTGCCGCCTGAGTTGGTTTTCACTCAAGCAACAATCGATACCCCGCAGGTTGAATGCCTGTGGGGTTTTTGTTGTTTAGGGGGCTGTTAAACGATGTTTTCCTAACTGGGGTATTAAGCATTGGCCGCTGTAAACGCCTTCAGATCCACCTTTAACGCCTGTCGGATCAGATTGATCTTAGAGAAGTTATAACCGCTCAGGTAGCAGGCGAGTTCTTCTTTACCCAGCAATTTATTGCTGATCGCTTTGTCTTTTAACCCTTCGTTACTGAGTTGCTGCACCTGCTGGCAGAGGTGCAGCATATTGCTCAGCTTCTCCTGCATCGCCTGCTTGCCTTGTTCCAGAATCCCTCTGTGTGGGCAGAAGATCACCTGAAAATCCAGCTTCAGCACCTTTTGCATACTGCGCAGAATCTCTGTCAGGTTTTCGTCCTCCCGCATCATGCGCAGGGACTTGGAGATATAAAGGTCACCGCTGAACAGCCAGCGCCGCTCCGGCAGGTAAAAGCAGTGCAGATCTTTTGCGTGCCCCGGTGTGTGGATTGCCTGCAGCTCGCCAAAGCCATCGAGTGTCATAGTCTCCGGCAGGGGTTGAGTCTTCACTGGCTTGGGATCTCCCCAGATCACCCGCTGCATCACCGGAGTTTTATAACCCTCGCTGAATTTGTTTGCCGCCTGAGTCGGAGCGAAAGGAGTTACGCCCAGCAACTCAGCCGCATTGGCGGCATTTCCACTGTGATCCTCATGGTGGTGAGAGAGCAGAATTCGGCTAATCGGCGCTTCTTCCATAAAGTGCTTACTTTCCGGCCACTGATTCGACGGACCGGTATCAATCAGGGTGTCACCCAAACGATAGAGGATAAAGGTGGTGTTAATCCCCAGATTCAACCGGCCAACCCGAGCGCCTTCCACATGGAATCCCTGATCATCGGTATAGCTGTAGCGTTTGCGTATTGGCATGGGAGAACCTGAAGGTTGGAGCTTGTATCAAACGAGTGTTTGAATGCCAGTCTACCACTGCCGCCTGATGGGGATAGGGAATTAATTAATGGCAGGAATAAAACGGGGTGACGGAGATTGCGATGCGTCACCGCATTGACCTACTAGGCGTTTACCATATGAAGGCATTTCTATAACCTTTGTCTAATTAATTATCATGAACGTGGTTGTTAAATGCTGCTGTTGATGCAGTAAAAATTAAAATAGCCATAGTGATCTCTGACAAATCATTATTAGTAATTTTTGAGGTAATGGAATGGATAAAGTAAGTTCAAATAATAAAGAAGGGAATCAGGAAGAGGTTAAGTTTGGCAAAGACTCTAATCAATCTTCCGCGCTTGAGAAAATCTTATCAAGACAGGCTGAAATCGAGAAGTTGGTGGGAGGGGGGATACCTCCTTCTGTTAGGCGGCTGATTTCTCAACAGTCGATTTTTGAGAAAACCCTTGGAGTGTTTTCAAAGCCATCAGCTATTGAGCAGATGATTTCACAGCAGTCAGTCCTTGAGAAAAAGCTTGGTGCATTATCTACGCCATTAGCGTTTGAACGGTTTATATCACAACAGTCAGTCTTTGAGAAAACCCTTGGAGTGTTATCCAAGCCATCGGCGATTGAGCGGGTGATTTCACAGCAGTCCACTTTAGAGAAAAAAATTGGAGCATTATCAACTCCATCTTCAATTGAACAAATAATCTCGCAGCAATCAGCCTTCTTTAAGATTGGACAAATATTTAAGCATTCGAGCTTGGATAAGGTTGTTGGCGGTCTTAGTGGTAATTCATACCTTGACCAAGCTTTGAGAGGATTTAGAGAAAGCCCTCATTTTGATAAAACAATGAGAAGCTTTTTAATAGCAGGTTCGGCGGCATTGAATGAGCCGAGCTTTGTTTCTGATATGTTGGAGGTGATATCGAAAATTGATCCAGAGGATTTCAATTTTGCCAAACTGGATGATTTGAAAGATGTAGATGCAACTCTTTCATCTATGGAAGAAAAGAAGAATTTTTTTCAAGGTATTTTAAAATTACCTCCTATCATTCAGGCGATATTCTTAACTATCTTTTTTCAATTTTTTTTGCCGCAATTTAATAGTATTTCTGCGAACCTTCTTACACCTAAAGTAGAGGAATACCTTTCCCTTAACGATGATGCTGATAGGCAAAAAATTAAGGGTATAAGAAAACTCGCTATCGAAATCAAAGACATTGAGTCGAGTGATCTCCGGTTCATTACAGGGAATAATGTGCGTCTGAGAGCAGAGCCATCAACAAAGTCTGAAATTTATGATGAGATGGTCTTGGGGCAAGTGGTCACAGTCTTGTCTAAGAGAAAAAATTGGACAGAAGTCATGTACAGTTATGAAGATGGTGAGTTGATGACTGGTTGGGTTTTTACAAGATACACTTCGAAGTTTGTTAACTGATGTCGGATATCGTAATGGAAGAGAAAGACCACTACTGGTTGAAAGCGGTTATGTAACCGCTTCGGCCTCAAAAGCATCTACTTTAGCGATCTCGCTAAAACTCCCTCCCTTCTTATAAAACCCCGGTGGATGGCCGGTGACCTTCCGGAATGCCCGCCGGAAGGCGGTTTCACTCTGATAGCCCAGCTCATCGGCGATGGCAGCGATACTCTCTGTACCGCTGCTGATCTTTTTGCAGGCGATACTCATCCGCCAGTGGGCGAGATAATCCGCGGGGGTAAAACCCACCACCTCCCGAAAGCGTTTACTGAAGGCGGTGCGGGACATGCCTGCGGTATTGGCGAGTTCTTCTAATGTCCAGTTCTCTCCGGGGGTGTCGTGAATACCCGTCATGGCGCGAGCCAGGCGCAGATCACTCAGGCCACCAAGCACGCCGGTGGCGACTTTCTGATTCGCCATCAGATGCCGCAACAGATTCACCAACAGCACCTCAGCTAGCCGGTTTACCACCGTAGTATGGCCGCAGCGTTGTTGCCCTGCCTCCTGAAACATCAGCTCCACCAGGGGTTTCAGATTGGAGATCTGACTCTCACTGGCAGGCAGATAAAGCAGAGCGGGTAGGGTGCTCTGCAGCAGGTTCAGCTCCTGATTCGGCTCGCGATGTAAAAAGGCGATATCGATCTGAGTCACCACGGCAGCGGGTTGCTGATCAAAACCGATGCCATTTTCCCGCAACTCTTCACGCAGCTCTTCACGCAGCTCTTCACGCAGCTCTTCACGCAGTTCGGCCAGCTGATGGGCATCGCCTCTGGGTAGCCAGATCAGATCCCCGCATTGACAGCTCAGTGTTTGCCCATCATATGGGGTTGTCAGCTGCAGGCGGCCACTCTTCACCAGATAGAGTCTGCTGCAGTCATCCTGCGGGACAGAAAGCGCTCCGTCATTGAGATTACTCTGGCTGACATGGCGGGCTTCCGGCTGGAAGAGGTTAAGAAGGGCGCTGAGTCGATCCATAAAGATTCCGTCAAATAACCAAGGGAAACGATCTGTTTTGTACGAACAGCTATTAAAGATAGCAAAACTGCGTACTGATCGTACAGAAAGTTCACCTATGCTTTCTTCATCGACACAGCGCTGTCGGGCAATGAACCCGATAGCAGAGTGATTCAACGTTTGGAGAGAACGAATATGGTTACGCCTTTAATGCCTCGTCAGTCTGTACCGGCTCTTGATGTGAACACTGTCGGTGGTGACAGCTGGAGTCTGGAAGAACAGCATCCGCCACACTTTACCCTGGTGGTGTTTTATCGCGGTTATCACTGCCCGATCTGTAAAAACTATCTGGTGGAACTGAACCGTCTGGCAGCTGAGTTTGCCGCCAAGGGGATCTCGGTGCTGGCGCTGTCCAGCGATACCGAAGAGCGTGCGACGGCAGCGAAAAACGAATGGCAGCTGCCGAACATCACCATCGGTTATGGTCTGACTGCGCAGCAGGTGAAAGACTGGGGGCTGTACACCTCTGCCGGGAAGGGTAAAACCTCTATCGGCGTAGAAGAGCCAGCGGTATTCAGCGAGCCTGCTATCTATCTGGTTCGTCCGGATGGCACGCTGTACTGGGGTAATGTCAGCACCATGCCATTTGCCCGCCCGCACTTTAAAGAGATGCTGGGCGCGCTGGATTTTGTGATTAAAAATGATTACCCGGCCCGTGGCGAGCTGGTCTGATCGCTGGCTCTGGCCGTTAGTTAGGATGGCTGCTTGTTTAGATGACCGCATAGCCCTAAATGACTCGCATGGGACAAAATATCCCATGCGGGTCATTTTGTCTTTTAAGGCGATTTGCTGCCGCAGCAGGCAAGTTCTGTCTGAGTGAACCGGGTGTTTATTGGCAGAAAAAATTGATCGCTGATTTATTTTCCCGATTCCGGATTCTGAAGTTCCATTTCCTGAAACTTAATCCGGTTAAAAGCCCCTCCGTGACCCATGGGTTCTGCCTGTTACGAACTTACTGATTTTGTCTCCCTTTGCCGCTGATTTTCCCTTCTGCGCACTTTTCTTCTCCGTTATGGTCATTATTTATCCCTGATTTTCTTTTTTATCCCGCCGAAAGTGAAAAACAGGAATGATCTTTGCTGTTTCTTATAACTCAATTCAGGGTGGGCATTTTGACGCTCCCTAGATGGGCTACCGAATAAAAGATGCGCTACCGAATAATGAATAATAAAAGTGACGTGACCCGATATGACAATGATAGAGACCGATAAGCAAAACGCTGAAGCAGCTGTCATCAGTCAGGCCAGTGCTGAGCTGACACAAACCACTCAGGTATTCGATGAATACGGCCAGATTCGGGAGATCGCCATCGCAGGTGAGCGCCCGCTTACCCTTTACCTCAATAAACGCGAGATTGTCACCCTAATGACCTTAGGTGCTGAGCCTGAAGCGCTGGTGCTGGGTTATCTGCGCAATCAGGGCATGGTGAAAGCATTCAGTCAGATCCGTGCTGTGCAGGTGGACTGGGATGTGGAAGCCGCTGTGGTGGTCGCCGATGAGATCGGTGACGAGCTGGAAGAGAAGCTGGCCCATAAAACCGTCACCACAGGCTGCGGTCAGGGTACGCAATACGGTGCGCTGATGGATGATCTGGAAAGCATCCAACTGCCCAGCTTTAAGGTCGCGCAAAGCGATATCTATCGTCTGCTGAAAGCCCTGAATGAATATAACGAAACCTACCGCTCTGCCGGTGCGGTTCACGGTTGTGCCCTTTGCGCGCTGAATGCTGATACAGAAGAGGAAAACCGCGCAGAAGTGCTGGCCTTCTCAGAAGATGTCGGTCGTCATAACGCCGTGGATACGCTGGCGGGTAAACAGTGGCTGACCTCCTCACCAGAAAATCCTATGCCTATGGTGCGTGAGCAGATGGTGTTTTACACCACGGGCCGTCTCACCTCAGAGATGGTGATCAAGGTCGCCCGTATGGGCATTTCTGTGCTGCTGTCCCGCTCCGGTGTGACCGCCATGGGGCTGGCGCTGGCAAAACAGCTGGGCATTATGCTGATCGCCCGAGCCAAGGGGCAGCACTTTATGTTGTACGAGGGCGCAGAGCGCTTCGACTGGGACGCACCGCCACCGGTTCGCCCTAAATCGCCATCCCGTAAAAAAGATTAATAAGCCCGTCCGGCTTAACCCGATTTCAAACAGAACCCCACGCTTTTTGAACCTGAGAGAACGCTATGTCTGAAGTGATCGCCGATACCCTTTTTATGAACGTAAAGCAGGTGGCTGAATACCTGCATCTGAACGAGAAGAAAGTTTATGCCCTGGCCAGTGAAGGCCAGATTCCGGCGACCAAGGTGACAGGTAAGTGGCTTTTTCCGAAAAAACTGGTGGATCGCTGGCTGCTGGAGTCCTGCCATAGCGGCCTGATGGCTGACCGTCTGCTGCTGACGGGTAGTGATGATCCTTTCCTGCAGGCGATGATGCTGCGTCTGCCTTCTGTGGTGGGCAACAAGGCGCTCTACAGCTATAGCGTGACTGGCACTCGTATGGGGTTGAGTCTGCTTTCTCAGGGGCATGCAGATGTAGCGGCGATTCACTGGGGGCGGGCAGAAGAGAGCCATCTGCGCCATCCGGGGCTGGTGCGCCAGTTCTCCCATTATCGTCAGTGGGTGCTGATCCATGCCTTTAAACGCACACAGGGCTTAATTGTAAACCCAGAGTTTGAAACCGATGATGCCGACAGTCTGCCGATGCACCGCATGCGCTGGGCGATCCGTCAGGAAGGCGCGGGTTCACAGCGTTTTCTGCAGGAGTGGCTGACCGGCCAGCAGATGCAGGAATCCGACCTGAATGTTTCCGTACAGGCGTTCAGTGAGCGGGAAATGGCCTCCATGATCTGCCGTGGCGATGCCGATGTCGGACCGGGTAGCCTGAGTGCCGCCCGTGAATACGGCCTGAGCTTTATTCCGGTATGCGAAGAAGCTTTTGATCTGGTGGTACCGCGTAGCGTTTATTTCCGGGGGCTGTTCCAGCAGCTGTTTACCTATATGCAGAGCAAAGAAGGTCGTGCATTGGCCGATAGCCTCGGCGGTTATGATCTGAGCGAATGCGGCAAGATGGTCTGGAACGGTGCAGAGAGTTAACTGCCGTTTTCTAGGTGTTGATAAAAAGCCTTTTATAACAAAGGGTTAAAGGCTAATTGCTATTAGCTTATAACGGATCAGTCTTAGGTAAATATTGATCTATATCAGGCTGCTATTAGAATTGTCGTCCTGCTGCAGTGCCGCATTCGCGGCGCTTTTTCGTTTTAGAGTCGGACATACATCATGAATATAAAAGAGTATCTGAGCGGCTTTGCACTGCTCGGTCTGGTATTGGTGCTGGGGGCGGTTGCCCTTGAGTCTGCTATTTTCTTCCGTTTACTGATCGGCCTGGGTTTTGGTTATGCCCTGACACGTGCCTCATTGGGGTTTGCCGGTAGTGTGAATCGCGCTTATCGTGCTGGCTCCACACGCCTGATGCGCGCCCTGATGCTGATGTTTGTAGCCACGGCTATCGCATCCACCGCATTTTTCTATAAGCAGGACCCGACCCAGATGGGGCTTTGGGTAAACCCGATTAACGCTGGTCTGATCCTTGGTGGTCTGATGTTTGGCTTTGGTATGTCCTTCGCGGGTTGCTGTGCCTCCGGCGTACTGACTTATTTCTCCAGCAGTTTGGCGCGCCCTGCGTTGGTGCTGTTCAGCTTTGGTATGGGAGTTTTTCTGGGCTTCCCCCTGCAGGCACAGGAAAGCTGGATTCGTGAGAGCTGGGTTTCTACCGCCACCTTTGAAGGCAAAGGCGTTTACCTGCCGGATCTGTTCGCCGGCGGCCCAATGGACGGTTACTTTGGTGCGATTCTGCTGACCGCCCTGTTTGCCGGAGTTGTGATCTGGCTGGCGCAGCGCTACGAGCATCGCCGTAAGAAGGAGGACACCTTTATCGGTGTTGCCGCTGAGAAAGAGCAGCTGGAAAGCACCCCATCTGATATCGCTCAGCACCCGTTTTTCAGCCGTGAAACCTATCAGGCGCTGTTCGTAAAACGCTGGACCATGACAACCGGTGTTGCTGTAATCGTGGTGCTGTTTACCCTGTTGATGGGGGTAACGGGGTCTGGTTGGGGCGCATCTTCGCCCTTCGGTTTCTGGATTGGCCGCCTGCTGATCGCCGTCGGTGTCGAGCCTGCTGCCATCGCCGCCTTTACACACCGCCCGGAAGGCGTGTTTACCATGCCGTTCTTCAGTCATCCGGTGAACGTGCAGAACATCGGTATTATGCTGGGTGCGGTGATCTCAATGCTGCTGGCAGGCCGTTTTCTGAGTGGCATGAGCCGCATGCGCTTAGGCGGGCAGGAAGCGACCATGCTGGTTATCGCAGGCCTTGCAATGGGACTTGGCACCCGCTTCGCCAACGGCTGTAACGTCGGTGCGCTTTATACCCCGATTGCTAACTTCTCACTGTCGGGCTGGATCTTCCTGATCGTCATGGTTGCCGGTGGTGTGTTTGGCAACTGGCTGGGTAAAAAGATGAAGAACGCCTGATTAGCGGTTTGCTAACAGGCTAAACAGTGCCCCGACTGCATCGCAGCCGGGGCGTTTTTGTATCTAGCGCACAAGTCCTGCTCTGTAGACTGGGATCGACTCATTCCAGCGCAATACGTTGTAATGCATACATACCCCAAGCAGCATCCTGTATATCGTTTCAGCTGAGTTTTGATGGTTTATACAGTATATTTTCTGTTTTCTCGCAAACTGTGCTCGCTTTGCCCGACTTAATGCACGGTTTACCCCAGTGCGAGAAATGGATAAGCTGCAAAATCAATGAATTATGGGAATCGAGCTTGAGATAATAGGCAAAGTTTGATTGTGATAACGCGCATGCGCGTTTAGCAGGGAAGCAGTCAGATCAGAAAATGAATTTTTCCTTTCTAATCAACCTCTTTCCCTATTTTTCGACGGTATATTGAAATCGTCAAAACGCGCATGCCTGATATTAGAATGTTAGGCAATTTGGTCAAATACACATCTTTTGCAATTATTTTTATAGGAATATGGATAAGGACTTATGCACATAATTCTCCAGAAAAACGTTGATGAATTGATTTCAGATCATGAGTTAGAAGAATATTCTGACAGCAAAAAATTTGAATTTTTTTGTAATTTTTGCTCGATATCAAAGAAGTATTTAGGGCGATTTAACCCAAAAGACATTACAACTGATGCGGATGATGCAGCAATTGATGGCATTGCAATAATTATTGATGGAGAGCTTATCGTCACCTCAGATGATGCGGAGCAAATTTTTTCGACGCATAAATCTAACCTAGTTGTAGAAATCGTTTTTGTCCAAGCTAAAAGTGGCGAAAGTTTTAAGAAGGACGAAATAGCAAATTTTTCCATGGGGTTAACTGATTTTCTTAGTCTCGAACCGCAACTTCCGAATGGGAAGCTAAATACAGATTCATTGAATATTTTCAAAGTTGTTTTGAACAACTTGAAAAAAATCCGCAATAGAAGGCCTCACGCTTCTGTCTATTACTGCACCAGCGGAACTTACAAAGCCGAAGATGAGATCGATGCTGCATTTAAAATTGTAAAGAGGAGTGTCGAAGAAACAGATTTATTCTATGGAGTAGATGTTCACCCTCTAGGCCGTAGCGAACTATTATCCTACTGGACAGATATATCAGAAAAAAATGAAGCCAAGCTAAAGGTTGTTGACTACTTCGGAATGCCACCCATGCCCGAAATTCCACAATCATATATTGCTGTTGTAAATGCGAAAGAGTTTGTTAACCAATTACTAACCGGAGAGGATGGCCTTTTAAATAATAGTGTATTCGAAGAAAACGTAAGAGCGTTTCTAGGATCGGATAATGATGTTAACTCAGGGATAGAGGAAACACTTCGCAGTGGAAATAAAAAGAAAATATTTTCCGTTTTAAACAACGGAATAACCATAGTTGCTCCGGAGTTAACTCTTACTCCAAACTCAAAAGAAATCGATTTAACCAACTATCAAATAATCAATGGCTGTCAAACAAGTAATGCTTTGTTTTTATGCCAAGAAGAATTAGACGATAACGTAAATGTGATAGTTAAGTTTATCGAATCGCCGAACAGTGATGTTTCTACAGATATTATTGCTGCGACCAACAGCCAGTCCCAAGTTTCGAAAGAGGCCTTTTACGGTCTTCACAAAAAAGCGAAGCTCGTCCAGAAATATTTTGAAGCTAAAAATAAAGATGCGTTACAGGATAGTCGCGTTTATTTTGAACGTCGTGAAAATGAGTACCGAGATCATGGTCATCAATCCACTAGGGTTTTTGATATCCGGGAATCATCAAGGGCTTTTGCGGCTATGTTTCTCAATCAGCCTCATAATGCGGCTAGGTATGTGAAAACTATTTTTTCTTCACCAGATATTAAACTTTTCCGAGAGGATGATCATGAATCTCTTTACTATTGCTCGGCCCTCACAATGTATAAATACAACACTCTAATTAACGGAAGGAAAATTGGAGCACCTGGGTACAATAAGCTTAGGTGGCATATTATATACTTATTTAAGTGGGTAGCTCGTGGCAAGGTTGAGGATGTATATCCAAATTCTGGGAAAGCGTCAAAATATACAGACGCGATTATTGAATGCTTGCTTTCTGACGATCGCAGTTATGTGAAGCATTTTGAGCGTTGCCAAGAGATAATAGAAGCGGTTGGTCATCCTACCGACGACGCCTTAAAACGCGGAAAATTCACAGCGGACCTTCGTGCTAAAGCAGAAGAATTACTGCATTTAAATATGTAAAAAAACGCCTAACAAACAAAGGCAGCGGATGCTTCGCACCGCTGCTTTGGGCGTTAGTGGTAAACAGGATCGGAAATGGCAGTGCTTGAAGGAATCACTGAGACATCATTTGGTAAACGTGAAAGCTGGAGCTTGAGAAACGGATTTATAATAGATGTGGCACTAGAAGAAAGATCATGTACCCTTTTTATTCGTGATCACAGGGGTAACGATTTTGCTGAAATGGTTTCCAAGTATTTCGAGGCTAAGAAGTTTCAACATGAGTTTTCCGGTTCAATCGATGTAATGTCAATTGAACTACCGATATCTGAAAAAGAAAAAGCCTTAGGTTTAATAGAGCAAGCATGGTAACTCAGGCAACTAACAAGTGTAGTTTGCCTCGCCCCAGAAAAAAGACGCTGAGGCTGGACCTCGTTTCACTCAGCCCCAGCTACAGGTGTTAGCCCACATGATACAATTTCGACCTTTTGTCGTTCATTTGGATGCATGAATTCATGAAATTAGATTTCAAGTGGTCTCGGATAGAAAACCTATCTGCCCTCGAATGGTTTGCCATCATTAAAGCAAGAGAATCTGTATTTGTTGTTGAACAACAGTGTCCATATCAGGAAACCGATGATATGGACCTGCATTCTTGGCATCTTAAAGTATCAATAAATAATCAATTGGCTGCTTATGTTCGGGTTGTTGATCCCGGCATGAAATGTGAACAACCGTCAATTGGTCGTGTTATGACTATCTCAGAATTTAGAAATCTAAAAATCGGTCGTTCACTTATGAACGAAGCTATTCGCTTTACTGAAGAAAAATATCCTCATATGGGTATAAAAATTGGCGCCCAAGTCTATCTGCAAAAATTTTATGAATCTCTTGGTTTTGAAGCTGTCAGTGAACCATATGATGAAGATGGCATTCCCCATATAGATATGATTAAACCATGAGAGATGCAGGCTAAAAAACCTGAAACTGGACGGCACTGCGTGCCGCGATTTAAGTAAAAGTTATGTTGCAAGGACGATATGGACATAGGTTTGCGTAGTAAATTGGCTTTCTCTATCGGAGAAAAGCATTCGCCCACACTTCGGAACGTAGATATCTGGCTTGATTCCGTTTTATTAACGTGCTTTGACAATACCGTATATTTGCCTGGATTCATTAATTCTCTAAAAAATGAGTTGGCTGATATTGAGAATAACAATATTGATGACAGTTATATATTTTTCAACCACGGCCCCACCACTGAAGATGTGGTAACCAGAGCTGCTTTAAATAAGCAAAGTATCCATTTAAGCTGCATTTTGAACAGTGGAGAAAAAGTTGAGAAAGAATTGCCACTTAGTTTAGTTATCTCCACGTACAAGAAATGTATTAGCGCATTAGAAGCATAACATGCCAAGTTAGCGGGAAAATTACATGCAGGCACCCGTCACTTTGTTACGTATTTTAGCCTGTATGCACCTGTCCCTGCCTGGGGCGTTAACTGTATATCGAATAACTTTGGGTTCATATGAATACAGACAGTACTGAATTACTAATATCTAAAGCAAATGTTCGTTATATGAGTAATGCTAAATGGAAAAAACTGTTTTTAGCCAGCGAAAGTTTTGGTGGCTTAATAGGTGGTGTCGTTTGGAAAATAGTCGGTTCCGATAGCACTTTTATCAATAACTTAAACGTGTCAGATTTGCTTGAAAATAACGCATACTTTGGCGACTGCTTGCCTTCTCCGTACTTGGAATTAAAGAGTATCGAAAGCATCTTTATACCTAGGTCATATAGCTGTCGAGAAAGAGGGCTCAGAGAACCTTTACAGAAAGTTAACGATCTAAAAGGTTTTAAGGCTCACTTGGAAAGTTATGGTAACTTCCCAGTTTTTGAGAGTGCTGACGGTTTAGAAATTCGAGGCTATGATTGGGATTAACCGTTAACCAGTCGTTCCAATTGGCCTCTTACTGTTGCGAGTTTTGGTCCCAAAAGTTAGGCAACTGAACTACAGGTGACGTGTATTAAAACCATGAATCGAGTATTTGGAAATTACGATGTGACGTTAAGGGATGAGCCAGTCTACTCACGTAATTCGGCTGACAACCCGAGAGCCTATATTCACGAATACTGTCGTAGTGATGAATATCAACACGTATCTGCACATGGTGTCAGTGTGAGGGAAAACGGCGAGACATTAGCTTCCGCAATATTGTTGGGGGTTGGTGGTGCTACCGGGGTGAATGAAAACTCAGTAGCCTTTGATGGCGAGTCTCTTTATGTCGCTTCGGGTGATGCTCTATATTCACTATCCTTACCTTCGCTCGAATTGAACTGGTGTGTGAAAGTCGATTTTGCTACATGCTTCGGTGTTTTCTGGCTTAAAGATAGAAGCCGCCTTCTTACGTGGGGCGAGCTAGAGATTGGATGTTATACCCAAACGGGTGAAAAAATCTGGAGTTCATCTGGCCCGGACATATTTACCGAGGGGCTGGAATTACAGGAAAATATTGCCACCGTGACTGATTTTAACGGTGATGTGCACAATATAAATTTAAGCACCGGTGAAATATCCAGTGCAAGCACGTCTCAAGGCCGGTCAAACTGAACGACCGCGACAGCCATTAACCCTCAGCGATACGACTATGACGAGTTATCTTAAAAAACTAAATGCTTTAGAAATCGCCTGTCGTAAAAACTTTGAAGATGATTCGGACGACCCTGAGGTTGATGATGAGTACGTACAGATTCGGGTTAATGTTCTTCATTTACTCCGCAATGCCAGTCAGGAATTAGAGGCGGATGATCTGCAGGCGTTCAGACGCAAAGTAATAGCCTTTTTTTGCTCCAATATGGGCTGCCATTGGGATATGGATGTTCTTGTATCTGACTGTGCTTCTGTTCTGTCGGAAAGCGAGATTGATTTTATAGTAAAGAACTCTGCACTTTCGCGTTGGCAATAGCTTATAGCTTTAAGCCATCTACTTTGTTGACAGGTCTGCCATGACGCCAATTATTTCTGACCCGAAGGACAGGTTTAGTGCACTCAGTTTGGGTGCCGGGAGAAAGGATAATCGTACCGAATATCGCTGCCCAACCTGTGCCACAATCACGCCGTTTACGGAGAAGGCATTTGTAAACAGCCTTTTTAAAGAGGATTCTGTTCTTACCTCTGATCAAATCGCGCGAATTAGCTTGGCTCGTGCATTTAATCGAGACAACTGGGAAGAGTTCTTCGATTTTGAGTGCCGGTGCTGCAAAAAAGCCGTCAGGGTTATTTTTATACCCAACGAGTATCGAATGGGATGCCATTACTACCTGCTTAAAGAGTTGATAGAGCTGGGTTGAAACCCAGGCAAAGCTTATCTTCGTGGCTTTAAACACTTTCTGTCCAGGATTTAAGACAGAGCTAAGTGACCGGCTATTCCCCATTGATGACCCAACTTCACTTAGGGTGAGGGACAAAACAGATAGGTTCAGATGATATGGCATTGGATATTCATACGGGTAAATCCAGAAAGTCCCATCAATATCAGTTTTCGGTAGAAGAGGATCAATATGACGCATTTCGGGATGCGATCAGGGCGAGTGGCCTGTCATTGCACAAGCTTGGTCGTCTTCAGGACTATTACTCTGATGCCTGTTTTAAGCCTGAAGAATTACCGGGGCTGGCCGCAGACTTAACCCTGATGATTGAGACGGAAGGTATGCCTGGTGAATTAGCCCTCAGGCTGCTTAAGCTTGTCGATCTGGCCATTAAAAATAACGAGCATGTTTTCGCTTTCGCTGATTAAAAAACAACCGGTACTGGGCATGAACGTATACGTAACTGCATGTTCCAGCAAAAGGTGATAGCGGACAGTGGCTCCAGCCGGATTAATCACGCTATCGCTTTGTCGGGCCGTTATGCCGTAAGGAAAGAGCAATGGAAATGAAGACGTTTTCAAAACGGGTGGGTTTGTCTTCTCACACGCTTAGGTATTACGAAAAAATCGGCCTGCTAAAAAACATTCAGAGAAATAGCAGTGGTCATCGGGTCTACTCGTCGAAGGATCTTAGATGGATTGAGTTTGTAAAGCGACTGAAGGATACCGGTATGCCTCTTGAGGAGATACAGGAATACGCAAACCTGAGAGAAGCCGGTGAGAGCTCAGTCTTACAGCGACAGGCATTACTGGAACGGCACAAAGAAAGCTTAAACACCTACATTGCTCAGCAGCAATCTCACCTTGAAGCGCTGGAAAATAAAATCGACTTATATAAGAGGGGAAAAGTCCGTTGACTTAGAGTTAACTCTAAGGCGTATGCTGCGCTCGTTCATAAACATAGGAGCATACGTATGAAACAATCCCGTTTTGAAACAGGACTAGAGTTACTCAATAAGATTGATGGTGAGGCAGGTCAGAATGTGATCGATAGTCTGCAGGATATCTGTCCCGATTTAGCGAAGTATACAATTGAGTATCCTTTTGGGGATATCTATGCCCGTGAGGGATTAGACTTAAAATCCCGGGAAATAGCCACTGTCGCGGCATTAACAGCATTGGGTCATTGTGCGCCTCAACTTAAAGTTCATTTGAATGCTGCGCTTAATGTAGGCTGCACAGAAGAAGAAATAAAAGAAATAATCATCCAAATGTCTGTTTATGCCGGTTTTCCGGCAGCGTTAAATGGAATGCTTTCTTTTAAAGAAGTGCTTGCAGAACGCAAGGCATAATAGAGCCGTTAAAGCAGGCTTCTGACTTTGAGAGGTTTAGGCTCATGGGGACTGCTTTCAAGGTACAGAGACATAGCCCGTATACCTGTGATTAAAATCTTATATACGGGCAGACCTCTAACTCGTTATTTTCAATAAGGACTTTCTGATGATATGGAGTTTGATTCCAAAAGAGGGAATCGTTTCAAAGAAGCATTCTATTCGTTTTGGAGACTCACGTGATGAGTTAAGGAAAGCGCTGGAGGCGACGTTCTCTTGTGAGACCCCCAAGAACTTCCAAAATGAAGATGATTTCAAAAATGAGAGCGTCTACATAAGAGTTCGATATGATGCCGATAATCGGGTCGAAGATATTGAATTTTTGGGTGGTCATCTTGAGTATCGCGATATCAATCTGCATGAGGGTGCGACCTTCAGTGAAATAGAAGACAGTTTTCGTAGCATTGGCCTCAGTTTTTGCGATACAGAGTGGTTTGGAGAAGGTAAGGATTGCGCTGAACTCGAGATCAGCATTGCCACAAGAGAGCAAGTTGGCGGGGATGGTGATGATATCGAGTGGGTGATTATGAGTAATGATCCGGAGTCATTCACATAACAATGCGCTAAACGTTGACGTGTGCGGCGCTGGCAATTGTGTGTATTCGCAACATTGCACGCAAGTGCCTGGACTCCGCACACAGGTCTGCTCGTTAGGCTTTATCCCGTAGGTGATTCCATTGAGTAATGAATTGCGAAGTAGGTTAGCTCGGCTTCATCAGAGGAGAAAGGCCCGGGAAACGACACAGCTTTTGCCTCGGGATCTATCCGAAGATATTGATCTTGAACGGCTCGTTTACAAAGAACATATTCTTTCAACTCACGACTTGTCGCTCTTTCCTAAAGGTGTTGATGGTCAATATATCTATCCGGAAGGCTATTCTGTTTATGAATATATCGAAGTCGATCAGCTGACTCATTTAGCTAAGAGTATTAAAGAGTCCGGTTTGGTATTCGATAGTGACGTGCTGGTTTCGCTAGATATTGATTCTGGTTATTGGCCTTTAAAGAAAGAGAGCGTAGATAAATTTTTTGCCTGGTATTTAAACTATTTAGAATCTGGCTATCAAGCACTGTCAATATTTCAGTCTGACTTTAAAAAGGGAGTAGTCGTAGATAATTATTGCGGTTATTTACCCAGACATTTAAGCACTAATGCTAATGAAGTCGTCTATGAATATATCCTGTGGGAAAAAATATAACAATCTTTAGCAGGGAAGCTGTCAGATCAGGAAATGGATTTTCCTTCCAGTCAAAGTGTTTCCTCAGTTTTGTGGTTATATAGAAATAGGCAAAGTGCCCTTGCCTGATATGTCAATGTTATGCCTCTTAAGGGAAAGTATGTTCACGGAACCATGGTTCGATATATCTGAATACCCAGAAGGTCATCAGGCTATTTTGGAGAAAGAGCTACAAAGAGAGCTCTCTACTGGCCATATCCTATTTGGCTTGTCATCAAGCGTGATAGCAAAGCGCGAAGATCGCGATGATATATTGATTCAAAACGAGTTAGGCTATTTTGTTGTTCATTTAACTTGGTCAGGTAAAGCGGAAAGCGATAATTATCCCGCTTCAGACCTGTTCGAAATATTAGAAGAACTCAGGATTAAATTGGCCTCAGATTCAGATTGCTTCTGAATGGAAAGGCGTAACAAGGGATCAAAGCAAGGGCGTGCTACCGCAAGTGGCTTGGTTTGGCGCTATATGGAAAGAAACAAATGATCGATCTGGATACCATCATCGCTGAGATAGAATCAGAAAAACTTTTATCCAAAGCAGCATTTCAATCGATTGACTTTGATGCGGTGCTCGATAGCCGTGACGAAGAACCTTTCGACTCCAATTGGGTTACGTCGCACCAGAGGATAGAGGCCGCTTGGTCTGCAAGCTCAACGGATGAGCAGACTGCCCAGGTAAATAAGATCCGGCAAGCTGCGTTTGTGGCGGCTAGCTTGATGACAAATAATCACGAGATTGCCGCTTATATATCGGATGACTTCGAGCTGATTGCCAAGTCTGTTGTCTTGGGAGATCTGGATAGTTTTACATCAGGACTTGTTAAGAGGTATGAGCGTGGTGGGGTGCCTTTCTGATGCAGCGTATATTAATGGCGTTGGCCCTCAAGGAATTGTGTCGTGTTTAGCAAAATAAAATGGATTTTTATTTTCTCAATAACTAGTTCGATATTGCTTGTCTTACTTTATGCGTTTAAGTGGTCGATTGTAGAAATAATCACTGTTTTCCTTATGATGCCATTGTATGGCTTTGTGTGGTTGTTTTTTATCGTTTGTATGGTTTTAAGTTTAACATGCCTTTTTAATTTCAAGTCTGTTGGTCTCACATGCTTCGCTCCATTAGGTATTCATGTTGTAGCGCTTGTTCTAGTGGTTTATGTCCCGTTTACGATGCTATGGCTAAAAGCAGATTATATGATAAATAAAGAACAGCGAGAGCAGGTAGTCGCTAAAGTGCTGAATGGAGAGTTGCAGCCAAATGTGAATTATAACGCTTCATTGATTAATTTAAGTGATGGTTATCCAGGACTTTCTCGTGGCGGTAATGATATTGTTATCGAAAGTCATGAAGGTTTAACTTATGTGTTCTTTTTTACTTTCAGGGGTGTTTTGGATAATTACTCCGGCTATCTTTATGTTCCTAAAGGTGGTTCACCTGAAATGTATAGCGACCTAAATGAATCAGAGTTTACGCAAATAAAGCATATTGAAAGCAATTGGTATCTTATTTCCCACCGCTAGGGGCTGCCTAGTTGCGTGAAAACTGGATTTAATTAGATACCAGAAATGAGCATGATTGATTATTAATGATTATGACGGAACATGATAAATGAGTATTTTAATAAACGCATATTGTACGCACAGTAATCCAGATAAGTTAAATTTTGAGCATACGATCAATAACAAGCGCGATCTATCCGCCCCTGAGCTGGCTGCTCACTTGAATGGATTCCAAGGTTATATATTGGAAAAGGGTGGTCAGGAGATGAGTAAAATAAAATACCATCTTCTTAGGCATATACAGAGAGTTAAACATCAATTTAGCTTTAATATTGAAGATTCAGAATTGGACGCTTTGGCCCAATGGGCTTTGGCATCAAATGCCGTTCTATTTTTAACGGATGGAACGGTACGTAGCCCAACCGGTAATGTGTTGTTTTATCCGGATGGCCGATCACCTGATGAAAACTCCAGGATTCCATTTTTACAGGAAAGCTACCATCGCAGATCGATAACAGAGACGTTTTTCGAAGACAGAAATATCCCCGTTCCTAATTTGCCACCGTTGCCTTGTGAACATGAGATTGAGCTACGAACAGAGTCAGAGATATTTCATCGTGCATTGGCACTTTTTGTCGTAGCGGTACGTGCTGAGTCTCTGGCGACTGGCGAGCCTCTTGAAATTGAAGCGATTAAAGAAAGAGTTCCTGAAGCCTTTACGGCATTAAGTCCACTGGAAGAGCAGTTCTTATACAGTGACACTTATTCCGAGAACGAGGTGGTACAATTTGTCTGGCGCTATGAAGCTTTGTTTGTTTTGTTGTGGGTAATGGGTTTGATTCCTGAGTTGCCATTTCCTGATCAAATTTGTGATGTACCTAAAGTCGCTGAAGTTGTTTTAGGGTGGGAGTCATGGAAGGACAACATTAGCATTCGATCTACTGGTGAAGTGCTGGATGCTTTGGATCAGCATTATAGATTGCATTGGATATGCAGACAGGCAGATTTGGATGGTCGCGATCTACCTGCCGAACTCGACAGGGGCGTGGTGCTGGAGAGGCACTATGCCTTGAATTGGTTGATCTCATTTGAAAATGCCGATTGGGATGATGTTGATACCCCAACGTAAATTGCAATAAATAACATGACGATGCGGTGTGATGCTTTTTCAACGCGTTGCACCTCACTGCGGTCGTTATTGGCGGTATTCTACAATGGAATGATCAATGAGAATTGTCCCAAACAGCAAAGGTGATGATGAGGCATGCCGGAATCTTGCATTGGCGAAGGATGACGATATAAAGCCTCATATCTATGAATTGCTTGAATGTTTGCAGGATTTAAATTGGCCAATAGCTGCCCCCGTTTCTGAGCGGTTGTCTGTTTTGGGGGTGGAGTTAGTTGAACCTATATTGGATGTATTAAATAGCGATGATGATCCCTGGAAGTATTGGATCGTTTCATATTTTCTGCACTGCATTAAGCCTGCCGTATATAGTCGGCTTCGCTTCAAGCTTAATCAAATGAAAAAACACCCAACAAAGGGTGAGATTGAAGAGGAAGTCTACGATGCGGTATGTGAGCTGTTGAGCAGCAGAATATCTCAATAATAAGTTGCCTTAGTATCAGCTTTTAAGTTGATCCAGATTTATAATGCGGGTTACAGGCTATTTTCAGGAGTTAGTCGGAATAGCATCGGACACGTACCTTATCTGTGAGCAAGCGACTAAAAATTGATGATGTAGGTTCACCTTGAGTACTCTAAGTAAGATAGCTTGACCACGAAAGTTAACAACATGCCACAAGCGAAATGTTTTACATTTTTAGCCAGTTATAGGCTTCAGGCCGCAAAAGTATCAGGATGCGTAACAGTAGAAAATCAGCCTGCGATCATTGTTGATGATCAGCAGTTGACGCCCTTTCTCACATTTGTCAGCACTAATTCAGATATTGGTGCATCTGAGTCAGAAGGGATGTTGGAAGGTTACTTTATAGAATTATTTGATTGCCTGGCAACAGACGTAGAAACTGTTGATGAATATTTGCACATTGACTCAACTTTTATTCTGCAATTTGATGACGGTGATCCGGTATCACTTAATGGTAATGAAATCGTCTACGTGCAAGAAGATGATATCTACAGCTACAAGGTTATTCCGGCTTTTAGCCGTGCTGACTGTCCAATGTTGTCTGAGTCGGTAGATATCGCTTTTGAGGGCAGTATCACCATAACTGAAGCATTGCAACAAATGGTGAGGTTGTAACTCGGAGACAATAATCAAGTTCCCAGCCATAACTTGGTTCTATTGGGGTGGGACTGTTCGTAGTAAAAGGTTAAGACGCTGCTGTCTGTGGGTTTGGTGAAGCTGCCACCTTTTTGTAAACAAAAAATTAGTTCACTTCACCAAACCAGTGGCCGCGGCGTTATGTGGCAGGAAGAAAATGAATATACAGAATCAAAAAATCCAAAATCAAGAAATCATCATTGCCGACAAAGATACTTTTAATTGTATCGGTCAGGATACAGTGATTAAAGGCTGCAATATCAAGTTATCTGTCCCATCTAAATCTCTTGGCATAAAAGGTGTGATTATTGATAGTGAAATCACTGCTACAAGAGAGCTTCAGGGATTTGATTGGCTAGACGTAAAATTAGACGGTATAAAGTTTAAAGGTAAGTATAAAAATAATAGATTTGGGGTCTTCCCTGGCATGTACCAATACGGTGAAATCCGAAACTGTGATTTTTCTGAGGCAACCTTGAAAGATACTTTATTTTTAAATACAAACTGTGAAGGCGTTATTTTTCCAAAGTGGCCTCATGTAACTCTTTTCAATAATGACAAGATGGCCAAAAGCATAGAAAAACTTGAAGGTAACGATAAAGTCGTTGATTTTCTAACTTTTCTAAAGGGTTACATCCGAGATTACAGTGATAATAAAGTTAGGCTCGAGGCCATGGTAATCAACGCCGAACATATTGCTAAAGAAGAAGGCTTTTCCGCTGATGAATTTAAGGATGTCTTAGCATTAATTGAAGGTATTCAATATTAAAACTCAAGCGCATAACAAGTCAGTCACCAGAGCCAAAAATACTACGCCATTCCCCCCAGGTGCTTGTGGAGCTGGTTATAAATATGAAAATTGAGCATTTATATAGAAATTCAACATCACACCCGGAATGGGAAGGCTCGTTTGTTGAACGGCTTTATGAGTACAATGAGTGGGACGAGAAAGCTTTTTGGCAAATTCATAAAGAACTTATCGAATTGGCTGATGAATATTCATTAGTTGACTCCGTGCCGAAGAATATAGCGGTAAGAATAGTGGCGTTGCAAAAAAACGTATGTACATCATTGGCCGCGAACTTTAATAGGAACGATGTTTTTTGTATAAAAAATATCGATACTGAAAGGTTGCACCAATTCATGGAGAGATTTGATATGGCTGTATTAGGTGTATTTACTGGTCAAGTGCTACCAGAGTCATCTTTCGATTTGATGAGTCCTCTTTTAACAAACAGCTAACAGGTTTGTTTTTCTGGAAATTTCCCGTTGCTTCTTTGGTGCTTGAGTGCCCAAAAGCATTCTCTCCAGTATCTCAGAAAATACAGGCTTTATGGAGTTTTAAAAAGATACGAGCAGAAAGGTAAAACGAAAGCTGGATATTGAAAATAAATATCCTTTGGGTGGCTGAGGTTATTGATCTGGATTTATATCCTTTTAAAGTTATGCATATAAGAGTACATCAAGATAGCCAAAATAAGTCAATTTGGTATCTAAATGAAAACGCCTGGTATTTTGAGTGTTGATCCAGACTCCATGTATAACAAAAAGTTGCGCCAAGCATATATTGCTACGCTTGTTTTGTGTATGTCACGTAGCTTCGTTTTACAACAAAATGCTCTTCGCAATATTTTCAGGTGGGCCTAGCGTAACACTAAGAGAAAGTTTATGGGTAAAATATTTGATCTTATAGCTGATGAAGCATTAAAAATTAGTGACTATTCTGACGAGTGTTCATTTTGCGGTAACAAAGGGGTACCGATTTATGACATTACGGGTTTTCAAATAGAACCGGGAAAATATCTTTTTGAAGATGTCCCCGATGATATGCAAGATACTGAAAAAGATGACGCCTGTGAAAATTGTATAAAATCAGGGACGATCAAATTATTTTCGGAATGGGAAGTTGAAAACGTTCTTAAAGAATACTGTGATTCGCCAGAAGAGGAATTGTTGAACCTTAGAATGACACCCTCTGTTCCTTTGTTTCTTCAGGGTTATGACTGGGTAGCTTGTTGTGGAAAACTGGCCGAATTCATGGGTATACCGGCGTCATATGAGGAGTCAATTAATCTCGTAGAGACACATCAATTTTGGGATAAAGGCCCAAGAGACTGGAAAACATTTTGGTCTTTTGATTTTACACTTGAGCCAGAGTCTCTCGATGAGGTTTCTAAGTTTCGCTGCAATCAATGTAGTAAAAGATGGTTCATTTGGCAGAATACATAAATGCATAACTCGTTGCTGTTGTTTGTCGCAACGCACCAAGGTTAGCCTACACTGTGTTTCGGTATCTCCAAAGTGAAGCGTTATGCATATTGAGGAAAGGGTGCCAGAGACATGAATAATCCTAAAGCTGATGCGCTTTATATCTTATTAGAGGGCTTCTTCAGCGAATTGAAAACCAAGAGCCCGGAACACTACAAGAAATAATCAACGGAGTAAAAGGTGACAGGGACATCTTGCCAGAAGGCGTAGCTGTATATGTAAAGCAGCCTTAACTCAGCCGCTGTTAAAAAGGCCCTGCGTAGCCACGCCCTTTACTATGCGGCTTCCCCTTAACTTATAAAGCCGCGCGTGCTGGTGGCATTAAGAGTCTACGTCCCGATGAGTAAGATTTGGCGTGAGCTTGCCGATCCAATTAAGCATAATGATTTTATGTCATCTCGAAGAAGGTGAGAGAATTGCACCTTGGGTTAAGGTCATCCGCTAACAAGTCAAATCACACGGACCAGATAAAGCTGTTACTTTTTTGTCCCATAAAGCCGACATCTCACCCAAGCCGTTGGGGCATTCATAAGCAGTGCCGTCTTCATCGCTTTAGCTCTATCTTAAAGGTGCATACCACCAACAGAGCCCTCGCGCCGGCCGCAGGTATTTCCCCAGAAACACCTGAATATGATGATCCGTGTTGTAATGCCTATCTTACTCAGCATTCAATGTATCGCTTCACCTGATTTTTTTGATGATTTATACAGTATATTTCGGGTTTTGCTCAAAACGATGCTCGCTTTGTCCGACATAATGCGCGGTTTACCGGAGTGCGAGAAATGGATAAGCTGCAAAATCAATGAATTATGGAAATCATGCCTGCCATTTTTTATAAGAGTGCAGGCAAGGTTTAATTGTGATAACGCGCATGCGCGTTTAGCAGGGAAGTAGTCAGATCAGAAAATGGATTTTTCCTTTCTAGTCAAAGTCTTTCCTCATTTTCAGACGGTATATTGAAATCGTCAAAACGCGCATGCTTGATATGAAAATGTTAATTTTCCCATAGAGATCGAGAATGCCCTTAGATATTGAAAAGCAGAAAGATAGATTTGATCTATTCCGCAAGGAAAGAATGCCTGTGCTTCACGACTTCTCAGAAAAACTAGGCTTTCAGAATGCACATGAAATCTTGATCAGTCCAGCCGCTTTTCTAGAGCCAATAAGCAACTGGCTATCTGAGCAAGAGATCTCTGAGGATGCGAAGAATTGGATTGTTGTTCGAATTGGCTATTTCATTGGAGAGCTATTTGTCGAGAAACATGGTGGCTGTTGGAGTGTTTGTGAGGCTCCTAGCTCTCGCTACTACGGGCACTATGTTGTTGGCGGCTTCTCTTCGTTCAATAATCCAAATGCCCTTTTTGCTCCAATGGAGGCTGCTTTTGAGCTGGCCAATCAACCAAAAGGCCGCTCACTATCCGCAATCGTAAATGAAATAGAGGCCGGGCTCAGTGGCCTTTATAAAGTTAACAAGCGCATGTTGTCGGACTGGTTTTCCGCTGCGCTCCAAACCAGCCGCAAATGCGGGCGTTAACTGGCAAGTATGAATATCGAGATAAACGGTAATAAAGTAGAGAGTTCATGTGTTAGCGCAAATCACGGAATGCAATTTGATCAATTCCGAAACAGCGCATTGTCGTATGACAACTACAAGCTCAGTATTGAAAGAGGTGAGTTTGTCGAGCTTTTTGAAAATGACTTTATCCTGGCAAGAGATGAGATCAAAGCAGATGATATCTTGTGTAACGAAGAGTCGGAGTTTATTGCTTCAGGATATTCTGATTTAGAGGAGATGTTCTCTTTTAAAGATGATCTTGCTGAAGTTATCAAGATATATATTGAGCGCAAAATTTTTGAAGTACTTTTGCCTTTGGAAGTAAAGAAAGGTTATATCATCAATAGCATTGATTCAGTTGAGGTTACAGACAGTGAAATTAATATTCTTGGCCGTACTTACCGCTGGCCAGTTAGCAAGTAAAGGCAAGGGACGCGAAAAAGCCGTGCCCATGCTTTAAGCGTTACATGAAAACAGAGCCGGGATTATGAAAGTTGCTCAGCTAAGAAAAGACGTTAAAGAGCTTTCTCAACCTGTTCTGAAAGGGCTTGGCTTTACCCAGTTGGGGGAGCTGGGAGAGCATTTTAAGGCTAATGAAAACGGCAATCTGGTAGCCTTACTCATAGAGGAATCAAAAGGTAACTCGTCTTTTTCAATTTCGGTGAGGGTTTTCGTCCGGTGCGAAGACATCGAGTCCATTTTTAAAGCAGCTGATCCAGACTCGAAGTACACGCTCAATAAGCTGTTGGCGAGTGAAACCATAAGTTTCGACGATTACAGTAGAGGAAAGGTTGAATCAGTACTGAATAGTCTTATCAAAAACGAGGCAATGTCATTTCTTACCGAATATGGATCCTGTGCAGCAATAGTTTCCAATTTGACCAAAAGCGATTATCGGGAGTGGATTACCTCAGATAAGGTCGCGCGGTTTAAGGTCATGCTAGGTTCCGCTTCATTGGAGAGTGACTTGAAGGCTTTAGCTGAAGCAAAAATTGAAGTTTCGAAATTCTGTGACAAACCTTGGGCAGGCCCCAGTAGAGAAGTTCTCAGGAGACTATGTGCAGCCGTATAGCTCTGCATGTAACAGGGACTCCAGCTATGCGTTGCTCCGTTGGCGCCCATTACCACTGACGTTATACCCAGAGGGAGCTATGAGCAATATTCGATTTAAAGATGGACGAGAACATAGGTTTACGATTAGTGAACCTACTGATTCTGATCCTGTATTGATTGTTTGTCCTAAGTGCTCAAGTAAAGCGGTTGTTGTTCCCCACGGAGAAGACAAAGTTCGGGCATCTTGCACACAGTGCGGATATACCACGGATAAATCATCAAATGGTCGTTCTTTTTATTGGTATGACGAAAATCCAACAGATGGTTACTTCGGTTTTAATTTATGGCTAAAAACTGAATGTATCGGAAACTCTCTATGGGCTTTCAATAATAAGCACCTTGAGTTCTTGGAGTCTTATGTTTCTGCAAAACTAAGAGAGCGAACTAAAGATGAAGAGTGGGGTTGGGGTAACTCGTCCTTGGCGAGCAGGCTGCCAAAATGGGTAAAGTCATCAAAAAACAGAGACGCTTTACTTAAGGCATTAAATGAACTTAAAGCAAAGGCATAACAAGCGCAGGTTGTCGGAACGCCTTTCCGCTCCTTCGTCGCTACAAGTCGTCCGCAACTGCGAGCGTTATGAGTCATCAAGACTGAAAGTATGTACGAAATATCACTAACAAATGGGTTCGGCCCAATAAGGTTTGGTTCAACTCCGAGTGAGGTTAAATCCGCATGGGGATCTGAACTTTACTATCAAGATTGGATGGGCGGTAATCTAGAGAATTTTCTCTACTTCAAGGGGCTACTTGTTGGTTTTCGAGGTGAAGTCGAAAATCATCCAACAGAAAATTGTCACGTATGTATGTTTCAAGTAAAAACCGTGCATCCATTATGCCTCTGGGGCCAAGAAATCACATCATCCACAAGGCAAGACATCAAATCTTTGCTTAAAGCCAAAAATCAAAGATTCAAGGTTCTCCCAAACGGTATAGTTCAGTGTACGAAGCAAGAATTACAGTTTCATTTTAATAGCGCAGGCACCCTGGATGAGGTGTGCTTTGCAAGCTAAAACTCATAACAAGCGCAGGCTGTCGGAACGCCTTTCCGCTCCTTCGTCGCTACAAGCCGTCCGCACCTGGGGGCGTTATGTTTCACTATGAATGAGTTACTCGCATACCTTGAAGAATGGAAGAATTCCAAATCAAGAATATTTGGAGCTGAAGGCTATGCCGTTTCCATCACAGAAGAGCTAGGTGATTCCGTTAAAGCTCGTTATGTCGAAATAGATGGAAATGGATTACTTGCTAGAGCAACACTGTGGGAGAGTGGAAATCTAGTAGTGGAGGCTTTGGATGTCAAAACAGAGGCGCAAGTGCTACAAAAAGTCTTTGAAACAACTGAGCTTTGGCAGCTCGATAATAAGTTGAACTGGTGGCTCAGCGAGGTAGCAACCTATGAGCCCTAAAAACATAACAAGCAAAGGCAGCATCGCCCCTGCGGGGCTGGACCTCGCTACGCTCGGCCGCTGCTTTGGGCGTTATAAGGCTTGAAGGAATATGGAACTAAATTGTCTAATTGACTCAGAGTTACTCTCACTTAATCAGAGTTTTGATGATACCTATATTGAAATGCTATTCCTTCTCGAGTCCGACCAGAAGGTCAAGCTATTAGTCAGTAATAAGCAAGATAAAACGATAACTGTCCGTTTTAAGGGTATGCTGCTATCCGCTAGCAAGACGACTTTAAATGACATACCAACATTGGGTGAAGTTGAAGGAATATCTTATTTGCAAGGCTCTCTATCTTTGGAAGGTGACTTTGGACTAATTGAAGTTGATGGTCACGATATTGTCCTTGAGACCGCTTTATAACAAAGCGTTTAAGAGGGATTCATGCCGTGTGGCATTTTTGGTATGCGGTGGTTTTGGTGGTGAAAGTGGTTTGCAGAAAGTTGGTTTATGCGGCATTCACACCTTAATGCGGCGTTAAATTTTCAATCGGGTTTAGTGATGAATATCGAAATCGTAGAAAAAGCAGATCACCTTAAGCTGATAGAAGTCTGGGAAGCATCGGTCAGGGCAACGCATGATTTTCTGGTTGAAGATGATCTACAGGAGTTAAAGCCATTAATTCTGGAACAGTATTTTGACGCAGTTGATTTGAGGTGCGTTAAAAACGGTAACGGTGAAGTTAAGGGGTTCTGCGGAGTACATAACGGTAATATTGAGATGTTGTTCATCTCACCTGATGCACGTGGCAAAGGCATTGGTGCCATGTTAGCGGCCCATGCTATCAAAGAGCAGGGAGCATCAAAGGTTGATGTAAACGAGCAGAATGCACAGGCGCTAGGTTTTTATCAGCATATTGGCTTTAAAGTGACAGGTCGATCACCAGTCGATGGTCAGGGTAAGCCTTATCCGTTGTTGCATATGGCACTATAAAAATTTAACAAGGCCAGGCACCGTGACATCTTTTCCGTTGCGGGCTTCGCCTTCACTACTAAGCCGCCCATGCTGGCGGCGTTAGCATGACGAAAGGTTCTTATGCATTATCCATACGAAGATGAGCAAAATAGACAACCTGATTTTGTTGTTGAATATGAAATTGATCTTTGTGATGAAATGAAGAATGCCAAACCGCATCAAGGTATGCGAACAGACTTTTTGTATGATGGTGATGACCCTCAGTTAGACGGCGTTTATATGATTTGGCCTGAGTTACTCGACGAAAACGATCAAGTTATCGAAGATCAAACTCCTGGAAGCGCACCACATAAAGGTAGAGCGAATATGTGGATTCTTTCTGAGGAAATGCGTGAGTTTCATCGTAAACGTATAAAGGTTGGCACGAAAGGGTGTTGGGTTCGCGGTTCATTTAAAGTAGCAAATATAACAGTAATCGAACTTGGTGCATTATCATGCTAACCATTTTCTTAATTTCGTTCCGACCACAAGAAAGCGTGGCCTCCACTGGGCTGCCTACGCTACGCTGCGGCAGCCAATTAGCAAAGCGTTAGCATCAAAAGATATGAACTATATTCAAGAAAAAAGTAGAAGCGTTCCTTGGTTTACGAGCCTAATAGACGTTTTTAATTGGCTCGAAATAAAAGCTGAAGATTATGATTGGCATTTTTCCGACGTGGCTGGTGGCTGGGAAGAACTTGATGCCCCATCATGGGTAAAGGGAGAAGACTTAGCGAAGAATTTAGCAGTTTTTAATTATCAGTTCGTTTGGTCAGTTGTTTCTGCATATCCAAAGGGTACTCCGCCCTTCACGAGTGAAAAACCGTACGCTGATGGAAATCCTGAGTTCTGGACTGGCGTCCCGAAGAAACAACTTACTGACTCTTTATTCGAAATTGTTTGTTGGGATAGTAGCGCAACATTATTTATCGAATTACCAATTGAGCTGAGTGAAAAGCTGTTAAAAAATGCGCCAGATATTAAAGATTTAAACAAAGATAATGAACAACGTAAGTGCTAACAAAGTGGTCAACCGGACTCCGGTAAGCGTGGTTTGCTATGCTCACTTTACCAAGCTTATCTCCGCTCGGTTACCTCGGCGTTATAACTCGAGAGGCTCATGAGTTCTTACAAGGAAGAAAACAGAAAACGGCTCATTAATCTACTCGGATATGTGAAAGCTGACAAAAATCCCGAAGGCTGGACTCATGTTAGTTCCGTTGCAGTCGGTGGGCTTCTTAGCGTCGGTTTCTCAAGGGTTGAACCCCATCTCCTTTTGGTTGTTTCCAGTTCCGGTCGTAGCTTGGTTGACTGCGATACTGGAAATAAAATCGAACGAGACTACGAAGAGTATGAAGGTCTGGATGACTGGAGTCTTACATGCAAAGGAATTGGTAGGTTAAAGGACGAAACAATCACCCTTTGCGGGCCTAATGGTGGCGGATTGCCTCAAAGTAACTCGGCAGGCGAATCGCTAGAGGTAGTTTCACCTAATTGGCCAGAGTATGATCTTGTCTTATGTAGAGAGTACAAGTGTTCATTAATCGATGGCCACCAGAGCTATTGCAATATTATCTATACCGAACACCTGCGAGGTTTTGGGTTTTCTTGGTGTGGTAACTACATTGTGGCTGCTTGCGGAAGTGACTTTGACATTTGGCAAAGAAATGAAAAGTTATAACAAAGCTGTTATGGGCAAAAATCTGAAGGACGAGTTTTAATCATGGCTCTAATAAGCTGAGGAAAGCGGTGCCCCTAGATCCAGGAGTGATAGAAGGAAGGAGCACCATAGCCTCGAAGAGAAGTATAACATCGATTCAAATGACAAAGAGAGTAAAATGCCGAATATATTGGAAGGAATCTGGGCTAAGATCTTGCAAAAACCCTTGATCAAGGAGTCAACTCCAAGGGAAATCCCTGTAACTGAAGCACGTCTGATTCTTCCTGCTCAAGAAATAGCCATCCGTAAAAAGCAATCTATTGTCCTCCCAGCTTCAGATTCCGGCCAGAAAGAAAGCAAAATGAAGCTTCAACTAGAAGCCATGGAGCTTGGATTTATTTTTGACGAAAATGCATTAAATGCTCTGGCCAGCCACCCACAAGAAAGAGAACCTATATTTAATATTCTTCAGGCATTAGTTGGTGCAGACAAGGTATGGAAACCGATGTATCCAAACTTTCCCCAGCAAGTCCATGACGCTACCGTTGTTGAATTATTCTTTAATGCAATGTCGCATTATCTTACCAGAGGATTTTGGCGGCCGGATTATGTTACAGAGCTCAGGCTGCCATTAACTGATAAGGTCAAGCTGAAACCTATTAGCCTGATATCAGCCGACGCGTATTTTCAGATATTCAACGAAATGCTGTCATCCAATGCATCGCTATCCAAAGTAGATAGGGAGATTGTTCATAGCTTCGTCTGCTCTTATGAAGAAGAGATCCTGAAAGAATATATTCCAGGAAAGGTGCCCTTCAAGGAAATTCGCTGTCAGTTAATTGCTGAAGGAAAAATCGCTAATATGCAGTCAATTTCAGAACTGCCATTGTCGACCGCAACAGATGTTCTGCGCATTGCTACATATTTGTCTCATGGAGATATATCTTTAGCTACCAATACGAAATTTAGATTAAGCAACTCAAATCGTCGCTGGCTTGTTAGAAAATTAGAGCCAGTTATTAACGCTGATGACATTGTTCGCCACAAAGGCAAATGGAAACGATTATTTCATTGCTTGCACATCGGAACCTTTGAGAACGCTCCCCTGAGTAGAGAATTAGCATCCAAACTCAGGAATGGGACGCTTCAGGGGCATAATAGCATTGTCGAAGAGGCACTTGAAAACGAGTCACTGGACGTTCTCCTAGACCAACTTTCTAAGAAGCCTGGAGAGTTTGCCAGACGAACTGATCATTTGCTTCGTTTGTTTTCTGAAGATGATGCGAAAACCATTCTGGAAAGATTCTCCACCCTAATATCGGATGTAGACACCAGGGTTCTGGTCCAAATGTTAGGGCACTTTATACATCGCCTAGAATGCCAGGATAGCTCCAAAAGTAGATCAAGGATCACGAGGGTTGCTATTCCAAAAGGGCAAATAGCCAAAGTGATGGTGCTTAAAGGCGAATTACCAGTGATTGCTCCTACTGTACTGCAGCAATTAATTGAGATGATAAAGGACACGCTAACAGATCGGTTCTCGCAATTACCCAACCTTGGAAAAGTATGGATAGATCCCGAGTTAAGAAGATCCCCTGTTCCACTTCAAATGCGAACCGCTGCTGAAGGATTGAAGGTTGTTCAACGAGGTACGCGGCTGCCTATGGATAACAAGAATATTCTGCGTTTCTTTGTTCACTGGGTTGGAGGTGATATCGACTTATCTGCTTGCTTTTTAACTAATGATTTAAAGTTTCATTCTGAAATAGCCTACTATGCTCTTCGCCAGAGTAAGTCTAACGGTGGTTATAATGCTGTCCATAGTGGTGACATAACGTATGCTCCTGCACCTGAGGGTGCTTGTGAATTCATTGATATCGAACTTGATTCAATTTCAGACGACGCAATTAGATATATCGCAATGGATGTTAGAGTTTTCGAGGGAGGCTCGTTCCCCACACAACAAGCCAACGCTGGATGGATGTTTAGAGAAAAGCTGGGGAAAGAAGGTGAGATATTTGATGCTCGTAGCGTAGAGCAGAGAATCTCTATTAGCACGACTAGTTACTCCTGTATGGTTGCGGTTTTTGATATAAAGGATCGAGAAGTTATCTGGCTTGATTTACCGGGCTCATCGAACCGACTTCGCTCAGGTAATAATGTGGCAAATAATCGTTTCAATATTAGAGACTTATTAGAAGCATCCCTGAATTTTCATCAGATATCGATTTACGATCTTTTAGAGTTGCATGCCTTAAGCCGGGGTAAGATAGTCACGCTTGAAAAAGAAGCGAATTTGAAATTAGGAAAAGAACTGTTATATCAAAGCAATGTCATTAACTCCGAATATCTAAAATAATCGCTAAAAATGGCGCACGAAATTCAGTTGGCCAATCTTGTGTTTAGCCTGCAATCTAACAATCGCAGGTACAGCGACGGCTGCTTAATTGCAACTGCGTCTCTATTACGAAACTGCGCGAGCTAAGGGCGTTATATTCCATGAAAAAACGAGAACAATCACTAAATGGTCTTTATTGTTGCCCATGCTGTGGTTATGCAACTTTGGGCGAGACAGAAGCATATGAGATTTGTGCAGTTTGCGGATGGGAAGATGATGGGCAAGATGACCCGGAACATAAAGAAAACTGGGGTGGTCCTAATCATGTATCGCTTGAGCAAGCTCGCATAAATTTCATCGTTACCGGGCAGTCTGAGGTAACGCGGAGAATGCCGCAGCGAGATCCATCTGAAAGCTATGAGCAACTTCGCAAGTTCTCGATCAAGGTAGTAGAAAGTGAAATATAACAAGCTAATACTGTTTCGCGGCATTAATCGCAGATCACAGCGTGATGTGAATGAAGCATGAACATCATTGAAGAGATCGAGAAATATTTTGATAATACTTTGCCCGAAACGTACAGGCAGTTTTTGCTCGCTTACACGAAAGAGCTTAAAGGTGATGCATACCTGTATTTACCATCAGAGATTATTGAGCGTAATGACTGCTACCAAACTAAAGAGTACGCTCCTGGTTTTATTAACATTGGTGACAATGGCGGTGGTATGGCATTCATACTCAGTCTTCTCCACTCAGACCCAGAAGTATTTGCGGTTGATCATGGAAGCATGGACCCTGATGACAAAGAGTTTGTTTATTCAAGCTTTAGTCAATGGCAGCAATCTGGGTTTGAATATGAATAGTCAAATAATCAATTATGAACATGTTATGTAACTAGGAGAAAAAATGAGCACCAGTGAAATGAATGGTTTTGAAGTTACGGGTTTTTTCATTCGTACAACTAATGCGAATGAAGTAAATCCATCGACGGCAAAAATTGGAAATCTTTGGGCTAAATTTTATACAAATGCTGCCCCAAAGTTAGATGAAAAATCAAAAGTTTATGGCGTATACACAAACTATGAGTCTGATTTTACAGGTGATTTTGACGTCATCGCTTGCTCGGATACCTTATCACCAGAAATATTACCAGACTCAGTAAAAGTGAATGTTGCCCCTGGAAAGTACGTGACTTTTGTTGCAAGCGGTGAAATGCCGCAAGCAGTTATAGATCTTTGGGGCGAAGTTTGGAGTTACTTTAACTCTGAAAACTGCCCTCACCAACGAGCATACACAACAGACTTTGAATTTTATAAAAGTGCTCATGAAGTCGAGATCTCTATTTCTGTCAAATAGTTACATAACAAACGGCTTTATTAGTGGTCAGATGCAAGACGTATCAATTCAGCCATCCTGGAATATTCGATATATTGCTGGAGTTACTTCTTTAGAATACGGGATTGCTGCAATAGTACTGTATTATCTTGCTCGCGATAAGCTAATTGTTTTTGGTAAATTAAAAGCTGCTTTATTATTTTCTGTCTTGCTTATGGCTTTACATGGCGCGTTTCTGAGGCAACCATTTATGGATTATATGGTTGGAAATCCAATTCATGTTGTTTTGGTGCAGAATCTCTTTGAATGGCTTGTTTGGTTGCTGATGTCATTTTTCGTTGTATTTGGCTATGAACTCGTTACTAAAATTGCATGTGCTAAAAGACCAATCCAGCTGTCCGCTAAAGCGTCGAATGATTGAGGAATCAACATGAATGATCCTAAAGCTGATGCTGCATTATATCTTATTACAGGTCTTCTTCAGCGAATTGAAAATCAAGAGCCCGGAACGCTACAAGAAATGATTAACGGAGTAAAAAGTGACAGGGATTCCTTGCCCGAAAATATAGAGAACCGGGCTCATGTGGAGGCTATATTTGACGAAACACTCAAGTTGCTAGAGCGGGCTAATAATGTATAAATAAGCTCAGTTTGGTGAGCTGGGCATTATGCCTGATGGTGGATAAATGGATAATATAGAGCTAATGAAGGTGGAAGATACTTTTTTAATAAAAAGTATTGGTCTTGTGCTCGCGCCATCGTTTGAACTTCCGCCGGATGGTAAGTGGGTGAATATCAGTGAAACCGTTAATATTAAAACCCCTGAAGGTTGCGATATATCGGCGGAAGCATTGTTCAGTATTGCCCGCTTAAAATTAAAAGACCCATCTGTCAGTGTAAGTAAGCGTTGTTCAATTCTTGTGTCCCTAAAGGGTATAAGTAAGGAATGCGTCCCTATAGGTAGTGTGGTTTATGTTTCGCATTCAACAAAGCAAGCAATCGTGGGTAAAAATGCATAACAAGGCTGTCAAATGACAGCTTTTTCATTGCTCCTTTATATGGCGAAAAGCACAAATGGGCTCCTCTAAAGCAGCAACTTACAGTAGTGTTAGAAGAATATGACAACGACAGTATCGATCATCTCGCTTTTGCTGCTGAGTATCGTGGTTTTTCTGACGACATTGGTAGAAATGACTACGTGCACTCAAGGCAATATTGATGTCTGGCTTGTATCATTATTCATCTTCGTGCCAGCAATTTTAGTTCTTTCCGGCGTTGCTCTTATGGGGCGGGCGCGAAGAACCTTGGTACGCTGGTTCTCATCGCCCGTCCTATTGGCGTTACCCTTGTCCTATTATGATGTAGCCCGTTACTTCGTCGGCATTAATTTGAAAGGCGAGCATCCTTGTAGCATTGCCACAGGATCGAATTTTGAATCTTTTCCCCTGGAGCCATGGGTACCATATTGGGCTCCCATCCATTTTGCTGCTCTTGTTTTTTGCAGCTGGGTTGTCATCCAACTATGGTTCGGAAAGAGGGCCGGCTAACAAGGCAAGGCAACGGACGCAGCTAAAGCTGCGCCCGTGCTTTGGGCGTTATGGGTAATTGAAGCATGTACGAAAAAACGATTACGAAACTGGAAGAACTAGCTAAAACCAATGCTGATGATTCAAAAAGCATTGGTGAAGCTATAGCCTTGTTGAAGTTCTGCCAGAAACACAATATCTCGAGAAAAGATAATGTGCTTGAATTACCCGAAACTAAAGAAGCGTTCGGTTTCTTTACTGTGAACGAATGCAATGAAAATGGAAAAGTACTGAGAACTATCGATGACGAAAACAGTACTCAGTTAGAAATTATTTCAGGGGCAATCATCATCGAGAGAAAAAGCTAAATCTACAGAGCACCTAACCAGTTTGGGTAGTACAGCTTTTTTGCTGCCCAGGCTACGAGGGGGAGTATTTATCTCCGATGCAGGACGAATTTCTAAAAGCCTTTAAGGCTATGAAAAGGACTCCGAATGGCGGTTATTGGAACTACCGTCAAGAGTCGCTAAATTTGAAACAAATTTTTCGACAGCTAGCTCAACCTATGTTGGCGGCGATAGGAAGTCTTGAATGAAGATCACATTCCGGCACGGGAAAGACAAGGGTTTTGTTGAGCAACTGACTCTTCGAAACATGGCGCCGTACTACAAGAAACTTGGAATTCGCTGGGATCATGTGTTATTCGATGCGAACTGGAAGGAATTTGAGAACTACGAGATAGCTATCGATAAGTGTGCGATTGGAACCTTGCGATTGAGTCATGATAGTTGTGCCTATTACATTCGTGATCTTCAAATTGCCCCGGATTGGCAAAATCAGGGGGTGGGGTCGCAGGCAATCAATTTTGCTATTGCTGTCGCCCAGAAGGAAGGCTTTAAACTGATTCGACTTCGTGTTTTTTGTGCAAATCCCGCAGTCGCTCTCTATAGGCGCTTAGGGTTCCGGATTTGCAAAACTGAAAACGGGGTTCACGCTATGGAGCGGGAGCTTTCCTAACCTGTGTATCAAATACGTTCCAGCCTAAAGGGCCTCCACCGGACGCCTCTTACAGGGGCTGTTTATGCAACGCGTTAGGCGGTAAAGGGTATGAATACGAGATACTATAAATGCATCTGGGAAGACGAAGATTCCGATGGTTTCTATTATTCAGAAGTCATCAATGGAGAAGTTTCCCGTCAAATAGTAGAAATTGATGGTGATCTAAAATGGTCAACTCTTCATGAACAAAAAGATGAATGCTATATGTTTACGGATCAGCCAGAAGTTACTGAAGAAGATATAGAGTATTCCAAAGAGTATCTTGAGGGTGTTGAGATTACTAAAGAGAAGTTCGAGGAAATATGGCTAGCTTCAAAACAATAGCAAGCAAATCGCCTGACAAGTCGAAGCACGCGGGCTTGGTGGAGTTGGTGTTTGAGGTGTTAGTACAGGGCTCTTGCTGCGTTGAAGTATGAGAAGACGTTGAATGGCCCGCCAATAGCATTACGGGCTGAAGCATACGGCGCTTTTTCGGCCGACAAGAGCGGCACGTGCATTATTTGTTGCGAAGGCAACCATGCGGAGCGTGGGAGCCAGTCGAGTATTTCTTTCACCGTCTCTGAGTGGAGTGGCAGATAAACCTCAACTAACCCCTATCTGCACCAGTGCCATATACGCTCCGGTTCCTCCCAGAATACTCACCAGTGGGTGTTTAAACATCAGGTGCAGTACTGCCGTTAGCGCTAAGCACCCCAGTTCCGGCAGAAAACCTGTGCTGGCCAGGTCCTCATTCTTAAAGGTGTACACCACCAGCAATACCATCATCACCGGTGGCAGGTACTTACCCAGAAACACCAGAATATGATGATCCGCTACCTTGTAGAGCAACACAAAAGGCAGTACCCGGGTCAGAAAGGTAGCCGCAGTCATTACTGCGATGACTGTGAAGAGATAGCCTGCGGATTCCATCGTTTACCTGCGTGAATCATTAACAGAACGCTCATGCTGAGCAGAATTGAGATTAACAGCATCTGATCCCGGCTGATAAACAGCAGGGTCGCTATGCCGATCACCAGCGCGAGAAGAAAAGGCGCGGGCTTTTTCAGGTTTTTGTACTGTTCTATGGTCAGCACCATAAAGAGCGCGGGCAGAACAAACTCGATACCTGCGGTGGAGAAGGTGATCTGGCCGCCCAGCCAGGCACCCAGGGTACAGCCGATCACCCAGTAGATCTGATTAAACAGGGTGACTTTAAACTGAAACTCCGCCGGATCAACCCATTTCGGCAGGCGGGTTGAGGTGAGCAGGGAGTAGGTTTCATCCGTCAGGCCAAAAATCTGATACAGGCGTTTTGCACCCTTGTTGGGAATTTTGCCCACCAGCGAGATGCCGTAGAACATGTGTCGGGAGTTGAGCAGGAAGATGGTGATAAACATCTCCATAAGCCCTGCGCTGTTGGCCAGCAGACCCACCGCCAGAAACTGTCCGGCTCCGGCGAAGATAAAGACACCCATCAGGGTGGCAAAAATCCAGTGATAGCCCAGATCGCTGAACAGCACGCCAAAGGCCATGCCCAGCGGAATATAGCCAAACATCACCGGCAGCGATGCCTGAAAGACAAAGCGGTTAGCCGAGTGGCTGAGCTGTGTTGATTCTTCTGATGACATAGTGATTTTCTTAAATGGAGCGGTGAATAGCCTGAATAAAAAGGGTGAACCAGCGCGATCGGCTATATTAGAAGTCTTTTTTGGAAAAACCAAATGATTCACGGCGAATTCAGGTCTGGCTAGACCAAAGTTTAGAGTGATTGCGCGAGCTGGGTTGATAAGAGAGGTTCACATAAGCAGCTTTAATGTAAGCCGTAGGATGGTCAAAGCGAAGCGTGCCCGTCATATAGGCTCGTTCCCATGCTCCGCGTGGGAATGCATAGGAGCTATGGTTTGGCGCTACCACGCAGAGAGGCTGTGAAAGTATTCCGGTTATACTACCCGCCTGACGTCATCGAACAGGATTGAGGCTTTATGGCGGGTAAACCTTACCGGAGCACCGAGAACCGGCATCAACTTTCTCTGTTTGCAGATCATCTGGATCAGCATATTTCACAGGATAACTCTGTTCGAGCGATTGACGCTTATATCTGCAGCCTAGACCTTAAAAAGCTGGGCGCAGAAGGCTATCAGGCTTCCGGATCACTTCGTGGGCAACCTGCCTATAACCCCGCCGACTTGCTTCGACTTTATCTTTACGGCTACCTGAACGGTGTCCGCAGTTCCCGTAAATTGGAGCAGGAATGCCAACGTAATATCGAGATGATGTGGCTGATACAGCATCAGCGTCCCAGTTATAAAACGATCGCCAACTTCCGTAAAAATCATGCCGAACTGCTGGTTCGGGTGAACCGCGACTTCATCCTGTTGTGCCGAAGCCTTGATCTCATCGGTAGTGACACCGTTGCGATTGACGGCAGCTTTTTCCACGGCAATGCCAGCAAACAAAGCATTCAAACTCGCAGCAAAGTCAAAAAACAGCTGAAGGCGTTGGAAGCTAAGATAACGCAGTACCATCAAACGCTGGATGCATGTGATCGGGAAGATGAACGGCAGGAACAAGCGACAACCGTATCCCTCGAACAGCTGCAGGCAAAACAGAGCGCTTTAATGCAAACTCTGGACGAGCTGGAAGGCTCAGACAGTAAACAGATCTCCTGCACTGATCCCGATGCCCGCCTGCTCAGTAAGGCTGGCAGCAAAGTCGCAGGTTATAACGTACAGAGTGTGGTCGATGAACGCCATCATCTCATTATTGCCAGTGAGGTGACTCAGGATGGTAACGACCAGAAACAGCTCTATCCGATGGCCAGACAAGCAAAGGATCTGCTCGATAAGGAACAGCTGAGCGTACTGGCCGATGCCGGTTATTACGAAACCGAAAACCTGCACCAGTGTGAAGAGAACGGCATTATCGCTTATGTTCCAATCCCGAATAAAACAGCCCAATTAAAGCAGCAGGAACGCTTTGTGCCAGAGGACTTCGATTACGATCCGGAACAGAATAGATATCGCTGTCCAAACGAAGCCTTACTGAACCCCCAAGGCCAACCGATAGAGAAAAACGGTAAGTTCAGGCAGAGATACATGAGCCGAAGTACTGACTGTGATCTCTGTCCGTTAAGAGCATCATGCCTATCCCCGAAAGGACGAAGAAGAAGCCTTTATCGGAGCCAGTACCAGCAATCTGCTGATAACCATCGAGTGCGAATGAAGGCTGCGGGAGCGGAGAAAATGAAGCTGCGAGCTTCCTTGGTAGAGCATCCGTTCGGAACATTAAAAATGCGTGCTGGTTGGCAACACTTCTTAGTTCGGGGACTGAAAAAGGTGAAAGGCGAATGGTCGCTGATGCAGTTAGCGTACAACTTCACCCGCGTTCTGAATATCCTGGGGCTGGATCGCTTCCTGAAATGCTGCAAGCAACTTCAGGAAGCTCTTTTAGCCTTATTTTTTATGCAGCGGTTAGACCCACTGAGCCATCGATTATGAAATAATGGCTGCTCAGATCTCACGCAATGAGACTTGGCATGAATACTTTCACAGCCTCAGAGCGTGGGAGCGAGCAGATCAGGCGAGGGGATAACAGAGAAAGCGCCGGATCAGCGCTTTCTCTGTGCCTCAGACAGGGTTGCCAGCAGCTGTTCTGCGGTGGCGTGGTCGCTGTCGTTGTAGCGGGCTTTCTGCAGCAGGTAGACACTGAAGGTGCTGCCCTGACCCAGAACGCTATGTACGCGGATATCACCACCGTAGCGGCGGATAATGCCGTAACTGACCGACAGACCAAGGCCGGTACCGTTATCCCGGGTGGTAAAGAAAGGATCGAAGATATGGGGCAGAATCTCATCGGCGATACCCATGCCGGAATCTTCCACCTCAACCACAACCCCTTTCAGTACCTGATCTTCGTACCAGTCGTGGCTGCGAATATGGATCGTTTTAAAGCTCTGGGAGGCGTTGGCGGCATTCATCACCAGATTGACGAATACCTGCTGCAGCTGCTGCACGTTAGCCTCGGCGGAGCTTTTGGCGTGCAGGCTGAGTTGTACCTCAAGGTTCTGCTTCTCAAGGGTGTGGCGTACCAGTAGCAGGGTATCTTCTACCACCTGGTTGATATTCAGCGGTGACATCGATTGGGTGTACTCGCCGGGGCGGCTGTACTGAAGCAGATTATTCACCAGGGCTCGAATCCGGTAGACCTGCTGAACAATAAGTTCGATCTCTTCTTCCACCTCGGCAGAGTGCTCACCGAGAGATACCTGCAGCAGATCCATATTGCCCAGAATCACCGCGGCAGGGTTATTGATCTCGTGGGCGATACCAGCAGTCAGTTCCCCCAGTGCCGCCAGTTTCTCTTTGGTGATCAGCTGAGCGCGGGTGGCCTGCAGCAGACGGATATGTTCTTCCAGCTCGCGGGTTTTATCCTGCAGGGATTGGGTGCGGGACTGAACCTTGTGTTCCAGAACCTCGGCAGCCTGTTGAATCTGCCGGTTACGCTCTTCAAGCAGGTCCAGCATGGTATCGAACTGTTCGGCCAGTTCGCTGAACTCATCCTGAGTATCCATCATGCCGATGCGCTGGCGCTTACCCGCTTTTACAGCCTGTACCACGCTATGAATGCGGCGGATCGGGTGTGTAATCAGCCCTGTGCTGCGCAGTACGAGGAAAACTGAAATAAAGGCGACCACGATAAACGCCAGAATCAGATTTAGCAGGGTCTGGTTGTGAATCTCTTTGTAAGGTTGCTCAAGGAAGCCGGTGTAGAGCATCCCGATGCGCTTGCCCGCCAGATCTTCCACTGGGTTATAGGCAGAGATATACCAGTCGTTGACCACAAAGGCGCGATCTACCCAGCTTTCACCTTTAGTAAGTACCTTCTGATACACCTCTTTGGATACACGGGTTCCGACCGCTCGGGATGCAGGGATCTCTTCTTTGAGTTCTATGCCAGATGGAGAAGGAAGGCTTTTATTAGGCACGTTAGTACTGATGCGCACATCATCCAGAAACAGGGTGACCGTCCCTAAACCGCCTTCGGGCAGAGTGCCCGGCCGATAAGCCATATCACGAATGGCATCTACAAACCGGTTGTTCCGGTTCAGTAAGCGACCACTATCCAAGAGGCCGATGAGTTCGCCCTGGTCACTGGTGATCGGGTGCAGGGCGCGGATAAACATACCTCTGTTTTCAAAATCCCGATCTGTTGGTTGCGCCATGGGGGTGTTCAGCAGCTTGATACGCACCTGCTCTATCAGCTGAGGGTCAATAAAGGCCAGCTCTTCCGGTCCAAGAAGCTGCAAGCCAGCGTTGGCATTGCCCGCCAGTACCTGAGAGGCGATCTGTCCCAAGCTGGGTTCTTTAAGAACACGTTCGCTGAGTTTAAAAGCGGGGATGATGCGAACAAAATCCAGTTGGTGCAGCATCTTAAAATTGTATAGCTGCTGACTGATACGTGCAGGCTGCTGACGCTGGACGCTTTCCCGAAGTTGCTGGCTCAGGCTGAGCTGTTTCAGGTTGCTCAGGTCCTGCTGCTGGAGAATATTGAGCATTCCTTCAGCCACAGACAGATCTGCCCGAACTTTACGGTCAAGCAGATCGGTGGAGTAGGACGTGACCCAGTAACTGGTCATGCCGATCAGGGTAGCCAGAGTCAGTGCCAAGGGGGCTAGGCTGAGTCCTAAAATTTTAATTCGAATTGATGAACGCATGAACCAGGGTCGCTTCGCCTGCCGCTGTACGGAAGTCATCAGGGTTCAGTACCCTGAATGTCATCCCACGCCTGCAATTTTCGATCCAGCGTTTTACGAGAAATACCCAACTGGCGGGCCGCGGCGGATTTATTGCCCTGGAACTCACTGAGGACCTGTAATATATGGTGTTTTTCCACTTCATCCATCGACCAGCTGGAGGGATAACCACGCCCTTCAGACGGATGGTTTTCTTGGCTCTGGGACAGACTGTCCCCTTTGGCAAAACTTTCGATGGGTAGGCGCCCCAAAAGGATACAACGCTCTACAAAATTCTTCAGTTCGCGAATATTTCCGGGCCAGCTGTAACCCGAGATAACGGCCATATCTTCATGGGTCAGAGGTACGGGAGGCAGGCCAAGCTCCTTCGACAGTTTGCGGGAGAAACTGTGCACCAGAGTTGGAATGTCTTCAGGTCGATCCCGAAGCGGTGGCAGCGTCAGAGTAAGGACATTAAGACGGTAGTAAAGATCTTCACGGAAGCGGCCCTCTTTCACTTCTTCTTCCAGATTTCGGTTGGTGGCGGCAACGATGCGGACGTCAACGCTGACCTCCTGCTCGCTGCCCACAGGTCGTACCGCTTTCAGTTCCAGTACGCGCAGCAATTTTGCCTGCATAGCCAGAGGCATTTCGCCAATCTCATCAAGAAAGAGCGTACCGCCGCTGGCGAAGGTAAACAGGCCTTCCCGTGCTTTCTGAGCACCGGTAAAGGCACCTTTGGTGTGACCGAACAGCTCGCTTTCCAGAATGTCAGCGGCAATAGCTCCACAGTTGACAGGTACAAAAGCTCCGGTGCGGCTACTGTTTTCGTGCAGGGCCCGGGCAGCGAGTTCTTTACCGGTTCCCGATTCGCCCTCAATCAGTACCGCAGATGGTGTTGGTGCGACACGGCGAATAATGCTGTCGACATCGCGAATAGCCTGGCTTTCACCCAACATGGCGTTGCCAGAGCTGTAAACGGTGTTCAGCTCCCGTTTCAGAACAAAGTTTTCACGGGCCATCAGGCGGCGTTCTACGCAGCGATCAATGGCAGCCATCATCTGCTCCAGACGAAATGGCTTAAGAATAAAGTCGCTGGCACCGGCACGCAGGGCTTCGATAGCGGTTTCCAGATCAGCGTAGGCGGTCATAAAGATGATATCGCTGCGGCGCTCGTCACCGGAGATCGCTTCATGCCATTCAATGCCTGAACGCCCCGGTAGTTTGATATCGCAAATGATAAGATCGAAGTGACAGCGCTTGCGGATCTCCTCAGCGGTTTCGATGCTGTCAGCCGATTCAACCAGAGCAAAGCGTTTATTCAGTGCTTTGATCAGAAAATTGCGCATACCAGGTTCATCATCAACGATAAGCACAGAGATTGCCGGAGCGAGTCCTCCGTTATTCGAGCTACTCAGATTGAAAGGTGTTTTGGCTGAGAAGGCACTGGCAGATTGTGTGTCCGGAGAGTCAGCATTGGAGGTGTGTGAATTTTTATCCATGGAGGCCATTGTGTCGTTTCTTATGCTCGGAATTGTTATTGGTTATCTCATGCAACGTGATCGTTGTTATTGATTTTTTATCGGATGGTTCTGATAGACCATCGTTGTGATCCTTGATGCAAATAGTAAGACTGCTTTTACGTTATTTCGCCTGATCTGGCTGTTTGCGTCGGATGAGCATCCGTATGTCTCGCTTGCCAGGTCAGAATCACACCTGCGATCTTTGTCGCTATACGGTCGTGCCGGATGACAGGTGTGGTGTGTCAAATTGTCCGGAAGGTGTTTTTGGTGGGTCATTATGACCCTTTTTTGTTGTTTTTTTCTCTGTCTTCGTCACTTGCGTTGATCTAATCTGACTTACAGGTCAGTGCTCATGCCTGATGACGGACTCTGGCATCTATTTTGCTCCGGAGGGAGTCCGATCATAACAAACATTGCACTTTGAAGCATTTAAAGGACTAGCATGAGCACACCTAAGATGAGCAAACTGAAAACCTTTATCCGTTCGGCGGCGTTGGCTGCTTTGGCGGCAACTGTTTCTATCCAGTCTTATGCGGAAGATCTGGGTATTGTACGTCTGGCGACGACGACCAGCACATACAACTCCGGTCTGCTGGACTACCTGCTGCCGGAATTTGAAAAAGCCAACGGCGCAACGGTTCAGGTTATTGCTGTCGGTACAGGTAAAGCGTTGCGTATGGGACGGGATGGTGACGTGGATCTTGTGATGACTCACGCGCCTAAAGCGGAAGCGAAGTTTGTAGCAGAAGGGCACGGTGTTCAGCCGCGCGGTATTATGTACAACGACTTTGTTCTGGTGGGCCCTAAAAACGATCCAGCTGGGGTTAAGTCTGCCAAAAACATTGAAGACGCACTGGCAAAAGTATCTGCAACGCAGTCTCTGTTTATCTCTCGGGGTGATGATTCCGGAACTCATAAGAAAGAACTGGGTCTCTGGAAGCAGGCGGGTACAAAACTGCCTTTCGAAGGTTATCGTGAAGTTGGTCAGGGCATGGGTAAAGTACTTCAGATCAGCTCTGAGCTACAGGCTTACACGCTGACGGACCGTGGCACCTGGCTGGCGTATAAATCGAAAGTTGATTTGGCGATTGTTTCTGAGGGAGATGAGCGTCTGTTCAATCCATATCAGGTCATTCTGGTCAACCCTGCAAAATATGATGGCCTGAATACGAAAGGTGCACAGGCACTCAGCGATTGGCTGGTATCTGAAGAAACTCAGAAGCGTATTAACGACTTCCGCCTGCACGGCGAGCGCCTGTTTATCGCTAACGCTAAATAGAATCCTGAAGCCGGTTTTTCTTTGCCGGCTGATTTTCCCGTACCGGGAAAGCTGACCTGCCGGATGTGGCTGACCACTCCGGCAGGTTTTGTTGTTTTAAGGATGCTTGGCGCTGAAAAGTGTTCTGAAGGTTTTTCACCCCCTTAAGGGTGGAATCTCCGGCGATGTGAAACAAATAACAAAAAATAAGATAAGTATAAGGCGCTTCCCTACATGGCTTCTCTGACTGAGACCTTTGCTGCAGCGGTTGAACTACTGGTATCAGGCGATGAAGCGCTCTGGACCATTATCGGCGTATCTTTCCGGGTGTCGTTTACGGCACTTGTTCTGGCGATGATTCCGGCAACCCTGATCGGTTTTGCTCTGGCCTACTGGCGCTTTCCGGGGCGCTGGTTAATGCTGTCTCTGACCCATACTCTGATGGCTGTTCCTACTGTTGTGGTGGGGCTGATTCTTTTTATGCTGTTATCCCGGGCGGGTCCTCTGGGAGATTGGCGTCTTCTGTTTACGCAGGATGCAATGATTATTGGGCAGTTTCTGCTTTGTATGCCTTTGATAGTCTCAATGAGCCACAGTGCCTTTCAGGGCGCGGATAAACGAGCTTGGGAAACGGCGAAAATGCTGGGGGCCAGCCCCGTTCGGTGTCTTTGGGTTTTGATGCTTGAGGTGCGCTACGCGCTTTATGCCTGCTTTATTGCTGCATTTGCCCGAATCATCGCAGAAGTGGGTTGTGCCATGATGGTCGGTGGAAACATTCTTAATTATACCCGAAGTATCACCACCGCTATCGCGCTGGAAACCCTGAAAGGGGAGTATGCTCAGGGTGTGGCGTTGGGTTTGGTTCTCTTTATTCTGGCGATGGTGCTGAATGTAGGCATGGGGTTGCTTCGGGGTAAAGGTCAGCTGGCCAGTCGCTGATAGGTGTTGATGTGATAGAAAAACCTTCTGTTGTGACAGAGCAAAATCGTTCATCTGTACCGGGTCTGTTTCTCAGGCGAATTCGGTCGCTGATGCCTTGGATTGCTTCTGATAAAAAAGAGAACTCAGCCGTTCTGACTGAGGGCGGTGCCGATAATTCGCCGCACCCTGATTATTCGGGCTGCCTGCTGGTGATCGATAAACTGCGTCAAAGCTGGCCTGATCAGGCTGAAGATTTATTTCGGGTCGATAATGTCTGTTGGCATTCTGATCAACATATCTGGTTACAGGGCGCTAACGGTTCTGGAAAAACCACATTGATGCGGCTTATTTCAGGTTTAGAGCCTGTTCAGGCGGGCAATATTGTTTTCGCAGGCCTTTCTGATGCGGTTGAGCAACGCGTCTGTTATTTGCACCAGTCCCCTTATCTTTTTGCCGGAAGTGTCGAGCGTAATCTGAATTTTGTTATTCGGTCTCTCAATGTGAATCAGCGCCCTGCAGCCCGAGATGCATTGGAACTGGGGTTAAAGCTTGCGGGGCTTGATCGGTTGCGTAATCAGGATGCGGTAACACTTTCAGGGGGAGAACGGCAACGATTAGCCCTGTTAAGAGCCTGGATATTGCAACCCGCACTGCTGTTGCTGGATGAGCCGGCAGCGAATCTGGATGACGACTCCGTCGCGCTGATGCATCGATTAGTCACTGATTTGATTGAAAAAGGTACTTTTATTATGGTGAGCTCTCATCAGCAAAACCAACTGACGGACCTCTGTAATACCCGGTGGAGCATCCATTCTGGCACGTTATCTGCTTCTGAGATTTAGAGCGAATAGGTTTATGCAAAAAAGCCACGGGTTTTCCCTAGGCGGTTTATAGTTAATATGAGATACATATTTTTTGATGTGCGCGGGAGTCGCGATGTCAGACCTTAATATAGGGATTTTATCCGGAGAGCTTCAGCTGATGAGCAATCAAGCAGTCCTGTCTGATGTCCATGACATTACCGCGGTTATTCTGGCTGGTGGTCAGGGGCAGCGTATGGGGGGGGTGGATAAAGGCTGGGTTCCTTTTAAAGGTCGGCCTATGATTCATCATGTTCTTGAACACATTGGTCCTCAGGTTCGGTCCGTGTTAATTAATGCCAACCGAAGTCTGGAAGAGTATCAGGCGTTGGGTTATGACGTCGTTGAGGATATTGAGCAGGGTTTCCATGGTCCGCTCATGGGAATGCTGACCGGTCTGACTCATGCCAGAACCGACTGGGTCTTATTTGTTCCCTGTGATGTGCCTTTGCTTCCGGGAAATGTGGTTGAAAAGCTGTACGAGTCGGTTGCTAAAAATGATGTCGATGTGGCTGTGGTTCATGATGGAGAGCGTCTGCAGCCGGTTATTTCTCTGGTGCGTCGAAGTTTGTTGCCAAGTCTTGAACGTTGGTTAGCAGAAGGCAAACGTAAGATTGATCGCTGGTATATGCAGCATCGGATGGTGGTCGTGCCGTTTGACAGTCCGGAGGAAGATTTCATGAACCTGAATACCCAGCAGGAGGTTCAGGAGCTCGAACAGCGACTCTGAGTGATTGCAGATTGTAAAAATATACCAAGGTCTAAGAAAGCAGCGCTAAGTCGCTGCTTTTTTTATGGAATTTTTTTCTTGCTCAAGGCTATATGGACTTTATTGGTTCTTTTTTGACCCGTTTCAGTGCCATCGTGGAATATTCCTTGCTGAACTAGACTAACTAAATACAAAAAGGGTTCTGTCTCAGTCCCTGATGCGTCAAGACCTTGCTTGGCGTCGAGCCAAATTAGGAAGGGTTATGTTGAATTTTCCTCTGCCCGTGCTGGGTTTTTCGGCCTTTAGTGGCTCAGGTAAAACGACTTTGCTGAAAAAACTGCTGCCGATTCTGGTACGCAGGGGGATCCGTTGCGCGGTGGTCAAACATGCCCATCATGCTTTTGAAGTTGACCAGCCGGGAAAAGACAGCTTTGAACTGCGCAAAGCGGGTGCTGCTCCCATGTTGGTGGCTTCAAGCCATCGTATGGCGATGATGCTGGATTTCCCCGTGAGCGATGAATCACCGGTAAAAGATCCTGACTTGCAGGAGATGATCGATTTTTTACCCCTGCACCGCCTGGATTGTGTTCTTGTGGAGGGCTTCAAAGCGATCCCCTTCCCAAAAATTGAGATACATCGCCCGGAAACCGGTAAACCGGTTATCGCTGTGGATGACACGAATATTATCGCTATCGCCACGAACGACGCCGCTAAGCTGAAAGAGAACCTGGCAGATGAGGGCGAAGGGGTTAATGTGTTGCCTTTGCTGGATCTGAATGATCCGGAAGCGATCGCTGAATTTGTGATACAGCAAGTGAAGCAGCGGCGTCAGGCGCTGGATGCTGAGATCTGCATCGATGGCGACACTGAAAGTAAACAGGGAGCCTTGTGATGACATCAGAACTGAATACGCCTCAGACAGTGGTCAGCTGCTTTGATCAGCCGGGACAGCTGAGTGTTGAGCAGGGACGTCAGGCACTGCTGGATGCGGTTGACGCTGCAGCGAACCCTCAGGCCATTCAACAGCCGATTGCTGAGCTTGCAGGCTGTGTGCTGGCGCAAGATGTGATTTCACCGATCAATGTTCCTGCTCAGACCAATGCCGCGATGGATGGTTTTGCGCTGGCGCTGCCGGAAGATGGCCGTGAGGTTTTTGAGCCTGAATATGAACTGGTGGGTAAGGCGCTGGCCGGTCACGGTTTTGCAGGTGAGCTGAAAACCGGTCAGGCAGTCACCATTACCACAGGTGGGCCAGTGCCTGCCGGAGCCAACAGTGTCGTTATGCGTGAGATCTGTCAGGCAGGTGACAACAAGGTGGTGATCGAAAAGCCGGAATCCCTGCGTTTGAACGACAATATTCGTCAGGCCGGTGAGGATCTGGCAACCGGTCAGATTGCGGTCAAAGCAGGTACCCGTATGACTCCGGCGCATCAGGGTTTGATCGCTTCCCTTGGTCTGACCGAGGTTGCGGTATTTAAGCCCCTTGTGGTTGCAGTTTTCTCCACCGGTGATGAGGTTGTAGCGCAGGGGCAGCCGTTACCGGCGCACAGTATTTACGATACCAATCGGTATTCTCTGATCGCCCTGCTGAAAAAACTGCATTGCGACGTGATTGATCTCGGCATACTGCCGGATCAGGAAGCGGTGCTGGCGAAAACTTTGGCTGAATCAGCGGTTAAGGCCGATGTAGTGATCTCATCCGGCGGTGTTTCTGTTGGTGTCGCGGATTACATCAAAACCGCTTTGGCTCAGGTGGGTGAGATCGGCTTCTGGCGTATGAACATTCGTCCCGGTCGGCCTTTTGCCTTTGGCCGTATTGGTGCCGACCTGTTTGATGAGCGTTCAGAATCTGCCTGGTTTTTTGGCCTGCCCGGTAATCCCGTTGCTGTGATGGTGACCTTTATGCAGCTGGCGCAACCGGCGCTACGCAAACTACAGGGTGAAACCGGTTGGCAGCTGCAGGGAATTCCTGCCGTTGCCGGTGAGAAGATGCGCAGCCGTGAAGGCCGCACCGATTTTCACCGTGGCATTTTCGGTTTTAACAGTGATGGACAGCTTGAGGTGCGCACAACAGGCACTCAGGGCTCCGGCATTCTGCGTTCGATGACCGAAGCCAACTGTCTGATTGAAATTGGTGATGCCCATGCGGCCATCGCACCCGGGGATACCGTCAATATCTATCCCTTTGCAGACCTGCTCTGACCGTGCTTTTTAACAGCAATGGTCTGCAAACAGCGGCCAGCCGCTAATAAATTGACGCGCTTTAGTAGCTTTAAAGAATAAAAAAATGATCACCGCCTTTGGCCGATTGCCTGTTTCAATATCGGTTTCAGAGCGTGGGAAGTAGAGAGAAAACTATGACTCAGCGAGCAAACAACCTGGTCTCTGACCTGCATCCAGAAGGCTTTACCCATATCGATGCTAAAGGTGAAGCCAGCATGGTGGATGTGACCGAAAAAGTGGTCACCGCCCGAGAAGCTGTGGCAGAAGCCTATGTCGAGATGCAGCCGGAAACCCTGCGTATGATCGTCTCTGGTGAACATAAAAAAGGTGATGTGCTGGCAGTCGCCCGTATCGCCGGTATTCAGGCGGCGAAAAAAACGGCTGACCTGATCCCCCTGTGCCATCCGCTGATGCTGACTAAGGTGAAGGTTGAATTGACCCCTGAGCCGGAAAATAACCGTATCCGCGTTGAAACCCTATGTAAGCTGGCAGGCCAGACCGGTGTGGAGATGGAAGCCCTGACTGCGGCTTCGGTTGCCGCTCTGACCCTATACGACATGTGTAAAGCCGTTGACAAAACCATGGTGATCTCCGGCACTAAAGTGCTGGAGAAAAAAGGGGGTAAGTCCGGTCACTGGCAGATGGCCAGTGACTCGGCAGACGTTCAAAGGCAAGCCGCTTCGCAAGCTGAAGTTATCGCTCAGTCTGAAGAAACCTCACAAAGCTCAACGGTTATTGATGTACGCTTCTTTGCCGGTCTGAGAGAAGCATTAGGTTGCGAGCAGATCTCAGTGCCTCTGGACAGTGAAAGCATGACCCTTGCTGAAGTGAAAGAGCTATTGATCACCGCTCATGCCGATTGGGCCGATGCCCTGTCGGCTAATAACCTGCTGATGTCCGTTAATCAGCAGATGGCGAAAGCTTCTGCCGAAGTGAAGGCGGGTGACGAGGTAGCCTTCTTCCCACCGGTAACGGGAGGGTAGTTTGATGAGTTGTCAGATTCAGATCAGTGTTCAGCAAGCAGAGTTTGACCTGGGTGCGGTGAATCGGTTGATCTCTGCTGACCGTACTGATGTCGGTGCCATCGTAACCTTCAGCGGCCTGGTGCGTGATTTTAATGAAAAGCCGGATGTGCTGGCGCTGACCCTTGAGCACTATCCGGGCATGACCGAGCAGGCGCTGGAAGAGATTGCCAAAGAGGCCGCAGAGCGCTGGCCTTTGCAGGCGGTGCATGTGATTCATCGGGTTGGGCGACTCGCACCGGGGGATCCCATTGTACTGGTGGCGGTGGCTTCTGCTCACCGTCAGGCGGCCTTTGATGGCTGCAACTTTGTCATGGATTTTCTGAAAACCCGAGCCCCTTTCTGGAAAAAAGAGAACACCCGCCACGGCGATTACTGGGTTTCTGAACGAAGCTCAGATGCTGCTGCGGCCCGCCGTTGGAAGGAGGGAGATCTATGACCACTTCGATTCAGCCTCGGCAGGAAAAGCTGGTTGATGGTTTTGGCCGTCAGGTGACTTACGTACGCATGTCGGTAACGGATCGTTGTGATTTCCGTTGCGTCTACTGTATGGCTGAGGAGATGACATTTTTGCCCCGGGAAAAGGTGCTGACACTGGAAGAGATGGCTCTGGTGGCGGAAGCCTTTGCTCAGTTGGGTGTGAATAAGATACGTCTGACCGGCGGTGAACCTCTGGTGCGCCGGAATGTGATGGAGCTGATCCGGCATATTGGTGATCTGCCTCAGATTACCGACTTTGCCATGACCTCAAACGGTTCGCAGCTGGGGCGTATGTCCGGGGACCTTAAAGCGGCGGGCCTTAAGCGCCTGAATATCTCGCTGGATTCCCTCGATGCGGAGCGCTTTCGTCAACTGACCCGCAAGGGCGATCTGAATCAGGTTATTGCCGGTATCGATGCTGCGGTAGCAGCGGGTTTTAAAGGTATCAAACTGAATGCCGTGATTCTCAAAGGTCGCAACGACCATGAGATTCTGGATCTGCTGGAGTTTGCCATCGAGCGTGGCATCGATATCAGCTATATCGAAGAGATGCCGTTGGGCGAGATCTCTGAGCATGAGAGAGAAGAAACCTACTGCTCAAGTGATGAAGTCCGTGAAGTGATTGCCCAACGCTATGAGTTGGTGCCGACTACCGAAAAGACAGACGGGCCGTCACGCTATTTCCGTATTCCGGGGTTGCAAACCAAGGTGGGCTTTATCTCTCCCCACAGCCATAACTTTTGCAGCAGCTGTAACCGTGTCCGGGTAACGGCAGAGGGGCGCTTGCTGCTCTGTTTGGGTAATGAACACTCAGTGGATCTGAGAGCCATTATCCGTGCGAATCCGGGAGATATGGAGCCGGTGAAGCAGGCGATTCGGGAGAGTATGTCGATTAAACCGGAGCGGCATCACTTTACAACGGATGGTGATGTTCAGGTCGTTCGCTTTATGAATATGACCGGCGGTTAAGCCGGCCATATTCTTTCCGCGGTCTACACGGGACGGCAGATCAGAAGTTTTTACTTTCCAGTTGTTCAAACACTTTGGGGTAACGTTGCGTTGCCCTGTCAATCTGCTGTTGCTTCAGCATGTAATCCAAATAGACCTTGGGACCTATTTTAAGCACATTGCCGTAGAAGTAGATTCCCGGCTCTTCAATTTTGATGGTGCGGGCATCGCTGAAATAGAGAGTGCGCGGGTTATCCGCCGGTTGGCTTAACTTGATACTTTTCAGGGTAAACAGGGTTTCGGTTTCAGCATACATGGCAAAAACCATACGGGAGGGGCCTCTGTGAGGCATCAGGCCTTGTTGGTTGATTGCCGTGGCGTGTTCGTCCATCTGCAGGCTGATCAGAACAATGGCTTCATCAGAGTCCGGATCAAACTCTTCCCAGGGCGAGACGCTTTGTTCCCGCACACCGGAGCAACCCGATAGGGCTACCAGCAAACCTGCAAGGCTTAATCCCTTTAAACCGGTTTTGCAGCCTTTCAGAAGTGATTTTTGCTGCCAGGCTTTTGTGATCTGTTTAATCCGCTGAAACATGGGTTTTCCCTTATCGAACAATAAGCTGTAAACGTCAGATTTTGTTATTGTGCCGCGAAAGCTTTCTGTTAAGCATAGCTTTTTTGTTGGCATACGTTACAGGATGCATCCTGGTCAGGTCCCTTTAACCATTAACAAGGTTATTCCGCCAGTCTACGTGCCTCAATCAGTGCCTTATACCAGTCACGTTTCGGGGCTGCTACAACGGGTGGCCGAAGGTTAAGATAACTGATTTTTCGCTCTCGTGGTTTGGCAAATTGGTTCAGGACATTCAGGCGGCTTTCTCTGGCGTGATAGGTGTCTCGCAGAAATGCGATCGCATCTTCCCCTAATTCAACCCGGTAGTGTTTTACCAGAGCCAGAGCCAGTCGTTCTGCGGCAACTGAAAGGTCATGACGTTTTTCGTTTGCCATCGCCGTGCCCATGGCAGCTTTGGTGGCTGCGCTCATACCGGGCTCAATATCATTCATGTAGATAGCGTTGGTACTGTAGATTGCCCGCTGAATCTCTGGTCGACTCAGGTGAATATGGGGTTCAAGTGCCAACGCAATCTCGATAGCAAGCTGTTTGGCAATTTCCGGTGTGATGTGATCTTCTGGGAGTTGAGCGCGCTCAACTCGGCCACGCAGTGCTTTGTTCCTTGCCTGGTTGAGGTCCTCAGGTGTCAGCTTGTGCTTAACCAGAAAATCAAAAAGTTTTTGACAGACCTCACTGATACCTTCCTCATCCAGATAGATGGACTTTTCGGTCACTCTGAGACCCCGGTGGCCGCTACCGATCTGAAGCTTGGTGTCGCTGACGGAGAAGGTATCAACAAACTTCTCCCAACGGTCAGATGCTTTTAGCAGCTGAACATGAATGCGGCCAATCCGCTCGTAAGCCCGTCGAATCTCTTTCCACAGATTAAGGGCTTCACCCAGCTGGCGGGACTGCTCTCTGATCCATTCTTTATCCACTTTGGCTTTTTTGCGACGAGCCTTGCGGCAATACTCTGACAGGCGTTCAGCAGATTCATCCATATAGTGCTCGGCGCTTTCCACAAGAATATCAGCAGATTGGTTAATCTGTAGCTGCTCGACTTCCTCATCGTCGCTGCTTCTTTGCAGAAGGTATTGCTGATTGATGAAGTTCGCCAGAGCGCGGATACGGCTGAGTCCCGTTGCCTGAGCAATTCGGTATTCACTCCGGTTGCGTTCCATTCTGTCCAGAGCATCAGCCAGCTCCCAGCGGCCCCGATAGGCAAAGGTGAGCATCGAGATGCGGCGTCCACATAGCAGTTCGAAGGCCAGTACGATCATCTCTTCGACATCCTCATCAGACATAAGAAGATCGTTCTCTTCTTCGATGGCGGCAAAGATACGCTCAATAAAGTTTTCCTGTCGTGGCATGCCGAGTTTCTGGTCCGGACTGTCACCTTGCAGTCGGGTACGGATATAGGGAATGGCATCCGGTTCGATCGACTCAAGTTGAATCAGAACATGGCGAATCAGAAAACGCTGACTTTCCACAAGGTCATCGATGCGTCGATCCATGCCGACCTGGCGATAAATCTCAATCTGGCTGATCAGTCGTGCAAAGGCTTTATTCTGGGTCAGATCGTAGATAGCCTGCTTCAGTGACTCGGGATCAAGATCAGCTTTTTGCAGCAGAAGTTTGGCAACGTAACGTTGCCGCTGATCCGGATCATGCTGATGGGTATGCAGATCCAGTACCTGCCAGCGCAGTTCCGGTAGCTGCTCCAGAACCAGTGAGACACGACGTTTTTCTTCTTCAATTTTGGGTACCCGGGTCAGGCGATAAACAATTTGCGCAACAATACCGGCCACACCGGTAATCACGGTGTAGATAATGAAGAAGATCAGGTTTTCCTGCGTGGGTGCTTTGTTATAGCCCAGAACATAGCTGAGCTGAGCGGCAATAAGCGTTACCGGTCCTGCGGTCCATGCCAGCGAGAGCAGAGAAAGCCCCCAGGGCATAGTCGTAACAGCTTCACTGATCTGCCGGATGTGGGCAAAACCTTCACGCTGAATAGAGACTTTGGTTGTTGAGCTGTCAGATTTTTTCCGACCAAAGAGGCCCATAGCTGTAATTCCATTTTTACCGCAAAAACAACAGTCTAAGGGTGGGTCTGGTGAAAGGCAAACGAAGGATCAGCCTTTAGCGTTACGGCGTGTTGTTGACTTCAAAAATATACTTTTGCGACTGGGTCATACCTTTGTTGTTGCGCAGATGATGACTGTAAAGAGAGAAGTCAATGTCAGAAAAATGAGTGTCGGAGAGGACCCGGCGTTCGTCGTCTTCATCGGGAACGGGTATTTTAAGAGGCGCTTTGCCGGAATAAAGGGGGATATTCAGTTCACGGTAATCCAAAGTTTGTCCATTGAGCTGGTCGTAAAGATAAACCAGCCCCCAGGCTGCGGACATAAAGTGTCCGCCATAGCTGTTAAATAAGGCCTTTTGTTCAATTTGTTCTCGGGCTTGCGGTAACAGATCAAAGCCGGACACTAAAATATCCCGGCCGGGCGATATATCGATTGTTTCGAGGGCTTCAATGGCTTTGAGTGCCATGGCGTCATTCGCGGTCCAGATAACCCGGATTTCCGGATAGCGCTGTTTGGCGGAAATTGTTGCCGTATAGGCATGCGTCGGGTTGTAGCGGGTGTGAAAAATTTGTTGTATGTCCACCTGATCTTTATAGCTGACCAGGGCATCAAACATTCCCAGAAGTCTTTGGGCAGCGGCTCTTGATGAGGGGCTGCCATCAAGAACCACCATGGGTAATGGGCGCTGATCGGGAAAGCGTTTAAGGGCTTCGTCGATAAGTTCATGGGTTAGCTGTCTGCTGGCTTCATAATTATTAACCACGATTTCCCCTAACCAGTAACGATAATGTTGCCCCGGCTTACCCATATTGTCCCTGGGAGAGAAGCCATTATCGTAGATGACGCTGTAGATTTTATGTTTTTCCAACAGTTCCAGAATAGCTTTGCCGGTATTTTTCATGTTTGGAAAAAGTACGGCATCGGGTTTATGGCTTGAGTTAACCAGAGAAGACAATACCCGAACGGGTCGCAGCGGGTTGTTGTTTGTATCCACAACCTGGAGGTTTATATTCAGGTCGGAAGCGGCTTTAACCGTCGCCTGCTCGACCAGATGCCAGAATGGGTTTTGCTTATTATTGACCATAAGCACAACTTGCAGGGGATGTGTTTCTGACCAGTAAGGCGTATTTGTCTCCGGCTTTTCTAAAGGCATGGCCGTAGCGACACTGCTTAGCGACAAGAACAGTATAAGTAAAGCCAGCATTAAATAGTGGGTAGTGGCTAAACCTGTCGCTGTTGGCTTCTCAGGCTCATGCCTGATTTTAAAGGAGTAACGCATTGAAAACCGGTTCCTGAAACGATTTACTGGAGCACTCAGTGGTCATGTTTTCTGTGCTTGATCAACGTTTAATGTTGCTGATAGGTCAGATGCAGGCGGACCAGCTCCGGCAAAGAGTTCGCGCCGGTTTTGCGCATAATATTGCTACGATGGTATTCAACCGTTTTTACGGTGATATTCAGCTCTCTGGCGACCTCTTTGTTGGCACAGCCTTTGACCAGCAGTTCAAGAATCTGATATTCACGTTTGGTCAATGAGCCCAGTGCTTTGTGACTTTCCTGCTCAATCAGAAGGGCATTTTTGGTCTCGCGGAATTTTTTAAGCGCTGCTTCTACTTTAAACACCAACTGACTGTGGTCGATCGGTTTTTCGAGGAAATCGAAGGCGCCAAGCTGAATCGCCCTGACAGCCATGGGAACAGTCGCATGACCGGTAATAAAAATAACCGGAGCGATAATATCCAGTGCGTCCAGTTGCTGAAACAGTTCAATACCGCTCATACCCTGCATGCGCACATCCAGCAATATACAATTGGGTTCAGAGGTTTTTTTCTCCATCTCAGCAAGAAACTCTTCACCTGACGCATGCGTGACTGCATCATAGCCATAGGATTCAAGCAGCATCTTCAGTGATGCCGAGACTGACTCGGTATCATCAATAATATGAATTTTCTGAGGTAATGGTTGCAAGTATGTATCTCCCTGACGCTTACTGCTGCTGATTATCGTTGCAGCAGTTGTCGTTCAGTTGTCTCCGGATCTTTTTTCTCCGGCGTTATTATTTGTGCGGGCAGGCGCAGGATGAATTCTGCTCCGCCCTGTTCAGGATTATGAGCTGTAATAGAGCCATGGTGCATTTCTGCGATGCTTCTGCAGATTGCCAGCCCCATTCCCAAGCCTTTCTCCTTGGTGCTGTAGTGCGTCGTGAACACCCTTTCTATATTCTCGATACCGGGCCCATTGTCACTGACCCTGATCACAAAGTAGCTCTCTTCTTTATCCAGGTTGATGGTTACTCTGCCATTTTTACTCCCCATTTCTGCCAGAACTTCAATCGCATTTGAGATCATATTGATCATCAGTTGCTTGATCTGAACTTCATTGGCAATGGCCGGGGCACTTGCTGGTTCTGTATTCAGAAAGAGGCGGACTTGGTGCTTGTCTGCTCTCAGGCGGCAGAGATCAATACTTTCCCGAAGTGTTTTGACCAGATCGAGCTGTTGCTGAGGATAGTCGTTGCGGCCCAGATGGCTGCGGGCCTGCTGCACGATCTGAGAGGCGATATCCGCTTGTTGCATCAGATGGTTCAGGCTCTGGTGAAGTTTCTCACGGTTAAGCTGTTCATCCTGACTGAAATTGATTGCCGACAGAGCGTAGTTTTGTATGGCTGCAAGCGGTTGATTGATTTCATGGGCGATGGTGGTCGCCATCTCCGCGATAGCCATCTGGTTCTGACGGAAGTTCATCAGCTCATCGGCTTCTTTTTCCAGTTTCTCCGCCCGTATCTTATCGCTCATATCTCTCAGGGTGACGTAATACAGACCCTGCTTGTCGTACATCACCATATTAAAATGCAGTTCGATTTGCAGGCCTGCTTTCTGCAGGGGGGATGGTAGTGAACTTTCATCCAATCGATAACTGCCATGCTCAAGGGGTTTGGAACCAAACATCACTTCAAAGTCTTGCTTGATCAGCTGCTCCAATGGCTGATCTAACACCTTCATGGCGGCCTGATTGGCATCAATGATGCGGTAGCGTTCTTCATCTTCCAAACGGAAACTTTCTACAATCAGCAAGGCATCGACATTTCTGTGGAATAGCGCACGGTAGCGTTTCTGGCTGTTCTGCAGCATGTTGGTCAGTAGCCGGGCAGATTCGCGACCTTCTGCGACTTCATTGGTGCGTTCGATCAGTTTGGCGTGGGCTTCCTGCTGGCGATTGTGGTATCGGAAGTTATTTTCCTGCAGTTGGTTGTAGGCGCTGACCAACTCCTGAATTTCCTTAGGGTCACTGGTTTTTTGGCTGATCTGTCGGAGTTTGTCGGGCCGGGAAACGGAGATTTCGTCAATCAGGATATTAAGCCGTTTCTGGAGTTTGCGATGCAGAAAAAAAAGGAGCGCTAAAAGTGGCAGCAAAAATTTCAGAATACCCAGAATAACAATGGATACACCGGAGGCTGCCTGTCCCTGAATCATGATTTGCGGGTTGTAGTGAATATTAAGATTACCCAGAAGTAATCGTTGACCCTGAGGGTTGGTGTAGCTGATGGGTTTGCTGATGATGATAGGGGATAGCAGATCACTCTGATTACCGACATTACGGCTACGCATATAGATTCGGGAAAACTGGTCAGAAATCATCAGGTAATCCACAAAGGATTCTTTAAAGAGACTATCCCCGATCAGGTTTACCGTTTCGGTGTCTGCATCATAGAGTGCTTTTGACAGCACAGGCAGGATCAGAGTGATGCGTTTTTCAACGTGCGCCAGTGTCGTATCGGCACTGGACCGGTAAAAAAGATAAGCCTGATAAGCGGAAAGTAATAAAACAGTGAAGAGCAAAGGCAGTATAACCAAGCGAACTAGCTGATTTATCAGTGATATTTTTTTGGTTTCTTCCATTGCTATATCCAGTATGCAGTATGCCTCAAGTATACCTTTGAGCGTGTGATTATGCCCTAGGGAAAACCCTTAACGGACATGGTAGTGAACCGAGTGGCTGAATTACAGACCTTAACGCAAACTTACCCTTAATGTCCGGTTATTCAGTTGATAGCTGCTTCAGTGTGAATTCACCTATGGGTATCTGAAGCGGGGTTTTTGCCGGGGCGCTGTGATGCGAGTAACCAGATCATTTCGTTGAAGGAATATCACATGACCGCTGAATACCATGCACCAGTCTTTGCTGAACAGAAGCAACATGTCGGAGGTCCGATGAGTAAACTGGGAAACTATGACTCTCTGACTGGTCTGTTGTGCCGATCTGCTTTTGAAGTTGATAAAACGTCACCAGAATTTGCCGGGCGTGTCGCAGCTGTTTTTATGATCAATTTCGATCAGTTTTCAAAGGTAAATCGGGAGCATGGTCGTGCTATTGGCGATTTTTTACTCGCTATGTCTGCCGACCGGTTAGCCAATCTTGACCGAAGCTACCCTCAGATCAGTTATCGCTTTGAAGGTGATCGTTTTGTTCAATTGGTGTTGTCAGACTCACCGCTTGATAAAGAGCAGTTGGAATCTATTGCGAAAGATATTCAGCATCAACTGCAGCGGGAGATTCGACTGTCTGATCGCTCCGTGGGTTTAAGTTGTACTGTTACAGGTGCGGCTGTCAGCAAAGATCTTCCTCTTAACCGAATCGTGACAGAGGCTATGTTATACAGCGCAGAGCTGAAATATCAGGGCCCCGGTCAACTTCATATTCTCTGTTCCGATAGCGGGACAGCGTCAAAGGTCTCTTAACTTTTGGGTGACTCAATCGTTAAGTGAACACAGGCCGAATAGGCTGTTGCTCTTTGGGGACATAGGATGTCCCCATTTTTTTGTCTTTGTCGTCAGTATTCATTTTCTTGTCTTCTTTTCGGACTGATCAGTATCACTTTCCGGGTGTTCTCTTTTGATCTGTGTCTTATCCCTGCGTCTTTTTTACTGCTTTTCATGCTTCTGTCATTTCGCGGTTGCAGCATGGTTTCAGGGTTTGAATCTGCTGGTCAATACGTATTAAAAGGATATCGCTATGATCACTAAGCAATGGGACGCTGATGAAGATATGCGCATCAGTCCGGTGAAGCATCCGGATATCAATCAGTTGCTCGAGCTGACGCCAAAAGAAAGCGAACGTATTCGCTCAGAGCTGCATGAAGCGAAAAAAAGGCCAAAGCGGGAGCGGGCATCCGGACAAGACTTCTCTTTTTCAGGTTTGCCGCATGGTGTTGATAGTACACACCACGTAGCAGAGGGGTATCGGGCGGACATTCTGATTCGGTGGGGTGATCCTGTGACCGATGATGCTCCTGAGTTTGATCCGATGAAGCAAACGCCATACGCCCAGGCGCGCCAATTTGGTTACAACAATGACTATGTTGGCTTTTTCCCTTTGCCGAGAGGTTCTCATAACCCGGATCGCGGTTTGTTGGCGGTCAATCATGAGTACACAACCCGTAAGCTGATGTTTCCTGATCATGAAAAGGGGAATAAACATCAGGGCAAAAAAAGCGACTATGAGCGTACTCTGTGTGAAATAGAGATGGCGGCCCATGGCCTGAGTGTTATCGAGATCGAGAAAGACCGAAAAGGACGCTGGCAACGCGTACGATTCAGCCCTTATAACCGGCGTATCAGCCCTTTGAAAAGTGTGCTGGATATCTCGGGGCCGGCTGCGGGACATGAACGCATGCAGACCGCCTATGATCCCAAAGGACGGCACGTTATCGGAACGCTGAACAACTGCGCCGGAGGCATGACGCCTTGGGGAACTTTGCTGAGTGCAGAAGAAAATTTCAACGGATACTTCTGCGGTAAGAGAAAGCACCATCCCGAAAAAGAGAAACTGAAACGCTACGGTATACCCGGCAAGTGGTTTGATTGGGGTAAGCATCATGAACGCTTTGATATTGAGCAGGAACCCAACGAAGTGAATCGCTTTGGTTGGATTGTTGAGCTGGATCCTTATGATCCCCATGCCCGCCCTGTTAAGCGCACAGCACTTGGGCGCTTTAAGCATGAAGGCGCAGCGGTAACGGTTAATGAAGATGGCCGGGTTGTTGTGTACTCCGCTGATGACCAGAACGGTGAGTACCTGTACAAGTTTGTCAGCCATGGTCGCTATGACCCCCACAGCCGACGGGCGAACTTTGGTTTGCTGGATGAAGGTTGTCTATATGTCGCCCGCTTTGAAGAAGAAGGTGCATTAAACTGGTTGCCACTGCGCCACGGCTATGGCCCTTTAAACCAAAAAAATGGCTTTGAAAGTCAGGCTGATGTTGTTATCGATGCTCGCCTGGCGGCAGATCTTTTGGGGGCGACTCCTTTGAATCGTCCGGAAGATGTAACGGTTAACCCTAAGGATCACAGTGTTTATCTGATGCTATTGGCTGATACTGAAAACCATCAGCATCTGGATGGCCAGATTCTTCAGTTAACGCCCCCTGAAGGGGATCATGCCGGAGAGCATTACAGTTGGAAGGTGATGCTAAAAACCGATAACGACGGTGCTGACGATTTACACCCAGCGGCTCCAGGAACTATCAAGGCTGATATTGATGATGCAGGCCATGATCAACCGGAGGATAATTGGTTTATTGCGCCGGATAACTTTGCGGTTGATGGTCGGGGGCGACTCTGGGTAACGACCGATCAGGGTGAAAACTGGGGTAAGACCGGTTCAACCGATGGAATCTGGGCGGTGGAAACCCATGGCAAGAAGAGGGGAGCCGCCCGTATGTTTTTTCGGGTGCCGGTTGGGGCGGAGATGGCAAGTCCTGCGTTCACACCCGATGATAAAACCCTGTTTATAGCCGTTCAGCATCCGGGCTGCGATGGTGCCAAGGATTATCCGCCATTTGCAAGGGAGTCAACGTTTGCTGATCCCGTTACCCGGTGGCCGGACTTTAAATCTAAAATGCCGCCTCGGCCTTCATTGGTGGTGATCACCAAAAAGGATGGCGGGCTGGTAGGAAGCTAGTTTCGCTATCCTGAATGAAAAGTCTGGATGATTCTTTGGAATGCGATGCCTGATGTTTGCCTCCCGGTTTAGGCATCATCAGGCGTTTCTGTTTGGAGAAGTGATAGAGGGATGCTTTAGTCTTTCAGCGCCGTTTCTAAAGGCTCCAGAAACGCGAGAAAATCTTCCTCAATAAAATTCATGCTGTCGCCTAATCGATGGTCATCGGCAACCAGATGAATCTTGCAGTCCAGCTTCTGGCTTAAGTCGTTGGAATTGACCCACGGAATAACCCGATCAAAAAGCCCGTGTACCAGATAAACCGAATCCGCCTTAATTTCCGGCCACTGGACCGGGTAGTTTTCCAACCCAAGTGCTGGTGCCATCAGAAACATGCCCGCTGCTTTATAACTCTGGCTGGTTCGGGCGGCGACATATCCCCCCATACTGGAACCCACCAACACCAGCTCTTTGGAAGGAACCCGTGTCTCCGCCAGATAGGCGTTCAGCATTTTAACCCGGCTTTCAGGATCATCGGGGTTTTCTGCTGTCAGATAATTCAGTGCACTGAATTCGTGACCTCGCTCGTTGGCGATACGGGAAAATAGCTGACCTTTATTGCCCCAGGGGCCGCTTTCCTTTCCATGAATAAAGCAGATATGTAACGGCATAATGGCTCCTGGTCTGAATCTGTAATTAAGTAACTTGTTTGCTTGCTTGGTGACTGTGCTCGAAGAGATTTATGGCTGATCAGGCGGACATGCCCGTTGCCTTTTCCCGATAGCCGATAGGCTTGTTTCTGCGGTCTCCGATCACCTTGGCCGGATTGCCGGCGACAATGGCAAAGTCGGGCACATTCCTTGTCACCATGGCATTCATAGCGATCACAGCATGATCACCAATGGTGACGCCGTCGCGCACACCTGCTCCGGCTCCTATCCAGACATCCTGACCAATCGTGATGCCCCGGGATGAATTATTTTGCTGGTAGATCGGCATATCCGGTGCCATGCCGTGATCAAAGGCGTAAAGCTTGACCTGATTGGCAATGCGGGTCTGATCGCCAATGGTAATACCCGCTTTACCGCCGTCAAAGGAGCAGCCGTGATTGATCGCCACTTCACGGCCGATAGTCAGCGGGCCATGCAGAAAACAGTTAGCGGCAACGAAACTTTCCTCACCCAGCGTAATGGCACGGCCGGGTTCGGCAAACAAGGCTGCATCCGGTGAGATAAACACCTTATCCGCTAATTCCAGAGTCTCAAGCTGCATCAGCGTCTGCTGCAGCTCTTCCTGCCAGGGCTTGGCCCATGCGAGGTGTTTAGCCTTCAGCCTGTAGTACAGCCAGGGCATCCAGCTGAGTCGTTTCTTGTGTTGTTGCCGGTAAAACTCCGGCGATTCCGGTGCAGACATGAAGGGCCTGTTTCTATTCGGGCTGATGGCTAAAGGCCTATTTTGCCAGATCGTTACCTTTCATCAAACCGTTGCTCTTTCAGGATAGGGGGATTAAGTTGTCAGGCTTTTAACGTCTGATAAATCAAGATGATGACCCGAAAACAACTCGTATCCGCAGTGGAACTCTTTGACTCTGATGCTGGGGAGCAAACAACTGTAGATTTAACCTCTGTTAAGTTTGCTGAAACCATAGACACTCTGGTTTGCCCCTTGTGCGGGCAAGCTAATTCCTGTTTGAATCAGGGCTCGGCAGATATAGGGCGTAGCTGCTGGTGCAATGATCCTGAAATTCATTTTCCGGAGTCTTTACTGTCACAGATTCCTCCGGAAAAACGCCGCAAGGCTTGTGTTTGTCTGCGTTGCGCTGAAAAGCATCAGCCCCCCCCCCTTAAATCATAATTTCAATCACCCTTAAACAACTATCATCATTAAATAATTAGGGGAAGCGCGATGACCTTAAAGGAAACGTCATGGATGGCTTTACTGGATAATGCCGTTGATGCCTTGCTGGCAAAAGATAATGACTGGAATGCGTTGTCAGAATCTGAGCAGGAACTGGCGGCTTTATGGAAGCTGGAAATGGATATCAACAATGGTGGCTTTATGCAGTTCTTCTGCAACTGGGGCGTAGAGGGATACCGGCATGCGGTTCGGGGACTTGCTCGGGTAGGGGCTGATCAGTTGTTGGCGATTGTTCAGCAGCAATATGAACTGATGAATCAGGTTTATGGGCGTTGTCGGGATGAAATCGAAAATTACTGGGATTTGCCGAAACACTTTACTGACTCCGAAATGACTGAACTGGATCAGTTGGATGAGGCCTATTGGGAATATCCGGATAATTTGGAACAGCTCGGGCTGGCCTGTTATTCCAAGTCTGAAGGGGTAAGGGACCTCTGATGTATATCGGCGAAGTGGCTAAACAAACCGGGCTGTCGGTAAAGGCGATACGGCTTTACGAAGAGATGGGGCTTATTGATTCACCGCCCCGACAGGGCCGTTATCGGGTTTATCGCCCGAGTGATCTTGAGTTGCTGAAACTGATCGTTGAGGCGAAAAAATTGGGTGTTAAGCTCAATGAGCTGAAAAGCGTTATTTTATTCCGTGATGGTGAACCGGACTGGCAGAAGATCGGTGAGTTTCTGCTTCAGGTGAAAGCGCGTCTGCTGCAAGAGCAGGAAGCGTTGAATCAAAAGCTGGCAAGTGTGGATCTTTGCCTCGGCTCTCTTAATCAATGCCCTCAAAGCTCTGCAAATCACTCATAGTCATTTGCCGGGTTTCCCCTGACCGCCTGTCTTTTTGTCTTTTGATTTCGACTCTTGACTCTGCCCCTAGGGGCAGAGCTTAGACTCCTCGCATTCAAAATATGCAATGGAGTACTGAACATGAGTCGCCTTTTAATTCTGAACGCAAACCCAAAGCAGAAAAGCCTGAATCAACAATTGGCTGATGCTTATGAAACCGGTGTTCGTTTGGGCAGCCCCGTAGCAGAGTGTGAGATCCGGCGTTTTAATCTGAGTGACATGAATTTTGATCCCAGCCTCAATGAAGGTTACGACCAAATGCAGGCGTTAGAGACTGATCTGAATGATTTTCTGGCAGCCTTGCAGTGGGCGGATCATATCCTGATTGTATCGCCGATTTGGTGGGGCAGTTTACCGGCTAAGTTCAAAGGCCTGATCGACCGGGTTTTTCTGCCAGGTCAGACCTTTAAATATGAAGCAGACAGCCCGCTGCCAACGCCGCTACTGACAGGAAAAACTGCACAGCTGATTCTGACCATGGATGCTCCTGAAGAGTATGCTGAGATACAGGCGGCTCCTGTGCTTGAACAGCTGAATCGTTTCACTCTGGAGTTTTGTGGCATAGAGAACGAACAGCCTTTGCTGATTCACAGCGCCAGTTTCTCCGATGAGCAGCAGATTGCTCTTTGGCTAAAAACGACAAATGAGCTGGGGCAGGCGACAGGTCAGGGCAGATGATTATTTAAAAACATTTACTCAGAGAATGACTGAGGGATACTCAGTTATTCTCTTGTCTTTTTACCCATCCACTAGCCGAAACAGAGTGGAAAATGGAAATTCGAACGATATCCGAACAGGACTGGCCCGCAATTCTGAATGTTCAGTCCGATGTTTATATTGAAGTGCCCCCGGAAGAGCTTGAGATCCTGCAGTGTAAACAAAAGCGTTCGCCTGAGAGCTGTTTTGTTTGCGACGTTAAGGGTGAGATAAAGGCTTACCTGATTGCTCACAGCTGGAATCAGGACTCAGCCCCAAAGCTGCATAAACTTCTGGCATCTGGCACGGAAGGTGATCGGTTATATCTGCACGATATGGCCGTTTCTGCTCAGGCGGGAGGCATGGGGCTGGGGCGTCGTTTGGTTGAGTCTCTGTTACGACAGGCGAAAGAAAAGGGGTATCGGGATGTCTGGTTGGTTGCTGTTCAGGGCTCAACGGGATTTTGGGAGAAAATGGGTTTTTCCGCTTTGCCAAATATGCCGGTTTGCAGCAGTTACGGTGATCATGCCCTGATGATGGTCCGGTCTCTTTGTTAAGTGGCCGGACCATTAAAGATAAGGTGTATTAAGCGGTTTGTTGTGTCAGGGCGCCGAGCTCCTGAAGGTTGGTGTCGTCAAGTGTACGCTTGATACTGATCCCGGCATTCTCTTCGCGCATCAGGTCGATTTCCGCGTGGGTATTTTCTGAACCCTGCAGGTTGCTGTTCAATGCACGCACGACGGGTCTGGTGCGGTTCTCAGGGTTAATCATGGTCACAATAGCGATCTGGCCATCCATGAGCTCTACCAGACTGCCGGGCGGGTAAACCCCCAGGGCTTTGATAAAGCGGTTGACCAGCTTTGCATCGAACAATTTTTCGCGCCAGCTATAAATTCGTGACAGAGCCTGTGTCGGGTTCGCTGCGTCACTGTAGAAGCGTTCACGTGTCATCGCTTCGTAAGTGCTGGTTATACCCAGAACCTGTGCCAGATAAGGAATTTTGTCACCTTTAATACCTCTGGGGTATCCCGTGCCATCAAAGCGTTCGTGATGATTGCCAATAATCTCTTTTAGTTCAGGCAATGTTGAAAGTTCGTTGTGCAAACCCACAAAACTCATGCCTTCAATCACGTGATACTCAATAGCCTGTTTTTGCGCTTTATTGAGCTTGCCTTCGTAGCTGAGCAGATAGTTCGGTACTTTCAGCATACCAATATCATGCAGTAAGGCTGCCATACCCAGCAGATAGATGGTGTGCTGATCCAGCTCCAGATATTGTGCAAATGCGATAGTCAGAATGCAGACATTGACGGATTTTTCTGCCAGAGATTGTTCTTTTTCTTTCAGACGGGACAGTAAAAGCAGAGAGGCGGCATCGTTCAGGGCATCGTCCATCAGTTTGTGAACCGCATCGTTGAGCTTTTTAAAGGATACCCGGTTGCCATCATTCACCCGGGTGAAAAGATCTTTCATTTCACGAACAGCAATAGCGATATTGCCTTCAATGATCTGCAGTTCTTTACGATTCAGTAGTTCAGGGGCAGCGATTAGGCCTTTTCGGTTTTCGAGTGCGTTTTTTTCGGTCTTTTCGGTTTTCTCTGGTTCGGCCTTTTTGCGGGCCTTTGCAGGTTCAACCGGGTTTTTACGAAAATGGGTCAAAGAGTGTCGGGCCGAAGCCTCGATATCAATAACCACCTGCTTACAGGCGCGTTTAAGTTTAATGAGTTCTTCTTCTGTCTTTACGGTAAAACCGCGACGCCAGAAAGGGGATTCAAGCCAGTTTATATCCAGCTCAACAACTCTCATGCCGATACGGACATGTTCTGCAGCAATGGTTTTTTTTGTCATAGAGAAAGCTCGACGATCCCTGTTGTCGTCAGGCGTTTGCAACCTTACAGAGGTGGGCGCATTGACCTGCGACAAGATTTTTTATTCCTTACTGAAATCTACACGAATAAGAATAGGGGGGCAAATATTCAGTTTTATTGTTTCAACGTTCTCTAAAAAGTTAATTTAATTGTCATTATTACTGGGTCAACTTGAATGCTTATTGCTAGGCTAAAGCGTTCATATAGACGATAAAACGCTGTCAATCTAAAGATGGCAACCACAAGGAAGAATTCCGATGTTTCTGAAACAGATTCCCGGTGACTTTACCCCACCGAGTGCGCAGGATGATTACGATAAAGAGTTACTTTCCAATTTGTCGGAAGTGGGATGGCACAACCTGCATATTGCCGGTGAAGAAGCGTTACCACCGTTTTCTTTCTCTATTGGTCACTAACCACCCTGAGATTATCGTGGCAGGTCTGCCACCTGAGACATCCGAGCAATTGCTCAATGCAGCGGCAGTGCATATTCATGGTGAGGTCCAGCCGATTGAGCCTTTCCGCCCTTATGAGGACTTTCTGCAGGGATTGAATGTGGCCTTTATACCGGTGGGACTTGAGCACTACGGTGAATTTTTGGGGTATGCCAACTGGTATTACGATGATTTGCCTAAACCTTATCCGGTGATGCAGATGGTATGGCCGGATCCTGCAGGTCTTTTTCCATGGGAAGAGGGTTTTGATGGTGCCTACGCTCACCTGCAGCCTTTATTAATGTCCAGGGCAGGCTAATTGTCTTTACCGCAGATGGATCTCGTTTTGTAGCAAAACCAAGACGTGGGGCTTAAAAAATGGATAATAGCGGGCAATCAGCGCCCAAGCGCATTATCTGTTTTTTTCACAGGCCGTTGGCCGATAGCGATTGTTGAGCTATCAGCCAGCGGCAGCTGTCTTGACTGAGTCCCGTTTCATGCAAATTAATGTCAATTTCCTCGACAATCTCCGCCTGGAAGCCAAATTCGATGACTTCACCGTGATCGCCGATCAGCCGATCCGCTATAAAGGTGATGGTTCAGCGCCGGGGCCGTTTGATTATTTTCTCGCGTCTTCTGCCATGTGTGCGGCTTATTTCGTTAAGGTGTACTGCAATGCGCGAGACATCCCGACCCACAATATCCGTCTGTCCCAGAACAACATCGTTGATCCCAATGACCGCTACAACCAAATTTTTAAAATTCAGGTTGAGCTGCCGGAAGATATCTCGGAGAAAGACCGTCAGGGCATTATCCGTTCCATCGACCGCTGCACGGTAAAGAAGGTTGTTCAGACCGGCCCTGAGTTTGTCATTGAAGTAGTGGAGAACCTGGAAGATGACGCTCAGGCGCTTCTGATGGCGGATCTGGATGAAAACGCCTGTACCGAGATTCCGGGTAAAGATCTGCCTCTGGAAAAAACCATCGCCACCATGACCCGGCTGCTGGCCGATATGGGCATGAAGATCGAGATCACCTCATGGCGCAACATCGTGCCTAACGCCTGGTCGCTGAATATTCGCGATGCTGCCTCTCAGATGTGCTTTACCAACGGTAAAGGTGCCACCAAAGAAGCGGCACTGGCATCAGCTCTGGGTGAGTTTCTGGAGCGTCTGAACTTTAACTTCTTCTACAACGATCAGTATTTTGGTGAAGAGATCGCCAACAGCGATTTTGTTCACTATCCGGATGAGCAGTGGTTCCAGCCCGGCCAAGACGACAGCCTGCCGGAAGCGATTCTGGATGACTACACCCGTGATATTTATGACCCGGAAGGTGAGCTGCGTGGCTCCCATCTGTTTGATACCAACTCCGGCCGTACCGAGCGTGGTATCTGCTCCCTGCCGTTTGAGCGGGTATCCGATGGTGAAACCGTTTATTTCCCGTCTAATTTGATCGAAAACCTCTACCTGAGTAACGGCATGAGCGCTGGGAATACCCTGGAAGAGGCGCAGGTGCAGTGCCTGTCGGAAATTTTTGAACGTGCGGTGAAACGTCAGATTCTGGAACAGGAACTGGTGCTGCCGGATGTACCTGAAGAAGTGCTGGCGAAGTACCCGCAGATTGTTGAAGGCGTCAAAGGGCTGGAAGAGCAGGGCTATCCGATTCTGGTAAAAGATGCCTCTCTGGGCGGTCAGTTCCCGGTGGCCTGTATCACCCTGATGAACCCGCGCACCGGTGGTGTGCTGACCTCTTTTGGTGGTCACCCGAACTTTGAAGTCGCTTTTGAGCGCTGCCTGACCGAACTCATGCAGGGCCGCAGTTTTGAAAGCCTGAATGATGTGCCTAAGCCGACCTTTGAAAGCAACGCGGTCAGCGAGCCGAATAACTTTGTAGAACACTTTATCGACTCGACCGGTGTGGTCTCCTGGCGTTTCTTCAGCGACAAAGCGGACTACGAATTCTGTGAGTGGGACTTTTCATGTATGGCTGAGGGCTCCACTCATACAGCTGAAGGCTCTACTCGTCAAGGGAAAGACTCCAACAAACAGGAAGCCAAAACCCTGTTCGCCATTCTCGAAGCGATGGGCAAAGAGGTCTATCAGTCGGTGCGTACCGAACTGGGCGTGCCCACCTGCCGTATTCTGGTGCCGGACTACTCCGAGATTTATCCGGTGGAAGATCTGATCTGGGATAACACCAACAAGGCACTGAAATTCCGCGAGGATATTCTCAACCTGCACCGTCTGGATGACGAGCAGTTGGAAGCCCTGTTCGAACGTCTGGAAGAGAGTGAAGAGGACGATTACACCGATATCATCACTTTTATCGGCATCGAGTTTGATGAAAACACCGTCTGGGGTCAGCTGACCATTCTGGAGCTGAAACTCATGATCTGTCTGGCCCTGGGTGCGCTGGACGATGCCAAAGAGCTGGTGGAGATGTTCCTGCAGTACAACGACAACACTCTGGACCGCGGCCTCTACTATCAGGCGATGAATGCGGCGCTGGAAGTGGTACTGGATGACGAGCTGGACTACGAAGATTTCCAGCATAACTTCCGCCGCATGTTTGGAGCTGAGCGTATGGATGCCGTGGAAGGCTCCATCGAAGGTACGGTACGTTTTTATGGCCTGACCGAAACCAATATGCAGCTGGCAGGCATCGACAAACATTTGCGCCTGATCGACAGCTACAAAAAACTGCATGCGGCAAGGGCAAAAGTGCTTTAAACGTTTCCGAGATATATACAGCAGAATCGAATAGCAGGCTTTAGGATGCTTTTCCGGCTGACTTCTTTTTAAACTGTATGAAGCAGATATAAAAATGAACGTTTACCGCCCCGTATTTCTCGTTATAGGATCTTAGAGTCAATCAGGCCTGTATCCGCAGGCCTTTTTTATGCAATTCAGGGATTACTCTTTATGAATGTTGAACTCGATGGATTGAGTGACATAAACCTCTGTATACAGGCAAATTCATGCTGAACCGTATTTGGGAATCACTGTTGGGCGTATTGGCGTCTCTAGTTTTTTCCGTGCCTACGGCCATTCTGCTCTGGATGCTGATCAATCATGAGCTGTTTCACTGGCAGGCGTTTCTCGCTTCAGACTATCTGCTGTTGATCGTGGGTGTATTTGCGCTGTTGGCTCTTATTCTGCCGAACTTATTCCCCGTAATAATGGAGCGTATCTGGCGGTTGCTAATTCAGTGGCTCCGCTGGTTTTGACCAATTTTTTAAGCTGTTCAAGGATATTTTATGCAACCGAACCGTTCTGCTGTGGCTCTGGGTGGGCTGGCGTTGATGGGGCTTCTGTTTATTCTTTTGCTGACTCTGGCGCTTTGGGTCTGGCCAAAATACAAAATTTACAAGCAGGAAATGAATGGTATTGCTGCCTTAAAAAAGGCGGAGTGGAGCAAGCAGATTCTTATTGAAGAAGCCAAAGCCCGTGAACAGGCTGCTCTGATGCAGGCTAAAGCTCGGGTCACGCTCGCGCAGGCCGAAGGTGAGGCCCGGATCGTTCAGGCTCGTGCAGAGGGTAAAGCTGATATTGAGCGAGCTAAGGCGGCAGCTGAAGCCAACCGGATTATCGGTGCTTCGCTGAAGGGTAATGAGGAATACCTGCGTTATATCTGGATAAAAGGCCTGCAGGACAGTAGTGGCGAGCGTATCTATATACCGACAGAGGCCGGGCTGCCGATTCTGGAAGCGGGCAAAGCGGGCTGATGAAATATTGTATCCTGAGCGTTATCCCCTCTGACCACAACGGATTATTGGTTGACTTCGCCGGGCTGGGTCTGAGGGTTTTTCGACCCAGAGATTATTTTGAGCGTCAGCCCGCGCCGGATGACTCTAATTTTTTGAGTTTTCCAACCCGGTTCCGACACCTTATCTGGAATGATCGACAGGTATGCTGGCCTCGGGTATCGGATCGTGAGTTGATATGGGAAGGGGAAAATATCTGGCTGAACGAGCTAACACTCTCTTCTGATCAGTTGTATCAGCTATCCAGGCCCATACCCGAGCGTGATCTGAAATTTATCTCCTACCCTTTGGGTATGAAAAATCAGGCGCCTACGGCAGAAGATGCCCGCCATCATGTTTTTTTTGTCAGCTTAACCCCCTTTTCTGCACGACCTTTCTGCATCGGCGAAAGCATTGGCGGAGGGCATGGAGAGCGAGGCGGAGCAAACACCTATTCGTTGGGCGAGTTAATGGAAAAAGACCGGATGGCCCATTTCGAGGCATCTGGTTGTGAGTGGGCGATGACCGCCATTTGCCAGGCATATGAGCAACATATGTCTCAGGCTGAAGTTATTCAGCTGCTGATCGACCAGAACGGCCTGCGATAAGGAAATTGTGATCAGGACATCATTTTTTCAGTTTATCCGGTGCGGTTATCATTTTTTCTAGTATAGTAGCTCTAGTTGGCCGTTCGACTGAATACTAGTTATAACCTATTGAATATAAACATTTTAAGAGGCTGTTATGTCATACAGTATCGAGGCCATTGAATCCGTTCTGCTGACCCGATTAAAGCAGTTGGCTGAAGTATTTAGCCGGAACGACACGGTCAAAGGCCGTGCGCTGAGAATTGTCGATCTTGGGGTGTTTCCCTGGATGCAGACAATAGAGATCTCCTTTCTCTTTGAAGGTGACAAGATCGTCGGCATGGATGAATTGGCAGAGGATGATGAGATCGCCGACTGGCCGTTTTATGACATCTCCGGCATCAATGAAGGTCGTTGGCCCGAAGCGGAATCTCTGGCGGCTGAGATGGCTGGTGTTTGGAATGACAGTGACAACCTTGAACTGATACCGTTTTTGCGGGATTTTGCCAAGGCAGCCCAATCGCCGGAGTTAAAGCAGGCACTGTCTGGCCTGAATCTGGCTGATGATTTTACTTTTCAGATTCTGAATCCTGATCAGGACAACAGCCCGAATTATTATCTTGAACCTTAACGCGCACTCATAATCAAGCGAAGGGAAGGATCCCATGTATATTGAAAAGCTACCACCGGAACAACAAGCCCTGCTGGATTCTTTTGAAGAAGCCGGTGGCGTGGTCGACCTGGTGGTGCTCAACCGTGATGGTGCTAAGCGTAATGCCGAAACCTATCGACAGACCGCCCTGATGGCTCTGGATGCGGTAGGTGCTCAGTGGGATCAGTATTTTACCGAGCTGGTGAAGTTACCGGACTACCAGAACTACAAGCGCAATGAGTTTTTCTCCGTTAACGTCTCTGCCGATAAATTGACCGGTCACCGGATTGACCGGGCAGATTTTCTGGGTTGTCAGTTTTTAGTCAACGAAAACCGTCTGCTGGTTCGTGGTAAGCACTCGAACTACCTGAATAACTATTTCCGGGAAGGCGATCCTGAAACCGAGCATACCCGTATGCCCCGGGAGCAGCTAAACGCGTTGCCGGACTATGGTTTCAGCGATGCTTTTCTTTCCCCGCCGTACAACTTGCAGATCAGCAATGAAGCTGCTTGCAGCCTCTTCTGGCAGATAGCTCATGTTTTCCTATCCGATCTGGATGCGGCGGCTGAGATCTGGAGCTGGTCCACCGAATGTTCCAACTATTTTGAAGCCGGACATGAGTGGTGGGGCAGTCATTTTTATACCTTCTCCCATCCGGACTCCGAACGAGTGATTGCCGTTCTGGCCTCGGCAACGGATTAGAGGCATGCGCAGGTTTAGCCCCAGATTTTGACCCTACAAAACCAATAAACCGATTTTATAAAAATGGAGACGCAGGATGTTAGCCACGCATGAGCTGCTTATTCGCGATGAAAACGCCTTTGGCGCCGTTGCCAATGAGCTGAAGATCCGTTTCGACCGGGTCAAGGTCACCGTTCAGGACATTATCACCGAGCGGGTGACGCAGGAGGTGGTGAATTACAACCGTAAAGCAGCGGAATACGGCGCTGACCATGCCCGTTTTCATCTGGTGCAGCCAACGGACCTTGAGCGCCAGCTCAACGGCACAGCTCAGGCCAAAGGTGAGGGCCGTAAACCGGTGGATCTGGACAAACAGATCGATGTTGCCCTGCAAGCGTTTCAGAGCAACGGCTTTTTTATTCTGATCGATGACCTGCAGGCGGAAACGCTGGAGCAGATGGTGGAGATCAAAGCCGGGACCCTGGTCTCTTTTGTCAAGTTAACGCCTTTGGTGGGCGGCTGATTATTTCAGCGTTTTCAGACAGATAAAATCACAGTTACCGTATAAGGAAGACCCCACAGATGAATGCCGCTGTACCTCAGGCAAACCTGCTGTTTCAGGCGTTTGCCGCCGCTCAGTCTCTGGCATCGGACTATACCGATGCTGCCGCCGTTGAGAAAATGGCCGACACCCTGACGCGTATCGAAACCCATATCGATAAAAATTGCCGCCGTATTTACCCCTCATCCAAGCTGCCGTTTAAAGAGTGTCCGGATTATGTGCTGATCAGCAAAGCACCGTCCGCAGAGAAGCTGGCCTTTGTGGTCTTTGTGATGTGTCAGGAAGCGGACTATACCCAGCCGGAACCTTACGATGCGGATCTGCCTGTGATTCGTCGTCACAATATCCGCCAGAGTCTGTTGGATGCTCTGCTACGCACTAAAATTGAATGTCCGGATAGACTGTCGTTTAACGCTCTGTTCCGTCTGATGTATATGATGGATGTGCCGGACAAAACCGAAACCCGCCTGCGTTTCCGTCCGTTCAGTGCCCTGGTGATGCTGCTGGAAAAACACGCGAAACGTTGTGGTGTCAGTGATGCTCTGGTGGAGGATCTGCGCCAGATTCTGCAGCACAAAGAACTGAAAGCGGAGTTGGGCGGCAGTGGTTACCGCAGTCACTGGGGGCCGGATATTTTAAAAGCAGCGAAAAAACTGCAGCGGTTGCTGAGCGACTTTGACGCTGTGCCTTATGAGCTGGGCACCGGTCTGGTTGGCAAGCTGATCGCAGATGATCTGGCAACCGTGGATCAGGAGGCACAGGCCAAATGGCATCTGTATTTTCACCATACTTCAACCGCAACAGCCGGTAAGCCGTCGAAGAAGTTTGTCACAGAAGCCAACCCGCTGATGGACAATATCGGCACTACGGCGTTTAAAAGCCAGGTGAATCAGTGGCTGAGTGCTATCGCCGCGATCAAAATTGAAGAGCGTGATATCACCATCAAACTGGGTAATGGCCGTGATTATACCTACAAGGGGTACGAGTATATTGAAGAGCACAGTTTTAACCTACTTAAGGGGATGCTCTGGAGCCTGAGCCGTTATCATGACAGTCAGACCCTGAAAAATATCGCCCTGCTGACGGAAAAGTGTTTCCAGAAAATCCCGGAACGTGGTCCTGCAGCAGCCGGTGTCGGCAACGCTGGTATCTATGCGCTGGCGCAGTCCAAAGGGCTTGAAGGCATCAGCCACCTGTCCCGGCTTAAGCTGCGTATCCGTCAGAATAATACTCAGAAGCTGATTCAGAAATATATTGAAGAACAGGCGGCTAAGCAGGGTATTACCCCGGCCCAGGTTGAAGAGATTGCGGCACCGGACTTTGGCCTGGTCGACGGCCAGCGAACCGAGCTGTTCGATGATTACCGGCTGGTGCTGACTCATACCGGCGTGGGGGCTACCACGCTGCAATGGTTTAAACCAGATGGGACAGCACAGAAATCGGTTCCGGCTTTTGTCAAAGACAGCAGTAAACACAAGGCGCGTCTGAAAAAGATGCAGGATCTGGCCAAGCAGGTAAAACAGGGTTCCACCACCCAGCGAGACCGTATCGACCGCCTGTATCTGGAGCAGATGAGTTGGAATCCCGAGAGCTTCAGCAAATACTATCTGAACCATGGCCTGATCAGCCTGTTTGCCAGCCGTCTGATCTGGAATCTGGATGGCGTTGCCGGTCTCTATCATGAAGGTCAGTGGCAAAATGCCCGGGGCGAAGCGCTTTTTGCTGATGAAGCGGATTTCAATAATGTAGAAAAAATAACCCTGTGGCATCCGCTGGATTCAGGTTCTGAAGAGGTCCTGGCCTGGCGTGACCGCCTTGATGTACTCAAGATCCGTCAACCGCTGAAACAGGCTTATCGCGAGATCTATATCCTGACCGATGCCGAGATTAATACCCGGGTCTACTCTAACCGTATGGCCGCCCATATCCTGAAACAGCATCAGTTTAACTCCCTGTCAGCGCTGCGCGGCTGGAAATATTCCCTATTGGGTGCCTACGACGATGGGCGTGATGGCGAGATCGCCAGTAAGCCACTACCTGCATATAACATGCAGGCCCAGTTCTGGATCAATGAAATTCTCGACGATAACGACAGCTTTAACGATGCCGGTATCTGGTATTACGTTGCCACCGATCAGCTGCGTTTTGTTAACGCTGAGGATGAGGCGATCCCTATGGTGGATATTCCACCACTGGTGCTGTCGGAAGTGATGCGGGATCTGGATCTGTTTGTTGGTGTTGCCAGTGTGGGTAACGATCCGCAGTGGCAGGACGGCGGCCCTGATGCCCGTCCGGCGTATCGGGAATATTGGCAGAGTTATTCCTTTGGTGATCTGACGGAAGTGGCAAAAACCCGTAAGACCGTGTTGGAGCGTCTGCTGCCACGGTTGAAGATCCGGGATAAAGCAGTTATCGAAGGTAAGTTCCTGATGGTGACCGGCACCCGTCACACCTACAAGATCCATATCGGTAGTGGCAACATCCTGATCGCACCGAATGACCGATATCTTTGTATCGTTCCGGGTCGGGGTAAGGACAAAAATGTTGACCAGGTGTTCCTGCCGTTTGAAGGGGATAACGGTCTGTCTATTGTTTTGTCCAAAGCCTTTATGCTGGCGGAAGATGACAAAATCACCGATGAGACCATTCTCAGCCAGCTGTAATAGCTGATCTGCAGGCCTGCCGGATCAACCGGCAGGCTTTACTATTTTTATGCGTTATTTATTAAAAGGACTTATGCCCATGGCAATTAAGTTACAGCCGTTTATTGATACCCATGCGCCCGGTGAGAACCTGCAACCTGCATCTGCCGAGCTTGTAGCCCGTTACCGGAATTATCTGCCCGCCAGTCTGCTGGAGCTTTGGCAGACCCACGGTTTTGGTTTTTATGGTGATGGCCTGATTCAGCTGATTAATCCCGAACAGTATCAGGATAATCTCTGGGGCTGGCTGATGTATGACGAGGAAGACATGAGTCGTCTGCCCATCGCTCTGAGTGCCTTTGGCGATATCCTCTATTTCCGTAATCTGACCGGTGACGAGGACGAGGCGTTGGATGAGGAAGAGGATGAGGTTGATGTCGCCTTTATCGACCCGCATACCTCTCAGACCGGTTCATTGGTTTGGTCTCTTGACGAGTTTTTCAACGACTTCTGTTGTGATGATGAAGTCATTGACGAGTTCTTCTGCCGTTCGCGTTTGTTACAGACCCGAGAGCTAAAAGGAGAGTTGGCTGCTGACGAGATCTATTATCACGTGCCAGCGTTACGTCTTGGCGGTGATGGTGAACCGGCAAATAGTGACAAGGGGAATGCTCCTGTTCAGTTGGACCTGCTTTTACAGATGGCGCTGGGCAGTTAATTAATACTGATTCTATCCCTGAGGCGTTGCCCACCATAGACGGCTTCACTATGGAGGGCTTCTCAGGGACTTTGTTGATGGATAAAGCCTGCCTCGAATATCCGTGCTAAGAAGGAAGTGTATATGTTTGAGCTGAGCCTGCTCAGGCTGCCTGATGATATTGACTATATTGCACCGGTGGATGCCCTGCCACATCTTGCCCAATGGGGGCTAAGTGATTTTATCGACAGGGAAAGGTACGGTCTGGAACTCGGACCGCTGGGGGTGTATCTCCGTGGCGAAGTTGTTGTCGGGCTACAGGTATGTTGCACACTGGATGCAGCGACCCGGAAAGTGATCAGCGCATTGGATACGCTGGAGATACTGGACCTATATAGCCTTAAAGGCTTTTCTAACCCCTGGATGGGTGATCTGGCGAAACTGCCGCGGTTGAAGCGGCTTGATCTTCGTTGCACCTCGCTGAACGATAAAGGTCTGGAAAAACTGTCTGCTTCGACATCGCTGGAACAGCTCGATATCCGTAATACCAAGGTGAACGAAGACGGTTTTTCGGCCTTGGGCAGGCTGACTCAGCTGCAGTGTCTGCGACTGACACCGCCACCGGCGTTGGACTTTTCCTGTCTGGAACCCATGTCCCGGCTAACCCGGCTGAAGATACTGGATATTAGCCGCAGCTGGAACCAGTGTGGTTCAGCAGCATTTCCGGCCGCTTCAATCGGGAAAATGACCTCGGGTATGAGGCAGCTTGAGACCCTGTACCTGGATTACAGTTCTGAAGGCCGGGAAACCGGGTTGGATTTTCTGGATCATCTGCCGGAGCTGAAACATCTGTCGATCCGTTATTTCACCTTCGACGATGCCTCGATTAATGCGTTGCAAAACCGGCCACAGCTGCAAAGTCTGGATATCAGCAGTGGTTTTATTCAGCATATCTCTCAGGCCAATCACTTGTTTCATAACCTTGGGTCCCTGCAGGCCCTGTATGCAGGTGATTTTTTTATTACCAGTATTTATAGCCCGGATGCAGAACCGAAGCCGGTTAGCCATATTCCGAAGGTGTATCTGGCCGGGAAATCGTCTGAACAGCCGGAAGATGATCGCCAGGTGCTGTTGCGCCAGTATTTTCCCGGTTTTATCGGCTTAAAGGACTGATCTGTCGGGACCGTTTTTACTTCGCCCGCCAAAACCCTAAAGTCGCGCCTCATTAAGTTCTCAGATACCCGCTACAGCTATGAGGTTGGTTTTCTTGAGGCAGGTGATTACACCCTTGCTTATACCTGTGGTAATTCGGGTGACGAGCCTGAAACCGCTGAAACTCTGAGCTATATTGGCACAACCAATGTCACTGTGACCGCCGATGAAAAAACGACTCATAACTTTTAAGAGCCAGCTTGATGGCTGAGTAGCAAGTACTCTTAAAAGTTGCAGTAGTGACCGGGTATCCCGTAGGGGATATCCGGTTTTTTCTTATGAGGTGCATTTGGCTTTAAATCCTTAAGCTTTTTTTCCCTCAAGGGTTAGAATCAGGCTATTCAATTTTGACGATTATCCGGCCCTGCCATGCAGGATGCCCAAAGGAGTTTTTGTGAGCAGTATCCAGCAGAGTATGCAGTCTTTGACTGAGTGGCTGAAAGCCAATTATCCCGAAGGTCTGGAAGGCCTTAACCCGGCAGCAACTGATGAGCAGCTAAATGCTCTTGAACAGGTGCTGGGTTTTGCCCTGCCGGAGGAACTGCGTGAGCTGCTGGCAATCCATAACGGTCAGGATTCAGAAGGTGGTTATCTTTTTGATGGTCAGGAATTTCTGTCAGCGGAGCGTATCGCAGAAGAGTGGGGGGTCTGGAAAAAACTATTGGATGATAAAGCGTTTGCCGGATCTCATTCCCGTGCGGAAAAAGGCATTCGAAACGACTGGTGGAACCCCGGTTGGGTTCCTTTTACCTATAACGGCAGTGGCGATCATTTCTGTGTGGATACGCAGCCTGCAGAAGGTGGTGTTCCGGGGCAGGTCATTACCATGTGGCACGACATGTCCGAGCGCGACCGTCTGGCAAACAGTCTGGGTGAATGGCTGAAGAGCTACACTGATGATCTGCAGCGGGGCGAGTTTGTGTATTCTGATGAATATGGCGCTATTCTGCATAAGGATGATGTCTAAGTGATCTGATCGCACTTTAGGACGATCTGAAAGCGTTGCTCTGGCAGCGCTTTTTTTTTGAGGGCATACTGATTTCGAATCTTGTTTAGATCCTTTTCTCAATCTTCTCTTATTCGATTCGGGCTTTTGTGAATCTGTCGGCAAAAATAATGATGAGTTTCAAAAGGTTAGTGCCTTCTTAGAGCTTTTGCTTAAAATGGTGGCAATTTAATAGCTTTGGGAAGGATTATTCAATGGATGCTTTAACGGTCAATTTTGAACAACAGGATTTCTACCGTAGTGGGCGAGCGAAATTTGCCAATGGCTGGCACCAGATTCCCAGTGATCCTGAAGTACTCTTTGCTACGGGGCAGCCGGAAGGTGCTGATCAGGCGATGCTTGATGCGTTTGTCGCTAAAGAAGCCTTCTACTATCAGCTGGTCAGTGACTATCTGAAAGAACACTATTCGGCCTTGCTGGAACGCTCGGAATTTCTCGATGTGTTTGATGAAGAGGATCCTGTCTATCCCTCAGATTTTGGAGATCTGACCGAGGAGATCATGCTGAAAGGTGATGTCTTCTCCCTGATTCGCCTGACCTCGATTATCTTGTTGCCATCGGAAAACAACGCCATCGGCTTCTGCTTTGAATGCGCATGGGATGAAGAACATGGGCTGGGAATTGTCATCTACAACGATGAAATGATCTGGTGTGATGGTGAGCAGGAGGCTTATGCCTGTCTGAATTTTTCCCAGGTATTGGATCTGGATCGTATGTACCGTGCCGACCTGGCTGAGCGTAAAAAAGAACGTGAAGCGGCACGCGGATAAATATCATTTTTTACCCTGGTCAGCCCTATACCAAATTGGCTGTTTCGATAGTCTGTTTACGAAACGGATGTTTGATAAGTTGTAATAGCGCCTTGCGACTTCTTGATGCTGGCGGGTTGATTAAGAATGACTTCTTTTATTCCTGTCTCTAAGACAGGGTAATCATATTGGATGTGACTGAGGACACTTCATGGAACTTTTGAATAAGGCTAAGGATCTTTTGTCTGGCTCTCTGGCGGATCAGATTCGAGGGAATGATCTGGTTCGTATCAGCAAGACAATTACTCGCGACAATATTAATGAAGAGATTGTCGAAGATGGCCGCTTCAGTTATACCCCGCTCGAATTTGCACTCCGTGAGCGTAACCCTGAACTGATCAATATGATCCGCCACTTTGTCAAGTTGGGCGCGGATACTCAGTGCCTGATGGATAATGGTGGCAAACCCAGCACGCTACTGACCCGCGCGATGAACTCTGCGGATATGATTCTGCTCAGCCACGAGCTGGGGGTGGATCTGAATATTGTCTGGGGTGAATTTAACCTGCTGGGACAAGCGCTTTATTCCGGTGAGGAAGAGCAGGTGGAAGCCGTGCTCAAGCTGATACGCGAGCATGACTTTAAACTGATGGAATCTCCGGGGGTGTTCTGGCATATCCTGGAGCGCAAAAACAATATTCCGGCTGATGGCATTATTGCCATTCTGGAATCCGGAATTGAGCGTTATGAGGGTACTGAGGACAAAGAGCATGCCGATGCACTGCTGTTCCGTTTGTTCCGCTCTGATCTGCACGAACTGACCAAGCTGGCGGTCCTCAACTATATGGCGGATAACGGCTTTGAACTGGCGCTGGAGCGTCGCTATCTGATGGGCACTCTGCTGGATATGGCGGTCAGCCGGAGTCAGCGTCATCTGGTGACGCGTTTAGTCGAACTGGGTGCAGATATCAGCCGTCATCAGAGCGATATCGGTCGTTTGCTGCTGAAAAAAGACCAGCTGAAAGACAATCTTGTCATAGATGATACGCTGGATTTGACCGAGCTTTCTGAAAAAGAGGTACGCCAATACCTGAAACAACATTCAGATCTGAGTGGCAAAGCGGTTATTGGCCCGATTCTGCTGAACCCGAATTTGAAGGATGCCTGTACTTTGGCTCAAGAGGCTATTGGCAAAGGGGCAGATGTAAACCAGCTGTTTAATCTGAGTCAGGGCTTTGGTAAGAGCATCATCTGTTCTCCGCTTTATGCTGTTTGTAGTCAGGATGATGACCGGTATGTCCGCGAGATTAGGTTTCTGTTGCAAGCTGGTGCGCATGATCAGTTCGAGAGTGGCAATCCCGGTGAAGAAGCGTGTTTCAGTGCGCTTTTTCTTGCCTTATCGACCTCCCGAATCGCTTTTATCCGGGCGCTACTTGATGGTGGTATTAGCCCAAACCTTGTTTTACCCGGAAAAAAGGTTAATGAAACCTGCCGCATGGATGACAGCCTTTGGGTTACCATGTTCCACCCAAGCCACCTGTCGGTAAAGCCTAACGATGCGCAAAAAGCAGCTATGTTTGATCTTTTGCTGCAATCGGGACTCTCGCCGGAACTGAGCAACAAGCGGGGTGAATCAGCGTTGGATCTGGCTCTTCGCTATCGGGATATCCCTTTGGTTGAACTGATGCTGAGTCGCGGATTTGCCCCTGCGCCTTCAGCCAACAATCTGGATCAGCTTTTCGAGTATTGTGCTGACCTGTCGCTGCTGAACCGTCTTCTGGCCGATATGCCGCATGTTCAGATCACAGCCAAAACGGCATGGCATTATTTTGTTGGTTTCCAGCACAGAACACCGGAAAAGTCCCAGGACAAAGCCGCGATTTTTGATCTCTTGCTGGAACTGGGGCTGGATCTGAGTGCCTGCTATACCGATTCAGACGGCAACGAAGAAAGCCTGATTGAGCTGGCCATTCAGTACCGCAATGTGCCAGCGCTGAAGCGCTTGCTGGCGCTGACACCAAAAGCCCAGATCTCTCCGGATGTGATTCTGAGTGCCATTCACTACCTGCAGGATCATGAGCTGATCGGTGATCTCGTCGCTCTGTATCCGGATTATGAGATCGAAAATCTGCATGTCCATCCGTCCGAGAAATACCGTGAGGCGGGTACCCCAATTACTTTAGCGCTGCATAAGAAACGCTGGGCGCTGGCGCATTATCTGGTGGATCGCTTCCCGCAGATGCGTGCTCATAGCACGCTGATTCCTCTGGTGGAGAAAAGTCTCCTGCCGATGGAGGAGGAAAACAACGGTGAGGATCTGGATGAAGCGCTGATCCGTAAGCTGATCGCCCGTGATCCTGATCTGGAGCGTCAGTATACCGACGCTGATAAATCTACCCTCTGGACACTGCTGTTCCAGTGCTGTTTCCGTTATGCCCAATGTGGAACCGATGAGCGCTCACGTCTTATCTGGTTAAATGCCGTTGAGATGCTGTTGGACGCTGATGCTTCATTGGATCATCCGTATTCCGTTGACGCAGAACCGGAGCCAACGCATCCGGATATTACTCATCTCTTTGCGATGGTGCTTTACCATAATCAGAGTAACTTTGAGCAAGCCAAACCTCTGTTTGATCTGTTGATTGGCTACGGCGCTGATCCGGCCAAGCCCGTAGGGTCATTTAATGAATCTGCGGTGACCAGTATTATTCAGCGTTTCCCCAATAAGATTGATGAGGCCACCAGCCTTAAATTTGTTGAGTATTTGTGGCAGAAAACCGGTTTTAACCTGCAGGAAGTTAATCGTCTGGGTAATAACCTGGCCATCGCTGCCGCCATGCCGGGAAGGGCTTCCATCCTGCGCTGGCTGGCCGAAAAGGGAGTCGATATTCACCATGTCGGTGGTTTTGATAACTCCAATGCGATCCATAAATGTATCTCCAACTACAGCTTTGTGGCTTCCCGAGATCGTACCGCAACGGTAGAGGCACTGCTGGATCTGGGTGTGAATATCGAGGTACCCGACCCCGATCCCGGTGCCGCAGGAGCAACGCCTCTGATGACCGCTTGTCAGATGGGCGTTCAGGCAGTGATTGAGTTGCTGGTAAGCCGAGGAGCTGATGTTAATGCGCTGTCTGAAGGTGGTATGACTCCCATTCTTGCCGCGATTAATGGCGAGCAATGCTACGACGTTCACCACACGGTTGAAGGCTCTAAAGTTGCCGTCGTTGAGTATTTGGTAAAGCACGGGGCGGATGTCAACCTGATGGGCCCGCGCCGCTATCATCCCTTATTGGAAGCTGCGTTTGCCGGTCGGCAAGGGATGTTTAAACGTCTTTTGGAATTGGGGGCTGACCCGTATCAGATTGACCCGGATCTGAAGCAGGAAACCGGAGGCACCATAGGCTTTGTGCAAGAAGAGCAGATTGATGCGCAGGGCATGAACACTATTGGCTACCTGCTGATGCATGAAGACAAGGCTGCGGCATTATTAGAGGTACTGGATGCCGTATTGGGTGAGGGAACCGTGCAGGCTGCCCGGGCAGATCTTGCAAGCAAACGGGTACCCGTAAAGCCTGATATTCTGGGTGCCCGTATTGAATCGTTGCGCCTTTCTGCACTAGGTACAGGGCCTGTTCCTGAGGCTCAGGACCGCCAGGCCACTTCGGTTGGCACCACAGACACTGAACAGACGGTATTTGCTGATAAAGCAGAGCTGCTGGCCGATGAAGAGAAGCGACTGAAGATGCTTAAGATTTTGCGCCAGAAGATGGATCGCAAAGGCATGGCGCTTTCCGTTCAGATGGATTATGAGCAGACACAAGCTTTGGCATTTTATATCCGGCAGGAGTTCCCTGACGCGGATATGCGTCACGGTGTTAATTGGCAGAGCTTTATCATGGCCGTGGTTGCGGAGCGGGCTCCCGAGTTGTCAGAAATTCTGCATCCGGAAAGCGACATGACACATTGCACTCTGGTGATTGTGCCAACCGGTTCGCCTGCAAAGCAGATGAATGCGCTGGGTGAAGTGTTCAACGGAGTATTCTCAACCCGACGTACGGTTATGAATGCCCTTCGTGAGGTGGCGCATCAGATTCAGTGGCAGGTTTTTGATGCTTCTTTATTGCCAGAGCCTGAGGTGGATGACACGGCTTCATCTGATAAAGCGGTTGTGGGTTTGCCAGCGAAAGAGCTTTTTAGCACCAGCTCGCGTTTTGGCTTTTATAACGTCTCTTTCAAGCTGAAAACAGACACCATGCGCCGCCTTGCGGGACACCTGACGGAGCTGTTGCCGCTTGAGATGGATGCCAGCGGCTGGCGGGTATTGGTTCGGGCTGTTGTCAGTCAGCAGATGGCTGACGAAGGCTTGGCTGAAGGTGTTCTGCCGGACTTTGTTGACTTCGATGTTTACGGTACTGAGCACTTTACCGTAGTGATCGAAAATGAGACTGAGGCTCAGCAGGCATTTACCCGCACTTTTGGTAAAGCGATGGACAAGCTTTTCCGAAGTGATGAGGATTTTGTGCAGACCGCTATGTCGGTACGGCGTCAATTGTTAGCTGAAAGTTAACAATGATTTAATAAAGCCGGGTATTCAGTTATCAATTGGTCTGGCGTAAAGTCTCCGTTAAATCAGGTGCCGTCAAAGAGTGTATCGGCATACCCGTTTTAACGGAGACTTTATTATGCAATTGAAAAACAGCCATGGGATTTTTATTTCACACGGTGGCGGCCCTATGCCGCTTTTAGGCGATCCGGGTCATCAGGAAATGGTGGATCGTCTGGATGAGCTGCGCGGTGTGCTGCCAAAGCCATCGGCGATTCTGGTCGTCAGCGCCCACTGGGAAGAGGCGGTTCCGACAATCACTTCAGGTAAAAATCCTGAGCTGATTTACGACTACTACGGTTTTCCGCAGGAATCCTATGAGATCAAATACCCCGCCCCCGGTGAGCCGGAACTGGCCAGCCGGATTCATCAGGTGTTGGCGAAGGCGGGCATTGAATCCCGGCTGGATGATAAGCGTGGTTTTGACCACGGAATGTTTGTCCCGCTGAAGATGATGTACCCGGAAGCAGATATCCCTGTGGTGCAGTTGTCCCTGTCTTCCTCCCTTGATCCTGAGCTGCATCTGGCGATGGGTGAGGCATTACAGGGCGTAGAGTGGGATAACCTGCTGGTGGTGGGTTCCGGTTTCTCATTCCACAATATGCGTGCTTTTTTTGCTGCTCCATCGCAGGAAATTACCGATCTGAATCAGGGCTTTGAGCATTGGTTGCTGGAAACCTGCGCCGGGGAGCTGAGTGAAGCGGAGCGGCGTCAGCGACTGGTGAACTGGGAGCAGGCACCGGGTGCCCGATTCTGCCACCCACGGGAAGAGCATCTGCTGCCGCTGCATGTTTGCTATGGTTTAGCCGCTAAGGCATCCAGTGGTGAGTATCCGGCAAAAATTCTGGGTAAGGATTCCGGCATGTTCCACTGGCAGCTGAATTAAAGCTACGTTACTGTCCGGCTGCAGTCTCTTATAAAAAAACGGCCATAAACAGAAATGCCGGAGTAACCTTGCTCAGAGGTCGCACCGGCATTTTTGTTGGCATGGAACTGTCGTGATGGGGAAAAGAAAGTCTGATCAGCGTTTTGCCTGCTGAACGTTCTGCAAATTCTGCCACCAGCGTTGTTCAACGGCTGGCGATGTGACCTGCAGGATATTGCCAAATACAGGGGTGCTCAGACTGATCTGATGAGCTTCTGCCGCTCCGGCCACCCGATTCAGTGGCTCATACCAGGCGTGAAAGGCCAGATCAAAGGTACCGTTGTGAATCGGCATCATTACCCTGCCCTTAAGGTCCAGATGGGCCTGCACGCTCTCTTCCGGTGTCATATGGATGTCAGCCCAGTCTTTATTATATGCCCCGTTTTCAATCAGGGTCAGATCAAAGGGGCCATAAGTCTTTCCAATCTGTTTAAAGCCTGGAAAATAACCAGAGTCACCACTGAAATAGAGGGACTCCTGACTGGTTTTAATCACCCAGGATCCCCAGAGCGTAGAATTACGATCCGTCATGCCCCGACCGGAAAAGTGCTGAGTTGGCGTAAAGGCGATCAGCTGGTCACCGGTGTGTTCCTCCTGCCACCAGTCAAAGCTTTTGATTTTCTCCGCTGCTACACCCCATTTCTTAAGATCTCCATCCACGCCTAATGGCACATAGAAGTTGTCGCTGATTCCGGCCAGGTAGGTGATGCTCTCTTTATCCAAATGGTCGTAGTGGTTATGGGAGATCAGCACTTTTTTAATCGGTGGCAGCTCTTTCAGTTCAATAGGGGGTTGATGGAAACGCTTAGGCCCCATAAAAGCAAAGGGTGAGGCCCGCTCAGTAAAGACCGGATCGATCAGCCAGTAGTCTCCATAGACCTTTAGCAGAATGGATGAGTGGCCCAGTTTCACCAGCCAGAAGCGGTCATCTGCCAAGCTCTCCAGCTGTTCCCGTGTTATGGTTTTTACTGGCAGTTCGACCACAGGTTGTGTGTCAACTTTATCGGCAGTCATAAAGCGCCAGAAGATTCCCAGAGTTTTACCAAGACCACCTTGCTGGGTTGGCGGGCTGTTGTGAAATCTTCCCGCTTCGTAACGGGCTTTGTCCGGGCTTTTCATCGTGTCTGTTGTGGCTTCAAGTTTGGCATTCACCATACAGCCTGCTGCTATAAGCGTCAGGCCCAATGTCAGAATCCAACGAAATAAGGTCATGAGGTACTCTGATTTGACATTTTTTGTCCAAAGGGGCTGTTTTGACGTTTAACATCAAGACGTCCTGGTCAGCCCATTTAAGGTTCAGGCTTCCAGTTTCTGGCAGCCTCTATTCGTTCATGCATTGCCGGGTGAGAGCTGAGGTAGTTACTCAGTGATCTCTCTTCAGACGCATCGGTTGTTGTGCTGCCATGGCTCTTCATCAGAGCAGTCATTGCATCAGCAAAGTCCGTGGGTGATTGTCCCAGTTTATGCAGCTGAGTATAAGCAAAAGTATCTGCTTCGCGTTCCATATCCCGTGAAAAGGCACTTTGCAACAAGCTCGCACCGGCACCAATGACCATCTCTCCGGCACCTTCGATATCACCAAAGACCAGTGCAAACAGCATAGATGTTGCGGTGGCCTGAGCCATCATTTTCATACTGTGCTGATGCTCGACATGACCAATTTCATGCAACATTACCGCGGTGAGCTGTTCCGGATGATTCCCCATCAGCTCAACAATATCATCCGTCAGAATGACATCACCGTTGGGTAGCGCCATGGCGTTGGCACCCATTGACCAGCTTCGGAAATTCAGGCGGTAGTTCTCTCTGGGGATCTCAAGGGCATCAAGCGCTCGGTGCCATTGCTCACGGATGGCTGTTTGCTGCTGTTCCGGCACTTGGCTGGGTTCCATATAAAGGCGATCAAGAACCATCAGTGTTTGTTTACCGGACTCCTGTGCGACACTGTCCGGCAGAAAGGCTACGCCTATACTTGCAGCGGCAGGTATCACCTTAAACGTCATCATCCATAAAAAAAGTGGCAGGATAGTCACTGCGACCAGAACGGCGATCCAGTGCGTTTCAAGCCAGCCGGGGATATGGGCTTCAGGTTTAAGGCCAGGCCAGCGATAACGGACATCCTGCGGAATAAAACGGGCTCCTCCCGGCAGAATCAGCTCGGCCGGTAGCCCGGGAATAACGGAGCTGTAGCTTAGGCATTCGGCGCTATGCTCTTCCAGCAACGTTTGTTCATCATCGAGAATCTTTACACTGCCATCGGTATTTACAACGGCAAAGGCCGGTTGCGCTGCTGCGCGACCGGCCTCCTGAAAGACGCCCTGAACACCGCTTTCCGGCTGATGCCGGGCATCAGACAAGGCGGTGGAATCAGTGGGTACAGTCATAATTTCCCTTTCGTTTGATCAGGTCAGTGACAGATCAACATCAAACACGCCCGCGGCTTCTTCGCCAAAGGCTCTTTCGTCAGTTTGCTCGGTGTTCACCAGGCGCTCAAGATCCGGCTGCAGCGTCACTTCTGTCGCGCTGGCCAATAACCGGTTTTTACGGATCCGGGTAACAGGAAACGCCAGTCCCAGAGTGACGATCAATAGCAGGCTGTTGCTAAGGTTCAGCCAGCAATAGCTCTGAACACTCAGGTTTGTTTTCAGAGAAGCAACATCATCAATCTTCATCGCATTGCCCAGATGATTAAACATCAGTGCATAGAATACACCTGCAATCAGGCTAAGTGCGACCAGATAGAAGGCTAAAATTAATGGCATTACAGCGGCAATGGAGATGTACCCATATTGCAGTTTATAGAGTAGGTCCGTTGCTTCGACCACAAGGTAACCGCCGCCAAAGATCACCGCTGAAATACCCAGAGTGATCAGAGAGGCCTTGTAGTAATAGCCGGTTGATGTTGAAAGCTGAACAGACTTGCCGCCATAACTGATATTTTCATAAATATAATCATGGATTTTTTTCAGCACCCAAGGCATAGCCAGCCACAGAGAAAGAACGCCCAGAATTGGCAGTAACATGAAGGTAATAAAAGCCCCACCATAGGTACCGTTAAAGGAGAAGCGGACATTACGATAGGACGTGTTGCGCATGCTGAATCGCAAACCGGAATTGATCAGCCACGGATAAGCTGCTAACAGCAACAGACCGCAGATCAGGCCCAGAATCGGGTTAAGCCCAGAAATCATGGTGTAAATTGCAAAAACCACAACAGCAAGCATACGCCCGATCAGAATCTGTATTGGCTTAGCCAGAAATGAGAAACGATGACCGTCAACCTGAGTGTGTCCATACAGGTATTGAGTATTTCTCACCTTAGCCCAGGCACTGTAGATGCCAAGAGTGATAATGCTCAGCAGCAGGTTAACCAGCCATAGTTTGAAGTATTCCATTTTCTTACCCGTGAATACCACAGGTACGCTCTTACTGTTCAGCACGCGGTTGAGTACAGTTTGAGGCTTATCTGAGGTGGATAAGGATGCGGTGTTCTGAGGTTGCCCCTCAGCACTGTTCGGAACGGATTCTGTCATGATGACATCCTTGTAATAAATTCTTAGAGAAACGTGCAATTACTTTAAAGCACAAGATGTAGAGCAAATGCTTTATACCTGCTTGCGATGACATTTACAGCTATCGCTCGTAGCTTTTATGCACACTTGTGTAACTTTGTGCCGTAAATCTCAATTTTGCACCTCGGTAAGCCAGCGGGGGCAATATGATGATTCGTCATCAGAAAAGCTAATGACATAATTCAATTTAATCATTGTTCAGGCTGGGTTTAAGCCGATTAGACTGAGTTGATTTGCTCTAAAAAAGAGCGGAGCCAATATAATATAAAAGAAGAATCGGAGCTAACCCATGAAACACCCGATCAAAACCCTGTCGTTGGCGGTTTGTCTTGCCTCTGCTTTATCTCTGCCAGCTCAGGCAGCTGACCAAAAAATTATGCTGAAAATGCCGATTGCATTTAACTCCAAACTGCCCAGCGTGGGGACTACCGCTACCTATATTGAGGAGACGCTGAATAAAACCTCTGGTGGCACGATTCGCGTTAAAAAATATGAGCCAGGCAAACTGATTGGTACATTTGAAATTCTGGACGCGGTTGCTGCTGGCAAGGTTAATGCGGGTTTTGGCTCGCCGGGTTATTGGGTTGGTAAGATCCCTGCGGCGTCTGTCTTCTCGTCTGTACCTTTTGGCCCGGAAGCCGGTGAATATATGGCATGGGTATATCATGGTAACGGTCGCAAGCTCTGGCAGGAGATGTACGACATCAACGGCTATAATGTGCATGCAATCCCCTGTGCGGTTGTAGCCCCGGAAACTTCCGGCTGGTTCACTCAGCCGATTGAAAGCGCCGAAGATCTGAAAGGCATGAAAATGCGCTTCTTTGGTCTGGGTGGCGAAGTGATGCAGAAGCTGGGTGTGAGCACCTCGCTGCTGCCAAGTTCAGAGATCTTCCCTGCGCTGGAAAAAGGCGCGATTGATGCCACTGAATTTTCCATGCCGGTGATCGATCAGATGATCGGTCTGCATAAAGTTGCCAAGTACAACTACTATCCGGGTTGGCACCAGCAGGCGACTCTGCTGGAGCTTCTTATCAATAAAGACACCTGGAACAAAATGAGTGAAACCCAGCAGGCGCTGGTAGAAACCACCTGTCGTTCTGCCATGGCGGTATCCTTTGCTGAGGGTGAAGCGCTTCAGTTCGCCGCTATGAACAAAAACGTCAACGAAAATGGTGTGCACAATATGCGCTGGAGCGACGAGATGCTGGATCTGTTCCGTAAAACATGGGAAGAGGTTGCCGCAGAGAAATCCGCCGCAGATCCGTTCTTTGCCAAAGCGTATGGCGATCTGCAGAGCTTCCGGGAAGAGTACAAAATCTGGAAAGAAAATGCCTTTATGCCGCGTCGTCCGGAGTAATCATTTTCTCTGATCCACCAGAAGGAGCCGTGACCTGTCACGGCTCCTTTTTTGCATCTGCGGGATACTGGCGTTATCCGACTCCTAACCGTTTACCGAAGTGCGGGAAATGGATAAGCTAAAAACTCAATGAATGATGGAAATCGTGACCGCCGATTCTTTTTCAGAACATAGGCGCACGGTTGCTCTTGAATTAAAGGGCGTGATAACGCGCATGCGCGTATAGCAGGGAAGCGGTCAGATCAGAAAATGGATTTTTCCTTTCTAATCAAACTCTTTCCTTCGTTTTTTGTCGGTATATTGAAATCGGCATAACGCGCATGCCTGATATGAAATAGTTAGGTATCAAAGTGAAGTATGTGCCAATAGACATAAAGTGCCCCGATTGTGGTGGGCTGGCAAAATTTGAAGAACCATTCGAGTTCTTATCGAAAATTGATATTCGCCCGGATGAAACGAAGCCGACACATCAGTGGGGTGGCTGGACGGTGCTCGAAAGGTTTCCTTCTCAAATAAGCTGGAAAGCTCCTTCTTCATCGAGCCAGTATCTCAGAAGTGGAGGCGATACAGGCGAAGGCGGCTATCCTCTTTTTAAGCATGGTTTGGTCCAATGTTCCCTCTGCCATTCGAATAGAAAGCATCAATTAAATTGGCCAGCCGATGCATATTGGCAGTGGGAAGTCCGTGGTCAGCTATTGTGGGCGTGGGATAAAGAGCATGCTCAAATAATACTGAATTTTGTTAAAGAAACTGCTAGACCATCGCGGCATCTGTTCAGGTTAAAGCACATACCATCACACTTTCTTTCAGCTAAAATTCGCGACCAAGTCGTTCAAAAAATGGAGCAGAGTTTAAATGCCTAACAAGCGCCTGTTGCCAGACAGCTTTTCCACTCTGTTTCAAACCAGTCGTAAGTGCGGGCGTTAGGCACTCGGAAGAGAAATCGTGAAATTTATAGAAGTATCAGCAAATCCTTTTCATGAGCTTAGATACAGATCTTCCGGACGAGGCGGGGAAGTTCGTGAACTTGTTCTCCCATTTTATAACGCGATAGTTGATGAATTACCAAAGGGGGTTTCTTCTTTTGTCATTACTTCCGACCTTCAGGGGCGAGAACAAGACAAAAAAACAAACCGACTTGTTGGGGAGGCAGTAGCCGAAGAGTTAAGTCTATTAACTGAGCTAGGTGAAATTCCGTCAATTGACTTTATAACATTAGCGGGCGATTTATATGATCACCCTGAGCTTCACAAACTGGGTGGTACTGGCGATGTAACGACCGTTTGGAATGCATTTGCCAAAGAATTTCCGCTTGTGGTCGGTGTGCATGGAAACCACGATATTGTTCAGGAATCGGAACTGGCACCGAATACGATTGTTTTGGATGGTAATAGTACAAACTGTTTCGGGGTTCGCATCGGTGGTGTTTCAGGTGTTGTTGGGCGTAGTGATAGAAATCACAGAAAATCCCAACAAGAATTTATGCGTGCGCTAACCAAAGTAACTCACGGAAAAAAAGACCTTATACTTTTGCATCAAGGACCAGAAGATTCAAAAAACGAGCAGCGGGGTGACCCTGAAATTACGGCTCACTTTTTGTCAAAAGGAGATGCAATCATAGCTTTCGGCCACTGTCACTGGACTATACCGTTTATAGAGCTAGGTAAAAACCAGGTACTCAACGTCGATAATAGGTTGTATCTGGTTACTGCAGTTAATACCTAGTAAAAATTCTAAGGAGCATCATAAGCTCTGTTTAATTTTGAGGTGGCTACGGCACTTTACCTCCAAAAAATTGGCATTATGTATCAGGAGAGTCGTGAGCAAGCCGCCAAAGAAAATTGATGGAGCAACAGTTATCGAATGGGCTTGGTCAGGTAGCGAACCATTCGGTGTTGTTTGCTTTGAGTCTGGAGAAGTCGCAGCAAAAATATTTGGCTTGGCTCTTTGCCGTTATTCGAGCAGCGACAAAATCTATTGCATTAGTTGTGACTCAGAATGGGAGTCGGAGCAAGACTCTGATTACAACTCTGTATCTGAAGCTAAAGAGAATTTGCCGTCTCAGTATAAGAACGTAGAAGCCATTTGGCACAAATATGAATAAACAGATAACACGCCAAGACAGTATCGATCTTTGGGTTGGATGCGCTAACCCGTACCGCTGTCTTTGCGTTAGCGACTCACCAGAGAATCAAGAATGAATCCAGAAATGCAGGTACTTCAATTTGCCAACTTACTTGAGATAGCGAATCTTTCAGCTGAAGACGGTGATGGTTACGCGAAACAAGAAAAGCTGATTAAGACCTTTCGGGACGAAAAAAAGCCATTCGTTGCCAAAATGCCAATGAGACACAGGTTTCGATGCGAGCCCTGTAAGGTTGAACAAGGTGAATCGATTTATCATTTCGAAAATCCGGCGATTCCGGCCAGTAAAGAAGAAAAAGATATTATGTGGGGGCCAGCTGTTGGCATTTGGGCTCAAGTCGACACGCGCGAATTACACGGTTTTCTGGCGCACGGTAATGAGCCAAGCCTGAGATTAAAACAGGTTCTGGCCAGTGTCAGCTACTAACAACACCTTGCAGTATCGCGATCTAAGTGTGCTGGGCTTCGCAACACAAAGCCGTTGTTGGCAGCGTTAACTGAAGAGTATTTATGATCGAACAAGCTATTAAAGAAGAGATCCTATCCCGAATCGAGAAGGCTGAAAAAGAGCATGGTGTACGAGTGCTCTACGCCATTGAGTCAGGTAGCCGCGCCTGGGGTTTCGAGTCACCCAACAGCGACTATGATGTTCGTTTTATATATGCCCACCCAAAGGATTGGTATGTGGCCGTCGACCTGGAAGACAAGAGGGATGTTATTGAGTATCCGATTGTCGACGAAATCGACATTAACGGCTGGGATATCAGAAAAGCCTTGAAGCTTTTTTCTAAATCAAATCCTGCGTTTGTAGAATGGCTACAGTCCCCCATTGTGTATATCGAACGGGGCAATTTTGCTCGGAAAGCGCGGGCGCTTCTTCCTAAAGTGTATTCCGTTGAAAAAGGAATATACCACTACCGCAGCATGGCTAAGACGAATTACAGGGGGTATCTCCGCGAGGAACTGGTCCCTATTAAGAAGTATTTTTATGTATTAAGGCCGCTGCTTTCAATTATGTGGCTGGAAAAATATCAGGAACCGGCACCAATTGAATTTGAGACGCTTCGGAAAATGGTCAGTGACAGAACTAACCTGGATAGCCAGATTTCAGCGTTGCTCGAGAGGAAAGAGAGAAGCCTGGAAAAAGAGTTGGCGCCACCGATCCCCGAGCTGAACCGTTTTATTGAGTCTGAGCTTGAGCGGTTGGAATCTTTTGCCGAGAGCCCTGATAAAAGCGGGCAAATTATGAATGACCTGAACACTTTGTTCCACGAGGCATTGGGTTAAAAGTGGGTGCAAGCGCGGTGGATTCCGTAAACCTAAGGAGAAAATATGCCAGATACTGACGATGGGTTCGCAAGAACATACGGTGTTGAACTCCTTTTTTCCGGTGCGCCAGACATTGATGTAAAAGCAGCAGTAGCCGAACTTAAAAAAGTGATTGGTGACATTGAGCATAGGGAAAGCGGGGGGCAAAACACGTTTTTTCTGCTGGATCATCAGGTCACTTATTCAGAAGAGCAGAGTATTCCGGGGCAGTTAATACTTTTATATGCAGATCCAAAGAAAGATGAGGATCTGTTGGAGAAAGAAGTTCAGCAAAGCTGGCAAACCCCAAATGCTTCTGAAATTGTTAGTTCTACAAAATACAAAGTGCTCTTATCGGATATCATGTCTTCTGGTCTGAACCCAAAAGAGCGGCAGCATATTCTTTCCAGCGCCATAAGGGTGTTTGTCAAACACTCAAACTGTATTGGTATTGCGAATAAACGAACACAGCAGATTGTCGATGCAGAAGAGATCAGGGTTTCTTCTGATCCCTTGCTGGGGTTTGTAAATATAAGGTTTTTTAACGCAGGGGATCAGGAGTTTTTAATGGACTCTATAGGTCTGGCAGCCCTGGGATTATATGATGTGCAATGTCACTTTTTCGGACTTGACCCAAATGAAGTGTCATATCAGCTATACAACATTGCATATTACATCTTCAATGAAGATCCCGTGTTTGAAAATGGCCATACAATCGCTGGTATAAATGGTGAGAGCTGGCAAGTGCAATATGAAGGCTCTTTAGTTGCACCAGATCGTGATGTTCTTGATCTTAATCCGGGAAGCAAATATGCGGCCGGAAACCGGTAAACCAATGCATGCGTGCTAAAATGCGGTCTGATAAGAACCCTTGGTACCGGAAGCAGGCTATGAGAAAAACATCGGTCATCTTCTTTCTCATGGTGGTGCTATATCCGGTGTATGTTATGTCATCAATTTACGTCTACTCGTTTCACACATCGAATGAAAAAGCTGATGCGGCAATAGTATTAGGGGCTGCTGTCTGGGGCGGGGAACCATCCCCTGTTTTCAGAGAAAGAATCAATCACGCGATAAAATTATACCGCGATAAGCAAGTGGACAGGTTGGTTTTTACCGGTGGTATTGGGGATGGCGACGTTAAATCAGAGGCCCTGGTTGCAAAGGAATATGCCATAAAACACGGTGTTTCAAGTGACGCTATCATTGTTGAAGAACAGTCAAGGTTCACATTTGAAAATTTGCGCTTTGCATCCCAAAAGATGGTTGAAAACCAGATTGATTCTGTCTTGCTCGTTAGTGACCCTCTGCATATGAAACGCTCAATGATGATGGCGGAAGATATTGGGATGAAGGTTTCACCATCGCCAACAGAAACAAGCCGATATAAAAGCTATCGGTCAAAAACGAAGATGCTGCTTTCTGAAACCTATTATTATATCGGTTATCAGATTCGGAGAATGTTTCAGTAATACTCTCGCGTGGGATGTTACATAAATTCAGGGATGTACAATGAATAAAGAACTAAGAGAGCTTGAGGCTATTCTGAAAAGGAACAATGATAATCCGGATGATATCGATATTGAGGATGAAGTTAATCACTACTTCTTGTTTGATAATATTTCCAACAAAGACGATTTAGAACGAGCCTGGTCATTATTCCCTGAAGGGGAAGCCATTCGCGATAGGTTATCTGTGGTTGAACAGAAGACTCAAACGATTGCAGGATGGGGTTACAGAATACCTGACGCAACCAATCCCGATGTTAATTCCGGGCAATTTCTTAAGCTGGTGGAAAATCACATAAAATCACTTCGGCCAATATTAATAGATGCCGATTATAATAAAGATATTCTGAGATTTATCGATGCTGGCTTTATCGTAGAACTGGCTGCTTCAAACGTCTCTATACCCTCGCCAACGGATAATGATCTGTTTGGTACTCTTTACGAGGCACTGCAAGAATTCAAAATAGATTATTTCCCTTTTAATAAGGAGCACTATGAGGTCTTATACAACTGGGCGATCTATCTGACTAAGTGCGATGAGGTAGCCGCTTATTTGCTTTGGCCTTGCCTGCAGGGTGTGGAAGAGTTCGAGCCCGACTTATTTGATTATGGTGTAAAGCTCTGGAAGCTGGGTTGTCGGGATCGGTTCTGGATTAAGGATGGTGACGTTGCGTCTCAAACAGTATGCTTTCGACCACCTTGGTTGGATTAAATAAGTTTGCATAATGAATATCTCAATTTAACGACCGCAATTAAGCCTATTCTCTGCCATAGCGGGCTGATTTTTATAGCCAGGATATGAGTTCATATTATGCATAAATATAAAATATCGGCCTCACCCTATCTCTGTGAAATCACTATCGACCAGAATTTGGCGTACACAGAAAATGATCTTCGTGTTTTCAACAGTAAGCATGAACAAGGCGTGGCGGTTTATGGATATTTGCCCAACGTTCTGGTCGTTGAAAAGGGCGGTTATGGTCACTGGAACACAATGTCTGTCTTGGTTAGCGCCTTAGATACGGGTAAGTTAGCTATCTGTGGAACCGGATTTCCCAGAAATTTCCATGAGTTTTTAAGCCGTTTAAATCCTGCGGTGAAAGTGCGTCTCTTTAGTGCAGATCAGGCTGCAGAAGGAAGGGCCTGGGTCCGGTGCTGAGGCAAGGCGTAACGAGCAGCTGCTCATTCGGATTGCTTGGGTAGAAATGGCCGGGCGGAAATAATTGGGTCAGAGCTTTTGCTTATTTTGGTAGCAGCCAATCCCAAGCGTCATAGCGTACTAACAATAACGCCCCAATCGATGCATGATTGGGGCGTTATTGTTTCTTCTGAATATTACAGACGTGCCGCGAGTGCCTTGATGTGATCAGGGCCAATACCACAACAACCACCGATAAGACTTGCACCCAGTTCACACCATTTCTCTGCCCATACCAGATAAGATTCTGGTGTTAGGTCAGCGCGAAGTACATCCAAACCATCGTTGGCTGTGGCATCTTTGGGCTGAGGTGGGAAAGCGTTAGCGTAAGCTCCAATTTTGAGCTCTTTACCAAGCTCTTTAGTAAGTTCTGCCAGTACCTGTTTTGTAACGACGATGGCATCGGCAATGATTTCAGGCTGACAGCAGTTAAATAAAATCCCATCTACACCTGCTTTTGCCATAGCCTTGACTGCTTCCGCCACGGTCTCCCCTGAGCGCAGGCAAGGTTCCGGGGTTGGCTCCGAATCTTCTAAGGTGAAGGATACCCAGTAGGGTTTTTTCTCGCTGTCCAGCTCATCCACCAGCTTTTTCATCAGCAGGGTTTCCGCTAATAAACTCTGGGTCTCGTTTAACCAAAGGTCGACCCGAGGGGCTAGCGCAGTGATCAGGGGGCGCGCAATCTCTTCTGCGCGATCGGCCTGATACAAGTCCGCACGATAAGAGCCAAACAAGGGGGCCAGAGAGCCTGCCACTTTGACGTCTTCACCGCTCTCTTCTACCGCCTGATGTGCAATGTTGGCCGAATCGATTGCTAACTCAGTGGCCCGTTGCCGGAACACGTCTTCGCCAATATGAAAAGGTACCAGTGCATAGCTGTTTGTGGTGATCACACGAGAGCCTGCCGCGATAAAGGCTTTATGGACGTCTTTGACGATTTCCGGCGCTTCCATCATGGCTAAGGCGGACCATTCTGGTTGTTTAAATGGTGCGCCACGACGCTCAAGTTCACGGCCCATGCCGCCATCAAGTATGGTGACTGTTGTCATAGTGCTGTTTCCAATAGGTTACGATTCGGCACATTCTAACGAGGCTGATCTGGAAATTAAATTGAATTCATTATTTTAAAAAGGTCAAAGTTGATATTTTAAGTCTATAATGGTCGGAAATTAGAAAAATAAGCTCTTACCTATTAAAAAAGATGGGTCTTAGGCCCTGATCCTGTCGATACTACTCTTTATTGTTTTTGGGTATATTGTGCCACCCTTTAAAATGCATGCGTTCGCGCCCTGGTCATAGCGTTGCGGACGGTTGCGCATAACAAAACAGATGAAAGAGGAATGACATGAAACCAAGTTTCAAAAAGGCGCTTGCAGGTTTACTGGTGGCTGGTTCGCTACTGGGCAGCAAGCTTGTCCATGCAACGGATTCTGCAATCGATAGCATTATGTCGAGCGGCGAGCTGAAAGTGTGCTTTGAAGCGGGCTACATTCCTTTTGAAATGAAAACCAAAGATGGCCGCTTTATTGGTTTTGATATTGATGTGTCTAAGCACATGGCCCGTGCGATGGGAGTGAAATTTGTTCCGGTGAACACCGCATGGGATGGCATTATTCCTGCGCTGCAAACGGGCAAATGTGACATCATCAACGGCGGCATGGGTATCACTCCAGAGCGTAACCTAAAGGTGTTGTTTGCTGACACTTATCTGGAGATGGGGCAGACCGTATTAGTCACGCCAGCCGTTGCCGCAGAGATTAAAGACTTCCGTGATCTTAACGACCCTAAATACCGTCTGGTTTCTCAACTGGGCACCACCGGCGCTATTGCGGCGAAGAAGTATTTTCCTAATGCTCAGCTGAATTTGTTCGAAACGTCTGCTGACTCTGTGTTGCAGGTGAAAAATGGTAAAGCAGACGCCTTCGTTTACGATCTTCCCTACAATGCGATGTATGCGGCCCAGAACAAGGGGAGCGTGGTTCATTTAGATGAAGCCTTCACCTACGAGCCTCTGGGTTGGGCGATCCGCCAAGGGGATGTGAACTTCCTGAACTTTCTGAACAACTATCTGGTTCAGATCAGGAAAGATGGCACTTACGACCGCATTTACGATAAGTGGTTTAATTCGGATGCCTGGGTCGACAGCATTCAATAAACGCACTATCGATCCGTCCGTCTGACCAAGAGCCTACGATGATAGGCTCTTTTTCTATATAAGAGACATCATGCAAACACCATCGAACCGCTGGCTTGGGCACGGCTTATATCTCATTATCATGGCGGCCCTGATCGCCGGGATCTATTTCGCAGGACAGAAAATCAACTACAGCTGGCATTGGGAGCGTTTGTGGCCCTACGTGATCAACACGGAGCCGCAGGATATCATCGCGCAAACGGATGGCACGGCAGTGGTTGGTGTCTCAGGACAGTTAAGCATTACCCCGGATTACGGCGGTTCCCCGCAGATCGTTCCTGACTATGACACCCTGGTGGCTCGTGATGGGGATTTGATTTTCCAGGGGGATACCATCGCCCGTATTGAAGGCTGGCGTTTTGGCCCGATAGCGGAAGGCTTGTGGGTGACCATTAAAATCTCGTTTCTGTCGCTGATCTTCTCGATTTTACTGGGTGTCGTGTTTGGCCTGATGCGTGTGGCTCGTGGGCAGGTGTGGCGTGATTTAGCCATCACTTACGTAGAAATCATTCGTGGTACGCCGCTACTGGTGCAGATCTTTATTGTCTACTTCTTTATCGGCACGGTATTCGACCTGGATCGTTTTACCGCAGGGGTGGCGGCTTTATCGATCTTTACCGGTGCTTATGTGGCAGAAATCGTCCGTGGTGGTATCCAGTCGGTTCCACCGGGGCAGATGGAAGCCGCCCGCTCTTTGGGCATGAATTATGCCAAAGCCATGGCGTATGTGGTGATGCCCCAAGCGATTAAGCGCACCCTACCACCCTTAGCCGGGCAGTTTATTAACCTGATCAAAGACTCGTCTCTGGTGTCGGTGATTTCCATTACGGATCTGACCAAAGCGGGCCGGGAAGTGGTCAGTGGCAGTTTTGCCCCCTTTGAAGTCTGGTTTGCCGTCGCGGCTTTGTATCTTGTTGTGACCGGTGGTTTATCCTGGGCCATTCAGCGACTGGAAAAGAGGTTAGCAGCCAGTGACTAAACAAACATACGAGCCGTTATTAATCGCCGCGCGCGATGTTAACAAGGTCTTTGAAAATGGCTGCCATGCGCTAAAAGATGTGTCGCTGGAGATTCATCGCGGTGAAGTGGTTGTGATCATAGGCCCCAGTGGCTCAGGCAAGTCGACCTTTTTACGTACCCTGAACCAGTTAGAAACCATTTCGTCGGGCCATATCAAAATTGATGGCATCGATCTGGCAGATAAGGGCACCGACATTAATAAACTTCGTGAAGAAGTCGGTATGGTATTCCAGTCGTTTAACCTGTTTCCTCACAAAACGGCCCTTGGGAATGTGATGCTGGCACCGATGAAAGTGCTGAAACGCGATAAAGCAGACGTCGAGCAAGAGGCCAAAGATCTCTTGTATCGCGTTGGCTTGCATGATCGTATGGATAGTTATCCGTCCCGTTTATCCGGTGGTCAGCAACAGCGTGTCGCCATTGCCCGGTCATTGGCGATGAAACCAAAAGCCCTGCTGTTTGATGAGCCGACCAGCGCCCTGGACCCTGAAATGGTCGGAGAAGTGCTGGATGTGATGAAGAGCCTGGCCAAAGATGGCATGACCATGGTGGTGGTCACGCATGAAATGGGCTTTGCCAAAGAGGTTGCTGATCGCGTCGTGTTTATGGAAGAAGGGGAGCTTGTGCTTGAAGAGTCTCCCGACCGTTTCTTTAATTCTGAGCACCCGCGCTTGCAACGTTTTCTGGGGCAGGTACTCTAAGCGCTTTTCTATTGGCAAGGGTCGGCGCTTTGGGTGCTTAGATGAATGGTAAAACACTTCCTCCATTAAACTGGTTACGCACCTTTGAAGTCTCCGCGCGCAGCCTGAACTTTACCAAGGCCGCGCAAGAGCTGGATTTGACTCAAGGTGCGGTGAGTCAGCAAATCCGTCTGTTAGAACGCCATCTGGGCATGGCCTTATTTAAGCGTTTGCCCCGTGGTCTGGCGCTGACAGATGAAGGCATGTCTTACTTGCCTGTGGTACAGGACTCCATTTCCCGCCTGGCAGCAGCTACCAATGAGTTGTTTAATTCAGAGCAGCGAACACCGGTAAAAATTCGCGGTAGCTTATCCTTCTTTGTGCACTGGCTTGCGCCGCGTCTGGCTGAATTTAACCAACTCCATGGCAATATTGATATTCGCTATATCAGCTCCCTTTGGGTTAAAGAGACAGAGGCCGACGATGACTTTGAAATTCGTTGGGGTAATGGCCAATGGCCGGGGTATGTTTCCCAGCGCCTGAGTTGGGACACTCTGTTTCCCGTGTGCTCGCCAGAACTTGCCGAACGCATTCGGATCGAAACCCCTAAGGATCTTGCCAATACCACCTTGCTGCATGTTCTGGGTTACGAAGAAGGCTGGGGTTACTGGCTATCCATGATCAATGAAGGGCAGGTTGATCCTTCCCGCGGAATGCAGCTGGATACCCTGTTGGCATCACTTCGTTTAGCGGAACTCGGAGTAGGAGTCGCACTGGCGCGCTCATCAATGGTAGAAGAGATGCTCGCCGATGGCCGTTTAGTCGAGCTGTTTGAACAGCGTATCCCCGCCAGCGAGTCGTTTTATCTGGTACGCAAATCCGGTACAGATCTGTCTTCTGAAGCCATAGTGTTTTTTAACTGGCTGGAGCGTCAAAGTCGTTTAAGCCAGTCATCTTAAGGGCCAGAGACATTATCTGATCCACCAGAAGGAGCCGTGAGTTATCACGGCTCCTTTTTTTGTGTCTGCAAGATACTGGCTCTATCCGACTTAATGGGCGTTTACCGGAGTGGCTGAATTAGATAAGCTGCAAGAATTATGAATGTTGGACAGCAGGCAGGGAAACAGATGCTTGCTTAGTGAATAAACGCAGGTGCGTTTGGCAGGGAAGCAGTCAGATCAGAAGTGGATTTTTCTTTTTATTCTATTATTTATTTAGTCTCTGTCAATATTAAAGTCTGTCAGGGTTAGTTGTTTTAATAATTTTTTTATTTGTCATATTTTGTTGGAATAATTGGGCTTCGAATGAAAAAAAGAAAACAGCATTATGTATGGAGGAACTATTTGCGGTCATGGTCAACGAATAAAGAGCAAATCTGGTGCTCTATGTCGGGGAGGGTTTTTCGTTCGAACTTAACGGGGGTTGCCCAAGAGAGAGATTTTTACAAGTTAAAGAAGCTGACTAAAAATGATGTAGACTTGATTAGGAGGTTTATAACAGGACCAATTGTAAATCCCGATCTGAAAAAAATTTGTGAAGATTGGATTGTACATTTTAAAGTTTTGTTTGATTTGAAAGAAATCCTTGACTCAAAATTCCCTGCGGGTGAAGAGGCTGATGCGTTATTTGATGAATTAATTACAAATATGGAAGAGGATCTTCATTCATCAATTGAATCTGCGTCTATAGGTATATTGAATAAGCTTATTAATAAAGATATTTCTGTTTTTGGAAATGAAGAAGAATACTTTCAGTTATGCTACTTTTTAGCAGCCCAGTATACTCGAACAAATAAAATAAAATCTAATTTGATTGATAGCTTTAAAGACATTGGTTCAGGTTTTATGGATAGGTCGGTTGGTGTTGTTCGACACGTTTTTGCGACTACTATCTCATGGGGAATGGTATCCAAGCGAGATAACAGAGAGCTTCAGCCATATTTGCTGGTTAACCATTCTCTTATTCAATTCATAACATCAGATCAACCAGTTATCAATATTCATGCAGTTGGACTGGATTCAAAAGAAATACCTGAATCCACAGAGTTTTATTACCCTATATCACCTGAACTTGCACTAGTTATCTCCTCTCAGAAAAGGTTTGGGTCAGATGTTTTTGAAATATCAGAGGAGCAAGCTTTTGAGTATAATTGTTTGATTGTACAGGGGGCTCATAATCAAATTTACGCAAAAGAGAGGAGTGATTTAGAGCAATACGTATTCGCGAGCTAGTAATAAAATGTGGATTCGCTTTGCGGTCACGCCTTTTCAAAAACATGCAAACCATATGTCAGCAACCCTCTCCGGCTCGTTTGGCACCAGACCAAAAAAACCTCTCCACCCCGGAGAGGTTTTTCTTTCCAGCACCCCATCACAACTGCTCTTTCGGATTCCTCGGGTAGAAATGATCCGGTTGGCATTCCAGATGACTAAAGCTACGCGTGTTCTTATAGGGGAGTTTCATAAACCCTGAAATCCCCTGACCATCAATCAGGGGAATATTCTCCAGAATAATCCTTAGAGCATCCCGAAACTCTTCCTCTTTGCTCTCATCCAGCAGCACGTAATAACTGTGCAGTTTGAGGTGATTGGGCAGGCTCTCAAAAATAATACAACCGGTATGGCGTATCTGGTTCAGGCGCTCGACCTGTTTGCGGATCGGGGCGGGCAGTACCAACAGTTCTTCCGGGTCTTCCCCGTCTTCAAAGTAGGAGTGCAGTCGGCTGGGTTCATCCACCGGTGGCGCGGGGGTAACTTCAAAGGGGATCTCAGCCCCTTGTGGTGCTTTAAAGGGCTCGTCGGGATTATCCCGCTCCATATGCAGGGTGACACGGGCGTTAAACATACAGCATTTGAATACCCCGACCCGATGAATCGAGCGCGCCAGATGCACCATATTATTTACCGCTGCGGTAAAGGCCGGTTGCAGTTCCGGTTCATACAGGTTGAGGCTGGAATCGATATGCACGCCTTTCTCATCCCAGTGAATCCCCAGCCCGCCAACGAGTGGGTACTTACCTAGGCGGCTGATACTGGCCAGAAAGGCTCGTTCGGTTTTGCCCATGCCGTGCATAAAGTTCTTATAGTATTTCTCCAGCTCGACATCGTTCACATCCGCCAGATAGTGATCCTGCTGCTCTTCCCGAAGAAAGGTTTTGCGGGAGTTATACACCACGGTGTCGATGGCGACGGTTTTCTGGTGGCTCCAGACAGGAACCAGAGGTTTTGGCCTTGGCCACTGATCTTCGGCAAACACCAGATGACGCATCTTGGGCATCTCGCGGATAAAGTAATCCCCCGCCTGCTGGCGCTTTTTCGGGTCATCGTCCAGCAGGGTTTGTAGGGTGCGGGCAAACTCCACCGGTAAACCCAGTGAGGTCGCCGGTATCGCTTTATGGCCGTAACGACAGGACTGACCGGAGGCGATGGCGTACAGGGTTCCCGCTGCGCCCTGCTCATCAAACCGGGGGGAGGAGAGTGCGCCATTGAGCTGCTCTTCGCCAATAAAATAAACATCCCCCAGTTTGGCATTGGTGTGCTGGTGGTCGGCACTCATCATACTGATGCCGTTGTCGCCAACCGGCTGTCCCTGAGCATCCAGCTGGGCAAACACGCTGGAACCCCAGTCGATCAGCTTGATGGTTTCGGTTTCCGGGTCGATCACGATATTCGAAGGTTTGATATCGCCGTGCACGATAGGTTTGAGGCTCTGACCATCCGGTTTACGATCAACAAACTGGCGCATCGACCAGAGGATATCTCTGAGCTGAGCCGCGATACTGACCACTAAGCGCGGCGGCAACGGGCCATGTTTCAGACTGAACTGCTCCAGATCCATGCCTTTAGCCCGCTCCATAATCAGCACGGACTGTTTTTTGATGCGGGTGTATTCGATTACCGCCGGAATATTGGCGTGATCCAGCTGTTGCTGCATCCAGGCTTCTTCTTCAAGGCGATCCTGAACGTGCTGAGGCAGGTTGATACGGGAGAACTTAAACACGTAGGGATTGCCCGCCGGAGACAGGCCGCCGAAAACAAAGCCGTAAGCGCCCTTACCGATAAACTCAATCTGGCTGAAACCGTGCTGAATCAGCTGACTTTCACACAGGTCAACCCAGTCTTTGATCTTCTGGGCATCCTGATGGCTCATCAGGTAGATCGATTGCTCTTCATTGATATAGAAGTGCTGCAGCTGGGAGTCGTACTCGGATTTGCGGTGAGCTTTTCCGATTTCGTGCCCTGTGGCTGACGGCTGTTTTTTGCGTTTATCCGGCATAAGCGGCCTTGCGATTAAGTGTGCTTCTGTTGTTGACTAGAGCCAATCGAGTGACTAAAGCAAAACAGGCACCCGAAATGTTTCGGGTGCCTGTTCGCTTTCATCCTACATCACTAACCTGTTCAGGATTAGTGCAGATCCACCAGCATGCTGGTGGGATCTTCCAGATATTGCTTCCACAGGTTGCAGAAGCGGGCGATAGTGCCGCCGTCGATAATACGGTGATCACCAGACCAGCTGACCTGCATAATATCCCTTGCGGTGACAGCGCCCTCGGCATCAAAGCGCGGCAGAGACTGGGTACGACCCAGTGCCACGATAGCGGCTTCCGGCTTGTTGATGATAGGGGTTGCCACGGTGCCGCCCAGTGCTCCGATATTGGAGATGCTGATGGTGCCGCCTTTCAGATCATCCTGACTGACACGACCCGCACGGGCAGCTTCGGTCAGGCGCGCAACTTCCTGTGCGATCTCTTTAATGCTGAGATTCTGCACGTTCTTCACGTTAGGCACCAGCAGGCCGATTGGGGTATCCACCGCCATACCGATATTCACGCTGCCAAGATACGTCAGTTCAGTGCAGTCATCATTAACGCGGCTGTTCAGCACAGGGTATTCCTGAATCGCCAGTGCCATCGCCTTCATAAAGAACGGCATCAGCGTCAGTTTAATGCCCTTGGCTTCCATACCGGCTTTCAGCTTCTTACGCAGGGCGATCAGGTCGGTAATATCCATCTCTTCCGCATAGGTGAAATGCGGAATGGTGGATACCGAGTTGACCATCTGTTTCGCCATCGCCGCTTTAATACCGCGAATTGGCTCAACACGATCTTCTGCACTGTTTTGGGATACTGGTGTCTGAGAGCTCGGCTGACTTGCTGCCTCAACAGAAGTTGTTTCAGATGAGTTCTGATGACCGCCATCGACATAAGCCTGAATATCGCCTTTCAGTACACGGCCATCTTTACCGGAGCCCTGAACCCGACTGATATCGACATTATGCTCGCGGGCAATACGGCGAACCGCAGGGCTTGCCAGTGCTTTACCTTGTGCCACAGGAGAAGCGGGTGCTTCTGCAGCAGGCTGAGCAGTTTCAGTCGCCGGACTTGTAGCGGCAGCAACAGGTGCTGCAGACTGGCTGTCATCTTCGATCTCGATCTCAAACAGAGGGGCATGCACTTTGGCAATTTCACCCTGCTTATAATAGAGCTTGCTGATGCGGCCATGATCCATACAAGGGATCTGAACCAGTGCTTTGTCGGTCATTACATCGGCAACGGGCTGGTCTTCTTCTACCCAGTCGCCTTCTTTAACCAGCCATTCCACCAGCTCGCACTCAACAATACCTTCGCCGATATCCGGCAAGATAAAGTCTTTGGTGCGTTTGCCGCCTGTCGCAGGGACAGATGCTGCTTGTGGTTGGTCAGCAGCGGTGTCATTGGCAGCTTCAGCGGTATTGGTCGTTTTTTCTGTAAAAGGGGCTTCCACTTCAACCGCAAACAGAGGTGCGTGAACCTTAGCGATTTCACCCTGTTTGTAGTGCAGCTTAACCACTTTGCCGTGATGCATAGCCGGGATCTGAACCAGCGCTTTGTCGGTCATCACATCGGCAACGGGCTGATCTTCGGTGATGATGTCACCTTCTTTTACCAGCCACTCCACCAGTTCACACTCAACGATGCCTTCACCAATATCCGGCAGAATAAATTCCTGAATCATATTCATCTCCTGCGGTTATCAGAATGACACGCTGCGTTTGATCGCTTCGTAGTTTTTCAGATGATCCGGCATGTACTCTTTATCGTGAGCCAGCGGGAACGGGGTATCCAGACCGGTCACACGGGCGATCGGGGATTCCAGATAGAGGAAACAGGTTTCCTGAATCGTGGCAGCGATCTCACCGGCAAAACCTCCGGACAGCGGTGCTTCGTGGCTGATCAGCAGGCGGCCGGTTTTCTGAACCGACTGGCTGACGGTTTCCACATCCCACGGCATTAGGGTACGCAGGTCGATCAGTTCGCAGGAGATACCATCTTCGGCAGCCATGGCCACGGCTTTTTCAAGCACTTCCATCTGAGCGCCCCAGCCCAATACGGTGATATCGGTGCCTTCCTGCATGATGTCCGCTTTACCCAGCGGCAGTTCGTAATCTTCTTCCGGTACTTCACCGGTGGAGGCACGGTAGAGACGTTTCGGCTCAAAGAAGATCACCGGGTTGTCATCGCGGATCGACGCCAGCAGCAGACCTTTGGCCTGATACGGGTTGCGCGGAATCACAACTTTGAGACCTGGAGTGCCGGTAAAGTATGCTTCCGGAGACTGTGAGTGGTAAAGACCGCCGTGGATACCGCCGCCGTAAGGGGAGCGAATGGTCAGGCCGCCCACATTAAACTCATTACCGGAGCGATAACGGAACTTGGCGGCTTCATTCACAATCTGGTCAAATGCCGGGAAGATATAGTCGGCAAACTGAATCTCAGCAATCGGCTTGTGGCCGCCTGAGGCTAAACCGTTGGCAAAGCCGATAATACCCTGCTCGGTCAGAGGGGTATTGAAGCAGCGGCTTTTACCGTACTTTTCCTGCAGATGGCTGGTGGCACGGAACACGCCACCAAAGTGACCCACGTCTTCACCAAAGCACAGCACCTTACTGTCTTTGTCCATCGCGATATCCAGTGCGTTATTGATCGCCTGGAGCAGATTCATATTACTCATGGTCCATTCTCCCAGCGGTTTTCGGATAAGCGTCCGGATATTTGCGGATGTGTGCTTTCAACGCATCCAGCTGATCCTGCAGGTGCTTAGGCGGGGTGTCGTAGACATCAGTAATCAGATCATCAATATGAGGTGCCGGAACTTTCTCTGCTTCCTTCATGGCAGCCATCACGGCTTTACGTTTGGCATCGGCCACTTCGGCATCCTGCTCTTCGCTCCACCAGCCCTGTTGAATCAGCCAGTGTTTAAAGCGCAGTACAGGATCTTTTTCGCGCCACTTCTCTTCCTCTTTCTTGCTGCGGTAGCCGGATGGATCATCAGAGGTGGAGTGTGCGCCAAGGCGATAGGTCATCGCTTCAATCAGAACCGGCTGGTTGTGCTCAACCGCCAGCTTACGGGCTTCCTGAGTGGCTTTCAGAACCGCCAGCACATCGTTGCCATCAACACGGATCGCTTTCAGACCGTAGGCAACGGCACGTGGTGCGATACCGTCACCGGCAAACTGTTCGCTGGAAGGCGTGGAGATCGCATAGCCATTGTTACGGCAGAAGAAGATAGCAGGCACCTTGAATACACCTGCCATATTGATCGCAGCGTGGAAGTCGCCTTCAGACGCAGCGCCTTCACCGAAATAGCAGATCACACAGTTGTCTTTCTCTTCCAGTTTATAGCCATACGCGTAACCAACAGCCTGTGGCAGCTGAGTGCCCAGCGGGGAAGAGATAGTCATGTAGTTCAGTTTGCTGGAGCCGTAGTGAATCGGCATCTGGCGACCTTTGCCCAGATCCTTTTCATTACTGAACAGCTGGTGCATAAACTGTTCGAGTGGGAAGCCGCGAAACGCCAGTGCGCCCTGCTCACGGTACTGCGCCATGATCATGTCATCATCGGCGAGAGCAGCGGTGCTGCCAATATCTGCAGCTTCCTCACCTATCTCAGTCATGTAGAAGCTGATACGGCCCTGTCGTTGGGCTGCAATCATGCGTTCATCCAGAGCGCGGATAAACTGGAAGGTATCGTAAATCTTCAGGGCCAGTTCTTTATCGATATCCGGCAGGTCTGCGCCTTCGTAAGTGGAACCGTCTTGGCGAAGGATTTTGAGCGTAGGGGTTGTTAAATCACTGCCATCAATAAAGACAGGATTGTGAACCACCAGAGCCTCGGACTGCTTTTCGGACTGTTTTGAAGTAGCCATAAGCTTTCCTTTATTGTTTTTGTCATTAGTCATCTGATCGTGTCAGAAGTACAGGCAGTACCGATTGTGTCAGTGACGGCTGATCGGGCGAAAAGCCGCCTGCCTGTGACCTGATTGTGCGGTACCCGATAAGGCACACAAAACAGGCATCCCGTTTCTAATATAGCTATTTTCCAGACGTTGTATTAGGCCGGGAGGCCATGTGATGTGTTTCGGAATATAAGAGACGTTTACGTAAAAGTAAACTTTGATGGTTTATCAAACTGGCCAAAAAGATAAAAACAGAAAAATCGTCTACGGGGGCGCGCTACCGGTTTGCCTGTGTTTGGTCCGGTGGGTGAATCTGCGGGGGATGAGTGATAAAATGGAATTTTAATGAAATCAAAGGGTAAGCCTTAAAATGAGCGAACTGAATACAGTTGAAGCAAAAGTAGGTTACGGCATTGGTCGCCAGATGGGCGAGCAGCTGGCAAGTAGTGGTATCGAAGGTTTAGGGCTGGATCAGGTTGTTCTGGGCTTGCGTGAAGCTTATGAAGGCAAAGAAAGTCAGCTGACCGATATGGAGCTGCATGAGGCTTTTGAAGTAATCCAGCAGCGTCTGGCTGAAAAGCAAAAAGAAGCTCACAAAGAAACTGTAGAAGCGGGTGAGAACTACCTGGCTGACAACGCTAAGAAAGAAGGCGTGACAGTTACTGAATCCGGTCTGCAGTACGAAATTCTGACGGTTGGCGAAGGTGATAAGCCTGCGGCAACTGACAAAGTACGCGTTCACTACCACGGCGAACTGATCAACGGCGAAGTATTCGACAGCTCTGTTGTGCGTGATCAGCCAGCTGAGTTCCCTGTTAACGGCGTAATCGCTGGTTGGGTTGAAGCGTTGCAGCTGATGCCTGTTGGTTCTAAATGGCGTCTGACCATTCCTCAGAATCTGGCATACGGTGAGCGTGGTGCAGGTGCAATCCCTCCGTACTCTGTGCTGGTATTTGAAGTTGAGCTGTTGGCTATTCTGTAATAGCCCTATAAATAGCAGTTCGACAAAGAGCAGAGAAATAGCGCTCTGCTCTTATCAGTAAGTAAAACCCCGATTCGGAATCTGGATCGGGGTTTTGCTTTTTATAAGAGGTATAAGGAAGCCGGAAGAGGCAGGTTCTAAGCTTTTGTAATTATTTTACATTTTCTTCAAATCAGGGCTTGCGTCGTTCAGTTTTGTGCGTATAATTCGCCCTCGTTGTCACGGAGCAAGTCTCTCGGCAGCCGTTAACACCTTGTTTTTGAAAGGCTTTTAAAAATAAAGTGTTGACATCGAGTCTGGATTTAGTAGAATACGCAGCCTCGGTTGAGCGAGTGGGTCGAAGCGGTGCGCTTCTTTCTTCTCTTTTAGCTCAACAAGCTCTTTAAAAATTCAGTCAGATAATTCGTGTGGGCGCTTGCCGGGATGATCTTGGAAAAGTCACAAGATTATCAAGGTAAGCTAACAATACTCGAATCAATT
>JBLWSY010000007.1:0-155461 GCA_048270425.1 Oceanospirillum sp.
CCGGTAGTTCAGTTGGTTAGAATACCGGCCTGTCACGCCGGGGGTCGCGGGTTCGAGTCCCGTCCGGTCCGCCATTTGCTTGCTAAATCTCATATCACCTCTTCTCATGTTACATATCGCTCAACTTCCCTTGTTATTTTACCGAGCTCTTTACCCTTTATTTCCTTATTTTCCTGTTTTGCTCTGAATTGCCCTGGGGCTTGCTGATGCCAGCGTTTAAAGGCTCTCTGGAATGCTGGTGATGATGAAAATCCCAGTAGCCAGGCTACTTCCCCAATACTGAGTTGCGTATCCTGTATGTAGCGTGTCCCCAGCTCTTTTCGGGTGCTATCCAGAAGTTCAGCAAAGCTTGTGTTCTCTTTTTCCAGTTTTCGGCGCAAAGTCCAGGGTTCCTGATTGAAAAAGCCTGCGATCGCTTCCAGCGATGGTGTTTTTCCTGAAAGCTGCATTGCTATCGCTTCTCTGACCTGATCTGCCAGTGTTTTGCCTCTGAGAATATTCTCCAGTTGCTGTTGGCAGAGATGTTTCAGTTGTCGGTAGGTGACAGGGTTCGAACAGACTGATGCGAGCTCACACAGAGTGTTCGGCAGCCACAGAATATTACCTTCAGCCGAGAACCGAACAGGGATTTGCCAGCGTTGATAGGCTTTAGCGTAGGACGGGCGCTGAAACTCGATCTCAACTTCTGCCCCCAATCTTTGCAGATCAGAATAGCTCAGACCACGCCACTCTTTTAGCAGGCTCATCCAGCCGCCAATAACGGCATCAACGACAAAGAAATTAAACCGGTTGTAGGGGCTGATGGAATAAAAGCAGAAGCCTGTGCGGTCTTTTTCCTTGATGACTCTGCTGTGACCTCGGCTGTTGGTACTGTAGAGGTGTTCGAACTGAATGGCCGTTGCCAGACCTTTGCCCAGTGTTGGCGCTGTCTGGGCCGCCAGCCCCATCAGACCAAAATGATGGCTTCGGCATCTTTCCCCTATCATTAAGCCAATATCCTTTCTGCCTGTGAGTTGCGCGGCTTGTTCTCCCAGGCGCATATAGCGGGGGATGCTGATTCGGCGTTCCGGATGGCTGTCGAAAAGATCGTCCAGTCCGTAACTGGCAAACAGAGTGTTTGCGTCTTTATTTTGATCCTGAACCGCCTGATAAAGACATTGCAGAATATTGACATTGATATCGCCCAGCTTCATTTTTTATTTTCTGTTCTTCAGGGTTATTGATTTGTTGTTTAAAGATATTACGTTTTTCCTGTCATTCATTACAGTTAAAGCATCACAAAAATAAAGCCTCACAAGAATTTAAGCGGTTGAACCGCTGGGCTACTGTTTGATTAGACCGAGGATGATGACATGACCGCAGCAACTTCTGCTTCTCCCTACCCGAACCTGTTAAAACCTCTCGACCTGGGGTTTGTGACGCTGCCTAACCGGGTTCTGATGGGATCTATGCACACCAATCTGGAAGAAAGCCCAAATGGTTTTGAACGATTGGCAGCTTTTTATGCCGAGCGTGCAAGAAATGGTGTCGCTCTGATCGTGACCGGTGGTATCTCGCCCAACAAAGAGGGGGCTGTCTTTGAAGGCTCTGCCAAAATGAGCACCCCGGAAGAGGCCGAAAAACACAAGGTAATGACTGAGGCGGTGCATGGTGCCGGTGGCCGTATCTGTATGCAGATTCTGCACGCCGGCCGTTATGCTTATTCACAGCGACTCGTGGCCCCTTCTGCGGTTCAGGCTCCGATTAATCCTTTTCCTCCTCGTGAGCTGACCGGTGAGGAAGTCGAGCAGCAGATTGCGGATTACGTGAATTCTGCTGCTATGGCCCAGCTGGCCGGTTATGACGGCGTTGAGATCATGGGATCTGAAGGCTACCTGATTAACCAGTTCATCGCTGACCGTACCAATAAGCGTACGGATAAATGGGGTGGCAGTTTTGATAACCGCACCCGCTTTGCTACCGAGATTGTGCGTCAGGTTCGGGAGAAGGTCGGTACTGACTTTATTATTATTTTCCGCCTGTCGATGTTGGATCTGGTCGAAGGCGGCAGTAACTGGGAAGAAGTGGTTGAGTTGGGCAAGCGTATCGAAGCTGCTGGTGCCACTCTGATCAACACAGGTATCGGCTGGCATGAAGCCCGTGTCCCAACTATTGCCACCAGTGTTCCCCGGGCAGCCTTTACTCAGGTAACGCAGCAGATGAAACAGGTGCTGTCGATTCCTCTGATCACCACGAACCGAATTAACACACCGGAGATTGCAGAAGCGGTGCTGGCGGAAGGTCATGCGGATATGGTGTCTATGGCGCGTCCGTTTCTGGCGGATCCGGCTTTTGTCAGTAAGGCTGCTGAAAACCGTGCGGATGAGATCAATACTTGTATCGGTTGTAACCAGGCCTGTCTGGACCACACCTTCTTTATGAAGATAACCTCCTGCCTGGTAAACCCTCGTGCCTGCCATGAAACGGAAGTGGTTGTTGAGCCAGCGCAGCAGGTTAAAACCGTTGCGGTTGTTGGTGCGGGTCCTGCGGGTTTATCAGTGGCCACTACGGCGGCAGAACGCGGGCATAAAGTAACCCTGTTTGATGCAGGTTCTGAAATCGGTGGCCAGTTTAACTACGCCAAACGTATTCCGGGCAAAGAAGAATTTTACGAAACCCTGCGTTACTTTAAGCGCCGTATCGAAGTGACAGGTGTCGAACTTAAACTGAATAAACGTGTTGATGCTGATGATCTGAAAGCGTTTGACGAGGTGATTCTGGCAACCGGTATCACTCCACGCACACCGGCCATAGAAGGTATTGATCACCCGAAAGTAGTCAGCTATATCGAAGCGATCACCGGTGCCAAGCCGATCGGTCAGAAAGTTGCTGTGATGGGCGCAGGTGGTATCGGTTTTGATGTATCCGAGTTGCTGACCCAGAAAGGCGAATCTGCAAGCCTCAATATCGACGAGTTTATGCGCGAGTGGGGCGTTGATCTGACGGTTCAGCATCGAGCTGGTATCGAAGGGGTAGAAGCCCATAACCCGGAGCCAGCCCGCGAAGTCTGGTTAATGCAGCGTAAGGCCAGCAAACTGGGCAAAGGCTTGGGTAAGACCACCGGTTGGATTCATCGCGCTTCCCTGCAAAAGCGAAATGTTCACATGCTGTCTGGTTGCGACTATCTGAAAATTGATGATGAAGGTTTGCATCTGACTATTAATGGTGAGCAGGATCTTCTGCCAGTGGATAATATTGTCATCTGTGCCGGTCAGGAGCCTTGCCGTGAACTGGAAGCAGACTTGAAAGCGCTGGGCAAAAATCCGCACCTGATTGGTGGTGCGGATGTAGCAGCAGAGCTGGATGCCAAGCGTGCTATCGATCAGGGGCTGCGTTTAGCGGTTACTCTGTAATCAGCCATCACTGCTGAATAATTTCAGATGTTTGATGCAAAGGGAGTTTCCACCGGCAGTTGGGGCTCCCTTTTCTTTTCTGCCTTCTTCTTTCTTTTTTCAGCGATCTTTTGATTGTTGACTTCGCTGTGTAGGTTCGCCTTAGCGCTTAGCTGGCCTATAATGCCGTTTCTTTAACTCTATTTAATATTCTGAGGTAACCATGCAGATCTGGGTCGATGCCGACGCTTGTCCAAAAGTGATTAAAGAGATTTTGTTCCGGGCTTCCCAGAGGCTGGATCTGCCGATGATTCTTGTCGCCAATCAACCGCTGGCGGTGCCGCCAAATACCAAAATTAAGGCTATTCAGGTGCCACCGGGTTTTGATGTGGCTGATAACTATATTGTGCAGAATCTGGCGGCCGGTGATCTGGTGATTACCGCTGATATTCCTCTGGCCGCTGAAGTCATAGAAGAAGGGGCGCATGCCCTGAACCCCCGCGGTGAGCTTTACACCAAAAACAACATCCGCGAACGCCTGATGATGCGGGACTTTATGTCGGATCTGCGCAGTAGTGGCGTTCAGACCGGAGGTCCTGCATCGCTGAGTCAGCGTGATCGTCAGGAGTTTGGTAACGCGTTGGATAAATTTCTGGCCAAGCATGTAAAACCTGCCAGCTGATATGCCGTGTAAACAAACCCTTTCTCGGTTTCAGCACTGGCAGGAAATGATTGCCGAACCGCCTTTGCAGTCGATTGATCATCCCCTGTTGATAGAAAAAGAGATCGAACTAAAGGTGTTGAGAACCGACTTAGTTCACTCGATTATCTCCGGCAACAAAGCCTATAAGCTGAAATACAATCTTGAGGCGGCGCTTCAGCAAAGGGCTAGAGGCGTGCTCTCCTTTGGTGGTGCCTGGTCAAACCATCTGCATGCATTGGCGTATTCCTGTTATCAGCTAAATCTGCCCTGTGTTGCCGTGATCCGTGGTGAACCTGAGCTGATTCTAAAAAGCGCCATGCTTCAGGATCTTAAGCAGTGGGATTGCCAGCTGCACTTTGTTACCCGCAAAGCGTATCGTCTACGGGATGATCCCGAGTGGCTTCAGTCGCTTGCAGAGACCTTCCCTGATTATTTTATGGTGCCGGAAGGTGGTAGTAGTCCCTTGGCTGCTCCGGGTGTTGCAGAGCTTGCGATCCAGCTGGAGCAACGCTGCAAAGAGGCAGATTGGCAGCCGGATCAGATCTGGTGTGCCGTCGGTACTGGTGGCACTTTAGCCGGGTTGATTGCAGGTAGAACACAGGATTACCAACTGATCGGTGTCCCTGTGTTAAAAGGCGCGGATTTTCTCAGACAGGAGATTGCAGATCGTCTGACTTCCGGTTCCTCTGTTGAGGATAGAGCACAGGGTCAACAGAACTGGAGCTTACTGCTGGATGGTCATGGTGGCGGGTACGGAAAGGTCTCAAATACCCTTCTGGAACAGATGGCGTATCTCGAAGAGTGTTTAAGTGGCGATACTTTCCCTCTATCGCTCGATCCCATCTATACCGGAAAACTATTTTGCCGATTCTGGCAGGCAGTAGAGCAGGGAGACATTCCCAAGGGAAGTCGGGTGATTCTTATTCATACCGGTGGGCTTCAGGGTCGTCGGGGTTTTGGGTTTGATTGGCAATTACCCGTCTGAACGGGCAAAGGTTTCATTGACGACTAAAAAATCCTCGCTCTGATCGCTTTCCACTCAGCAGTCTAATCTCATAGATGGCATAATAGGCCGCATCAGATTTCAGGAGACCTATGGGTTATGCAGGATCACACGTTGAAGAATGTTCAGTCTGGCATTCTGGCTGAATCAAACCAGTTTGGTTATTACATCACTTACACACTGAGTCCCGATGATGATCTGCTGCCTTTGGTTCGGGATATGGTGGCTCGCTTCCCGTCGATGATTGATGAGTGTGGTCGGGTGTTTGACGTGCCGTCACTGAACGGGGTAGTTGCCGTCAGTTCCTATGCCTGGGATCGTCTTTATCCTGAAGGGCGTCCTGCGGCTCTGAAATCTTTTCCTGAGATGAAGCAGGGTGGTCGCGTTGCGCCGGAAACACCTTGTGATCTTTATTTCCAGATCCGCTCTGACCGCCACGATATCAACTTTATTGTTGCCCGGCGCATTGATGGCATGCTGGGTGAAATTGCTAATTTGCAGGAAGCGATTCCAACCTTCCGATACCTGGACAGCCGCGATCTGACTGGTTTTGTTGATGGTACCGAAAATCCCCAAGGGGAAGACAGGGCCCGGGTTGCTCTGGTGGGTAATGAGGATCAGACTTTTGCAGGGGGCAGCTATGTTCATCTGCAGCGCTATGTTCACAATATGCCGGTTTGGAACGGTATCCCGGTAAAAGAGCAGGAACAGGTGATTGGCCGCACGAAGGCGGAAAACATTGAATTTGAAGGTGAAGAGAAACCACTGACCTCGCATATTAAGCGGGCAGGTATCAAGGATGAAGACGGCTCTGCTATTGAGATTCTGCGTCAGAGCATGGCTTACGGTAATCTGAGTGCTCAGGGGCTCTACTTTGTTTCCTATTGCCGCTTTGCTGATAACTTTACCCGCATGCTGGCCAGCATGATTTATAGCGATGCTCACGGCCATTACGATCACATGCTGAAGTACACCGAAGCGGTGACCGGTGCCGCTCTGTTTGCGCCATCCCGTGAGTTTTTAGCTAAGTATGTAGGGGCCGCAGCGGAGGCCGAGCAGCTGAAGAAAGAGAAAGCCGAGGCTGAAGCCAAACGTATCGCGGAAGAGGAAGCTGAGCTTAACTCTACCCGTTCGGAGCTGGCTTACACTCCGTTAAGTGAAGCCTTTGCTAACCCGGATGCTCTAAATCCGGTTGAGCCAGAGGTGGATCCGGAAGCAGAAACAGAGAAGAAGGTGTCGGATCAGGTTGAAACTCCGGCGGTTACATCTGAAGCCCCCCCTGAAGTGAAGCGTGTCACCCCGACCAATACCGGTGGTCGACGATATTCCGCCAGCTTCTATCAGGCAATGCTGGAAGACGATGAGGAGCAGCGTCAGTCTCAGCAAGCGGCTGAAGCCAAGGACAGTAAAAATCTCAAGCAACAACCCGGTCTGCCCTGGACGCTGACCGAAGAAGGTAAAAAGGGACTTAAAGACGATTAATCCCTTAAGCAAAGTTTTTTCTGAAAGAGGCTGTTCGCAGCCTCGTTTTGTTTGCCCGAATAGGTCGCTAAAACGATCCGATAATTCCAGAGAGCCCTATGTTTTCCATCTCCCGAACTGATAAACGCATTGCCCCACAGCTACAGGAAAAGATCGACACCAAAACCAAGCCGCTGGGTGCGCTGGGTCAGCTGGAAGCTGTTGCCCTGAAAATAGGTTTAATTCAGCAGAGCCTGACCCCTGAGCTGAAGAAGCCGCATATGCTGGTTTTTGCCGGTGATCACGGCATCGTGAGCGAAGGAGTCAGCCCTTACCCACAGGAAGTTACCCCGCAGATGGTGCTTAACTTTCTGGGTGGCGGAGCGGCGATCAATGTTTTTTGCCGCCAGCACGGTATTGATCTGGAAGTTGTGAACGCAGGTGTTGCCGCGGATCTGCCAGAGCACCCTAAGCTGTTTGATGCTTGTATTTCGCGCGGTACTGCCAGTTATCTGAATGCAGGGGCCATGACCGATGATGAGGTTAAACTGGCTTTGCAGCGTGGTGCTGATCAGGTTGAGCGTGTGGCTGCAGGTGGCTCCAATGTCATCGGCTTTGGTGAGATGGGGATTGGTAATACATCATCTGCCGCTTTGCTGATGCACCACCTGACCGGTATTCCATTGGCGGAGTGTGTGGGACGCGGAACAGGCCTTGATGAGAAAGGCGTACTGAAAAAATTGGCGATTCTGCAGCAGGCTTCGGCGAATTATATTGAGTCCAATGGTGGCTATCCCGATCATAATCCATTACGAATTCTGGCCCGTTTTGGTGGCTTTGAAATCGCCATGATCTGCGGCGCTATGCTAAAAGCCGCTGAGCTGAAGATGCTGGTGCTGGTTGATGGCTTTATCGCGACCAGTGCTCTGTTGGTGGCGCATGCGTTGTTCCCGGACGTACTGGATTACACTGTGTTCACACACCAGTCTGACGAAAGTGGTCATCGCAAAATGCTGAGCTATCTGAAGGTTCAGCCCCTTTTGCAGCTGGATCTGCGTTTGGGTGAGGGTAGCGGTGTCGCGGTGGCGTATCCTCTGGTGGTTTCCTCCGTTGCCTTCCTGAACGAAATGGCTTCTTTTGCCGATGCCGGTGTCAGCGGCGAAGAGCTGGTATCCGGTACTGACGATGCGGGAAATGAGAGCAGCAATGCCCGCTGATTGGTCCGGGAAAAGTTTTTGGCAGCAGCAGGGTTATCTGCTGCTGGCCGCGATCATCTTTTTTACCCGTATCCCGGTGAAAACCCGTGTGCCGGATGAGGCGCTACAGCTGAATCGTGCCGCGCGCTTTTTGCCTGTTGTGGGGCTGATGGTTGGTGCGGTTTGTGCGCTGTCTTTTGTTGTCTTTTATGGAATCTGGCAAAACGTCTGGCTGGCGCTGTTGCTGAGCACAACGGTTGGCATTCTCACGACCGGGGCATTTCACGAAGATGGCTTTGCGGATTCCTGTGATGGCTTTGGCGGTGGTTGGCAGAAGGAGCAGGTGCTGCGCATCATGAAGGACTCCCGATTGGGAACCTATGGTGCGGTTGGTTTAGGCCTGATGCTGGCAATGAAACTCTCGGCCCTAGCGCTCCTGCCAGCGGATTTGATTCCCTGGGTGTTGCTTCTTGGTCATGGGTTAAGCCGAAGCTTCTCCGCCAGTTTTATGTTTACTCTCAATTATGTGCGTGATGAGGTGGATCGTAAGTTCTCGGGCCATAGTGATCGTATGACGGCTGGAGAGCTGAGCTTTATTACCGCTATCGGTGCGCTTGGCTTGCTGTTTCTTTCTCTGGCAACGGCGCTGCTTCTGATCTCTGGCCTTTTTCTGCTGCATCGTCTTCTGAGCTGGTATTGGCTGAAACGAATCGGGGGCTATACCGGTGATTGTCTGGGCGGTGCTCAACAGTTGGCGGAAGTTCTGATTTATCTGATCTTGTCAGCAGTGCTTGTTTAAGCTGTAAACTACAAGTTATGAACCATGTCCCAAGAAACCGCATCGAGTCTTAAAGCCTTGCAACGCAAAACCTGCGATTACCTGCTGGTACGCCATCTTAAGCCTGAGGTCGAAGCCGGTATCTGTTACGGTCAGAGCGATCTGTCACCTGCTGAAGTCCCCGATGCGGCCTGGGGGGAACTGATGGCTTCCCGGTCGGATCTGCCCCTACTTTCCAGTCCTCTACAGCGCGCTCGAACACTTGCGGATCATTTGTCAGCTTTGCAAAGAAAGTCTTCGGAAGCACTCGCACCGATAGGAGAAGCTTCTGCACCGATAGAGGAAGATCCCCGCTGGCAGGAGATCGATTTCGGCCGCTGGGAAGGACAGAGCTGGGCTGATATCGGGCAGGATGCGATAGAGCAGTGGCAACATAGCCTGCTGGATTTTCAGTTCCCCAATGGTGAGTCGGCCTATCAGATGCAGCAACGGGTTATTCTGGCGTGGTGTGACTGGTTACGACAGGAGCGGGGTGGAATTCTGGTTTCCCATCTGGGCGTGATTCGCATGCTGCTGGGTGAAGTGCTGCAGATACCCTTTCAGCAACAGCTGTTGTTGCAGCTGGATTATCAGCATAGCGCCTGGCTACGTCAGACCTGGCTGGAAGATGCTCAGGGCCACAGGTTACCGGATTCTGAACTCTGGCAACTGAAAGGTCTTAACCTGGCACCTAAGGCTTTGCTTGAGGCATGGCGTAGCTGATTTTGACGATTGCTGATTTACGATTAAAGAAGGAGATCAGCCCATGGCTGAGCGTGAAGGTGTTATTAAATACCAGCTGGAGTACACCCCGTCAGCGGCTTGTGATGAGGGGCTGCTGGAGTCGATTCAGCAATGGCGACTGACACTGTTTCAGTTAGGGCTGATCGGTCAGGACTCAGCCCGATACGGTGGTCTGGGTTATGGCAATATCAGTATTCGCCACGGTAACGGCTTTATTATCAGCGGCCCCCAGACCGGTGAGCTGGAACGGCTGACACCGGAGCACTACGCCATTGTTGAGCACTGTGATCCGACGACCAATCATATTGTTGCCCATGGGCCGGTGAAACCCTCATCAGAGGCGTTAACCCATGGTGCTGTTTACGCACTGGATGACACTATTCAGGCGGTGATACATATCCACAGCCCAGAAATCTGGCAAAAACGCAGCCAGCTGTTTCTGCCGGAAACCCCGGCTGATGTGCCTTATGGTACTCCGGAAATGGCGCAGGCGGTGAAGCAGCTCTGGCAGGCGGATGCGTTCAAACTCAGTCCTGTGTTTGCTATGGCAGGCCATGAAGATGGCATTATGAGTTTCGGCTCCGATATGACAGAAGCCGGAATGCCGCTGTTGAATACCTTCCAATGGGCAAGAGCTTTTGAGCTGACCGAAGCGATTGAATCCGGTGCCCGTGACCCAGGCGAGAAACACTTCTGATGTGCCTGCTGAAAAGGGCTATGCAAGCTGAGGCAGTCAGGGATCTTTGCCGATGAGTACCTGGGTTGCACTGACATTGATGGCGGCTCTGATGCAGTCGGTCAGAACCGCAGGGCAGAAATCCCTGGGGTATGGTCTGACCGCCAGTGGTGCCGCTGTGGTGCGTTATCTCTATGGGCTGCCTTTTGCGCTGATCTATCTGGCGGTACTGATTTTCTGGGCTGGTTCAGATGACGCCTCATTGGCTGTGATTCCCAAACCGGAGCTCAGGTTCTGGGGGTATGCCCTGTTCGCCGCTATCTGCCAGCTGATTGCGACCGCCCTTATGGTCTGGCTGTTTCGCTTCAGGAATTTTGCTTTGGGCAGTTTTTATGTCAAAACCGAAGCTATGCTGGCGGCGGTTTTAGGCGTACTGATCTGGTCGGAGACCTTGTCGCTTCTGGCGTGGCTGAGTATTGCCCTGGGCGCTGTCGGCATCTTTCTGATGGGGCAGGGCAAAGCATCCCTTCTGGTCAAATTGGATCAGGGCAAAACTCTGAGTTGGGGGCAGAGGATCAAACACTTTTTGCTCGATCCTGCCGCCGGTGTTGGACTTTTGGCGGGGCTGCTGTTTGCCCTGACCTCACTGTCATTGCGTCAGGCTAGCCTGAGCCTGAATCTTGATTTTCAGCTGGGAGCTGCGGTGACTCTGGTGGTGATGGTCATCCTGCAAACCTTAATCGGCGCAATTTATCTGAGCTGGCGCTCGCCATCGGACTGGAAAGCGATGAAGCTGCAAACGGGTGTTTGCGCCTTTGTGGGACTGACCAGTGTCGTGGGTTCTGTGGGGTGGTTTACCGCGATGACCTTGCAACCTGTGGCCTACGTGAAAGCGGTCGGGCAGATCGAGTTTGTTTTTACTCTGTTGGTAGCCGTGCTCTTCTTTAAAGAACGCCCATCTCCGATTGAGCTGATCGGTATGGGCGCTATTTTGTGTGGCGTCCTGCTGTTGCTGGCGGTGGGATAGGACTGGCGTGATAAAGCCAGTGGTATGGATTAATTCAGATAACCGCCTGCTTGCGAAGCCTGGTTTTTCCATAATGGATAATAAGCGCCGCCAGAATCATCGCGGACCCTAGCATCAGCCATTCCGGTAGCAGGTTTTCACTGGCCGCCAGTTGCGCCTGAATATCAATGTTAAAGTAATGAACCAGCGCATTAGTCGCAAAGCCGGACAGAAACGCCACGCTTAATACTCCGGTTAAGTAAGTTACAACAGCTCTGCCCCCTAATTCCCTTTTAATGATGCCAAGAGTCGCCATATTGGTGGCCGGGCCTGCCAGCATAAACACCAGAACCGCTCCGGGAGATAGGCCCGATAGCAACAAACCCGCAGCAATCGGCGTGGAAGCCGTAGCGCAGATATACATAGGGATGCCAACCAGTGCCATCACCAGCATGGCGGTGAAGCCATCTCCCCACTGGGTCAGAAATTGTTCCGGAACCCAGGTAAGTGTTGCCGCTGCCAGTAAGAGGCCGACTAAAAGCCAGCCTGCCATATCATTGAAAATATCCACAAAAGCGTAACGCTGGCCGTCCATAAAGCGTTGGAAGAAACGGCTTTGGCTTTCCTGCGGTTTGTCTGACTCTTTGGCTTTTGAGCTTGAGCCACAGCTTTTGCTGGCGCAGCAGGAGGTTGTCTCCTTTGGGCTACCCTCTGCAGATACGGTTTCAGGCTCTGTTTCTGGGCTAGGTAAATCTTTAAAATATTGTGTCAGCAGTCCTGCACTAATCGCGCTCAGAACCGCCGCAATAGGTCTGATAATCGCCATAAAAGGGCCCAGCAAAGCATAGGAAACAGCAATGGAATCCGCTCCGGTTTCCGGTGTAGAGACCAGAAAAGAGACGGTGGCACTTTTTGACGCACCGTTGCGCTTCAGGCTCATAGCAGCGGGAATTACACTGCAGGAACAAAGCGGCAGGGGCGCACCGAAGAGGGCCGCTTTAACCGTTGAGGCGAGGTTATCCTGTCCCAAATGTTTCGCCAGTGTCTCTGTGCTGATAAAGCTATGAATCAGCCCGGCAATTACCAGGCCACCCAGGAGCCAGGGGGCGGCATCCAGAAACAGATCAAAGAAATGTTCAGCAAGCAGCATGATGCTTATCCTGTTTCTGATGGCCATCGGCCAGGGCACTTAAAATGGTACAGTGGCTTGCGGGCAGTGATCCGCCACAACAGGCATCGGTAATCTGCTTCAGAGCGCTACGCATCTGCTCCAATTCCTGAATTTTGGCTTCGATCTCAGCTAGTTTTTCTTCGGCAAAATCTTTTACCGTCTGACAGGTTTCCTGTTCCCGGTTAACTTCCAGATCCAGCAGCCCGGCAATATCCTTAAGGGAAAAGCCTACCGCTTTAGCACGAAGAATAAAGGCTACCTGGCTGATAGCGCTTTCCGGGTAGAGGCGATACCCTGCATCGGAGCGATGCGGCTCAGGCAAAAGGCCCTGTTTCTCATAAAAGCGCAACGTTTCAACAGTTACCCCGGATGCTTTAGCCAGTGATCCTATCTTGTAGAGATTACCCATTTATCGGCTCCCATGCTTTATGTGCTTCAAGCCAATAATAAACCCTGTAGCTAACTACAGGGTCAAGCTTTCTGTCTGTCCCTTACGATACAAAAAGTAGTGTATTAGGCTTTAAGTGAGGCTTATGCTTGCCGATAAGTGTGTTAATCTAAACGTAAAATCGACAGCGCCTTTTCCAATCCGCTGTCAGGGATATAAGAATATAAACAGAGGTTCACTGATGAAGCAGCGTATCATCGCCAGCACTTTAGCCGTTGCGGCTACCCTAGCTTCCCTTCCGACTGAAGCCGCTCCGGTTTATCGTCAAACCCGTGATTCAGCACCTCGGGTTAATGTTTATCAGCAAGCGTATGCTTATGCCGCGGTTGATAGGTTAAACTGGAGCGATGGTACAAACTCCGGAACGGCTACCCGATTGACTTTTGGTCAGCGGTTTGAAGAGTTTGTTTCTGGTGAAGCGCAAATTGCTACCGGGGGTGGGGATCATGACTATACCCTTGGTGTATACGGACGCGGAGCACTGCCTCTGGGTCGTTTGCAGATTAAAGGGTTACTGGGGGTAGCTGCTTCACAGTATAAAGATGTGAATAATTACACCAGTATTTCTTATGGTTTAGGTGCGGAGCTGACTGTTTGGCGCGATTGGTATTTTAACTTTGACTATATGAAATACGTTGCAGAAGAATCGACAGACATTTCCGGTATCAGCCTGGGTGTTGGTACTCGTTTTTAACGATAGATGAGAAACAACAAAGGCCAGCTTTGCTGGCTTTTGTTGTTTCTGGCTAAGAGAAATTAATTACACAGTTAAATTGGTGGATGGATTTACTATGGCAGAATTACTTCAGTATTGGCCGGAATTTCTGACAGTGGTTGTGGTTCATTTTCTGGCTGTTGCCAGCCCGGGACCTGACTTTGCGGTTATTCTACGCCAGAGTCTCTGTGCCTCCAGCCGCTCTGGCGTTTGGACGGCGATCGGTATCGGTAGTGGTATCTTGGTTCATGTAACTTATTCACTGCTGGGCTTGGGACTTTTGATTGCGCAGTCGACAACCGCCTTTACGGTACTGAAAGTGTTGGGTGCCGCATATCTGCTTTGGGTTGGTTGGCAGTGCCTGAAAGCGAAGCCTGCTGTTGATTCCGCAGAGGAAGGTGTTGGTCTGGAAGAGGGGGCAAGTGCGGCAACGGCCTGGAAGGCGTGGCGATTGGGATTTCTGACCAATGCGTTGAATGCTAAGGCGACACTTTTCTTTGTATCTCTGTTCTCTGTAGTGATCAGTCCAAGTACGCCGCTCTGGATTCAGGGGTTCTATGGCCTTTGGATGACGGTAATGACCGGTCTTTGGTTTATCGGGCTTGCGCTGTTTCTGTCCCGTAAGCAGGTGCGTGTTTTTTTCCGGAAAATCAGCCACTGGATTGAACGGGTTACCGGTGTTGCCCTGATCGCGTTGGCCGGTAAGCTGGCAACCGCTTCTCAGGGCTGATCATTTGAGGTTTAAGAACCTCAGTTTAAAGAGTACTGCCGGGTTGTAACCTATGCCAGGGCAAAGGGATATAACCCGGCCAGCCATCAGAAACCACGAAAAGACGTTCTCCTGATCGCTTTTCCAACAATAGTCCTTCTGTGCCCATCTGCGGGCGTTTGTCCCGCTTTTTCTGTTGTTTTCGGTTGTTGCTGTTCGACGCAGCGGAATATTTTTCCTGCTTCCCGGTATCCGGTGGTGACAGCTCTTGTTTTAAGGTTTCTGAGACCGAGTACCCTGTCTGCCATTCAGGTTGAGTCAGTTCAGCTATCCAGTATGGCTTCCGGCAAATGCGCCATTCTGGTTTGGTATCTGCCTGATAATTGTCGAGCCATTGAGATAGGGCGATCCAGTGTCCTTTCAGATGATTGGGGTTCATCATTTCAGGTGGCGGTAAGGGTGTATCGTGCTGAGCCGGGTAGAACAGATAGCCTCGGGTCAGGGCGCTGGCTCGATCCGGAATAAGAGACTGTCCTTCAGCAGTGCCATATTGTTTAAGCCATTGCCGCGCCTCAGGTTGTTCGCCCAGTTTTAGTTGTTGGGTAACAAGGCGTTGCCACTTGTGTTCCATGCTGTCCTGGCAGGCAACGCCCAGCCAGTGGCTCCATGAACTTGGTTTCCCCCAACCGGAATCAGTGCCCAAATAGAACTTGATCGCCAGTTCCAGGTGCCATACAAAGCCATCTCTGTGATCTTTCAGCAAGACATCAAACTCACCTAACGTACGATTTTCGCCCTGTACAACCAGATTACTGGCCAGTGGCTCAATCACGGGATGCAGGTCGAAATAAAACAGCCATAACTGCTCATGATAATGGCCCAGAAGACGGTTTTTTTTATCCAGAAGCCAGGATTCTATAGGTCGCGGGTCTGAATCGAGTTGTACCAAGGTATCCCAGTTGGGGGCGGGTATTTGCCAGCTTTCTGCAGTACAATGACACAGCCGGGGCATGGTCAGTAACCAGACCAGATCTCTGACTGCCTGATGCTGAAATTTATCGGGTGTCACACCTGTTCGCCTTTACCGGTTTATTTGATAGAGGTAGGTTAAAGCCCTGGCGATTAAAAGACCAACTTTGGCACTTAGGCGCTTTTGAAAAAGCATACATCCACACCAACAAATCATAAGACGGCAGATGGAACAATTTAAAAATATTGGCCTGATCGGGCGACTGGGTAGCACTAAGGTTGTGGATACCATGAAGCGGCTGATCCGCTATCTTCAGGAGCGTGACCTGCATATTATTATTGAGGATCAGATCGGCGAAGTAATGCCGGGGCATGGTCTTCAGGAGGTCAGCCGAAAGCTGATCGGTGAAGTCAGTGATCTGGTGATTGTTGTCGGTGGTGACGGCAGTCTTCTGGGCGCAGCTCGCGCCATTGCCAAGTACAATACCCCCGTGCTGGGCGTTAACCGTGGCCGCTTGGGTTTTCTGACCGATATCTCACCAAGTGAACTGGAAGAGCGTGTGGGCGAAGTGCTCGATGGCCAGTACATTACCGAAACACGCTTTATGCTGGATGCTGAGGTCTATCGCAACGGCGAGCCGGTCGGTAATGCCGTCGGCCTGAATGATGTCGTTCTGCACCCGGGTAAATCGGCTCGTATGATCGAGTTCGATCTCTATATCGAAGGTCAGTATGTTTATAACCAGCGTTCTGATGGTCTGATTGTTTCCACGCCGACCGGCTCAACCGCTTATTCTCTCTCAGGTGGCGGTCCTATTATGCATCCTAAGCTGGATGCTATCGTGTTGGTGCCAATGTTCCCGCATACTTTGAGTAGCCGTCCGATTGTGGTTGATGGCAACAGCGAAGTGAAGATTATCATCGCAGAAGATAACGATGCTTACCCTCACGTCAGCTGTGATGGTCAAACTCACCTGGTAACCAAGCCTGGTGATGTGCTTTATGTGAAAAAACGCCCATACAAGCTGCGACTGATTCACCCGGTTGACCATAATTTCTATGAAATTTGCCGAACAAAGTTGGGCTGGAGTAGCAGTTTTGGTGACCAATAAGCCCGACTTTACCCGCTTACCGGGAGCGGCCGGTTATGACCTGATTGGTGATATACATGGTTGCGCCCATACTCTGGAACGTCTGCTGTATCAGATGGATTACCGAAAGGTGAATGGGGTTTGGCAGCATCCGGACCGAAAGGTAATTTTTCTCGGTGATATTGTGGATCGCGGCCCGCGCATCCGTGAATCACTGGAGCTGGTTTACAGCATGGTTCAGGCGGGAGAAGCGGCCTGTATTATGGGCAACCACGAGCACAATGCCATAACGTATTGTACACCTGCTCCCGAAGGTTTCGCCGATGACTATCTGCGCAGTCATAACCCGCGTCATACACGCCTGATCAAAGAGACTCTGGATCAGTTTGAGGGTGCTCAGGATGAGTGGAATACTTATCTGGAGTGGTTCAGAACCCTGCCTCTTTTCCTGGAAAATGATCAGTTCCGCGTGGTTCATGCCAGCTGGGATGATGCGCTTATTCGCACCCTGCAGAATGAGTATCAGACAGACAAACTTACCTATGAGCTACTCATTGAATCGGTTCAGCCAGGCAGTTTTGGTTTCCGGTTGATGGAGCATCTGACCCGGGGCAGCCACATCCGACTGCCGGAAGGCGTAGAGATCCATGGTGGTGATGGCTTTACACGGCGTACCTTCCGGACTCACTTCTGGGCGGAAAACCCGGAGACCTACGGTGATGTCATTTTCCAACCGGACAACCTTCCCGGTAATCTGGAAGACCACGCTCTGAGTGATCAGGAAAAAGAAGACCTGCTGTATTATCCGAAGGATGCACGGCCACTCTTTATCGGGCACTACTGGTGCGAAGGGGTACCTGCACTGGTGACACCGAATATTGCCTGTCTGGATTACAGCGCTGTGAAATATGGCAAGTTGGCCAGTTACCGTTTCAATGGTGAGTCCCGGTTGGATGCCAGAAACTTTGTTTGGATCTCAGTTGACCGGGATGAGAACAACTAATTCGGCTGCTGCCATCAGGCGCTTTAGGGAATAATAGGATCTATTGCACGGAATAATCTCAGTAAGGAGTCTTTCAACTACCTTTTTTGTGAACTTTTGTCACAAAAACTTGGAACTTTGAGAAATGGACGCATACTAACAGTATGGTTATTCAAGAACGTCGGTTGTTCGTCTAGCCTGTGGTTCACAAAACTGACAGCGGTATATATGCCTGCGGTATCGATTGATGGATACGGGAATGTGGGTTCCATTTTATCCTGTTTTATTTTGACCGAACCCGTTATTAAGAGTTACAGGATGTTCCTCCCGCGAGTTAATCCGGCAGCACGTACCATGCTGCCGGATTTTTTTATGTCTGCTTATCCACTATTTCAGAGCGAAGCTGTAATTATGATTAAAGTCTTGGAGTTGCCAGCAGGTCAGGATCTATCGGAATTAAGTCGAGAACTCTGGGTGCGTAAGATCGGCCATCAGATACGTCAGAACCAGCAGATTCAGGAGATTTTTCTGGCCAACCCTGAGCATTATCCTCAACTGATGCAGCTGGTGCAGGATTGGCATCGTGGGGAGCTCGCTTACACGGTAGAGCCGGAAAAAACACAACCTCTGAATCTGAATTCAGGTTTCAAGGCGGTTGCACAATGGCCGCTGACGGCGGTCATTCTTATAGTCAGCGGTCTGCTAACCGCCATGATTAACTTTGAACCGGAGCCAAACTGGCTGGCATCTTTTACTATTGTTCCCTTCGAGCAGGTGAGAAATGGACTGGCATATCTGCCTTTGTGGCAGACGCTGCAGACCGGCGAAATCTGGCGCTTGCTGACACCGGCTTTTCTGCACTTTGGTGCTCTGCATCTGATTTTTAACAGTCTCTGGGTTTGGGAGTTGGGCCGTCTGATTGAGCGTCAGCAAACAACCTTTCATCTGATGTCGCTCTTTCTGGTCAGCGGTATCAGCGCGAATTTAGCTCAGTATCTGATGGGCGATATTCTCTTTGGTGGCCTGTCTGGCGTCGTTTATGGCCTGCTGGGTTACTGCTGGTTTTGGGACCGTTTTGCCCGCCAGCCCATCTTTTATATTCGTAAGCCTGTGTTTGTTTTTCTGCTGATCTGGCTGCTGTTCTGTATGGTTGGTGGTGCCTCAATGCTGGGGTTCGGCGAGGTTGCGAACGCTGCTCATGTTGCAGGCTTGGTGACCGGCAGTCTCTGGGCTCTGATCAGTGTTACCTTGTCAGGCAAATCCCGCTTTAGTCAGCGTTAAAATTTTCGGTCAGAGTTTTATCCGGCATAGATCACTTCGGATCAGGCTCTGATCGTTTATCCGTTGCGTATTTCCTGTGGTGACTTTTTATCTGTTTGCAGGCGCTCTGCAGACCGAAGATACGATATAATCCCTGTATTCAAGTCAGGTATTGGTGTTTGCCATTACCTGGGCCTATCTGATGACGGAGCTTCCCATGACCCTACAAGATATGATCAAAAATATGACCCCTGAAATTTACGCCAGCCTGCGCCAGGCGGTAGAACTGCGCAAGTGGCCCAACGGTGTTCGTCTGACAGAAGAGCAGGTTGAGCTCTGTATGGAAGCAGTTATTCTGTTTGAATTTCAGCATGACATGCCGGCTCAGGATCGGGTGGGCTTTATGGAAGACCAGTGTGAAAGCGATAAAGAACACACCGACATCATCAAAATTATGCACTGATCGCGGATCTGAGTTCAGGAGTTACTATGACCCTCATTTCCGGTCAGCTACATAAGATGTACACCCAGGATACCCAGCCGGTAAGTTACCAGCTGGAACTGGGTGAGGAAAAAATTTCCCTGAATGCGCTTCTGGGTAAAAAACTGAAACTCAGTTTTCATGGGGCAATCAACTGTTGCCACTGTGGACGAAAAACCAGGAAGAGTTATTCACAGGGCTTCTGCTATCCCTGTTTTAAAAAACTGGCCCAGTGCGATACCTGCATTATGAGCCCTGAGAAGTGCCACTACGATGCCGGCACCTGCCGTGAACCTGAGTGGGGCGAGAAGTTTTGTTTTCAGGATCATATCGTTTACCTGGCTAACTCTTCTGGTCTTAAAGTGGGCATCACCCGCGAAACTCAGGTGCCGACCCGCTGGATGGATCAGGGTGCGATCAATGCGCTGCCAATTTTCCGGGTGAAAACCCGTAAGCAGTCCGGCCTGGTTGAAGATGCCATTCGTCAGCACACCTCGGATCGCACCAACTGGCGCAATATGCTCAAGGGTATTAATCCTGAGATTGACCTGCTGGCGGAGCGTGACCGTCTGCTGGAGCTGGCAAAAAATGATATCGCTGCGCTTCAGGCAGAACACGGTCTTGATGCCATCTACCCGTTGCCGGATGCCCGACCTTTTGTTTTCAGTTATCCCGTTGAAGCGCATCCTGAAAAGGTAACAGCACTGAATCTGGATAAAACACCGCAGGTCGAAGGCGTACTGAAGGGCATTAAAGGTCAGTACCTGATTCTGGATACCGGCGTGCTGAATATCCGTAAATTCAGCTCCTACCATGTGGATCTGGAAGTGGCTGACGCTGAATAAGCTCATCGACCCAAGCCGATCGCTTCTGTTATTTACCTGTTGAGTTCAATCATGAGTGCTTTTTTTGATGCTTATGCGCTTGTCGGCGGACTACTGATCGGCCTGAGCGCAACGTTGCTACTGCTGCTAAATGGCCGTATTGCCGGTATCAGTGGTATCTGTGCCAATTTGCTGAGCCTTTCCTTTAGTGGCAAAAATACCCGGGGGGCTTTGTTCCTGCTGGCGATGATTCTTGCTGGCGGTATCACTTATCAACTGATGGGGGATGCCTTAGCGGTGCCAAGGGAAGGTTTTCCTGTCGGGTTGCTGGCGCTGTCCGGTTTTCTGGTGGGTGTTGGCACCCGTTTGGCCAATGGTTGTACCAGTGGCCATGGTGTTTGCGGACTGGGGCGTCGTTCCTGGCGCTCGCTGATGGCAACGCTTTGCTTTATGACCACAGGTATTCTGACGGTTCTTCTGCTGAGAATCAGTGGGGTACTGGTATGAATCTGAAAGCTATTTTTGCCTCTCTGTTCTGCGGAGCCTTGTTCGGTACCGGCCTTGTGGTTTCCGGTATGACAGATCCCCTTAAGGTTCAGGGCTTTCTGGATATTACCGGTAATTGGCAGCCAGCGCTGATGTGGGTAATGGGTGGCGCTGTAGTGGTCACGGCGATCTTTTTTCCGTTGGTACTGAAACGCCAGCAGCCGGTATTTACCTACCGTTTCCATCTGCCGGGTGTTGCCCCTGTGGATCGTCGTTTACTGATCGGTTCCGGACTGTTTGGTATCGGCTGGGGACTCTCCGGTTACTGTCCGGGACCTGCTCTGGTCACGGCAGTGATTAACGGGGCTGAGGCGATGATCTTTATTCCGGCGATGCTGGCAGGTTTTTGGGTTGCCGGTCGTTTTTGTGGTGAGTGTCAGCCTGTAAGCGCTGACCAAGATTGATTGTCTGCCGATGATAAATACCCGATTCGCTTTATTAAGCCCGCATGTGCGGGCTTTTTTGACAGTGGGTATCCAGTTTGACCTGCTATAACCTTTAGCTGGCTGCTGCTGATTCAGCATATTGCTGACAAAGGCGAACAAAATCTGTCATCGGCAGTGGCTGGCTGTAGAGAAAACCCTGTGCCATTTCGCAATGACTTCGAATCAGTAACTCTGCCTGGTACTCGGTTTCGACACCCTCTGCGATAACCTCAAGATTCAGGCTGTTAGCCAGGCCGATGACCGAGGAGATCAGGGCGTGATCGTTTTGGTCTTCAGCGCTCTCAGGCATAAAGCTGCGGTCAATTTTCAGACGATCCACAGGAAGGCTCTGCAGCCGGCCCAGAGAGGAATAACCGGTGCCAAAGTCGTCAATGGCGACCTGAATGCCGATCTCCTGAAGCTGATGCAGTACCTGAACCACCTGATCATTCTCTTTCATTAGCGCGGTTTCGGTAATCTCAAGTTCCAGTGCCTTAGCGGGCATTCCGGTTCTTTGCAGAATATTCAACAGATCTTCATAGAAATCGCTGCGCAGCAGTTGCACCATAGAGACATTGACGCAGACCCGCTTTAGATCCATATCCAAAGACTGCCAGCTGAGAAAGTCCAGACAGGACTGCTCCAGGACCCTAAGCCCAAGAGGGATAATTAATCCGGTAGCTTCTGCAGCCGGGATAAAGAGATCCGGGCCGATACGTTTGTCGCCCTGCTGCCAGCGAACCAGTGCCTCTGCGCTGCAGATCTGACCGGTTTTCAGATCGATCTGAGGTTGATAGAAAACCACGAACTCTTCCGGTGACTCATTCAGGGCGCGCCTCAGTTCCAGTTCTATTTCCATCTTCTGAATTGCATTGCTGGTCAGCTGAGAGGTGTAAAACTGGAAGTTATTTTTGCCGATATCCTTTGCCCGATAAAGCGCCGTATCGGCATTTCGTAACAAGGTGGTGCCTGTTGAACCGTCATCCGGATAGCAGCACAGACCGATACTGCAGGTGATAAAGAGTTTGTGGCCGTCCACGTCAAAAGGGTTTTCAAAGGCGCTTAAGAGTCCGGTGGCAAAAGCTGTGCTGCAGCGGGAGTCACCCAGATCCCGTCCGAGGATAATAAACTCATCGCCACCCTGACGGGCAATGATATCGCTGTCAGAAATAATGGTTGTCAGGCGTTGTGCTACAGCCTGAACCAGCTGATCACCTACCTGATGACCAAAGCTGTCATTTACCGCCTGGAAGTTATCCAGATCAAGGTAAGCGATACAGAAGTGCTCTTTGTTCTTCTCAGCATTAGGAATCAGAGTATTGATACGATCTCTGAGTTGGGGCAGGTTTGGCAGTTGAGTCAGGTCATCCAGGCCTGTGTCCTTCAGGCTGTTGATCTCATACATCATGGAGATATATTTCTGCACGTTACCGCTGGCATCTTTCATTGCCATGATCTTCTGCCAGATATGCTGATCTTCCCCTTTCTTGTTACGGTTGATCACTTCACCCTGCCACTGGCCCCGGCTGATTAACTGATTCCATAGCGCCTGATAAAAGCTGCTGTCATGTTTACCGGATTGGAATATTTCAGGAGTTTTACCCTTTACCTCTTCCAGCTCGTAGCCAGTGATTTTAGTGAAGGCCGGGTTGATATTCAGGATGCGGCTGTGGACGTCGGTAATCAGGTAGGCTTCGTCCGACATCTCAAACACCAGTGCCGCCTGATCCATTGCATCCTGATGTTGCTGCTGCTTACTGATATCGCTGACGGCAACAGTAATCGTATCGACCTGAGCTTTTTCGTCCAGAGTAACCGACCATTGGAAATGAGCGGTAAAGGTGAATCCCTGTTTGTGGCGTTGGGGCAACCGGAGTTCACCTTCCTGCTCATTTTCACCTGCCAGTGCGGTAATACTGGTGGTCAGGTAGCGAACGTCCTGCGGGCTTAGACAAAGAAGTTCGATACGCTCCGGCAGCGTTTCTTTATACCCGTAGACTTTTTTGGCCGCCTGGTTAGCAAAGATGATCTCGCCATCGGGCGTGTATTGAATGATGCCGTGGCTAACGCTTTGCAGTACCTGCTGCAGAAAGGAGGAGTGACGATCCAGTTTATTCTGAATCGAGTTTTTCTGTCTCAGGCCAAGACTGGTCAAGCTGAAGATCAGGAGCCCGGATAGAATGACAAAGGTCCAGCCTTTGTACGTTTGAATTTCAGAAAGCAGAACGGGATCCTGCACCATACTTTCCAGAACTCGGTCAGAAAAGTAGATCCAGAGCAGGGAAAAAACAACATAAACCGAGGCGACCTTTAACGGCAAGGCTAACTTTAACTGCTCGGCTTTTAACTGCGTATGATCCATGAGAAAGAAATTCGCCTGTTTAACTCAATCAGAAGTATTAAAAGGTCGTGACGTCTTTTTGGCTTGGTTTCAGGACTGCCGATTCAATTTTTAGCAGTGTACAGAATCGCTACGTTTTACAGTGTAGTGCTTATGTTTAAATTTCGTCTGCAGATTCCTTCGCAGATGAATCCGCAGCATGTTTTAATCCTGTATACAAACAAGCTTTTTTACAGGATGCGTACTCTAACTTGATTAGAAAGCTTAGTCTAAAGTTAAGCCGCTCCTTGCCCTGTTTAAACCTGAATTTTTTTAACTCTTTTTGTCCTGACGCAAGCTTTGCGAGCATTCGGGCGATGTTGTGATACTAAATGGGTGTGTTATGAGTTCTGACAACAACGACGTTATTTATCTCAAAGATTATCTGCCACCGGCGTTTCTGGTGCAGTCTGTTGATCTGGTTTTTGATCTGTATCCCCATGAAACCCGCGTGCAAAGCCGTATCACCTTTAACCGTAACTGTGAGCGTGATGCAGGTCTTCCGCTGGAACTGCATGGCAGCGAACTTAAGCTGATTTCCGTGGCGATTGATGGTGCAGTGCTGAATGCTGATCAGTATCAGATTACGGGTGAGCAGCTGATTATTCCGAATGTTCCGGACCAGTTTGTGCTGGAAACCGAGGTTGAGATCGACCCCGCCAACAATACCTCCCTGGAAGGTCTGTATCGTTCCAACACTATGTTTTGTACCCAGTGTGAGGCGGAAGGCTTCCGCAAGATCACCTACTACCCGGATCGTCCGGATGTAATGGCGGCCTTTACTACCAAGGTCATCGCCGACAAAACCGAGTATCCGGTACTGCTCTCCAACGGTAACCCGATCGGCAAGGGGGATCTGGACAACAATCGCCACTTTGTTACCTGGCAGGACCCGTTTGATAAACCTGCGTACCTGTTTGCGTTGGTTGCCGGTGATCTGCAGGTGGTGAAAGATACCTTTACCACTATGAGTGGTCGTAATGTCGCGCTGGAGATCTGGGTCGAGCCGGAAAATATCACCAAGTGTGATCATGCTATGGCCTCTCTGAAAGCCTCCATGAAGTGGGATGAAGAGGTTTACGGCCGGGAATATGATCTGGACATCTACATGATCGTAGCAGTTAACGATTTCAACATGGGGGCAATGGAGAACAAGGGCCTTAATATCTTTAACTCCTCCTGTGTACTGGCCCGCCCGGATACTGCAACGGATGATGCTTTCCAGCGTATCGAAGGCGTAGTGGCACACGAGTATTTCCACAACTGGTCCGGCAACCGTGTGACCTGCCGTGACTGGTTCCAGCTCTCCCTGAAAGAAGGTTTTACCGTTTATCGGGATCAGTGTTTCTCGGCGGATATGAATGATGCCGCTGTAAAACGTATCGAAGATGTTGCCATGCTGCGTACCGCTCAGTTTGCTGAAGACGCAGGTCCGACCGCGCATCCGGTGCGCCCGGATCACTTTATCGAGATCTCCAACTTCTACACCCTGACCATCTATGAGAAGGGTTCGGAGATCGTGCGCATGATTGCTAATCTCTTGGGGCCGGATCAGTTTCGCAAAGGCTCTGATCTTTACTTTGAGCGTCACGATGGTCAGGCGGTCACCGTTGAAGACTTTGTGGCGGCTATGGCAGATGCTTCCGGCATCGACTTTACCCAGTTTATGCGTTGGTACAGCCAGGCGGGAACGCCGGAACTGACCGTCAGCAGTTCTTTCGATGCCAATAACAAACAGTACTGTCTGACCGTACGCCAGCGAACCCCTTCTACGCCTGATCAGCCTGAGAAACAACCTCTGCATATTCCGGTCAAAATTGGTTTGTTGAATGCCGCAGGTGACGATCTGCCGCTGACACTCAGCTCTGGCGAAGCGTCCGGTGAGCAGGGGGATTCCAATCGTGTATTGCATCTGCGCGAAGCGGAACAAACCTTTGTTTTTGACGGTATCGAAGAAGCGCCGGTACCGTCATTACTACGGGGGTTTTCGGCACCGGTGAAGCTAAGTTTTGATTATTCCCAAGAGCAGCTTCTGCACCTGATGCGCCATGATTCTGATGGTTTCAATCGCTGGGATGCTGGCCAGCGACTGGCAATATCAGCACTGAAGGCGATGATTGCTGACTATGAATCCGGTCAGATGCCGGAACTTGATCCTGCTCTGATCGAGGCATATAAAGGCCTGTTCAGTGCCGGTCTTGAGCCTGCTATTCTGGCGGAAATGCTGATACTGCCCGGCGAAGCTTATTTGGCCGAGCAGTTTGATGTCGTACCGGTGGATGCAATTCACGCCTGCCGTAACATTGCTCGCAGAACCCTGGCGCAGGCGTTAAGTGCTGAGCTGGAACAGGCGGTTGTCGCAAACCAGCTGAGCGGTGAATACCGCCCGGTAGCGGAAGATATCGCCAAGCGTCGTCTGAAAAATATTTGTCAGTCGTATCTGATGACTCTGGAAACTGAAGCCGCGGTTGAACGCAGCTGGCAGCAGTTCACCACAGCAGACAACATGACCGATCAGCATGCGGCTTTGACTGCTTTAGTGCACTCCCGGCAGGATGAGAAAGCCAAAGCAGCGTTGGAAAGCTTTGAGCAGCAGTGGAAAGATGATGCCCTGGTAATGGATCAGTGGTTCCAGGTTCAGGCCAGCCGCCCACATCCGGATGCGTTGGCGCGGGTTAAGGCACTGATGGAGCATCCCGCCTTCAGTCTGAAGAACCCCAATAAGGTGCGTTCATTAATCAGTGTTTACTGTAACCAGAACCGCGTTAACTTCCACAGCATCGATGGCCTGAGTTATCAGTTCCTGGTGGATGTGGTGCTGGAACTGGATGCGATGAACCCGCAGATCGCTTCCCGTCTGATCACCCCGCTGACCCGTTGGCAGAAAATGGACAGCAAACGTCAGCAGCTTATGCAGGTCGAACTGAAACGCATTGCAGAAGCGGACTTGTCGAAGGACTTGTTTGAAGTCGTCCAGAAAGCGTTGCCTTAAAAAAGAGGGCGTCCGTCTCGGACGCTTTGAAAGGGTGCATAAAAAACCCAAGCCTAGGCTTGGGTTTTTTTGTTTCATCACTCTCAATTAAAAAAACGGAGAGCGAATGATCAGCAACGGATTGCTGATTAGTGCTGATGACCGCCAGCACCGTGAACGTGACCATGTTCCAGCTCTTCAGCAGATGCATCACGAACTTCAACAACTTCAACATCAAAGTTCAGAGTTACGCCCGCCAGAGGGTGGTTTGCATCGATGGTTACTTTGCCATCTTCAACCTTGGTTACAGTTACTGCGATCGGCTGACCAGTGTTGGATTCCGCGTGGAACTCCATACCAACCTGTACTTCGTCTACGCCCTGGAACATCTCTGCAGGAACTTCCTGAACCAGCTCAGCAATGTGCTCGCCGTAGCCGTCTGCTGGGGCAACAGTAACGTTCAGCTTGTCACCAACTGCTTTACCGACCAGAGCATCTTCCAGACCTGGAATAATATTAGCGGCACCGTGCAGGTATGCCAGTGGCTCTGCACCTGCGGAAGAGTCGATAGTGTCGCCCGCTTCGTTAGTCAGAGTGTAGTGAATGGATACAACTGCGTTGTCCTGAATTTGCATGGGGTGCCCCTTTGCTTTAACTGTATTTAGCGTTTAATGTGGCAGGATAACATGCCCCGTAGGCGTGTATGCAAGCCGGGAAGGGAATTTCCGGGTTAAAGGATTGATTACACCATCAAATGTTTGTGGTTTTTCTGGCGGTTACGAATAAACAAATGTAAGATTTTGTCAGAAAGGTAATGTTTTGTAACAAAGCGTATAGAACTTGACCAGAGTCACAATGTTTGAGCCCCAAGTCACAAAAAAAGATCTGCTAAAAGAGAGCCTTACTAAAAAGGCCTGCAGAAAGTTATTGAGACAACAACCTTTAAATTGAGCAACAGGATGCTGCGCCATGAAACAGAACTTACCTGTCACCCAGGTCGAGAAGAGTTTTCCCGATGATCTGCCTCTGGTATCGACAACGGACCTGAAAGGCCAGATCACTTTCGTTAATGATGCCTTTGTAGATATCTCCGGTTTTACCCGTGAAGAGTTGATGGGGCGGCCTCACAATATGGTACGTCATCCGGATGTGCCACCTGCTGTATTTGCCGATATGTGGGCTACGTTGCAGAAAAATAAACCCTGGATGGGGGTTGTGAAAAATCGCTGCAAAAATGGTGATCATTACTGGGTAAATGCTTTTGTTACACCCATTCTTGATAACGGCCAAGTGATCGGTTATCAGTCCGTCCGCTCCAAGCCACGCCAGAACCTGGTAAAACGCACTGAGTCTATTTACGAGCGTGTTGCCAAAGGTAAAAAGCGTTTCAGCCTTTACGATCTGAACCTCAGCTCCAGTGTTCCTGTTTTACTCTTTGCTTCTGCTTTGATTCCAAGCGGGTTAAGTTGGGCCTTTGACCTTTCCGCTCCTGTCACTCTCGGAGTTTCAGCTGGGGTTGGCGCGGCAGGTTTACTGCTGTTGCGGGCTCTTATGGCACCCCTGAAAAAAGCCACAGATCGTGCCAAGCGTTACATCGACAGTGATCTGTTGAAAGAGATGTATGCCAACTCTACCGATGAAGCAGGGCAGATGTATCTGGCAGCGATCATGCGTGAAGCTAATGTTAATGCAATGACAACGCGTATTTCTCATTCCGCTAAAGAGCTCTACGCACTGGGTGATGAGACTACAGACATTGCCGATCATGCTGCTGAGGCGATCAACCGCCAGGCCGCTGAAGTCGAGCAAATCGCTACTGTGATCAGCCAGCTTTCCGGTGCCATTGATGAGGTTGCGCAAAATGCTAACTCTGCCTCTGATGCCACTCAGCAGGCTAATCAGCTGGCTCATCAGGGACGTAGTGTGGTGAATGATACCGCTCAGTCGATTAACTTGCTGGCATCTGCTATTGAGAAAGCTTCTGTTCAGGTTGAAAGCCTCCACCAGGCGACAGACGATATCTCGAAAGCGATCTCTGTAATTACTGAAATTGCTGATCAGACCAACCTCTTGGCTCTGAATGCTGCCATCGAAGCGGCTCGTGCCGGTGAACAGGGACGGGGTTTTGCTGTGGTTGCCGATGAAGTTCGTGCACTGGCACAGCGTACTCAGGATTCCACAGGCGAGATCTACGGCACACTGGAGCGTCTGAAGAAAGAAACCGAGGAAGTCGTTCGCGTGATGAAGTCCAGTCAGGAAAGTGCCAGTGGTTGTGTCGACCAGGCGCAGGTTGCCGGTGAAACGCTGGATGCTATCAGTCAGACCATGCAATCGATCACCGATATGAGTCAGATGATTGCTGCGGCAGCCACACAACAAAGTGCGGCCTCGGAAGAGATTCGCAACAACCTGGACTCGGTGAATGAAGCCGCTGCAGAAGCAACAGAATCTTCAATCCGTACCAAAGAAGCCTCCAATAACCTGATCAGCAGTGTTCGTCAGATTATGCAGAGTATCGCCCGTTAAGATGCGAACTCTTTCGCTTAGCGATGGGGGGTTGCTGAAACAAAAACGCCGGATCTTTGATCCGGCGTTTTTATTGGAGCAGGTTAATTCGTCTGAAAGACGCTTTAGTAATCACTGTGCTTTGGTGGTGCTGGATTATCCCAGCGATCTTTACGAACATGATCTGCTTTAATGCGAATCGCTTTTGGCTTCTGGGCCATCTGTTGCAGGCTCATCCATAGGCCGGTGCCGATTACCGCTGTTAAAATCAAAGAAACCATCATTTCTAAGGCCATAGGAAATCTCCTGTACAACGAGCTGTTTGGGTTTTAAAGGTGCCAGACCTTTAACATTTTCTTTAACCCTTACAGCGTGATTGTGTGCTACCTGTTGTCCGAAACGGGTTCAAAAACAGGTAATAAATAATGTGTACATCTTGAGACTAACCTATAGAAAAAAAGTTGCCAACTAAATGCCATTTTTTTCAGTCGTCAGATGGTGGGATTAGCCGGGGGAGAAAACAAAAAAACGCCCCTCCTGATAGCGGTAGGGGCGCAGAATGTTTTTGATTGGTAGAGCGTGTTTTGATTGGTCGGGTCGAGATCAGAATCTGACGTTAGCAGAGATCCAAACGTTACGGGATTTATCCTTGTTGTTGTAATCGTCGTAGTAAGTGACTTCGTCATCACTGTAGACGCCATCGTTGTTGGCGTCATCGAAAGAGGCGGTATGGCTGCTAAAGTCCTGATCCAGCAGGTTGTTGATGCGTCCTGTCAGCGTCATGTTATCCAGCGCCTGCCAGGCGGCACCCAGGTGCAGCACTTCGTAATCTTTGTAGTAAACACTACCGTCTTTGCCCTCGTTCAGCCCATTACGACCAAAACCACGGAAGCGTTTACTGCGGGATTCTAACGTCAGGAAGAGATTCAGGTCATCTCTTGCCATCCAGTCCAGAGTAGCGTTAGCCATATGCTTGGCCGTTCCGGTTAGTGGATAACCTTTCTGATCACCACTTTCCTGTTCGCTATCGGTATAGGTGTAGTTTGCACGAACGGACAGCGTAGGCAGAATCTCATAACTGCCGGCCAGCTCTAAACCCTGAATGGTGGCTTTATCGATATTGACCTTTTTGGTGCTTCTGCTGCCGTAAGAGGAAAATCCTGCATCAACATAGTCGCCTTCAATGCCGCAATCCGTAGCAGAGTCGCAGGCCTGTGAGCTGATCTTGTCTTTAAAGTCATTTTCAAACAGGGTGACATTAAAGCTGTGGCGTTTTACCGGGTGCTGCCAGTAAAGTGCGACTTCTGAACTGACACTGGTTTCTGCTTCAAGATCAGAGTTGCCATAGAGGGGCATTGTGCCCTGTCCGCCAAAGCCGGTGATACCGTCATACAGATCTGTGGTTTTTGGGGTCTTATAACCGGTACTGACACCCCCCTTAACCGTCCAGCTGTCATCCAATGCGTAAACGCTATACAGACGGGGGCTGATCTGGCTACCAAAGGTATCGTGGTGGTCGTAACGGGCCCCGGCTGTCAGTGTAAGACGATCGGTAGCGTACCAGTTGTCTTCGCCAAAGACCGATAGGGTGGTGAAGTCCTGAATAGCACCGCTGCTGCCATCTTCCATGCCGAACACGCCATCTTTCAACTCGCCCTGCGTAATCTCAGCGCCGACAACAGCAAAGTGGTCTTTGTGGAAGGGAAGTTCCAGTTTACTGTTCAGACTGGTTTCTGCGCTCTCCAGAGTTCGCTTTGGACGTGGCAGAAAGGCTTCTGCGACCTTGTCTTTGCACTGTGCTTCGGTCAGGCCACCGCATGAGCTGGTTTTCATATCATCCAGCTTGGTACGTTCTGCGGCACTGAGAGGCAGCGTTCGCCCATTGTTATTGGTTTTAACATGGTTCAGCGTGACGGTACTGCGGCCAAAACTCCACTGACCTTCATGACTGATTGCCAATTGGTCGCGGGTAAACTCCTGGTCCTCTCCATAGCCAGAGCGGCTTCGATTCCACAGATCTTCAATGTTGTCAGTGGTGCCTACCTGACTGTCATCGTTGTTGTAAACCTGCTCTGATGTATCGTAATCGAAAGTAATCGTCTGCTTGTCTGATGGCGTAAAAATCAGGCTCATACCCAGGGATTTGTTAGTGTTATCAACTGTTTTACCGCCACTACCAAAACCTAACTCCCGATTGTGTGATGTTCCATTGGGGTCAGTAACATCAGAGTATTCGGGGTTTGAAGCTTCTTTATCATAAAGGCTGCCACGCAGCCCAAGCATCAGTTTACCGGGTAATACAGGCCCCATCGCGGAAAAGTCGAGCGTCGTGTCATCACCGTAGTCGTCATCGGTTTGCATGGTACGACTGGTCGTTATCGAGCCTGCCCACTGGTCTGCATTACGTTTGGTGATGACGTTGATCACACCACCCATCGCATCGGCACCATAGAGGGTCGAGGCCGGGCCGCGAATGACTTCGATACGCTCAATCGCATCCAGCGGTGGAATATGATTAAACTGGTTGCCACCAAAGTTATTTGGGTAGATGTCACCGTGGTTATTCTGGCGGCGGCCATTAATCAGTACTAAGGTGTAATCAGATCCCATGCCTCGCATAGAGATGCTGCCCTGGCCGGTTTTGTCGCGGGTTTCACCCACATCGACCCCCTCCAGATCTTTCACCGCATCCAGCAGTGTCGTATAGGGGCGAGAACGTAACTGTTCTTCAGTAATCACTGAGATACTGGCAGGTGCATCGGTTAGTTTTTGCTCGAAACCTGCAGCAGTCACTACCACAGAGTCCATGTTCACCTGATCATTAGCCGATGCTCTGTCATCGGCATGAACAACAGCTGCAACAGCAGCACTCAGTCCCAGTAGTACAGGACGGAAAACAGTTTTCATTCGTTAGCCCCTTTTGGTTTCGTATTGATCCGATCGTGGCCGGATTGACGGAATAGGTCGGTTTAATTCGGTGTGGGGCGTGAGATTACGTATTTATCAAATAAAAATCATTATCATTTACATTCTTTACCTAGCCGGAATTAGGTGGCTATTCAAGTGAGTTAACCTTTCTTAATCTTTTATCCGGAAGCTCAGTCTTTAGGTGATGCCGAGGTTTGGTTTTGTGTAAAGAAGGGTAAAAAAGTCGTAGCTTAGACGATTGAATTGCCGGGATTCAGGGGGGACAATAGCGAGAAAATTCAGTGGATGTGCTTGCTGAAAAATCAACTCGCCAAAACAATCAGAGACGACCCCATGCAATATGAAATTATCCCGGTGACCGGCTTTCAACAGAACTGCACGCTGGTGTGGTGTGATTCCAGTAAAGATGCTGCTGTGATCGATCCGGGTGGTGATCTGGATAAGATTCTGGCACGGGTTGAGGCGCTGCAACTGAAGCTGAGTCAGATCTGGCTGACCCACGGTCATATTGATCATGCCGGTGGTACGGGTGAGCTGGCGGAAAAGCTGAACTTGCCAATCATTGGCCCGCACAAAGACGATGATTTCTGGCTGGAAGGGCTGGCACAGCAGAGTCAGATGTTTGGTTTCCCGGCGGCACAGCCTTTTACCCCGACCCGTTGGTTAGAAGATGGTGATGAGGTAAAGCTTGGGGAAGAGAGTTTTCAGGTGATCCACTGTCCGGGACATACGCCGGGTCATGTGGTGTTCTACCACGAAGATGCTCAGTTTGCTCAGGTAGGTGATGTGCTGTTTCAGGGCTCCATTGGCCGTACCGATTTCCCGAAGGGTAACCACGGCGATCTGATCCGTTCCATCCGTGAAAAGCTGTTTCCGCTGGGTGACGAGATTCGCTTTGTGCCCGGTCATGGTCCTATGTCGACGTTTGGGCGGGAGCGCCAAACCAACCCTTTCTGCAGTGATCCGAATTATGGCTGATTCGATGAGAGGTCTTAGCTCTGCAGAGCTAAGACCTCTGTCTCCGGTGTTCTAAAACTGATTCCTGATTAAGCCCCCCTTCTTTCTGTCCCAATACGCGCTAATGCTTTGTTTTATCAATATTTTATCCATCTCCGGTAAGTGGCTTCGGATGATAAGACATAAGCTGACGAGTAGTTCTAATTTCTGCGTTTTAAATACTTGTCCTCATTGACGGTATAGATATTAGAGTCTTTTAAAGTAAAAATAATTCTCATTTCCATTGAATAAAGTTTAAATGGTAATTATTATCATTTAGTTTCATTTATTCAGTGGATGGTAAGCAATGCAAGGTACAACGGTAAAACCCCTTTCATCATGGATCATATTAGGCTCACTGTTCCTGTCTTCAGGTGTTGTGTCGGCTCAGGATGTTACCGGTTCATCTGATGAAATCTGGGTGGTTACCGGCACTCGTACTGAGCGGCTTCTAGAGGATGCTCCTGTGCGCACTGAAGTGATCTCCCGGGAGCAAATTGAAACTTTGCACGCGAGGCATCTTGGTGAAGCGCTAAGGTCCGTGCCCGGACTGATGTTGAAGGATATTCATGGCAAAGGCGGTCAGGAGGTTTGGCTACAAGGATTGGATGCTGACCGAGTGCTTATTTTGGTCAATGGCCGCCCGGTTACTGCAAGTACCGGATCTTCTGTCGATGTAAGTCAACTGGCTACAGCAGATATTGAGCATATCGAAGTGGTCAAGGGCGCAACCTCAGCCCTTTATGGTAGCTCGGCGATGGGAGGGGTGATCAATGTTATCACCCGTCAGCCAGAAAAAAGCTTCAGTCTTTCTGCAACCGCTGATGTGGGTAGTTATGGTGCCGGTAACATTGGTAACTCTTCTTCTAGCTTGGGAGGGCGCAAGCAGGATATCAGTGCGCGTTACGGACAACTCAATCTTGGGCTTAATCAAGGGGGCTGGAGTGGTGCGTTGAACGCCAGTGTCCGAGATGTTGATGGCTATGATCTGGACCCTGAGACACCGACCAGAGATGGAGAGATGGGGCGCAAAAGCAATCTTTCAGCACGTATTGCTTATAAGACGCTTCAGGGAGATGAGTATTTTTTTGAGCCCAGTTATTACAAAGAGGATCTGGTTGCTGAAAATCTAATCTACTCACCGGGTATTGGCTACAACGACAAAACTGAGATAGCTGAGCGCCAGCATTTCGATATGGGAAGTCGTCTGCTGTTTGGTGAAGACAGTTTGGGAATTTATCTGACTCATGAGTCCTTCAGTGATATCACGGACAAAGGTGATATTCGTACCGCTAAGCAGAATATTATCCGCGGTAGCTTACAGTGGGATACGCCTCTGACAGACAATCAGCTGCTGACGTTGGGTGCTGACCTGTCACGGGCAGAGCTGGAGCAATATATCGATAAGCCCAGCCTAAGTGGTTATAAACGTTCAGACGAAATTGGTCATGGCACCGAGAATAAAAGTGTCGAGGTGTTTGCACAAAACGACATCTTTATCGGGCAGAATTGGGAGTTTTTACCGGGTATACGTTATCAGTATGACTCTGACTTCGGCGACCATTACACCCCAAAAATTAACATTCTTTATACCCCGGACTGGTTCAATGTCGCGGAGCTGCGTATTCGTGCTGGCATGGGAAAGGGATATCGTGTTCCTAACCTGAAAGAGCGTTATTACGTTTTTGATCACAGCAATCTGGGTTATATGGTTATGGGTAACTCAGATCTGCAGCCGGAGCGTTCGGATAGCTTCCAGTTAGGTGCAGAAATGCGCTTCCCATCGGGTCTGAGCCTGGATCTCAGTCTGTTCCGTAACGAATTAACTGATCTTATCGCATCTGCGGCCAACCCGGATCATCCGCGAACCACACCCTCTGTGGTGATCTATGAATACCTCAATATTGATAAGGCGACTATTACCGGGGCCGAGCTGGCGCTGAAAAATCAGTGGCAATCATGGGTGTACTGGGATGCTGCTTTTACCCTGATGGATACAGAAAACGCCAGCACCGGCAAGCAGTTGACCGGACGCCCTCAGCAGCAGTTTAAAACCGGTCTGACCTTAAGACCTGGTAAAGGCTTCAGTGCAACATTGCAGGGGCAATACCAGAGTAAAAGCTATAACGATGTCGCTAATGACACTTATACGCCCGCCTGGAGTCAGTGGGACCTGAAGCTCAATCAACGGCTCAATCCCCACCTCAAGCTTTATCTGGGTATCGATAACCTTGCAGATACCACTAAAGACCCATCCGATCCGGACGATCAGGGGCCGCACCCCGGCCGCTTTGTCTATACCGGACTGAAAGTCGACCTTTAAATTTAATCCGAAAAAACAACTTACGGAGATGATATTCATGCCCCGCGAACACCTTTTTGCCCGTTCTTTCCTTACGACTGCAGTAGTAACCGCTTTGCTGACCGGCTGTGGCTCATCAGATAACAGCGACGCTGACCCTGATAACTCCTCGTCAGGTAAGTGGCAGGCTGCGGTGGCATCCCCCAGTTTAACGCCAGGTGACGGAGCCCCTGTTTACTGGGATCTGGAGACCAACAGTATTGTTACAGAAAATGACGATTGGGAAATTAAGGTCGCCAAGTCAGGCCATAGCAACGTTTATTCATTAAACGGCGGGGCGTCAGGAAATGGACAGGCTGCAATTGCAGGTGCCGACAGTGACGGCAAAGCCCAGGGAGTTGGCGCACTCATGGTTGATTCCGTATGGGATGTGACCAACCCAACCGATACCGATCAGGTTTACAAATACTTCACCGACTCGTCGGAGGGGGCATTCAAGTCTCCCGGGGATTATGGAGCGCTTGAATATGGTGCCCATGGCGGGCATGCCATGTCACCGACCTTTGCGGTCTATCTGGTTGAAGACGGCGATGGCAACACGCATAAAGTTCAGATTTTGAGTAACACCGGTGAAACCGGAACCCTATCGTCCGGCAGTCTCTTTATCCGCTACGCTGAAGCCACCGCTGATGCGGCGATTGAAACGATCAGTCTGGATGCAACAAGTGCTAAAGCCGGACTGGATCTTTCCGGAGACCTTGCGATTGCTGATACCGTTACCAATACCAACTGGGATCTGGCCTATCAGAAGTACGTTGGCTTTAGTCTTAATGAGACGGCAAAAGGCTGTGTCGCCTTTAAGTATGACGCTCTGTACGATGCAAAGGGTAATCCTGTTTCAGATGAGTTTAAAAAACTGACCGCAGCGACCACCCTCGCGGACTTTAATGCGGTTAAATCCGGTGATTGCACCACTGCAGCCGATACCGTTAAAACACTGATGCCTGCAAGTGGTTGGTACGATTATGACAGGGACACGCATCAGGTCAGCGTGCATGATAAGGGCGATAGCAACGGTTGGATTATCCAGTCTGCGGATGGCAAGTCGTACGCAAGAGTGCATTTCAGTGCTTATAGTCCGTTAACGTTGCAAGTTGAAAAGTGGCAGGTCACCGAAGAATAGATCGGCACCGTTTTAAATAAAACCTGAGAACCCCGCACACAGCAGATCGGTTGGGCGGGGTTTTTGCTTTATCGGCTAAATTACTCTTTTCGGAGCAATCATGACCTCTATTTCAAGCCCGGATGCTATCCGGCAGCTACGCCAACGTGTGGCTGATTTTAAAGCGGACAACCCTAAGCTGAGAATTCGCAATGTGGCCGATGCTCTCAATGTGAGCGAAGCAGAACTGGTCGCTTTGGAGTGTGGTGGCAGCGTATTTCGCCTACGTTCGGATGCTGAAAGCCTGCGCCAGTTAATGTCCGACATTCGTAACCTCGGTCCTGTCATGGCGTTATCACGCAATGACAGTGTCGTACATGAAAAAAACGGTGTGTATGGCAAGCTTGGGGGTGGAGACCATGTGGGGCTTTTCCTTGGCGATATCGACCTGCGAATCTTCTTCAAACAGTGGGCGCTGGCCTTTTATGTGGAAGAAGCCGGGCGTCGCAGTCTGCAGTTTTTTGATGCTGCCGGGGACGCTATTCACAAGATTTACGCCAACAACGAAACCGATATGAGCGCACTGGATCAGTTGGTTCAGCGCTACAGGTCAGAAGATCAGTGCGCTGGTCTGGTTATTGATCCGGTCTCTGCAGCCGGGGCTGATCGGCGAGTGACAGAACCGACCCAGGCCGATAGTGATATTGATCTTAGGCGGTTTCATCAGGACTGGGATCAGCTTCAGGATGTGCATGATTTTTTTGCGTTGCTGAAAAAACATCACCTTGAGCGTCGTCAGGCGTTTCGGTTGGCCGGTCAGGCAAGGGCCAGACAGCTCCCGGTCGATGTCCTTGAGCAAGCGCTGACACTGGCCGCAGATCAAGAGTTTCCTATCATGGTCTTTGTCGGCAATAGCGGCATAGTTCAGATTCATACCGGACCGGTGAAGAAACTGATGCGCACAGGCCCCTGGTTCAATGTACTGGATCCGGGTTTTAATCTGCATGCTAACACCGACGCTTTCGCCGAGGCCTGGCTGGTTCGGCGTCCGACAGAAGATGGCACCGTGTCTTCACTGGAAATCTTTGACCGAAACGGACATCAGGTTTTGCAGCTGTTTGGTGCCCGAAAACCCGGTCAGAAAGAGCGGTCCGAATGGCAGGCGTTGCTGGAATCACTGGAATCTTCAGCTGACGCTTCGGCTTGAATCAAGCCCATTAGCAGGCGTCAGAATAAACCACTAAAAGCCGGGTGCACGAAGTGACCCGGCTTTTTCGTTTTAAGTTTTTGCTGCGGCTAATCGGTTGGAAGGATGTGATCAGATCAGAACGGTTTGCCCGCTATCCGTCTGTATGATCTGGGGACGGTATTGCCAGTGATACTCTATAGTTTCCGGTGTCAGGATCTTTTCCGGCCTTCCCTCCAGAGCAATTTCCCCTTTGTCGATCAGACAGCAGCGGTCACAGTATTGCAGTGCCTGATTCAGATCGTGCAGGATCACCAGCACACCGTAGCCATTCTGTTTCGCCTGTTTTCTGGCGAGAGAAAGAATGCCGTGTTGCTGGCCCAGATCCTGTGCGGATGTGGGTTCATCAAGCATTAATAGTGGTGCGAGTTCTGCCTGACTTAACTGCAGCAGGACGCGGGCTAACTGAACCCGCTGGCGTTCACCGCCAGACAGCGATGGGTAGCTGCGATCCGCCAGATGCAGACAGTCAGCCTGATCCATGACGCTATGGGTCAGTCGCCAGCCCTCTTTGTGGCTGATCGAGAGCGGTGTCAGCCCCAGGGCAACAACTTCCTGCGCCTGGAAAGGAAACGTCAGTTCGCTGGATTGAGCCAGTACGCCCAGATGCTGAGCCAAATGCTGATGATTCCACGCTCTGCGGGGTCTGTTATGCAGTTTAACCACGCCACTGCTTTCCAGGGTTCCGGTGATGGCTTTGAAAAAGGTGGATTTACCAGCGCCATTGGGGCCGAGGACACCAACAACTTCTCCTGGATGCATCGAAAAACGATCCACATTAAGAAGGCTTTTTGTTCCCGCCATCACATGGAGATCAGAGACCGACAGCAGGGCCGTTTGCTCCGCTTGTCCGGTTATATCAGGCCTTCGGTCAGAGGCCGTGTGGTGTTCAGAAGACGAATGAATCGGGTCGGAAACAGTCATATCAGGCATTCCAGCGGCGGCGTTGTTGAATCAGCATAAACAGAAAGAAGGGCGCACCCATCAAGGCTGTAACCAGACCGACAGGCAGCTCCGCGGGTTGTACAGCCAGACGTGAGAACAGATCAGCAATCAGCAATAACAGAGCGCCACACAGCGCTGCCAGCGGCAAAAGGCTGGTATGGCTTGGGCCGGTCGCCATGCGCACAATATGGGGGACCACTAAGCCAATAAAGCCGATGATGCCTGAGCAGGCAACGGCAACACCCACGCCGATCGCGGTGAGAATAATTAACTCCAGTTTCAGACGCTCCACATTGATACCCAGATGACGGGCATCAGATTCACCCAGTAAAAGCGCGTTGAGTGCTCCGGCGCGCTTCTGGAAGGCAACAGCCAGTAGCAGGAAGGTGGCGCTGGCCAGAAGAATTTTATGGGTATCGCTACCGGCCAGAGATCCCATCTGCCAGAGACTTAATGCCCTGAGATTTTCATCACTGGCAAAATAACTGACAAAGCCGATGGCTGCCCCGGCAAAAGCCGACAGCGCGACCCCGGCCAGCAGGAGTACCAGCACCGACGTGCCAGACCGGGTTTGCGACAACCCGTAAACCAGAAGTGTCGCTCCAAGGCCTGCTACAAAGGCTGCCACCGGAACCGACCAGGCTGAAATGCTTGCCGGTAGCCAGACAATCGCAATAACAGCGCCCACCGCCGCACCGGAAGAAACACCAATGATTCCCGGATCAGCCAAGGGGTTGCGGAACAACCCCTGCATCACGGCACCGCACTGGGCCAGAATTGCCCCCACGGCCAACGCCAGCAGCATTCGCGGCAATCTCAGCTCCATCACCACAGCCTGCTGATAACCCTGCAGGCTGCTGAAGGCGGAGCCGGTTGCTGCGTCAATTATGGCTAAGAGGCTATCCAGTGCAGGCAGAGGCATGGCTCCCAGCATCACAGAAGACATTGCCGCCAGAAGCAGCAGTAACAGCAACACTGAGGCGGTCATGACTGGGGGCAGGCGCAGCATCATGTCGTTACTCCCCGGTATCTGCTAAAGAGGCTGCTGGCACGTTCTTGCGTGTTGTGACAGAGCGATCATTAATCAGATCCGATAAGCGCTGAGCTTCCGTTAGGGCGGAAACACTTAACCCACCTGAGACGATACTGCGTCCATCAACGGCATAAACTTTTCCGCTTTGTCCGGCGGGTGTGTGCAGCAGCAGGGGATTACTCTTAAGAAAGCGCTCAACCCCTTCGTTGGGGTCGCGGGTAGAAACCAGAATTAAGGTCGGCTGCATAGCAACCAGTGCTTCGACAGAGATACTGCGATAGTTGTCGTAGTCGGCCAGATTACGTGCACCGGTCAGGGAGATCAGCGCTCCACCACCGGTTTGGCTTCCGGCCATGCGCAGTTTGCTGTCCATATTGAGCAGAAAAACCGCTCTCTCATCAGTGAGGGACTGTGCATCAAGTCGCTGCTGCTTTTGGTTGTTGCGCTGGATCAGGGCTTCGCCTTGTTGGGAGATATTCAGCTGTTGAGCCAGATGACGGATATTATGGTTCAGCTGCTGCGTTGTATGGGCGACCGGCAACTGAATCAGTTGCACCGGACTTTGCTGAAGCTGGCGTATTACATGTTCCGGACCCATATGGTTGCTGCCCACCAGCAGGTCGGGATTCATACTCATAATCCCTTCGGCGGATAAATTGCGGTGATAGCCAACCGATGGCAGAGGGTTATCGGCATCGGGCTGAGTACTGGTGACATCAATAGCAATCAGTTGATCCTGCAGCCCAAAAGCCACCAGAAGCTCAGTACTCCCCGAGTCTGTGCTAATAATGCGCTTCGGAGCTTGTTTCTCAGCTGCTAGGGCTGTTGGTGGCACAGCGCTAATCGCAAAAAAAGAGATGACCAGCGAAATGACAGCTCTGTACAGGAGTGAGGAGTTGGCTTGTGTCATGATTTTTGTTCGTCCGTTCGGGGTTTGATGAGAATTCAATCCTGCTGGATATCTGAAAAATACTAATGATAATAATTTGCATTTGCAAGAAAGTGTTTTCCGGATTATGGTTGTCGGGTTGGATTTGAGTTATCAAACGTCACTGGAGAAGCGACATGACCCCGGAAGAAAAGCAGCAAAAACTGGCCATTAAAATCAATCGAGACGTGTTGGATTTTATCGAAAGCCGCAAAAGTCTTTATCTGTCGAGCATTCAGCCTGATGGTAAGCCTTATGCTTCCTATGCCCCTTTTGCCATAGGTGATGAGTGCCTCTACGTGCTCTTGAGTGAAATTGCATTGCATGCCATCAACCTGCAGCATAATGCATCTGCATCGGTGTTGATTGCTCAGGATGAAGACAGAGCCAAAGAGTTGTTTGCCCGGGTGCGGGTGAATTACGCCGTGGAAGCAGAGCTTTTAGCCGTTGATTCCCCTCAGTGGAATGAAGGGGTGAAAATCATGACCGACCGCTTAGGTCAGCGCGTTGAAAACCTGAGTCAGTTATCGGACTTTCGCCTGTTCCGCCTCAAGCCTCAGGGCGGTCGTTTTGTGAAAGGGTTTGGCGCAGCTTATACCCTGGTGGGTAATACGCTGGCCGGTGAAGCTGTTGATCACCTCCGTGAAGGGCATAAAAAGCGTTCTGAAGCAGCCTGATAGCGGTACTTATGATCATGAGAGACACCGGGTCGAGGGTGTCTTTCAAGCCTTTCTGTTCCCGATTTAACTCCGGCTATCCCTTGATCTAACTCTCGTTTATCACCCGACTTGCATCTGATTAACTTTTGTTTTTGATAATCATTATCAACTGAATATAATACAGCCATTTTTCATGCAGCTTACGGCCTGAATCCACAGGCCGGTTAATCAGCAACGAGGTGGGTGATGAACGCTAAATTTGATCCGGAACATTTGGATGAACTCAACAAGGGTTCTGATAAGGCGGTTCCTGATGGACGTCAGCCTGCCCGTATTCTGCTGGTGGAGGATGATGAGGAGGTCAGCAGTCTGATCGTATCTTCCCTGCAGCAACAGGGCTATACGGTTGATCTGTGCCGTGATGGTGAGTCCGGTTTGCTTACCGCGCTTTCCGGCAATCATCAGGTCATTCTGTTGGATATTATGCTGCCGGAGCTGGATGGCCTGAGCTTGCTGAACCGTCTGCGCGCTGCTGAGAAGGATACTCCGGTGATTCTTCTCTCTGCCCTTGGAGAGGAGCAGGACAGGATTCGCGGCTTTCATTCCGGTGCGGATGACTACCTGCCCAAGCCCTTCAGTGTGCCGGAGCTGGTACTGAGAATTCAGGTATTGCTGCGTCGTTGTTATGCTGCCCAGCATTCTGATGATAGCTCAGAACTGAGTGATCACTACCTGCTGTTAAGCCGAAAAGAGAAACAGGCCCGTGTTCGTACGGCTCAGGATCAGCCCTGGAAACTGCTGGATCTGACGCCGGTGGAGTTTGAGCTGCTCTGGCAGCTGATGAAGCAGAAAGATGAAGTCCTCAGTCGACCCTACCTTTACCAGCTGGTCCTGAACCGCGCTTTCAGTCGTTACGATCGCAGTCTGGATATGCATATCAGCAATCTGCGTAACAAGATTCGCCGCCACCTGCCGGAAGCCGGTCTGATTCAGACCATTCGTGGTCAGGGATACCGCTACTGATGAGTCGTCGCCTCTACATCCTGTTGGTACTGGGCATCTGTCTGGGCAGTCTGGTTTTGTTCAGTCTGATGCACAAAACTGAGGATTACTTGTCTCGGCGTCTGACCCTTATTAACCCTGACGACCAGCAGGTGCTCAAGGATTATGCCCGTCAGGCTGAGGCCCTTTATCGCCAGCAGGATCAGGTCGGTATGCAGCACCTGATAGATGAGATTGAGGCGAAACATCAAACCTGGGCTGCGGTGCTGACGCCTGAATTGCACACTGCTTTGGGCACCCGGGTGCCGGAGGCTTATCAGTCCCGTCTCAGCTTTCAGCGCAAGCTGGCCTGGCCGGTACATGGCGTCTGGAAAGAGGTGCTGATCGGTATTCCTTTTCAGGAGCATGCTGCCAGTCTGGTTATCCGCCTGCCATCGGCAATGCATCCCCGACCTAACCTGATGTTCTGGCATGTGGCGCTGGTCTGGCTGCTGCCCTTAAGTGTGCTTTTTATCTTTACCCACTGGCTTTATCGCCATCTGATCCGTCCGATCAATATCCTGAAAAATGCCGCCAAGGATCTGGCTTACAAAGAGTTTGCCCGACCGGTTCGGCCGCAGCTGGGTAATCGACAGGATGAACTGGCGCAGCTGGCGACCTCTTTTGATGAGATGGCCGAGCGCATTCAGCTGCTGGTCAGCTCTCAGCGCCAGTTGATTGGTGATCTGTCCCATGAGCTGCGTACCCCGCTGGCGCGTATGAAGCTGGTGCAGGACAGTGACTGGCCGGAGACCCGGTGCAGAGAAAAACTGGATCGGGAGATCAATCTGATCAATCAGCTGATTGATGATGCCATGACCCTTGCCTGGCTGGACAATGAACAGCGCCGCTACCTGCCGGAGCATCTGCAGGAAGAGGTTCAGCTCGATCGGTTGTTGGATGTGATCTGCGATGATGCCGAGTTTGAGTTCAGCGGTCGTCAGATCGTCCGGGACTATCCGGATGATGTGCTGCTTAAGCAGAGTAACGCTTTGGCGTTGAGTCAGAGTCTGGAAAATATTATCCGTAATGGTCTGATCCACAGCCCTGAGGGCGGAGCGCTGAAAGTCAGTGTTGGCTTGCAATCCACACAAGTCCCACAAGTCCCACAAGCCTCACAAGCCGCGGACTCAACAGAATCAGGCGCACCGCGTCGGCTTCAGATCAGCATTACAGATCAGGGCAGTGGAGTGCCTGAGGCTCAGCTGGATAAAATCTTTCACCCCTTCTTCCGGTTGGATAAAGCCCGCGCCCGCAAACGCGGTGGTTTTGGCCTGGGGCTGGCGATAGCCCGTAAACAGGTGTTGCGTTTAGGCGGTCATCTGCAGGCGGAGAATGTTCCCGGTGCCGGTCTGAAAGTGACCCTCACATTGCCCCATTGCTGATCAATAATCGCTAAAGTAAAGAGTGTAAATTTCATTTTCCCGCGACCGGTTTCACCCCACAATAGCCTTTAATTGATAATTGTTATCAATCGCATATTTGACGTTATAGGCTATTCCGTGCTCGACAAAATCGCTGCTCTCTTTCCTGCTCGCACCGTTCGGGTGATTCATATCTACAGCTCTATGGTGATGCTTTTCATCATGCTGTTTTTCACTCTGACCGGCATCACGCTGAATCACCCGGATTGGTTTCGTTCCTCTAAGCCTGCTCAGCTTATTGAAGCGGATGTTCCTGAGGTTTTATTGGATCAGGTGCAGCACCTGCTGGACCCGGAGGCGGAGAAGAATCCGCAAGGGGCTAAAACAGCAGAGCCGTTACAGCTTGCGATACCGCTTTTGCAGTGGATTCGGGACGCTTATCAGGTTCATGGGCAGGAGTTGCGTCTGGAATGGGATGCCGAAGAGCAGTTTCTGATTGCTGATATTCAGCAGCCGGGAGGCTACAGCATTGCCGAGTTTGATCTGGCCGCAGGCACGCTGTTGCTGGAGCGTAAAGATGCCAGCCTTATTCATCAGCTCAACGACCTGCATAAAGGCCGTCATACCGGGGATCTCTGGCGCGGCTTTATCGACTTTTCTGCACTGGTTTTACTCCTGTTTACCCTTAGCGGCTTCTGGTTACTGCTGCCGCAGAAGAAACGCCGTCGCAGAGCTTTTTCTGTCAGCGGTGTCGGGTTGGTTCTCTTTCTCTTTCTCTACTGGCACACGCTTTAAACCGAAGAGGATATTGCATTTTATGACACACAAGGGTTTTCAGAATAAAGGTTGGCGTGCCGGTTTCGCAGGCATCGTGGCAGGTATTTCACTCCTGTCTCTGACTGCGCAGCCCCTTCATGCCGCAGAGGCTAACAGCCCGGAAGCGCTGTCGATCACCTTTAGTTTGCCGGAGATTCAGACCGGTCAGTACCAGCGGCCTTATACCGCCGTCTGGGTTGAAGATGCATCCGGCAAGGCGGTGAAAACCCTGGCGGTCTGGCATGGCGATAAAAAATGGCTGAAAGATCTGCGCCGCTGGTGGCGTAAAACCGGCCGTTATCAGGACGGTGATATTGACGGAGCAACCGGCGCTACCAAGGGACCGGGGCAGTATTCCCTGAGCTGGGATGGCACCGACAGCACCGGTAACCCTGTTGCTGAAGGTGAGTATCAGCTGGTGTTGGAAGCTTCCCGTGAGCATGGCAGCCGATCCCTGCTGAAGCAGAAATTCATGCTGCCGGACAGCAATAAAACCTATCGCATTAAAGCGGGCAAAGAGTTAGGCCCGGTATCTGTTGAACAAGCCGATTAAGCGCAAAGGAAGAATCACCATGTTTCATACACGTCTGAAGAAGTGGAGCAAAAAAGCTGCTCTGGCAACCCTGATGACTTTGGGTGCCAGCAGTGTGGCCAACGCCCACCCTATGTGGTTACTGCCCCATGAGTACAACCTGTCCGGTGAAAAAGCGGAATGGATTACGGTCGATGCCTCTGCCTCCCACACCATTTTCAGCCCGGATAAGGCGCTGGGTCTGGACCGTCTTTCAATCTACACGCCGGAAGGCGGCAAGCAGCGTCTGGGCAGTTACTACAAAGGCCAGCGTCGCAGTGTGTTTGATCTGGAGATTGATCAGCCCGGCACCTGGAAGCTGGAGCTGGCCCGACCCACGGTTTACTTCACCTTCTATACCAATAAGCGTGGCGCTACCAAGCGTATCTTTGCCGATAAGCAAGCGGCTGCGAGTCAGTTACCGGATGGCGCACAGGATGTGGTCACCAAGCAGTTTAACGTCAGTGCTGTGAGTTATATCACCTGGCAGGCACCGGATAAAAAAGTGCTGGAACTGACCGGAAAAGGTCTTGAGCTGGCAGGCCCAACCCACCCAAGCGATGTGGTTGCCGGTGACGAGGTGAGCTTTCAGTTTTTTGTTGATGGTAAACCTGCCGAGGGTGTTGAGGTGGAGCTGACTCCGAACAGCACCAAATACCGCAACGATCGCATGATGCAGAAACTGAAAACCGACAGTAATGGCATGCTGACCTTTACTCCAGAGATCGTGGGGCCCTGGTATCTGGCGGCCAAGATTGAACATGATCGCAAGTCAGATCGCGCAGACATTGAAAGCTCTCTGCTTTACATGACCTTTGACGCCCAGCTGCCATAAACAGGAGACGGAGCGATGAGATCACTAAGTCAGAATATCAGGTTAAGCCTAAGCCGCTTTATTGGGGCTTTGACGCTGCTGTCCGCGCTGTTTGCCAGTCTGCTTGTTAGCCCTATGGCACAGGCGCACTTTCCCATTATGACCTGCGAACAGCAGTCGGGTAGTGTGCACTGCGAGACTGGCTTCAGTGATGGCAGTCTGAGTGTAAATAAGCCGGTGACTGTGCTGGATTACGACGATCAGGTCTTGCTGAAGCTGACCACAGATGCCGCATCCTCCGTCACCTTCAGCGCACCTGCCGGCGAGTACTACATACGTTTTGATTCCGGCCACGAACAACCGGTTGAGATCGACTATGACGAGCTCTGATTCCGGTATGCAAAGCGCCCGCATCAGATCGCAACGGGTTCGACCAAATAACGGCCAACAGGAAAGCCTTTGGGCTTTCCTGACGCTGGCGCTGATTCTGCTGATCAGCGCTGGCGGCGTCTGGTTGAATCAGGCTCCCGTGCCCAAGGCTGCAGCGCATCTTGAGCTGAATACTGAACAGAAAGCCCTGCTGACTCAGCTTAGTACCGCCGCCAGCGAGATACGCTTTTTGGCAGAGGGTGTTTCAGGAGAGGGTGTTTCAGGAGAGGGTGTTTCAGTAGAGGGTGCTTTGGATGAGGGAGGCGAGGGAGCGGAAGAGAGGATGATAAGTGCGGAAGAAAATCCGCAATGGCCAAGTCTGGCCACCCTTGAAGCCTATGGTATTCCGCCCTTTGCCGGTTCTTCTCTGAATCGCAGTGGCAACGTCCGTTTCCGCTGGCTGAACCCGGAGCCCGGCTGCTTTATTGGTGAAAATGTTTCTGGAAACGCCGGCCATTTTTTGTTGCTGATGGGGGAACATCTGAGTCAGCCTGCCCAGCTCTATAGCCGCCAGACCGCATTTGGCAGTAATTCCACGATCGACAGTAACCTCTCTACCGAAAGCGACCCCTGCCATCCGGATGCTCAGTGGCAACATCAACTTTCAGAATTTTAGTCGGCCTCGTCCGGCAGGAGCCTCTTGTGTACCTTGTAAACGCTTCCCGATTGTCTTATCTGCTGATGTCTGTGTTGACCCTGTTTGTTTTGGCGACAGCAGCCATTTTTTCTCCTGCAGCCGTAGCCAGCGACAAACGTCTGCAGGTGGGGATCGCGCTGCATCCCTACTATAGCTATGTGGCGGAAATTGTCGGTGATCGAGCGGATATTCTGCCGTTAGTGGAATCCGGCTTTAACCCCCACAGCTACGAGTTGCAGCCGTCGGATCTGAATCGCCTGATGAAGATGGATGCTCTGGTACTGAATGGCATCGGCCATGACGAATTTGCGGTGCACGCGGTAGAAAAGCTGGTCTCCAGTCAGCCAGCATTAAAAGAAAAATTAACACTTATTTATGCCAATAAAGATGTGCCTCTGCTGGCCGCAGCCAATACCCGTAACGCCTGGAACCCGCACAGTTTTGTCTCTATCGATGCGGCTATCCGCCAGATCTACACTATCGCCCGTGAACTGGGGCAGCTGGATCAGGCCAATGCCCGCTTCTATCAGAAAAATGCCATGGGTTTTGCCCGTAAGTTGCGTCAGCTGAAAAACCAGCACCTGAAGGCCTTTCAGGGTAAAGATCTGAGCGGTATCCGAATCGCCAGCACCCACAACGCCTACGGTTACTTTCTGCAGGAGTTCGGTATCAGCATCGATACCGTGATCGAACCCGCCCATGGGGTTGAGCCCAGTGCGACTCAGCTGCAGAAAACCATCGAACGCATCCGCGAAGCCAAAGTGAACCTGCTGTTCACTGAACTGGATATGGATAACCGTTACGTGAAGACCATTGAAGCATCCACCGGTGTGCGTCTTTATCACTTCTCTCACATGACCTTTGGGGAGTTTGAAAAAGATAAGGTTTACCGGGAGATGGAGCAAAACCTGATCACCTTAACCCAGGCGCTGAATCAGGCCTTGTCTGATGCCGGTAAAGAAAGCGGTAAGGAGGGCTGATGAACGCTTATGCATCTTCAGATGCCGGTTTCATGATCGATGAGAGCCGGATCAAAGGTCCATCCATTGAACTGGATCAGCTCAGTCTCAGCTTTGGTGAGCACCAATTGTTCCAACCGGTCAGCATGACGCTGGCAGCGGGTAAGCTACACATGCTGACCGGAGCCAACGGTGCCGGTAAGTCGTCACTGCTGAAATGTATGGCGGGGCTGATGCCCCATCAGGGGGATATCTTCTGGCACTGGCCTGCTGGTTTGGATAGCGGTTTAGATTGTAGTTTAGAGAGTGACCTGCGTGAGGCTCAGCAGGAATCGCAGAAGGTTGCTTATATTCCTCAGCTGGAAGCCTTTGATGTCACGCTGCCGATCACGGTGGAAGATTATCTGCTGGCGAGCATTCAGCCTAAGGTCTTTTTCCGTCGACCAGCGGACAAGGAGCAGCAGCGACTGGCACTTCTGTTATCCACCGTCGGGCTGGATCAGAAGCGCCAGCGCAAAATTGGTCAGCTGTCAGGTGGGGAGCGCCAGCGTCTGCTGTTTGCCCGCGCACTGGCGCAGGGAGCCAGCCTCTGGTTTCTGGATGAGCCCATGAACGGTCTGGACCAGAAAGCACAGCAGCAGATTCTGCAACTGATTCTCCGGTTGAAAGCAGATGGCTGCACGCTGGTGATGGTGCATCACGATCCGGCTTTTGTGGAAGCCTATGCCGATCAGGAGGTTCGGGTTGTTGATGGACACGTGATTGACGGCCGAGTGACGGTTTCCGGTGTTGATAAGAAAGCCGGTCTGAAAGAGAAGGTGAGCTTATGAGCCTACAGCAATTACTGGCCGATGCTGTGGCCGCAGGCTGGCTGCCGGAAGTGTTTCAGTACCCCTTTGTCACCTACGCCCTGATCGCTGCTGTGATGGTGGGACCTTTATTAGGCGCATTAGGTACGCTCGTTGTTGTAAAGCGGCTGGCCTTTTTCTCCGAAGCGGTTGGTCATGGTGCGCTCACCGGTGTTGCCGTTGGCATTCTGTTAGGAGAGCCCGCCACTCAGCCTGTGGCCGCACTGTTCGGTTTCTGTATGAGTTTTGCCCTGATTCTGCACTGGGTAAAAAGCCGTACTCAGGTGCCTTACGATGCCTTGGTGGGTGTTTTTCTCGCCTTTGCCATCGCCCTTGGTGCTGCGCTTCTGCTCTATGTCGCTAAGAAGGTGAACGTGCATATTCTGGAGAATGTGCTCTTTGGTTCCATTCTGACCGTCACCCCTGCGGATCTGATGTTGCTGGGTGGTATCAGTGTTATCAGCTGGGTGCTGATCTGGCGCTATGGTAATCAGGCGCTGATGTCAGCACTTCAGCCTGACTTGGCTCGGGTGCAGGGAGCCGGTGGCCGCAAAACCAACGTCACCCTGCTGGATTACGGCTTTGTGCTGCTGATCGCGCTGATTACCGTTGCTGCCGTGAAAATTATCGGTGCGGTTCTGGTGGGAGCACTGCTGCTGATCCCGGCAACTACGGCTCGTCTGATCAGTTCGAATCTGCGCAGTTTCTTTATCCGCACGCTGATGATCTCTACCGGGTGCTGCGTGGCAGGTGTGGTTCTGCCGATGGCGCTGGAGATTCCGATCCCTTCCGGCGCGGCCATTGTCCTGCTGGCCAGCAGCCTCTTTCTGCTGGTGGTGCTGTTACGCCAGCTGGGTTGGAGCCAGCGACTTGCCTGAGCGATTTTTTTGAGTCCTCTATCAATCTTTTGACTGAGCTTTTTTATCGTACCGATACGCCCATTTTGTAGCGGAGTCCTTATGTTTGAACACGCATCCACATCTCATCGCACAAAAGAAACTCTGCTGCCTGACGCCCGGGAAAAATCCCTGTGGCAGCAGATCCAGCATCATCTGCCTTCGTTGTTGCTGGCGGTACTGGTGCTGGGTTCTGCATCCTTGCTGATGAGTCGTCAATCATGGGCTGCAGAGGCCCGAACCCTCACCCAAACAGAACAAACCGAGAATCTGGCAACGGTTTTTCCGGTTGCGCATCTGTTGAGTCGTGCTCTCTTGGCCGATACCGGTGTGCAGGTGGATTATCTGCCGTCCAAACGCTATCCCGTCAGCCGTATTGGTTACTGGATCGATAAAAAACTGCCGGAGGAGTTGTCAGATATGCCCGCCTATCAGGCGGTTGCTGAAGTGGCTTCGATCTGGCCGCAAGGTGCGGTTTATCCCACTCTGCGCCAGCGCAATATTGGTGTGATTCCGGTGGACTTTGCTGTGCAGATCAAGCCGGCAGGTGCCCGGATCAGCCGGTCAGCAGATGAGCAGGCACTGGATTTCTTCTGGCTGAACAGCGCCAATCTTAAGATGATGACGGCGATTCTGGCGGACGATTTTGCCCGTATCTGGCCACAGCATCAGGCGGTGATTCAGCGAAATCAGCAGCAGGCTTTGAATGCCATTACCGCCTATGCGCTCAAACTGGATGAAACCTTATGGCAGCAAGGCTGGGATGGTGTCTGCAGTGAGGATGAAGCGTTGCAGCCGATGTTGCAGAGTTTAAGTCTGCCGTTGCTCGCTAAGGACAAGACTGAAGATCTGACAGGGTTTCGCTGTCTCTGGATTGAAGAGGGCAAAAAGCAGGATGCTGACCAGGCAAAAGATACCTGGACATTGAACGGCTTAAACCGTTTTGAGAAGGCGAATCTGGCGCTCTGGTTAGAGGATAACCTGAAGCGGCTGGAGCGGGTGCCCCGCTAGTGAGCCGTTTAAGACGACAATAGCCCCTCAAAGCCAGCCAGGTGCTGGCTTTGCGCGTTATGGCGTACCCAGGTTCTTTCTGTGAATTCGTATGATGAATCCGATTAGTGGAGCCGGGCATCCTGCTGTAGTTCACCGAGGCCTGCGATACTGAATTCAGAGAAGCAGATACCGGCAGGCGTTTCGAACTGCATCATGAGTTTCGGGTCATGACTGGCGTGGTGAATCCGCTGACGGAAACCCTGAAAGACCTGGGGGGAAGTCAGCAGAAAGTGGGCGTCTTTGTCCTGCATATATTGACGGGCTTCACTGCAGGCCAGATAAGTCAGACGACCTGCAACACTCAGGACGGTGTTATCGATATGGCGAACCTGATGGTGACTGATTTCGGAAGCGATAAACAGGATCAGATCACGGCTGAAGCTTAAAGCCAGAGAGCCTACATGATTGTTGATCTGCATATTCACAAGGCCAGTAACAGCGCCTTGGGCCAGTTCATGCTTTTTAAGTTTGATACGGCCGGGGTGGGGTTTGTGGTGAGTGATACGGTTCAGCGTTTCCATCACCGAGAAGAGTACAGGGTTGATATAGTCCGCACGCATAATATCCACCTGCTAATCCATTTTTGGGGGGTTCCGTTAGCGACGCCTTGTGGGCGGGGTAAACGGGTGGCTGAATCAAATAATAGAATAATGACTTTATGATGTATCTATTAAATTACAATTCAAAAACATTTGCTGAACTGCGTTACAAATGTGCGGTTTTGTAGCGAAATAAATCTGTTCTTTTTTACGTTACAGGATCTTTTATCCGGAGATTGATTTAGGGTTAATCGTTTGAATCAAGCCGTATCGATTTTGATCTGTGACGTGTTTTAGTGTGATCTGATCCCGCAATAGGTCGTGCTTGTTGGGAGGTCGGCACGGAACCCGCATCTTTTTCATAGCACGCGCATTGTTGTCAAATTCAGTGGCTTGGGGGGCAAAAGCGGATCAGGTTTGCCGGTGGCTGGTCAACCTGAGAGGAAATGCTTCTGAAGCCGGTGAACAGTATGGCCGGTGAGCAATTAAGAGAGCTTAAGGGGAGATGAGTCGGGGTAAGATGATTCAGAACAGGGCTTAGCCCTGCTCGTAAATCTCATCGGTTCGGGCGGCCATAATAAAGTCGTTTTTGTGTAACCCCATAATCTTGTGGGTCCACCAGCGCACGGTAACCTTGCCCCATTCGGTAATGATTTCAGGGTGGTGATTCTCAGTTTCGGCCAGCTCGCCAACGGCGTTGGTGAAGTTCAGAGCGGTGCGAAAATCCTTGAAAGTGTAAACACGACAAATCTGGCGGATATCCTCATCCACCATCAGATGCCATTCCGGTACTTCGTTTAACAGGTGTTCCAGCTCATCGCCGGTTACCCTTGGGGCATCGGCCCGACAGGCCTCGCAGGAAAATTGGCTTAACTTACTCATTGGCTGATCCTTGGCTGTGTACTCAGCAGTTTTTCGAATACTGTTTTCTTTCAAGGTTAGTCGATTTTTCTCACTGGCAGTAAAAACAACAAAGCCACGCGGGTTACGCGTGGCTGAATCTTCATAAAGGTTGGGCTCCGGGCCGGACTGAAATCTAAGCCTGACCCGAAAGTTTTCAGACGGGAAGCCGCCGGATCAGAAGCTATAGTGTGCTTTAATCCACAGGCTGCGGCCGGGCTCCATCACCTGAACCGGTTCTGGATTAAAGGTATCATTACGGCTTTCATGCAGGGTGTAGGCTTTGTCAAACAGGTTGTTGATACCCGCATCCAGTGTCAGGCTATCCTGTAGCTGATAGCGGGCATCCAGATTAGCCACCCAATAAGATGGCGTTTCCCGGACATCCTGGCCGCCACAATCGGTATCATCGTACAAACAGACGTTATCCTGTTTGGCGGCCGATACCAGCTCCAGGCCCGCCTGCCAGCTGTTTTGCAGATAACGTGCTTTGGCCCGTAGCTCCAGCGGTGATATTTGCGACAGGGCTTCGCCGTTGTCGTCGTTTTCACCTTTTAGCCAGGCCAGTTGGGTACTAAACAGCCAGTTCGCGTTGATGCGATGGCTGGCTTCTGCTTCGATACCCATCAAAGTGGCGTCTACGTTGGTATAGCGGTCTTTACCGGTGACATTGGAGCGCAGGATATAATCATCTACCTTGTTGACCCAACCGCTGACTGAGCCTTTTGCCGCTCCCATATTGACCGAGAGAATGCCTTCCAGCTGGTGATGTTTTTCCGGCTCCAGTTCAGGATTGCCGATCCAGTCTTTGGTAGCGATATAGCGCTCGGTAGCATCCGCGGTGCGGACACTGCGGGAGATAATCGTATCCCACTGCCAAAGTGCGTTGATGCTGTGGCTCCATTGGCCAAAGCCTCCGACATTGGTTTCGGTCTGGTCAACCTTGCTGGTACCGTAGAGGTCTTCCGGTGTCTTTCCGGCCATCATGCCACCGGTGAAGGCTTCATCGGACCGGCTGGCACTGGCTTCAACCTGATCGACACGAAGACCACCTTTAATACGGTTGCTGCCGTCGAGGGTTCTTTCTGCTTCTGCGAAGAGTCCTATCTGGCGGATATTGGCATCCGGCCACTGAATACCGGCGATATTATCCATCATCATTGGTAGTTGCTGGTTGGCGTTGCGGGTGTTGTCCTGCAGATCCAAGCCTGTCAGCCAGTCGATGCGGTTGGTCACACCGGTCAGCACCAGACGCCCACCCTGAGTATCTGAGGTGGAGGGGGCATCCATCTTCATACTGGCGGTAAATTCCCGCAGGCTGTAGTTGTCCATCATGTGTTCAACATCGCTGCGATAGATCTCAGCCTTGAGGGTTTTCAGAGTCCCCTCGGTAAAGGTGTGATCCAGTTTCAGGCGGATGTTTTCGGCTCTGGCGTAGGGACTGTCCATACCGGCACCGGCGAAAAGCACATCGGTTTCTTCGGTTTTCTCAAAGCTTGTCTGAATACGGGTGTTATTGGTGATGGCGTAACCTGCCATAAGCGTGCCGGACTGACTCTTGTATGCCGAGCGCACTTCGTCACCGTTACCATCGTCATAGTTATCGCCTTCTGCGGTATGGCCGATCACCCGAATATAGCCCTGATCACTGCCTGCGGCGACATCCGCTGCCAGTTCCCATTTCTCACCATTGGTTTCATAGCTGCTGCTGACGGAGCCGGTGACCGGTTTGTCTGTAAAGGTTGGCCATTTGCGTTCAAACAGCACGGTGCCACCGGATCCGCCACCGCCATACTGAACGGTGCGATTGCCTTTAATGACCGTAATCCAGTCATAACTGTCGACAGCGGTATAAGTGGTGGGCGGGTCCATACGGTTGGGGCAGCCACCATGCAGATAAGCGCCATCGAGGAGAACATTCACAGCGGTTTGCTTCTGGCCGCGAATAATCGGATCGATGGCGCGCCCGCCCATACGGGTGCCGGAGATGCCATTCAGGCTCTTCAGCAGTTCACCACCATCGGTGACAGGTGCCGGTTGAACACTTTCCAGAGATTGACTCAGATTTTCCTGCTGTTGTCCTCTGGTGATCTCGATGACAAGGCCGGATTCAGAGGCCTCAACAGGAGATGTTTGCGTGCCGGTTTCAGCGTAAGCCAGAGAAAAAGGTGTGCCGGTCAGAGCGGCTGTAATTGCCAGAGAGAGCAGGGTGCGTGCGGGCGTCATGAAACGAATATCCTTACCAGATCTTTTTATTGGGAATTAAGAACGTGTTTCTTCAGAGCTAATTCCGCCGGAGCCCTTTTGCCGGTTGAGTGGCAGTAAGCAAAGGCTCCGGGAGGAATCGGAATTAGCGACTGCTAATGGTTGGTAGGGATTCTAGTGATTGGACTGATAATGAAAATGTGGCCTGATGTCACATTAGGCAGAGTGTCGCAGCGACAATTTGTCGCAAAAAAGCAGGACCTGGTGCTCAATGCGTCTTAAAAGACGCTAACTGAATAGGATCCTGCCAGATGTTTTTTTTACGAGTAAAACGACTCAGTCTTTAAAGCTGATGTAGCGTTTGGGATCAGTACAGCGGCTGTTCCGGCCAAACCAGCCAGATCGCCAACAGACCCGGAATGACGCTGGCAACTACAGTTTCTGCCAGCACTTTCCACCAGGGCTGTTTGTTGTCCTGCCCGGAAGGCCATTTCACCAGCAGTGGCAGAGCCAGCAGCAGAAGCGCCCAGATATTGACGTCAGCGTAGTAGTGGGCGTAAGCCAGTACCATCAGCCAAACCGCCATCGCGCCCTGCGCAATCACCAGCAGAGTACGCTGTTCAGCTTTGACTACACGGTTCAGCAGCCACACCGCGCCCAATGCAGCGCAGATACCGCCAACCATTTGCGCCAGTGACAGAGAGCTGGAGATACCAATCACCAGTGCGGATAGGGTCATCATGCTGATCAGGCTAACCGGGAAACGGAAGCTGTTGTGCTGGCGTTCGGTACCCATGACAGCGATGCCTGCAACCAGAAGGCCGCCGATGGCGTGACTGATCATCTCAATCAGAGACATACGACCAACAATCGGTTGAGCGACCACCGCAAAGCTCAGTACCAGAGCAACGCCAAAACCCGCCATACGAATATTACGGGGCGTACGAATTGCAAGAGCCGGAATCAGCGGCATCAGCAACAGCCAGTCCATCGCTTGCCGGGGTGGGAAGTTCCAGCGGGTATGAATACCCTGAGCGGCTGCTAACCAGGCCAGCCAGATCACCAGAGGGGCCAGCCAGTAGGCGATTTTGCCTTTACCGGTCTGTTCCAGCTTGAAGAGGACAAAGCTGATCACCAGTGCTGCCAGCATGGGATAAACCACAATCGGCAGCAGCATCATTAGTGGAGAAACGGATTCACCATACATTCTTGGGTATCCTTAACAGAGGCGCAGAATGTGCGCTTAAGATCAGTATTACTGAGCAACTTCATGCTCGTATTTTTAGTGGCATAAACAGAGAAAGCGCCCTTGGGCGCTTTCTTTAGGCAAGGTAATCGGTGATTACCAATATCCGAAATTACTTGCGGATACCTTCGATGAACAGCTCAACTTTGATCTCGTCACCGATACCGCCCAGCATTTGGTCAACACCAAACTCAGAACGCTTGATGGTGGTTGTACCGTTGAAACCGCTGCGGTAGTTACCCCATGGGTCTTCACCTTCACCGATTTTCACGATATCCAGATTAACTTTCTTTGTTACACCGTGCAGCGTCAGCTCACCGGTCAGAACACCCTTCGTTGCACTACCTTTGTAATCGGTAGAGGTGAAAGTGATTTCAGGGAACTGTTTAGTATCCAGGAAGTCCGGGCTCTTGATGTGCTTGTCACGAGCTTCGTGATTAGAGTCCAGGCTGTCCGCATCGATCGTTACAGAGATTTTGGATGCAGAAGGATTTTTATCGTCGTAGCTGTATTCGCCTTCCATGGTGTTGAAGCGCGCTACGGTTTCACTGAAGCCCAGGTGGCTAATTTTGAACAGAATAGCGGTATGAGCAGGATCGACTTTGTAATCCGCGGCAAAAGCTGCGCTTGAAATCAGTGCGGCAGAAAGCAGAGCTGGTTTAATCAGAGATTTAATCATGGTCGTCGTTTCCGGTATTAATCCTTAACGGTGTTAAGGCAGAAAATTAATTTGGCAGTGATCAGAAAAACTGTACTGCGATTGATGAAGCTATTGTAGGTAACAAGTATTGCTATGATAATAGGTGATAAATGCTATTCACTGTTTCTTTTTGGTTAATAATGTTTCTGCTCTGTGACTGTCCAATGCCGGTTCGGAGATGATTCTGGTGGGTGAAAAATAAGATATGGATAAATATACAGCTATGCAGGTTTATTGCCGTGTGGTCGAGCTGGAAAGCTTTGCCGCCACCGGACGCAGCCTGGGTATATCTACCGCTATGGTGAGTAAACATATTGCGGCTCTGGAAAAGGGGCTGGGGATTCGCTTGCTCAACCGTACCACCCGACGGGTGAATCCTACCGATGAAGGTCTCTACTACTATAACCGTTGTCGCAGCCTGTTAAGCGAGATTGAGGAGCTGGAATCCTCCGTGACGCAACAAGGGCATGATCCCCGTGGGTTGCTGCGTCTGACCGCGCCCATGGACTTTACCCTGCTGCATCTGATCGAACCGATTCAGGCCTTTCAGAAGGCCTATCCGCTGGTGCGTATTGAGCTTGAGCTGGATGACCGGCAGCGTAATCTGACGGCGGATAACTTTGATGTCGCGATCCGTATCGCCAACTTGTCGGATTCCAGTCTTGTCGCTCGCAAGCTGACCCAATGTCAGGGTGGGGTTTACGCTTCACCGGAATACCTGAAGGAATACGGCACACCGAAATCCCCGCAGGATCTGCAGCAGCACCGTTGCCTGCTTTATACCTATCTGACTCAGGACAGAAACTACTGGGTATTCCATGATAAGGACGGCCAGCGGCAGAAGGTGCGGGTGCACTGGACACTGGCGGCCAATAATGGTCGTGCGCTTTGCGAAGCTGCAGCGCACGGTATGGGCATTATTCAGCAGCCGGATTTTATCGCATCCCCCTTTGTAAAAGAGGGACGGCTGGTTCAGCTGTTTGCCGATTACCCCGGTCATGACTTTAACGTTTATGCCGTCTATCAGCACCGGCAGTTTCTGCCTGCGCGCATTGTCGCTTTTGTGGATTTCCTGCGGGATTACTTCGAATCCAATAAGCGCTGGTAAACAGCAATCGGCACTGTAAGCGAATCGCTTTTTTGTCTGAATGGAGAGAATCACCGGTCCTGCCAGCTGTCCCGCTTGATATGGTCAGGCTGATCCTGCCAGTGGTCATCTGATGGCCTGAACCAGCTTTTGCAAAGTTTTTTCCATAGTTGACTGATCGTAGTAAACATTTTCTTTCTCCTGAAATTATTAGTTTTCAGGAGCAGGCGCGCTTGCTCTGTTTGTCTGGCTACTTTAATTTATGCGTTCATGCATGAATAGCTAACAAAAAAGCAGTAGGGTGCTGCAAATATGCATAATATGAATTGGGATGATCTCAGGGTTCTGCTCGCGGTAGCGGATACCGGTAGCCAGTCTGCAGCGGCATTAAAACTGGGTGTTAATCAAACGACAATCTCCCGTCGTTTGCGCCAGTTGGAAGAGGATTTTGGTATACCGCTGCTGGAGCGTCAGCGCTCGGGATATCGCTTTACTAAGGATGCTCAGTTACTGGTCGATCAGGCCAGGAAAATTGAACAGCATGTTCTGGATATCGCCCGAAAACGGGCTAACCGGAGCCGGGACACTTTGCAGGGGCGGGTGGTTATTCACTCTACTGATATGGTGCTGCGTTATCTGATTGCCCCTATGCTGGAACACTTTTATCAGCAATATCCCGGAATTGATCTGGTGCTGCTAACCGGCGATGACCTGATCAGCCTGTCCCATATGGAGGCGGATATTGCGATCCGCTATGTCCGTTCGGAGCAGCTTGATATTGTGCAGAAGCGGCTCTTCACCTTTCAGTATCACTATTTTGCCAGCCCGGATTATCTGGAACGTTATCCGGTTGATCCGACCATGCCGCTGACGGGGCATCAACTGCTCAAGTTTGAACACCCGGCATATCGGGCCAGTCCGGAACAGTTGCGCCACTTTGAAGATAATGAGATTGCACTGCGCAGTAACTATATCGAGTTTATGATCGATGCCTGCCGACGGGGTCATGGTCTGATGAGTCTGCAGCGTCAGTTTGGTCTTCGTATCGAGGGCTTGCAGGAGGTCGGATTACCCGCCCATAGGGAAGTGCCGCTTTGGATGGCCTGCCACAGGGATAATCGTAAGTTACCAGCCATTCGTGCTGTGCTGGATTTTATCGGTGAGTATACGGAAGCCTGGCTTGACGAGTCTGAGACTGGTCGTCAGAGCCTGCAGTAATTGGGATGGCTCGCGCTAATCAATATGCCTTGTGGCAAAGAGAAGTAACGCATTCCTGAAAACGGTTACTAAATACTTCAAGATACCTGTCCGCCGGTCTTTTATGCTTATGTTATTGTTAAAAAACGCTCAAATCGGGTTTTATGATTTATTTTGACCGGCGCTGATCGGGTTTAAACATTTGAATACGCATACATTTCATTACGCATTAAGGAAGCATCATGAAAAATTCCAACGGTAAAGTTATCGGTATTGCTTTGATCATTATTGGCGTCGCACTGGCGTTTTGGGGCTACGATGTTTATGACTCGGCCAGTTCTCAGTTAACCCGTGCCGTAAGTGGCGATACCCCGATTGAGGCCTATGCCGGTATGGGTGGTGGTTTGCTTTGTGTGCTGCTGGGTATTATGAAGGTGAAGTAAACGCGAGTTTTAGCTTCTGATACTAAAAAGCCGGGCATTCCCTCTTTAGGTGGGGAGTGCCCGGCTTACGTTTATGTGTTTATTTTTTAAATTTTCTTACTCAGGTTGCTTACGCTTCCCCAGCTCTTTTCCTTAATTCTCTCTTTAATCGTCACCTTACTCTTCGCCTAAAAAGCCTCCGGTCTGGTGCGCCCAAAGCTGAGCGTAGATGCCGCCTTGTTCAATCAGCTCCGTATGGCTGCCCTGTTCCACAATCTGGCCTTTATCCAGTACCACCAGACGATCAAGGGCGGCGATGGTTGAAAGGCGGTGGGCGATAGCGATCACGGTTTTGCCTTCCATCAGGGTGTAGAGGCTGGCCTGAATGGCGGCTTCCACTTCGGAATCCAGAGCTGATGTCGCCTCATCCAACAGCAGAATCGGTGCATCTTTCAGCAGTACCCGGGCGATAGCGATACGCTGGCGCTGACCACCGGACAGCTTCACGCCCCGTTCACCCACATGAGCGTCGTAACCGGTACGGCCTTTCGGATCGGTCAGTCCCAGAATAAATTCGTGAGCTTCGGCCTTCTTGGCAGCGGCGATCATCTCTTCTTCCGTGGCATCCGGGCGACCGTAGAGAATGTTGTCCCGGACCGAGCGGTGTAGCAGGGACGTATCCTGAGTCACCATGCCGATCTGGGCGCGCAGGCTATCCTGAGTGACCTCGGAAACATTCTGACCATCCACTCTGATCTGGCCGGATTCCACATCGAAGAAGCGCATCAGCAGGTTGACCAGTGTCGATTTACCGGCACCGGAACGGCCCACAAGGCCTACTTTTTCACCGGGCTGGATATTCAGATTCAGCTGAGGGATCACGGGTTTATCTTCGCCGTAGTGGAAGACAACATCCTGATAATCAATGCTGCCTTTATCCACGGTCAGCTGTTTGGCTTCCGGTTTGTCCTGTACCTGCAGTGGCTTGGACAGGGTGTTCATACCATCCACAGCGGTACCGATATTTTCGAACAGCGCACTGATCTCCCACATCACCCAGTGGGACATGCCGTTAAGGCGCAGCGCCAGCGCGATAGAGATGGCAATCGCCCCCACACCCACGACTTCTTCCATCCACAGCCAGATTGAAAGTGCAGCAATAGAGAAAGATAACAGGTGGTTAATGCCCTGCACGCAGAAGTTCAGCCAGGTCACCAGACGCATCTGCACGTACACGGTGTCCATAAACTGATCCATACCTTCACGGGCAAAATCCGCCTCGCGGTTGGTATGGGAGAAGAGTTTTACCGTGGCGATATTGGTGTAAGAGTCAACAATACGGCCGCTCATGATAGAGCGCGCATCCGCCTGCTCGGTGGAGATCGCTTTCAGCTTAGGTACGAAATAAACCTGAATGGCGATATAGAGAATCAGCCAGACCAGCACCGGCATCATCAGACGCCAGTCCGCCTGAGCCACCAGCACCAGCATGGCGATAAAAGACACCGCGATATAGACCAGCACGTCCAGCAGCTTCATCACAGACTCGCGCACGGCAAGCGCCGTCTGCATCACCTTAGTGGCGATCCGGCCGGCAAAATCGTTCGAGTAGAAGGAGACACTCTGCTTCAGCAGATAGCGGTGCGCCTGCCAGCGGATCGCCATCGGGAAGTTACCTAAAAGGCTCTGATGCACAACCAGAGAATGCAGCAGTCCGGTCAGCGGCAGCGCCACCAAAGGCACCAGCGCCATCCAGAACAGGGTTGAGGCTTCCTTCTCCAGAAAGGTTTTCGGGTCCTGAGCCGACAGCCAGTCCACCAGCTGACCCATAAAGCCAAACAGAGTCACTTCAAGGGTGGCAACACCAGCGGTCAGTACCGACATCAGGAGCAGCGGCAGCCCCATGCCCTTGGTGTAATGCAGTACAAACTGCAGCAGTTTACCCGGTGGTTGTTGAGGCTCTTCCTTGGGAAAAGCGGCAATCAGGCGTTCGAAAAATGCAAACATAGCCGTACTCGTATTGAACTGTCTTTTGGATTCTTTTTGAGTCGTCGCCGACACAGGAGGGAGGCGAGAATGATAGAGCAATCACGCAGACATACCAGTCTAAAAAGGTGAATCCTTTCGCCGGGAAGTCAGAAAAATTAATCGGTATAGCTTCTGAAAGCGCATGGCAAAAATGCGGTACAGCTAAACCGGCTGTTTGAGAGAAAAAGCGAAAAAAGATTCGATTAAGACTTTTGTCTCAGGCTCACTTCGGTATAATGCGCGGCCGTTATAGCCGAAGGCAGAACTGAACAGCCACGGGTGCTGCAGGGTAAATGATGACTTATCAACAGCCCCGCAAGCGATACCCCGTTATGCACAACCTGATCAGGTTAGCCGAGTTCTTTCTGTCCGGTACACGTTCACTTGGGTTCCCTCACCCCAACTAATAAAAAGGTGTCACTGATGAGTGCATTCACGTCTGCTCAACAGCGCAAAGCGCTGACCTGGCTGGTGGGTTTCCACCTGCTGATCATTACCTCCAGTAACTATCTGGTGCAGTTGCCGTTCACCCTGTTTGGTTTTCACACCACCTGGGGCGCGTTCAGTTTTCCCTTTATCTTTCTGGCAACCGACCTCACCGTCCGCATCTTTGGTGCTCAGATGGCGCGTAAAATCATCTTTAAAGTGATGCTGCCTGCGCTGCTGGTCTCTTATGGTTTGTCGGTACTCTTCTTTGAAGGCGCGTTTCAGGGCTTTGCTCAACTGACCGAGTTCAACCTGTTTGTTGCCCGCATCGCCGTTGCCAGCTTTATGGCCTACGTACTGGGGCAGATTCTGGACGTGCACGTCTTTAACCGCCTGCGTCAGGCGGGCCCCTGGTGGGTCGCGCCAACCCTGTCTACCATTCTGGGTAACGCACTGGATACACTGGCCTTCTTTGCCATCGCCTTCTACAACAGCCCGGACGCCTTTATGGCGGAACACTGGACTGAGATCGCCATGGTCGATTACGTGTTCAAGATCCTGATCTCCCTGTTCCTGTTTGTGCCTATGTACGGCGTACTGCTTAACTACCTCAGCGGTAAACTGACTCAGGTACGTGACGAGCTGAAAACACAGCAGGCGCTATAAGCACCGTTTGCTTACAGCGAAAGAACAGAGGGGTTCAGAAAGCGGCTTAACGAAAGTTAAGCCGCTTTTTTTTGACATGAATTATTTGAGCTGCTAATAATATGGCCGCCCGCCCAAGTATTAATCTTGGTGGTTTTAAATGCTACTAAATGACAATGATGTTACCTCAAATCGTATCAGTGGTGGTTTAGCCGATCAGGCAGCTGAATGTAAATACGAAAAGTGAAATATGGGCGGGTTTTCTAATGTTTACAAAAGGTCAGGACGATTTTTTTCCAGAATTAGGTCCATTGACGACACCTAGCGATCTGGCATTCCTTTTAGGAACTGAGTTGCCCAAGCTTAACTATATGCTGTATGTAATTGGCGTTGATTCTCAATATACAGACTTCACAATCGATAAGAAAAATGGCGATAAAAGAGTCATAAGTAAACCTAGTCGACGTTTATCCATTCTACAGTCTAGGATGAAACCTCTACTTGAAAATTTATATAGGCCATCAGCCGCTGCTTCAGCCTTTATTAAAGGACGAGGGATTGTTCATAATGCAAAAAAACACGTGAAAAAAAACGTTGTTTTTAATGTGGATTTGAAAGATTTTTTTGGAAGTATCAACTTTGGAAGAGTTTACGGTCTTTTAAAAGCTAAGCCTTATAGCTTGAATTCAGATGTTGCTCGCATAATAGCCCATTTATGTTGTTATAATAAAGTCCTGCCTCAAGGGGCTCCTACTTCGCCAGTTATATCAAATATGATTTGTAGGAAGCTGGATAGAGATTTAAGTTTTTTGGCTAAAAATAATTTTTGTTATTATACGAGATATGCTGATGATATAACCTTTTCTTCACATAAGGTCGAAAATAACTCTATATACAGTATTTCTTCGAGGCAGGCATCTGAAGAGCTGATTGAAACTGTGGTCTCTAATGGTTTTATTATTAATAGTTCTAAAACAAGGCTTCAGCTATTTGATGAGCGTCAAGTTGTTACAGGTTTGAAAGTAAATAGAAAAATTAATGTTGATAGGCGATATGTTAGGAAAACTCGTGCATTAATCCATGAGTTAAATCTAGATGTAGCGACTGCAAATCAAAAATTTAAAGAAATATCTGGTGATGAAGCCGCCTGCCTTGAAAGTGTTGTGCATGGTCGTATTAGCTATATAGGTATGGTGAAGGGGTTAGAGTCAAGTGTCTACCAAGGTTTGGCGACTAAATTTAATAATATTGATACTGATATTAAGGTCTCTTTGGCACCAAAAGATAAGAATGAAAGCCTAGAAAATCAATTGCATTTTTATGGGTATAAAAACAGAGCCAGAATTGAGTCTAGTGTTTTTGTTATGACCTTTGAGGGTGTTGAGGGGCTTGACGAGGATTGCCAGCTGGTTCAGGGGACCGCTTTTCTTTTTGAAAAGGGGCGTATTATTACCGCTAGCCATACTTTCTCAAAAGCTGGAGACCCTAGCTTTTGTTATTTATTTAAAGTACGAGATCCTAGTGTTAAATATAAAGCTAAATTAGTTTGGCGTTGTAAGGGGGCTGATATTGCTGAGCTTGTGTTTGTAGATGATAAGCCAAGTAAATTAAGAGGGTTTGACTTATCTCCTACGTTAGAACCCCATCATGGTTATATGCTTTCTGTGGTTGGTTTTCCTGAGTATACGCTTAGTAACTCCAATGTAAGTATAATTTGTTGTAATGTAATAAATACATCGATAATTAGTACTTTCTTTCACGCTGATATTGACAAGAATATTTTAGCTGGAAATAGCGGCGGTCCTGTATTGAATTCTTATATGCAGCTGGTTGGCATTGCTGTTCGTGGTGCTACAGTTTCTTCTGATGGCCGTGAAACAAATCTAGAAGGCACTGGTAAGTTTGTTTCGGCGAAGCATATTCCTGATAAAACGATATTCTCAGAGGAGAAGGAAGTTGAGGAAAACGAAAATGATAAGTACTTTGCCTAGTATTTATCTGGGTAAATAAAGAAAGCCTACTACTACTGAAAGTAATAAAGAGAACACCGATAATCCTGAAGAATAGCTATCTGGCTATAGATGGATTCTTAGAGCAACTCGCTATGACTACCAATTCTGGCGAGTTGTAACCTTCCATCTTTCACCCGATAGATCAGCAGTAAGTCCGGTTTGATATGGCAGTCTCTGAAACTGAGCCAGTTTCCGGTAAGCGCATGATCTGCATAACGGGCTTCGAGTATTTCTTCCCGCTGCAGTTTTGAGATGACATTCCCGACTTCAAGAATATCGGGAATGCTCAATTTGGTGACTTTTTTAAAATCCTTTTTGAACTGGTTCGAGTATTCAAGCTTGAGCATCACCTACTTTCCCTTCCGTGAGTTCGTATAGCAGCTCATCCACTGAATCTGCGGTGTTTCCTCGTCCTTCATCCAGCTCTTTCATGGCTGCAAGTGTGGTTTTGTTCGGCTGACGGGCTTTCAGCTCAAAGGGAATTCCACCGTGATTGATAACGGCTTTGGCGAAAAGCTTCAGTGCCTGTGAAGGGCTCAGACCAACCTCGTCACAAATATGGGTAAAGGCCACTTTGGTTTCGTGATCAATACGGGTGCTCAGCATTTCAGTTTTCATGGTGTGTTCCAAATGTATTGCAATGTTTTACATATGCAGAAATTGTAGCACTTTTCTGACTAGGTGAATTCAGGAAATCTCACTAAACCTTTTCCGCTTTTTCTGTTCCAATAACTCTAACCCTGCAAGGAAACGACTGGGATAGCTAAAAGCCCCGGTCTGGCAATGAGGTCTTTTATGAAACGCCGTGTTCTCGCTTTTCTGCTGTTGTTTATCACCTCCACCGCTTATGCGGAGCTGAGGGATTACTCCCTGACGCGCTCTGATGGCTCGGACCTTCACTATTACCTGTCTGCGGGCACTGTGCCCAACACGGATACTTTACTGCTGATCCTGCAAGGTTCGGACTGCAACAGTGTGACCCGTATCGACTCTATCTTTACCGATTACCGTAACGTCTGGCCGGAGGCGGATCTGCTGCTGGTGGAGAAATACGGTATTGATCGACAGTTGAGTTACAGCTCTGATGCTGAGCGCCAGGACTGTCCGGATGCGTACCTGAAAGGGGATAGCCCAAGGCAACGGGTTGCTGATATCCGACAGGTGCTTGACCAGATACAGCAGAACAACCGCTACCCACGGCTCATTGTTCTTGGTGGCAGCGAGGGGGCGGTGATCGCCAATTTGTTGGCCAGTGAAAGAGACGTCAGCGCCAGCATCGCCTTTAATGGTGGTGGCCGCTGGTTTAAGGATGATGTACTGCACAGTATTCAGCTGGAATCCCCCAATCCCGAGGTTGCCAGAGAAGCGCTGGCCGGATTTGAAGGTTTTAGCCAGCATATTCTGAATAGTCCCCCGACGGATCTTATTGTCAGTGGGCATGCCTATGACTGGTGGCAGCAGATGTTGTCTCTTGATCAGCAGGCTGTATTGCAGCAGATTGAATCACCGGTGTTACTGATTCAGTCCGGGCAGGATCGTTCGGTTTCGCCGCAAAAACAGGCGCAGCTGGTCAATGAGTTAGAGGCGGCGGGCAAAGAGAATATCCATTATCTGACCTATGATGAGCTGGATCATCAGTTCAACAAGGCTGACGGTTCCAGTGATCGGAAAAGAGTCGTGGCAGATATCCGTCAATGGCTGAGAGAGGTTTTAAAGGCTTCCTGATAATGAGTTGTACCGATCATTTACGTTTGTATTCCTTTCTCCATTCTGGTTTTATCTGACACGTTTCCGGCGTTGGAGAGACTTCGGATCATGACTGTTTGATAACGATTTAGGGAAGAAGTTATGCGTTTAATTGCCGTGTCTGTATTGGGTTTGGCTCTGGTGGGCTGCTCATCTTCGGGTTTTCGTCCTGAGCAGGAGGTTTCCATTAAGCCTTATGCAGACCGTATTGAGGCTGCATGCCTCACTTCTGGTACCTTTGACAGAGGCCTAAGCGATAGTCTGGTGCAAAAAGCATGCAGCGCTTTAGCGATCACGTTTGCCGATATCAATGAAAGCAACATGAAGTCCAAATTAAGCTCGACAGTTATTGAACTATGCAAAGAGAAATATCCAGAGCAGGAGACGGCCTGTATTGTTAGGGCTCAGGAAAATTATTACGAAAACAACGCAAATAAGATAATCCAAAACTTCCAAGCTAAACAGTAAGGTTCATTGCCGAAGAAACGAAGGCCGTCTTCGTTTCTTCAGGCCTACACCTCCCTTACTCGGGGCGATACCTTGTCCTGACAAATCCCTGTTTTTTCGTTAAACGATAGCCAAATCCTATCAACCCCATCGAAACTATCGAGTGTCGCAAATAAGAAGCCTTATCAATAATACACCTGTATTCAATGATAGTTCCGGTTCACCGGACAAGGCGGGCGACATGAAAAAGGCACTGAATTTTGCGGCGATTCACTTCACGATTGCGTTCACCGTGGCGCTTCTGCTGACCGGTGACATCATCATCGGTAGTTTGATTGCTCTGCTGGAACCGGCTGTTAATACGGTTGCTTTCTACTTCCACGAGAAGGTCTGGGGTCGTTTTCAGATGTTAAGGCTGGCGGCAACAGCCCGGATCAAAACCGGCAGTTTTGCCGTGGTTCACTTCGGTGTTGCCTTTACTGTGGGCTATCTGTTGTCCGGTGACTTTCTGGTGGGCGGTTTGGTTGCTGCTGTGGAGCCTTGTTTTAACACTGTGGCCTACTACTTCTTTGAGCGTAACTGGCAGCGTAAATGTCGCCAGAGCCAACTTCAGGGCCCGGAACTGGCTTTCTGATTGCTCGGCTTTGACCCTTTCTTTCCATCTCCCTCGGTTTGTTTTGGCGCACCCTAAGCGAGCATTTCTGGTCTCGCTTAGGGTATCTACTGGTAGGTAGAATTTGCCGAATAAACCGCTTTTCAATGTCTTACTGATAGACGGCCTTACTGAAGGCTTCCGCTTCTTCTGTGACTGATTTTGGTGCGGCATTGCGCTCTTCCGGCAGGTCGCTCAGGTATTGCACAAACTCGATTTCGTATCCATCCGGGTCGATAAAGTAGACATTGCGTCGATGGGGTTCATCAGCACCATCTTTACTGATCCCGAAACCAGCCTCTGCTAACCGTGTAATGACGGCATCAATATTGGAGGTCACAAAGGCGATATGTGCCAGCCCCAGTTCGTGCCCGGTCAGATCCCGATTGTGGCCGGTGCCGGAGTCATTCAGCGCCAGATACTGATAATCATCGCCGTAGTGCAGCCAGTTTCTGACCTTGCCATACCAGTTACTTTCGCCTTTAGCGCGTACCTTCCATTGGGGAAATGCTGCCCGATAAAACTTCAGTGATGCCACTAAATCGCTAACAACCAAGTTGACGTGTTCTAAGTGAATCATCTTCTGCTTCCTTCTTTTGATCTGTCTTGTTTTGTAGAATGAGTGCAGCTTAAAACCTCAAGCTAGGTTGAGGTAAAGACCCTGTTTCAACTTTTTTCCTTTTAGTTTTCGGTTTGCGCTTGAGGTTGAAGCTGACGTTGTGTGGTAGCTGCAGGGGGGCGTTACAGAGGAAAAAGCAACAGGAGGAATCAACATGGCGACTCGGGATAACTGGTCGGTAGGACGGGTGGCAGAGCGCTCCGGGGTTAAGGTCAGTACGCTGCATTTTTATGAGCAGCGCGGGCTGATCTCAAGTCATCGCAACCCCGGCAATCAGCGACGATACACACCGGATGTACTGCGCCGTATCTCTGTGATTAAGGCGGCGCAAAAGCTGGGCATCACCTTAAGTGAGATCGAGCAGGCGTTTTCGACACTGCCGGATAACCGCACCCCAACCCAGGAGGACTGGGAGCGACTCTCCGCCGGTTGGCAGGAGAAACTCGACCAGCGTATTCGCTATCTGGAACGTCTGCGGGATCACATGACAGGCTGTATTGGTTGCGGCTGCCTCTCGATGAAAAGCTGTCCGTTGTACAATGCCGGGGATGAGTTAGCCTCAGAAGGAGCAGGGCCTGTGATTCTGGATCGCAACGGTGTTCCCGATTGAGTTAGGTGTTAACGCGTCGACATTAATAAGGTAAAGGGTGAAAAAAATGCAGGCCATTGAGCAGGTTTTAAGTTTTATTGTTGAGATTGAAAAACTGAAAGACGTTTACCGCAAAACAAAACCTGTGGGGCTGGATCGGTTTGAGAACTCTGCCGAACACAGCTGGCATGTCTGCCTGTCGGCGCTGATGCTGAAAGAGTTTGCTAATGAACCGGTGAACATCGACCGGGTGATCAAGATGCTGCTGATTCATGATCTGGGTGAGATCGATGCGGGAGATACCATTATCTACGCCAGCGAAACGCCTGAGCTGAAAGATGAAGAAGCCGAAGGCGTTGCCCGTCTGTTAGCGCTTTTGCCAGAAGGGCAGGGGGACGAATATATGCAGCTCTGGTATGAATTTGAAGCCGGCGAAACTCCCGATGCCCGCTACGCCAAGGCGATAGATCGGGTGCCGCCTTTGCTGCATAACCTGCACGGCAAGGGTGAGAATCACGGCCACAGCTGGCGCACGCACAATATCAGTCGTGAGCAGGTTCTGGGGCTGAATTCCCGAATCGACAAGGGCAGTAGCGAACTCTGGCAAACCCTGAAAGGTCAGCTGGAAGAGGCCTTTGATGCCGGTATTCTCAATAGTGATATGAATACACAATAAATTGCCACAACGAATCATAAGAGAGTCCTTTACGAACACCTGAATCGAGTTTGTGCTCATTTTCACAGCCCTGTCAGGATCTTTCCGTTACAATTCGCCTTTTTCGTTAGGGATGCCCTGATTATGCTGCGTGCTCTGGATGAGTATCTGATTAATCCTCCGGCTCAACCTCACTTGCGGGGGGTTAAGCGCTTTACGGTCGAATTTCTCTTTTTTGGTGTTAAAGAAGCGCGGGCCTGTCTGTTTGCCGGCCTCTTTTTTCTTTCCGTGATGCTGGTACCCAAGGCGGGCCTGCTGGGTATTCCCCGTTACGATGCGCTGCTTGTGATTGCGCTTTTGATTCAGGGTTGGATGCTCTGGACCGGTCTGGAAACCTGGGATGAGGTTAAAGCGATCAGTGTTTTCCACGTGGTGGGTTTTGCGTTGGAAGTGTTTAAAACATCTGGTGAGATTCAATCCTGGAGTTACCCGGATTTCGCTTACACCAAGCTCTTTGGTGTACCGCTCTTTTCGGGGTTTATGTATGCCGCTGTGGGCAGTTATATCATTCAGGCGTGGCGGCTTTTTGATCTGAAAATTATTCACCACCCGCCCTACTGGATGGCGACGCTGGTGGCACTGCTGATCTACGTGAACTTTTTTACCCATCACTACATTGATGATTACCGCTGGTATCTGGGGGCGGTTTGTTTGGGTCTTTATGCCCGCAGTCAGGTGATTTTCCGGCCTTTTGATACCGATCGTAAAATGCCTTTACTGGTGTCATTTGTGCTGATCGCTTTCTTCATCTGGGTTGCGGAAAACATCAGTACCTTATTAGGGATCTGGAAGTACCCGGATCAATTAGATACCTGGACTCTGGTCCATATTGGTAAGTGGAGTTCCTGGTCTTTGCTGGTGATCATGACCTTTACTATTGTCGCCAATCTGAAGCACATCAAAAGGTCGATTTCGATTCCTGACTGAGCTTTTCGTTGGTAGATAAAAACACATTGTTTTTAGGGAATGCACCGTTTTATGTGTGGTTGCGTAGAAAAAAATAGCTGTTTTTTTCACTGCCAGGAGAGCTTTTTCCCCTATGGATATTTTGCGTAAACTCAGTAAGCCGTTTTCTACCAAAGCTCTGCTTAGTACATGGATACTGAGTATGTTGCTGCTGACGGCCTGTACCGGTGTGCCGGAAAAAGTCACTCCGGTATCGGGTTTTGAGCTGGATCGTTATCTGGGCAAATGGTACGAGATCGCACGTTTGGATCATTCTTTTGAGCGTGGTCTGAGCCATATCAGCGCTAACTATTCACTTCGGGATGATGGCGGAGTCCGAGTGATCAATCAGGGGTTTAACACCGAAGAAGGGACCTGGCGTCAGGCTGAGGGTAAAGCCTACTTTGTTGAATCTGCTGATCAGGGGTATCTGAAAGTCTCTTTCTTTGGCCCGTTTTACGGTTCGTATATCGTGTTTGAACTGGACCAGGAAAACTATCAATACGCCTTCATCTCAGGGCCGGATACGGATTATCTTTGGTTATTGTCCCGTACCCCAGATGTATCAGAAGCCCTGAAGCAGCGTTTTATCGCCGAGGCTGAAAAGCGCGGCTTTGATACATCAAAACTTATCTTTCCGGATCAGCGAGCGGAAACCAAGCCTGCAGGTGAGCCAAAGTTTTAATCTGATATTCCGATAAAAGGATGCCTCTATGGGTTACTCAACCCCTAACAATCAGATCAATCCCCGCAAGTTGCTGCACAGTAAATGGACGGCGGTTGATCCTCTTGATCGGGAAAAGCATTTTCTGGTGACGGAGGTAGAGTTTGATGAAGAGGGCGTGGCTGTACATTGTGCGCTGGAGGCCGTGATCTCTCATAAGCTTTATCCCGTCAATTGGCGGGATCTGAAGGATGCCAGCCGATGGAAGCAGGGCTGGAAATAGTTTTCAGTGATTGAGGGGGGGCATAAGCCCCCCCTGATTTTGCTATCGGGTTGTTTCAGATAGCCTTTTAATCCGGTCTTAATTCCAGCCTTTTCTACTTTTCCTGCCGTGAGTCGTGGTCAGATCTGACATTAGGAACACAATAAAATCTTAATTTAAGAATCTTCTTATTTAGAATTTTTTTGTCTTCGTGTAAGCTCTTATGCATTAAAAGAATATTCTTATATCTATAGGTTTTATGTGATGCCGTTTTCATAACGGTCAGCATAATGCAGGAGTAAACTGATGAAAAAATCTCTCACACTTTCAGCGTTGGTATTGGCTCTGAGCAGTCCTATGATGGCACAGGCCGAAACTCAAAGCCCTGAACAGCTTAAAGCTGAAGCCAAAACCGTGATTCAGACGCTGGCAAAAAACCTGATGGGCGAATTAAAAAGCGCCGCGCAGGAAGGTGGCTTACCTGCTGCGATTGAAGTTTGTAATACCAAGGCTTTACCGCTGACCGATGATGTTTCCGGAATGAAAGGTTGGCAGATCAGCCGTACCAGTCTTCGGTTGCGTAATCCGCAGAATGCTCCGGATGCCTGGGAGCGAAAAGTGCTGGAACAGTTTGCGACACAGGCTGAGCAGGGCACAGACCTTAAAAAACTGGCTTATGCGGAAGTGATAACCGCTGATAATGGCGAGAAAACTATGCGTCTGATGAAAGCGATTCCTGTCGCAGAACAGTGTCTGGCCTGTCACGGCAGTAATCTTAAGCCAGAAGTCAGCGCACGCCTGAATGAGCTCTACCCTCACGACAACGCCACTGGCTTTCAGGCGGGTGATCTCCGTGGTGCCTTCTCTCTGGAAAAACAGCTTTAAATACACTGTCATATCCAGCAAGCAGATGTCGCTTGTTGATGAGAATAAAGACCGGTGCTGAGCCGGTCTTTTTTTTGCCTGATCTTTCTTCCTGCGATTGATTTTTACTGCTGCCGACGACCGGCAAGGTAGCTGGCCATCAGAATCAGGCCTCCGCCGAGCAGCTGTATCCCGCTCAGACTTTCCCCCAGCCAGACGATGGCAAAGAGTGCACCAAAGGCAGGTTCTGATCCGGTAAGCAGGGCAACCCGTGAGGAACTGGTATGGCGTACGCCGTAGTTCTGGGCAAACAGCGCAAACAGGGTGCAGAAGAAGGCCAGATAAAATGCCGCCAGCCAGAACGCCACTGACTGAGGCAGCAGCTGGGCAACCGGGTAATCGCTGCAGGCAAAAATAATCAGCGCTCCCACCGCCACCACATTGGACTGAATGCTGGTGGTACTGATTGCTGACAGCGTGCTGTTTTTCGACAGGCGTTCAGTGGTCACTACCATAATCGCCCGCAGCAGGGCCGCCAGAAGAATCAGCTGATCACCCAGGTTTAAGCTGAATCCGCTATCAGCTGTCGCTGTCTGCCCGGTTTGAGTCAGCAGGAAGACGCCAAAAAGCGATAATAGCGCACAGCCAAGGATCAGTGGTTCCGGCCGCTGACGTTTCATAAGAGCTTCGACAAAGGGTGTCATCAGCACACACAGGCTGATGAGGAAGGCCGCCCGTGAGGCGCTGGTATGAAAGATACCGTAGGTTTCCGCCAGAAAGATCATCAGCAGGATGATGCCTGTGGGCAGTGCCCGATAGAAATCCCCGGTTTTGCCCTGTCGCATCTCCCGCAAAAACAGCGGCAGCAGCATCACAGAGGTCAGGCAGAAGCGGATCGCGATAAACGCCAGCGCGCTGGTAAACAGCAGGGCTTCTTTGGTGACGCCATAACTGGTGCCCCAGAAAAACGCCACCAGCAGCAAAGACAGTTCCGGAACCGGAAGGCGGTTTTGATAGTGCAAAAGGGATTGCCGGGTCAGTGGCAGACCAAAAAGTGAACGGGTGCTTTCAGTTTGCATGTGGAGCCTGTTTAAGATGAGTGCTGTAGACCTTAAGGCCTGCAGCGGAGTGTTCCTGTCTTTGCAATCAGACGTGATAAACAGCGCTGTTTGTTTATAGGTGTGCATGCTAACTTCAAAGCATTGGTGTGATAATCGTGCTTTAACTCATAAGACTTGTGACTCATGGACACAAATAAACTGACTCCTTTGTTGCCGGATATGGCCGCTTATGTGGCGGTGGTGGAAACCGGCAGCTTTACCCGGGCGGCTGAAAAGTTGGGGATTACCCCTTCCGGTGTCAGCCGTCAGGTCTCCCGATTGGAGACCGCCTTATCTGCCGTGTTGATCGAACGTACCACTCGCCGGCAAACCACTACTCAACTCGGGCAGGAGGTGTACGAGCAGTGCCGCAATATGCTCGATAGTGCCCGTGAAGCGGTATCCGCCACTGAAAGCGAGGCTACCGAGGTACGTGGGCGCTTACGCATCGCGGCTCCTAAAGCCTTTGCCCGACAGGTGCTGGAGCCGCATCTGCGCCAGTTTATGCAACAGCATCCGGCGATCTCGCTGCATGTGCAGGTGACCGATCAGCGGCTTGATCCCGGTTATCACGATGTGGATATCGTTTTTGTGGTGGCTGCTGAGCCCCATGAACATCTGGTGAGTAAAGGTATCGGTCAGGTACGCTCGATACTGTGCGCCAGCCCGAACTATCTTGATAAGCGAGGGGAGCCGCAACAACCGGCAGATCTTATGGCCCACGACTGTATTCCCCTTGGCTTGTTTGAACGGGATAACCATTGGCTGCTGACTCAGGGCGAGCGTCGGGAGAAAATCTCCGTCGATGGCCGCTATTTGAATAACCATTCCGAAATGCGTTTGCTGGCGGTCAAAGATGGCCTGGGTATCGGTATCTTCCCCGACTTTGTTGTGCGTAACGCACTGGCCGAAGGTGAGGTAGTTCAGGTGCTGCCGGAGTGGAAACTGCACAGCGATTTTCAGGGTGGGGTGTATATGCAGTATCTGCCGATGCGCTTTATGCCGGGAAAAATGCGCGCCTTTATCGACTTTATTGCGGATCTTAATCTGCTGGATTGATCCCCTTGGACGTGACAACAGAATAATAGCTTTGATAAGAACACTGTCTGTTTGATAAAACAGTTTAGTAAGGCGGATGAACGTTTTGACCATTCGCCTACAATGGATACTGTAACAATACGAAGGATAACAACAATGACTCAGCACTCAGGTTCCTGCCTTTGCGGCTCGGTGAAATACCAGCTGGAAGGTGAGTTTGATAATTTTTTTCTCTGCCACTGCAGCTACTGCCAGAAAGACACTGGCAGTGCCCATGCAGCCAACCTGTTCAGTAAAGATGCCAAATTAACCTGGTTGCAGGGGCAGGACAGGATCACTTTTTATAATTTGCCGGAAACCCGTCATGGCCGCAGTTTCTGCAGTATCTGCGGTTCACCGGTGCCCACCAGTCTTGGCGATGGCAAACTGGTGGTGGTGCCTGCGGGCGGTATGGATTCACCGGTAACGATCAAACCCACGGCGCACCTGTTTATCGCCAGCAAAGCAGACTGGGAACAGGAGCTGGATCAGGTGCAGCAGTTTCAGGGCTTTCCGGAATAAGCCCGATCTGAAATCAGTATCTTCAGTTATTAGCAAACCCCGGGATCGACAGATCCCGGGGTTTTCTTTTGTCCGGATTCGATCTTCTCAGGACAGGTCGATCAGCACGGGTAGGGCGCAGTGATCTCCTCTAAACCGATCAATGGTCAGTTTTGAACAATTATCGTCCTTGAGCAGTAAAATACGTTTAATATACGATTCGTATATTAAACGTATTTATTTTGTTCTGTTTCAGCAGGCACAACCAGTCCGGAGTAGTCAGTGGGAATCGTAAAAATCAGTGATGAGCTGCACGATGAGGTGCGTAAAGCCAGCAGCGCCATGGTGCGTTCAATCAATGCTCAGGCGGAGTTCTGGATCAAGGTGGGGATGTTGGCGGAGACCAATCCGACAAAGACCTTTACCGAACTGATGCGGGAACAGATGAAACAGGCGGAGCTGAGCGGTTTGCGTGAGGAGCCTGAAGCAGAAAAAACAGCAGCCGGAGTGAGTGAAAGTCATGAGTAAGATCAGCCTGAAATCCCCTGAAGAACTGGCGCTGATGCGTGAATCCGGCCGCCTTTTGGCCAAGGTGTTTGCCTACCTGGATACCCAGGTGAAAGAGGGCGTGACCACCCTGCAGATAAACGATTGGGTGGAGCGCTATATTGTTGATGAACTCAAGGCCCGCCCTGCCAGCAAAGGTCAGTACGGATATCAGTATTCCCTGAATACCTCGGTGAATGAGGTGGTTTGTCACGGCATTCCTTCGGATCAGAAGGTGCTGAAATCCGGCGATATCGTTAACGTCGATATCACACTGGAGAAGGGTGGTTTTATCACCGATTCCAGCAAGATGTTCTGCATCGGGTTTGTTGCGCCTCTGGCGAAGAAACTGGTGGAGAAAACCTATGAAGCGATGTGGCAGGGTATTAAGCAGGTAAAACCGGGCGCAACTCTGGGTGATGTGGGCAGTGCCATTGAGCGTTTTGCCAAGGCTAACGGCTACTCCGTTGTGCGTGATTACTGCGGTCACGGCATCGGCCGCGAAATGCACGAAGAACCGGAAGTGCTGCACTACGGCACACCGGGCAAAGGCCTGACTTTGAAAGAGGGCATGACCTTTACCATCGAACCCATGATCAATCAGGGCAAGGCGAAAATTAAAACCAAGCGGGATGGCTGGACCGTGGTGACTGCGGACAAAAAACTCTCTGCCCAGTGGGAGCATACTATTGCGGTCACCGCGGCGGGTTTCGAAGTACTTACATTGCGGGAAGAGGAGTCTGTGCCTGCTTGATGAGTAAACCCGGAGATCGTTATCACCGGTTACGCGCAGAAGCCCGAAGGTGGTTTTGTTGATATACCTTAATATTTATAGGGACTTAGTTGCTAAGGTATATCAGAGGTTTGTGCTAGAATGCCGGACTTTCCAAAACATCTTATTTAAGCTGTTAGCGCGTCGAACATTCGGGAACTCCTCTAATGGATCTTTCACAGGAATCCTGCCCTTATTGCGGGCACACAGGTCTGGCTCTGGGATACTGGCAGGAAACTGCGCATTTTATCCACTGTGAAGGCTGTGGGGCTCAGGGCCCGCGCGCGCCTCTGACTGAAAAGCCGATTTCTGTTTCTCCCCTCACGAATGAAAGCCTGCTACGAACCGTAATTGATGAGTCCCCGGACATTATTCTGATGAAGAATTTTGAAGGTGATTTTCTGCTTTGCAATGAATCCCTGGCGCGTCTCTATGGATCGACTCCCAAGGAGATGGTTGGTAAAAGTGATGCGGATTTTAATCCTAATAAAGATCAGGTTGCGTTCTACAAACAGAATATTCAGCAGGTGATGCGCTCCGGTAAATTACAGATTGTTGAAGAGGCGTCAACGGACGCGGATACCGGAGAAGTGCGTTATTTTCAGTCGATTAAAAAACCGCTTAAAGGGCCCGATGGTCGTGACCGGATTCTTGTGATCGCCCATGATATTACCGAGCTTAAGCACGCTCATCGGCTTATCGAAGAGAAAGAACGGCGTTACGCCTACGCCATGGCAGCTGCCGGAGAAGGGATTTGGGACTGGGATATTCCGGGAAAACGGGTTCAGCACAACCGAAAGTGGTGTGACCTTTTGGGGCTGGATAGTTCGCATACCAGTCATGATATCAGCGTGCTTTCAGGTTTGATTCATCCGGAAGATCACGATGCGATGATGGCCGCTCTGAATCAGGCATTGGCCGGTGATGGTATCTACAGTCATGAACACCGTATGGTGCGTGCCAGTGGTGATATTTTCTGGGGGTACGACCGGGGGCGTGTGGTTGAGTGGGATGAATCCGGTCAACCGGTTCGAATGGTGGGCAGTATTACGGATATCACCGACCGCAAGCACGCAGAGCAGAAACTGGCGGTGGCCAAAGCAGAGCTGGAAAAGAGCAATCAGCTCTTGGAACATCTGGTTAGCGAACGAACCGAAGAGCTGGCTAACGCCAACCAGGAGTTGCAACGAATGGCGCGCATTGACCCCCTGACCGGTGCCGGAAACCGTTTTGAGCTGGAGTCATGGTTGTCCCATAAATCTGCTGATCTGCCGATAGCGATACTGATGCTGGATATCGATCACTTTAAAAAGGTTAACGATACCTACGGTCACAAGCTGGGAGACTCTGTGCTGAAGCAGGTTGCTGAAGCGCTGCGTTTACAGTTAAGAGATCAGGATCTGATTATTCGGTTTGGCGGTGAGGAGTTTCTTCTGATACTGGCCGGGGCTAACGAGCAGCAGGGGCTGCAAACTGCAGAGCGCTTGAGACACCATATTGAGCAGCTGAGTGGTTTGCCGGTTCATCACCCTGTCACGGTCAGTATTGGTATGTCAGCCGGAAGAGTCAGTTGTTTTGATCAGTTGCAGCAAACAGCAGATGAGTGCCTTTATATCGCTAAGGCTGAAGGCCGCAATCAGGTCGTTGCGCATCATACCTGTCCACTGAAAAGTCCTCTTATCTGATTGCTATAACTAATCAGTCATCAGATTTTTTTACTAAGCAAAAGCTTGGCCACTCAGTAAGATAGCTCCCTTTCTTAATACCTCGGCATTACAGGGAGCTCACTCAATGACACAGGACACCATGAAAATAGCCATCTATTGCGGTTCTGCCAGCGGCAGCAAGCCTGAATACCTTGAGGCAGCGACAACCTTAGGCCATTACTTTGCGGAACAGGGTATCGACCTGGTCTACGGCGGAGGTAAGGTCGGCCTGATGGGTACTATCGCTGATGCCGTGCTGGAAGCGGGCGGACAGGTTTTTGGTTTTATCCCTAAGGCCCTTGAAGACAAAGAGATAGCTCACACCGGTCTGACCAGTCTGACCGTTGTGCCGGATATGCATACCCGAAAAGCCGCCATGGCGGATTTGGCCGATGCCTTCGTGGCGATGCCCGGAGGGGCAGGAACTCTCGAAGAGATCTTTGAAGCCTGGACCTGGGCACAGCTGGGCTATCACGCTAAACCCTGCGCTTTTTACAACGTGGCAGGTTTTTATGATCCCTTATTTTCTATGGTCGACACCATGATTGAAACGGGTTTTGTGAAGCAGGAATATAGCGATATGCTGATCAAAACAGACCGGCCGGAAACCCTGATTGAGCGTATTCGCCATTACCAGCCACCGAAGAAAAAGTGGACATGAGACTGACACTATTCTGATAAAAAGCAGCCAATGGCTGCTTTTTTTGTTTCATGTGCTGAAGCGTTTATGATCGGGTCGGCCAGCCGGTTTTATCGATCATTCTCAGATAGCGTCGGTACTGAATGGCAGAGATATAGTTCGACTGACGCATGCCCTGCAGAATGTTCTGGTATTTACGCTTCAGAGCCGGAGTGACATTCCGGTTCTGATACAGCGTGTAGTGATACCGGCGCGGGCTTGGTAGCATCAGCGCCAGCCAGGCACCTTCAGCGGCATTCAGGTCTGCAGGTTTCTTATTGAAGTAATAACGCGATGCGTCGTTGACGCCATACAGATCCGGCCCGAACTCGGCCATATTGAGGTAGAGTTCAATGATCTCGTTCTTGCTGAAGTGACGCTCCAGATCCCGGGTGATGACCGCTTCCTGCAGCTTTCGGAAGTAGCTTTGTTGCTGGGTCAGAAACAGGTTTTTAACGGTTTGCTGGCTTAAGGTACTGCCACCAAAACGGGTTTCCCCTTTCTTGATATTGGCCACCATCGCATCCAAAAGAGCGTTATAGTCGATCCCCTGATGCTGATAAAAACGTGCGTCTTCTGCCATTACAACAGCGTACAGCAGATCACGGTTAACCGCTTTTAACTCAACCCAATGGTGTTTGTTTTTGCTTTTTCTGAGTTTGTCATCCACCCGCTGTTCAGCCTGTTGGCGTAGCTGACTGAAACTCATCTGGTCTACATCCGGCAGGCTGCTGAAAAAGAGCCAGAGGCTACCACTTATCATCAGGATAATGGAGAGGAAGACCCAACCGAGAAAATACACCAGTCGGTTCAGGTGGCGCATCGGCCAGGCCAGAAAAGGGGCCAGCCAGAGTTTGATTTTTTCGAATCGGGTAGTAGGGGCTTTTTTCTTGCGTGCCACCATGCAGGCTTCCTCGGCAATCCGGTTCCGTGAGTATCCGGTGTGAGAGAGTACCAGACTTTCTGACAAAAACCGGAGTAGGAACAAGGGATTATTACATAAATGCAACCATGAAAACGTATCGTAACGGTTTTATTCCATACGGTAGTTTGAAACCAGGTTTTGCCAGTGTTGTAATGCGTCAGCAACACTATCTTCTTGAGGGAAAGAGATGAAAAAAATAATAACGATAGGCTGTATCACCTATCTCTTTCTGGTCTTTGCGATCTATTTCAGCGGACTTGCCCGCGAGGATTTTTCTGCGGATTACGCCATTGTTTACGGTAATACTGTGCATGAAAATGGTGAGCCTTCAGTTCAGCTGAAAGCCCGTATGGCGGCGGCTCTTAAGCTTTATCACAGTGACAGAGTAGAGAAGATCATCGTCAGTGGTGGTTTAGGGAAAGAGGGGCATGATGAAGCTACGGTAATGGCTCGTTATATGGTGGATCAGGGCGTTGTGCCTCAGGATGTGCTGGTAGACAGCAAAGGGTATAACTCCCACGCTACCTCTTTTAATGCCGCAGAATTAGTGGGTATTCATGCCTCTGTGGTGGCTGTGTCTCAGCATTATCATATTGCCCGTACCCGTCTCTCATTGCGCCATGCAGGGTTCAGCGAGGTCTATGGCTATTATCCGGAGTATTATACCTGGAAGGATTTATTCTCAGTCAGTCGTGAGATTCCGGCACTGGTAAAATACTGGCTGATGGAGCTCTAGCGGATACGGGGCTATCTGGTTGGTGGTCTGACGGCATGCTAGAATCAGCACCTTTCTTAAACTTCTATGAACTGATCTCATACCTTGAAACCTGCAACTGATATCGACACCCGATCTAATGCTCCCGTTCTGGTGATGGACTCCGGTGTGGGAGGTTTGTCGATTGCAGCGCACATCCGTAAAACCTGTCCAGACACGCCTCTGTTTTATCTGGCAGACAACGGCGCTTTCCCTTATGGCGACAAAGAGGAGCACTGGCTGGTAGAGCGAGTCGTTAAGTTGGCTCAGGCTTTGGTGGCTGAGTATCCGATTCAACTGCTGGTTTTAGGCTGTAATACTGCCAGCACGGTGGTCCTGCCCGCATTACGTGAGGTGCTTTCAATTCCTGTTGTCGGGGTAGTTCCGGCGATTAAGCCGGCAGCAGCCCTGAGTCATAGCGCCCATATCGGTCTGTTGGCAACACCGGGCACTGTGCGACGCAGTTATACCGATCAATTGATTGCCGACCATGCACCCCACTGCGAAGTTACCCGGGTCGGGTCTACAGAGGTTGTGCGCCTTGCGGAAGAAAAGCTGGAAGGTAAGCGGGTTGATCTGACTCGGTTACAACGGGCTGTTGCTCCCCTATTTGAGACAGAATCGCTTGATACCGTGGTATTGGGCTGTACCCATTTTCCTTTATTACTGGATGAGCTGGAGCAGATCCAGCCAAGGCCGATTCGCTGGGTCGATTCCGGAGCAGCCATCGCCCGCAGGGTTGCCCTGCTGCTGAGCCAGGATGGAGTGAAAATATCGGGGACGAGTCCGCAGACCGATAATAATATTGTTTTTCTGACCCGGTATGTCAGTCCGGATAGCGCCTTGATGCGCTCTTTCAAAAGAAGTGGCTTTGATCAGCTCAGAATTATCCGACCCTAGGTCTCCATTCAGAGTCCGGAAAAAGGATGTTAGTCCACGGTTCCATGGGACTTGCCGGGCAGGTTTGCCTTCATTAACCGAATAACAGATTTTGTTAGCCTATGAGAAACGAGCTTTTGATGGAGTGGGAGCCTTATCTGCAGGCCCGAAAAAGCGGTATTAAGTCTCGCTGGAAGGTGCTATTGGATGAGCGCTTGGCTCAAATAGATCAGCTGGGAGCTGATGAGCTTGAGCTTTATCTGGACCGGATTTGCCATGGGGTACTTGATGAAAAGATAGACATCCCCCTTCAGCATCCCAGAATCTGGCGACGCATTCTTTCACTTTGGCAGGATCGTCTGGCCGTTCAGCCTGAACATGAGCAGACTCTGTTATGGCTGGTCAAAGCGATCAGCTTTGATGGGGCGTACCTGATTTTAAAAACGGATCCCGACGATATCCTAAAAGGCATTCTGCAACGCAACCCTGAGCAGAAAGAGGCCCAACAACTGCTGTTTTTAAGCCATCTGGATTCGCTGGATTTTGCCCTGCACGAGCTACCCCACGGTCTTTTGATACGGGCCGATATTTGCGTGCAGCTCGTTGATGAATGCGAAGCATTGATTAAAACGAATCCGGACCTGATGGAATGCAAAACCCGCTTTAATCTTGATTTAACTTACTATCGGTCAACTCTGAATGAGTGGCTAAACTCTGAGCAATACAAGGAAGAAAATAGTGGATCTGGAAACCTATAAATTAACCTTTAACAGTGATGATGCTGCACCCGGTTGGGATGCGATTGATAAAGTCCTGACACCGATTTATGGAGCTCAGGAGCCCAGACACTGGGGGACTTTGATTAAGCACTTTCTCGGTGGTCCTGATCCCCTGGATGGAATCAGTGCCTATGAAAGTATGGCTGGCGGCGTTGACCACCTGCATTTTTGTACCTATGGCTTCTCGAATCTCTATTACGATGAAGAAGCTTGTGGTGGCGAGTTCAGTCGTTTTGGCTTTGAACTGACGTTCCGGCTGAAACGTCCTTTCGCTGATGATGAGAATCCAATCTGGGTATGTGGTTTGTTACAGAATCTGGCCCGGTACGTTTTTGAAACCGGTAACTGGTTTGAAGCGTTTCATTGGCTTCCTGCCAATGGTCCTATCTGTCGTGACAATCCTACAGATATTGTTGGTCTTGTTTTCGCCCGTGATCCTGAACTACCTGCACAGGATACGCCCCACGGGAAAGTTGAGTTTCTACAGATGTTTGGTGTTACCCAGAGTGAGCTGGACTCTATTATGAGTAAAGAAAAGTCCGCTGCCGATATCCTTCAACGTCATCGTGAAACGAACCCCCTTCTGATTACAGACCTGAGCCGTTCTGATGAGATCTGTCCCACCTGAGTAATGCATAGACCTTAATCTGGCTTGCCGTGAAAAGTCACTGAAAGATCAGTGACTTTCTTTTTGGGCCACAAAATACCATCTGCATCATTTTGTCCCTGCTTTTGTAACCTTATGTTGTGCAGGGTTTTTCCTGTCTGATTCCTTAAGTCTTTTTGTTGTTCTGTCGGTGTTTTAGGGATTCCTTTGTTTTGCAGTTGAGCATCATTCTTGAATAGCTTCTGAATGGCTTAAAAAAATATTCCCGAGAATACGCCCGTTATTGACCTTTGTTCAGAGCCCCACCTGACCGGGCAGTAACCAGCCTCTAAAAGGTGCTTTGATGACTTCAAGATTCCCCTATCCGGATCTTTTCAGTTCCCGGAACGACAGAAAAGGAATTTCACAATCATGCTGAACTACTTTCAGAACAAATCTCTCGCAGCCCAGCTATCTTTAGTGATTGCTGTGTTGATGATTCTGGCGAACACCTTGATGACCGGCATTCTCACAGAGCAATCCCGTGAGAATCTTGAGGCGGAAGCGGAAGACGCGCTGACGCAACAGAGTGAACTCGTCTCAGACATGCTGGCGTTTTACTATCAGGACAGTTTTCTGAATGCCCAGCGTTTATCCGATATCTTCTTCAATATGTTTCCCCAGGGCGTAAGCCTGTCAGAGCGGGAAGTGCAGGTTGCAAACTATCGTACCCTGGCTTTGAAAGATGAATCCGGCGTCATCAATGGTGATTTTACGAAACCGGATCAATTCACCCGTATGACAGGTGGAACTGCGACCGTTTTTGCCCGCCATGGTGAAGACTTTCTGCGTATCAGTACCTCACTGAAAAAACAGAGTGGCGAACGGGCATTCGGCACGCTGCTGGGCACGGGGCATCCCGGTTACAAAGATCTTATGGCGGGTAAAACCTACCATGGTGTTGCGCATCTTTTTGGCCGGGATTATATGACCATCTACCGCCCGGTGCAGGAGGCGGGAAAGACGGTTGCTGTGCTTTATATCGGTTTTGATCTGACTAAAGGTTTGGCTGAACTGAAAAAGACACTGGCAAAAGTACGTGTCGGTGAAACCGGTTACGCCACTGTCATTGCAGGCTCAGGTAGTAAAGTGCCGGGTAAGGTGTTGATGCACCCTGAGCTTGAAGGCAGCAATATTCTGGATATTAAAGCAGCAGACGGTAGCTCTCCTTTTACTGCGGTAATGCAGAATGACAAAGGGGTGCTGCGCTACGATTATCAGGATGGCGATGAGCCCCTGCATGAGAAACTTGCGGCTTACAGCGCTGTTGATGGCTGGGGCTGGGTCGTGATGCTCGGCAGTTACAGTAATGAATTTGCAGCGACCAGTATGCTGCTGCGTAACACCATGGTGTTGTTAATGCTGGTTTCGACACTGGTTATTATTCTGATCAGCGGCATTATGCTTTATCGTCGTTTGTCCCCTTTGCGTCGTGTCACGCAGGATTTGGTGACGATTGGCCAGGGTGATCTGAATGTTCAGCCTGCCTTTATTGCTATTGATGCTGACTGCAATAATGAAACCCGGCTGCTGCGTAAAGCGACCCATGATATGCATGCAGGGCTGAAAGATCTTGTTGTGCAGCTTAGCCAGGCATCTGATGCGCTTAAGGCCAGCGTCAGCCAGGTGCAGGGGGCCAGTGCCAATACCGAGAATGCCGTTGACCAGCAATCCCTTGAGATCCAGCAAGTTGTTTCTGCGATGGAAGAGATGGCGGCCACGACTGCTGATGTGGCGGAAAATGCCAGGGATGCCGCAGATGCAACGTCTCAGGGGCAGGATAAAGCCTCAAAAGGCCATGAAGCCTCCACGCTGATTAACACCAGTATTGAAACGCTGGTAGTTGAGATGGAGCGGGCCTCAACCCTGATTCAGGAGGTTTCTCAGGAAAGTAATAACATCAGCGACTTTATGACGACTATCAGTGAAGTGGCAGAACAGACAAACCTGCTGGCACTGAACGCGGCTATAGAAGCAGCCCGCGCCGGAGAATCCGGTCGTGGCTTTGCCGTGGTAGCAGATGAAGTGCGTACTTTGGCGGCTCGAACGCAGGGCGCAACTTCAGAAATTTCTCAGCTGGTTGAGCAACTGCAGAGTAAGATTGATGATGCGGTTCAGGCGATCGGTAGTGGTAATGAGATCTCTCTTGAAAGTCGTCAGCGAACCGGAGAAGCCCGAGGTGCACTGGAAGAGATAAGTCGCTATATGACTCATATCGCGGATATGGGGAACAGTATCGCGGCGGCAGCCGAGCAACAGGCCGCCGTGGCTGAAACAGTAACCCAAAGCCTGCACAGCATTCACCAGCTTTCCGGGCATACCCGAAGTCAGAGTGATGCCTGCGTTGCTGCCAGTGAAGACCTGCAGCAGGTGGCTGGTGATATCGGTCAGAAACTGGCTCGTTTTAGGGTCTGAAAGGCTATCGTAATCTGATCATTTAACAATCAGCCCTTCTACTGTCCCGGTATTATGATCTTCATCTATGCCGGGGCTGTATTATTCCGCTCTGCTGATGCCTTGATCTCTCCGGTATGGGTTGCTGATCTTAGCTAACATTAAGCTTAAAGCATTCATTCAGCAGCCATTGACCACCTTTGCCCAGAGGTTTGTGTCGGCTCCAGACCACGTCGACCCCCTGCAGAGAGGCATCCTGCTGATAGGTTCGCTTCAGAGCAACCAGAGAGCCCTGTTCCAGCTGTTCTTTCACAATGGCCTCATGGAGAGACGCCCAGCCTAATCCTGCGGTTAGCACTTCGGCAATCACAAAGGGACTTTCGGCATACCAGACCTTTGGGCTGAGAATCTGCGCTTCATGACTTTTATCTTCAAGATCCAGACTGCGGGGTACCAGCTGGCGATAGCGCCTTAAATCACTATGGCTGACCTGTTCGAGGTTTGCCAGCGGATGGTTTTTACTGCAGACCGGAATTTTTCGGGAGTGGCCTATTCCTCGGAACATAAAGCCTTTTGGGTAATGTTCCTGTTCCATCATCAGGCCCAGATCAGCGCGGCCGCTTCTTAACAGACTGGCGACATCGCTGGTGCCGGGGTCGAGCAGTTCCAGCTCGATATGGGGGAATTTTTCTTCAAAGATTACCAGTAACTCCACCAGGGGTTGAGCGGAAACGTTCTGTTCAATCGCCAGGCACAGATGGCTTTCTTCTCCGGCATTCAGCGCCATAGCATGACTCATAAAATCGTGATGGCTTTCCATAATGGCATATGCGGAACGCAGCAGAGTTTCGCCCTCTTCAGTCAGTACCGGGTTGCGCTTGCTGCGGTCGAAGAGTTCAACACCCGTTTCGATCTCCAGATTGATAATGGCGTTGCTGACGGCGGACTGAGCTTTTTTTAGACGGCGGGAGGCAGCAGAAAAAGAGCCGGTTTCGGCGGCAGCAATAAAAGCATTGAGTTGGTCGGGATGCGGCATAAGAATTCGCCTTTCAGACTGTTGAATGACCTATCTTTAAATCAGATAGATACTAACTTTGTTTTATCATAATAATCCATAGAATGCCCGTCCATCGGAAGCATCTTCTTCAGGGCTATAAAGCGTTAGCCGGGATGTTTTCGGAACAGTTAAATAAAGTAGCGGTAAATCGCTGATGAGATTTTTGAGCGGTCTTTGGATGACAGGGACCGATCGTGGGGGGTAAGTTGATGGCTGATAAAAAAATTGTAATTCGCTCAGGGCTTGACCGGATTCGTTATGTGCTGGCTTTTGAAGCCGTACTTCTGTTGTTTCTGGCACCGGCGATCGCCTTCGTATTTGATAAAGAGACGGCAGACACAGCTGCATTGACGCTGATTCTTGCGGCTAAGGCGATGATCATCAACATGATCTACAACTACTACTTCGACAAATTTGATGCTAAGCGTGGTGTAGTACCCACCGAGCGTACCGGTCGTCAACGGGTTATGCATGCCATTGGTCTGGAAGTTGCTCTGACGGCAACCTCTCTGCCAATCGTTACCTGGTGGCTGGATATTGCGATCTGGCAGGCACTTGCGATGGATGCCTTGGTAATGGCCTTTATTGTGGTTTACACCATGGGCTTCACCTGGGTTTATGACCGTATTTTCCCGGTAGCACAACCAAAGGAAGACGTTTTTGTTAACGGAGAGACGGCTTAATCAGGCTCTTTTTATTACTGTTCTTTTACGATTTTGTTACTGCTTTCTCAAGTGTAACAGTTGCCCCGGATAACTTGATTATCCGGGGCTTTTTTTTGATCTGAATCAGTACGCGAAGCCACAGTAGGCGTAGTCTGAAGGTAAAGCAGAGATCCTAAATAACCAGATAACTCAAGAGGTTAAGGAATAAAAATCACACGAGGTGTTGAATTTTGTTTTTTAATCTCAAGGTATATGGAAAGGGTATCTGAATTAATAACCAAGGAGAGCGATTATGCCAATTGAACATCATGACCTGCTGAACGAGTTGCCGGAATACAAAGAACAGATCCATGAGCTGAAAGTGAGTAACGCACACTTCCGTAAACTCTTTGACGAGTACCATGATCTGACTAAAGATGTGGAAAAAATGGAGTCTGAGCAGAAGCCGGTTACCACTGAAGTAGAAGAAACAGCTAAACTGCGTCGCCTGAAACTGAAAGATGAAATGTTTGCTATGCTGAAACAGGCTTAATCAATTCTTTGAGTTAGCCTTTAAGTGAATCTTCCGATCCGTGTGATGGTTCACTCATTCAGAATAGATCGAGGGTCGCAGCTTCATTGTTACGAAGCCTGCGGCCTTTTTGTTTTCAGCATCGGCTTGGATTGATTGTTTTCTTTAAAGTCTGAGTCTAAGCCCGGTCAACAAGGTGGTTGTGTTTATGGATATTCAAGCGATTAAAGACAAACTCAGCGCAGAGCTGGAGAGCTTAACGTCACGTCTTAATCATATCGAGCGGGATGTCTCTCAGTCCCATTCCAGTGATTCTGCTGAGCAGGCGCAGGAACGGGAGAATGATGAAGTATTGGATGAGATTGGCAATGAGACTCTGCACAGCATTGAGCAGATTAAATCAGCGCTGAAACGGATCGATGAAGGAGAATACGGTATTTGTGAAAAGTGTGGCGATGAGATTGCCCCTGAACGCCTGCTGATCCTTCCGGAAAGTACGTTTTGTGTGAAGTGTGCTGAATGATTTTTAGCGGCTATCGGATGCTGTGAGACCACAGCATCTGGTCTATTGCTTCATTTCCGGTCTTTATAACGGATTGTAATACCAGAGAGATGCGCTGGTGATCAGCCACATAATCACACCGTAATGAAGGTTGTTTTTCAGTGCTTGTTTGGCGCTGATAAAATAGCGTCCCCGCAGTGACAGATTCATCCCGGACATAGGGCTGCAAGCCGTTCCTATCCCCCAGCTGGCAAGAAAGACCATCGCTAAAAGATCGATTGGCGGTTCGGTCGGCACCATAAGACCACTGATTGTTGCAATGCTGATGACAGGATGAACCCCCAGAAGCGACAGTATCAGCATGGCCAACAGCAGCAAAGACGTTACCAGAGGAGTCAGTTGCGGAATCGGCAGTTGATCCGCATACAGCGTAAACAGCGTTCCCAAGCCCGCCGCCATTGTGCCCGCCGCCAGAAAAAGCGCCAGTTCATTGCCCATGCGGGCAAGGCGATTATTCGTATGATTTCTCAGCTTTTTCACCACCGCCTTACGTTTAAACATCAGCACGCCAATGGCGGTCAGCGGCGACAGAATGCTAATAATTTGCAGCACCGAAAGCGACGGTAGCAGATAATGAGCGCCGATCACCGCTAGAGCCAGAAATGCCGGTAAGGCAAGACTGCCGATCTGCATCGGGTAACCGGTAAAGGACTCCGCCTTGGGACGCAACTCAAAGTAGGTGATAAGCACACCGGTAATTGCCAGTGGGATACCCGCCTGCATCAGGGTTAACAGGTTAGCACCCGGCGCATAGGTCAGTGCCACAGCGACCGCTGCAAAAAAAGGCGACCAGAAAGCTCCTGCACAAAATGCCCGGGACAAAACCTGATGCTGGGTATTCTTCAGCGTGTTGCCGTCATGGCTTGCAGAGGCAAAGCGATCCGCCATGATAAAAACAATCGACATATTGATCACAGCACCAAACAGATGAACCCCTGCAAGGGTCTGTTTAAGGGCAGAGCGGCCTTCCGGTAGCGCCTCTGGCTCTTCATCGGGTTCTTTTGCAGCAACCATGGAGAGAAAACTCACCGCCATCAGCATCGCCAGCAGATTACCGTTGGAGCTGATCGCCGCTTGCCAGGGCAGATCAGCACCCTGTATTACACTCCAACCCATACTGCCAATACCCACCAGCATCAGAAGACCTGCCTGACGACGGGTCGCTATCGCCAGCTGGCTCCAGCTGAGCGCCAAAGCACTCCAGAGCAGAAGCCCCGGCCAGATCAGAGATAAATGAGTAATGGGGTTAGTGGCGGTCAGCAGCAGCGCCAATGCCATACAGCTGCCGATCAGCTGATAGCGCACAGAAGGCTTATCCTCCGGATTAACCGGCGGCTGTGGCTGCGACAGTTCAGGTTCGTGAGGCTGCCCGGATTGGGAAGAAAGCGAGGTTTGAATGCTGCTATTGGTAGTCTGAGACACAGAGGCCTGCCAGCTGGAAATTGGGTTGGTGTTAGAACTGACCATTAGATAGGCGCATCATACGCTGATGGCAGGTTTTTTTCGAGCGGTGGCCCAGTGGCAAATTGAGAAATAATCAATCAGCCTCAGGCCTGTCGGACTTGAGCTGTGGGGATTTCCTGTTATGCTCTGCGCCCTTGTAAAACACTGTCCTTAAGCCAGTGATCACTCTACCGAACGTTGAGGTTATTCCGTGGCCCTACCTGTTGTTGAACCTGAAAACTATACCGCTCTGCTTGAAGAGAAAGCCAACCGGATTCGTGAGCAATTCGCAGCTTTTAATCCGCCAGAGCTGGAAGTCTTTGAGTCGCCAGCCAGCCACTACCGTATGCGTGCCGAGTTTCGTGTTTGGCACAAGGGTGATGACCTCTTCTATGTAATGTTTGATATCGGTGAAGATCCGAAAACCGACCGCAAAACCGTGCGTATGGATCAGTACCCGGTGGCGAATGAGCGCATTAATGAGCTGATGCCTGCACTCTTGGATGAGATCCGCGATGTGCCGGAACTGCGCCGTCGTCTGTTTCAGGTGGAGTTTCTGACCAGCCAATCCGGTGAATCCCTGATTACTATGATCTACCACCGCCCGTTAGGTGATGAGTGGGAAGTACTGGCCCGTGAGCTGCAGACCAAGCTGGGTGTGCGCATCATTGGCCGTAGCCGTAAACAGCGTCTGGTGCTGGACGTGGATTACGTGATCGAAACCATGCAGGTTGGTGAGCGTACGCTGGAATACCAGCAGGTAGAGAACAGTTTCACTCAGCCAAACGCGGCGCTGTGTGAAAAGATGCTTAACTGGGCGGTGGATGTTAGCAAGGGCGTTGGCGGAGATTTAGTGGAGCTTTACTGCGGTAACGGCAACTTCACCCTGGCGCTGGCAGAAAACTTTGATCATGTGGTGGCGACCGAGATCTCGAAGACTTCTGTTCGTTCTGCGCACTTTAATATCGAGCGTAACGGTATCGAAAATGTGCAGGTGGCCCGTGTTTCCAGTGAAGAGTTCAGCGAAGCGTTAGCGGGTAAAACCGAGATGCGCCGTCTGGAAGGTTTTGATTTGGAAAACCGCAATTTCTCCACCGTACTGGTTGATCCTCCGCGTGCCGGTCTGGATGACAATACCGTGCAGCAGATCGCCCAGTACGACAACATCATCTATATCTCCTGCAACCCGGATACCCTGCACGACAATCTGGTTGAGCTGAATAAAACCCACAAAGTAGTTCGCTTTGCCATGTTTGACCAGTTCCCGTACACCCACCATATCGAAAGCGGTGTTTTTATGGTGCGTCGCTGATTTTCTGACGTTCCTTTAGCTTCCTCGGAGCAGGCCTGAAAGTCCTGTTCCCGAAGCCAAAAAAGCCCGATGAATAGCCAAGGTTAAAGGCGGTTCATCGGGCTTTGTCGTTTTTGACTTTTAAGGAGCCGGCTTTAAGAGAGCTGACTTTTAAGGAGCCGGCTTTTAAGGGGCTGGCGCTACTGGCCGGGATAAAGCTCCGGCAGCGGCTGATCTTTCGCTTCGGGGGCGCGTTTGACACCTTCACTGGCGTTTGCCAAGGCATCGCCCTGCCAGTCTTCCGGTTTAGCGTCTGGGCCAAAGAGTGCCATTTGCAGCTGGTGCAGCGCCTGATCAAATTCGGGCGTGGTTTGAGGTGCTTCAAGGCGCTGCCATTTCTGCCATGCATCCCATGCGGCTCTGGCCTGATTTTGCTGACAGGCGTTAAGCAGCGCCTGTCGGAAGATCGGATTTTCTTCCACAACAGCGGCATTACTTTGAGAGGCGATTGCACCGCCAATCGCCATGTCATGAAACAGCTGCTGGCGGGCAAAGGTAAGCTGTTGTTTGCTTTGCCAGAGCAAGGCTGCCAGTGCTGCACTTAAGATCGCAAAAATCAGGGTGGTGATCTGCCAGATAAGGTTGCTGTTATTACTTTCTGTAATCTCTTTGGGCTGCTGGGCCTGATTGCTGGTTTCGGCAACGGGTTCCGGTTCTTTTACCTTATTGGGATCCGGGCTGATGCTCAGGGGTAAAGAATCTAAAGTGGCGTATTCCAGCTGATCGGTTTCAGTATTCCACCAGGGCACCCGTAATTCAGGAAGATTCAGTGGGCCTGATTCAGTGGGGATCAGTGCAATACTGAGGTTTTTTTCACCCACCAGCCCCGTTCCTTTGCCGTTGAGGTTTTCAGGCATCTCATTTAACTGAGGTTGTTCCGGATACTGGCGGACGCCGGCGATTGGCGGCATAACCAAGGGAGGCAGTTGCGCAGCTGTTAAGCCATGGGCCTGAAGCGTCAGTTTTCGTGTTAGCGGTGTGCCTTCCTGCCATTGTGCGTAGTTGCCGCTCCACTCCTGACTTAAGGTTACGGATCGGGCTGGAAGCCATTGAGCATTGGCTGGAAAGCTATCGGGAACCGGCTGAACGTTGATTTTGTGTTCCGGGCTTTGAATACGAATCTGCTTCAGACCACCGAGCGAGTAGCGGTTCTGAATCCGCACCCGACCGCTGAAGGTTTGTGGTGGAATCACCAGCTCGCCACTGCTTTGCGGATAAAGCGCAAACTGCCACTCGGCAACATTGTAGAGACGGCCATCGATACGGGCTTCAAAATCTTTGCGATTACCCAGCTGGACCATCAGCACGTTATCCAGATCCAGATCCGTCAAACCGTGATCTGAAATACTGGTGGCGTAGTAGAGGCGCAGGGTGTAAATCAGCTGCTGCTGAACGTAGATAGCATCGCTGTGATCAATCTCACTGTGCAGAAACACATCGGCACTGGCTTGGGTGTTTGCAGGTTTGGGCTGTACTTCCAGCGTGATCGGCTGACTGGAGGCATCACCAATGCTGATTGCCGGAATAATCAGGGTGCCGCTACGTTTGGGGAGCAGGGTGATTTCCCAGAGCCGCTCTGAACGGTTTTCGCCATTGATGATAATAATATTGGTTCTAGGAGGTTGAGCCCGTACTTCAAAATCCTGATAGAGCTCACTCAGGTCAGGTTTCCCTGTGAGCTCAAGTCCTGGTGATTTCAGAAAGAGCGTAACGCTTTCATTTTCCATCAGCCGGGTACGGTCAACGCTGGCTTCAAGCTCGTTGGCTTCGGCTATGTTGGCAAACAGCAGGCTGATGATCAGCAGGTAAAGCGCTGCTATCAGATTGATGAACGATAATCGGTTTTTAATCGGGCTTACCATGGTGCTCGTCCTTCAGGCAGGGGATCGCGGCGCTGATTAGTTTCATATTCAAATTTACGGCGCAGCAGTCCTGCCGGGTCGTCCGGGATCCGGCGCAGCCACTGCTCCAGAGAAAGTTCTTCCTCACTCATACCTTCGGTGGTTTCGGGAGCTCCCGCTACAGATGATGCGCTCTGATCTTTCAGTTGCTGTTTTTTCTGCTGTTCGGCCAGTTTATCCAGCACACTCTGGTCCAGTTCTTCATCACCGGTGGCATCGTTTTCGTTGGGATTGCCGAACATCGATGAGTCATCATCCGGGCCAAACTCCTGATTCTGGCTGCCTGCCCCCTGATTTGGTGCCCTATCGGATGCGTTGGCAGACCCTTGCTGGTCAGCGCGTGATTGCTGAGAATCGTTCTGACCCGACCGGCCGTTTTGCTGGCTTTGCCCAGACTGGCCCTGTTGTTCTGAAGGCGGTTGATCGGAGGATTGTTGTTCAGAGGAGCCCTGTTCAGGAGATTGCGGCTCTGAAGATTGCGGGTTTGGGTTGTTGTTGCTCTGATCCTGTTGCTCTCTGTTCTGTTGCTGGTCTTGCTGCTGTTTCAGCAGTTTTTCCACCAGAGAACGATTGAACTCGGCATCCTTCAGATTCGGGTTCTGTTCCAGTGCTTTGCTGTAGGCACTCATGGCTTCATCAAGGCGGCCCAGTCTGGCAAGGGCGTTACCCCGGTTGTAGTGAGCCTGCGGTGTGTCACTCTTGGCAAACTCGCTGATCGCCTGTTGATAATCCTTCTGGCGGTAGTAGGCACTTCCTCGCCAGAGTGGATCTTTTAGTAATTCTTCCGCCTGATCGTAATTGCCTTCCTGAAAGGCTGCTTCACCTTCGCTTTGCGGGTTTGCTGGCCAGAAGGCGAATACGGGCTTAGGGGCTGACAGCAGAATCAGTAACGGTAGCATCAGCAACCAGTTACGGCGGAAGGCCAGGGCTACTAAAGGCAGTACTGGCAGCAGAAACCAGTGCCCCTGCTCGATCCATAAAGGGAGTCTTGCCTGAGTTTCTTTAATCTCCTGCTGATCAACGTCCACGGGTAAAAGGTAGTCCAGGTCCTCTTCATCCAGTGTGATGCTATGTATCAGGGCATCTGTGGATGCCGCAAAATCTTCCAGTTCAATCCGGTCGAGCTGGCTGATAATCACATTGCCTTTCTGGTCTTTGACAAAGCCCTGATCTCCCAGCGGAATCGGTGCGCCGGCTTCTGTGCCCACAGACATAATGCTGAGGCTCATGCTTTTCGGCAGTTGCTTGCGAATGCTTTGCTGGGCGGTTTTATCCAGTCCATCGGTGATCAGCAACAGGCGGGCTTTCTGGAAACCGGACTGGCGAACCAGTTCTATGGCTTTACCGATACCGATTTCAGCAGCACTGCCCAGTTTCGGCATCATCAGCGGATCAAGAGCCGGCAACAGGTTGCGGATCGTCGCGGTGTCCTGGGTCAGGGGGGTTACTGTATGGGCATCACCGCTGTAAACCACCAGTGCGGTCATGCCTTCTTTGCGCTGCTTGAGCAGATCCTGAAGCTTCTGTTTACTGCGGGTGATGCGGTCGGGTGGAAGATCCTCTGCCAGCATCGACAGGGACAGATCAAGCACAATGACCAGATTATCCTGCTTGATCAGTGCGGGGCGTGACTGCTGGCTCCAGCTTGGGCCTGCTAGGGCGATGCCGGTCAGGCTCAGGGCGACTATTGTCCAGAGCAGATAACTGGGCTGCTTTTCAGGTTTGGCCAGCAGCTGTTGCTGCAGGTCCGGGCGCATCTGATCCTGCCAGGGATTACTGGCATGGCGAAAACGCAGATACCAGAGCACCTGAATGACAACAATGGGTATCAGTATCAGCGCCCATGGACGCGAAAAATGAAAGCTATCCAGTAGTTCCAAGGTTAATCCCTACCCTGAGTGCTGTTGAGCTTTGATAAAGCGGTTGGCTGAGGTTTGTTCTCCGCCAGCTCTGATGAATGAGCTGGCGGCTCGGATTCGCTGACCTGCTGTCGCCAGTAGATCAGAAACCAGCGGCCGGCGAAGGCGGAGATCAGCGACGCAAAAATCAGCAGCAAAGGCCAGTGCATCAGGCTGTGCCGCGGACGAAAAACCTGCGCCTGTTGTTCGATCGGTTCCAGACGATCCAGTTCCTTGTAGATCGCATCCAGCTCCTCGGTGCTTCGGGCGCGGAAGTAAGTACCATCGGTTGCCCGGGCGATATTGCGCAAGGTGATCTCGTCCAGGTCCTGTGAGGGGTTGATGCGTCGGGTCAGACCAAAGAGGGTTTCCACTTCCAACTCATCAGCCCCGATTCCGACAGTATAGATTTTCAGCTTTTGCCCGGCAGCCAGTTGCGCAGCCTGAATCGGGTCGATAGATCCGGCTGTGTTGGCACCATCCGTTAGCAGGATCAGGATACGCCCACCTTCAGGCTGATCCTTAAGGCGCTTCACGGCCAGTCCGATAGCGTCCCCGATGGCGGTTTGATCACCAGCCATGCGCAGCTGAATCTCTTCCAGCTGGGCGGAAACGGTTTTGCGGTCATGGGACATAGGTACGTGCAGATAAGCCTGGGTACCAAAAACGATAAGCCCTAAGCGATCGCCTTCACGACGCAGGACGAAGTCGGACACAATCTCTTTAACGGCGGTCAGTCGGTCGATACGCTGCTTATTCAGCACCATATCGTCCATCTGCATACTGCCGGAGATATCCACTGCTAACATCAGATCCCGGCCTTTGTTGGGCAGGGGTTGAGGTTCTCCGATCCATTGGGGATGAGCCGCCGCGACGATAAGCAGCAACCAGAGCCAGCTGCCTACCAATAAACGCAGTGTTTTGCGTTGGTTACGCAGGGTGCCGCTTTTGACGCTTTGCTGGGAACTGAGCCAGGCAACCCTAAGCCGGTAATGGCGGGGAGCGGCTGGCGGCATAAAACGATAGACCAGCCAGGGCAGGGGCAGCATCAGGAAAACCCAGGGCCAGATAAAAGAGATCTGTCCAAAGACTGCCAATGGGCCGGAAAAGAGATCCAATTGGGTGAGGGTATTTAAAGCTGTCGCTTGATCCACCGTTTCACCACCTCAATCAGGGCGTTTTCATCGAAGTCTTCAGGGGCGGATTCGTAAGCCTGGATCAGTACCCGGCCTTCGCCCTTGCTGAAATCTTTAGTGCGTCCGCTACGATCAAGAAATTCCAGCCAGTGTTTCCCAGCCAGAGGGGAAATCTTTTCGCGTTCGTAATTGATCATTGCCATACGGCGCAGCAGCATATTCAGTTCGTTTAACAAGCGCTGGTTCTGACCATGTTCGCTGAAGCGCGTGCGCATCAGTTCGAGCTCATTCAGGGCATAGCGGCGGGTTCGTGTCCTGAGGTAGTAACGGCGAATGATAACGGTGAGAATAACCAGTGTGATCACGCCGGCAACGGAGATCCACCAGGCGTTCAGGCTGGGTGTCCAGCCACCGGTTGGCTCGGGGATATGGATATCTCTCAGTTGCTCCAGCAGTCTGGAGGCCTCTTGGGTAACTTGTGCGGTGCTCATTAAGCGGGGCTCCTGCCGAGCTCTAATTGTGTGTGATAAATCGAGTTGTAAAATCAGATGTTTCTGTCGATGTGGATCTGTTCTGCTGATTTATCCTGATTTTCAGATATCTGTTTGTTGTATCAGGCTTTTTTATACCAAATCAGGGCTCAGGATTATACTGATTTAAGTGGATTTTACCGGGTTGCGTTGGCAAAAAACTGTTTCAGTTTGTCAGCCGGTTTCTCCTGTGTTGAGAGAGGTATAAAGTGCCCCCGTGCCTTTTGCACGTGTTGCTTCAGAGCAGTTTGATGCAGGTCAAACTCTTTTCGGTACCGTTCCTGTTCGCTGATGCGAGTACCGTCGTAGTAATAATCCTGTTTGCCATCGGTGAGAAAACAGGAACCTTTGGGTAGCTCCCGTTCCAGTGGGTCGCTGATCTGAATCGCCACCAGATTGTGATTGCGGCTGAGCTGGCTCAGAGCAGACGCCTCTTCCAGATCCAGTGACCAGAAGTCACTGATCACTACGATCAGACTGCCATGTCCCGGCTGGGCCGCGATCTGGCGTAATACCTGATTCATACGGCCGGGTTTGGCCCGGCTGGCTTTGTCGGTGATCTGCAGGCCTAAGTCGCAGCTGCTTTTCAGTAACGGCAGCAGACCTTTATGTCGGGCTTTGGGTTTGATCAGGCGGGTATCACCGCCGTTAAAAACCAATCCGCCGCAACGGTCGCCCTGATAACTTAATGCCCAGCCGATGATAGCAGCTGTGTTGGCAGCCTGTTCCGCTTTACTGCGGGTGCTGCCAAACAGCATGGATGCGGAGAGGTCCACCACCAGATGCACCGGGCGTTCCCGCTCTTCCATAAAAACCTTGGTGTGCGGTCGCCGGGTGCGGGCGGTGACTTTCCAGTCCATCAGTCGGATATCATCACCGGGCTGGTAGTTGCGGATTTCGCTCAGCTCCATGCCGCGGCCCTGCTGGCGGGATCTGTGCTGACCCGCGAGGGTCGAGCCTGTCGGCGAGCGCAGATTCAGTCCCAGCAGATTTTTATGTTCCTGCAGTAGGGTAAGCTGATCCAGCCGGAGTTCCGGCAAAAAGGTAGCAGAGCCCTGCAGCTGATGTTCCGGCTGCAGGCTTTTTCGGATCTGTTGCCAGGCCGATTGCAGCATTAACTCACCGGAACCTGTTGCAGCAGATGGGTGATAATTTGATCAGCGCTGAAACCTGCGGCTTCTGCTTCATAACGCAGCAGTAAGCGGTGACGGAACACATCCGGCACCATTGTCTGAACATCTTCCGGGGTGACAAAGTCACGCCCTTCCAGCCAGGCATGAGCGCGGGCGCAACGATCCAGCGCCAGAGTGGCGCGGGGGCTGACACCATATTCGATCCATTGCGCCAGATCTTTGTTGTAGCGATCCGGGCGACGGGTGGCATCCACAAGGTGCACGATATATTGCTCAATGCTTTCTGCCATGTAGATTTCCAGCACCTCTTTGCGGCCCTGAATAATCTGCTGTTGGCTGACGGTGGGCACGTCATTGGCGTTGTGATCACTCTTGAGGCGATTTTTCTCTTCATTACGGATCAGGCGCAGAATCTCAAGCTCGGCTTCGGCACTTGGGTAGTTCAGATTGGTGTGCAGCAGAAAACGATCCAGCTGGGCTTCCGGTAGTGGATAGGTACCTTCCTGCTCAATCGGGTTTTGGGTCGCCATGACCAGAAAGGTTTCCGGCAACGGATAGCTGGTATTGCCCACTGTCACCTGGCGTTCTGCCATCGCTTCCAGCAGGGCAGCCTGAACCTTAGCGGGGGCGCGGTTGATCTCATCCGCCAGTACGAAATGATTAAAAACCGGGCCTTGTTGAAAGCTGAAGCTGTTATGTTCCGGGCGGTAAATATCGGTGCCTGTGATGTCTGCAGGCAAAAGGTCCGGCGTGAACTGAATGCGTTGGAAGTCACCTTCCAGACAATCGGACAATGACTTGATCGCTTTGGTTTTTGCTAATCCCGGTGGTCCTTCGACCAGAAGGTGGCCATCGGCCAGTAAAGCGATTAAGAGGCGGCTGAGCAGGGTTTCCTGCCCGATGATCTGGCTTTTTAAGTGGTCATTCAGTGACTGAAACGCGTCGCGAACACTCATGGTCATCCTTACATTGTCTGGAAGCTTGACGGGGCAAACAGGGTTCAGGCGGTATTGTCCTTCTGATATGCCAGTCAGACAGTCCGCGAGTATAGCGAGATTCGTTTCTGGCTGGCTAGGGTTCTGATCAATGAATTGAGATGGGGTTCCTTTAAAAAGTAATCCGCTGATTTTTAAACTAAACTTTGTTGGCGAAGAAGCCATGACCGCTGAGGTAGGTCGTTTGGGAGTCGTTTTACCCTGCAAAAGCGCTCTATTATGTTGTTCGCTTCTTCCCCTATGCTTTTTTGTAATACTTGGTCAGTACAGTGGTTGATTTGTACTATGTTTTCATCAAAGCTATCCCTAATAAGACAGGCTGATATGCCTGTTTTTTATGGATTTAAGTCACATAAAGTCATCCCGGTATCATCTCTGAGGTTATTTGACGATGTATCAAGCCAGTGAAGGTCATAAACAGTTCCTCGGTCTTCTGGAAGACCAGCTTGCACAAAAGTTTTCTGAAAAGCAGGCAAAAGATATCTCTACTTTTGCCTGCCTGTATTACGCCTCTGCTTCTTTGGAAGAGCTGGCTGAACGTCGTTCAGACGATCTGTATGGAGCGACCGTTTCTGCGTGGAACTTCGTACAGAAACACGACAATAAAGAGCCTAAGATCCGTGTTTACAATCCGGATTTTGAGCAGCATGGCTGGCAGTCAACCCACACGGTTATTGAGGTGCTGCAGCGTGACATGGCTTTCCTGGTTGATTCTGTTCGTATTGAACTGAACCGTCGTGGCTTAACGGTTCACTCGATTCATAACGCAGTACTGAATTTCCTGCGTGATGACAAGGGACAGATGCTGGAACTGAAAGGCCGCAGTGAAGGCTTTGGCGAAGGTAAGGGCAGTGCAGAGTCGCTTATCTATATTGAGGTGGACCGTCATACCGATCAGGCAGAACTGGATGAACTGAGTGCCAGTCTGAATGAGGTGCTGGCTGAAGTTTCTACTGCGGTTGAAGACTTTGACCACATGGAGCAGAAGTGCTTTGAGCTGGTTGATGCTCTGGCTGCTAGTCGTCCGGCTCATCTGGCTGAAGAGGATGTCAACGAAGCGGTTGATTTCCTGAAGTGGCTGAACGATGAACACTTCACCTTCCTGGGTTATGACGAATACGAAGTTGCTGACGAAGATGGCAAGAAGGTTCTGAAGCTGGTTCCGGGTTCTGAACTGGGTGTATTGAAGCTGGATGACCCTCGCTACAACCCTCAGGACCGTAATGAGCTGGCGCTGGATGGCCGTCAGTTTGTATTGATTCCTGAACTGCTGACCTTTGCCAAAGCGCCTGAGCACGCTCGTGTTCACCGTCCGGCGTATCCGGATTACATCCGTATTAAGCGTTTTGATGACAAAGGTAACATGATCGGCGAAAGCCGTTTCCTGGGTCTATACACTGCTGCGGTTTATAATGAAACCCCGCGCAATGTTCCGATTCTGCGTAAGAAAATTCAGGCGGTTCTGAATGCTTCCGGTCTGGATCCGAAAGGCCATAACGGTAAGCAGTTGATTCAGATTCTGGAAGTGTATCCGCGCGATGACCTGTTCCAGATCGGTCTGCATGAGCTGACTGAAACCGCTGTTGCGATCATGAATATCCGCGAGCGCCGTAAAGTACGCCTGTTTATCCGTGAAGACCGCTTCGGTAAGCTGTTCTCCTGTCTGGTTTACGTACCTCGTGACATCTTCAGCACCGAACTGCGTCACAAGCTGCGTGACCTGTTGTGTGAAGAGCTGGATGCCCACGGTAACGAATTCCACACTTACTTCTCCGAGTCTGTGCTGGCGCGCTCTCAACTGATTCTGCGTTTCAATGGTGATACTCCGCCTAAGTACGATATCCGCGCGATTGAGAAGAAAGTCATTCAGGTGGTTCGTTCCTGGAGCGATGATCTGTCTGATGCTCTGGTTGAAGGCTATGGCGAAGAGAGAGCCAACCAGTATCTGCGTCTGTATCGTGATGCTTTCCCGGCGAGCTATCGTGAGAATTACAGCCCACGTACGGCTGTATTTGATATCGGTTACATCGATGAGCTGAGCGAGCATCATTCGGTCACCATGTCCTTCTATCGTCAGCTGGAAGCGGAAAATAACCATCTGCAGTTCAAGCTGTTCCACAAGAACGAACAGCTGCCACTGTCTGATGTGATTCCGGTTCTGGAAAATCTGGGCATGCGCGTTGTGGGTGAGCACCCCTACGAGATTACCCGTAGCGATGGCGAAGTGATCTGGGTCCACGATTTTGCTCTGGAGCCATCATCCGGTCAGTTGGACGCTCCTCTGGTTGAGGTTCGTGATGTTTTCCAGGAAGCGTTCGAACAGATCTGGAACGGCTCTGCTGAGAACGACAGCTTTAACCGTCTGGTACTGACATCTCGTCTTAACTGGCGTCAGGTAACGGTTCTGCGGGCTTATGCGAAGTACATGAAACAGATCCGTTTCAGCTTCGATCAGGGCTATATTGCCACGACTCTGGGCAATCATGCCGGCATTACCAGTATGCTGCTTGAACTGTTCACACTGCGCTTCGATCCGACGACAAACTTCACCGATGCCGCGCAGGAAGCGCTGGTTAACCGTATCAAAGAAGCTCTGGATCAGGTTCAGTCTCTGACTGAAGATATGATTCTGCGTCGTTACCTGCAGCTGATGCTGGCAACGTTGCGTACTAACTTCTACCAGCTGGACAACGAAGGCGGTATTAAGTCTTACGTCTCCTTCAAGCTGGATACCAAACAGATTCCGGATGTGCCGCTGCCGCGTCCTATGTTCGAGATCTTCGTTTACTCTCCGCGTGTGGAAGGTGTCCACCTGCGTGGTGGTAAAGTGGCCCGTGGTGGTCTGCGTTGGTCGGATCGTCACGAAGACTTCCGTACCGAAGTTCTGGGTCTGGTTAAAGCTCAGCAGGTTAAGAACTCTGTGATCGTGCCTGTGGGTGCGAAAGGTGGTTTTGTCAGCAAGTGCCCTCCGGCCAGTGGTGACCGTGACGATATCCTGCAGGAAGGTATCGCTTGCTATAAAACCTTTATCAACGCCCTGTTGGATGTGACCGATAACCTGGTTGAAGGTGAAGTGGTTCCACCTAAACAAGTTGTGCGTCACGATGAAGATGATCCGTACCTGGTTGTTGCGGCGGATAAAGGTACTGCGACCTTCTCCGATATCGCTAACAGCATCTCTCTGGAGCACGGCTTCTGGTTGAAAGACGCGTTCGCATCCGGTGGTGCTAACGGTTACGACCATAAGAAAATGGGTATTACTGCCCGTGGTGCCTGGGTTTCCGTGCAGCGTCACTTCCGTGAATTCGGCCATGACGTGCAGAACGAAGATTTCACCGTTGTGGGTATCGGTGATATGAGCGGTGACGTATTCGGTAACGGTATGCTGCTGTCTGAGCACATTCAGCTGGTTTGTGCCTTTAACCATCTGCATATCTTCGTAGACCCGAATCCGGATGCCCTGAGCAGCTTCCGTGAGCGTCAGCGACTGTTTGATCTGCCACGCTCCAGCTGGGCAGACTACAACGCGAAACTGATCTCTGAAGGCGGTGGCATCTTCTCCCGTTCGGCCAAATCCATTGTGATCACGCCTCAGATGAAAGCGCGTTTCGATATTCAGGAAGATCACCTGTCGCCAAATGATCTGATCTCAGCGGTTCTGAAAGCACCGGTTGATCTGGTCTGGAACGGTGGTATCGGTACCTACGTTAAAGCGACCAGCGAAACCCATGCAGATGCGGGTGATAAGGCGAACGATGGCCTGCGTATTAACGGTAACCAGATGCGTGCCCGTGTACTGGGTGAGGGCGGTAACCTGGGTGTGACTCAGCGTGCTCGTATCGAATACGGTCTGCATGGTGGTGCATCCAACACGGACTTTATCGATAACGCGGGTGGTGTGGACTGTTCTGACCACGAGGTAAATATCAAGATTCTGCTGGCCGAACTGGTTGAGCAGGGCGATATGACCGAAAAGCAGCGTAACCAGCTGCTGGAAGCGATGACCGAAGAAGTTGGTGAGTTGGTTCTGAAGAACAACTACAGCCAGTCTCAGGCGCTTAGCCTGGCTAAGATTATGGCGAAAGAAGGTATCGGCCAGTTCCGTCGCTTTATCAACGCACTGGAAAGTGAAGGCAAGCTGAACCGTGAGCTGGAATTTATCCCAGGTGATGATGAGCTGTTGGAGCGTTTCAATCAGGGTGAAGGTCTGACCCGGGCTGAACTGTCGGTTCTGATCTCTTACGCGAAATCTGATCTGAAACAGGCGCTGCTGGCGACTGAAGTACCGGATGACAGCTTTATCGAGCGTGAAGTAGAGCGCGCCTTCCCGGGTGTTCTGGTTGAGAAGTACAAGCCTGCGATGTACAACCACCGCCTGAAGCGTGAGATTGTATCCACTCAGCTGGCTAACGATCTGGTAGATCACGGTGGTATCGCCTTTATTCACCGTCTGATCGACTCTTCCGGTGCGGAAGCGGCTGAGATTGCGCGTGCTTACGTGGTAACCCGTGAGGTGTTTGGTATTCACAACCTGTGGAGCCAGATTGAGCAGCTGGATAACCGCGTCGACAGCTCAGTTCAGTACGACATGATGCTGGAACTGATGCGTCTGATCCGCCGTGCGACCCGTTGGTTCCTGCGTCCGCATCTGGCGAACCTGCCGGTTCGTGATGTGATCGAACTGTACGAGCCGAAAGTACGTATGCTGAGCGAAGGTATCGGTGAACGTCTGCGTGGTGCGCAGCTGGAAAGCTGGAACAAGCGTCGTGATGATCTGATCGCTAAAGGTGTTCCTGAAGCACTGGCGGATCAGGTAGCGGCAACTTCCGGTCTGTACTCACTGCTGGGTATTGTTGAAGCAGAGCGCGCAACCGGTGAGAAACTGCAGCGTGTTGCTGAGGTTTACTTCGAACTGGGTCATCAGCTGGATCTGCAGTGGATCAGCCAGAAGATCACTCAGCTGCACGTTCACGACAGCTGGGAAGCTCTGGCTCGTGAAACCTTCCGTGACGATCTGGATTGGCAGAGCCGCGCTCTGGCGATCAGCGTGATCCAGATGGAAGATGGTGCACTTGAAGTTGAAGGTCGTGTGACTCAGTGGATGAAACGCCACCAGCATCAGGTTAACCGTTGGCAGGCGATTCTGCGTGAGATCGAAACCGGCAATAAAGTCGATTTCCCGATCTACTCGGTAGCGATGCGTGAACTGTTTGACTTGGCACAAATGCAAATGGAGGCATAATATGCCTCTATGCAAGAAGTCATCATTTCACTCAGCTTAAGTGCTGAAAAATATCTGGAGTATTACCGCGGTTACGCTTCTGGCGTAATCGCCTACGATACCCTTGGCAGGCGGGTGCAGTTACCCGCCTCCGTGTTGCGCCAGTTTGTTACCCATCAGGGGATACATGGCGTATTCAGGGTGAAGTTCGGAGCCGGTAATAAATTCCAGAGCATAGAAAGGGTAGCCTGAAAGGGCTGCCCTTTTTGCGTTTATGAGTATAATTTTGTTAGTTATTTGGCTTTTGAATACAAGGAGCAGTGGGTGGCTAAAGCGGTTAATTTGACGGATGAGCAGAGAAAAAAGTTGGCCAGATGGGAGCCAATGCTGAAGTCTTGTTTGAAGTCGGGAGATTTAGAAAAGGCAAAGCAAATTACACAGAATATCCAGCAGCTATTACGACCAACAGGGCATGAGACAAGGATATTACAGGCTAAGAACTGGCTTTTTGAAACGGCTATGGAGGCGGGCAGATTAACATATGCGAAGTCTGGTTTTGAAGGTGTTATTCAAAAGAGTAGCCCAGCTACAAGGCTTAACTTAGAAGCTACATCTTTATTGGCCATCTGTTACCTAAGGGAAGGAAATATTGGTAAATCCCACGAGTTAATAAGTAAGGCTGTCCGCAAAATAAGTAATATCAAGTCTAGGGATCGTAGAGAGCAGTTTCATAAACGGCTTATTGAGCGACTGGAAGATGAAAGCATAATTGCTGGCTTGATTAAAAAAGATGGTGAGCAATTAAACCGAGATGAAGTTGATGCCTATGCAGTAAAATTGGTTATGACAAATTCCGAAGATCAAATTTTCTATGAAATGGGTAGGGCTGTCCCTCAAGCTGCTTTGGATTTGCTGACGAACACAAGAGAGGCATATAAGCTGCAATTGCCTGCGCCTGACAAAAAAATGCTTCCGCCCCCAGTTTCAACGGACAATAAAAAGGCTTTGGGAAAAAGAGCAAGTTCGGCATTGAAAAGAGTTGCTTGGAGAGCAATATGTAGCCCTGAAAGTGAGATTTATAAGGCATGGAGTCAAGGTTTATCTGTCGTATATGACAAAAAGTATATTGCAGGTGCCATTGTTGCGGCCTTTAATTCATTTAATATCTCAACGGTAATGATTGCAGCCAGTGCTGCTGCTTTAGCAATAAAGTTCGGTGCAGAGGTTTTTTGTGAAACCTTTGAGCCAAATTCAATGATGATTGATAAAAGCGACAAGGGATGATGTTGCGAGTATTCAAATATCCCCCTTGAAATATGGTTGCAGGTATCAATCATGCCTAATCCCCTTTGCCGTTAATGCTTTTAGTGTGCTGTCAGCGTATAATTCGGCCGTTTTTCATCCGCTTTGATGCATCGCTTTCGGGAGTCCTGTCATGTACGGTTTAGCGCGCAATATTCTGTTCCGTTTTTCTGGTGAAACGGCCCATGAACTGGCTTTGGATGGCCTGAATGCCGCCAATCGTCTGGGCGTATTGTCCCCTTTTGTGGCTAAGCCGGTTCAGGCTCCGGTTGAAGTGATGGGTATTACTTTTCCTAATGCGGTCGGCATGGCTGCAGGTCTGGATAAAAATGCGGATTATCTGGATGCACTGGGTGCGCTGGGTTTTGGTTTTGTCGAAGTGGGCACGGTTACCCCTAAACCTCAGCCCGGTAACGACAAGCCACGTCTGTTCCGTATCCCGGAAAAAGACGCCATCATCAACCGTATGGGCTTCAACAACAAAGGTGTCCACCATCTTGTTGAGCAGGTTAAACAGCGTAAGTTTCAGGGTATTGTGGGTATCAATATCGGCAAGAACCTGACTACTTCTGTGGAAGATGCTGAAAAAGATTACCTGTACTGCCTGAAGGAAGTTTACCCGCATGCAGACTATGTGACGGTAAACATCTCTTCTCCTAACACGCCGGGGCTGCGTACCCTGCAGTTTGGTGAAACTCTGGAAGCCCTGCTACGCGCTCTGAAAGAAGAGCAGACCCGTCTGGCTGAGCAGCACCAGCGTTATGTGCCGATTGCGGTGAAGATTGCACCGGATATGACTGATGAAGAGATCCGTCTGGTAGCGGACAACATCCGCAATCAGAAAATGGATGCGGTTATTGCCACCAATACTACGCTGGATCGTGATGCGGTTCTGGGGCTGGATAACGCTGATGAAGCGGGTGGCCTGAGCGGTAAGCCGGTGCGTGATAAGTCCACACATGTGATTAAAGTACTGGCTGAGACTCTGAAAGGTGAGCTGCCGATTATCGGTGTGGGCGGTATTGATAGTGCTGAAGCCGCCTGCGAGAAAATCGAAGCGGGTGCGAGTCTGGTTCAGGTTTATACCGGCTTTATCTATCAGGGACCTAAGCTTGTGAAAGAAGTGGCTGAAGCGGTTGCTGCGTTGCAGGCGTCCCGTAAGTAAGATTGTCAGGCTTTACTGGCAGATATTAAAAAGGCTCGCATTTGCGAGCCTTAGAATTTTGAGTGGTGTGATCCTGATGAGCCCGTCGACTTATCAGCGATCAGAAACAGTTAAGACAGTACGGTCGGGTTCTTGTGGATCCCGGAGACACCTGTCATACCCGCCCAGGAATCAGCGCGGCCTTCTCGCCATCCGCTCATCCAATATTGCCGGGTATCTATGTTGTTATTTGGGCAAAGATCACGGGATTTTCCGGATACGCCCGCTTGGTAACCACGTAAAAAAGCTCGTTGGGCAGGGTCTCTTTTTTGTCTTTTCATAGTGAGTAACGCCTCGTAGCTATCTGTGGCATTTGCCGGGACACCGATGCTCTCTTTCGAGTTTTCGGCGGGCCGCAGTGATACGACCTTTGGCAAACGCTCCCTAAATGTAAAGTCCTGTGGCATGTGAGTGCCGTTTTTTCAGGTCTTGCTTCAGATTCCTTTGGAACCAGAAAAGACATCAGGTTTCTTTAACCTCCGGTCTGATGTTGTGGTACAGATTCTTGGAAAATGTTTCTGAAGAGTCCGTACTGTCAAAGACCTGTTTAGGGGTTTAGAGTTCACTTCTTTTTTTACGACATATTAGTCTTTAGACGTTTGCGCAAGATGTGCGACAACAGTTAAGTTGTAGTTGAATTGACATACTTTGTCGAACACCTTTTTTTCATAATCCTGCCGTCGCTTAGTCGGTGAAGGAATAACGAAACAAGCTAATGCGGTTAGTTTGTTGAATTGGCTGGGAAATAATGGCGTTACTAGATCTTTTTTTAACCTGTCCGAAAAGCCTTGAAGGCCTGTTAGCACAGGAATGTGCCGAACTGGGTGCAGAGAATGTTAAGGAAAAAGTGGCTGGTGTCGAGTGTCGGGCAACGCTGGAAGTGGCTTATCGCCTCTGCTTATGGTCTCGTCTGGCAAACCGTGTGTTGCTTCGTCTGTACACAGGTCCCGCTGAAACTGCTGATGAGCTCTACGACACGGTTCAGTGGGTGAACTGGCAGGAACACATGCAGGAGTTGGGCACGCTGGCGGTGGATTTTTCCGGTACCAACCGAGAGATCCGCAATACCCATTTTGCGGCGCAACGGGTTAAAGATGCCATTGTTGATCAGCTGAAAGAGAAAACCGGTTTCAGACACTCGGTAGATAAAGAGCGTCCGTCTATGCGGGTTAACGCGCGTCTGAACCGTGGTGAAGTGGTGCTGAGTCTGGATCTGTCCGGCAGTAGTCTGCACCAGCGCGGCTACCGTTTGGATGGTGCCATGGCACCCCTGAAAGAGAATCTGGCGGCAGCGATTCTGATTCGTTCCGGCTGGCCTGCGCTGGCAAAAGAGGGTAAACCTCTGATCGATCCGATGTGTGGTTCCGGCACCTTATTGATTGAGGGTGCGCTGATCGCGATGGATCAGGCGCCGGGTCTTAATCGTAGTCACTTTGGTTTCTTTACCTGGAAGCAGCATGATTTTGATCTCTGGCGCGAGGTTGAACATGAAGCGGAAGCTCGTGCCTCTTTGGGACGTAAACGCTGGAAAGGTCTGATCTATGGCTATGATGCCAGCGGTAAGGCCTTGGTAGCAGCACAGAAAAATATCCGTCGTGCCGGTCTGGATAAGATTGTAAATGTGACCAAAAAAGAGCTGGCTTATTTTGTTCAGCCGACCCATGCAGGCAATCTGGAAGCGGGGCTTGTGGCGACCAACCCGCCATATGGTGAGCGTATCAGTGATATGCCATCTCTGATCCACCTGTACCGTCATCTGGGGGATCGCCTGAAGGAATCTTTCCCGGGCTGGCAGGTATCTGTCTTTACCGGTAATGCGGATCTGTGCCACAAGATGGGGCTGCGCAGCCATAAGCAGTACAACATGTTTAACGGCGCGCTGCCGTGTAAGCTGCTGTTGTTTGCGGTAGCGGCTGACTCTGATCAGAAAGAGCGTCCGGCGAAGCCAACACAAAGCACCGAAGAGCTAATGCGGGATGAAACCACCTGGAGTGAAGGCGGCCGCATGTTCGCCAACCGGGTGCGTAAGAACCTGAAAAATCTGAAGAAGTGGCTGAAGAAAGAGAAGGTCGAGTGCTACCGCGCATACGACTCCGATATTCCGGAATATGCCGTTGCTGTCGACGTGTACGGCGATCACTTGCATGTTCAGGAATACGCGCCACCTAAGACCATTGATCCGGCCAAAGCGGAACGTCGTCTGATGGATGTTTTACAGGTGCTGCCAGCGGTGTTTGATATCAGCCCGTCCAACATTCATCTGAAACAGCGTAAACGTCAGTCCGGTCGTGCCCAGTATGAAAAGCTGGATAAAAAGCGCGAGATGATGACGGTCACCGAAGGGCCGTGCAAACTGCTGGTCAATCTGGATGATTATCTGGATACCGGCCTGTTTCTGGATCACCGACCGATCCGATCTTATATCGGGGAGCAATCTAAAGATCTGCGTGTACTGAATCTCTTCTGCTACACCGCAACGGCTACAGTGCATGCTGCTGTGGGTGGTGCTCGCAGTACGGTCAGTGTCGACCTGTCCAATACCTATCTGGATTGGGGTAAAAAGAACATGCGTCTGAACGGGTTTTACGGTGAAGAGCATGAGTTTATTCAGGCGGATTGTAAGCAGTGGCTGCAAGAGAATAGCCGCCTGTTTGATCTGATCTTTATGGACCCGCCAACCTTCTCTAACTCAAAACGTATGAAGGATGTGCTGGATATCCAGCGGGATCATGGTCGTATGATTCGTGATGCGATGCGGGTTCTGGCTCCGGGTGGTGCGCTGATCTTCTCCAATAACCTGCGCAGCTTCAAAATGGATGAATCCATTCTGGAAGCGTTCGACGTGCAGGATATTTCCAAAGAGTCGGTACCGATGGACTTTGCCCGTAACCAGAAGATTCACCAATGTTATGAGATCCGCTATTTCGACTGATCAGTGGTGAAATAAAGCGAGTACAAACAGCCTGCTTCTGCAGGCTGTTTGGCATCGGAATTGCGACTATCTTAACAACCATTGGATCTCAACAACCATTAGATTGAGGAAAAACGATGAGTCAGGTGTTAAACCTTTACACCACGCTGGGCTGTCATCTGTGCGAGCAGGCGCTGGCGATTGTACATCCGTTAGTGGCAGAAAAAGGCATTGAGCTTAAGCTGGTTGAGATCAGCGAGTCAGAAGCTCTGGTGGAAAAATACGGTATCCGTATTCCTGTGATTCGTCTTGAAGATCGGGAGGAAGAGTTAGGCTGGCCATTTGATGGCCTGGCGGCAGAAGCTTATCTTGAGCTGGCAGATAGCTGATCTTAAGACGATTAGGCTTCAGACGGCAGGTGTTTAGAAGGCCCGCGGGGCTATTTTAGCCGGTGGGCAGTTCGCCGGCTTTCATCAGGTCTGAGAACAGATCCGCAGCTTCTTCACTGTCATCCAGCTGCAGTACACGCTTCATACCCCGGCTCTCCTGAACGGTGCCAATGCTTTCCATCAGGGTGACGGCCTCATCATAAGACTCCATCAGAGAATGGGTCAGTCCACCAAATTGAGTACCAATCTGTCCCCAGGCTTTGGTTAAAAGCCAGTCGCCGAACATATCCTGATGGATATGAACCAGACAGTAATCATGTTCGTTTTGCCAGCGAACAATCACTTGTGCAACTCCTGCGGACTGATATGATTCCCAACTACTTCTTCAGCTCTTTTATAGTCTGAAGGTAGTCCCTGTAACTACCATTTAGATTGTACCAGTTAGTATCGGATTTAAGCAGATACATGGTCTTTAAAAAGCCATTTACGACCAGTGGCAGGAATTGAGCCTGAATCCTACGCATTTGTAAAGTGTTGATATGAAAAGCCCTTTCCATCGCTGAATCATCTTCAGTATTCGGGCTGAACAAGAACAGAGGAAAGCTGATGCACATTATTGCCGATGAAAATATCCCCCTTGTTCAGGAGTTTTTCTCCGAACTGGGAACGATTGAAACCCTGCCGGGGCGCTCCATGACCCGGGAGCAGATTCAAAAGGCCGATGTGCTGCTTGTGCGTTCGATCACCAATGTTAATCAGGAACTGCTGGAAGGCACCAAGGTACGTTTTGTGGCGACCGCCACCATCGGTTGTGATCATATTGATCAGGAATATCTGGCGGCCAATAATATTGGTTTTGCCAATGCCCCCGGCTGTAATGCGAATTCGGTTGTGGAATATGTGCTGAGCGTACTTTCTCTGTTGTCCGATCAGGAAGACTTTATCCTGAAGGAAAAAACCATCGGTATTATCGGCGCGGGTAATGTCGGTGGACGTCTGAAAGAGCGACTGCAGGAAATCGGCATCAACGTATTGGTAAATGACCCGCCACGAGCTGAAGCGGAAGGTGAAGAAGGCTTTGTCGAGCTGGATGATCTGCTGGAACAGGCGGACATTATCAGCATGCATACCCCGCTGATTAAACAGGGACCTCATCCGACCCTGCACCTGCTGAATGAAGCCCGCATTAACAAGCTGAAACCGGATACTGTGTTGATCAACAGTGGCCGTGGCGCTGCGATTGATACTCAGGCACTGAAAGCCCGCCTGCAGGAGCAGTGTGATCTGTACACGGTTCTGGATGTCTGGGAATCAGAACCGAATATTGACCATGAACTGCTGGAGCTTGTGGATGTGGGAACACCTCACATCGCTGGTTACAGTCTTGATGGTAAACTTGGCGGCACCGAGATGGTGTATCTGTCGGTTTGTCAGTACTTCGGTCTGCCGGCCCGTAAAAAGCTGGGGCAGCTGATTCCTGAGCCACCACTGCGCAAGCTCTCCTTCTCCAGTCAGGCCCATCGCTGGCAATCGACGCTGACGGCGATTCGCGCCTGCTATGATGTTCGCAACGATGATATGGCGATGCGTCGCGCCTTTGCCAAAGCCCACAAGAAAGGAATTACCTTGGGTAAAGCTTTTGATGAATTGCGCCGAACGTATCCGGTACGTCGTGAGTTTCATACCCTGAAGGTACAGCTCAAAACCAGCCAGAAGAAGCTGGGTGATCAGTTAGAGAAATTTGGTTTTTCGGTACGCTTAGGAAAGTAATCTGACTAATTGATCAAAAAATTAATTATTGTTCTAACTTTTTGTTTTCCAAGATTAAACCAAAAACACCCGGCCAGAGCCGGGTGTTTTCGTTTGTAGTGTTTAAAGTTTAATCTGGCGGAATCCCTTCTGTTTCCTAAAGTACTTACTGTTTGATCTGGCTCGATTTTTGTTTTTTTGTTGGCTTTACGATCGATAAAATCCCATTTGTTAGAGTTTTTCAGCTGTTTTTCGTCGCTTGACGTATCGTGTCTGACTTCGCTAGTTTAAATAGACAGACGATAAATCTGTCTCAGAACTAACGGGAAGACGCGTTCAGAGCTTCCCCTGCAGGTTTATCTTGTTCAGTCTTCTGAGTGTTTTTGATCCATAGAGTTGTATGCTTATTTGTCCTATTAAGGTAAGTGTTGGATCTAAAGCGCTCAGGCCAATTCTGCTGCCCTCGCGGGCGGTGTCGGAAGATGGAGCGACATGATGTCAGTTACTAGTCAGTTAAAGAAAATTGCAGGTCTTTCCTGTGTCGCCGCAGCACTTGCAACGGCAGCCGGAACTGCGCAGGCGGATACGTGGCGTTATGCCCACGAAGAGTACAAAGGGGATGTACAGGATGTGTACGCCCATAAGTTTAAAGAGTACATCGAGGATAACTCAGAGCATACGCTGAAGATTTATCGTTTTGGCGAACTGGGCGAGTCTGACGATATTATGGAACAGACTCAGGCGGGTATCCTGCAGTTTGTAAACCAGTCCCCTGGCTTTACCGGTTCTCTGATTCCGGAAGCGCAAATCTTCTTTATCCCTTACCTGCTGCCAACTGATATGGAAACAGTGGTTAAGTTCTTCCGTGAGAGTAAAGCGATCAATGAAGACTTTACCAAGCTCTACGCGGATAAGGGTCTTGAACTGCTCAAAATGTACCCTGAAGGTGAAATGGTTGTGACGGCGGATGAGCCGGTAACCAACCCGCAGGACTTTAAGGGTAAGAAGATCCGTGTGATGACCAACCCTCTGCTTTCTGCAACCTATGAAGCCTTTGGTGCAACACCAACGCCTTTACCTTGGGGCGAAGTGTATGGTGCACTGCAGACCAATATGATTCAGGGTCAGGAAAACCCCATTTTCTGGATTGAATCCGGTGGTCTTTATGAAGTGTCGCCAAACCTGATCTTCACCGGTCACGGTTGGTTTACAACGGCTTCTATGGCTAACAAAGACTTCTTTGATGGTCTGTCCGGTAAAGATCAGAAGATGATTCGTGATGCTGCAGAATATGCCTTCAATGAAACCATCGAGCACATTGATGGTCTTGCTGAACGCTCTCTGGACAAGATTGTTAAGAGCAGCGACAAGGTAACTGTGACCCGTCTTAACGATCGCCAGATCAAGAAGTTTAAAGCCCGTTCTCCGAAGGTGGAAAAAACCTTTATCGAGATGACTGGTAAAGATGGCAAGAAGCTTCTTAAGCAGTTCAAAGCTGATCTGAAAGCAGTTTCCAAGTAAGCACTTCTCTGTATCCGATCCAGTGATACTGATGTCCGGGAGATCTGATCTCCGGATCTCCCGGGCCTATATTAACGGCAACACAGTTTGCCGCTGCATGGGCGAAATGCCATGACGGATTCTGAAAATCTAACATACCACTCCGAACTCCCTGGCCTGCTGGGCAAAATCGATAATCTGATCAGCAAGGTTGAAGCTTTTATGTTGGCAGCCGGTGTACTGCTGATGGCTCTCAATACCTGCGTTAATGTCGTAGCCCGTTTCGGTTTTGGTCAGGGTCTTTTTTTCGCCGGTGAAATTAACCGGATTCTGATCATTCTTATTACGTTTGCTGGTATTGGTTATGCAGCCCGACAGGGTCGTCATATCCGAATGTCAGCGATTTACGACTCCCTGCCGCCTAAGACCCGAAAGTGGGCCATGGTTCTGATCTCTCTGGTGACCTCTCTGATCATGTTCCTGCTGACCTGGCTTTCTTATGAATACGTTGCCGATGTGTTTAATCGTGGTCGTATTCTGCCTGCACTGGGTTTCCCGATCTGGTGGATCTACATTTGGGTGCCGATGGGATTTGCGATTACCGGCGTTCAGTACTTTTTAACCGTCATTAAGAATCTCACCAGTAAAGATATCTATCTGTCGACCGGTGTGCTGGATGGTTATTCCGATGATGAATCTGAAGTCTGATCTGTTTGCGTCTGATGGAATTTGGCTTCATATAAAAAAAATTGCATAAGGATTGATCATGGCTACCACCTTAATGCTGATAATGATCGTGCTGCTTCTGCTCGGTTTCCCAATGATGATCCCTCTGATCACCGCTGCATTGACCGGTTTCTACATGATGTTTGGCGGTTTCGGGCAGATGGATACTTTTGTGCAGCAGGTATTGGGCGGTATTCGCCCGGCTTCGCTGATTGCTGTTCCCATGTTTATTCTTGCTGCCGATATTATGACCCGAGGTCAGTCTGCTAACCGTCTGATCGATATGGTGATGACCTTTATTGGTCATATTCGGGGCGGACTTGCCATCAGTACAGCGACTTCATGTACGCTTTTTGGCGCGGTATCGGGATCGACTCAGGCAACGGTTGTTGCTGTTGGCTCGGCATTGCGGCCTAAGTTGTTGAAGGCTGGCTATTCTGATTCATTTTCTCTGGCGCTGATTATCAATGCCAGTGATATCGCATTTCTGATTCCACCCAGTATCGGCATGATTATCTATGGTGTGATCTCTGAGACCTCGATTGCAGAACTCTTTATTGCCGGTATTGGGCCGGGATTGATGATTCTGTTCCTGTTTTCGATTTATTGTCTGATCTATGCCACGGTTCATAATGTGCCAACGGAAGAGAAGGCAAGCTGGTCTGAGCGTTTGAAAGCAACCCGGATGGCGGTTTGGCCGTTGATGTTTCCGGTCATCATTGTCGGTGGTATCTATGGTGGTGTTTTCAGCCCGACGGAAGCCGCTGCAGTCTGTGTGCTCTATGCGGTGATTCTGGAGTTTGGTGTTTTCCGCTCGTTGAGCAGTCGTGATATTTACACTATTGCTAAATCAACCGGCCTGATTACTGCAGTTGTCTTTATTCTGGTGGGCGTGGGGAATGGCTTCTCCTGGATTATTTCCTTTGCTCAAATTCCGCAAACTATTCTGGATGCTGTTGGCATTAACGAGATGGGGCCGATAGGGGTTCTGGTGGCGATCTCTGTTGCTTTCTTTATTGCCTGCATGTTTGTTGACCCTATTGTAGTAATTCTGGTTCTGACGCCGATTTTTGCTCCTGCTATTGAGGCAACAGGGCTTGATCCGGTTCATGTTGGTATCATTATTACGCTGCAGGTCGCTATCGGTTCGGCCACCCCCCCCTTTGGTTGCGATATTTTTACCGCTATTGCGATTTTTAAGAAGCCTTATTGGGAAGTGGTACGAGGCACAGGGCCGTTTATCGCCATTCTGCTTCTTTCTGCTGGTTTGTTGGTGGCCTTTCCTGACATCGCACTTTTCCTTCGGGATGTGGCTTTCAGTGACTGAAACTTGGTGTAAGGAGCTCTCATGTTTAAAAGAATTTTAGTGGCGGTGGATGGTTCGGTCACCGCTCTTGATGCGCTTGATAAGGCAATTGAGTTACAGGGACTAACCAAGCAGCAGGAAACGGAAGCTGAGATTTATCTGCTGTGTGTCTACAAACATCACAGTTTGTTTGAGGCTTCTCTGTCTATGGTTCGTCCTGAAGATATGCAGATACCGGATCAGGCTTTGACAGAGTACGCCCGTGATGTGGTGGATCAGGCAAAGAAGCATGCGCTGAAACAAGGGGTAACCTGTCGGGGATTTGTTAAAGGTGGCCGCCCATCCAAGACCATTGTTGCCTTTGCAAAAAGTAAAGAGGTTGATCTGATTGTGATGGGCTCAAAGGGAACACATACCGACGTTGATGGTATGTTTCTGGGCAGTGTGTCTCAGCGGGTTGCTGCCCACGCCAAGTGTCCGGTAATGATCGTATAACGGAATCCTGAACTGCGCAGGTCGCTGTTGTTTTAAAGAACAATCGTTTCAGGGATTAAAAAGGCTGATCCGGCTTTAAGCCAGATCAGCCTTTTTCGGTGAAGTCGTTATTGTGGGGCTAAGTCGATACTCTTGTGGTCAAGTCATTGCTGTTCTGGTTATCTCTGTTGCTGGAAGGCTGCCTGTTCAGTCCTTAGCTGTTGATCGCCTTCAGGTACTGAACCAGTGCTTTACCGGCTAATGGCGGAGAGTAGTAATAACCCTGAATTAACTCGCAGTTTAAGGTCCTGAGAATCTCCAGTTGGGCTTCATTTTCAACCCCTTCCGCTACGGTGATAAAGCCAAAGTTATTGCATAGCTGCATTACCGTTTCCACCAGCTTTTTATCTTTGGTGTTTTCGTGCATATCTTTGATGAAGGCCCGGTCAATCTTAAGCACAGAAACCGGCATATCTTTCAGATAAGCCATGGAGGAGTAGCCGGTGCCAAAGTCATCAATGGCAATTGAAAGACCCGCATCGGCAAGCTGTCGAAGCTGGTAGAGCGCTTCAGCCATATCATCCATTAATCCGGACTCTGTAACTTCAATCTCAAGAGATGATGCAGGGAGGTTATACTGATCAAGAATTCTCAGGCAGGTTTCGGCAAAGTCCTGCTGGGTTAGCTGTTGACTTGCAACGTTAACCGCCAGAATAAAGTTTTCTGGTACCTGTTTTTGATCACGCCATTGCTTTAATTGCCGGCAACTGGCATCCAGAACCCAGTGTCCGATATCAATAATCTGGCCCGTTTTTTCTGCAAGCGGAATAAATTCCACTGGTGAAATGCGGCCCAGAGTAGGGTGAGACCAGCGTAAAAGGGCTTCTGCCCCCAGACATTTTTCGCTACTCAGACTGATTTTAGGCTGGAAATAAAGCTCCAGTTCTTCACGCTCGGCGGCATGATTCATTGCTTCCTGCAGGCTCAATTTGTGTTTGAGTTGAGATTCCAGCTCTGGAGTGTAATCGCGCCAGCTGTTAGGCGTTTCCGGTACGGCCAGAGCGGCAAGACGGATCAGGTTTTCCGCTGTCCGGCCCTGGCCGGAAGCGCTGATTCCTGCGCGGGCGTCCAGGCGTAAGCGAAATTCCTGATAGTCGATCGGTTGTCGAATGGTATCGAGCAAAGGCAAAACGTGGTCAGCAAGCTGATCACAGGAAAGCTGTTCAGGCAGTTGGTTACGCCGGACCAATACCCATTCTGTACTGCTCCACAACCCGATAATATCACCTTCCCGGTGATGTTTAAGGGCGCGATCTCTTAAGGCAAGTGCCAGATTTTCGGCAACCTCAAGACCGTGTAAACGCGCCATGGCATCAAGTCCGTCAACGGCGAAAAAATAGATCAACAGCTGCTGGTTCTGATCGATCTGTTCCTGTAGCTGACTCAGTAATCCTGTTCGATTTGGCAGGCCGGTTAAAGGATCTTCAACGGCCATTCGTTTCAGTTCACGGGTTCGTTCAGCAACAAGGGATTCCAGTTCGTCCGCACGGAACATCTGTTGCTGCAGCTTGAGGTGTTCCTGCAGGATATTTTCTAAGCGCCGAAGTACTTCGCGGTTATCAAAGGGTTTGGTCAGAAAATCACGGGCTCCAAGTTCGAGGGCCTGATACCGGGTTGCCTGGTCGGTATTCGCGGTCAGGATAATGACGGCGGGCAGGTTGTCGCCCAGCTTTTCCCGGAGCTGTTCCAGCAGTTCCAGGCCGGAAATATGCGGCATGCGTATGTCGAGAAAGATCAGATCAGGGCACTGTCTGCTCACTCTGGGCATCAGCTGGCGCGGGTCGGTCATGCATTCGACACAGGTGAAACCTTCATCTTCCAGCAGGCTGGCCAGAAGGTCGACGTTCACGGCGTTGTCATCAAGAATCAGAATGTCGGCTTCGGTATTTAATGAGCTTTGGCTATCCATATTTAATGCTCCAGTTGGTCCAGCAGGCGTTGCTGCAGGGTGCTCAGATCCAGCGGTTTATTCAGATAGTCGATAAAGCCTGCTTCAAGTAGCTCTTTTCGTCCATGGTCGGTGCCTGAGGCGGAAACGGCTATAACGGGAATATTGCGGGTCAGCGGGTTTCGTGAAAGCATCTGCTGGGCCTGATGTCCGCTGATACCGGGCAGGTCAAGATCCATCAGGATCAGATCCGGAGTATCCGACGCCGCTATCTCTAATGCGATCTCGGCAGAAGCTGCCAGTGTCAGACGATATTCAGGAAGTTCATCGATAAAGGCCTGTAACAGTCGCTGATTAGCGGGGTTATCTTCGACATACAACAGGTGATGACAAGCTTCAGTTTCCTCGGCCGAGCTGTCTGAGGCTTTATGCTCGTCATTGTGTTCTGCAGACAGGGGCAGGGTAAACCAGAAGCAGCTCCCTTTGTGTTCTTCGCTTTCTACTCCGATTTCGCCTTGCATCAATTCCACCAGTTCACGGCTTAATGCCAGACCTATGCCGGTCCCTTCGATAGCTGAGTTTTCTGCACCAAGACGGCTAAAGGGCTGGAACAGTTGATTGAGCTGATCTGCGGAGATACCGCTTCCGGTATCCTCAACTTCAATACGCAGCATCTTTTTTTGCTCGATGCAGCGAATGTGTACCTCTCCCTTAGGACGGTTGTATTTTATGGCGTTGGTGACCAGATTGATCAGCACCTGCTGACAGCGGGTATAGTCTGCAACGACCCATGGGTTCTGAGCCGTCGTTTTTAGTGGGTGCAGCTTAATCTGATATTGGTCGGCAATCGGTTGAAGGCCTTCCAGTGCATCCTGCATCATCTCGTGGGCATTCAGGGATTCCAGAGAAACACTGATACGTCCCGCCTCGATCCGGGCCAGATCCAGTACATCGTTGATTAAGGTGAGTAGGTGCTGACCGCTCTTGTAGATCTGTTTGACATGTCGCTGTTGGCGATCAGTTAGCGGATGCTTACCGGACTGCAGCAATTGAGCAAAGCCCAGAATGGCGTTCATCGGGGTGCGCAGTTCGTGGCTCATTGAAGAGAGAAATTCGCTCTTTGCCTGACTGGCGTTTTGGGCTGCATCCCGCGCCTGACGCAGTTGCTCGTTGATCTGCTCCCGCTCATGCATCTGACGGTACAGCCTGATTAACAGGGCGCAGGTGCTGGTAAAAGGGTTAAGCCATTGGGCAAGTTCCGGATGATAGTCCTCCTGGGAGTTGGCGATGGCAAACATGCCGATCACCTCATCCTGATCATAAATGGGCACACCCATGTAGCGATAGAGCTCAGGGTGACCTGGTGGCAGGTGGCTTTTGCCACACAGTTCCTGCATCCGGTTGTTGATAATGAGTTTCTCGCCTGCGAAAACCTGGCCGATCAAGGTGTTTGGGTTGGTCAGCAACATATCGCCGGCGACCAGCCTTTGCATCAGCTGTCTGGATTCTTCACTCCAGGACAGGTCGGTAATTGCATGCAGCTTTAGTGCTTTTTCATCATCAATGGTCAGTACTTCACCAATGAAGGCGTAGTCGCTGTTGGTCAGTTCTCTCAGAGCCTCCATCAGAAAAGCCCAGAGCTTGTCCTGCGACAGAAGTGCCTGATAATCCGTCAGCCCCTGGTGCAGAATTTTGAGCAGGGCTTTTTCCTGCTGTTCGGCCTGTTGGGCGGCTCGTACGTCCCGCAGATCAGAAAGAATGCCGATAAACTGACGCTCATTAGGCTGATTGCTGTGGACTTCGCTGACGCCAAGATGAATCGGAATCTGGGTGCCGTCTTTTCGGCGTGCTTCGACCTCGCGGCCTTTACCGATGATTTTTGCCTGCCCACTGTGCATAAAACGGCTCAGGTAATCGTCGTGTTCCTGGGCCCAGGGAGCCGGCATGATGGTTTTAACGTTTTGACCCTGAAGTTCTTCTTCACTGTAGTTCAGCAGTTTCTGAGCAAAAGGGTTAACCTCCAGGATAGCGCCGGAATGATTTATCCGGATAATGCCCGCTGCTGCAGAATCAACAATCGCGCGGTAACGGGCACGACTGATATCCACCTCATTTTTTTCCCGTTCCAGAGCAACGCGTTGCTGATGCAGGCGAATCAGTTCTTCTGCCTGACGGGCCAATTGCTCAAGGCGGGTGATCTCCCGATCAGAAAGTTTTCTGGGCTTTGTATCCAGTACACAAAAGCTACCCAGATAAAGTCCTTCCCGGATACGAATGGGAATACCGGCATAAAAGCGAACGGCATGTTCTCCGGTGACCAAGGGGTTGTCCCGAAAGCGCTCATCGTTCAAGGTGTCCGGGATAATCAGGTTTTGTCCATGATAGACCGCATGGGAGCAGAACGAGATATCTCTGCCGGTCTCGCAACTTGCAAACCCCTGTCTTGATTTGAACCATTGTCGGTTCTGATCCACCAGAGAAACCAGTGCGACCGGTGCGTCAAACAGGTCTCTTGCCAGTTCGGTCAGACGGTCAAAGCCCGGATCCTGCTCGGTATCCAGAATGGCCAGATCGTGCAGGTGTTGCAGGCGTTCTGTTTCATTGTCGGGCAAAAGCATCGGGTTCCGGTCACGGGAGTGCATAAAAAAACCTTTATAAAATTAGGGTCTTATAGTGCCGGTTAGCACCGGATTCCAAGGTATATACGGAGTTTGCAATATTGTGGATGCTTCTTTGTACTATTGGAAGTGGGGGCAGGCGATTCTGTAACGAAAAACCGGCCAAAAAGGCCGGTTTTAATAATTATGGTCAGCTTGGTGGGTCGATTAGCGACCACGCTGCAGGGCTGCGATACGATCATCCAGTGGCGGGTGGGATGCAAACAGTGCAGACATTTTACCGCCGGAGATAGCTAGGGCTGTCATCGAGCCTTTCATCACGCTTTCTTCACCGGATTCAGCTTTCAGACGTTGCAGGGCTGAGATCATCGCCTGGCGATCCGCTAGTGTTGCACCGGCGTGATCCGCTCGGAATTCACGTTGACGGCTGAACCAGGCCACAACGGCAGAAGCCAGAATGCCGAACAGGATATCCAGAATAATGGTCAGTACCATCTCTGCAACCCAGCCCAGGCCACCCTCACCTTCTTCATCGGCAGTGAACTGGTCAATGGCATAAACCACAACGCGGGTAGCGAAGAGTACGAAGGTGTTTACGACACCCTGAATCAGCGACAGCGTTACCATGTCACCATTGGCGACGTGCCCGATTTCGTGGGCCAGTACCGCACGCACTTCATCCGGACTCATACGCTGCAGCAGGCCGGCACTGACCGAAACCAGAGCATCGTTTTTATTCCAGCCGGTAGCAAAGGCGTTAGATTCCATTGCCGGAAAAATACCAACGGTTGGCATTTTAATACCGGCTTTCTGGGATAATTCTGCAACTGTCTGCAGCAGCCAGGCTTCGGTTTCGTTACGCGGCTGGTCGATCACCTGTGTACGGGTGCTCATCTTGGCCATCGTTTTAGACATAAACAGGGAGATCAGTGAGCCGGTAAAACCGAACACGGCACAGAAGATCAGCAAGCTGGTCAGGTTGAGGCTACCGCCGGCTTTGTAATTGCCTACCCCCAGTACGCTAAGGACGATACCTGCAATCACAAGTACAGCCAGGTTCGTTAAAAGGAATAGTCCGATACGCATCATATCTGCGAATTCTCCATCAAGTTAATCTGATACCTTTTATTGGGTTTAACATATCCGCTTACAAGGGTGAGCGCTTTTTTCTCTGATCGCTGGCCTGTTAGGGGCTATGCTTTTTTTCATCATTATCCAATAAGGTGACCATTTGATAACGGTCAAAATTTTTGGTTCCGTGAAAGTTCCCCAAAAAATATAAAAAAAGTGCCCCGTTTATTGCGGAGCACTGTTCAGTATTGCTGCTCAACGTGGTTCTACTGACTGTATTTACTCAGAAAGCGTGCGATGCGGTTAATTGCATCTTCCAGTTGGTCGACATAAGGCAGCGAGACAATACGGAAGTGGTCAGGCTCCGGCCAGTTAAAGGCGGTACCCTGAACCACCAGCATTTTCTCTTGCTTGAGCAGGTCATAGGCGAATTTTTCATCGTCATGGATGTTAAAGCGTTTCACATCCAGTTTCGGGAACAGGTAAAGCGCACCTTTCGGCTTCACGCAGCTGATACCGGGAATATTATCCAGCATCTCCCAAGCAAGATCCCGCTGCTCTTTCAGACGGCCACCGGGCAGAATCAGGTCGTTAATGCTCTGATAACCCCCGAGAGCTGTCTGGACCGCATGCTGGGCTGGTACGTTGGCGCACAGGCGCATGGATGAAAGCATGTTAAGGCCTTCGATAAAGTCAGAGGCCTTGTGTTTATTTCCACTGATGATCATCCAGCCGGAACGGAACCCTGCTACCCGGTAAGACTTAGACAGGCCGTTAAAGGTCAGGAAAAGCACATCATCGGCAAGACTTGCGATAGAGGTATGAACTTCGCCGTCGTACAGGATTTTGTCGTAGATCTCGTCTGCCAGAACCACCAGATTGTGTTCCCGGGCAACCTCAATAATCTCCTGCAGCAGAGATTCCGGGTAGAGTGCGCCGGTTGGGTTGTTCGGGTTGATAATCACGATGCCCTTGGTGCGCTCGGTGATCTTGCTGCGGATATCATTAATATCCGGATACCAGTCAGACTGCTCATCACAGATGTAGTGAACGGCTTTGCCACCGGCCAGCCGGGTAGCAGCGGTCCATAGCGGATAATCCGGAGCCGGGATCAGTAGTTCATCGTCATCATTCAGCAAGCCTTGGGTGGCCATAGCGATCAGCTCGCTGACGCCGTTGCCCAGATAGATATCTTCAATGGATACATTGTCGATCTTTTTGCGCTGACACTCCTGCATCACCGCCTTACGGGCCGAATATAAACCTTTGGATTCGCAGTAGCCCTGGGCATTGGGCAGGTTATAAAGTACATCCTGCAGAATCTCTTCCGGTGCCTCAAAGCCGAATGGGGCCGGGTTGCCGATATTCAGTTTAAGAATACGGTGACCTTCCTCTTCCATTCGTTTGGCTTCTTCAAGGACAGGTCCACGGATGTCATAACATACATTGTTCAGTTTTGTGGACTTTTTGATGGTTTGCATACGGGTTCCGTTGTGCGGTAAGGGTATAGGGTGGGGCAGTTTTGCCTCATTGTTGGAAAGGATCCATATTAAATAATTTATCGGGCTTTGGTAAGCGGATAAACAGATGAATAGTCTGACTTGTGGGTTTTTTTCACGGGAGTGATATGCTGTTTTTCTGGTAAACCTAATTCAAACAATAAAAAGGACCGTAGCAATGGCTAAGGAGCAACCCCAAATGGCTCAAAATGCGGGTATTGAGAGTGTTTCAGATTTACTGGTGATTCGAGATGACAGGGCTGGTGTTTGTTATCTCACCCTTAACAGACCAAAGGCATATAATGCTTTATCTCTTGGCTGTATGCAGGCGTTAATCAATGAGCTGGATGCTGTCTCTGAAGATAAGTCGATTAAAGCTGTGGTCATTTCCGGAAGCGGCAAAGGCTTTTGCGCTGGCCATGACCTGAGGGAGATGAAAGAAGGGGCTACAGAGGATTTCTATCAGAAAACCTTCTCAACCTGTGCGGAGTTGATGGCGAAGGTTCAGGCTATCCCTCAGCCGGTGATCGCTAAGGTTCACGGCATTGCTACGGCAGCGGGTTGTCAGCTGGTCGCAACCTGTGATTTGGCCTATGCGGCTTCGGATTCCCGTTTTGCGACTCCGGGAGTGAATATCGGGCTGTTCTGTTCAACACCTATGGTGGCGCTGACGCGGGCTGTGCATCCCAAGCAGGCGATGGCGATGCTGCTCACCGGTGAAATGGTTTCTGCGGATAAAGCGGAAAAGGTAGGGCTGATTAATGAAGCTGTTGCGCCGGATCAGCTGGATACGCGGGTGGAACAGATTGCTCAGCTGATTGCTGCTAAGTCATCTTACACGCTTAAGGTTGGCAAGGAGGCTTTCTATCAGCAAAGGGAAATGAGTCAACGCGACGCCTACAACTACTGCAGTCAGGTGATGACTGAGAATATGTTAGCTCATGATGCTCAGGAAGGTGTTGATGCGTTTCTGAATAAGCGCTCTCCTTGCTGGCAGGGACGCTAAGCACAACTAACAATTAAAGTGGTTCAGGTAGCCTGAACCACTTTATTGCGTCCTGATTTCTTTGCCTCGTATAGCGAGTTATCCACCCTGTGCAGGGCTTCACTGAAACCCTCGTCCGGCTTAAGTTCACCCACACCAATACTGACAGTGAAACGTACGGGCTCATTCTCTTTGGACGTTACCCAGGATTGCTCGCACCGCATACGAATACGTTCAGCGGCCTTTAACGCATTGTCTATACTGCTACCTGGCAGAATCGCAGCAAACTCTTCGCCACCGTAGCGGGTCAGAATGTCGGTACTGCGTAGCTCATCCTTCATGATTTGACTGAATGCCTGAAGCACCCGGTCACCGGTCAGGTGGCCGTGGGTATCGTTAATTCGCTTAAACCTGTCGAGATCCAACATCAGTAAGCTGACCTGCGGGCGCTCTGATTTCTTCCAGTTTTTATTCAGTTCTTTGACCCGCTCCATCATGATACGTCTGTTCAGTAGTCCCGTTAGGGGATCACGGGTTGCCTGACGGTAGAGGCGAAGCAACATGTGCAGTTGCGCCTGATTGGCCCAAAGTGCGATTACCAGTAAGGTGCTGATCAACCAGAGATCTTTAAACCCCTCAAGGGAGAAAAGCGTTCCGGCAAAAAAATCGTTGTAGAGCAGTGTAATGATAAGCCCCGCTCCGAGAACGCTGGCTTCCAGAATCGTTAGGGGAAATACACTGAGTATGGCCACTAAAAGAAAGGGTATAAAGCTGTATCCGATTAAAGCCTCATTACCGCCGAGCAGTCTGAACAAGCTGGCAGTATAGAAGACCGCGGGCAAGGCGATCATCAATGTGAGACAGAAAAGAGAGTGCTGAAGGTTGCGCTTTCTCGCATTATTAATCAGTAACAGCGCCAGCATTGAGCTGAACAACATCAAACGATAGAAGGCAATAGTGCCCAGATCTTCGGATTCCAGTAGCAGGTAGTCCAGTGGGATCCAAAGGGGGGCAAAAATAGCGAAAACGACACTCAGAATATTAACCCGTGTGCGGATATATTCGCTGCGGGCAGCATTAAAGTCGTCAGAGTGATAGCGGTTGGTCAGGGTATCAAACAGGTTGAGTTCTGACAGTTTTCGATACAGTCCGCCTGTGGCTTCATCCAGAGCAGTTGCGGCCGACGGAGTCTGGCGTCGCTCGACCGGAGGATCATTGTCCGGGCTGGAGGGTGAAGGGCTTGGCATAAGTGGACGGCTACCTTTAGGTTATTGGTGCCTGCCACTTAATTTGGCAGGCTTTAAAGTAAAATGCTGCTTAGCTTATCGAAAGCAGTTAAAGCTTCTTTTGATTTGTATCAATTGCAGAAATACTCCGCTGACGACTTTAGCAGGGTAAAGCTGTTATGGGGTATTACCCGGAAGTCTGCTTTTAGTCGCCGGTGGTTTCCGGATTTTCCTCTTCAGCAACAGGCTCTGGGATATCTTCAGGCACTTCCAGTGACAGGCGTCCCATATGCCCACCTCTGAGATCGTTCAATAGTACTTCAGATGCTTTGTGCCAGTCGATTTCACCACCTGCTCTGAGGCCGCCACGTTTACTGGCAATCAGCTCTAATACTGCTTCAGGTGTCTCGGGCAGTTCTTTCATTTTGTATCGGGTAGCCAGAGGCTTGGGATAGCGAACCATCAGCTCGCCGGCGGCAAACATGGCAATATCCAGATAATCGATGGCTGTATTTCGAATAGCGCCTGAGGTTGCTAATCGGTAGGCGCTATTCTGATCTTCAATACGGGGCCATAGCACCCCTGGCGTATCGATAATAGCAATACCTGTGGGCAGTGTGATTTTCTGTTGACGCTTGGTGACCGCAGGTTCATCGCCTACTTTTGCGACTTTTTTCCCTGCAAGGCTGTTAATCAAGGTGGATTTACCCACGTTGGGGATACCCATGACCATGACCCGAACTGCACGATCTTTGCGCACTTGTCCTGCCATCTCTTTTACGATTTTGGGGATCTGCTTTAGCGTGCGTGATTCTGTGGTGGTGACCGTTATAGCGCGGGTTTCTTCCTGTTCTTCGAAGTGTTTGATCCATCGCTTAGTAATAGCAGGATCGGCCAGATCGTCACGACTCAGAATTTTAAGGCAAGGCTTGTTGCCCCTTAGCTCATTCAGCATAGGATTGGCACTGGAGTAGGGTAGCCGTGCATCCAGTACTTCAATGATGACATCAATTTCCGGCAGGGCGTCTTTGATTTGGCGACGTGCCTTGTTCATATGTCCCGGATACCAACCTAACATCGCCATGGGGCTCTCCTGTGTTGCATAACGCAGCGCTTTTAACGTATCGCATATAACAAAACAAGCCGCTGAAGCTTAAGGCTAAAGCGGCTTAACAAAGATTAAAATTATATCAAGCAGGCGGAATTTAATCAGCAGTTTAATGCTGTGGGTTATTTTTTGGCCTCAACCGGCGTGAAGTCCAGAGAAGCGGAGTTCACGCAATAACGCAGACCAGTGGGTTGAGGGCCATCGGGGAAAACGTGCCCCAAATGAGCGTCGCACTGTTGGCAAAGAATCTCTGTGCGAACCATGCCGTGGCTTTCGTCTGTTCGCTCACTAATGGCATGCTCATTGATGGCTTGCCAGAAACTGGGCCAGCCACTACCGGATTCGTACTTGGTATCAGAGTCAAAAAGCGGGGCTTTACAGCAAACGCAGAGATAGGTACCGGTTTCGTGATGGTCATAATATTTACCCGTGAAGGGAGGCTCAGTTCCTCCGCAACGGCAGATATTATATTGTTCCGGGGATAGTTTTTTTTGCCACTCCTGCTCGTTGGCGGAGAGTGGCTTTTGCTCGTAGTCAGACATAATAAGAGGTATCACTAACAGGTTTTTGGAATAGCGCCTTAATCATAGACCTGTTTTTTCTTCCATTGATCCTCTTCTTCCATCATTTTTTCGAACTCTTTGGTCAGCTGATCACCGTCCTGCTGGCCTTCCAGTCGCTGTTGCTGCTCCTGTTTGGCAGCGGTTTCTTCCAGTTCATCAATACGTTTTTTAGTGGCAAGAATCTGGTCGGTGTAATCACCTGCCTGGTTGTTTTTGCCCATTTCGCTAATGACGCGGCGATAGTGGATCGCAGCAATTTTAGGTTTCATCTCCCGCTCAGACTTTTTAGCGGCTGAGACATAGACCTCAATAATTGTTTGAGCAAAGGCTTTGCGCAGCTGTTTCAGGAATCCTTGGGCGGCACCGTGAGAGATTTTTTTCTCCTGATATTGCACAGAGATATGCTTGTGTAGCAGCTTCAGATTGCGACGAACATTGTTGGCAGTCTGAATGTCAGTGACGGGGACAGTGGAAACGTTTTTATTTTTGGTGGCAAATTCGAGCATCTGTTTTGCGTTTTCGAGATGCTTGGCAACTTTGTCATCAGGGTCCGCTTCATATTGCTGCTGAAACAGTTCAACCACGCTTCGGGAGAGGAATATGCGCATGTCCTGTCCCAGATAGTGAGCGGGTATCTCTTCCATAAGGAACATCAGGTTTCTGGCACGATCACCCAAAGAGCGAAGATAGCGAATATGGTCAATACGCTTCTTCTCTGCAGCTTGTTTGGAGTAAACAATAAAAATGAGGCCCAGTGCTAATGAAAGCACAACGCCAAGAATGATCACTGATGACATTCCAGGTTCCCTTTATCCTGAGCTTTATAATTTTGGTATCCGATAAGTGTTTCACTTTGTATCAGGCGCTTACTATATATGAAGACAAGCACTGATATCTATTGCCTATCGGCACAATCCCTTAAAACTTAAAAAAGCAGTTGTGATACACCTTGATGAATAATAAGAGAAAAATCGAGATGGTGCGAATTATAACGGACTGTTTCCTAAAGGCTTTGATGGCAGCTGAGGGCGCTAAGCAAAACACCGGAAGTTTTTGATAAGAAAAGGAAAAAAGGTGTTGACACCCATTGTGGTGCTCTATAAAATGCGCGCCATCCTTCGATGAGGGGTTATTTGCAAGATTACGTCCCATTCGTCTAGTGGCCTAGGACACCGCCCTTTCACGGCGGTAACAGGGGTTCGAACCCCCTATGGGACGCCACTTCTTGCGCTGTTAAGTTTTACTTGCAGCATTGTGATGCGGGAATAGCTCAGTTGGTAGAGCACAACCTTGCCAAGGTTGGGGTCGCGAGTTCGAGTCTCGTTTCCCGCTCCAATTTAACTCTGATACAGAGTTCGCCTAGAAAGAATTAAAACATGTTATACGTCCCATTCGTCTAGTGGCCTAGGACACCGCCCTTTCACGGCGGTAACAGGGGTTCGAACCCCCTATGGGACGCCATTTTCTGCTTTGAAGCAGTGTGATGCGGGAATAGCTCAGTTGGTAGAGCACAACCTTGCCAAGGTTGGGGTCGCGAGTTCGAGTCTCGTTTCCCGCTCCAATTGTTTAAAGATGGTTAATGTGTTGCCGAACTTATCAGGTTTAACTTTAAAGATGTTTCGGTCTTTAAAGTGTTGCGTCCCATTCGTCTAGTGGCCTAGGACACCGCCCTTTCACGGCGGTAACAGGGGTTCGAACCCCCTATGGGACGCCATTTTCTGCTTTATGCAGCTTTATGCGGGAATAGCTCAGTTGGTAGAGCACAACCTTGCCAAGGTTGGGGTCGCGAGTTCGAGTCTCGTTTCCCGCTCCAGATTCTGAAAAGCCAGTCGTTAACGCGACTGGCTTTTTTCGTTTTAGCCGATACAAAAATGAACAACAGAGTGAGTGTCGACCTCGTTGTTCTTGGTGGATTATTTGGCTATATCGGAGCGGTTATCCAGCGGTTCGATCAGACAGAGATCCCGCCCTTGATTTTTGGCGGCATAGAGAAGGTTATCGGCCGCAGCAATCACACTATCTAGATTTGGGCATTGCTTAGAAGGCATAATCACCGCTCCGACAGATGCAGTAATATTGCCGGAGTGGTGCAATGTTTGGTGTCCGATTTTTTTCTGAAATGTTTCAATTGCTTCCGATAGTGTCTGCCTGTTTTTATGGCAGATGATGACACCAAACTCTTCGCCACCGAATCGGAAGAGGTCGGCCTGCCACTCTCGCCAGAAATCTCGCATGCATTTAGCGAGTGCTATCAGAACCTGATCCCCGTCCTGGTGGCCAAAGCTGTCATTAACTTGTTTGAAATGGTCGATATCGAGCAGGATAAATCCAATAAACTCGTCATGCTGGCGGCAGTGCTCAAGTCGCTTTTCATAGAGGCGAGGCAGACGCCGGCGGTTGAAAAGTCCTGTTAAAGCATCCGTGATGGCATCCTGCTTGAGTTGCTTGTTAAGTTCCGTCAGTTGAGCTGTTTTTTCTTCAACTAACTGTTCCAGCTGAGTGTTGTTCTCTTGCTGAAGTCGTAGGTTAGCTTCAAGAGCGCGTGTTTGCTGGCGTTTTAGCTGGTTTATCTTATCAACCATAGCCAGCGCCAAGACCAGCATCTCAATCAGAGAGCCAATATTTAAGCTGTTAGAGGTGACGCTGTTTGCTGGGATGATTGCCATAACCTGTGCGTAATAGATAAGAACGGAGGTAATTAGGATCGCCCAGGCTAATGTAAATATTCGGGCAGACCGACTGCCTTTTATTGCGCGATAGCCAGCAACCCCAAGAATCACCAGTAACTGAAGAGAGGCTGCAGGAATCATCAGGCTAAATACCTGAGCGTAATACCCCATCAGGGCCATTGTCACAGGGATAAGCTGCAAGGCCGTGAGTGCTAAAATCAACCGGAACATTCGGGGGGTTTTGCTTCTGAGGTTGAGAAAGGCTGCGGTGAAAAAGCTGAGGCTGATGAATATGGCCGACGATGCTAGCGCGATTATCTGGTTGGCAATCCAAGTGTTTTCCGGCCATAAGAACTGCTGGGCATAGCCGCGAAAAGCGATATTCCAAATAAAGAAAAAGCCCAGATAGAAGCTGTAAAGGTAGAAATCCCGTTCACGGGTAAGCAGAGCGATTATCAGGTTGTAAATCAGCAGAATGATTAGAGCACCGTAATAGAAGCCATACCAAAGAGAGTCGCTGATAACCCACTGCCGGTAGGTCTCCAGAGCCATCAGTTGGAATGGAATAGCCTCATAAAGCCCATCTTCTGTGTCCAGGCGAATATAGAGGGTTGTACTTTCTTTCGCGGTCAGATCAATGGGAAAAGCAAAAGCGCGAATATCTAAAGGTCGGCTGCTGAACTCTCTGCGATCTCCTGTTCTAACGTGTTGACGTAGTCTGCCAGTGTTATCTGTTTCCCAGAAATCAATGTAGTCCTGCAGTGGCTGATCCAGTAAAAGCACCAGTTGCTGAGTTGTATCGAGGCTGTTTTAAGCTGAATGCGAAGCCAATGTTCGTTTTGATCCATTGAGAAGTTAAGAACATCCAATGGGCTTTTTTGCCACTCTGATTCCGGTAATTGAAGAACCGCTTCAAAGTCGTACTTTTTTGTTTGAGACGCTAACAAAGCAGATTGTTGATGAACCGAGGAGAGTGACGCAGTTTCATAGGCCAAAGCCTGAGAGGGGATCAAGGCTGATAGCAGAGTAATTATGCCAAAGAAAAGGCAGGTGATCCGGAAGACGGTGACCATGGGTTTCACATTGATTGTTGCTGAATTTTTCAGATTGTTTTTATATCAGGTCTTTGCAGTATATTGATTATTGCTTATGAGAACGACTCTTTTCTTCCATTCTGTGGTTGTAATCGGGCTTAACGCCCCTATATCTCTGGCATCCTCTGTACGGTAAAACCGTATCCTGTCTGATTGCGAACTCTGTTGGCCGTCAGCTGCACTGAATTTTTCAAAAGGTGTTTTTAATGACCGAAGCACACTCCACTCAAGGGCAGTCTGCTAAGGCGCTGTCCATTCGTGGCCTGAAGAAGGTCTACGCAAATGGTTTTGTCGCTCTTAAAGGAATTGACCTTGATGTTGAACAGGGCGATTTTTTTGCGCTGCTGGGGCCTAATGGTGCCGGTAAGTCCACGACTCTTGGCATCGTCAGCTCTCTGGTAAACAAATCGGAAGGCAGCGTTTCTATTTTTGGTGTCGATATCGATAAAGATTTCTCAAAGGCGAAGCGTTTTCTGGGGGTTGTGCCTCAGGAGTTTAACTTTAACCAGTTCGAGAAAGTGAAGGACATCGTCCTGAGTCAGGCGGGTTATTACGGTATTCCCCGTGAAGAAGCCAAGGCCCGGACAGAGATATTTCTGAAAGAATTGGGCCTGTGGGACAAGCGTGACAACGCAGCCCGTATGTTGTCTGGTGGTATGAAGCGCCGCCTGATGATCGCCCGGGCTCTGATTCATAAACCTCGCCTGCTGATTCTTGATGAGCCAACGGCTGGTGTCGATATCGAGCTGCGCCGTTCCATGTGGGAGTTCATCAAGAAGATCAATCGTGAGGAAGGCACCACGATTATTCTTACCACTCACTATCTGGAAGAAGCTGAAAGCCTGTGCCGCAATATCGCCATTATTGATCAGGGCGAGATCGTGAAAAACACCACGATTAAGGCGTTGCTGCAGCAGCTGAATACCGAGGTTTTCATTATGGATACCTCTGAAACGCTGACTCAGGCACCTCAGATTGAAGGCTTTGAAACCCAGCTGATCGACGAGCACAGCTTTGAAGTGGTGATGCAGCGTGGCCAGCATCTGAATGAGGTGTTTGCCCAGCTTAACTCAGTGGGCGTCAGCATCAGCTCGATGCGAACCAAGTCGAACCGACTGGAAGAGCTGTTTGTTGAGTTGGTGGAGCAGGATCGTAATAAGCAGGATGCTGCGAACAAGGAATCCGATCAAAAAGATAAGGTGTCTGCATAAATGAGTGTTCAGGAATATTGGATTGCGTTTACCACCATTATCCATAAAGAGATCAATCGCTTTACCCGAATCTGGGCGCAGACTCTGTTGCCGCCTGCGATCACGATGACGCTCTATTTCGTTATCTTCGGTAACCTGATCGGTAGCCGGATTGGTGAAATGGGTGGTTTCACCTATATGCAGTTTATTGTGCCGGGTCTGATCATGATGTCGGTGATCACTAACTCTTACTCCAACGTCGTATCGTCTTTTTACGGGGCGCGTTTTCAGAAGAGTATTGAGGAGCTGCTGGTTTCTCCGACGCCAAACTGGATCATTCTGAGTGGTTTCGTGCTGGGTGGTGTTGCCCGTGGCCTGACGGTTGGTTTTATCGTTACCGTTTTGTCGCTCTTCTTTACTGATCTGCATCTGCACAATCTGGGTATCACCATTCTGGTGGTCCTGATGACCTCGATTCTGTTTGCGCTGGGCGGTTTTGTGAACGCCATGTTTGCCCGCAGCTTCGATGATATCTCTATCGTGCCGACCTTTATTCTGACCCCGCTGACCTATCTGGGTGGCGTGTTTTACTCTATCTCCCTGCTGCCGGATTTCTGGCAGGGTGTTTCCATGCTGAACCCGATTCTGTACATGGTGAATACCTTCCGTTACGGCATTTTGGGTGTGTCGGATATCGATGTGGTTTATGCCCTGTCCGCAGTTGCCGTCTTTATTGTTGCGATGTTTACCCTGTGTCTGACCCTGTTAAACAAGGGCAAAGGAATCCGGAGTTAATTTATGAGTCATTCCCCTATGGATATCGCAGGCCAAGCTCAGGCTGCCAGTGCCGAAACCTCACAGCTGGGTAAAGAAACTCAGTATGTGGATCAGTACGATGCCAGTCTTCTGTTCCCGATTCCCCGTCAACCGAAGCGTGACGAGATAGGCCTTGAGCAGCTGGGTGCTGAAGCGGGGCGCTTGCCTTTCTTCGGTCAGGATATCTGGAACGCCTTTGAGCTGTCCTGGCTGAATGCCAAGGGCAAACCGGAAGTGGCGGTTGCGGTATTCCGTATTCCGGCGGATTCCGAAAATATTATTGAGTCCAAATCCTTCAAGTTGTATCTGAACTCCTTCAACCAGACTAAATTGTCTGGCCGTCAGGAGCTTCAGGCGACACTGGAAAAGGATCTGTCGGCAGCGGCAGGTGCGCCCGTGATTGTTGAGCTGCATGATCTGGATGGTGCGACCGCACTGCAGGTGGTGGAGCCGAAAGGTCGTTGTATTGATGGTCTGGATATCGAGGTAAAGCACTACCATCCGGAGCCGGCACTGCTGAAAAATCAGAGCGATCTGATCGTTGAAGAGACGCTGTACAGCCACTTGCTGCGTTCCAACTGTCCGGTGACAGGGCAGCCGGATTGGGCAACGGTTGAGATCAGTTATACCGGTAAGAAGATCGATAAAGCGGGCTTACTGGCTTATATCATCTCTTTCCGCCAGCACAACGATTTCCACGAGCAGTGTGTTGAGCGCATGTTTGTGGATCTGAGCCTGCGCTGCAAGCCGGAAGAGCTGACGGTTGTTGCCCGGTACACCCGTCGTGGTGGTCTGGATATTAATCCGTGGCGCTCTTCAAATCGTCCGGATATGGAAAACCGACGTTTTGTCCGCCAGTAGGTTTCAGTCTGGTTAAGGTTTTGCGTTAAATAGCGGAAACAAAAAAGCCAGTGAAACATGCTCATTATGAGTGCGGTTCCACTGGCTTTTTTTAGGCGGCTATTTTAATCAGGTTTGGGGGATTCGGGTTTTGGACCCTCAGGACCTGACGTTTCTGTTTTGTCAGCTTCGTCTGCCTGCGGCATAGCCTCAGGTTTTGTTTCTTTCGCTTTTTCTGTATCAGCGTCTGGCGGGGTTGAGATGGCTGGGGCTTTCGCAACGGCTTGTGTGTCGTGGGCTTTCTGTTCTTCTTCAAGCTGCTTCAGATCGTGTTCATGTTGCTCTTTATAGCGATTCAGTATTTTTTTGGCCTTAGCCAGTTGTTCACGGTAGTGGGTGATTTTCTCTTCAACGGCAGCAGCCTCTTTACGGCTCAGCTTGATGTACTCCTCAAGGTGGAGCAGCGAGCTATTTTGCTGTGTTGCTATATTTTCAATATTTTCGGCATTGCCGGTGTCTTCTAGTAATCCTTCGATAAGCTTGCGCATATTCGCTGTCAGCAGCAGCTTCTCATTTAACATCTTGCGCAACTCGGCAATTTCACCGGTGACTTTGACAGCATCTTCCTCTGCAAGCTCTGGCGCAACCGGAAGATACCCTTTACCTTCCATCTGAGCTGCGCTGCTGGCCGGTTTTTTAGTATCAGCAGGTTGGCTTTGTGAATTGCCGGAAGGTGAAGGCTCCGATATGCCAGGCTCCACGGATTCGGTTAAATCTTTACTGGATTCTGTTTCACTGGACTCTGTCATTGCCGCGACGGCCGGCGGGGGCACTTCCGACTCATTCTGGTTTTCGCCTCTTAGCTCCCGAATCTGTTTTTTCAGAAAGCGGGTGTGCAGAAAGAGAAAAAAGATACCCCCTGCCAACAACAGGAAGAGTTGTATAATGCCTACCAGTGCCAGTGTGGATAAAACCATGCCGCCATTTCCTTAAAGACCCGAGTTTAGGCATCATAACCTGTAAGCCTGCTGATCTCTATTGTTGAATAGAGACAGTAAAAGCATTCTAAAGTGATGAAAAGCATCTGAATGTGAGTGCTTTTAAATAAATGTTTAATTCTGGTTGGTTCTTTTCCAGAGCTATCTGGCATTCCGATTCAGTTATTAACCGGAGTTGATATGCAAGCTGAAGCATTATTATTAAATCGAAATTCCCATCCAAAGTTATCCGGCGAAGTGCCTGATGCTGAGACTCTTGAGTTTTTTTATCAGGCTGCATTGCGCGCCCCTGACCACGGCTGTATTCGTCCGTGGCGTTTTATTGAATTTACCGGTGCGGGTCGTGAGCGTTTGGGCGAAATTTTTCATAAAGGCCTGATGGTCCGTAATCCAAATGCTGATGAAGCTCAGCAGAATAAAGTGCGTATCATGACGTTACGTGCTCCGCTGGTGATTGCTGTTGTTGCTAAAGTTATCGAAGACCATCCTAAAGTGCCTGTGATTGAGCAGCAGCTGTCGGCAGGTGCAGCTGCCCAGAATATGCTGTTGGCAGCTCATGCCAAAGGCTTGGGGGCAATTTGGCGTACCGGTGACGTGGCTTTTGATCCTGTGGTGAATCAGGAGCTGGGCCTTGAAGGAGAAGATCAGATCGTAGGTTTTCTTTATATCGGTGACGTTGAAGGCCGTAATAAACCGTTGCCGGAACATAACACTGACGACTTTGTAGAGCGCTGGGCGTAACGCGTCTTCTCTGGTCGGATCGGAAGGTTCAAAAGAGCAGCACCTGAAAAATAAATAACCAGACAATGAATGATCGGTAGCAAGGAGTTGATTGTGCAGCAGGCACGGGTTGATCAGTTTTTAGAGCACGTTAAAGCCTCCATCCCTCTGGTAAATCACATGGGGCTTGATCGGGTCACTTTTGAAAACAATGAAGTTTGTTTTCATGTTTCCTTAGCGCCTAACCTGAATGATAAAGGCACAGGTTTTGGCGGTTCCATCAGTGGACTGTGTACCCTGGCGGGTTGGGCGCTGACAACGCTGCTGTTGATCGAAGAAGATCTGGAGCGCAGCGCTGTGGTCAAAACCGGAACCATCGACTTTTTTGCTCCGGTCACTTCTGATTTTGTGGTGCGTTGTTTCTGTCCTGAAGCGGGAGGAGAAGCGGCTCTGATCGATAAGGTTCGCACAAAAGGTCGCGGCCGCCTGCCGATTGTTGCTGAAATCAGTCAGGGTGATAAAGTCGCTGTCCGATACAGTGGTGATTACATCGCTCTGGATGCCTGAGGCCGACTCAACCTTAGGCTATAGCAGGGTAAGTACTTGAGAATTATAAAAAAGTTATAAAAAATTCCAAAAAATACTTGCCCTTACTAAATCCTGTCCATATAATACGCGCCATCTGTTGAGCAGCAAGCGTTGCTTTGTTCAGATATTGCGGAGAGGTGGCCGAGTGGTCGAAGGCGCACGCCTGGAAAGTGTGTATATCGAAAGGTATCGAGGGTTCGAATCCCTCCTTCTCCGCCACGAATTCTAAAGCCCGCTAACTCATTGAGTTAGCGGGCTTTTTTGTTTTTAGAGTTTAGCTCGAGAGAGGTTTCTCCACGATAACCTGAGCAACTCTTGTCCCTAGGACTCAAATGACGCTTCAGAGCCTTCCAGATAAAAAAGCCACATCCGTTTGAATCTTTCGTCGTAGCCGTTTTTACTGAGTTCGGGCCAGGATTCAATAAATCGCTTTCGCCGGTATCATTCCCAAGCTTCATAGATGGCAGATCTTTATAAAAAGATTGTTAAATTTCCAACCTAAAAGGGTTCATCAACTTGGTTAGGAACGTAAAGAAACGCTCTCAGAGAATGTACTGAACAGGCCAGTAGCTGGGGGTTATCGGGTTGTTTTTCGCTCATGGCTTATACCTATCAAGGAGCCTCAGGGCCAGTAATAATGACGCTTGCATTTAGTCCCCCAAAAGCAAATGAATTACTCATGGCAACTTTGATTTTTTTTGAAGCCGGGCGTTCGCCCACCACGGCAATAGGGCATTCCGGATCAAGGTGTGTCAGGTTAAGTGTCGGTGGAGCTAGGCTTCGTTTTATACCGCCAAGCGTTGCGGCCAGTTCCAGAGCGCCTGATGCACCTAAAGCGTGGCCGAGCTGGGATTTCGTAGAGGAAACAGGAGTATTGCTAACGTTATTACCCAGCAATTTACTGATTGCAGAGGCTTCTGCTGCATCATTAGCTTTTGTGCCAGTACCATGAGCATTGATGTAATCAATGTCAGAAGCAGCAATCCCGGCGATTTCCAAAGCATTGCGCATTGCTGCATACATGCCATCCGGATCCGGGGATACAAGATTCCCGGCATCACTACTCATGCCAACGCTGAGAAGCTCGCCCAGTATAGGAACATTTCTATGTGCTGCATGTTCTTTCTTTTCCAGAACGAATATACCGGCACCCTCTCCTAAAATAAGTCCGCTTCGATCTGCAGAAAATGGCCGGCAGGTATCCTGGGATACGGCATGTAACGCTTCCCAGCCCTTTAGATTACCATGAGCAAAATTGGCGTCGGTTCCTCCGCAAATAACAATATCAGCCTGCCCATCGCGAATCAGTGAAGATGCCGTTGCCAGAGCATGGTTTGCACTGGCACAGGCGCTGGTTACGGAGAATACAGGTCCTTTAGCACCAGCCAGTCGAGCAATGTGACTGGCGGGAGCGCTTGCCATAATCATAGGTACCGTCATAGGCGAGACCTTTCTTCTGCCTTGCAGGTATAGCCTTTCGTACTGGGTTTCAAAAGTATGCGTGCCACCACCAGCTGTTCCAATAACGACGCCTACTCGGTGCGAATCGACCTCAGTGTGGCCTGTATTGAGTTTTGCATTCTTAATAGCATCAATAGCAGCGCAAAAAGCAAACTGAGAGAAGAGATCCATTGTCTGTAGATCTTTTTTGGCAACTAAATCTGAAGGATCCCAGTTACGAAGTGGAGCGCCCATTTTGAAGACAAGGTTGTTGTTGATATCTTCAATATTATGAATCGCACTTAACGAGCTGAAAATGGCAGACTCAAATGTTCCAATATCATTACCTAATGCAGAAGTAACGCCTATGCCTGTAATAACAATACTACTTGATTTCATGGTATTACTTTTTCTTAAGAATGAATATAAGATTAATTACATCATCAATACTATTAAGCTTTTGTATAGACTCAAGTGGAATGTCGATATCGAATTCTTCTTCAATGTCGACTATGGCTGTTACTAAATCCATAGAATCCAGCCCTGCTTCTGAAAAAGACGTAGATGTATCGAAGCCTTTGCTTATTAGGTTTTCTCCGAGTGGTTGTGACAGGATTAATTCTCTAATATTATCTTCAAATATTTTTTGTTCATCTTTTAATTCTAGTGTTGTCATTTTAGTCTCCGTGAAAATTAATTATACGATTAACTAGGGTTTGTACTAGGTTCGGGAGATTCGTTATCTAGGGTACGTTAATCTAATAAAAAAAATTGTAAAGAATTAGCGTTTTGGAATCTTGTTTTTGAGAGGTAAGTCAGATTTTGTTCTCATCTTTTTGAGATAAAATTAGAACCAATGAATGGTCATTCTAAATAAGATGTAATTAACATATTTTAATGGTGTGGTTATGCTTTTTCTGAAAGTGGCAGGAAGCTCAGAAGAGTTGAAAAAAGCGCAAAGGCTAAGATACGAAATATTTTTTAATCATCACCAAAGTGAAAAAGAAGTTGTCGAAAATGACGAGCATTCGGGCTTGGATGTCGATCGATACGATGCTTTTTGCAAGCACCTCCTGGTGCTAGATACGGAGCAGGAAGGGGTTGTGGTCGCAACAACACGAGTTTTGCTTGGCTCATGGCTACCTGATGGGGAACATTACATTGCTGAAGATGAGTTTGAAATTCCTTTCCTGAAAGAAAGTGCGCAGGAGGCTCGTAAAGTTTCAATGGAGGTCGGGCGCTCTTGTGTACATCCGGAATATAGGGACGGAGGCGCAATCCAGTTGTTATGGCAGGGTATCGCAAAATTTGCTTTAGACAATGACGTTAGGGTTATCTTTGGATGCGCCAGTTTCCATGGGGTAGATGTTGATGAGCATCTGAATGAAATATCATATTTAATGGCGAATTACCCGGCACCGAATAAATACCAGTCTAGGTCTTTGGCTAATGAGAATATTGTGTATAAAGCTATAAATGAAATCGATGAGAATATTGCTGTGCAGCGTATTCCTACATTGATAAAGGCTTATACGAAGTTAGGTGGAGTTGTTGGTCCACAAATATATGTTGATAGAGTAGTTAATACCATTGATATTTTAGTGATTGTTGATGTGGATTTGATACCTAGAAAGTTTTTGAATTTTTTTTCAAAGATAAAAATAATTTCCGATTAAAGGTGGGTTATGGCTTTTAAAAAAATAGCATTTTCATGTGTATTCTTATTGGTTTTTTCCTTTGGGGTTAATGCTGATGAACTCACAGGACGGCAAATCATGGACAAGTCATCTGAGATACATGACTTACCCCGTGAGTATGAAGATTTAAAGATGAATTTGTTTGATAGCGATAAAATATTTGAAAAAAGGGAGTTAAGACGTTTTTCTTTGGAGGGCAGTGATGGTCTCTTTAAATATCTGACTGTCTTCGATGGTCCGGCTGGTGTCGAGGGTGTTGCACTATTGAGCTGGCAGAACAAAGGGCGGTCAGATGATCAATGGACTTATCTTCCTGCGGTGAGTAAGAAACTTAAAAGAACAGCCGGTTCATCTAAGAGAAAGCCATTTCTGGGTACAGATTTTACCTATGAAGATATGACATCTGATGACAGAGATGATTTTTTATATGAAAGAATGGACGATACCCGTGTCGATGAAGAAGACGTTTACACCGTAAAGGCAATTCCCTTTGCTGAAGATGTTAAGAAAGAAACCGGATATTCATGGCGCGTTTTCTATATCTCTAAGAAAACTTGGTTTGTCACGAAAGTGGATTTTTACAACAGAAGAGAGAGACATGAAAAAACACAGTACAACTATGACCCTGTTGTTGTAATTAATAAGTCAATGCGACCAATGCGAACTCTTATGGTAAACCATAAAGATAAGACGAGTACTGAGATGCTGGTCCAACAAAGGAAAATTGATCCTGAATCTGTAAAAGAGCAAATGTTCGAACATCGCTGGATAAAATCAGGAAGGTATATGCGTTGATTCGCGAGCCTTTAATTTTTCGTTATGAGTTTAATTTATGAAGATTTCTAGTTTTTTAGAGTCCTTACTGAGACATCCCTATCGATGTCTTTTCACTTTGTTGTCTTTAGTTGCTGTATTTGCATTTGGTATTCCAAAAGTAACCGTTGATACCAGTATTCAAAGCTTAATCAGTAGCAGTGACCCAAGAAAAGATATCTATGTCGACTATGTAAATAATTTTGGCTCTGATCGGACCACCATTATTCTGGTTGAAGATGAGACACTCTGGTCATCTGAGAAACTAGAGATCTTCGAAGAATTTCATTATGAAATTAGTGACTTATCCAGCGTTTTAAAAGTAGAAAGTTTAATCAATGTCAGCGATGTCCATGATGAAGATGGTGAGGTGGCTTCCGGAGCTCTTTTGGATCCGATCCCGTCTAATCAGGAGGAAGTCGACAAAGCCAAATTTTACGCCAGAAATAACAGTCTTTTCGATGGTCAATACATAACACCGGATGGCAAAGGTTTAGTCATCATAGTAACTACCCCTTCTTATGTAACTGGGGAAGTTGATGATGTTGCTGTGAACCGGGAGCTTGTCACAACCATTGAAAATTTTAAACAGCATTTCGAAAGAATAACCTCTATTGGTGGTGCTCGCCTTAACTCAGAAACCAATGATGTTCTCATCGCAGAAATGCCTGTTATGTTCTCCTTTTTGATCTTTATGTTATTAGGAGGAATGTGGCTAGCAACAAAACGTCCTCAGGCTGCGTTCCTTCCTTTAATAACGGCAACGATCTCTACATTAGTGACTTTCGGCTTCCTTGGACTCAGTGGTATTCCTTTAAACATGTTAGGAGGCCTTGCTCCTGTTATTTTATTAGCACTGGGTTCAACCGAAGATATGCATTATTTTGCGGCATATATGGAAGGCTTGAGAAGAGCAGATAAGAGTAAACCGGCAACAGATAAAGCTGCAAAAGAGTTCGCAAGAAAATTTATGGTTCGTCATGTCGGTATTCCAACAATTCTGACAGCGATAACATCAACATTAGGCTTTGCTGCCAGTGCTATTAGTGATGTTCCGGCAATCAGAGACTTTGGTATCATGGCCAGCTTTGCAATTTTTGCAAATGGATTTATAACTATTTTACTGGCTCCAACATTCTTTTATTTTTTTGGCGACAAAGAAAGTCTGAAAAAAAGAAAACCCTTCAAGGTTTTAAGAAAGATATCATTGGCGCTTGCCAAGCTATTTGACAGAGTTTATAAAAAACCGCTGCCATACTTAGTTTTTTTTGTTGTTATTTTTTTAGGTGCGGTTGTTAGTGGATTTAATGTCAATGTCTCCAATAACCCCCTGGATGCTCTTACTGATGAGCATCCGTTCAAAGTTGACTATAACTTTTCTGAAGGCAGACTGGGGGGGCTGGAAGGCTTAACAATTGTTGTTGACAGCCGACGTAGTGAGCAGTTCAGAGATCCTGAAGCTCTGGCAGCGATATTTGAGGTTAGCAGGGAGGTTGAGTCTCTGCCCGGTGTCGTAAAATCAACCTCATTGGCCGATCAACTTGCACATATTAACCATGTATGGGGGAACCCAGAGGTTACGCCACCTACCACTAAGGAAGAGGTTGCTCAGTTTCTGCTGTTACTGCAGTTTTCAGATATCGAAAGCTATGTTACCCGGGATTTTCGATATGCGAGCATCAAGGTCAAGCATACGATCAGTGATACTAAAGAGCTGCTATTACTGATTAACCGAATTGATTCAATTCTGAATGAACACTTGCCCATATGGCTCAAGGCTGAGGTAACTGGTGAATCCCCACTTGCTGCTTATACCGCAACAGGTCTGATTTCATCTCAGGGACAGAGTATTATTTTCCTGATTCTGACAATATATGTTGTCATGGCATTGATATTTTCATCATTTAAAGCAGGTCTTGGAGCTGTATTACCCAATATTTTTGTTCCGGTATTTACTTTAGGGTTTATGGGGGTTGTTGGTCTCGATATTAACCCACCTTTAGTTATTGTTATTGTTGTATCAATCGGTATTGCTGTTGATGATACGATACATATGTTGAGCAGCTATAAGGAAAGTTGCAAGAAAATATCTAATCCCAGGTTTGCTGCCCGATACACAATTCGACAGGAATCTGCCGCTGTATTAACGACTACTCTGGCACTGTGTATCGCCTTTTTCTCTCAGATGGTTTCGAGCCTCTACTATACGCAAATGTTTGGTTTTCTGATGGCCGTAGCTCTTATATTTGCGCTAATTATTGACATAATTTTTACACCGTTATTAATGACACGGCTAAACTTTGTAGGTGTTTTTGATCTCATTAGTCAGAAGATACCTGTTGATAATTTAAAATCTTTCCCACTTTTTTCTGGAATGAAACCTCGATACATCAGGAAAATAATTCTTTCCTCTGTCCAAAGGAATTATAAAAAGGGTGACGAGATTATTAAAATTGGCTCATCCGATAAAAGCCTACTAGTCCTACTTAAAGGCAGAGCAGGGATTTATTTAACCGATGGGAATATGAAATTCCGTCACATTGCAGACATGCTTGAGGGTGACACTGTCGGGGAAGTTTCATTGTTAGTTGATACGCCTAGGTCAGCTACAATTATTGCTGATGATGACTGTTGGCTTATTGAAATAGATATCGAAACTTTAGAGAGTTTACAGATAACTCAGCCTTATCTTTCGGGTAAGTTGTACCAAAATATAGTTCGCATTCTATCTGTAAGGTTGCTCAATGCTAATAGTGAGGCTGGCAAAAAATGAAAAAAATAATATCTTTTTTGTTTTTTATGCCTTCTGTTGTATTTTCTGCTGATTATCAGTTGAAGCATGAAATTCGCTCTGTCAGCAGCATTTTCGTTTCTGATAGTGACGAGGGTTATCAGTCCAGTGAGACGAGTATCGTTTATAGCTTGGATGGTTCCTACTACATTTCTGACACAGCTACCCTCGTTAGTTCATTCTACCTTCATCTATCAGACCCTGATCAGATGCAGGATTATTTCATTTCTCCTAACGAAAAAGAATCGGAATCACCCTATATCGATTTTACTGAGTTTGGTCTTAGATGGGACTTGGATGAGACAACGTACAAAATTGGTAAATGGAAGCAAAACTATGAATTTGCGGAGCGTCTCATTCTTCTTAACCAGTCAAGCTTGGATGATAATACTTTTCCCTTAAAGGTTGTTTCTGTAGGAAATTGGCTCGCTCAATGGCAACGCTTTATGGATGGAGGAAGCTTGTCCCTAACAGTAATGCCCTTTCATCCGGCTACAGCGCAGCCAGGAGATGATACTCGATGGGGTGGAGTGAATAACAATGGGATTATTACGGAAGGAAATACTGATGGTGCCCCCATTGAAACTGATACCCCCGATGTGTCGTTGATCTGGGAAGGTCAGGCAGATAGATTTGATTATCTTTTGGGTGTCTCTCGAGCCAGATCTCAGTATTCAGTCATGAAAATAAATCCAGAGGTACGTAGCTCCGATATGGAGTATCCGGATGCAGTCAGTTTATTGGGTGGAATTTCATGGCCTATGGATCAGACAAAACTCTATGTTGAGGGGCATTATCAAAAGACATTGCAAGACAAAGATGATGACTTTCTTCGCTTAAGTACCGGGTTGCGTTTTAATCTCTTTGAATATGGTGACTATTTGGGTTGGCATGACCTGACCTGGACAATTGAGTATATGAGTGATCATACGGTAGAAGAACAGTCTGCTTCTGGTTATGAAAGCTCAAGCCAAAATACCCGTCCGTTTCAGGATTCTGTTTACAGTATTGCAAAAATTAAAATTGATGAGTCATGGGAGGTTAACCAGGAGCTCTCTTATGGTTTCAAAAATGATGACTCCATGTCAATTACCGGTTTTACTTACTCATTCGATGATTCTTCAAAATTATCCGTTAGTTATATTGATTATAATGGTGAAGAAGGTAAGAGCCTTTTCGGAAGTTGGAAGAATAATGATAATTTAAGTTTAGAGCTTGAGAAGGATTTTTAGCATGGATTTGTTTCGTTTTATTTTTAGGGTTTTATCTTTTATTGTTTGGTTTTCTATGCTGGTAGTTCCCTTTTTATTGGCTCGTTGGCTTTATCCTGAAGTAGCCAGAAAAATAGCAAAGCTCTGGAATAAAGGTTCCTGTTATATTGTTGGTTTAAAAATTAATTATTTTGGTTGCTTTTCTGATAATAAACCATTGCTTGTAATATCCAATCATACATCTTATCTGGATATACCTGTGCTTGGCTCGATTTGTAGTTTTTCTTTTATATCGAAGAAAGAAGTCATGACTTGGCCGGTTATTGGATGGCTGGCTAAAATGTGTGATACCGTTTTTGTTGAAAGACGACCCATAAAATCGCGTGAGCAGGTTTCGCAGTTAAGAAGTTGCGTTCTGGGGGATAGGAAGCTTGTTCTTTTTGCTGAAGGCACCACTACGGATGGCAGTAAGGTTCTACCATTTAAATCATCTCTTCTTGAATTTGTCTTTACTGAAGGGATTGTTGATGAGTTTCATATTCAACCGGTAACTATTCTTTGCCCTGACTTATCTAATTCCAGTAGTCAAACTAGCCTAGACGTGTTTTATCCCTGGTACGATGAAACATCTTTAGGTGTTCATTTTTTCAGGTTGCTAATGAGAAAAAGAACCCATGTGAATGTTTTTTTTCATGCCCCGGAAAGGGCAAGTTTCTTTCAGGACCGAAAAGAACTTGCCAATTGGGCGCAGCAGCATGTCGAGAACGGCCACAAAAGGATTTTGCAGTCCAGTTAACAGTCTTGTCGGGCTCGGTTGTGGGCCCATTTTTCTTTGATGTCATACCATTTCTTTGAGCCCAATAATTTACCAACATAGTGGTCAACTATCTTAAGCTTAAAAATGCTTATCAGCCCTTTTACTTTTGCTATTATTCCATCAGGCATAGCTCGTAAAGTCAGGCTTATACCATCTGTGGTGTATTCAATATAATGCCACCAGCAGCTGGGAATAAAGATTGTTTCACCTGGTTCAAGCGTGTGTGTAAAGCCCTGCAGATTTTTTAATTTTGGGTACCTGTTTAGGTCCGGGTCACGAAAGTCAATATTGCACGATACTGTAAAAGGGTGTTGATATAGATTCTTCGAGTCTTCGTTAGAATAAAGAATCACCTTTTTTTTGCCCTTTATTTGAGTCAGGAATACATGGCTGTGATCCAGGTCGTAATGTATATCCACATACGCATCACGCCCGCCAACAAATAGAAATGGATGTGATTTAATATATTTCACACCAAGATCCGGAAAGCTAAAATCATCTTTTAAATAGGGCATGTGCTTTATTATGTTGAAAAGAAACATTCTTAGCTTTGTCGGTTTATTTTCAATTAAATTTAGATATTCCCCGAATTTCATTTTTTTTGATTCCTGCAAATAATCGTTATCACTATTCGCAAAGGCTTCATCGTATAGGGGAACCTCGACCTGACCGCACCCTTTCTTAAGGTATTCGTAATCCCATTTATCCAAGGCGTCCCAATTGCGACTGAAATCTTTCAATATAACGGGCTTGTTCGCTTTCAGGTAGTTTTCTTTGAAATGGTCTTTTGATATTCCATCTTCTATATCGATTGGTTTAAGTTTTATGTTGTCCATTTTATTAGCCTCACTAAACTTTTGTTAAATTAGCATTTTAGCTTTACCAGAGCCATGAACGATGTCACAAAAGATTAATGAATTTGTCTTAATATAATGCGGGTTCATTTCGAATGATCTTGAAAAAATCCTTTAAGTCATCTTATTGCTTACTTGTGTTCAGCTCTGGGCTGACTGCTCTTCCTGTCGATGAGGGCATTCGTAGTTCTGTCGTAGTTACCGTTTCGGAAATGTGCTCTTGCCTATATTTTGTCACGCATACGCAATCCTATCTTTGTAAACTTTCCCTTTTGGATTCAAAAAAAAGCTACTATTAAATCTGTATGCACAGTAAAGACAACGAACAATCCGGGTCCTGGATAACCCGTATTAAGAGCTGCTTAAGCAGTCTTGGTGCATGGATTGCTTAATCTTATAGTTGATGAGATCCCATCTATGAAAAAATGGTCGTTACGAAACAAGCTTCTTCTGTTCTCCCTGTTACTTTTGGTGATAGCTCTTGGTGTGATGTCTTGGGTGGGCACTAATGCGATGAAACACACCTCACATGAGGTAATCAGTCAAATCACAGTCTCCAGCAGGGAGCGTGTCCACGATATTCTTGAACAAGCGTCTTATCGGGTGGCAAGCGCTGTTGGCAGTTATATGAATCGTGCCTTTGACACTCCGGTGACAATGAACCGGATTGTATCGGCGGGTTTGAACGATCCGGAAAAACGCCTGAGCCGCGATCAGGTACAGGTTTTAGCCCGACAAGCTCTTGAAGCTAATGCGCTGGTCAGCTCTGCTTATATTCAGTTTGAAAAAAACGGGTACGATAATAACGATGTAGCTCTGATCGGATCAGGTGATCACACAACGCATATCGGTACTCTGGAAACCTACTGGGTTCGTGAAGGCAGTAATCTGACTCACTATGTTACCGAAGACCCTAAGGCAAAATATTCCGCTAAACCCAATGATCTGGGTGATCGTGAATCTGAGTGGTATCTCTGCAGTTATGAGACGGGAAAGACTTGTATTGTCGAGCCCTATCTCTATGAAATTGAGCCAGGGAATGAGGTTCTGATGACCAGTCTTGTCACGCCTCTAATGCGCGATGGCCGTTTTGTGGGGGTTGCCGGGTCTGATATCAATTTGCCGGTATTGCAGAAGCTGATGAAAGCGATGTCAGCCAAGTTATTTGATGGAAAAGCTCAGCTTCACCTGATTACTGCAAAAGGTCGAATCGTAGCCAGCAGCCAGTTTGCTCAAAAACTTTCACGACCCTTAAGCGAAGCCGATCAGGACTTTGCTCAGTCATTAAAGGGACGCAATGGTGAGATTTTCGAGTTTAATCAGTTGTTGGTGGTTGATAGTCCAATTCATATTCAGGCGCCTGGCATTGACTGGCATCTGATATTGACGGTACCTGAAGCGGTTGCTTTTGCCGGTGTTAATCAGCTTAAAGCTGATCTGCAGGACGATGTGCGAAACACTCTGGGAACCCAATTGATTCTCTCGCTGGTGATTATTGGTGTTGCCGCCGCCGCCATTGTGATCTTTGTGGGAACAATCACCCGGCCTCTAAACCAGATGCGTGAGCGGGTATTTAACCTCAGTAGTGCCGATGGTGATCTGACTCAAACTCTGAACATTGAAAACCACCGTGAGCTGATTGAGATCAGTCAGGGGATTAATCAGTTTATCGCTCGCTTGCGTGAAATGATCCTTGCGCTGCAGGAGCAAAGTCTGCAAGTGCAAAAACAAACCAATCTGCTAAGTGAAGCGACGACGATCACCACTGAAACTATTGCCCGTCAGACGGTTGAAACCGACAGCGTTGCGACCGCGATGGAGGAGATGGCATCCACCAGTGCAGAGGTTGCCCGTTTAGCCTCTACAAGTGCTGAGGGGACTCAGGCGTCTGAAAAAATTCTTCTTAACACTCAGGCGAGTTTTGACCACAGTGTTGAACAGGTGCAGGCGATTGCTCAGGCAATGGCGGAAAATAGTGAGCGTATCGCTCGTGTCTCAGCCCGCAGTGAAGATATTAACGAGATTGTCAGTACCATCTCTGATATTGCTGAACAAACAAATCTTCTGGCATTAAATGCGGCTATTGAGGCGGCTCGAGCTGGTGAGCAGGGGCGTGGTTTCGCGGTAGTCGCTGACGAGGTTCGGACTTTGGCTGCTAACACGCAGAAGTCTACTGAAGAGATTAACGAGCTGGTTAAGCGCCTGCAAAGTAATGTCCGGGAGGCGGTTGAGCAGATTGAGATCAATCGCGGTCGTTCAGAAGAGACTACGAAGAGTATTGCCGATAGTGTGGAAAGTCTGAAAACCCTGGCTGCCCAGGTTAACCTTATTGCGGATAATACCGTTCAGGTCGCCTCCGCTGCGGAAGAGCAAAGTCAGGTGAATGCTGAGATCAGCCAAAGTATCGTCGGTATTGGTGATACTGCTAAAGAACTTAATGATCAGGCTCATACCATTGATGGGGTTCGTCAGGAGCTGACGCTAGTCGTTGGTCTTCTGGATGACCAGTTGAGTCGACTTAAGGTTTAACCGGTGGTTACAGCCTCATAACGATAAAAACGGAGCCGAAAGGTTCCGTTTTTGTTGGGATCATCCGGTTTGATCAGATTGAGTAATTGATGCCGTGTTCTGTTTTATGGCGGAGGCGAAGGGCTGAGAAGTCATCGACAGGTATCGGTTTACTAAGCAGATAACCCTGATAAAGATCGCATTTAAGGTCGGCCAGTGCATGCAGCTGGTTTTTGGTTTCAACCCCTTCTGCTAACACTTTCAGGCCGAGTGCCTGCCCCATCGCTGTGATGGCTGACACAATCTCAAAATCGTCCAGATTTCGGTCAACATCATCAATAAAACTCTTATCAATTTTTAACAGATCCAGTGGTAGCTGTTTCAGCTGAGTAAAGGAGGAGTAGCCGGTGCCGAAGTCATCCATGGCAAGTTTAATGCCGATATCTTTCAGTTGATGCAGTAGCTTAAGAGGTTGCTCCGGATTACCCATCAGGCTGCTTTCGGTCAGTTCCAGTTCCAGTTGCTGTGGTGGAAAGCCGGTATCCAGAAGAATCCGGGTGATGTGAACATAAAGCTCGGGGTCTCTTAGCTGAACCGGTGAAAGGTTCACCGCCAGTTGAATCGGTTCAAAGCCCTCGTCCAGCCAGGCTTTACCCTGACGACAGGTCTTCTCCAACACTTTGAGTCCAATCTCGTGGATCAGACCATTCTCTTCACACTGAGGAATAAAGTCATTGGGCGGGATCATACCCTCGGTTGAGTGGTTCCAGCGGACCAGAGCTTCTGCACCAATAATCTCCTGGGTAAGAATATCCACCTGTGGCTGGAAATAAACCTCCAGTTCATCCTGCTGTAATGCCTGATGCATACGGGTTTCAAGCTCAAGGCGATTGCGGGCGTTTTCCGTCAGCTCATCGGAGAAGAAACGCAGGCGTGAACGACCTTCGTTTTTCGCCTGAAACAGCGCAGCATCGGCATGCTGCAATAGGGTATCTGCGTCCAGTCCATTTTGCGGAGCCAGACTAATCCCCATGCTGGCACCCAGTTTAACGGTTCGGTTATCGGACAGTTTCCAGGGTTGGCTGATACGTCTGATCAGAGTGTTGGCGATGCGGATCAATTCATCGGTATCTGAGAGATGATCAAACAGCAGGGCAAACTCATCGCCACCTAAGCGACAGATAGTATCGGCTTCCGGTACATCCTGATCCAGCATGGCGGCGATATGACGCAGCAATTCGTCACCGCTGCTGTGGCCGTAACTGTCATTGACGTTTTTAAAGCGGTCAAGGCCGATCACAATCAGCGCCACCTGATGCTTCTCTTTAGGTAACTGGCGAATGGCGTGATCGGTACGCATCATAAGATTTTTGCGGTTGGCAAGGCCTGTGAGCGGATCATGATAATCCAGAAACATCAGCCTGCTTTCGGATTCCCGCTGTTCTGACAGATCGGCAAAAACTCCGACGTAGTGATTGATAGCCCCGTGATGGTCCCGGACCACACTGATGTTCAGTAGTTCGGGATAGGTTGTGCCGTCAGCCCGGCGGCTGATCAGTTCACCCTGCCAGTGACCATAGGTCCGAATGCTGTGCCACATCGCTTTGTAGAAGCGACGGTCCTGTTCACCGGATTGCAGAATTGCCGGAGAGCGTCCCAGTACCTCTTCTTCGGAATAACCTGTCATATGGCAGAAGGCTTTATTAACCCGTTGAATTCTGCGTTGGGCACTGACGACCATGACGGCTTCATTAGTGTTTTCGAAAACCGCGGCAGCTTGTTTCAGTCGAAGCTCGTTTTGCTTGCTTTGGGTTATGTCTTTCAGGTGAACAAAAAAACGCCCACCCTGACCCGACCAGTAAGAGGCCTTGATTTCAACATCAATCACTCTGCCGCTTTTACACCGGTGGCGTGTTTCAAAATAATCCCGCCCCTGATGATAGATATTCGACAGACGCTGTTCGATCTGGGTTTTTTTTTGTCACACTCAAGATCATAAATATCCATTTGCAGGATCTCATTCTCGGAGTAGCCCACCATTTCACAATAGGCCCGGTTTACCTCCAGAATTTTGCCTTTAGCATCAACAATCCAGAAACCATCCATGGAGGTTTCGATAACGCTCCGATAGGTTTCCTCCCGTTCTTTGAGGTTCTCCTCAATGCGCAGTCTTTCGGATATATCCCGGGCAGAGGCGACAAAATAATCATCATCTCCCAGGCGAACCAGTGTCGTGTTGATCTCCACCGGCAGGGTGCCGCCCTGCTTGATCTTGTGTTCTGTATGAAAGAAGAGCGACTGACGTTGCTTCATCTGTTCCTTCATATCTTCAGCGGTGATATGTACCCCATAGGTTGAGATATCTGCTAAAGGTTTACCGATCAGCTCATCGCGACTAAATCCGGTTTGCCTGCAGGCTTGCCGGTTGACATCCACAACCTTGAGATTTTTAGCCGACAGGATGTAAATACCGTCCCGGATCTGATCCATTAGTGTTGAGAGAAGGGATTGCTGATCAACTTTTTTCAGCTGATTTTTTAGGGTGCTGAAGGCGGCTTCGCGACTTTTCAGTTCCGCTTCCAGATAGTCCACATAATTCATCTGGATCGCGCGACTGATGTCGTGATGGGTAATAATGCCGCAAATTTTTTGTTCAGCATCAGACACAATAAAGCGGCGCACTTTATGGTGTTCCATGCGCTGAAGCGCTGTCAGAATAAGGCAATCAGAGTCGATGCTGAGCACCGGCGCGTGCATTACGTCATAGAGTGGAATATGTGCCAACCGGCGATGTTCAAGAGCAAGCTGTACCAGATCTCTTTCACTGATAATGCCAATTGCGTTGCCTTCTTCAGTAACCACAATGGAGCTGATATGGGCCTTATCCATCTGGTAGAGGGCTTGTTGAAGGTTGTCTTTAGCGTTAAGCGTGACAACCTGTTGGTTCATGACCTGTTCAACTTTCAGGTTAATCGCCATGGGTAGATGCAGGAAGTGGTCTGTAAAGTCTTTGTTGCACACAACACCCACAATCAGACCGTCAGTATTGGTCACAACCAGATGGCTGATCTGGCGATCATTCATCAGAATAAAGGCATCGTTACGATGCATGGTGTCATTGACAACCACAGCTTCGCGGGCAAATAGCCGAATGGGTCCCTGCATTCCTTGATGCTGGTGACGGGCCAGCTGATGAATCAGGTCGTGTTCGGTAAAGATTCCGTGAGGTTTCTGGTCTTCTGTGGTAATTACGACGCAACTGCATTTTTCCTGCTGCATCAGCTGAAGTACAGCGGAGATATCTTCTTCAGGAGAAACGGTAATCAGTTGAGGAGACAGCATCTGGCTGACTTTCGGTGATTCCATTACATCTCCCCATTCGATTTCAGTTTGGCTCTGAGGCAGCAAGAATTTGCCAGCCTTTTAACGGTCGTCGGCAATCTTTATAGATGAAAATGCCTGCGATGTTAATGGTTCTGTTTTGAGCGGAGATGTTAACATTTATTAATTATGTATCAAAATGTTGCCAATGGACTTTTGAGGCAGATCATAAAGCTTGTTTTTGATCTGTTATGAGGAGCAGCTCAGGCAGATACCCGCCGCCCCATCCGGAGCGGGCCCTGCATATTTTGGCAGCACCGGGTGATACTCAAACGGCTTGCTCAACAGAACCAGCAACTCATTAATACGACTTATATCGCCCTGATATACCTGCTCAATTGCATCCTGGGCCATATAGTTTCTCAACAGGTAAACCGGGTTTACTTTCTGCATTGCCAACAGGCGTTCTTTTTCCGGCAGGTTCTCCGATGCCAGTCTTTGGTGATATTGCTTCAGCCACAACTCAAAGGCAGCAGGATAGGTGCAGATACCTGCCAGTTTGTTCTGCTGCTCGCTGACCGGTGTTTCGCTCAATAAACGGAAGAAGAGGGTGATATCGGTTTTCTGTACTTCTAACAGTCGCCATAGATCGTCGATCAGCTGACGGTCGTTTTCAGCTATTTTGTCTGACGCCGGAGCTGTCGGCTCGAGACACAGACCAAGGCGCTGGTGCATCAGCCTCAGGTACTCCTGCTGATAGATCCCGTTGAAGTGTCCCAGTTCTTTTTCTAACAGGTCCAGGGCTGTTTTGCTGTCACCGGACACCTGAGGTATAAAACACTCAGCCAGACAGTACAGGTTCCACCGCATCGCATCCGGCTGTTTGTTAAAGGCGTAGCGGCCCTGATGGTCAGAGTGATTGCTGACCTGATCGGCTTTGAAGCTGTCCATAAATTGAAAAGGGCCGTAATCGAAGGTCTCCCCAATGATCGACATGTTGTCGGTATTCATCACGCCGTGGACAAAACCGTAGGCCTGCCAGCGGGCAACCAGCTCTGCACAGCGAAGAATCACCTCGCGGATAAGTGCCAGCGGTGGGTTATCGGCTTTTGCAAGCTCAGGGAAATATCGCTCAATCACGTAGTAGGTTAGCTTATTGAGATCATCGATCTGACGGCTGTGATAAAGGTATTCAAAATGGCCAAAGCGGATATGACAAGGGCTTACCCGCAGAAGGGTTGCACAGGGTTCCGGAAAGCTTTCCCGCAGCACGGTATCGGATGAGCCAACAACGCAGAGCGCTTCAGTGGTGGGAATACCAAGACCTGTCATAGCGGCACTGGCCAGAAACTCCCGGATACTGGAACGCAATACAGCGCGACCATCACCAAAGCGGGAATAGGCGGTTTTACCGGCACCTTTCAGGTGAAGATCCCGGAGGATGCCGTCAGGCCCCAAATGTTCACCCAGTAAAAGCCCGCGACCGTCTCCCAACTGAGGATTGTAGGTGCCAAACTGATGGCCCGTGTACTTCATCGCTATGGGATCACTACCGGTAAAGAGTCGCTGGCCACCGGCAAATTCTGCTAGCTCCTCACGATCAACCCCGTCAGGATTCAGTCCCAGTCTGCGAGCAACATCTGCATTCATACTCACCAGATAGGGATTATTCAGCGGAGCGGGTGAGATACGCTGGAAATGTTGTTCCGGCAGTTGCTGATAGTGCCGGGTCAGTTGCAAATCCTTCAGGCGGAGATTTCCGGTGGTCAAAGCGCTGCTCTCTTTTTGCGGCGGAATGAACTTATATCATAGTTTTTTAGTCGGAATTGTCCATGGAAGAGCTGGCACCTCTTTGCGCAATTCATGACGACTAAAACTCAGACTGAGCGAAACGCACATCATGGCCTAAAGGCTAAGGTCGCCTGAGTTAAAATATACCTCGCAAGGCCTATACCCGTTGTCTTGTTTTTAGGCCTATAATCGGTGTCCTAAAATTTGCCGCACTGCATCATAGACCGCTGTTTAGCCTGTCTTACAGACATCCGATTCAGGGTGCGCGCAACCGGCGGTCGTGGCTGCAGTTAATAATAAGATAACAATCAAGAAGGCCCCAAATGACCGAACTGCTGCATACCTTCCTGCTGGCGCTGGCTTTTTTAGCGCTATTAGGCGTTGTTTTTGAAGAAGTAATTCATATCAACAAAGCCAAGGTGACCCTGTTTCTGGGGACTGTTTCCTGGCTTTTGATGTTTATCTTTCCTGAAAGTGAAGCGGGTCTTGTCCGCATCGAAGAAGGCCTGTCTGAGAGTATCTCTGAGATCGCCGAACTTTGGTTGTTTCTGGTAGCGGCGATGACCTTCGTTGCCTATCTGAACAAGAAAGGCCTGATTCAGAACCTGATCTACCTCTTTCTGCCCTCGCGCATCTCCGAGAAGATGCTGCTGGTGCTGACCGGCCTGTTCTGCTTTGTTTTCTCTTCGATTGCCGACAACATCACCGCAACGCTGGTGTCTGCTGCCCTGATTCTTTCTCTGAACCTGGAAGCGAAAAAGACCCTGCGTTTTGCAGCTCTGGTAGTGTTTGCTGTCAACTCCGGAGGTGTGGCGCTGATTACCGGTGACGTAACTACCCTGATGATCTTCCTGTCCGGCCATGTTAGCGTTCTGCAGTTGCTGTATCTTTCTCTGCCGGCTCTGATCGGTGTTGTTATTCTGACCCTGATGCTCTCCTTTGGCCTGAAAGGGGATGTGGTCATCGAGAAGAAGATCACGCCGATTCGTCGGGTGGATCTGATTATCGCCGTGGTGTTCCTGAGCACCATTTTGCTGACCATCGCCTTTAATGCCTTGTTCCATATTCCGCCAATGCTGACCTTCCTTGCAGGGATGTCTCTGATGTTTCTGGTGGCGCGTTTCTTCGATGATGACAACGAAGATCCCATTATGGATTACATCCGGGTGATTGAATTTGAAACCCTGCTCTTCTTCCTCGGTATTCTGCTGTTGGTGGGCATGCTGAAAGAGATCGGTGTTCTGGAAAGTCTGGTCACGCTCTACGAGATGATGCCGCCGCTGTTGGCCAACTATCTGATGGGCGTATTATCTGCTGGTATCGATAACGTACCTCTGACGGCAGCAGTGCTGAAAGCGGGTATCGAAATGAGCACACAAGAGTGGATGGGGCTGACCTACGCCGTAGGTGTGGGGGGGTCCCTGCTGGTGATCGGTTCTGCCGCCGGTATTGTGATGATGAGCAAAATCGGTGCCCTGACTTTTGGTCGTTATGTGCGTTTTATTCTGCCGTTGCTGATCGCCTACACCATAGGTTATGCCGGTGCCTGGGTACTGGGCCACTGGATGTTCTGATCCCTGTTTAGCGATCACGGAAAGGCCAGCATTGCTGGCCTTTTTGTTGTCCGCCTTTCCCGCTAACTTTCTGTCATACTTGGATTATTCCGAGTCTTTTTTACTCGTCATAACCTATTCATCGAATGACAGGAGCCACCCGTGTCGTCCATCGCCCGTCTTTCTCTTTCCCGTTCTCTTAGCTTCTCGTTCCGGCTGAATCTGCAGGCACGTATGCTGATTCTGTTGGGTGGTTTTGCCCTCCTGCTGACCCTGGCGATGGGGGCGGTTTCCCTCAACTTTATCGCCAGCACGCTGGAAACTCAGATGGGCCAGCAGGCACTGGATGTCGCCAGAGCCGTTGCCCGTTTGCCGCAGATACGGGAAGGGCTGCAGGAGGAAGACAGCCGGAAAATTCAGTCGTTAGTAGAGGAGATACGCTCGGCTATCGGTGCGCGTTTTATTGTGGTTGGTGATGAAAACGGGGTTCGCTACGCTCACCCGATACCGGATCGGATCGGGAAAAAGATGGTCGGTGGTGACAATGCTCGGGCACTGGAATTGGGCGAGGAATATGTTTCCACGGCGGTGGGCAGTCTGGGGCCATCGGTGCGTGGCAAAGTACCTGTTTTTTCAGAAGGTCCTGATGGCGATCAGAAGGTGATCGGCATTATCTCAGTAGGTTACATGCTCAATCAGGTCGATCAGGTGGTGGGCCATTACCAGACGGGGATCTGGTGGTTCTCTGCAGCAACAGTTCTGGTGAGCCTTTTTATCGCCAAGCTGATCAGTGATTACTTCAAACGTGCAATTTTTGGCTTTGAGCCGGAAGAGATTGCCCGTCTTTATCAGGAACGAAATGCCACCCTGCAGTCGGTACGAGAGGGGATTATCGCCATTAATCCCAAAGGAGATGTCACCACCTTTAACGAGGCAGCACTGAAAATCTTCGGCCTTGACCCGAAAGGTAGCATGCAGGGGCGCAATATTCGCGAGTTTCAGACCAACAGCGATCTTCTGCAGGTGATGCAGACCGGAAAACCGATTCTGGATAAAGAAGATATTATCGGTGGCCAGCGGGTGGTGGTGAACCGCATTCCACTGTTTCAGAGTGGTGCGGGGCATGAATCGAAAAAAGTGATCGGTGCGGTATCCAGTTTCCGTCTCAAAGACGAGTTGGATCGAATGACCGATCAGCTGAACCGGATGCAGATCTACGCGGATACTCTGAGAAGTCAGGCCCATGAGTACTCTAATAAATTACACACCATTGCCGGACTGATTCAGATTGGAGCAACGGATCAGGCCATTGAGCTGATCGGTCAGGAAACCCGTGATCACCAGACCCTGCTGCACTTCTTACTGAGTGCGGTGCCTGATCCTGTGCTCTCCGGTTGTATTCTGGGGAAATACAATCGCGCCCGTGAGTTGGGGCTGACTCTTGAGATCGACCCCGAAAGCCAGATGCAGGATCTGCCGGATGATCTGTCCAGGGAGTTGCTGGTAACCATTCTGGCGAATCTGTTGGATAACGCCATGGATGCCTCGTTAGCTGCCGGCAATGTCAAACATATTCGCCTGTCGATGACGGATCTGGGTAACGACCTGATCTTTGAAGTGGAAGATGAGGGGCAGGGGATCAATCCTGAAGAGACAGAAGCCTTGTTCGCCAAAGGTGTCAGTAGCAAGCCGGGGCAGAATCACGGCTATGGTTTGTATCTGGTGGCTCAGGCATTGAATCGTCTGCACGGCGAGATTGCACTGGAACCCATCGAGCCAAAAGGCACCCGGGCCGTGGTTTATATTCCTAAAGAAGCGGTTAAAACAGAAGGTTAGGACAGCACAGGATATAATCTGACGACTTACAGATAACAAACAGCCAAGCAGTTGCAGATTCTGCAACGGATAAAAACCAATAAAAACAGTGTTCATGTCTGATACTCCGACGCTTTGTAGTGAAGGATATTTTGAAAAAGGAATTTTGAGATAAGGCGTGGGGAAACGGATTTTGAGCACAGACAAAAAAGGTTATCGAGACGTATGACACAGGTTTTGCCATCGGCAGAGGCAGCATTAAACGACATGCCTTATCGCATTGTTATTGCCGAAGATGATCGCCGTATTGCAGAGATACAGCAGCGCTTTATCGAGAAGATTCCCGGCTTTGTGGTTGAGGGCATCGCGCTGACTCTGGATGAAGCCCGGGATCTGACCGAGATTCTGCAGCCGGATCTGATCCTGCTGGACATCCATTTTCCGGAAGGTACAGGTCTTGAACTGCTGCAGGAATTGCGTGGACGTAATCAGGCTACAGATGTGATTCTGGTGACGGCCGCTAAAGAAGCTTCTACGTTGCAAGCGGCGCTTCGTGGCGGGGTTTTGGATTATATCCTCAAGCCTTTGGTATTCGATCGCTTACAGGCGGCATTGCAGAACTTTGCGCGCCACCGTCAACAGCTGGAAGCTCTGGTACAGCAGGATTCTCACCTGGCTCAGCAGGACGTGGATCAGTTGTTACCACGAAGTGAGATGGCCAGTCATGCCCTGGAAAGCGATACGGGAGCAGGAACCGGCGACCATAGCGAGAAAAAGCGTCCCTCTCAGAAAAACCTGCCAAAGGGAATTGATGCGCTGACACTGGATAAGATCACCGCCGCGTTTAATTCTGAGCTGAGTGAAGCGGTAAATGCTGAGGCGCTGGGACAGATGGTTGGCGTAAGCCGCACGACTGCACGACGTTATCTGGAATATCTGGTGAGTTGTGAGGTGCTGCAGGCAGATATCAGCTACGGTACAGTTGGCCGACCTGAGCGCCGCTATCGATTGAAGTCCTGAGTTGAATCGCTTTTTCAGTGTCTAGTCCTGATATAAGTTGACACTTTTTTACAGCGCCCGATGAACCTCATCGGGCGTTTTGTATTTCAGGGAATGATGGGGCCGTTGCTTGTTGTAAAGCATAACTGCCTCCTTAACCATTACCCTCGCTTCCTCAAGATCTCTTGGCTTTTGAGTCAGGTAT
>JBLWSY010000008.1:0-145627 GCA_048270425.1 Oceanospirillum sp.
AAAGCAGAAAGCAGAAAGCAGAAAGCAGAAAGCAGAAAGCAGAAAGCAGAAAGCAGAAAGCAGAAAGCAGAAAGCAGAAAGCAGGACTTTATAGGTCACCGCTGCAGGACTCAGCCAAGAGTTGGTAAGGAAAGAAAACAACTCATGGTGTGCGATTGAGTAGAGAAGGAAAGCCTTAACCCTGCAAGCGGTGTCAGTAGATGCAGCCCAAGGGGCTGCATCTTGGCATCAATACCAGGAAGCGTCTTAGAACGCGAACTTGCCCTGGAAGTTGATATTGGTAAGGTCAGAACCATCTGTACCGCCAACAGCTGTGACATTCTGCACTTCGGCACCAAACTCTAGGCCGCTAGGCATTTTGTAGAAGGCGTTAACAAACACGGTAGACTGATCTTCTTTAGAGCTATCACCGTATGACTGAACTTCAGCCATAGCATTTACGCTCATACCACCGCCCACAGGAATACCAACACCAGCAGAGAAAGCTGTAGATTCAGCAACGTTAGTGTCATCATCACCAATCATCGCGAAAGAGCCTACCAACTTCATGCCGCCCATATCCATTTTCACAGATGCTGTAGCTTCTACAACCTGAGTTGCTTCACCTTTAACGGTGTCATTAGCATTCATCAAAGTACCACCAGCAAAAATGGACATGCTGCCAGCATTCATTGTGAAGCCTGCTGAAATATCAGGAATAGAAGTACCATCTGTTTGCGCATCAGCTTTGCCGTTATCCTCAATACCTACTTTAAGGGTGGAACCACCCATATCAATAACTTTAGTAATCTGAGGAGTACGACCAGCCGGTGCAGAACCAGCAGTAAAGCCAACGAAATCAATTGTAGGCAGCAATGCATTTAAGTTGGCAGAAGGAGACCATGTCTGACCTACCGCGAAACCATCAACCATAACCACTGCATGACGCATGCGCAGGTTACCCGTGTTGGAGGTGCGATTGGCGTTACGACCGCCCCAGAAATCACCTTCAACCAGAACAGTTGCGTTTGCATCACCAACATTGGTCTGCTTGATAGAGAGACGACTCGTAGCCGCATTACCGGCCATGTCCTTTTGATCCGCACCAGCATCATCAACCATTGCGAACTGAGCAGCAACGTAACCGCCTACAGAAAGCTCGGCATGAGCAGCAGTGGACATAGTGGCAGCAGCCAGAGGAAGAAGGATAGTTCCTGCAATTTTGTGCTGAAGTTTCATGTTTTTCCTTACCTTTAGGTTGTTGTTATTAGTGAGGCAAATTTGACGACATCTTTTTTGTCCGAACTTTGCCTCACTCAAATAGGAATTTGTTTTTGTTATCGAGAGCGTGGCTTGTCTTCTCGTCGCAGTTGAGATTCTGAAAATTTGGCATTTCTGTCAACTGGCGGTTTTGCACCAAAAGTAAACTTCACTCCCCTCCACTGGCACCACTGTGGTTCAAAAAAAACGCGATGAATATTTTTTTTGTAATAAAAACATGTTTAATCAAACTACCTTACAGTCGTTTTAAATCAATGACCGATCGGTCACAAATCATAAAAAAAAATCCCTCGAAAGTAGGGATTCTCTAGAATTGAGAGATTTAAAGTACGACCAAGGTATTGGTTTTCAGGGATTTTTCCGATTAAACGAAGTAAGGGTACTTTTCAAAAACCGCATCACTCCGGGATGCACAGGGGTTATTTCTGAGGAAAAATCAAATGCCTGCTCTCGGTTAAGCTCCTTTAGAGCCGGATGCATTTGCTTAAAATGATCAAAGTTATTGTAAATTGCCCGACTTAATTCATATGCCGCCTTATCAGAAAGAGAGCTTGTAGAAATCAATTGAGCAGTGAGCGTAATTGTAGGTACAGGGTCAGGATTTCCTCTATAAAGCGCTCCGGCAACCTCTCCTCTAGCGTAAAAAGGATACAGGTTTGAGAACGCTTCGATCAGTTCAACCGGCAACGGAATAATAAGACTCTCACAAAAGGTAGTCGCCTCAGAAACAGAAGCGTTTGGATGCCCAACCACATAAACAAATGCATCAATACGCCCCGAGCACAAGGCCTCAGACATATCAGAAGCCGACAACTCACTCGCCAACTCGAAATCGTTATAGTCCCAGGCCAAAGCGCTCAATATGAGATCTATTGTCCGTCTTTGACCGGATTCGGGATTGCCCAGATTCACCTTTTTCCCTTTCAGGTCATCAAAAGTTTTTATGCCACTGTCTTTTCGAGCGACGATTGTTAGGGCTTCCGAATGCAGTTTAAGAACCGTTCTGAGCTCTTTGCTCGCCCCTTGGGGGGCAAAGAAAGAAGACCCTTTAGCAGCATGATAGAGCCAATCCGGCTGTACAATTGCCAGATCTAACTCAGATCTTTTTAACGCATTAAGGTTATACGCCGAACCTTGAGTGCTTTCGACAGCACAACGAATACCGTGTTGATCTCTCTCTTTATTTACTAAACGGCAAATTGCCCCACCAGTCGGATAATAGACCCCTGTCAAATCACCCGTTCCCACGACAATAAAATCTGAATCAGCCTTCAGGGAAGAACTCAACAGGAGTAAACAAAAGGTAAGAAGTAACCAAGGCATAGACAAAACCTTCCGAAAATCACAATTCACTGGATAGAGACCATTAAGACTAAGTGAACAGGCAACAAAAAAACCAGCCGAAGCTGGTTTTTTAAGCCTATAAAACCGTCTCAACTACTTGAAGTAAGCGTTATCCGTCACTGTGTGATCGGTAACATCACGCACGCCTGTAAGCTGAGGAATTTTATCCATCAGTGTTTTTTCAACGCCATCTTTTAATGTCAGATCAACGGCTGAACACCCCTGACAACCACCACCAAACTGCAGAATAGCGACATTGTCATCCGTTAATTCAACCAACTTAATCTCACCACCGTGTGCAGCAAGACCAGGGTTGATATCAGAATAAAGCACGTAGTTGATCTGCTCCGCAAGCGGGCTATCCGCACTCACTTTTGGCATTTTTGCGTTTGGTGCTTTAATCGTCAGCTGGCCACCCATGCGGTCTGGATTGTAATCCACCACCGCTTCTTCAAGATAAGCAGAGCTGGTTTTGTCCAAGTAAACAGGGAAAGGAGCGCCTTCCTGAAGCACATCTTCAGCCTCTTCCTCTCCAGGACGGCAGTATGCCAGGCAAGTTTCTGCATAAGGAGTGCCGGGCTGAGTCACAAATACACGCACACCGATGCCGTCAGCATCCTGCTTGCTCAGAAGATCTCCAAGATATTGTTGAGCACTTTCAGTAATTTCGATAATGGCAGACATGAATCGTCACCTAAATTCCACAATGAATGATTAGGGGCATTTTAGGGCAAAAACCAAGGGATTTAAATACCCAACCATTTTAATCAGGCTTTATCTTTAACCCTCGATCATTTCTGCCTGATTATTAAAATTCTGCACGTTGTCGCAAAAATATTTCAGGGTCAGAAAATAAGGTCTTTGATAAGGTCTGCGGCTGTTCAATGGCCCGGAATTTCTGTCTAAGCAGTTATGTTCAAACTCACGAACAGATATAAGTATCTGATCTGACAAGGATCTCTTAAAACTGCTTTTTATTTGATAGAATGCGGCAATCTTACGCGATTGATTCAAATTCAGCGACTAATTAACACCTCGACCACAACAAAAGTCGTTCAACAAAACATCGCCTAACCTGTTTATACCCGTTTGGAGCACCCTGAGTAATGAGTCTGGAAACACGCATTCAAACCCTTAAAGCCGCCCTCAAAGAGCGAATTCTGATTCTGGACGGCGGTATGGGCACCATGATTCAGGGTGAAAAGCTGACTGAAGAGGATTTCCGCTCAGAGCGCTTCAAAGACTGGCCTTCAGATATCAAAGGCAACAATGATCTCTTAGTTATCACCCAGCCGGAACTGATTCAGCGCCTGCACAAAGCCTATCTTGATGCCGGTGCTGATATTCTGGAGACTAACTCATTCAACGCCACCCAGCTATCTCAGTCCGACTATGGTATGGAAGAGCTGGTATATGAGCTGAACGTTCAGGCTGCACGTGTAGCCCGTGCGGCTGCAGATGAGAAAACAGCAGAAACTCCGGACAAACCCCGTTATGTAGCCGGTGTTCTGGGTCCCACCAGCCGTACGGCATCTCTGTCCCCTGATGTCAATGATCCCGGCTTCCGTAACGTTGACTTCGATACGCTTGCCGAAAACTATCGTGAAGCCACCCGAGGACTAATTGAAGGTGGTGCGGACATCATCCTGATCGAAACCATTTTCGATACTCTGAATGCTAAGGCTGCGATCTTTGCGGTACAGGATGTGTTTGAAGAACAGGGTTTTGAGCTTCCGATCATGATCTCCGGCACCATCACCGATGCGTCTGGCCGTACGCTTTCCGGTCAGACTACAGAGGCGTTCTGGAACTCGATTCGTCACGCCAAACCTCTGTCTGTTGGTCTGAACTGTGCGCTGGGTGCAACCGAACTGCGCCCCTACCTGGAAGAGCTGTCCAATAAAGCTGAAACCCACGTCTCTGCCCACCCTAACGCCGGTCTGCCCAACGAATTTGGTGAATATGACCAATCCGGTAAAGAGATGGCGGTTATTGTTGAAGAGTTCGCCGCCAGCGGCTTCCTGAACATTATCGGCGGTTGCTGCGGTACAACGCCGGAGCATATTCAGGCTATCGCCGAAGCCGTTGCTAGGCATCAACCGCGCCAGATTCCGGAAATTCCTAAAGCCTGCCGCCTGAGCGGTCTTGAGCCGTTTAACATCGAAAAAGACAGCCTGTTTGTCAACGTCGGCGAACGTACCAACGTCACCGGTTCTGCCCGCTTTAAGCGTCTGATCGTGGAAGAAGATTACGATACCGCACTGGAAGTGGCTCAGGAGCAGGTGGAAAACGGCGCTCAGGTGATCGACATCAATATGGATGAAGGCATGCTGGAATCCCAGTCTGCCATGGTGACCTTCCTGAACCTGGTGGCCGCTGAACCTGAAATCGCCAAAGTGCCGATCATGATCGATTCCTCCAAGTGGGAGATCATCGAAGCGGGCCTTAAGTGCGTTCAGGGTAAACCTGTGGTGAACTCCATCTCCCTGAAAGAGGGTGAAGAAGCCTTCCGTCACCACGCCAAGCTCTGCATGCGTTATGGTGCGGCCATCATCGTGATGGCGTTTGATGAAGTCGGTCAGGCAGATACTTTTGAGCGCAAGATCGAGATCTGCAAACGCTCTTACGATGTGCTGGTGAATGAGATTGGCTTTCCGGCGGAAGATATCATCTTCGACCCGAACATCTTTGCCGTAGCGACCGGAATTGAAGAGCACAACAACTACGCCGTGGACTTTATCCAGGCCACTCGTTGGATTAAAGACAACCTGCCTCACGCCATGATCTCCGGCGGTGTATCCAACGTGTCCTTCTCTTTCCGGGGTAACAATCCGGTGCGTGAGGCGATTCACTCAGTCTTCCTCTATCACGCCATTAAAGAAGGCATGACTATGGGTATCGTGAACGCCAGCCAGCTGGCGGTGTACGATGACCTGCCTGCCGAACTGCGTGACTACGTTGAAGATGTGGTACTCAACCGTCGTGAAGACAGCACCGACCGCCTGCTGGAAATTGCTGAAAAATACCGTGGCAACGGCACCGAAGAGAAAAAAGAAGATCTGGAATGGCGCTCATGGCCAGTCACCAAGCGTATCGAACACGCGCTGGTTAAAGGTATCACCAACTTTATTATTGAAGACACCGAAGCCGCCCGCCTTGAAGCTGATCGCCCGATTCAGGTGATTGAAGGCCCGCTGATGGATGGCATGAACGTGGTCGGTGACCTGTTTGGTGCCGGTAAGATGTTCCTGCCACAGGTGGTGAAATCTGCCCGCGTAATGAAGCAGGCCGTTGCTCACCTGATTCCGTTTATTGAAGCGGAAAAATCCGGTGAAGTGGAAGCCAAAGGCAAGATCATCATGGCCACCGTTAAAGGCGACGTACACGATATCGGCAAAAACATCGTCGGCGTGGTGCTTCAGTGTAACAACTACGAAGTGGTTGATCTGGGCGTGATGGTTCCGGCCGAGAAAATTCTGCAGGCAGCCAAAGAACACAACGCCGATATCATCGGCTTGTCCGGCCTGATTACCCCTTCTCTGGATGAGATGGTACACATCGCCAAAGAGATGGAGCGACAGGGTTTTGATATCCCGCTGATGATCGGTGGTGCTACCACTTCCAAAGCACACACGGCGGTTAAGATCGAACCTCAGTACAAACGTGGGCCTGTGATCTACGTGACCGACGCCTCCCGTGCCGTGGGTGTTGCCAGCAACCTGCTCAGTGACGAACTGCGCGATGAGTTTGTTGCCGGTCGCCGCAAAGAGTACGAAGAAACCCGTATCCGTAACGCTAACCGTCGCGCCAAGGCAGACCGTATCAGCTATGAAAAAGCCTGTGACAACAAACTGGCACTGGATTGGGATAACTTCAAACCGGTTAAACCTACCTTTACCGGCGTTAAAGCCTTTGATGATTACGACCTGAACACCATCGCAGAGCGGATCGACTGGACGCCTTTCTTTATGTCCTGGGATCTGGCGGGTAAATACCCACAAATTCTGACCGATGAAGTGGTCGGTGAAGCAGCAACCAACCTCTTTGCTGATGCCAAAGTGATGCTGAAGAAACTGATTGATGAAAAGCTGATTAAGGCTCGTGGCGTGATTGGCTTCTGGCCGGCCAACACCACTCAGGCGGATCAAATCGAAGTTTATGCTGATGAGAACCGCAGTGATGTCAAAGCCCTATTGCAGCATATCCGACAGCAGACCCCAAAACCGGATGGCAAACCCAACCTGAGTCTGGCGGACTATATCGCGCCCAAAGAGACTGGTCTTGAAGACTACATTGGCGGTTTTGCCGTCAATGCCGGTATCGGTGCTGAAGAACTGGCTAAAGCCTATGAAGAAGCCGGTGACGACTACAATTCCATCATGGTGAAAGCTCTGGCAGACCGTCTGGCGGAAGCCTTTGCCGAACACCTGCACGAGCGGGTGCGCAAAGAGTTCTGGCGTTACGCCAAAGATGAAAATCTGGATAACGATGCCCTGATTAAAGAACAGTACCAGGGTATCCGCCCGGCTCCTGGCTATCCGGCCTGCCCGGATCATACTGAAAAAGAAACTCTGTTTAGCCTGCTGGATGCCACAACCCACAGCGGCCTTGAGCTGACCGAAAGCTTTGCCATGACTCCGGCAGCCGCGGTAAGCGGCTGGTACTTTGCCCATCCGGAAGCAAAATACTTCGGCACCGGCAAAATCGATCTGGATCAGGTTGAACAACTGGCCGAACGTAAAGGTAAAACCACGGAAGAGATGGAGCGCTGGCTGATGCCGGTTCTGTCCTACGATCCGGCTTAATTGACCCATCCGAACAGACAAGACGTTTCGTTGCGTACTCTACTATCCCTACCCTCCCTCCAGCGGCAGCGCGAGATTTTAAAACTCGCGCTGCCGCTTATCGGAGGTATGCTTTCCCAAAGCCTTATCAACCTGGTGGACTCCGCCATGGTGGGTGCGCTCGGCAGTACCGCTCTGGCAGCCGCTGGCATTGCCGGTTACACGGCCTTTGTTATTACCGCGCTAATTCTCGGCATCTCCTCTGCTGTGCAATCCTCCACAGCTTATTTCTACGGCGCAAAGTGTAAAAAATCACAACACAAGACCTTAAATGCCGGACTTATTCTTGCGTTTCTGCTTTGCTTACCCCTGATCGCTTTCTTTTACCCCATTACAGGACTCCTGCTTTCATATATCAATTATGACGGTGCTGTTGTTGAACTGGCAGAACCCTATCTCAATTGGCGGGTGGTTGGTTTATTGGCGGTCGGGCTTAACCTGGTTTTCCGGGGATACTGGAACGGAGTTCATCACTCAAAGATCTACTTCAAAACCATCGTTTTTATACATCTCAGCAATATTGCCATCAGTTATCTACTGATTTATGGCAAGCTGGGATTACCCGCCATGGGTGTTGAGGGTGCAGGCCTTGGCACTTGCATTTCCCTTTTTCTGGGCACACTGGTCTGGCTGATATATAGCCTAAGAAAAATTAATAGCCGAACATTTATTGGGCAAGGGGTTGATGTCCGCATCCTAAAACAACTGATCAACCGTGCGCTACCAAATTCCCTTCAACAAACCCTGTTTGCGTCAGGTTATCTTGTACTGTTCTGGATTATCGGGCAAATAGACCCCCTTTCTGTGGCTGTTGGTCACGTTCTGGTTAATCTATCCCTGCTGATGATACTTCCTGCTGTAGGACTTGGTATGGCCGCAACCAGCTTAGTGGGTCGCTCTCTGGGCCAAAAGGACGATCAGGCCGCCCAGAACTGGGGCACTGATGTTGCAAAAGTTGCGGTTGTATTACTTCTTCTTATCGCAATGCCTTTGGCTCTTTTAGCCGAACCGGTACTGAGCCTGTTTCTGATTGAACCGAAAGCGATCGGACTTGGCATTCAGCCCCTTCAGCTTACAGCTCTGATGATGGTCATCGATGCTTCAGCAATCGTTTTGACCCAGGCTCTCTTGGGAGCTGGTGCCAGCAAGCTGGTTATGCAGGTATCTGTGACTTTACAGTGGGGATTCTTTCTACCTCTTGCCTTTATTTTCGGTAGTTATCTTGGTCTTGGGTTAACCGCTATCTGGTGGGTGCAACTGGTCTATCGCTGCCTGAATGCCACTGGATTTATCTGGCTCTGGAAAGTCAGAGCCTGGTCCATAACATAAAGTAAAATGCGCGACCATCGCCTCTAAAACCCGCCGTCAGAAATGATCACTTTTATTCTGAAAAGAAATAAACATATAGATATAAATTCATTTTAAGAATAAGGGAAGACTGTTATTGTGCTGAAAATCATGCGGTTAGTATCTGTGTAGAATCCAGATTCCCCGAGCCGTTTTACCGTGACTTTTGGCACTTTTTGGCAACCCTGTCGTAGGAAATTAAATGTACAAGTACGACGATTACGATCAGAAATTAGTTGATGAGCGCGTGATCCAATTTCGGGATCAAACCCAGCGCTATCTTGATGGCAAACTGGAAGAGGCTGAATACCTGCCACTACGTTTGCAAAACGGTATCTATGTTCAGCGTCACGCACCTATGCTGCGCGTAGCAATCCCTTATGGCATGTTAAACGCAGAACAGCTGCGTAAGCTGGCTTACGTGGCCCGCACCTATGACAAGGGTTATGCGCACTTCACTACCCGCCAGAACGTTCAGTTTAACTGGCCTGCGCTGGAAAACTGCCCGGATATTCTGGAAGAACTGGCTAAAGTTGAGATGCACGCCATCCAGACCAGTGGTAACTGTATCCGTAACACCACCACTGATCAGTTTGCCGGTATCGCTCAGGACGAAATTACAGATCCGCGTCCTTGGTGTGAAATCGTTCGTCAGTGGTCGACCTTCCACCCTGAGTTCGCCTTCCTGCCACGTAAGTTCAAGATTGCGATTAGCGGCACTCAGGAAGATCGTGCCGCAATCAAAGTACACGATGTAGGTCTGAAACTGATCAAGAACGACGACGGCTCTCTGGCTTTTGATGTTTACGTTGGTGGTGGTCTGGGTCGCACTCCAATGATCGGTGATCTGGTTCGTCAGAATCTGCCTGCTAAGCACCTGCTGACTTATCTGGAAGCCGTTCTGCGTGTTTATAACCAGTTTGGTCGCCGTGATAACAAGTACAAAGCCCGAATCAAAATTCTGGTTAAAGCACTGGGTGTCGAAGAGTTTGCCCAGCGCGTTGAATCTGAGTGGCAACATCTGATTGATGGCCCCTCTACTCTGACCGAAAGTGCTATGGCGAAAGCAGCAAGTTTCTTTATCGACCCTGCTTACGAAAATGCTCCGGATATCGGCAATTTCGAACAACAGCGTGAAGAAAACAAAGCCTTCTCCCGCTTCGTGACCAACAACACTCAGGCTCATAAGAAAGACGGCTACATTGCAGTAACGGTCTCCCTGAAGAAAACTGGTGTTGCTCCGGGTGACGTAACCGATGCTCAAATGGATCTGGTTGCCGACCTGGCTGACAAGTACAGCTTTGGCGAACTGCGCGTTAGCCACCACCAGAACCTGATTCTGTCTGACGTTAAGAAGTCAGAACTGTTCGAACTTTGGCAGATTCTGGAAGAAAATGGTCTGGCGACGCCCAACATTGGCAAGTTGACTGATATGATCTGCTGCCCTGGCGGTGACTTCTGCGCACTGGCTAACGCCAAATCTATTCCGGTTGCAGAAGCGATTCAGCGTCGCTTTGACGATCTGGATCACCTATATGATCTGGGTGATATCGAATTCAACTTCTCCGGCTGCATGAATGCCTGTGGTCACCACCATATCGGCAACATCGGCCTGCTGGGTGTCGACCGTAAAGGTGAAGAGTTCTATCAGGTTTCTCTGGGCGGTCGCTCAGGCAATGATGCCAACATCGGTAAGATTCTGGGCCCGGCGGTTAAGCAGGATCTTATCCCTGATGCTATCGAAGCTATCATTGGTGTATATGTTGAAAACCGTATCGAAGGCGAGTCCTTTGTAGAAGCTTACCACCGCATCGGTCAGGCGAAATTTAAGGAGCGTGTTTATGCCTAAGATTATTCTGAATCAGGAAATCGTTGAGGATAACTGGGTTAAAGTCGACCTTGACGCGGAATTGCCAGCGGGCGGCAAAGTACTCCTGCCCTACCCGCTTTGGCTAGCAGGCGAATTCGATGCATCCGCATTTGAAGCCGTTGGTGTTTGGGTGCCAAACGATACTGTTTTCGGTGAAGAAGCCCTGAAGCTTGCAGAGCTGCCTTTGGTAGCAATCGACTTCCCGGTATTCAGTGATGGCCGCGGCTACACTCTTGCTCGTCAACTGCGTGAACGCTTCAACTACCAGGGTGAGCTACGCTCAATTGGCGACGTTCTTCAGGATCAACTTTTCTTTATGAGCCGCTGCGGCTTTAACAGCTACGCTGTTCGCGAAGACAAGTCCATTGAAGAAGCCCTGACCAGCCTCAAACCATTCAGCAATGCCTACCAGGCAGCGCTGGACAAGCCTCAGCCGCTGTTTGCTGAACGCTGGAACTAAGCTCACAAACTCTGGTTCCAGACATTAAAAATACCCTGCATTGCAGGGTATTTTTTTTATCCCCCCATCAAGCCTCTCTGCACAACCACGGTAAAGCTATTTAATCTTATTCGGGTCGGGGGGGGGAGTGTAGGAATAATCGCTATCCCTGCCCATGGCGCCAATCTAAATAATCGCGTTTGCGAAGCCAAACCAAAATATAGATAGCCTTGAAAGCCCAGCGTCATTAGGCATAAATGCAGGTCATATCGCCTTTTGATCCAGTCAAAGACATGGGAATAATGCGCTGGATACGCTTCAGATAGGCAGTCATCACATTTCTCCAGTTCAGGATAGAAAATGTGTCAATCTGATTCAGGACGGGATACAAGCAATAAAAAAGGGAGCCAGAAAGCTCCCTTTTTTATTCAAAAACCAAGAGTTACCTAAGCAACGGACTCTGTTGAATCCCTTGATATACATCTCGCTCAGTATTATCAGGCCGCTCAATAAGAAGGATTTCTACGCGACGGTTTTTAATCCGATTTTCCTGGCTCGTATTTGGAACCAGGGGACGAGCATCAGCATTACCGACAACATAGAGAAACTTCTCCTCCAAGTCCGTTAACCAGGTCAGCTCATGAGCAACGGAAACAGCCCTGGCCGCTGAAAGATCCCAGTTCGAACGAAAACGGTCAGTATTAATCGGCTGATCATCCGTATGACCACCTACAATTGTGAACATATCGTATTCAGAAATCAGCTGACCTACTTTCTGCAATACAGGAACAACTGCAGGTTCCAGATAATCACTGCCCGAGGTAAACGCCGACTCATCCGGGAAGCGAATGATGATATGATCCTCATCCCGTTCAACAATGATTACCCCCTTTTCAATTTCATCGGTGAAATTGGTTTCAAGGCGATTACCAATGCTTTCAAGCTGATTTTCAACCTCAGACTCATCAGCCTCGGTGGAAGGCTGAGGCTTGAGCGGCTCGATGATGTTCTCATTCTTAGGTGGATTATCCGCCGGGATAATACTCAACGGATTCAGATCCTGCAGGCCAAAAGAATTCTGCATTGCCTGAGCGATACTCTTATAACGCTCAACATCCGTCGTAGAAAAAGACAAAATAAGAACGAAGAACGTTAAAAGCAGAGTCATCATATCGGCGAAAGTCACCATCCACTCAGGGACTTCTTCATTCTTCGCCTTTCTGCGTTTTTTGGTATTAATATTCATCACCTCAATATCCCTCGCATTCGCTTACGGATACCCAGTTCTAAATTTCTTCAGACATAGACATGCCAGAACGCAGATATTCAGGCAGATAAGTTTCCAGCAACTCGTCCATAACTGTTGGGTTAAGGCCTTCCTGGATACCCAGAACAGACTCAGTAATCAGAGACATATTGGACTCCAACTCTGCACCCTTAAGCGCCAGTTTATCCGCCAGCGGCATCATCATTAACTGAGCAATCAATGAGCCGTAAAGAGTGGTCAGGAGTGCAACCGCCATCCCAGGGCCCAGCTTGGAAGGATCATCAAGGTTGTTCAGCATTTGCACCAGACCAACCAACGTACCAATCATACCGAAGGCCGGTGCGGAACTTGCCATGTTGCGGAAGATTTTTTCGCCAAGCTGCTTTCGGTCAATAGACATGCTCATCTCATTCATCAGAACTTTCTGAATAAACTCAGGTGGATGACCATCAACACAAAGCTGAATGCCTTTGGCAAAAAATGGGTTCTCTATCGGCTCATCCTCAAGACCAAGAAGGCCATTTCGACGAGCAATTTTTGCAAGGTGGTTTGCTAGCTGGATAATCTCGCGAGGGTTATCGTTACTCTCAAGAAAGGCAACGGAAAAACCTTCTTTCAAACCGGAGAAGAAGCTGGCTATACGATATTTGACCAAAGTCACGGAAATCGTACCACCGACAACGATCAAAACCCCCGGAATGTTGATAAAAATACTGGGATCATCGCCCTGAGCAATACCCAAACCAACAAATGCAACACCTGTAATAAGCCCAAGAAGCGTGGCGAAATCCATTGACCCAACCTTATTTGTGACATTCAACAAAGTTAGTAGAGAGCATAACTCAGTGAATGTTTGATTAGTAGCCCTTATAACTGACTTTTCAGTAGCTTAAGGGATATCGGCAGTTCAGATCGATACTTTACTACCGCAAAACAAATATCAGCAAAAATTCTAATATGTGTTCAATTATTTACAGCTTTTTTGAGCTAAGCACTGGCAGCTGACAAAACCATGGATGCCCTTTTTGAAAGTCACTCTATAATTCAAGCTTCATAAAACCAGTTTTTATCTCTCTTTCTGGAGCCTGTTAAAGTATGTCGCTTTTCATCTCGACCTATATCCAGTTTTTCTTTCTATTCGCACCCTTCTTTGTTGTCTCTATGTTTCTGGCACTGACCCGCGGCAATACCAAACAAGAAAAAAGAGCAACAATCAATCGGGCCGTTCTATCCGCTGCATTAATTAGCCTGGTGCTCTTTTTCTTTGGGACAACACTGTTTGAAGTGCTGGGCATCACATTGGATTCATTCCGGATTGGCGCTGGCTGCCTACTTTTTTTATCCGCTGTCAGCCTGGTTAAAGATGGCGTTCGCAATCATGCTACCGGTGTGCCAGAACAGAACAGTGATGATATTTCGGTAGTCCCTTTAGCCATACCCACCATTATCGGCCCTGCAACGATTGGTGCCATTCTGGTTTATGGTGCAGAACTAAAAACCACGACGGAAACGATAATAGGTGTCAGCGCCTTAATGATAGCTTTGTGCACACTGGGCGCACTGCTTCACGTATCAAGCCAGATTGAAAAAATGTTAGGCAAAACAGGCCTGAATATTCTCAGCAAAATGACAGGTCTTATTCTGAGTGCCATGGCCGCTCAGATTGTCTTTTCCGGCATCAAAAACTTTTTGGGACTTTAACCCTTATATAGCGCTGGATCAGTTTTTTCACGATTCCGCATCACCTCTTCTGCCCCTTAGTTGGCTCAATAGGTGATCAGGGTTTATGATTGTGCGATCTTATTCAAGACAAAGAGACATTATTTATGAATCAGGACATTTCCTCTCTGCGCCGCGTTTTTGATCAGGAGGCACTGACCGAAAAGGATCTGGCAGACAATCCATTTGATCAGTTCCGCGTCTGGTTTGATCAGGCTGTTGAAAGCGAACCTTTCGACCCTAATGCCATGACCCTGTCTACTATCTCACCGGAAAACCGTCCTGCATCCCGTATTGTGCTCCTGAAGGGCATTGATTCTCGCGGCTTCGTGTTCTACACCAATTACCAAAGCGAAAAAGGCATGCACCTGGCGGGCAATCCTTTTGCATCTGTTGTGTTCTGGTGGGGTGAAAAGCAACGCCAGGTTCGTATTGATGGTACAGTTGAGCGCATCTCACCTCATCAATCGGAAGAGTATTTCCAGAGCCGCCCTGTCGAAAGTCAGATCGGTGCTTGGGTATCCAAACAGAGTGCTGTCATTCCTAACCGGGAATGGCTGGAGCAACGTTACGATCAGTTCAGTGAGCAGTTTGCCGGTGATGATCCAATTCCACGCCCACCGCATTGGGGCGGATACCGTATTGTTCCTGATTTATTTGAGTTTTGGCAGGGGCAACCAAGCCGCTTGCATGACCGGTTCCGCTATGTCGTCGAAGGAGGCAAGTGGAATATTGAGCGCTTGTCACCTTAGAAAACGCAAAGCGGATATAAAAAAACCGACAACAAGAGTTGTCGGTTTTTTTGTGCGAAGGAATTAGTTAGACGCCACTGGTGTTTTCTAGCCGGTGTCGCTGCCATTCATTTTGAGGCTCATTGAGAGGCATTACTGCATCAATGACTTGTTCTTCCGCGTTGTAATGGCATTGGAAGCCCAGATGCCGCATTAGGCCTCTCATCGGATGGTTTTCCACCAAAATCTTACCAATCATCTCCAAAGTGCCAACACTGCGCGAGTATTTGATCATCTTCCGCATCAATAGAGCACCCAAACCTTCACCTTGCAGATCATCTCTGATCAGAACAGAGAACTCGGTACGAATATTATCCGGATCGGTCCAAACCCTGACCACACCCAATATTTCCCGCTCATCATCCTCTTTAATCTCTTCAGCGATAAAAGCCATCTGGCGGTCATAGTTGATAATAGTCAGGTTAGCCAGGTCCCGCTTACTCAGCTCTGCTTTGTTATGAAAATAACGAAAACGGATACTTTGCTCGCTTAGCTGCCCGTGGAACTGTGACAAGGCACCGGCGTCTTCGCCACGAATCGGCCGCACCTCAACCAGTCGACCCGTTTTGAGTGTCACCGTCTCACGCAACTCTTCAGGATAAGGCATGATGGCATGATAACTGGGCTCGCCTAGATCAATTTTTACATCAACCACCAGCATTTCATCGCGATTGATAATCAGCGGATTAATCTCAAGCCCCTGCAACTCAGGAATATCAGCAGCCAGCTGGCTCAACTTAACCAATACACCAGAGATCGATTCAATATCTTCTGCCGGATTATCACTGTGCTCTTTAATCAGCCGGTAAGCATGGGATCGCTTGATCAGCTCATTAGCCAGCGTCATATTCAGCGGTGGCAGCGCCACATGTCGATCTGCAAGCACATTCTCTTTATAACCGCCAATACCGAATAGAATAACCGGGCCAAAAACGGGATCCCGGGTTATCCCCATGTTCAACAACATCGAGTGCTTGCCGCGATGCATAGGCTGAATACAATATTCGTAAATAGTGCTTTGCGGGAACTTCTCATTAACCTTATCGCGCAAGCTAATAACAGCTTTACGCATAGCATCCGGGCTTTCAATATCCTGCATTAACCCAGCAGAAACCTTATGCGGATGCTTACGGTAAACAAAAGGCTTACAGTTTGTTTCGTGAACAATTTTCACCGCCAAAGGCTGATTCTGCTGACCGGCTATAATTGCAGCAGCATTCTCATCTTTGGCATACCAACTTTGAGTCACAGGGATATTATATGCGGCCAGCACCTGAGTACTTTCCTGATGAGTTAACGCACTTCGCCCCTCTTTACGGGCTCTGGAGATGAGTTTGCGGGCACTTCGGCGAACCTCATAAGGCGTTTCGTGCGGGATACTTGGTGGCGCTTCCTGCAATAATGCCTGGCTTCGACGGTAATTAACCATATGCATAAAAGCCTGAACGGCATGCTCAGGAGAGCTATAGGTAGGCACACCAGCTAAGTTAAACTCTTTTCGAGCCGGACGCGCCTCTTCCATCCCCATCCAACAGGTCAGAACACTCTTACGGAACTTACCTCGTTGATTGATCACCGCAGCTGCAGTATCTGCACTAGGCGCCAGACGGGTTGGTGCATGAATAGCCAAGACGGCATCAACCTCAGGAGCATTAGACAACACCTCCAGTGCCTGAACAAAACGCTCAGGCATCGCATCACCACCAATATCAACAGGGTTAGCATCCGACCAGCCTGCCGGTAAACATTCATGGAGTTTTTCACGGGTTTCTTCCGACAATTTAGCAAGCTTGCCATCCGATAGCAGCAACTTATCCGCAGCGAGAATACTCGGTCCTATTCCATTACTGACAATAGCCAATCGGTCACCTGAGACGGGTTTAATTCGGGAAAGAGACTCCAGCGCATCAAAAAGCTCCTCTACATCATTAACCCTGACAACACCGGCTCGATTGAGGGCCGCCGTGTACACCTGATCTCTGTTAACCAAACCAGGCGTCTTAAGCACCGGACCTTCAAATGAAGAAACAATACGGCCACTTTTAATCGCCAGAACCAGCTTATTACGGGACGCTTCACGAATGGCTGTCATCAGGTGCCGCGAATCACTGATATATTCCAGATGAAGCAGAATCGCCTGAGCATGACTGTACCGATTGATATAATCGATCACGTCCGCAATCATAACATCAGCGCTATCCCCCAGCGTCACAACATGGGAAAAGCCAATTCCCCGGCCATTAGCCCAATCAATCATCGCATTACCAAGCATTCCGGATTGACCGATATAAGCAACTTTACCCGGTTTTACATTGCCTGAAGAGTAACTGGCGTTAAGCTTACGACCCGGTACCAGCACCCCCAGACACTCAGGCCCCATTATGCGGATACCTGACTCCCGGGCTGCAGCCAGCATGTCATCTTTCAGAGACTGATGACGGGGATCAACAACACTTTGTGCGCTGTTAGTACGCGATAATCCCCCCGTGAGGACCAATGCTGCTTTAACACCTATATGGCCCAAGCGTCCTACCAGATCAGGAACAACCTCAGGCGGGGAACAGATCACCGCCAGCTCAGGAATCTCATCCAGAGCTTCGGCCCTCGGATAGCATTTCTCTCCAAAGACTTCATCGTAACCTTTAGTGTTAACAGCAAATATTTTACCCGGAAACTGCCCATCCTGGAGGTTCCGGATAACCTGGCCACCCATGCTGAACTCTTTTTCAGACGCACCAAAAACGGCAATGGATTTTGGCTCAAAGAAATATTTTAAAAAACGAGTACCCACAAAAATTCACTCCGCATTTTATTGGATGCTGCGCTGCATTATCGACTATATGCCAGTATCTCCCATATGCTCGCTTTATTAAACTTGTATGGATAGGGAGGGTTTAAATGATCACATCATATATCAGTCACTCAGAGTGCATGCTTCATGACATGGGGCCTTGGCATCCGGAAAGCCCACACCGGATTTCATCAATCAATCAACAACTTGAACGTAGCGCACTTGCTCAGGAATTGCTGCATTATAACGCCCGACCTGCGACTGAAGAACAGATTATCCGTGTTCATCCAAGAGCACATGTACTCTCCCTTGAGCTGAGTCAACCGGAGGAAGGCGCCCCCTTAGTCCAGATTGATGACGATACTCTGATGGGCCACCAGACCATGCATGCTGCCACTATGGCGGCAGGAGCCGTTGTACGGGGGACAGAACAGGTACTGAAAAATCAGGCCGATAATGTTTTTTGCGCTGTTCGCCCGCCGGGCCATCATGCTGAGCGCGTTGAGAGTATGGGCTTTTGCTTCCTGAACAATGTCGCAATTGGCGTAGAACACGCGCGACATAACTTCGGTATCAAGAAAGTCGCCATCATCGATTTTGATGTTCATCACGGTAACGGTACAGTTGATATTTACAAAGATGATCCCGATGTACTTGTCTGCTCCAGTTTTCAGCACCCCTACTTCCCTTGGCGCTATGCTGACTCAGAATGGGACAACATTGTTAACACCCCTTTGAAATCAGGCTGCAACGGCCCTGAATTCCGCAAATTGGTTGAAGACACCTGGCTACCGGCCTTACAGATGCATCGACCTGAAATGATATTTATATCTGCAGGTTTTGATGCCCATAAAGATGATCCCATGGGTGAAGTCAATCTGGTCGATGACGATTTTTTCTGGGTTACCAAAATGATCATGGATGTTGCGCGCGTATACTGCGACGGGAAAATCGTTTCCGTTCTGGAAGGCGGTTACAACTTAAGCGCACTTGGTAGTGCAGCCCATAAACACATAGAGGCATTAAAAGGCCTTTAACAACAGAGGCAAGCCAAATACTGACCGCCATCAAGAGATTTAGATCTGGCTAACGGAATGATTCAAAAGGGAAAAAAAGTGGTATACTTTTTAGGTTTAAAACAGCTATACCACCTTGCCTTATTCTATGGATAGAAGTAGTCACTACCGCGCCAGGAGTGCTTAATGGATCCGGTTTTACAAGATAAATTAGAAAACTGCCAAACACTCCCCTCACTTCCTGCGGTAGCCTATCAGGTCATTGAGCACGCTAAGCGAAGTGACACCGACTCAGCTCTGATTGCCGGAATTCTGGAAAAAGACCCGGCTCTTTCCGCAAAAGTTGTCGCCCTTTCAAATTCAGCAGCTAACATGGGCGCGCGAACCATCGATTCCGTCAAAGATGCCATCACACGTATTGGCCTTGATATGACGATGACATTAGCCCTCAGCTTCTCTTTTGCAAAGGCGATGTACAATAGCCAGACCAACACGATGGACCATCAAACCTACTGGAGAAGATGCCTTCTCTCGGGAATTCTGGGAAGAGTTCTGGCTGGAAAAATGGGTCAGAAGAAGCCCGAACGTTTTTTTCTGGCCGGGCTTATCCAGGATATCGGCATGCTGGCTCTCAATGAGATTGAAGCAGATCGATATGGTGTTATCTTTCACAGCGCTGACAATCACTCAGAACTGGCTAAATTTGAACGTAGCGAGTTTGGCACCGATCACTCAGAAGTAGGCGCATGGTTGTTGAATCACTGGGGTATGCCGGATTTTTATGTGAACTTGGTTAACCATAGCCACAAATCGGCCAAAGATGACCTGACGATTGATGAACAAGTGATTGTTTTCTCAAGCCACTTCGCTGAGCTTTGGTCGCAAAATGAAAAGCCTGGAGCTATGAGCAAATTGATCCGTGCAAGCAACAAATGCAACCTATTCAATACGCGCCAAATCACAGAAATTGTTGACGAGGTTTCTGCACAACTCCCGGCTCTGAATGAAATATTCGAAACAGACTTACAAACCTCATTCTCTGTCGGACAACTTATTGAAGATGCCAAACATCAGCTGGTAGCACGAAATATGAAGCTGATGCAGGATCTCGCTAAAGCCCGAAATGAAATCACTGAAGCAAAAGCCAGCGAAGAACAGCTTAAAGAGCAGCTTAAAAAAGACATCCTGACCGGAGTCTTCAATCGAGCCTACATTGAATCTATCTCTGAGAGAGCATTTAAGCATTCGAGTGAAAATGCTCGCCCCCTAACGGTCATGTTCCTCGACATTGATCATTTTAAACAGGTCAATGATAAATACGGACACCAGGCAGGGGATACAGCGCTTAAGCATTTCGCCAAAACATTGCTAAAAGCGGCAGGCAAAGGCGGCTACGTTGGACGATATGGTGGCGAAGAATTTGTTATCGTAATGCCGGGGGTAACAACTGACATTGGATTAACCATTGCAGAGCGTATCAGGGACTTCCTTCAGCGCAACCCGATAAAAGTGGCCACAGATATTATGATCACCATCTGTGCATCTGTCGGCATTGCAACTCACAATCCGGGGCAGAGAGAGTTCCCAACAGCGGAACGTCTTATGGATGCGGCCGACCAGACAATGTATCAGGCAAAGAAAAGTGGCCGCGACAGGGCCTTGGTTTTCGGGGCGGTCTGACTCTTCCCGATCATTAAAGAGCAGCGCTTAAGCAAATCAAACAGGCTGCTCAAGCTTTTTAAGCCGACCAACTAACTCCTCACCCGCTAACATGCCACCGGAAGCATCATAGCGAATAACCAACTCTGCAAGGGTTTGGCATGGCTGATTAAATTCATTGGCCTTGAGCAGGATCTCGCTTTCCTGTGCTTCAAGCAGCGATGGATCTTCGCGAGTAATTTTTTCTTCAAGCAGCGCATAGATGTTCTGTTTGAAAATCACCTGCGAAATACGCTCCACTGCTGAATCAGCATGATCCGCAACCAAAGCCACTTTCTCTGAGGTTTGAGCAGAACTCAGTTCTAAGGCATTAAAGAGTTGTAAAAAATCATCCAGCTGGCCAGTAACTTCCGAGCTCAACGAACTACTGCTTAGCGTTGCATCACGAATGGAGGCAACCTGTTCATTGAGAGAGCTCAGAACTGAATGCACCTCTGTTGCAGTATCTTTTGTCCGGTTGGACAATTTCTTCACCTCATCCGCAACAACAGCAAACCCTCGTCCAGCCTCGCCTGCCCGAGCGGCTTCAACGGAAGCATTTAACGCAAGCAGATTAGTTTGGTCTGCAATATCACCAATCAGATTGAGGGCTTTGGATACAGCCTCACTGGCCTCACTGAGAGCTTCGGTCTTTCTCTGAAGGAGCCCGATCTGCTCCGTCGACTGATGCAGATTGGCACTCATTTGTTTGATTGACTGGCTACTGTCTTTTGCAACATTGCTGTTTTCCTTAGCGATCAGGTCAACATCAGCAATATCAGTCTGGATAGAGCGAACATCAGATTCACTATGAAACAGGTCAGCACGAAGGGACTGAAGATTTATATCATGTATCTGACCCGTCAAACTGTTTCGCTCGGTAAAACTGAGGTTTTCCTTTATCGCCACAATTGCCTTATTGATAGATTCCAGAGACTCCGAAAAATCACCCGGAAGGCCAGTTGACTTTGCTTCCCGGGAAAAATCCTGCTTATTGACCCGAATAAAGCAGAGCTTCACCTCTTTGAAATAGGTTTCGACGAAGTCCAACAGCTCGTTCACAGCCCATGCCATTTCAGCAGCGACACCATAATCTTTTGTATGGGTCGCCCGATGATGCAACTCACCGGATGCCGCACGGTTTAGCACCACAGTCAGAGAAGCCAGAGTCGCCTTATGGCGAGCATTGCGGCGCAAATACCAAACCAGAGACAAGTAAAAAATGGAGATCGCCAGAAGCAGCTCCAATGAGACAGAGTCACGTAGTAAAGCAACTAACAATAGGGAGCAAGGTAGAAGTGAAAAAACAAAAAACAGTATCCGGGCCATACTCAACTCCCTGAACTCATTTATCGGGACTGCAGCTGCATTACAAAACGCTCATAGCTAACCTGCTTACCCTCCAGCAGTTGATTTAAAAAAGCGAGCGAATGCCTGCAGGCTTCTGCCGCAGGGTATCGCTGTTCAATTTCTGTCATTTTATTGTAGATCGGCTCAATCACTTTGATCGCGTCAGGGTTGGGGCGACGGCGTACGGAAAAATAGCCCTGAACCTCTCCTTTTGCATCAAAGTCAGGTGTGATATTGGCAAAAACCCAATAGAAACCGCCATCAGCAGTGTAATTTTTTACAAAGCCAAAGAACTCATGCCCCTGACGTAATTCCTGCCACAGAAATTTGAACACTCCTTTTGGCATATCAGGATGACGAATCAGATTGTGAGGTTTATGCAGAAGATCCTCTTCGCCAAAGCCCGATACCCGCATAAAGGTTCGGTTCGCGTAGGTGATCCGGCCTTTTAGGTCCGTTTTAGAGATGATGAGATCGTCTCCATTCAGGAGAACTTCAGAACAATTAGAAAGTGATTGAGCGAGCATTTCCCTGCCTCTTTGTTTTGTCATTATTGTTTTACCCAAAAAGGGTAGAACAATAATGCGCTCAAAAGGGAATTTTTGAATGACCCAAGTCAATGTAGGGATATTACATTAACGTTGAAAGGCCATCTTAGCTCGCACTTGTTACAGAAATTTTATCGCTTATTAAACTATAGCCAGAAAAATCAACTTTTTCATCGCTATACCTTTCGTATTAAGACTATCGATTAACTCAAAACCCACAGAATACGCGGTTCTCAATTTCACTTAGGCTGACCGCTCTTATCGGAAAATACCGGTAAACTTAATATTCGCATCACGGGCGGCCAAAAGAGCTCTTAAAGATTTCGAATGGAACTCACGGCGATAAAGCACCATAACCACCAAAATGGTACTCAACATAAAAATATAAGGGTGCCAGAACCAGCACAGCACGGATAAAGCAAAATAGTAAGCTCTTAGTCCGTAGTTAAACTGATTCGCGGCCAGGTCAATCAGGTCGGCAGCGTGCTGTGCATAAGCCTTGCGCCCCTGTGGTGTTACATTTTCATCGGACGGATGCGGCGCAGAGCCGATCAGAATGGCACAAAAATTATACTGCCTCATCGACCAAGTGAAGGTAAAAAAAGCATAAACAAAGATCGCAATCAGCAGGAGCACTTTTAGCTCCCATTCAATTCTCGAATCTGAAGCGGCAAAAGGAAGCTCAGAAAGAACGCCCATCGCCTGCTCTGTGGCTCCCAGCATGGTAAAGAGAGCCGCAAGAATAAGCAGACTACTGGAGGCAAAAAAAGCACCATTTCGTTCAAGGTGGGTCATAATCGTGGTGTCAGCAATACGCACCTCCCGCTCCAGTAATCGCGTCATCCAATCAAACCGATATGCATGCATCACTCTCGCCAGACAGGCTTTTTTGTTCATCGCATTTTTAGAAAAGAAATAATAGAGGGTCCACCAGAAAACAAACCAGGCAAAAGCGATAATATCCGGTAGCGTTAGATCCAAATAAGTCTGAAGAAACTGCACACTCACCTCTGCAAAGAGAAAAAACTGAATAATTATTCCTGAATCAGCAACTGGTCAGGCAACAAAACAATCTCCTATAATACACCCTTTGTGTGAGAATCAACGTGCATTACCTTCTGATTCGACAGGTTTTTTTAGTCCTTCTGCTGCTTACCAGCTATGTGCCACTGATATCAATAGCGTCTCCCAAACAGTCTGACATTTCTGATCTGACTGATGATTCAGCGGATACTTTTCAGCACATCGAACAGATCAACAGCCATATCAACAGTAAATTTCGCTATCTGACAGACAGAGACGATCACTGGCTGACCCTGGACGAATTTATGGCTCAAGGTGGTGGCGATTGCGAGGACTTCGCTCTGGCAAAGTATCAATTGTTGCTTGAATCGGGTCTACCTAAAAAAGACTTCAGGTTTGCCTATACCCGTCTTGTAGCATCCGGTGAGCATCATATTGCACTAATACACCTGCCAAGCAGCAAGCTTCTGGACAGCCTGACATCGGATACAAGGAGCCTGAATCAGAGGAATGACCTGCTGGAAGAGTTTCGTTTTTCCGGTATACATTTTGCTCCTGCAAGACAGAAAAAATTGAGCAGAACACAATTAAAAACACTACAGCGCTGGCAATCCGTTATAAGGAAGGCTGAAAGTGCTGCCATAACAATCAAAGCCAACAATTATAAAAGGATAATGCAGCAATGAACTTAAAAATGCTGGGGACAGGAGTTCTTACCTATCTGATCTGGGGCTGCTTTCCTCTGTTTTTCTCGCTGGTTGCGCATATAGCCCCCCTGGAAGTCATTTCAGCCAGGGTGGTCTGGTCCTTTTTGTTTTGCCTGATTTTAGTCGTAGGTCTGAGAAAAATAAGTCCTCTCAAAGCTGCGCTCTCACTTAAAGCATTACTCTGGTCGGCATTAGCGGCCATTCTAATCTCGACTAACTGGCTGATCTTTGTCTATGCCGTCAGTATCGGCCAGGTTATTCAATCAAGCCTTGGGTATTTTTTAACACCCCTTGTCAGTGTTTTCCTTGCCCGTTTTATACTTAAAGAACAGATCCGGCCTCTACAAAGCTTGTCAATTGCTTTGGCCTGCGTTGCAGTTGCCTTTGAAATCTACAGAGTTGGCTCTCTACCCTGGATCTCCCTGATGCTGGCTTCAAGTTTTGGCCTGTATGGATTGGTTCGCAAACAAGCCCCTTTCGAGACACTAAACGGCTTATTTTTGGAAACCGGCTGGCTCCTTATTCCGGCTTTGATTTTTCTGATTATCACTGGCGGCACCGGACTTAATCCCCTTCCCCAGAAAACACCGGCAGGGCTGGACTTTACTCATACCTATCTGATGCTTTCGGGAATAGTAACAGCAGTGCCCTTATTGCTGTTTTCTGCAGCAGCACGTCAGCTACCACTGGCCGTGATCGGCTTTATTATGTACATCAACCCTACAATGCAGTTTCTTACCGCTATTTATATCTTCGAAGAACCTTTCTCAGGCATGCAGCTGGTGGCTTTTGGCCTTATATGGCTCGCGGTTATCGCCTTCTGCTACGATTTGTATCAGATACACCGTAAAAATAAACTGACACCAAAAATTGACTGAACGCACCATAAGCTCAATATATAAGATATCGCATATATGAAGACGCCTCCTCAAAGTGTTACCATTGGGAAATTAAGTAACACTCAAGAGGATCAAACCATGGGTAGCTTTTCAAACTTATTCGTTAATCTGGCGATGACTGCTGGTGTTGCTGTAATTGCGACCGTAGCATCTGTAGCTCCCGATGTAATTTTGCCTGCTGTAGCACTTGCTCCAGGTTTGGCGTTGGTGTTTGCTCTGTGGCAAGCGGCAGTAGAACGCCCGACAGCTTAAGGCCAGCCATTCTCATCTTAGTTAGCGAGACGCCAAAAAGGCTCAACCCTTCCGGGCTGAGCCTTTTTTATTGGGCAGCCTTTAACAGCGTAGAATTAACTGCAGCTTGCGCTGAGACTGCAGTTAATGGGCTCTTGTGCTGTTAAACCAGCTCTGCCCAAAGATCATGCTCATCGGCACCAATGATACGCCCACGAATAATCTGGCCTGGCTCCAGACCGGTTACATCCGGCATATGAACCTCGCCGTCGATTTCAGGCGCATCACCTTTGGTGCGACCAATAGCGCCATCAGGGCCCGCGTGGTCGATCAGAATATCCATTTCAAGGCCGATCTTCTCCTGCAGTTTTTCAGCACTGATTTCAGCCTGAACCTCCATAAAGCGCGCCAGACGCTCTTCTTTAACCTCTTCAGGAATCTGATTTTCCAGCTCATTAGCCGGCGCACCATCCACCGGCGAGTAAGTGAAGCAACCCACACGGTCCAGGCGGGCTTCACGCAAAAAGTCCAGCAGGTATTCAAAGTACTCTTCTGTCTCGCCAGGGAAGCCAACAATAAAGGTACTGCGGATAACAATTTCCGGGCAGATCTCACGCCATTTTTTGATGCGCTCCATGGTTTTCTCGGACGCAGCCGGACGCTTCATCATTTTCAGAACTTCAGGGTGGGCATGCTGTAGCGGAATATCCAGATACGGTACGATGGAGCCATCTGCCATCAGCGGGATCACATCATCAACACTCGGGTACGGATAAACGTAGTGCAGACGCACCCAAACACCCAAGCTACCCAAGGCTTCACACAGCTCTTTCAGGCGGGTTTTCATCGGACGACCCTGCCAGAAGCCCAGTTTGTACTTCTGATCGACACCGTAGGCGCTGGTATCCTGAGACACAACCAACAGCTCTTTTACACCGGCATCAACCAGACGCTGAGCTTCATCCATCACCGAACCCACAGAACGACTATCAAGATCACCGCGCAGTGCCGGGATAATGCAGAAGGTACAACGGTGATTACAGCCTTCAGAGATCTTCAGATACGAGTAGTGTCGCGGGGTCAGTTTGATGCCCTGAGGCGGTACCAGATCAATAAAAGGGTCGTGGTCTTTTTTCGGCGGCAGGTATTCGTGTACAGCGCTTACCACCTGCTCGTACTGCTGCGGACCGGAGACACTCAGCACCTGCGGGTACGCATCCAGAATCTGGTCCCCATCGGCCCCCATACAGCCGGTCACAATGACTTTGCCGTTTTCTTCCAGTGCCTCGCCAATGGCCGCCAAAGACTCTGCTTTCGCGGCATCAATAAAACCACAGGTGTTCACCACCACCAGGCCTGCGCCTTCATAGGATGGGGAAACTTCGTAACCTTCAGTGCGCAGTTGTGTCAGGATACGCTCTGAGTCAACCAGTGCTTTAGGGCAACCCAGACTGACAAAACCAACTTTAGGATTTTCTGTGGACATTAATAACCTCGGAAACAGATAAAAAAATCCCGCGCATTCTAACCCAGCAGGGGTTTAGCGTGTAGTGTCAGTCGATGCTTTACATCCAAACAATTTCGTTAAAAAATGCCATCCAGAAGTCAAAGACCCAAACCAGAGGAAGAAAATGCTTTTTAATCTTATCGACGAAGATACTGCACCCAAGGATGCCTCAGAGAAAAACCAGCAGCCCGCGGGCTTAGGTCTGTCTCTTCAGGATCAGTTAAAGCAGCTTCCGCTGGTTCACTTGCCATTAGACAAAGTGATTCCCGACCCGGAACAGCCGCGCAAGAGCTTTGATGACGAATCCCTACTGGATCTTGCACAAAGCATTGAAGAAAACGGCTTACTTCAACCAATTGTGGTTCAGCCTGAAGATGAAAGTGGTAGCCACCGTATCATTATGGGAGAACGACGCTGGCGGGCTCACGAGTTTGCAGGCAAAACATCTATCCCCGCAATTATTCGCCCAGCCAGTGACAGTACCGTTCTGGCACTGCAGATTATTGAAAACAATCAGCGAGAAGATATCGCACCTTTAGAAGAAGCCCGCGCCCTACAGAGACTGGTTGATGTGACCGGCAATAAGAAAGAGGTCGCTCAGGCTCTGGGCCGTTCGCCAAGCTGGCTTTCCAAGCGCCTTTCCCTTCTAAAAGCACCCCGAAAAGTTCAGGCCTTTGCGGATCAGCAGGATGTTAAAGACATCAACACACTGAATAGTCTCTCCAAACTCTATGACGAGTATCCGACTGAAGCCGAAGCGCTTATGGCTGATATCACCGAGAATGGTACAGAAGGCGGCCTGCGCAGCCGCGTTGAACAGAAGCGCCAGGAGATGCAAACGGCTGCCCCTGTCGATGAAACCCAAGACCTTCCAGTGCCTTCAAACGAAGCGCCATCAGAACTTCAGACCGATAGCGCACTACCTGATAAAGCGGGATCGTCTTCCAATCAGTCCGGACCTACTGAAAAACCTCTGGACCGCCAATCATTCCTCCGGCAGCAACTGAAGCTTTCTCCTCTCAGCACCCTTGAAGGTATTGAGAAACTTAATATCTCATTTGCAGAGGTTGAACAGAGCTTCCGTCGCTATCTGCTGACGGCTGACTTAAGCAGGGAGCTTCCTCAGCAATGGAAGGACTTTCTGAGCACCCTATCCGACTAAACATTTATTAGACAACACTTAACAAAAAAAGCCATACTAAGCCCCGACAAAGTGGGTTCGTTTCTCCCTTTCGAGCCCGCGATAAACCCAAGCAAAACAAGAGGTTGTTATGGCATTAACCACTCAAGACTTTGTTGCTGCTGCTAAAGCTGAGATCAAGGAATGCGATATCCATCAGGCCGCCGCAAAAATTAAGCAAGGTGCACTGCCTCTCGATGTCCGTGAGCCGCAGGAATTTATGCAGGGACACATTCCTTCTGCTGTTGATGTTCCGCGGGGTGTACTTGAATTCCGGATAGATGCTCACCCCAAATTACAGAATAAAGATCAGGAAATTCTTGTCTACTGCCAAGCAGGAGGCCGGGGAGCTCTGGCTGCAAAAACACTTCAGGACATGGGGTTTACTAACGTGACGAACATGGCGGGTGGTTTTGCTGCCTGGAGCGAGGCAGGTCTTGAGCAAGTGAAAGACCCGGCAGAGTGGAACTAATGATAAAGCAGCGCTGATTCTGCCAAAATTGCAGTCTATATGAACTTATAAACACTGATGCAGAATTACACACAAAAGCCGGAGAGTCTTCTCCGGCTTTTGTGGCTATAAAGACAAATGAACAAGCTGATTCACTAGCGCTCAATCTCAGTCTTGCGGGCACGAGTCAGAAAACGATCCGCAGTTTTACTGATACTCAGAGAAACCATCTCTCCCAACCGGTCGACCAAACCAGTTTTCACTTCGTAACTAACCTCGTAGACATCTGCAGTTTCGCAGCTTTCCAACAAGTACTCATCACTGGTTTTAAGCCCATCAATCAATCCAAGCTCCAAGGCCTGCTTGCCATACCAGACATCACCGTTGGCTACTTTCGCCAGATCAAGATCGGGACGCTGATCATGGATAAAATCTTTAAACAGGACATGAGTCTCTTCCAGATCTTCAATAAACTTCTTACGGCCTTCATCCGTATTTTCACCAAAAACGGTCATGGTCCGCTTATACTCTCCAGCGGTCAGCACTTCGTAATCAATATCGTGCTTTTTCAGAAGCTTGTTAAAGTTAGGAATCTGCGCCACAACACCAATAGAGCCGATAATGGAGAAAGGTGCCGCCAGAATCTTATTCGCGGTACAGGCCATCATATAGCCACCACTGGCGGCCACCGCATCGACACATACTGTCAGCTCGATCTTCTTATTGGTGATGCGCTTTAGCTGAGAGGCTGCAAAACCATAGCTGTGCACCATACCGCCGCCGCTTTCCAACTTCAGAACGACTTCGTCAATTTCAGGGCGGGCAATCGTCAAAACCGCGCTAATAGTCTCGCGCAGAGAATCAACATCAGAAGCACGGATATCACCGTCAAAATCCAGAACGAAAACGCGCTTACGGGCCTCTTCAGAATCCGGCTCGTCTCCCTTGTTTTTCGCTGCCTTCTTACGGGCTTTTTCAGCTTTTTTGTCAGCCTTAAGCTCCTGCTCGAACGCATCTTTATCAAATACAGCTTCTTTAACCGCTTTAGTGGTTTCAGAAAGCTTCTCATTCAGGTGTTCAATTTCAAACTCACCCTCACCAGACTTGCGCTTACCCTGGGCGGCAGCGACAATCAGAAGAAGAATCGAACCGACAAAAATTATCGCTAAAGTCAGTGTCTTAGCGAAAAACAGGCCATACTCTGAAAAAAAATCGTACACGGATCACTCCATCTCTTTTAATACGCGGGGCAAGCATACAGGATGCGTTTCTGGCTGTGTATTCTTTCCTGCAATATTGTCATCAACAGGGTTGATTCAAACGTATGTTTGAAATATGCTCTTTAACAGCCGGTCGAAATCCCGACCACAACGATAAGAATTTATAAAAGGTAAAAGCTATGACTGATGTTGGTAAAGCGATCGAAAACCTGAAACAAGGCTTTAACCCTGAAGCAGCCAAAGGCATGGACGAAGTCTTTCAGTTCGAAATCAAAGATGCCGGTGAATACTACATCGAGATTAAAGATGGCGAGTGCAACGTAGGCACCGGTGAGCATGACGATCCATCGGTTACTCTTATCATGGACAAAGACACCCTTAAAGGTGTTTTGAGCGGTGAAGTAAACGGCATGACCGCTTTTATGACGGGTAAAGTTAAAGCCCAGGGCAACATGATGCTGGCTACCAAGCTGAACAGCCTGTTCTCTATCTGATAGCACTATCATGGCCTGATCAGGCTGTGATAAGTCAAAAAGGCGTTCCGGCAATAACCGGAACGCCTTTTTATTTGAACCCCAAAACGCTATCAGTTCCGAGTCAAAGTCCTCATAGTAACAAATTCTTCAGCCCCCGTTGGGTGAATACCTACTGTGCTATCAAACACCTCTTTGGTTGCGCCCGCTTTAATAGCAACAGCAATTCCCTGTAGCACTTCACCCGCATCAGTACCCACCATGTGCGCACCAACAACCTTGCGGGAATCAGCATCCACAACCAACTTCATCAGATGACGCTCATCGGAACCTGACAGCGTGTGCTTCATAGGACGAAAAGACGCGCTATAGATCTCGACCTTATCAAAAGCTTTTCTGGCCGCTTCCTCACTCATCCCGACGGTGGCAATATTTGGGTGACAAAAAACAGCCGTAGGAATATTGCTATAATCCATCGCCTTGGCGGGCAACTCAGGCTGGAACTGATTGTTCACAAAGACCATCGCCTCAGCCAGAGCCACAGGAGTGAGCTGCATACGGTTGATCACATCTCCCAATGCAAATACTGAAGCAGAAGAGGTTTGGAACTCATCATTCACCAGAATCTCGCCGCTTTTGCCAAGCTTAACACCGGCTTTATCAAGATTCAGACCGTCCGTCTTCGGCACCCGCCCCGTGGCACACAGCACCAGGTCAACGTCGAGAATGTCACCAGTAGTGAGCGTCACTTTCAGACCAGTGCTTTGCTTTTCAATCGAATCAATATTGGCATTCATGTGGAACTGAACGCCCTTCTTACGCATCTCGTCAGAGGCAAACTGACGTACTTCCTCATCAAAACCGCGCAACGGCTGCTCACCCCGATAAACCAGATGGCTCTCAGCACCCAACCCCTGGAAAATACCGGCAAACTCAACGGCTATATAACCACCACCCAGCACCAAAGTACGTTTTGGAAACTCATCCAGATAGAAAACAGCATCAGAGCTCATGGCAAACTCATTACCGGGGAAATCAGGGATAAACGGAGAGCTACCGGTGGCGATCAGAATTTTCTCCGCGCTATAGGATTTACCGGCAACACTGACTTCATGAGCACTTTCCAAGCTGGCATACCCCTCAATCAGCTCAACACCGGAGTTAATCAGCAGGTTATGATAGATACCGTTAAGGCGCTCGATCTCTTTCGTTTTATTGTCACGCAGTGTTGGCCAGTCAAAGCTCGAACCATCAACCGTCCAGCCAAAGCCAGCCGCCTGAGAAAACTCGTCATGGAAATGAGACCCATAGGAGAATAGCTTTTTCGGGACACAGCCAATATTGACGCAGGTACCGCCCAGAAAACGTCCTTCTGCGACAGCCACTTTTTTTCCTAAACCTGCGGCAGTTCTTGCTGCCCGAACACCACCGGAACCTGCACCGATCACAAAAAGATCAAAATCAAACTGACTCATTGTCGCTTCCCTATTTATTTAGACTTTTTGCAAGTGTATCACAGGGTTAATGACGACTTAGAAACAGAAAAACCGATCACAAGGATCGGTTTTTCTGATTAGACATGCTTTCAACAGACGAAAATTATGCCTCTTGTCCGGCAACACCAATATTATGATCAGCCATAATCGACTCAATTTCAGGCAAGCTTGCCGGATCATCAATAGTCGAAGGAACCTGATAGCTCTTGCCATCGGCGATTGACCGTAATATCCCCCTCAGGATTTTACCGGAGCGTGTTTTAGGCAGACGATCAACAACAATAGTCTGTTTATAACAAGCAATTGCGCCAATTTCTTTTCGGACCAAAGCCGCCAGTTCAGCTTCAAGCGTGGCATCATCCCCGTCGTAACCGTCTTTAGTGATCACCAGACCAACCGGTAGCTGACCTTTCAGCTCGTCATTGATCCCGATTACTGCACACTCGGCAACGCCATTATGAGATGCGATAATTTCTTCCATTTCGCCGGTCGACAAACGGTGACCAGCAACGTTAATCACATCATCGGTACGCCCCATGATGAAGACGTAACCCTCTTCATCAATATAGCCACCATCACCCGTCAGATAATAACCGTCAAAAGTGCTTAGGTATGAGCTCTGGAAACGCTGCGGATCACCATAAACCGTTGCCAGACAACCCGGCGGCATAGGCAGCTTGATACACACACTACCCTGCTCACCCGCAGGCATCTGATTGCCCTTGCTGTCCAGAATCTGAACGTCAAAGCCCGGCGTCGGAACAGTGGCCGAGCCAGCTTTTGCCGGGCGAGGCTCAATCCCCATCTGGTTAGAAGCAATCGCCCAACCGGTCTCAGTCTGCCACCAGTGATCAACAACAGGAACACCGACCAGCTCCTGCAGCCAGAAGAAAGTTGGTGGATCCAGGCGCTCACCAGCCAGGAAGAGATTTTTCAATGAAGAGATATCGTATTTTTTCAGCTCTTCACCGTTTGGATCTTCTTTCTTAACTGCACGGAAAGCGGTCGGTGCTGTGAAGAAGGACTTAATCTTGTATTCTTCGATCAGACGCCAGAAAGCACCACAGTCCGGAGTACGAACCGGCTTACCTTCATAAACAACCGTTGTACAGCCCGCTAAAAGCGGTGCATAAACAATATACGAGTGACCGACAACCCAACCCACATCAGATGCCGCCATAAAGACTTCACCCGGGTTAGTGTCATAGATAGCCTTCATGCTGTATTTCAGCGCAACAGCATGACCACCGTTATCACGGACAACCCCTTTTGGTTTACCAGTTGTACCCGATGTATAAAGAATATAAAGAGGGTCTGTCGCCTTAACAGATACACAATCAGCAGGCTCGGCATCTGCCACCAGCGCCTGCCAGTCGTAATCACGGCCTTCGATCAGCTCAGCTTTTTCCTGAGGGCGCTGAAGGAGCACGCAGAAATCAGGCTTATGCTCAGCCAGTTCTATCGCCTTATCCAACATTTCTTTATAAGGGATAACCTTCTGGATTTCGATACCACAAGATGCCGAAACAATCGCTTTGGGCTTAGCATCATCAATACGAACAGCCAGCTCATGCGGTGCAAAACCACCAAACACAACAGAGTGAACAGCTCCCAGGCGTGCGCAGGCCAGCATTGCCACTACAGCCTCAGCAACCATAGGCATATACACAATGACACGATCACCTTTTCCAACACCCTTTCCGGCCAACGCCCCAGCAAAGGTTGCGACTTGCTCTTGCAGCTCTTTGTAGGTGATCGATTTTTTAACGTCAGTCACTGGGGAATCATAATAAATCGCAACCTGGGCACCACGACCATTTTCAACATGGTAGTCCACGGCTGCGTAACAGGTATTTAGCTCACCATCGACAAACCAGCGGTCAGTACCGAATTCATCTTTTCCCAGAATCTGTTGCGGTTTAGTAAACCAAGGGATATCAGCAGCTTTCTCTGCCCAGAACTGTTCAGGTTGTTGGATAGATTTTTCGTATTGTGCCTGATAGGTCATGTGGCAAGACCTCTTTTTAGTTGTTATCAGTGAGTTGCACGAACTTTTGATGCCAGTTTGCCGTTTTTAGCAATTGTCGACAAAAGCCCATTAAGATCGTCGACAACTTTAATAGATAAAGACCCTTTTGAAACTAAGACAAAAGGTGCATCTGACTGTAACACTGATAAAATATAGCCTTAAAGCCGCACTGGGATTTCAGAGGAAAAGAAAACTGTCGACAACCCTTACTATAAGCGCAATCTAATACTAAAGAAGGGAGGTAATAATGTTGACAATTAATTTTATCATTGCACGTTTGCTTTCATGCAGAGAGAACTCCCTTTATAATCTCAGTCATTACGGAAATGAGACTGATTATTTGTTGAATTCCGTATACTGTAATAATATAAATTATAACTAAATTAGTTTTAGCGAGTTAAAGCAATGGCAACTTTCGAGGAATCAATCCAAGAAGACGTTGATCTAGTGGCAATGCGTGATAATGCCAAGGAAGCTACCGCACTGTTAAAAGCACTGGCCAACGAAAACCGCTTAATGATTTTATGCTATCTGAATGGCAAAGAATTATCAGTTAGCGAGTTAAATGAATCATTAGACCTGAGTCAGTCTGCACTTTCTCAGCACCTGGCGGTCCTGCGTCGGGATGAGTTAGTGAAGACACGTCGTGAGTCACAAACGATTTACTATTCACTGAATGGTGATCGCGCAAGCACCATCATCAGAACCCTGCACCAGATGTACTGCCCTGCTTAAGTTCTGACGGGCAACAAAACCCTGTACCAAACGGTATGGGGTTTTTTTGTATTCACAGGAATTAGATAGGTGAAGTAGTCAGGAAAAACTGACGAGAGTAGATTGGAAATAGACTAAGGAGATAAACATCAGGAAGTTGAGAATGGAGGCCGAGGTCGGAATCGAACCGGCGTACACGGAGTTGCAGTCCGCTGCATGACCACTCTGCCACTCGGCCATTCTCATAGAGATAGTAACAGAAACAAAAAAAGCGCCTTTAGCGCTATGTAGCTGTCATTGAAACGACAATGGATGGCTATCGTTTCATGGTGCCCGGAGCCGGAATCGAACCGGCACGGTGTTACCACCGAGGGATTTTAAGTCCCTTGCGTCTACCAATTTCGCCATCCGGGCTTATTGGCGCTTATAAAAAGTCAGAATCTGACTGACACAAGCGATAGCTTTGAGATGGAGGCCGAGGTCGGAATCGAACCGGCGTACACGGAGTTGCAGTCCGCTGCATGACCACTCTGCCACCCGGCCTTCTCAAAAACATAAAATAAGTGGAGCGGGAAACGAGACTCGAACTCGCGACCCCAACCTTGGCAAGGTTGTGCTCTACCAACTGAGCTATTCCCGCTGAACTTGGGACGTATTATATACAGGCTTTTTAGAGCGTCAACTATTTTTTTCACAACTTTTTGTTTTTATTAGAATTATCCGGCGAAATTACATACCTGACTTAAGATCAGGCCATGCGGCTTTCAGATATTGAACCATCGACCAAATCGTCAGCACCACCGAGCCATACAACAACACCATCCCGACAAATGCCACATTTGTGCCCGGAGCCTGACTCAACAGAATAAAAATTGAGAGCATCTGGAGCGATGTTTTAGCCTTTCCGATCATAGAAACAGCAATACTGGCCCGCTTACCCAATTCTGCCATCCATTCACGCAGTGCGGAAATCACAATTTCCCGACCAATAATGATCAAGGCAGGAACAGTCATCCAGAAGCTGGCATGAGCATCAATCAGCAACCCCAGAGAGACAGACACCATCAATTTGTCGGCAACGGGGTCCAGAAAGGCACCAAAGGGGGTCGATTGATCGAGTCGACGGGCAAGAAAGCCGTCCAGCCAGTCGGTCCAGGCGGCCAGAGCAAAAATACCTGATGCAAAATAAAGATTGTTTTCAAAGGGCAGATAAAAAACCGCAACAATCAGCGGGATAAAGGCAATACGTAACGCGGTTAGAATATTCGGTAACTTCATCAGGCCTACTACTGTTCAGGATGTAAATAAAAATAAATGTGCTCGGCCAGAGAGGCACTGATACCCGGAACCTTAGCCAATTCCTGAATACTGGCATCCAGTGCTTCTTTCTGACCACCAAAATGTCTCAATATTGCTTGTCGCCGTTTCGGCCCGATCCCTGGAATTGACTCAAAGCGTGAGGTCTTTCGCGCATTATCCCGTCTTTGTCGGTGGCTCACAACGGCAAATCGATGCGCTTCATCTCTGACCTGTTCGATCACATGCAGAGCCTTAGAGTCAGAATCCAAGTCGATGATCTGATCATTGGTCTCAAGATAGAGGGTTTCAAAGCCCTGCTTACGCGTGGTTCCTTTGGACACAGCCAAAAGAATCACATCCGATACCGCCAACTCATTAAATACTTCTCTGGCTTGTTTGAGCTGCCCCTTGCCACCATCCAAGACCAAAATATCCGGCTTTTTACCTTCACCGGATGCCAGACGCTTATAACGGCGAATCAGTGCCTGACGCATTGCAGCATAGTCATCTCCTGCGGTAATACCTTCGATATTAAACTTACGGTACTCCCCTTTTATCGGCCCCTCTGGCCCCAGAACAACACAGGAAGCGACTGTCGCCTCACCGGAGCTATGGCTAATGTCAAAACACTCTAAACGCTCCGGACGCTCCTCAAGCCCCAAGGCCTCCTGCAACGCTTTAAACCGGCCATCCATTGTTCCCTTTCGGGCCAGATGACTGATCAGCGATTGCTCAGCATTCGTTACTGCCATTTGTAACCACCGGGCACGATGGGATCGTACCTGACTGTTGATGACAACTTTTCGTGAATAGAGGCTCTTAAGGGCCTCAGCCAACATTTCAGGCTCCTGAAGTGGAAGATTGGTAATCACTTCAGCCGGAACTTCACGCGTCCCGCTGCCAAGATAAAACTGGTTAATAAAAGCCTGCAGAGTTTCTTCTGCATTATCTGATAAGTGATCCGTCGGGAAATAATGACGAGAACCCAGCACTCGTCCTGAGCGAACAAAGAGCACGGAAATAGCAAGGCCACCTGGACGGGCAACTAAAGCAAACAGATCGGCATCACCTTGCTCGCCATAGACGTATTGTTGCTCCTGGATCTTACGAAGCTGAATCAGCTGATCCCGAAAACGGGCAGCCAGCTCAAAATCCAGCGTTGCAGCAGCCTGATCCATCTTCTCCTGCAGGTCTGCAATCAGCTCAACACTGCGCCCCTTCAGAAAAAGTGCTGCTCGCTTTACATCGTCTGCATAGTCATCCTTGCTAATCAGATCAACACAAGGCGCACTACATCGTTCGATCTGATGCTGAAGACACGGGCGGCTGCGGTGACTAAAAAAATTATCGTCACACTGCCTCAACCGAAAGACCTTGTGGAGAAGGTTTAGGGTTTCTTTGACAGCATTAGCATTGGGATAGGGACCAAAATACTGGCCGGAACGACGCTTCTTACCCCGACTATATTCGATTTGCGGATACTCACCGGAACTCAGGAAAATATAGGGATAAGACTTATCATCCCGCATCAGAATATTGAATGGCGGGCGGTTTCGCTTAATCTGTGTCTGCTCAAGCAGCAGCGCCTCAGTTTCACTTCCTGTTACCGTAAACTCGATGCGATGGACCTGCTCTACCAACGCTTTTGTTTTGAGCGTTAAGCCGGTGGTACGGAAATAACTGCTTACCCTATTTTTTAGGTTTTTAGCCTTACCCACATAAAGCAAAGCATCGGAGCTATCGTACATTCGATAGACTCCGGGATGCTTAGGCAGTGTTTTCAGAAATGATTTGGCATCAAACTCAGACATCGGTTCAGAAAGATTCCGTATCAATCATCTTATGCCGGATTGCCAGATGGGTAAGTTCAACATCGCTTGAAACCTGAAGTTTATCAAAGATGCGATAACGGTAGGTATTCACAGTTTTCGGGCTCAGAAAGAGCTTATCAGAAATATCACTCACCTTTTGACAGTTCACCACCATCAGAGCGATCTGCAACTCACGGTCCGAAAGGCCATCAAAAGGGTTCTCATTACCGGGACTCATACGACTCAGAGCTACTTTCTGAGCGATTTCGGAACTCAGGTAACGCTGACCATGATGAACCTGGCGAATCGCATTAACCATCTCTGCCGGGTCTGTTCCTTTGGACAGATATCCGGAAGCCCCTACTTCGAGGGCACGGGTGGCAAAGGTCTCTTCGATCAGAGCAGATAAAGCGATCACCTTACAATCCGGGAGCATGCGAACAATTTTTCGGGTTGCCTCCAGACCGCCAATGCCCTGCATCTTGATATCCATCAGAACAACATCCGGCTCCAACTCACGGGCCATCGCAACGGCTTCCTCACCGCTACCCGCTTCACCGGCAATTTCAATCCACTCCTCATCCGCAAGCATCTTGGAAACCGCCGCACGCACAATATGATGATCATCAACAATCAGCAGTTTAACCATACTTACCTCAGCCGGAACATTTTTGAAAACAGTGAGTTATCGAGAGGCTCTTATAATAGCGACAAACATTAGCTGAACAAGATCTCTGATATAGCTGAATCAAAAATAATTAATTATCAGTGTAAATGTCTATAGGCCGGATGGATATAAGCGAGGGCTAGTGCCCAATCCGGTACTGGCGCAATTTATTAGCGATTGTTGTATGAGATACACCCAGTCGTTTAGCCAGTAAACGACTACTTGGAAAATCGGGGTATAAGGTTGCGAGAATCTGCTGCTCCACCCGGCCGGTGATATCCCCCCAGCTGCCATTCAGATCCAATAGCTGAGCCTCAGTATTATGAAGACTCGGCAATTTGATATGACCAACTTCGATCAACTCACCTTCACAGATCGAAACCGCCTGATACAACACGTTTTCTAACTGGCGGACATTACCTGGCCAGTGATACTGACAAAGAGCCACCTCTGCCGCATCACTGAGTTCACGACGACTGGTACCAATCTGGGTGCAGGCACGGTCAATAAAGTGATTCGCCAGATCCGGAATGCCCTCTTTACAGTTTCGCAACGGAGGAATTTCAAGAGTCAGAACATTCAGACGATGAAAAAGGTCCTCCCGGAAAAGATTCTGATCGCAGAGTTCAGCAAGATCTTTTTGCGAGGAACATATAACCCTCACATCAACCTGAATTTCATCGTCACTGCCAATCCGACGGAAGTTGCCGTCTTGCAGAAAACGCAAAAGTTTGACCTGAAGGTGCGGACTCATTTCACCAACTTCATCCAGGAAAATACTGCCTCCTGAAGCCAGATCCAGAAGTCCTAATTTGCCTTCTTTACGCGCCCCTTCAAAAGCATTCGGGCCGTAACCAAACAGTTCCGTCTCAGCGAGATTGTCCGGTAAGCTGGCGCAATTCAGCACCATAAAAGGGGAGCGACCTCTGGGACTACTCATATGACAAGCACGAGCCAACATTTCTTTACCTGTACCCGTCTCCCCCTGAATTAACAAAGGTGCATCGAGAGGCGCCATTCGCTTTGCCTCACGAATCATCGCCTGCATTTTTGGAGCCTGAATTTGCAGGGCCTCAAAACCAAAGTCTTCATGCTTTTGCAGTGAGTAAATCTGAGCACCGAGAGATTCAACCGGGTGAAGCGTAATAACAGCACCTGCCGGCTCTTTTCCCGATAGTTTTTCTTCCATATAGATAGGGTTGATATCGGCCAGATAGGCATCACCCCGAATTTCTACCCGAACACCATTGAGACGCGACTCAAGCTTAGGGAGCAAAGTATCCAGATCGAGATTTTTAACCCGTTTACTCAGGGAAATCCCTGATACCTCATCCACTCTGAGACTCAGCACCCGTCCAGAGGCAGCATTAGCCGCGACAACACGTCCGTCAATATCAACCGATAAAACTGGCAGGTCCAGTGATTGCAAAAGAATATCCAGCTCGTAATGACGGCGCTCACTGGGGATCAGATTGATCCGGCGAATTTTCTGAACACCTGATATCTTTTCCAACCGGGTTCGTACACTTTGCAATTGCATGTTTAACATGCCGGGCATATAGAGATAGATTGCATTGCCTTTATCGCCACCAGCTTCTGCGCGGACCACATTGATCCGAAAGTCCACAAAGACCTCGAGAATATCCCGCATAATTCCGACACGATTCTGACAAACAATTTCTAAGCGCATACTTCAACCCTTTAATGGCGACTGCTTCTGTAAACCATTCTATACAGAGTAAGAATAAAACACACGTTTAATGCGCCAAAATCTGGAAAAGCCGAGACTCACAAGCACGCGACCCCGGTTCCTTTAAGGCCACAATACCCGCTCGGGTTGGCATCCAGATATTGCTGGTGATAAGGCTCTGCAAAATAAAACTGATCTAAAAGAGCAATTTCTGTCGTGATCCGTCCTAAACCCGCATCGTCAAGTTTCCTCTGAAAGCTATCACCACTTGCAAGGGCAACATTGAGATCATCCTCAGACTGACAATAAATAGCTGAGCGGTACTGGCTACCTCTGTCATTACCCTGACGCATTCCCTGGGTCGGATCGTGGCTCTCCCAAAATAGTGCAAGCAGCATTTTAAGGCTTATTTTTTCGGGATCATAAGCAATCGCAACGACCTCAGCATGAGCGGTCTGCCCACTACAGACTTCGTCATAGGTCGGAAAAGGAGTATACCCGCCCGCATAACCAACAGCTGTCAGTAAGACCCCTGGCTGCTGCCAGAAGAGACGCTCAGCCCCCCAAAAACACCCCAGACCAAAAATAATTTTGTGCGGCTGGTGAAGAACCTCAGTTAATTCCCCACCCAATACCCGATGCGGAATTGTGATCAGGAACTGATATTCCGAATGCCCCTGCAAGGCATCATCAGGTGCAATTAACTGTTTTTTCAGAGAAAAACGTCCATCATTCGATTTATCACTACTCAACATAAAAGCGTCTCCGGTATGATAGGGAAAAATCTATAACCTCTTGATTCATATAAACCATTATGAGGCACACTTCATGAGTACTAAAACGGACTCTATCACAGCAGACCAGGCTTGCCCTTGCCAGTCGGGTAAAACTTTCGGTGATTGCTGTCAGAGCTTTATAGCCGGGGACGCCCTACCGGAAACCCCGGAACAATTGATGAGATCCCGTTACTCTGCTTATGTTATGGCCGATCTGGATTATATTGAACAAACAACTCAAAAAGACGTTCGCCCTCAGTATGACTTCGCTGGCCTGAGAGACTGGGCAGAAAACTCTGAATGGCTCGGCTTGAAGATTCATGACACAGAGACCGATGGTGATAATGGCCGTGTGCGCTTCACTGCGCGCTACCGCGAGAAAAGCGGTATTATTAACCACTCTGAAGACTCAAAGTTTGTACGTGAGGAGAACCGCTGGTTCTTCCTACATGGAAAGGACTACACCCCTCCTGCCGAGAAAAGTGTCGGTCGCAATGATCCCTGCATCTGTGGCAGTGGCAAAAAGTTCAAGAAATGCTGCATGTCCTGAACCTAACATGCGAAACAAAAAAGCCGGCATACACCGGCTTTTCCAAAACTTAAACAACGACTGACTCAGCGAGCCTTAAACAGACGGTGACAGCCTTTACAGCTTTTGGCGGTACGGTCTACGTACATCCGCGCATCTTCCTGATTGGCATATTTCAGACTTTCTGCAGTTTTTTCCGTTAGCTCGATAAACTCATTCATCTGTTTTTCAAAGCGCGGCCAATTATCCCAGATACGATCAAGGGCTTTAGTATCTCCTTTATCGGAACGAACACGGAACATATCAACCATTGGCTGACTCAATTGAGCAAGATTATTCGCTTCAGTTTTAGCTGCAGCCGCATCAAAGTCTTTCTGGATCACAAGAAACCTCAGCTGCTTAAAGCTGGCTTTAATATCTTCAAACTGATCCTGACGAGCTTTAATCGCCACATCGGGATTACTGTAATCTGCTGCCAGAACATTACCGGTGAAAATCAAACCAGCCAGTAAAGCGATCCAAACTTTCATAACAAACTCTTACCTCTGTCTCGTTAACACCAGAAACAATGCGTTAGCTAACACGCATCAGTTTCAGCCCCCACAGGATTGAAGGGTTAATATTCCCCAACTGCTCAACCTTAACATCACCTTTAATGCTGTAACGCTTATCACCGGTATCCCGCATCACAGGGTGCATAAAGCGCGTACCGAAACGATCACGAATCGATGACACCATAGGTTTGCTGCTTTCCGGAGACTTGCGTTTGATAACAACGCCCATCTCACCATTGACCAGTTCAACGGTCGCGCCAGGCGGATAAACACCCAGTTCCGATAAAAAGACATTAGTCAGGGATTCATCAAAAAAACTACCACGTTGCAAAAAGAGCTGCTTAAGACTGCGCTGAGGCGTCAAAGCCGGGCGATACTGTCGCCCAGACACCATTGCAGAATAGATATCTGCCAGCCCTACAATTTTCGCTTCGAGGCAAATCTGATCGCCCCTAAGACCGTTCGGATATCCACTACCATCAACTTTCTCATGATGCTGAAGAACAATATCAAGCCAAAGCTGATTCGTGATACCTGCAGTCTTAAGCAAATCATAACTTTCCTGCGGATGCTTCAGTACACGCGCTTTCTGCTCATCGGTCAGTGGGCCTTTGTGCTTCTGCAAGCTGTCCTGATAAGAGTTCATAGCAACATTGGCAGTAATAGCTGCTCCAATCATTGCCAGCTGGACATCCTGAGGCAGTTCAAGTGCCTCAGCGATAATGCTGGAAATAATCGCCACATGAAGCGGGTGCTTGATTGAATAATTGAACTTATTGGAAAGATGAATCGAGCCCAAAAGAGCATCGGCATTCAGTTTGATCAGCCCCTGGATCTGTGAAGCAGAATCGTAAAGGCGGCGCTCAAGACGTCCCTCTTTAAAACTTCCGTCACCAATAATGCCGCCGAAGGCCTGCTCTAACTCGAGACACATCTCCTCCAGTTCATTGAAAGGATTGGTATCTTTCGCATAAACCACAGGAGAAGGCAGGTCACTGACAACAACTTCGTCTGCTTCAGTTGGCAGTTCATCCAAACGATAACCTGACGAAACAATGGAATTTAGGCGGGACTGGGTAGAGATAACATGACCTGAATCCATCAATAATCGACCTGTCGCATCGTAAACAGTCCATGGCAAAGTGTCCCCAATCATAAGGTCATCTGCCGATACTTTTATCAGATCGCCTTTATCGTTTAATGCCATAGTGCTTAACCTTTCGAGAGTAGCATTCCTTGCATGATACGCCCTCCTCCATGAGGTAAAAATCATTATTTGTCATTATGTTAGCGTGATTTAGTGTAACAATACACCGGTTAAAGGTGACGCAGCGCACAATTGTATTATCTTCGATACTATTTATGTTGCAGGGTTTGTGTACACGTCTAAGATAGCGTTAAACTGTGCCAAAAAGAGAATAAGGTCAACAAGATGAAAGGCATACGGCTGATTAATCGGGTTAAGATACTGAACATTATCGACAGAATTGATTTTTTCAGTGCCTTTAACCCTGGCGAAAAGAACATGATTGTAGATACCCGAAGCCGTTTCGTGGCTGCCGACAAAGGGGAAAATATCATTGTTCAGGGCGAGAGAGATTCTGCATTTTATATCCTTTTGCATGGCAAGGCCCATGTGGAACTGGAAGAGAACGGTAAAACGCTTGCAACTCTCCAACCCGGGGATTTTTTTGGTGAAGTTTCTTTTCTTACCAACACCCCACGTACCAGTAATGTGATTGCTGACGAAACCTGTATTCTTTTCAGATTCGACAAAAAGGTTATGCACTCTCTGCCACCGCAGATGCGGGAAAAGATTAAAGACAAAATCATTGCTAAGCTGGTTAATCTGCTGGCGGCAAAGAATGAAAGCCACAAATAGCTGTGGCTTTTATTATTCGATCTGAAAACCTGAACTAACCTCTTAACCAGTCATAATCACTCTCATCACCACTGATGCGATACTCAGCTGCGACAGCGCCAGAATACTCACTCAGGTCAATACAGCTAAAAATATCCGCCAAAGGCAAGCCACCGGTACCAGGAGCTCCCCGTCCCGGTACATCAGCAAACTGAATATGACCGATCTCCGCATAAGCATGCTCAATTTGCTCGACTATCGGCTCGCCCATCATCGCCATATGATAAATATCGTATTGCATGAATGCATTCGGATGTTCGACCGCTGCGTAAACAGACTTCATATCCGAGAAACTATTAATCAGATAGTTAGGCATATCGATGCTATTGATCGCTTCGAAAGTGACTTGGATCCCCTCATGTGACATGACTTCGGCCGCATAGCGAATACTGTCGGCATAGATCTTCAAACAGCAGTCACGATCGTCGTCCGCATCCAAATTACTGGCCAAAACATTGATAAAACGGACACCTAAGATATTTCCGTATTCAATGGCTTTAGAGCAAGCTGCTTTGAAGTCATCCTGACGATCATGATGACAACTAAAACTCTTCCCCCCAGTTAAAAGATCTCCGGCGGGAACATTGATCAGATAAATACTCACACCCGCTCTGTCAGCCCAATGCCGGAGCTCGCCTGCAGCCCACTCATAAGGAAATTGAATCTCAACCAGCGAAAAACCACAATCTGCGGCCTTTTGAAAGCGCTCCATCATTGGCAGATCAGAAAAAAGCAGAGATATATTGGCGACAAGAGGGTTACTCATAGCGGTTAGTCATCCAGGTAGCGTTTGACCAATGTTGAAGGATCTTTACCACCATATCCGTCAGCACTATGAGAGGCCATCAGTTTCTTCGCTAACTGAGTCATAGGCGCATCAGCTGAAGACTCAGTCAAATGTGTCACAGCCATTTTCAGATCTTTCAGTAAAGTATCAACATGCCACTTAGGAGGCTCGAAGCGACGAGCAGCCATCTCGGGAGCCAGAATTTGCAGCGGTTTTGAGTCAGCAAAACCACCGGAAAAAGCTTCAGCTAGTCGGCTACTGTCGACACCGGACTTTTCTGCAAAAGCGACAACTTCTGCAATAACGAGAGCATTACAGCTAACAATCATCTGATTACAGATTTTTGCATATTGACCGGAACCACTCTCACCCATATAGGTTATTTTAGAAGACAAACATTCTAATACAGGCTGAATACGATCAATAATACCGGAGCTTCCACCTGCCATCATAGCTAAAGTACCTGCCTGAGCCCCCGGTACTCCGCCAGAAACAGGACAATCGATCCAATGTACACCGATTGAAGCAGCCTGAGCCGCGAGAGATCGGGTCACCAAGGGGTCAATACTGGAGCAATCGACCAGAATGGTCTCCGCCGTTAATACCGGCCGAATCTGCTGCCAAACCTGTTCAACAGCGGAGCTGTCGGTTAAGCACAGGAAGACAAGTGTTGCTCGGGCTACCGCAGCCTGCGGTGCTTCAGCAACAGAGACGCCCAGCTCTGCTAAAGGCGCACATTTTTCTGCAGATCGGTTCCAGACGGTCAGATCATAACCAGCATTAAAAAGGCGCTGGCTCATGGGCAACCCCATAAGCCCTATGCCTAGGAAGGCAACTTTCATCAGGATTTATTCACGGTATTAAGATCGTAATCAACCGTCACTTTATTGCCACGGTTTTCGTAGACAACAGCCCGACATAGCTGCTTAACCAGTTTAATACCTCGGCCATGCATCGCCGAATGACTGGCAGCATCCCCTTGATTGATGCTCTCAAAGTTGAAACCTTCACCGGTATCTTCAATGGTGATCCGAAGGAAAGACTCATCATGGACGCGCAGCTTGCTGGCTGTAATTTCAATATAGCCTGACTCAAGCCCCTCCAGACGCTCCTGACGCTCAGTCAGGTATTTTTCAAAAGCATCAGGACCTGACTTAAGGCTGGAATCCAACTTTAATAACCCATGGTCAAGAGCATTGTTGAGTAACTCAGCCATAATCAAAAACAGCTTCTGATTATGACGCTCAACACCTTTGAATTGGCCAAGAGCCCCCAGTATCATAGGTGTCAGATCAAGCGCTTTAACTTCTGAGACGCCCAGATGGAAGTTAACCCGCCAATCCAGACCATCCGCTTCAACAACCGAGGTCATAACCTCTGTCGGCTGACTATCACTCAGAATCTCCATCCCCATGGAGTCTTGAGCAGGCATATCGACCAAGGCAAGAGTTACATCGTCATGCGGGCTTTCCTCACCCATAAACTCTTCCAGAGCATAACGAATGTCATCAAGACGATTTTCGGGGTTATGAAGGCATCCGAGCAGTCGCTCAATACCAAAGAACTCACCTTCGCTGTTCTCAGCTTCGATTAACCCATCAGAGAAAAGAATAATCTGATGTCCGGGGCGGTAAGGGATGATTTCGCTCTGAACCTCGTACTGGTCCGCACCCAATACACCGAGAGGCAGCTGTGTTGACTCGAAGGTGTCAGAGACATGGCCGTGAGAATCAACGCAATAAAAGGTAGGAAGCCCAGCATTCCATATTTCTGCATAGGACTCACCAGGATCAATCATGACAATACCGCAAGCAACAAAACAACCGGTTGGCATCGCTTCTTTGATTCTGCGATTAAGCTCTTTAGCTATGGTTTGCAGCTCAAAACCTTTGTAAACCATAGAGTAAAAAGTACCGGATATTGGCAGCGTATTAATTGCGGCAGCCAAGCCATGACCCACAGCATCTCCAATCAGGAGGTATAAGCGATTACTGGGTGATCGAGCTGCGCACAATACGTCACCACTGAACTGCTCAGCCGGGGTGATCATAGAACTGATCAGAGGGTCTTCAAGTCCCTTACTCTCGGCCATGTGTTCCATGATATGGCGGGAGATGCGACGTTCGGCCTCATCCTTTTCAACATATTCCTGAAGCGCGGTATTCTGGCTATGCAGCGTATTCTGCATATCTACTATGCGCTTGATAGACTCAATTTTAGTATTGAGAATAACCTGATTAATCGGCTTAAACAGATAATCAGCACCACCGGACTGGTGACCTTTGATATAGTATTCTTCCGTTGCAGCGGCCGAAATAAAGATAATCGGCACCCAGCGCGGTGCAGACATAGCCTGCAATTTCTGCGCAGCCTCGAAACCATCCATACCCGGCATCATCACATCCATGAGAACCAGGTCAGGCTGTTGTTCAGCAAAAACTTCTAAAGCGTCCTCACCATTCTCAGCCGTTACCACCTCGTGGCCAGATCGTTTTAACATTGCCTGGAGTAGTACGAGGTTCGCCCTCGTGTCATCAACAGCAAGAATACGCATAGTCAGTTTACCACTCAGGAAATTTCAAACAGCTTGTCAAAGTTGGCAATTGCCAGAACATCTTTTGCCAGCTGGGAGCAGTTTTGCAACGAGATCTTAGTACCTTGCATGTCAGCTTTTTCTTTAAACTGAAGCAACATCCCCAAAGCCGAGCTATCGAGATAATCTACCTGGCTAAGATCCAGAACGATCATTTTTGCTTTATCATCCAAAAGCTGCTGATAAGTCTCACGAAACACTTTATGCGCATTAAAGTCGAAGCGGCCATTCAGGCGCATTGTGCTTTGAGCACCACTGGAAGAAGTTTGAATATTCATCATTACTCCAAAAACTCTATTTATAACAATACACTGCCGTTAATTATTCACGGTTCGGGCCAGCTGTACAGGAATTAATTTCAAAGGGTATACAAACTCAACGGCCCCCAGTTTCTCGGCAGCCTTTGGCATGCCATAAACGACGCAGCTAGCCTCATCCTGACCAAAGGTTCTTGCCCCGGCATCTCTTAATCTTTTAAGGCCCTGAGCACCATCCGCCCCCATTCCCGTGAGGATCACTCCGGCGACAATATCAGCATGTTCAATCAAAGAATCAAAAAGAACATCCACCGAAGGTTTATGTCGGTTTACCGGAGGCCCTGAGTCCAGTTTAACGACATAACGCCCGCTTTCCTTCACGACTTTAAGGTGACGATCTCCAGGGGCAATAAAAACACGCCCCGGCTTAAGGACATCACCTTCTTCCGCTTCTTTTACGCTCAAGCGAGTCAGAGAGTCCATACGATCGGCGAATGTTTTGGTAAAACCGGGCGGCATATGCTGCGTAATGACAATAGGGGGAGACTGAGCAGGCAAAGGCATCAGAAAGGCTTTAATCGCTTCGGTTCCGCCTGTGGAGGCTCCCACGGCAATAATTTTTGACAGCGCTTTAGGAGAAAACAATACCGGCTTATCTACGGCGTTTTTGCTGGCAATCGTCTTACGGATACCCGCCAATCTGGGGCCGGCCTGGGCAGCAATACGGATCTTGTCGCAGATGATTTCGCTGTATTGTTTAAGCTCGCTGGATACAGCAACTTTTGGCTTGGCAATAAAATCAATCGCACCAAGCTCCAAGGCTCGTATCGTTGTGTCTGACCCCATCGTCGTCAACGTAGAAATCATCACAACCGGCGTAGGGCGCAAACGCATCAGTTTTTCAAGAAAATCCAGTCCATGCATCTTTGGCATCTCAACATCCAATGTCACAACATCAGGATTGACCTGACGTATAACCTCGCGGGCCTCATACGGATCCTTTGCCATACCGGTAACGGTCATATCTTCCTGCTCGCTGATAATTTCCTTAAGGAGATTACGAATCAAAGCAGAATCATCAACGATAACAACCTCAATCACGATGCTTCATTCCCTTCAATCATCACGGTTAGTCAAACAACTCAATATCATTCGATACCGGCGTCTGGCCAAGAGATTTGCTGTATTGGTTTTCAATTTCCAGGATCTCACGATCAACACCACCACTACGAAGACGCTTCATCAGCACTTTTCCTGTCTTAGGAAAGAAAATTACCTTTCTCGGACAGGTATCCAGCAAGTCCTGAGCAACGATAGGTATTGACTCGAACCCCAGGTAGTCGATAACAAACTGAGCATTTCGCTTGCCCACTTTACTGGTCGTCATAGACTCAACAACGTTGCCACCACCAAAAATTTTAGCTTCAAGATTTTCCCGGGTGGCACCCCGTTTCAGGATCTCATTAATCAGCATTTCCATGGCATAACTGCCATAACGAGCCGAAGCGCTTAAAGGGTTAAACACATCAGAATTACCCGGCAACATAAAGTGGTTCATACCGCCAATATTTAGCTTGGTATCTCTGATACAGGCAGAAACACATGAACCTAAAACGGTACTGATCGCCATATCGGTTGAGGTGACATAAAACTCACCAGGTAAGATCTTCGCAACCTGACAGTTAAATTTCCTGTCGAAGTAAATTTTAGGCTGCGAGGCTTCATGCAATATTTCCATGGCATTTCCTACCGTTAACTCAGTTTATGTGTTTTCACATATACGGTGTGCTTGCGCAGTTTGAACAGATCAGAAGCGTGAGGAAAACTCTCCGAATGACCTGCAAATAACAGCCCATCTTCTCGAAGATGAGGCAGGAACTTTTTCAACACTTTGTATTGAGTCGGTTTATCAAAGTAGATCATTACATTTCGACAGAAAATAATGTCGAACGGCTCATCAAAGGGCCATGACTCGCTCAGCAAATTCAGGTTAAAGAAGTAAACAATATCCTGCAATTCAGATTTTACTTTAACCAAACCTGAATTATCACCCTTCCCCTTGAAAAAAAATGACTTAAGCCTTTGATCAGAAAGTCTTTCCACCCTATCAAAAGAATAGACACCATGGCGGGCTTTTTCGAGAACTTTTGTATCAAGGTCTGAAGCCAGAATCTCTACTGGCGGCTGATAGTTTCCAAAGTACTCCATAGCGGCCATAGCGATAGAATATGGCTCCTCGCCGGTAGAAGCAGCACAACACCAAATTCTGAAGCGCTTCTTATTTTTATGCTCGGCAAAGTACTCTTTCAAAATATCGAAATGGTGAGACTCACGAAAAAACGATGTCAGGTTTGTTGTCAGTGAGTTAACAAACTCCTGTTGCTCATAACTATCGGGATCATTCAAAAGATCAAGATATTGCTGAAAAGTCCGCAAACCATTAGCACGCAAACGTCGGGATAAACGACTGTAAACCATATCCCTTTTAGTCTCGGCCAGATTGATACCAGCACGGTCATAAATTAACTTCTTGATCGTTGAAAAATTCTCGTCCGTGAAATGAAATTCACGATCAGGGCGGGTTGCATCCATCTTTCAATCCTAAAAAATAGGCTGCCCAAGGGCAGCCTATAATCGATACAAAACGTGGGAATCAGAATTCTTCCCAGTCATCGTCCTGGCTAGGCTTAGCTTTCTGAGCGACTGGCTTCGATGCCTCTTTTTTCAATGGCTTAGCTTCAGGTTTGGCCGCTGCAGGAGACCTAATCTCTTCTGAAGTCGCAACGGGCGATTTAACAGGCGATGCCAAAGGCGGTCTGTAGGAGGAATCGCCGCTCAGCTTGAACAGACTAACAGAGTTCACCAGCGATCGAGCTTGCTCTTCGGTTGATTCTGCAGCAGCTGCCGCTTCTTCTACCAGCGCCGCATTTTGCTGAGTTACCTCATCGATCTGGGTGATTGCAGTGTTCACCTGCTCGATTCCGGAACGCTGCTCAGCAGAAGCAGCCGAGATCTCTGTCATGATACTGGTCACCTGACCAATAGCATCAACAATATCTTTCATTGTCGAACCTGCATCATCAACCAGCTTAGAGCCCTCTTCAACAGTATCAACAGAGGTAACAATCAGCTCTTTAATCTCTTTAGCGGCTCCGGCGCTTCGTTTAGCCAGATTACGCACCTCGGTGGCCACAACCGCAAAGCCTCGACCTTGCTCACCGGCCCGGGCCGCCTCGACCGCCGCGTTGAGCGCAAGAATATTCGTCTGGAAAGCAATGCTGTCAATCACACTGATAATCTCTTCGACCTGCTTGGAGTTATCACTGATCGTTCGCATGGTGCTCACTACCTGACTCACAACATCGCCACCTTTCTGGGCAATGCGGCTTGCACCCTGAGCCAGGTTATTTGCCTGAGACGCATTTTCCGCATTCTGCTGAACGGTTGAAGTCAACTGCTCCATTGAAGCAGCTGTTTCTTCAAGACTGGAAGCCTGCTCCTCAGTTCGTTGCGACAAGTCGTTGTTACCAGCGGAGATCTCACTGGCCGCCGTGTTAATCGCATCAGATGCTTCTTTAATCTGAGTCACGATACTCGCCAGCTGATCAACGGTGGCGTTGGCATCGTCTTTCAGCTGACCGAACATACCTTCAAAGTCCTGCTCGATTCGTTCAGTAAGATCACCCTTAGACATCGCACTCAGAACCCGAGCAACCTCAGACAAGCCTTCTGACGTTGTTTCCATCAGGTTGTTCATTCCGCTCGCCAGCTCGAGGAAGAAACCATCTTTGCCGTTGGTATTGATCCGACGATTGAAGTCACCTCGAGATGCGCCTTCAACAATGTCAGCAATCTCAGCCTGGGCTAGGGTTTCATTTGTGGTATCCGACCATTCAACAACGGTCCCCAGACGCTCTCCCTTTTCATTGAAGATTGGGTTCGCAATGAAGGCAAAGTAGCGACCGGCTATAGAGATCTTCGCATGGTGGGTTGACTGGAGGGCCGCCAGCATATGACGCTGATGCTCCGGATCTTTATGAAAGACATCAATATTCTTACCGATAAGGGTATCAACGGCGAATTCAGGCAGTTCACGCTGAATCAGCGCTTCAGACTGTCGGAACATACCGCGCAACGCATCATTGATATAGATAATGTTCAGATCAGTATCGGCCATCATCACATTGCTGGAGACATTGTCCAATGCATTACGGATTCGACTATTAATATCAGAGAGCTCACGCTGCTTGCGCTCAACTTCCTCGGCCTCTGCCTGACGACGCAAAATATCGGTCATATCGCGCCATTCAACAACAAACCCTTGTCGATGATCAGGCGTGCCGATTGGAGTCACCTGAAGATCAAATGTGCTGTCACCAATTTTAAGGGTGGCACCATGCGTATCGGTCAGGCCCGACAACATTCGACGTTGCATCTCAGGATTTTTGTGGAAGAGATCAATATTCTGTCCCAGCAGGTTATCCGCATCGAAATGCGGCAACTCTTTTTGAATCTCAGACTCATTGCGAGCCAACATCTCAAGAATAGATTCATTCATATACACAATGTTCAGATCAGCATCTGAGATCATTACATTGGTATTAACGACATCCAGACCGCGACGAATTCTCTGGTTCTCACCCATCAGCTCAGCTTGCTGAGCCTGCAACTCCCGCTCTTTCAGCTCCTGAGCCAAGGTGTCAGTAAGGTCCTGCCACTCGACAATGTAACCGTTACGTTCGCCATTATTAGAGATAGGGTGAACAACCAAAGAGAACGTGGTTTCGCCAACATTGATTCGGGCTTTATGTGCTCCGGTCAGGCCGCCCAGCAACTTACGCTGATAGCCAGGGTTACGGTGGAAAATATCAATGTTCTTACCGACCAGATTGCTGGCATCAAAATGTGGCAACGACTTCTGCAGATCCGCTTCGCGATCACGGAGCATACGTTGGATAGAAGCGTTCACATAGATAATGTTCAGATCCGCATCGGCAATCATCACGTTTGTATTAACAATGTCCAGACCTCGCTTAATACGGGCTATTTGATCAAATTGGCGAAGCTCTTTCTGCCGCTTTTTACTGACATCAATCTGAGCATCAACCAGTGCGCGGACAACTGCACCGATTTCATTATCGATCACCGGATCGGAATGGGCAGGTTTTCCATCCGAAAAATGCTTAGCAATTGCCATTAGCTGGTGAACAGGCTGCTCGACCTGAGCCAAAAGGGTGCGCGCACCACTGAAGAGCACGACCAATGCTGCCGCATGCAACGCTAAAGCCCAGTAGAGAGTGTTTTCGCCTTCACCCAAAAAGGTTACAAGCGCCCCTGCTGCGACAAGACCGCCAGCTGCAAAAGCAACACTTAGCAGTTTTGATCGTATTGATGTTTTTGTACTCATTGCCCGTTCTCCAACTGAACCTGCATCTCAAATCTGAAAATCTTTAAGGTAACTGCTGTTTATTCAGCACTGGCTCGGGTTTTATCCACCAGAGCCATCTCATCACTGGACATCAGCTTTTCGATATCAGCAATGATTAGCATTTGTTCATCTACGGTAGCCAGCCCCAGGATATATTCGGAGTCAAAATTTGCTGAAAAATCCGGCGGATTTTTAATTTCATCACCGGCCAGTGAAACCACATCTGACACCCCATCAACCACCATACCAACAACACGGTTAGCCAGATTAAGCACAATAACGATAGTAAACTCATCGTAATGAGCCTTACCGAGATTAAACTTAATCCGCAAATCGATAATAGGAACAATCACACCGCGAAGATTGATAACCCCCTTAATAAAAGAGGGTGCATTGGCAATCTTGGTTACAGCTCCGTAACCACGAATTTCCTGAACCTTAAGGATATCAACTGCATAATGCTCATCCTCAAGTGAAAAAGTAAGGTATTCCTGACCAAGCAGGCGTCCGTACTCACTGTTATCCTGATTTTCAGCTATCTGTTCTGCCATGCTTAAACCCCTTACACCAGCACGCCATTAGGCTTTTTCTTCGCACGCTTTTTATGCATGCTGATCAATTCTTCAACGTCGAGAATCAGCGCTACACGGCCTGTTCCCAAAATAGTTGCACCTGAGACACCGTCAACTTTGCGATAATTGGCCTCTAAACTCTTAATAACCACCTGAGACTGACCAACAAGATCATCGACAAAGAGCCCGACACGCTTACCATCAGATTCAAGAATAACCATGATGCCCTGTTCGTAATCATCAAACTGAGCCGGCATATTCAGCAGATCACCAAGCTTAATAATGGGCAAGTATTCATCTCGGATGCTGATCACAGCACCTTCACCAGAGACCGTTTTTATATCGTTCGAATCAGGCTGCATCGAGCCGATGATGCTGGTCAGCGGGACAATATAGATTTCATCCCCCAGAGCGACCTGCAAACCATCAAGAATCGCCAGAGTTAACGGCAAGCGAATACTGATTCGGCTGCCAATGCCCTCCATCGATTCAATTTCAAGGCGTCCACCCAACGAGGTGATATTTCGTTTTACAACATCCATACCAACGCCACGACCCGACACGTCTGTAACAGCTGCTGCAGTGGAAAAACCGGGAGCAAAAATGAGCTGCCAAACTTCTGAATCCGGCATACTCTCAGAAACAGGAATACCTTTCTCATGAGCCTTGGACAAAATACGTTCACGATTCAGGCCTGCACCGTCATCCTGTACCTCAACAACAATATTTCCGCCCTGATGAGATGCCCGAAGAAGAATTGTACCGGTCTGATCTTTGCCGGCAGCGGCACGGGCCTCAGGTGATTCAATACCATGATCAAGACTATTACGGATCAGGTGTGTCAGAGGGTCGGTCAGCTTCTCAATCATGCTACGATCAAGCTCGGTATTTTCACCGACCATTTCCAACTTGACCTTTTTGTTTAGCTTACCGGCCAGATCCCGAACGACCCGGGGAAAACGGCTGAAGACAATACTGATCGGCATCATTCGGATCGACATTACCGAATCCTGCAGATCGCGGGTGTTTCGCTCCAGCTGAGCTAAACCGTTAGCCATCTTTTCGTGCAGAATCGGGTCAACCTCTGAGGCCATCTGAGCTAACATCGCCTGCGTGATAACAAGCTCACCCACTTGGTTGATGAGCTGATCCACTTTTTCAACGCTGACACGGATCGATGACTCAGCACCACCATTCTTAACCGCAGCAGCGGCAGCAGGTTTAGCCGCACGTGTTTTTGTAACCTCTGACTTACCGGCAGGCGTTTTTACATCAGCACCAGAAGCTGACGCTTTGGCAGATCCCTGGGATTTAAGCGGCTCAAAGAAGCCGTAGCCATCAAACTCGGAATCCTGAGCGGCCTTACCAGAGCTCTCTTCTACAGAAGGTGTCGGCGACGCCAGAGAAGCAGTGGACGTCCCGGTGTCGATCGTGTCTGGCTCTTCGAAGAAACCATAACCCGGATCATCATCTCCGTTGTCTGAAACGCCGGAATCAGCAGCAACATCCACTGAGGTTTCATCGGATGAGTCGTCATCAAAAAAGCCATAACCTGGGTCGTCAGACTCTATCTCTGCAGGTTTCTCAGTTAAAGAGTCTTCCGACAATTCGATATCATCAAAAAAGCCGTATCCCAGATCATCCACATCGGATGCATCCTGACCTACAGATTCAAAAAAACCAAAGCTACCGTCATCGGCAGACAACTCTTCTTCAATTGAAAGCGTATCTTCCGGAACCATGAAGGTGATCAGGTCCTTGAGATCTTCTTTTGTCGAATCAGTCTGTAACGAAAACAACCAGTCATTTGATTCTTCAGACGGGGCATCAATGATGGTCAGATCACCGAGCTCCTTAAGAGAATCGAACAGCATATCCAGCTCCTGGTCAGGAGCCGGAAAACGAATGACAAATGACTGAGTCAGTTTGCTCTGAGAGGGTTCAGGAGGTGTCGGCAATTGCTCAGCAAAGGTTGGCGCAGGCGGGTTTGCATCCTTATGAGTTTCAGCGCCACCTTTCGCAATAGCCAGCTGACGATTGAGCTCTTCAATAACAGCTTCGGCGGGCTCCTGATCAGGCTCTTCTCCATTCTGATGAGCTTCTAGCATACCGCCCAGCACATCACCCGCCTGCAAGGTAACATCGACCATCTCATCGGTCAGATCAGTTTCACCCTTTCGGACCAGATCTAAAAGTGTCTCCAGTTCGTGGGTGACGGCAGTCATGTCATTAAAGCCGAAAGTACCGCTATTCCCCTTAATGGAGTGTGCAGCACGGAATACAGCGTTCAGGTCATCCATATCGGGTGACTGAACATCCATATTCAGCATCAGGCTCTCCATGGTCGCGAGATGCTCAGCGGTTTCTTCAAAAAACAGCTGATTGAACTGGCTTAAATCAAATGACATTACACACCATCCGTCTCTGTTGCCTTAAGCAAATTAGCCCAGTACTTTTTTCACGACTTCCAGCAATTTTGCCGGATCAAATGGCTTAACTAACCAACCGGTAGCACGGGCTGCCCGGCCTTTTGCTTTCATATCATCACTGGATTCAGTGGTGAGCATCAAAATAGGTGTACGGCTGTATTGAGGAAGAGCCCGAAGCGACTTAATCAGCGTCAGACCATCCATTTTTGGCATATTCTGATCCGTAAGTACCAGATCAAACTGTCCGGACTTAGCCTTATTCAGGCCATCCTGTCCATCAACAGCTTCTACCACTTCATAACCAGCACCTTTCAGAGTGAAAGCCACCATCTGACGAATTGAGGCTGCGTCGTCCACCGTCAGAATTTTCTTGGCCATAAGTTCCTCCACCACCTAATTTTATTAAAATAGTTCAATGTCGCCGGAGTCCATGTTGCCATGAGCGACCGGGCTATGTTTCATGTTATCGATTTTAGTGCGAGTATCCTGAAGCTTCTCGCGGATGTGCAGTAAGATCTCTTCAGCAGAGCGGGCGCTGTCTTCTTTGGTAAGATGTGCCAAGTCATCCATCAGATCGTGAATCGCATCCAAACGCGTTTCCGTATGATCAAGTAGCTGACTGGTCATATCCTGGAACTGCAGCCCCGTGGTTGCCTGATTAATATTCTCTTCTACCTCAGCTGCCAAAATACTTTGCGAAGAAAGAGCATCTGAAGATTCGTGACTGATTTTCTCCAACTGCTCAAGAACCTGTTCGATACGACGCTTAGACTCGCTGGCAAACCCCATATCAACCGAAGAAATACGCTGAATAGAGGTATCAGCATTCGAAAAAGAGCTGTGCAAATCGGTCATCAAAGAGCGAATCTGATCACTAAAGTGCGTGGTTTTCTTCGACAAAGAACGCACTTCATCGGCAACGACCGCAAAACCGCGACCTGCTTCGCCAGCCCTTGCCGCTTCAATGGCAGCATTAAGCGCCAAGAGGTTCGTCTGATCAGCAATATCGTCAATCTCATCAAGAAGTTTAACAATACCGCCAATTTTACTGGCCATATCATCCATAATTTCAACCAGCCCCATAGCAAATTTGCTCGCCTGGACCGCGTTATCCATGAAGATCTCAAAGGTTTCTGTGGTGTCATGAATAAAACCGGAAAAAATTGAATCAACATCCTCTCCGGCAGACATGTGCTGAGTGATACGGTTTGTTAGCGCCTGTTGTTCCTGAGTTTTTTGATGGACCTGAGTAAAATTCTCAATCAACTGACCAATCGCAGTATCAAGAAGATTCTTAACCTGAAGGATCTCTTCACGGGATTCTTTAAACTCAACAGAAAGGCTGGAAGAAAACGTATTAAACGTATCAGCGGTTTGACGGGCAAGGGAAGCAGCAGAAGGTGTGTCATCTTCCCGGACAGAAGCAGAACGGCTCAAAAACCAAACCGTCGAAAACCCAACACCAAGAGCCAGGGCAAAAGTCAGATGAATATTCAGAGACAGAAAACTACCGGCACCCCAAACACAAAAAGCAGCAACGACACCGGAAATCAAAGCAGCAGCAGATACGTTACCAACTCCGGCAGAAGATGTGCGATGACTCATTTATAACTCCTGTATTCTAAATAAAACGCACCGGGACCGGGCTGACAAATATTAAACCCGCATAAAATATGTATCAATAAAAAATCCTGTCACATTACTAAAGTTACCGGCTTGTTTTTTTGTAAAAACACCTACTTTAGCCTTGATTAAACATACAGTTTGTTATTGATTCTGCAGCACTTTTTCAGCTTAGTTCAAATATACTCGATTGTCGTAAAGAAAAAAGAATTACTTAATATTTTCTTCCAACCATTGAGATAAATCCTGAAAAGACATGGGCTTGCCATGCAGCCAACCCTGCTGCATCTGCGCGCCCCTCTCAGTCAAATAATCTGACTGAGCCTGAGTCTCGACGCCCTCAGCAATAACGCTTAATTGCATACTTTGCGCTATCGATAAAATGGCATCAACTAACACGCGATCACCGCTATCTTTATCAAGGTCAGAGACAAAGCTTTTATCAATTTTAATCGTAGTCAGCGGCAGCTGTTTTAGATAGCTCAGAGACGAATACCCCGTGCCAAAGTCATCTATGGCTATTTCAAAGCCCTGCTCTCTTAAGCGATTCAATTTTTCAACCGAGTCGCCACCCGGGTCCAGGAATAGGGACTCTGTTATCTCAAGCGTGACAAATTCAGTTGGCAAACCATACTGCTGAACAATATCAATAAAGTGCTCAACATGAGGATCATCTGTGGCAATCTGTTTCGAAGATAGATTGATCGCTACTCCAAGAGCAGGATATTTCTTTCTCAGACGTGAAATTTCAGAGACGGCCTGATTAAAAACCCAGCCGCCCAGAGGAATGATTAAACCGGTCTCTTCAGCCAGCGAAATAAACTGATCCGGTGGAACACGGCCTTGTTCCGGATGATTCCAGCGGACAAGTGCTTCAACCTTCACTGTGTGACCGGTTCTGTCAACGACCGGCTGATAATGTAACTCAAACTCTCTGCGCTCCAGAGCGGAGCGAAGATCGTTCTGAAGAAGCTGACGCCGCTCTGCCTCCTGCTGCATAAGGGGCGTAAAGAAACGATAAGTATGCCGCCCTGCAGACTTAGCTGCATACATGGCCTGATCGGCATTTTGCAGAACCCGGGTTAGCTCCTCGCCATCATCCGGAAAAATCGTGACACCAACGCTGGCCGAAATATGGGCTGCTTTACCATTAAGATCAAAGATTTTGGATAACGACTCGATAATTTTTTCAGCCACCTTGCCAACATCTTCAATTGCAGCAATAGAGGGCAGCATAACGGTAAATTCATCGCCACCCAGTCGGGCAACTGTATCCGACTCGCGGGTATATTTTTGCAGGCGTTCAGCAACCATTTTGAGCAGGTGATCCCCCGCTTCGTGCCCCAGGGTATCATTCACCTCTTTGAAATGATCGAGGTCGATAAACATTAACGCACCACGATCTTTCGGGTAACGACGTGCAGAAGAGATCGCTTGAGTAAGGCGGTCATTGAAAAGAACACGATTGGGCAAGCCGGTCAGAGCATCATAGTTGGCCTGATAGCGAATAAGCTCCTCTTTTTCTTTTCGATCCGTTATGTCTGAGAAAACTGCCACATAGTTTTCCACTTGATCAAACCGGTTTTTCAGCGCCGTTATAGAAAGCCACTCAACATAGAGTTCTCCACTCTTTTTGCGATTCCAGACCTCACCTTGCCAACTACCGGTATTCTTAAGGCTCTGCCACATAACGTTATAAAAATCAGGCGACTGCTTGCCGGAGCTAAGTACTGAAGGATTTTTCCCCTGCACCTCTTCCTGTTGAAAGCCTGTTATTCTGGTGAAGGCCTCATTGACGGAAACAATTTGATTTTCAGCATCGGTCACTACGATCGCCTCAGCTGTACTTTCGAATACCGACGCCGCCAACTTAATGCGCTGATTACTGAGATAGGCTTCGGTAATATCTTCGCCAAAACCAGCAATATTTTTGACCAGCCCGTTATTGTCGTAAGTCGCAAAAGACAGATTCCTGACCCAGCGAATATCACCATCAGGATGCTGGATACGAAACTCAAACTGAACCGGCTTTTCTGAGGCCGAAAAAATGCGTGTCAGTAAATGACGATCTTCATCCACCACATTCGCATAGAGGGATTCAGCCCCGGAAAGCACCCAATCAGCTCGCATTCCGGTGATGACATCATACCCGGGACTCAGAAACTCAATATCATTGCCTTCCGGATGAGACAGCCAGAAAATTCCGGGAACATTCTCAGCAAACAGTCGAAACTTCTCTTCACTTTCCGCCAGAGCCAATTGAGCCTCAAGCATCGAGGTGATATCGACCATATCAACAACAAAGCAGTCTTCACCCTGAAAACGAATAAGCTGCAACCCAATAAGAAACGTTGATATTTCACCATTATCAGCTCTCCTTAGTCTCAGGGTGTAGTTACTGAGTTGTTTATCTTTTTCAACCCGACGTAAAACCTGCTGACGATCTTCAGGGGATGGATACAGCTCAACAATCGAGCGCCCCACAAGAGACTGAGGATCAATGCCCAACATGCGTCTGGAGGAGGGATTTGTGAACAAGACTTTGCCATCCGAAGCACGGGTAATCATGATCAGACTTTGAGCAGCATCAGTAATTGCCGTCAGCTGAGCTTCACGCTGCTTCAGTTCACGCTCAATTTTTCGACTGGAGGTAACATCCTGAAAGGTACCAAATACCCGGATCGGTTTACGGTCAGAACTGAGCTCAACAAAACCTTCTGAGTGAATCCATCGCTGATCAAAATCAGCCCGCATCAAGCGAAAATCTGCCTGATAACGACCGCCACGACTCATCGCCTCGTCAATGGCTCGCTCAACAGCCTCACGGTCCTGTTCATGTACAAACTGCAGATAGCCGCCCTTTTTAAGAGAGGGGTCGCCTTTTTCCAGGCCAAAGAGCCGATACGCTTCATCAGACCAGAAAATGTCATCTTTACTGATATTCCAGGACCAGTTACCGATTCTCCCAACCCTTTGTGCCTGGTCCAGCATCAGCTGCTGATTTTCAATCAGACCAACCGCTTTTAACTCTTTTAAACGCAGCCAGAGGATCAGAAAAATAATACCGATTAACAATCCGGCGGCCAGTTGAATCCAGAGCCGCGAGGATCGCTCTACAAATGAGTCTTTCTTAATACCGGCAACAATTTGCCATTGCGCCCCCGGCAAAGAAAAACTGTAAGTAATATCGGAAACACTGAACAGAGAGGGTGAACCATAAAAAACCGCAGCAGGCTTGCCATCACGAATGGTTCGGACCGCGATATCCATATCTTTAGAAACCTGATCGAGTCCAGAGGTTTCATAAAGCTGATTCAGGGAGATAGGAAAAAACAGCAGCGCCGTTCTATGCTGGCGTCCATTGCCCTGTAATGGCAACCAAACGTGAAGAAAATCGATCCCATTACTTTCAGTAACCGGGCCCGAGACAAACACTTCACCGGTCTCGACCGCACGACGGGCAAGTTCAAAATCCTGAGAATCAACCCTGATAAAGCTATCCAACAAATCAAGATTAATCGCACCTGGATAGCGATGAGTATATTGAAAGGAACTGGAGATACGGTAAACGGTGTTAACCATATCGTTGTTACTCAGAAACAGATTAGCGGTTTCAGCGAAGTCTGTCTGAGATATATCAGGTTTTATCGAAAGATAAGCCGCCAACCCCTGTAAACTGGCAAGATTCGAACGGATAACACTTTCGATGCTGGCACCAGCCTCAGATATGCGCGCGCGGGTCTCAAGAACGCGCTTCTGACGCAGTTGCTCTAAATAAGTTGTCTCGACATAGAAAGCACTCCCAATAACGGCAAGAGCAGACAAAGCGGCAAAAAGCCAGTTAAGCAAATAGGCACGACTGTTCACAAAGGAAGCCTTATTTATCTACGCGAAACGAGCAATCTCGCTCTAAAAACAAGTAAAATGCTAACAAAATCAAAAAGTAAGTGATACATCCTTGATTAAAGAATTGATCATATCAGAAAGTAGCTTGTTACCCATTAAGATTATTTAGCAATTTCTGAACCAGCTCCGACGGGGAGTTGCCTTTCACATGTTGATAGACTCTGGCTATTTGCTGCTCAGTCAGTTCTCCGCCCTCAAAGGATACAGCAAACTCAGAAGGCATCATGATGAGCATTGAAGAGTGAGACAGAACATCCGCATCCGACAGGTACCCCAGCAACTCGCTCATAGGAAGGTCATTAACAGCAGAATCACAAATCATTAATGGATACTGCCCCTGAAGCGCCGATTCAAGGAAGCCCATCCCGGTTTCCGTAAACTCAAGCTCAAAACCCGACAAAAGAGAAGCCAGCTCCGGACAACAATTTTCAGCAGAGTCCGCCGAACTTAGAACCAACACCTTGCAACGGCCGCCGGCGGTGTTCTGAGCAGCGGCTTCGGCAAGCTCACATTCAAGAGCTGCCGGAAGACAAAGCGTAAAACAGCTACCCTCACCTTTAACACTTTCAACCTCAAGACGGCCTTTCATTAGCTCGGCCAGCTGCCGGGTAATGACAAGCCCCATTCCGGTGCCTTCAATATCGCTATTCTCCGCATGCAACCGGTTAAAAGACTCAAAAAGATGGGATAACTCTGTATCGGTTAGCCCTACCCCCGTATCACGAACATCTATGCAAACTTCGCATTCACCTGAGTGATAAGTCTTAATAAAAACCTGCCCATTCGGCCGATTGTATTTAATGGCGTTGGACAAAAGGTTTAACATAATTTGCCGTAAGCGTCCGGTGTCGGCAAAAGCATGCAGCCCTGTTTGACTCTCAGGGTCCAACCTGAGCCGAATCCCCTTTTGCACAGCCAACTGCTGCGCAACCGAACTACAACCTTCAATCAGGCTATCCAATGAGATGAGTTCAGAGTGCAGATCAATTCGGCCGGCCTCAATACGCTCAAGATCAAGAACCTCGTTAATCAGGCTCATCAGATGGCTACCAGCAGTTTTGATTTCATTCAGGAAGCCGCTTTGCTCCTCATTAACCTCAGAGTCTGCCAGCAACCCTGTAAAGCCAAGAATAGCGTTCATCGGCGTTCTCAATTCATGGCTGACCCGCGATAAAAACTCGGTTTTAGCCCGACTGGCCTTCTCGGCAGAATCTTTAGCACGGATCAACTGCTGCTGAGCAGCTGCAATACGTGCATCGCTATCGATCGCCACAATCAGATTTGCGCAGGTCGTAAACATTGGCTGGAGAAAACGCACTAATTCCTGATCAAAGCCGCCAGGGCGATTGGCCAAACCTATCATCCCCACCATATGATCACCTTTCATCAAAGGCACGCCCAAAAAGGCATTCATAGCAGGATGACCAGGAGGCAGCCCCCCCGCGCGAGGATCAGCAGCAGGGTCGTTACTGATTACCAGCTCCCCGGTTTTCAGAGAATGTCCAAACAGGGTGTCCAGATTATGGAACTCCATGCCTTCATTTCGTGTTCTCTGGAAAAGCGCTTTTGTCTCTTCGTTCCAGGCAATATCAGTAATACTGTAAGTCTTAAGGTAGGGAGTACCGTCAACTTTATAGAGGACCTGGCCAATGAAGCCGTACTCACTTTCAGCAAGACTAAGCACTTCATCCAGCAAGGTAGTAAAGATCTGTCTGCGGTCATCTCCCGCAAAATAACGTAATTGAGAGGTGTAAATAGAGGCAAGAAGCTGATGGTGACGTTTAAGACTCTTCTGAGTTTCGAGGCGTTCGGTAACATCTGTATAAACCCCAAGCATCCCCAAAGTCTGATGATCCTGATCCTGAATCGGCAGTCGACTGATCTCGATATAGCGTAACTTGCCACTATTCATATAATAACGGCCACTGCCTGTGGCCATGGGCAGGCCGGATTCAACAACGGTTCTGTCCAAACGCTCAACCAGAGTAGCCTGCTCCTGATTGATATAAATATCCCGCTCCGTTTTGCCAATAATGTCTTCTTCGTCCAGTTCAACATCTTCACAATATTTGCGGTTTACACCGGCAATCTTAAGATCAGCGCCTTTCCAGTAAACCCCGATCGGAATGGTATCCAACACCAACCGCAACATATTCCGTGTAGCCAAGAGTGCTTTTTCATTCGCTTTTCGCTCTGTGATGCGCTGAACATGCCCGATGATACGGTTGACCGCTCCTTGCTCCTGTAACGGAGTTCCCTGTATCAGCAACCACTCTACATGATGCAAATCACTCTCGATCCGACACTCAATTGAGAAGGGCTCGCAGGAGGCTATAGAGGCATGTATCGCCTGATTAAGTTCTGAGCGGTCTTCCGGCAGCAAGCGACTGAAAAAGATTCCAAGCCCTACAGGGCTTCGATCCGGATCGAGACCATTTAGCCGCAGCGCCATCTCCGTAGCCGTTACCTGGTCGCTTCGCACATCCCATTCCCAGGTACCGATAAAAGCAAAAGACTGGCTCATCTCCAAACGATTCTGAGCGTTCAAAAGGGATTTCTCAGACGCCTTCTGCTCACTGATATCCCTTACAATAACAGTAAAAAAAGAGGCTTGGCTGGTTTGAGTCTGAGATATGGAGACCGTCACCGGAAATGTACGGAGATCTGAACGAATCCCTGTTGCTTCAATAGCCTGCCCACTGACACTGGCCAGATACTCAGCAGTCATTCGCTCCCGACCCTCAAGCCAAATTGAATCTTCCAGCAGCTGACCAACCAATTTGTCTTGCTGGCAGCCAAAAATTCGCGTCGTAGCCGGGTTGCCACTCAGAATTACCCCGCGACTATCCACGGTAAAAATGGCATCCCATGCCGTATCAATGATCGCCCGATGCTTAGCTTCGCGGTCCGCAATTTCAAGGGTATTGCTTTCATGCATCGCCTGAAGCTCTTCTGTGAGAACTTGCCGGGCGTGCTCCTCTTCACGGCTTCGGGTGGCAGACCAATAGGAAATAATAAAAAAGAAACTGAGACTAATCAGCACTACCAGCCCCAAAAAACTCAAAAAGGTCCACTGCATCTTCCGCAGAAGCTTCAAACCCTCCTCTGCTGATTGCTCAAGGGCCAAACCCATCTGAAATTGGGAGTCCCAGATCCAGGCCCCAATTTTTTCTTCGCCATCCCTGCCGGAGAAGGATTCACGAACGTAAATTTCATAACTTTTGCTGCCTATTTTGGTTGCCAACGGGGTTTTCTGATATTCGAGCGCTCTCCGATCACTCAACTCCCCCAACAACGTTCCCCCAGAGTCCTCGACAGGAGGTAGCACCTCAACCCGATTACTCCGCCCCGGTGTCAGCATGACCCCGTCACGATTAAATGCGTAGGCTTCTCCGGTTTCCGAAAAAGCAGACTTACGAAATACCTGATTAAAACTAACAGCCGGATCAACCTCAAAAACCAATAGCGCCACCGGCTGACTGGCGGAATCCTTAACGGCTGCCGCGACATAGATGGCCGTATGGTCTTGGCCCATAAATCGGGTCGGGTGAGTAATAACCGCAAGCCCACCCCAAGCCTGCTTCATCAGATGAGGAAATGCCGTCAAGGGCGTTGTTAAGCCAAGGTAGTCAGAATTGTCACTGGCAAGGATATTGTTACCAGGCCCCACAAGATAGAAGTGGCGGATTTCAGAGTCAGAAACAACGGGGCGAAGGTAATCGCCAAGGGAAAATACACTGAGTTTTCTGAGGGACTCACTTTTACCTTCCGTGATAATACGCACCTGACGAATCAGCTCAGGCTGACGCGACCAGGAATAGACATAACTCCGCTTTGAACGCCCCCACGCTGAAAGACTTTGATGAAGCGTGCCAATCTGACTTTTTAGATTCTGTTCAACCCGCTCGAAATACAGAGACTGCAAGTGGCCATAGCTGCTGTATGCAGCAACTGAGATGAGAGCAAAAACCAGCAGCAACGCATAAAGTTTTGTCCACGGAATGGTGAAAGAGAACTTTGGCAAAATTAAATCCTTGTCAGAGCCCAACGGCTTCTGAAATCAATGCATACTGCGTTGAATTAAATTAATCATAGAGTACAAAACCGCGAATTGAAGACTAATCATAAAACTTCAAGAAGTCATTGAAATATAACTTATCTTTAGCATTTGTCAGGCACTAATAATTGCCATCGCAAACGACAAAGTGTCACGCCGATGTCACAGGACTGTTACATTCAAACCTTAGTTTAATGATCCATATCAACTTCCGACCGCGCTTCAAAGATTAACGATAAACAAAATATATGGATCTGAGATATGAGCAATTTTGAACATCAGGACGACCTGAATCACCCGGTAACAAAAACTCCGGAATTCACCCGAATTATAGAAGAAGGCCTGAGCCGTCGTCAGTTTATGGGCGGAGCAGCCCTTCTTGGTCTAGGCACTCTAGCAGCAGGATGTACGCCATTGGGCATGAGCTCCGGCTCCGCCAGCTCAAAAGCGATGAGCCCTGACATTGGCTTTAAAGCAATACCCGCCTCTACTGCTGATACCATCACTGTTCCTGAAGGCTACCGCTGGGAGCGCCTGATCTCCTGGGGCGACCCTCTGTTCTCAGACGCTGCAGAGTTCATCAATGGTGGCAAAAACAACGCCTATGATCAGGAACGTCAGTTTGGTGATAACAACGATGGCATGAGCTTCTTCCCTCTGTCAGACGATCGGGCCATCATGGCGATCAACAACGAATACACGAACTACGAGTATCTGTTTCCTCATCAGGGCAAACAGATGACCCGTGGTGATGTTCGCAAAGCGCAAGCCGCACACGGTGTATCTGTGTTTGAAATCCGCAAAGTAAATGGCAGCTGGAAAGTGGTTAAAGACAGCCGTTTCAACCGCCGGATTCATGCCAACACCCCGATGGAACTGACCGGCCCAGCGGCTGGCAGTAATCTGCTGAAAACATCTGCGGATCCATCAGGCACCAAGGTATTGGGCACCTTTAACAACTGCGCCAATGGACAAACCCCTTGGGGCACCTACCTGACCTGCGAAGAAAATTTTAACGGTTACTTTGGTAGTGATTCATCCGTTGACTTGGGAGCCGACGCAAAACGCTACGGCATAGGAGCAAAAGACGCAGGTTATCAGTGGCATAAACATGACAGCCGCTTTGATTTGTCCCTTAACCCACAGGAACCGAACCGTCACGGATGGGTTGTTGAGATCGACCCGCAAAATCCGGACAGCAAACCCAAAAAACGCACCGCACTGGGTCGCTTTAAACACGAAAACGCAGCGCTGACCATCAATAAAGATGGTCATGTTGTGGTGTATCTGGGCGATGATCAACGAGGTGAGCACCTTTACAAGTTTGTTTCTAAAAACCGATTCAATCCTGACAACCAGGCTGCCAACCGTGATCTGCTGGAAGAAGGCACACTATACGTGGCTCGTTTTGATGCGGAACCGGGTAAAGTTGCCGGTCGCGGTGAATGGCTGGAACTGACCTTTGGCAAAAACGGCCTGACTCCGGAAAACGGTTTTGCTGATCAGGCTGAAGTACTGATTTTTGCCCGGCGTGCGGCCACACAAGTGGGCGCAACGACCATGGACCGACCTGAATGGGTTGCGGTTCACCCAAGTGGTCAGCAGGTATTCTGCACACTGACCAACAACAAAAACCGCGGCAAAGAAGGTCAGCCGGTAGGTGGCCCTAACCCCCGCGCCAAAAACAATTACGGCCAGATCGTTCGCTGGCAGCCGGAAAACAACGACCACACAGCGTCCGGCTTCGCCTGGGATCTGTTTGTCATGGCAGGCAACCCGGAAGTACACGGCGATACTGCTTATGGTGGCTCTGCAAACATCAACAAAGACAACATGTTCAACAGCCCGGATGGACTGGGTTTTGATGCCGCAGGTCGCCTCTGGATTCAGACCGATGGCAAATACTCTAACACGGGTGATTTTGCCGGCATGGGCAACAACCAGATGCTATGCGCAGACCCTGCAAGCGGCGAGATTCGCCGTTTTCTGACAGGCCCAGTGGCTTGCGAGATAACCGGCTTAGCCTTTACACCGGATTACCGCACGCTCTTTATTGGTGTGCAGCACCCGGGAGAAGACCTTCAGCCTTCTCACTTCCCCGCCGGTGGTCAGAGCACACCCAGATCATCCGTGATCATGATCCAGCGTGACGATGGCGGAATCATTGGCACCTAAGTCAAAAATTTAGTTAATTCAATACCTCTCAAGGGCAGCTTTAAGCTGCCCTTTCTAGTATTCTTCCTCTATATTTGTCTGTGGTGGTTCCGTGCAGCCGCCAAAAAAAGCAGTTAGAATAAAAAAAATACACCTAATTATAATTATGAACGTAATCAATAAATTACGGTCCAACCTACCCCAAAATGGCAAGTAAGTAACTATCGATCAATCAGACCGTTATCGATTGAACAACAAGATGGACAAAACAGGAGCTACCCTTGTTGAATGACCTGATCTGGATACCACTGTTACCCTTATTGGGAACCCTGGTACCTCTCTTTGCATCGAGGTTTAGCCGCAGTGCGTGTGCTTTCCTTACTGCAGGCCTTCCCGCCCTTGCTTTAGTTCTGGTTTTACAGCTTGCGCCTCAGGTGTTTGAAGGTGAAACCATTCGCCAAAGCATAGCCTGGATCCCACAAATGGGGCTTGAGCTTGCATTCCGCCTTGATGGTTTGGCACTGCTCTTTACCTTACTGATTTTGGGAATAGGTTTGCTGGTTGTGCTCTATGCACGCTACTACCTGTCGGAAAAAGATTCGATGGGTAAGTTTTATGCCTATCTGATTCTTTTCATGTTCGCCATGCTTGGCGTGGTGATGTCGGACAACCTGATCCAGCTTTGGATGTTCTGGGAACTGACCAGTATCAGTTCCTTCCTGCTGATCAGCTTCTGGGGTCATAAGACTGAAGCCCGTAAAGGCGCCCGGATGGCACTGACCATTACCGGTGCTGGCGGCCTGGCCCTATTGGCCGGTGTTCTGCTGATCGGTAATGTTGTCGGTAGTTACAGCCTGCATGATGTGCTTGCCAGTGGTGATCTGATCCGCGAACACGCGACCTATCCTGTGATTCTGGTGCTCGTGCTTCTGGGAGCATTCACCAAATCCGCTCAGTTCCCGTTCCATTTCTGGCTGCCTCACGCTATGGCAGCACCGACACCAGTCAGCGCTTATCTGCATTCGGCAACCATGGTAAAAGCGGGTATTTTCCTGATGGCCCGTATGTATCCGGTATTATCCGGTACAGAATTGTGGTTCCTGATTGTGAGTATGACGGGGTTGGCGACTCTGCTTCTGGGTGCATACGTTGCACTGTTCAAGCATGATCTGAAAGGCCTTCTGGCTTACTCGACCGTCAGTCATCTGGGTCTGATTACTCTTCTGCTGGGTATGGGCACCGAGCTTGCGGCGGTTGCGGCTCTGTTCCACATCATCAACCACGCAACTTTTAAAGCCTCTCTCTTTATGGCTGCAGGTATTATTGACCATGAATCCGGCTCCCGGGACATGCGCCAGTTGAACGGCCTATGGAAATACATGCCCTACACGGCAACCCTTGCCATGGTTGCCGCCGCGGCGATGGCCGGTGTGCCACTGCTGAACGGCTTCCTGTCGAAAGAGATGTTCTTTGCCGAAACTCTGCATCAGGATTCTCTGGGCTCTCTGTCCTGGATGGTGCCGGTATTCGCAACACTGGGCGGCGTTTTCTCTGTCGCCTACTCTCTGCGCTTTATTCACGATGTCTTCTTCAACGGTGAACCGATCAATTTGCCGAAAACCCCTCATGAGCCGCCACGTTACATGCGCGTTCCGGTTGAGATTCTGGTAGCGCTCTGTCTGCTGGTCGGGGTTTTCCCAACCTTTGTGATCGGAGACCTGCTTTATACAGCTTCGGCAGCAACCCTTCAGGGGGTTGTTCCGGAATACAGTCTGTCAATCTGGCATGGGTTTAACTTCCCATTGCTGATGAGTTTTATCGCTCTGGTAGGGGGTGTCGCGGTTTACGTGAACCGTAAAGAACTCTTCCAATTCCAGGCTCAGTTCCCGGAGAATGATCCGAAACTGGTTTTTGAAGCGGTTATCCAGCTGATTCACCAACAAATCACTCGCCTCATGGAATTTGCAGAAAACGGCTCACTGCAGCGTTACAGCTATATGATGCTGAGCCTTGCAATGGTGATGATGGCAGGCCCTCTGCTGGATCTTAACGCGACAGCCGGTCACCGGCCGCAGATTCCGGTTGATGCGATCTCTATTACCGGGGCTGTTCTGTTGGCTATTGGCGCTCTGGCGACCGTAATTTGGAATCGTCAGCGAATGGTCGCTCTGGTCGCTCTGTCCGTTGTAGGCCTGATTGTGTCGCTGATGTTCGCCAAGTTCTCCGCACCGGATCTGGCACTGACTCAGCTGGCAGTAGAGGTTGTGACCGTTATTCTGCTGATGCTGGCTCTTTTCTTCCTGCCACAGACCACGCCAAAAGAGTCTTCGCCTAAGCGTGTGGCACGGGATCTGGGCATTGCGGCGATCATTGGTGGTGTCATTGGTACCATCAGCTACGCCCTGATGACCCGGCCTCTGGAAAGCATCTCCACTTTCTTCCTGGAAAACAGTAAGACCGGTGGCGGTGGTACTAACGTGGTGAACGTCATTCTGGTGGACTTCCGTGGCTTTGATACGCTGGGTGAGATTACTGTACTAGGTATTGCTGCCCTCGGTATCTTCAAACTGATCGCCCGTATGCGTCTTTATATGCCAGCCAGTGATGGTGATGGTCGGCCATGGTCGAAAGACAGCCACCCTCTGATGCTGTCGGTAGTTTCTCAGAGTTTGTTACCGCTGGCACTGTTGGTATCGGCTTATATTTTCCTGCGTGGTCACAATATGCCAGGCGGTGGGTTTATTGCCGGCCTGATCACCTCAGTAGCCATTATTCAGCAGTATATCGCCCATGGTGTTGACTGGATTAAAGCCCGTATGAAGTTGGATTATCAGCTGATGATCGGCAGCGGTATCACTATTGCGGCTCTGACAGGCCTTGGCAGCTGGTTCTTTGGCCGTCCATTCCTGACCTCATGGTTTGATCACTTCCATCTGCCTCTGGTGGGCGAATTTGAGCTGGCAAGTGCCATGCTGTTCGACCTCGGGGTATATCTGACTGTTGTAGGGGCAACCATGCTGATTCTGGCAAACCTCGGTAAATTGACGACCAGTGAACGTCCTGTACTGAAGGAGCACGATTAATAATGGAAGGACTATACGCTTTCTGCGTGGGCCTGCTGACGGCCTGCGGTATCTTTTTAGCCCTTCGCGGACGAACTTTCCCCGTCGTAGTGGGCCTGACACTGCTCTCTTATGCGGTAAACCTGTTCCTGTTCGCCAGCGGCCGACTGAAACTTAATGCGGCAGCAGTTCTGGGACAATCCGAACAATACAGTGATCCACTACCCCAGGCTCTGGTTCTGACCGCTATTGTTATCGGTTTTGCAATGACCGCTTTTGTTGTGATTTTGGCGATGCGTGCCCGTGCCGATCTGGGCAACGATCATGTGGATGGCCGTCTGCCTGAAACACCTAAGCCGCGCCTTGCTCGTCGTACGGGGGGGCAATAATGCAACATCTGGCTATTCTTCCGATTCTGATTCCTCTCTTTACCGGCGCGCTGCTTCTTTTGCCGCCATTTAAAGATATTCTGAATCGTCAGCGCGGACTGGCTCTGCTATCCGTCACGGCACAGATTATCTTTGCTACGATGCTACTGATAACAGCAGCAACAGAAGGCACTCAGATGTATGTTCTGGGTGACTGGCAACCGCCGTTCGGCATTGTGCTGGTGGCTGATCGTCTGTCCACCATGCTGGTTCTGCTGACCTCTCTGCTTTGTGCCGGGGCACTGCTCTACGCCTGTGCAGGCCAGGACAAAGGCGGTCAGTACTTCCACCCGCTGTTTATGTTCCAGGTGATGGGTATCAACGGTGCATTCCTGACCGGCGATATATTCAACCTGTTCGTATTCTTCGAGGTGCTGCTGATTGCATCTTACGCCCTGCTGGTTCACGGCGGTGGTAAACAGAAGACTCAGGCTGCGGTTCACTATGTGATTCTGAACCTGATCGGTTCCAGTCTCTTCCTGTTTGGCCTGGGCATCCTGTATGGCACGCTGGGCACACTGAATATCGCTGACATGGCGGTTCAGGTGCGTCACCTGGGTGAAGCAGAAGCCATTCTGGCAAAAGCCGGTGGTCTGCTACTGCTGTTGGTATTTGGCCTGAAAGCGGCCCTTCTGCCCCTGCACTTCTGGCTGCCACGTACCTACTCGTCCGCTTCTGCACCTGTAGCCGCCCTCTTTGCCATCATGACCAAAGTCGGTATCTACAGTATCTTCCGGGTTCATACCCTGATCTTTGGTTCAGAAGCTAACCTGCTGGCCGATATCGCACTGCCTTGGCTCTGGCCGATGGCCATGGGCACGCTGGCAATTGGTACGCTGGGTGTATTCGCAAGCCCAACGCTGCGCGTGATGACCGCCAATCTTGTGGTGATCTCTGCCGGTACGCTGCTGATCGCTGCGGCACTTCAATCTGAAAAAGCAACCTCGGCAGCTCTCTACTATATCCTGCACAGCACACTGGTTACTGGTGCACTTTTCCTGATTGCCGATCTGATCTCCCGTCAGCGCGGCAAAGCAGAAGACCGCTTTGTAAAATCCAGAGCAATGTCTCAACCCAAGTTACTCGGCTTTGCTTTTGTGATTGCAGCCCTGGCCATCATAGGCCTGCCTCCGCTGTCCGGCTTTATTGGTAAAGTACTGATTATGCGGGCAGCAGAATCCACTGCTGAGATCATCTGGATATGGCCACTGATTCTGGTCAGCAGCCTGATGGCTCTGGTCGCTATATCCCGGGCAGGTACCACGTTGTTCTGGCGCGTTACCGCTGCGCCATCCAGCGATGAAAAAGCCCATCCCTTTGAGATTGCCGGCATTTCTGTGTTACTGGCGGCATCGCCTTTGCTGGTTATTTTTGGTGGTTTTGTCACCGAATTTACCGCTGATGCCGCACAACAGCTGCACGACTTCTCGCAATCTGTTGATGCACTTCTGCCAAGCAGTACGACTCATACCGGAGGGGAGCACTAATGTTTACGGTAAGAGAATCCCGTTTTCTACCCATGCCGTTCCATAGCCTCCTGCTATTCGCAGTTTGGCTACTACTGAACAACACTCTGGCGTTTGGTCATGTTCTGTTAGCGCTCTTCTTCGGCTGGTCAATTCCAAAGTTGGTTTCCATGCTCAAACATGGCCATCCAACCATCAAAAAGCCCTGGCTGACTGTGCGCTACTTCTTCCTTGTGATGAAAGACATTATCACAGCGAATATCGAGGTCGCAGTGATGGTGCTGGGGCCTCTGAAGAAGCTTCAGCCGGGATTTGTGGCGATTCCATTGGATATCACCTCAGATTTAGGCGTCACCCTGCTGGCAAGCACCATCTCCCTGACACCGGGTACGGTCAGTGCTGAGATCTCTGAAGATCGCAAATGGCTTTATGTACATGCGCTGCATATGGACAATCCCCAAGAGCTGATCGATCAGGCGAAGAAGCGTTACGAGGCACCGCTTAAGGAGATTCTGGGATGTTAAGTTGGGCTATTAATATTACAGCCGCGATGATTTGTATCGCTCTGATTCTCAATCTTTGGCGTATGGTTCAGGGACCGAGTATCCAGGATCGCATTCTGGCGCTTGATACCATGTGCATTAACAGCATTGCGCTGATTATCCTGTATGGCATCAACATGGGTACCGGACTCTATTTTGAAGCAGCACTACTGATCGCCATGATGGGTTTTGTGAGCACCTCAGCACTGTGCAAATACCTGCTTCGTGGCGACCTGATCGAGTAACCGAGATCAGCCTCATAGTACATAAGCAGGAGCCCGGCTCCTGCTCAAAATATTAAGGTGAAATATGGAAACTTGGCTGGAGGGTGTTGTCGCCCTCATTCTAGTATTCGGAGGCGCTTTCCTGCTGATCGGCTCTATCGGTCTGGTTCGACTCCCCGATATCTATACCCGTCTGCACGGTCCGACCAAAGCAACGACACTAGGCATTGCAGGACTTCTGCTGTCGTCCTCAGTTGTGTCCAGCATACATCAGGGATCAATCTCAGTTCATGAGTGGCTGATCACCCTTTTTTTGCTGATCACGGCACCTGTATCTGCCAATATGATTGCAAAAACAGCTATGCACCACGACCTGCCGACCTGGAAACGCACTCAGGGGCAAGAGCTTATTGAGCCTGCCAGTCGCCAGGCTCCCCCTGATGACCTCAAAAATACTGAAGAGCGTGATACAAAACTGCCATAATGCCCCCCTATCCGTTTTCAGTGTCTTGCCAGACGTCTTGCTATTCTGACTTTTTTATCAGAGAGCAATACACTGGCTCAAATAACCCCGATAGCCCTGCGCTTTCGGGGTTATTTTTTATCTGTTTTAAACGCGACCGTAGACCTCATCCTCCGATTAGGGCAAAATCATTTTCATACACACGTTTGAAACAATAATTTGTTTGGCGTTCTTATGGATTAACAGCGGGATATTGCCGCCCTTCGGATCTCTGACATATAAGAAAATATCCTGAGATTAATTCCGGAGCATATGTTGTGCTGACAGATACAGGTGAAACTAAAAATGCAAAGAAATGTTGTGATCAGCGGTGCTGGTCTGTGGAATCCGGAAAACAGCATCAGTAACGAAGAGCTGGTTGAAAGTTACAACGCCTATGCAGCGCTATACAACGAGCGCCATGCATCGGAAATTGAGACTGGTGAACTGACAGCGAAGCCTTTTTCCAGTGCGGAATTTATCGAGAAAGCCTCTGGCATCAAATCCCGCTACGCATTTGTTAAAGAGGGCATTCTGGACCCTGAGCGAATGCGTCCGGTTCTGGAAGAGCGTTCTGATGAAGCGTTGTCCCATCAGGCAGAAATGGCGGTCAACGCTGCAAAAATCGCCCTGAAAGAAGCGAACAAAACAGCAGATCAGATTGATGCTGTTATCGTGTCATGTGCTTATACCCAGCGCTCCTACCCCGCAATCGCCATTGAAGTACAGCACGCACTGGGCATTGAAGGCTTTGGCTTTGACATGCTGGTAGCCTGCTCTGCGGCAACGTTTGCTCTGCATCGCGCCTATGAGATGGTTGCCGCAGGTACAGCAAAAGCGGTGCTGGTAATCAACCCAGAACTGACCTCGCCTCAGGTGAACTATATGGATCGCGATAGCCACTTTATCTTTGGCGATGTGGCCACAGCGACCCTTCTGGAGCAGGAAAGCACCTGCAACTCAGAACACGCTTATCGTATTCTCGGCGTTAAGGCACAGACCAGCTACTCCAACAATATCCGCTCAAACTTCGGTTATCTGTCACGGGTTACGGATGTTGATCCATACTCCGCTGACAAGCTGTTCCACCAGAACGGCCGTAAAGTGTTTAAAGAAGTTTGCCCTATGGCAGCTCAGCACATCACCGATCATGTGGCGGCTACGGGTAACGATAACAGCGATATCCGCCGGTGGTGGCTTCATCAGGCCAACATCAATATGAACACCCTGATCGGTAAGAAACTGATGGGGCGTGATCCATCTGCAGATGAAGCGCCTATCGTACTGGATGAATACGCTAATACAGCGTCTGCAGGGTCTCTGATCGCCTTTAACAAATACCACAAAGATCTGGTGAAAGGCGATAAAGGAGTAATTTGTTCCTTTGGCGCCGGCTATTCTATTGGTAGCCTGGTACTTGAAAAACTCTAACAACCTAAACCTATAAAAAAACCGCCAGCTGGCGGTTTTTTTGTTGCGGGCAATAAATATCAGCCAGCACGGGATTGGTGCTTTTCAAAATTTGTTACCAGCTTGTAGAAGCCAAAAATAATCATCAGGATACCAGCCGCAGCAAATCCATTGACAACCTGATCAACAAACTCATTGATACCTATGCCTGAACTTTCTTTGTAGATAAAAGGCAGAACCAAAACCGTTAAAAAAAATGGCTCACAATAAACAAATAAGCCTATGGCTGATACGCTAACCCAAAAGTTCTTTAGGAATAACAGTAAGAGCACCCCAAGCAGCATAAAATAAAAGAAAGGGTCTTCAATCATGCTCTTCATGATTTCCAGGACACTATACTCTGACATTATTCCCCCCTCCCATAGCTACGGCTTTTATCATTACTTAAACCGGTATCTGCACGTTCCGACCGAATACGATCAGCCAGACTATTGTGGCCGGATTCCGCCTTAGCACGCTGAGTTCTTATACGGTGTGCCAGATCATGGTTACGCTGAAACTCCGGTGGCAAGTTAGACGCTGAGGTGGCGGCAACGGAGGGATTGCGAGCCTTCTGCCTAATCCTGATGCGATAGGCTTGCCCCGAAATTGCGTACCAACAAAGGATGATTCCTATATAGCGGGTATATCCTATAATACCTTCTAAATACCTTAATCCATAATCGTACATCAGCACGTCAGAATCATACACAAAGGTATAGTAATAATAATCCACGTCCAAAATAAGAAGGCCAAAAAACAGAATCTTCCCGCTTCCGCTTTTCAGCCAAAACAATAGCAGGAAGGCTGCAATCAGTAAGGCAAATACCACGGGGTCATTGGCAAGAAGGCTAATCGCGTCGCTTCGGGCTCCATCCATAAGAAAGATCCTTTTGATGTATTTAATAGGCTAACCAATAAGATTAGCGAAAGACCATTTAAGAGCAAATAATCAGGCATGTCCAATAGCGACTTTTTTCAAACAGACACACGGATAAAATACGACAAAAATAATCAAAAGCATGTTTTTGAACAAACTGAGGGGTTTTAAATCTAAAAAACCGCCCATTAGGCGGTTTTTAAAATCCGATCCCGTCGCAAGAATCATCCATCACGATTCTGACGGCTTTCATAGTCATTAACCAACTTATAAAAGCCAAACGCAACAATCAGAATCCCTGCCGCAATGAAGCCGTTTGACAGATGGTTAACCAGCGCATCTTTCGTCATCAGTGAATCCTCTTTATACACCACCGGCAGAGTCAAAACTGCCATAAAGTAAGGGTTGAAACAAAAAAACAACCCTACTGCCGACAAACTGATCCAAAAGTTTTTCTGCATAAAAAGCAGCAGCATAACAACCGCAATTAGATAAAAAGCAGGGTTGTCTAACATCTCTGACAAAAACAATTCAACGTAATATCCGGACATAATTAATTCCTCCAATCACGGTGATCAGAGTCATCGGCTCTGTTCGTTGAGAATCTTTCCGTACTCTCTCTCATCGGACGGCTACCGGCCGAACGTCTATCAAAGTGGTCGCGGTGACGTTGAAACTGTGGCGGTAAACCTGAGGCAAGAGAAGCAGAAACGGGCTTACGGGCACTCATTTTTGCCCTAAGAGTGGAAGCCTGACTGAGGAAGGCGTAGCCACATACTACAGCCCCAATGTAACGAAGAAAATCAATCACGCTCAGGAAACTTAGCAGATCATATTCGAAGATCAGATCACCGGAGGCGAAAACGGCAATAAAGAAAAAGTGCGGTGCTGCAATCAGGCATAAGCCAATAAAAAGTGTTCTCCCCTTTTCACTTTTCAGTCGAAATAGTAGCAGATAGCCCACAATCAAAAGTGCATAAACTGAAGGATCATTGGCAAGGGTATTGATCAATGCCTCACCTAAACGATTATCCATAAATTTTCCTTTGTTATTCACCCTTTTAGAGCGGCTATTTAAGAACAAACAGCTGAATCTGTCCAAAAATTAAGTTTTCGCAGAATTAATTATTTCCTCAATATCTCAGGGCAGCTGGCTCATCCAGAGAACTGGTTCACAAGCTTAAAACCACTTACAAATTGACACATTAAGCCAAAAGCTATCCTGCCATACACGACAAAACCGAAAAAACCTCCTGTAGCCCTTTTAAAATGTACTTTATAAGCGGAATACAAATTATCCATCCAAAAACATGCCTGTAAAAACAGCAAGTTAGCCTACAGTAGAGCGATTGCACCATACCTGCATTTCTTTTAAATTCGGCACAACTTGAATTTCCAGGACTCCCCACAATGAAGCAGTTTGATAAGGATATCCGTGTCGCGGTTAATCCTAGTGATGCGATAAGCCTCAGCGCAGCCCTGAATCAATATCAGACCCTCTTACAAAGTGAAGATGTGTTTCAGAAAGGCATTACCCGCCAGTTTAATATTGAGTTTGAACATATCGATGGTCGCCGCCTGCAGGTATCCGATGCCGGTGCCAAAAAAGAACTGCTGAGCCAGGCCTTCCGCCTGATCCGTCACGAAGGGCTGCCGGACAGGATTGATGCCGACAGCGAGATCTACATCAGTGAACCCCTGCTGTTTGCCGCTGCCCTGAACCTGACAGAACAGCATCCCGCCCTGAAAGAAGAGCTGAAAAAAGAGCTGATCGCCACCGCAGAAGTGATCGTCGCCTACGCCCGCAAGCGTAACGACAGCAGCGATTTCTGGGTCGATGATATGTACGCCTTTGGCCTTGAAGCCCTGTATATGCTGGCTCTGGAATACCCGGAAACCCTGCCGCTGTTCACCAGCTTTGTGATCCCCTACTGGGATTACGAACACCTGAACAGCCTTGATGGCACGGTACTGCCGTTTCTGGAAAACGAAGGCTGGAGCGACAATCTGCTGCGCGCCTATCTCTGGTGTGACAACCCCATGTTCCGCAGCCGTCTTAATTTTAACGGCCAGGATGAAGAAGATTACGAGTCTCTGGCGGAGCACCTGCGTCATAACCCTGAACGCTACAGCCGCTTTAAGGTGTTACTGAAAGAACGTCTGCTTGAACGCCCACTGCTGGCCTATCACGATGACAGCTCTCTGGAAGAGCTGCACCCGGTACTCACTTTTTATCAGTCGCTGGACTTTAACTGGCCAGTGGACGTGGACCGCTATGACGAGGACGAGTGGTACGACGCCGTTAATCAGCTGCCCTTTGGCGGCGATACGGGCAACACGCTGGAAGAGGAAGCACTGACTCTCTACCAGGCTGTCAAAACAGAAGCCACACAGCCTTTGGTGGTGGTCGCCAATGCCCACCTGCAAAGCGATGAGGACGAGGATGGCGATGAGCTGCATGAACGACAGCTGCTTAGTCTGCTGGAGTTTATCGGCTCCCGACCCCAGGGCCAGCAGCTCAGAGCCTATATCGAGCATAACCTGCAAAAACCTGATCCGGCTGAGCTGTTAACCGGACTGGCCGCCCTGCCCTGCGATAACGAGGGTTATATCGGCGAGATCTACCACGAAGGTTTTCTGCTGAATTTTTCCGACTGGATGGAGCTGCCCTTTGAGATCCGCGAAGTTCAGGAGGGCTTTCACCTGTTCCTGAAAGAAATCCGGCACGAGTTTTTAAACCCCGGTGCTGAACTGCCCGCTCTGGAGCGTCTTTCTGCCGACGAACGTCAGGAAGGTTTCCTGCGGCTTGCGGAAGTGTTCTGGCGCTTAATCGGCAAACCTGAGCTGTCACTGGAGCAGCGCCGGGATCTGAGCAATAACTTCCGTTTTATCCGTGAAGAGGCCTTTGCCGAGCGTTTTGAGCAGCAACCGGCGGATGACAGCCAGCATATCGCTGAATTTACCCAGGAAGTGAGATACCTGACCGCCGATGAGATCCGGTTACAAAGACTGCAACAGCTGGATGAAACCGCACGCCAGCGTTTAAGCGTGCTGCAGCCGGACCTTTGGCCGGTGAATGCCGCCACGATCACCTACGCTGCCTGGTGCACCACCAACGTCAATCTGCCCGATGGCATCTGCGAAAAGATGGGTCAGTGGCTGAACCGTGAGCTGATGCCGTTTCTGTGCAAAGCACTGGCCGAGGAGTGTGAGACTGATACGGAGAATAAGGAATCCTACCGCCGTAAACGGGCACAGAAGCAACAAGAGCAGCTGCCCGAACCCTTATTAAGCTATCTGACCGTTAATGACGGCGAAAGCGTTGAGCAGAGCCTGGCCAACGGCCGACACCAGGCAATGACCGAACAGCTGAAAAAGATACTGATGATCGGCGGTGGCCGCGAAGGTTGCCGTTTTTCTGATCAGCAACCGTCTTACCACCTGCTCTGGGACCGTAACGGCTTCCAGTACGGCATTCTGGCGCTGTTTTACAGTCAGATCGGCGGATGGATGTTGAACCTACCGGCAGAAACCGCTCTGCTGAGCCAACGTCTCTGGTGTCTGCTGCTGGCAGTCGCTCCGCAGGCGGTGATTAAACAGGTGATCAAAACCTACAGCGACTACCCGCTTTATCACGCTATTAACGATGAAAGCCTCGAACATGAGGTTTACCGGCAGCTGGAGAAAACCGGTGCCGACAGCGCTGATCTGGAAGTATTTCAGCTGTTAAGTGACGCCCGGGTTGGCGGTTACCGTCCGGCGCACAGCCGTTTCTGGCAGCGTTATGTCGGCATGCTGGATCACTTTGCCGACATCGATCCGGACAGTAACTCCATGATGGAGGCCGCCGCCCGCAAGCAATACGCCGCCTTTATTACCGCCCTGCAAAGGCGCAGTGAAGCGGAGCGTATTCAGTTCTATCTCGACCTTAAAAGCCGTCATCAGGAAACAGGACTTGAGCACGCCCTCAACCTGCCCTGGGACGATATCGAACACAGCTTTGAACAGAGCCTGACCGGCTACCTGATGCTGCACAGCAAGGTGAGCAGCAACCTTGACTGGGAAGAAGAAGCGGCCGCCAAGCGCCAGCAGGGTCAGGAACTGACCACTCAGGTACTGGCGTATCTGAACGCCGAAGAAAAACCGGATCGCAAGGCGCTGCAGAAAACGCTGAAAGACAAACTGGAACAGCGCCTGAGTTCCTCCTCCGCCGGTGATAATGTCGCCGGTCCTCAGCCCTATATCTGGGCGTTGTTAGCAGACGAACAAAGTAACCGCCTGCTGGAGCTGATGCTGAACCACAGCGCCCGGGGCCTGAAGATGATCGAACAGCTGGAAAGCGCCTACGTGGCGGATCAGATCGCCAGCGGCAAGCTGCCGATGACCGAGCGTCAGAGCCACGACATCATCGGCAATGGCCGCCACGCAGATTATGACGCCAGCCTCCAGCTGCGCCAGCAGGTCACCCTGTGGGCACTGGAACGTCTGGAAAATCTGGACGTGCCCAAAGCCAGTCTGATCGCCTTTGCCTACGATAACGGCGCACTGGACTACATCTCAGAACAGGCAAGTCAGGGGCCGCTGCCCAAGCTGGATAAGGTGGTCGGCAGCAAAGACCGTCAGCAGCTGGCCCAATGGCTGGCATCAACGGATGCGGTTAAACACGCACCGGGGCTGGAAAGCATGCAGAAAGACAGCTCCAAAGGCGTCAGCCTGATTGTTATCAGCGCGCTGGAAAAAATTAAACAACTGCTTCAGTCCGGAAAAGGAGAATAAAAATGGCTACAGGAACCCCATCACACGCCCCAATTCTGGATATTCTGCGGGAAAGCAGCGGCTGGAATCTGCTGCGCTTTGTTCAGCCCTGGTCATCCGCTGATGGTCAGGAAAACGGCCGACGTCTGCTCTGGCAGGCGGAACTGACCGGCAGCGACAACCGCTTGCTGGCGGCAGAACTCTTTTTACAACCTGATAGCAGCCGCCATCCGTTTCTGGTTCTGGATGACGATGGCCGTCTGTTCTGCGGTATTTTTGATGCCGCTAATCCAGGCGCAAGCACCATCCAGCAACAACATCTGGATCTGAAGGCCTGTCTCCCTTCCGCGTGTTTTACCCCTTATGAAGCACAGCAAACGCCGGAACAGTTCTGGTTCTCCGGGTGTTTTGACCTGGACGTGCTTAAAAACCTGCCGGACCTCTGGCAGGCGTTTCATCTGGATCAGCTGCAGCTGGAAGGCCGTTATAGTTCGGATGAATGCGATATCGTTTTAGGCTGGCGGATTAATACCGCAGCAGCACTGGCCAGCGCGGACCCTGGCCAACTGCTGGAGCCGATACAGGCGTTCCAGCTGCCGGAGTTTCACGCTCACAAACATATGCAGGTAACGGCAGCAGACGATGCGGAACAACAGATTATCTATCTGACCGAAGAAGAACTACCGGAAGAGCTTCAGCCAAGCTCTGATACCCTCTCCGATGAAGATGCGGCCAGCAAGACATCGGGACGCAGAAGACGCCGTCGCAGACGCGAAGAACAGAAAGCGATCGCCTTTTACCGGATCAACAGCCAAAGCGGCGAACACAGCATCCACCTGCTGCGCGGTCCGGATGGTGCTATCTGCCCGGAACTGCCGGATGTGTTCCGTCCGGAGCGGGTGATGACCTTAGGCTTTGCACCACAAACAGATAGCGCCACACAAACAGGTGCTGGTCCGCAACACTCAGACAAACCTTTGCCGCTGGCAATTCTGCCCGCGCCGGAAGCCACTCGGACCCTGCACCCAGCCTCGGATGATGACGAGATTCGGCTGGCTTACGCTATGCGCATTATCGATCTGAACAGCCTGGAAGTGATCTGGCAGGGCTCGGTTAACGCTCTCAGTCAGCAAGAAAGCGGCTGTGACGATGACGAATTTGAGCTGCTTTGCCAGCACTTTGATCCGGCTGCAGCCAAAGCTTCCGAAAACGACCAAGAAGAGCTCAGCGAAGCACTGGAAAGCTTCTGCGAAGCCCTGTACGGAACAGAACTGACAGACAGCAACCGCCTGTTCTGGCTGAACTGGAGCGGCAAGCTGCAGAAAATTGACCTGCAGGGGCTGCTGGCCTCGATTGCTTCTCAGGACAGCACTCAGTCTGAAAATGCTGATTCTGAAAACCTGCGCCCGGAAAACGCAGCACAGTTCAGCAGCTTCTACCTGCTGGAGAAACAGCAGACTGAAATGCCAGAGTCCGTTGATAATCCGCTGAATCATGTGGCCTACCACCGCTATAACTACCAGCTGCAGGCGGTTGCCGGATCAGCCTCGGAGAACCCGAACCGGCTGTTCTTTGAGATGAACATCAGTGAACTCCTGTTCGAACAGATGCAGCAGGACGCTGAAACAAGCACTACCCCCTACGCGAGCACTAACCCCTATGCAAATACCCTGAATACCTGGCGCGTGCCCTACCGAGAGCTGAGTAAACCGGAGCTGATTATTGATGCTCAGGTGTTTGCCCCGAAACCCGCCAACAAGATCCTGATTGAAGTGGATTATCTGCCGCTGCCGGAAAGCCAGCTCCAGGGCTGTCAGCAACTGGCGGCACAGTTTCGTCTGCTGGACACCCCGGATACGCCCTTAAAAGGTGACCGCTGCCAGCTGCTGTTTACGGACCGGGATGGCCGTGAGGCGGATGAAGATAGCTTTACCCAGACAGCCTTAACCGGCAGTGCCGCAGCAGAGTGTGCGTCCCTGCTGGCCGAGGTGGTTGAGTGTTTTATCCGCTCCAAAAACCCGCAGTTCCTGCGTGCTGCCGAGAATCTGCCCGCTCTGTCTTACACCGTCAAAGCGCTGGCGGAATACAGCGAGCAATATCTGCCCTTAGTAAATCAGTACCTGACCGTGATTGATGACGACTGCCCTTTCTTCGCCATTGAAGAGCTGCTGCCGATGATCGACCGCAAATACGGGCAAGGCCTGCTGAAAAGCCGGGCCTATAAAAACTTTATTGACGGGCTGATCTGGCCTTTTAACGGCAAAGATTATTAAAAGGAAACGGTTATGTGCCCTACTTTTCAGCATACCGAGCCACACAACACACGGATAACTTCTGAAAGCTCAGTTCAGCTGCGTGCGCGCAAGCTGGACTACGTTGGCCTGCAGCAGATTCAGGTGATCGCCAATCAGCAACTACAGCATCAGTATGAACTGGCAGAGAGCGAAAATTGCGACCTGCCACTGCTTGAGATCTTGGATGCGCCCCGGCGTTTTATCGCCCTGCTGCAAAATGGCCTGTTTTTCGCCGCTGATCTGCTGCCAACGGCAACAACAACGACAGCGGCAACCGAAACAGATAGCAGCCCAGGCCTGATTCAGCTGCTGCAGCCGCTAGCCAATCTGAAACTGACCGGCATGCCCGGCGCCTGTTTTGATCCGGCCCGTAACCTGATCTGGGCCTATGGCCGCATCCGTGATCAGAGAGGTCGCGGACAGCATCTGCTGGGTTACGATCTGGATGCCCTGTTAAAAGGTGATGGGGAAGCCGATCATAGCCAAACTCAGCCCGCGCTGAAGTACGCTATCGCCGTGCCCTATGACGAGGTTGATGAACTCTCGCCGGAGGAAGCCAGCCTGACCCTGCGCAGTGATGGCAAACTGGCACTTTATGCCCGCAACGACAAAGGCCGTTTTGCCGACCGGCGTCAGGGGCTGCTGCTGATCGATCCGGATGCGGATCAGGACAACGCCTGTCGCTATCTGCCCTGCCCGTTTAAACCGGTTCCGGATGATATTTCGATCAAACCGGCGCTGTTTTACTCAGCAAGTACGAAACAGATTTTCACTCCGGCGGCAGATGGCGTTGAGATCACAGAGCACAACGGCGAATCCCGCTACAGTTTTGCTCTGACAGCGATTGATTTTGAAGCTGCAGAGTCTGAAATAGAGTCTGAAAAACAGGCCAGCTGGAGTCAGACGGTTCGCCGGATGACCGCCGGTCAGATCGCTGAACAGGATGAGGCAGAAAGCATTACCGAGGTATTGAACAATATCGCCGATGGTCACATCCGCTCCTCCGAAAGTGATGAATGGCAGGATTATCTGACCACCCTGAGCAGCGTTTTTGTTGACAGTCGGTTTTTGCTCGATAGCGGTATTTGTGCAGACAGAACTGACACGAGCGATCAGCTGATCTGGCTGGCCTGGCACGATGGCTGTATCCGTGCCCTTAAACGCAACCCGACAAACGGACAGGTGCAGCTTTCCGCACTGGCACGGCTGCAGAGTTTCAGCGATAAAGCCGTTCAGCCCTATTTTATGAATCTTAGCGGGGGTTTTACGCCAGTTCAGATCAAAGGGCTCAGCACAACAGATAACCTCCGGCAGCTGCATCTCCGGCTGGGTGATGACGAGATGGGGCAGGATTTTTATGCTGATCTCTCAGCCCTTATGGATCAGCAGGGTCAGCTGCAGCTGTTCGATGCCGAACAGGCTTTAAATGACACAGAAGCCGGTATCACGCTGCCTTGTTCGCCCTACAGCGCAGAGCCGGTTCAGATCGATCCGACCCGTCAGGCGGTGCCCTCTGTTACCGGTCGGGTTCAGATCGAAACCACAGATCTGGACACTAATCCGGGGCGCCTTGATGCCCTGCAACAGGTTCTGAAGCTGATGCCGGAAGTCGGTCAGCAGCTAAGCCATCGCCAGCAGCCGCTCTATTTTGCCTTTGCCGATGTTATGGGCTGTGAACAGAGTGAAGAACAGTTTTTCCCTTATGCCGTGCTCGCCAAAAACACAGACGATGAGCAGCCAACGGAAGGCTTCCGCCTGCTGCTGGAGATCGTTCGCCGGTACAGCGACCTGGTAAACAGCGACATAGTAAAAGCCTTACCGGGTGCAGCCTCAGATGAAACAGCATCGGATGAAACAGCAATAGCCGCCCAGGGAGCGCCCTTGCGCGATGCGGTTATCACCCTGAGTGAACACGCTGAAGCACTGCCGGTGATTGCCCAGTACTTTAATACTCTGCCTGTAGAAGAAGCCTTAGTGGATGCCTTTCATATCAGCCGCACACTGCCGGTGATCCGTGAGCTGCATGCCGATACCGCTGCCCTGACAGACTTTCTTGCTCAGCTGCCCTGGCCCTACAACGACAGCAGCTTCAGCAAACCGGAACATGACCCCTACGATGACTGGGGATACGAGGACTAAACATGCCCTATTTTTTTAATGCCGGATGGACTGCAGCCAATCAGACCACACAGGCCTTACAGACATTACAGGCCTTACAGACATTACAGGCCACGGACAGCCTGATCCCTCAGATCATGGCGATCGATCCGGAAAATGGCGCTCCTAAGCTGTACCGCCTGAAGCTCGAACAGGCTGCAGAGCAGCAGCTGCGCCCGGCGCTGACCGGTTTTGCCCCCCTGATGCGGGCCAAAGGCAGCGTGCAGCTGAGCGGTTATTTTCACAACGCGCCCGGCCGTGAGCTTTGCCGTGTGGCTTACGACACCAACGGCTGCCTGACACTGCTGGACGAGGCCACGATGCAGACCCGGGAACTGCAGCACTTCGGCAGTGATGTCCGGGCAGAAGTACTCTCCGACGGGCAGACACTGGCGGTGCTTTATCAGCCATCGGGGGAACATGTTCACCGGCTGGAGTTCTGGGCATTTGATCAGGCTGGAGCCTTAAGCCGCGACCAGAGCTTTACCCTGGACTGGTACGCTGATGAGCCGGAGGATATTGAATACCCTGATGCAGAGCCGATCTATGATCTGCGTTTTAACGACCTGATGTTTGCCGGTCCCGATAACAGCATCATCCTGCTGGCCAGCCGGGAGATCCGTTATACCGATGATGAATACCACCCGCTGCAGTACCTGATCCGGATTGACCGTAATGAAGCCGGTGACAAACTGCTCTTCCGTGCTCAGGATCTGGAAACACCGCCGGAAGACTGGACTCCGGAAAAACCCCGCATCAGCGTAAATGCCCAAACCGGCCTTATGGCCCTGCCTTCGATGCAGATTGAAGTGACCGATGCCGGCATTATCAACTGTATCAATCTGGTGGATCTGAACGCCTTTAACACACTGGAACAGGGCTCCCGCCCGTGGCAGGAAGTGGTACGCCAGATTCCGGTACGTCTTATCACAACAGAGGATCTGAACGCTTGTTTTCGTTCAGGCTTTGACCCGGACGATGAAAGCGATCAGGAAGACCTTATCAACCTGATCTCCGCTATCCGCTTTGCCGATGAAGTACTGCCGGAAGTATCCCCTGCATCTGAACAAGAAAGCTCTGGAGAAGAAAGCAGCGAAACAGAGATCCAGCTCTGGGTAAGCTGGGGCGACAGCTGCCGCAAACTGGTGCTGAGCAAGGACGGCGACACGATCTGGCGGTCACCCATTATGGGCGCTGCACCGATCAACCGTTTGCAGCCTGAAAAAACGCCCACGGACCGACTGGCTCAGGTTGGCGGTGAATCCACACTGATGGCGCTGGCGGATCTGTCCGCCTCTGCAAACACGTCTGCAGGCAGTGATACTTCCTACCTGCTGTTTGAAGACCACTTTGGCTTCAGTGTGCTGAGCTTGTCGGCCGAACAGCTGGCACTACTGACCCTCGACAATCATCAGCAAAGCCCGAGTGCAGGCATGACTGATTTTCAGGTACTGCCACAGCAGGAAGTTTACTGGAACCAGCACTGGTCGGAGGCTGAGAACCAGACCACCGAACAGAAGCTTGAGCTGGCGGCGCTGGGTAAAAACATCATTCAGGTGGATGATCTGCACGATGATGCCGCTCTGCTGCGCGCCCTTGAGCATCTGTGCCAACGTTTTGAGGGAGATATCGATACCCTGTGCAACGGCTCAAGCCTGACGCTGGTGTTCAGCGATGGCGAAAACCTCTGGGATGAAGCGGAGTTTTTCAGCACGGTCATCAGACTCAAAGGTGCCGACCTGCTGATGGCCCGCCTGCTTAAAGCCTTTAACGCCTACGACGGGGCCGACTACTGCTTTACAGATCCCATCTCCCTGCACGGCCGGGAAAACTACGACGGCAAGCCCGCTCTGGCGGATTGCGCCCTGCAGCTTGGGCTGTCGGATATCCGCTGGCTGGATCTGATCGGTGATTATCTCAATGCCATCGACCCGGATCACGAATTCTTCTTTGCCCATACCGGTATCTATCAGCTGGAAAAACAGCATGGTGAAACCCCGGAATGGCCCGTTTTTTACAACAGCCTGCCCGCGCCTATGGGCCCGGAAGAAGAGTGGGATGAGGAGGAATGGGACGAAAACGAAGCTGATGATGAGCAGGATGATGAAGACGAGGACGACTGGGAAGATGACGAGCCGGAAGAAAAGCAATGGCCGGATCCCCGCCCGGATGACGTCGTTTTAGCGTCTCTGCCAGCCCATCTGCTGCCCCGTCGTAAGGAGCTGCTGGCAGAAGCCCAGCAGCGTTTTGACGATGTGATCCAACATATCGCCAGTCTTTCTGATGCCAAAGACGTGAATCACATGCTGCGGCTCCTGCAGGTGCTGTCTCATAAGGTGGCTATCGATCCGGATATCGCCATCATCACCTTTGAGCGCACGTTTAACGACAGCTTTAAGAGTCAGGAACTGGTCGCCATTGAAGCAGAGCTGGAAGGCTATTTCCGTCACCCTATGGAAGGCACGGTGATGGTCAAGGATGGCTATCTGGATCTGAACCCTTATCACTTCCTGGAGCCTTTGTTTGCCAAAGCGGTGGAACTGGAAGCCTGGCAGGCGCTGGAACATTATCTGTTGGGGCAGATCCGCTGGGTAAAAGAGCAGGATCACGGCAACGCCTGGTACGTCGACGATGTCCCATACGGCAATTATGCTGCAGAAGCACTACTGCGTCACAGTATTGATTATGCACCGCTGTATGCTCTTTATCTGGAAACCATGCTGCTGGATACTCCGGAAGTTACCGTGGGTGAATTTCTGCGCGAAATGATTCCTGAGCTGGGTATTAACCAGTATACCTACCCGATTCTTCGGGCACGGGCTACCTTTGCCGCCGGTCACAACGGCCATGAGGATTTTGAACAGTGGTGCCAGCAACTGCCAGTGGCCAAGTGGTTAAGAGAGCACAATCTGCTTGAGGATTTTCTGCAATTCTTTGAAGATGATTATCGTAACTATACCCATGATGAAGACGATATTCAGGAAGAAACGGAAAGAATGCGGGTCTTATTAAAAATTGAAGATGACGATTAAGAACCTTCATTCGCTATTCGCTTTATTAACAGTCAAAACATAGGAATCAGGATGTTAACGTTATTTAAGGATATATTCTGGCAAGACCAGTTCAGGGAAAGCTCAACCGAAGGTGTAATATCTCAGCCTGAAAAATTGGACCGGGATCGCTACTTTATCGGGCTCAGCCTTTTATCAAGCCTCCTTTGGATTAATATCTACAGTGCGCCATTCCTGTACCCCTCATCGTATTCGGGGTTTATGGATGATAACAGTCAGCTCATCAACACAGCATTCAATCTTTTCAGCCCTCATATCGGGTTTGATATTGTCATACTGATGCTCAGTGTTTTACTGAGCTGGAGAGCCTTTGGTCGCTGGCTGGCCATTCCTGCCGGAGTGATCACCTTTTTTCATTTATCCACCATCACAATGATCCCCGGACTGAAGTATCTGGACTCGGCTTCGTACAGCAGCACCTATATCGCTCTGATCGTCTATGGCGTACTGCTACTTATCTGGCTGATTTTTCAAGTTTGGATGCTGACCCGTCCCGGTCTGAAACGCTCTCAGCCAGAGCACCCTCTGGTTCGCCTTAACCCGAAGTATCCTGCGAATAAACAACTCACAGCAGTGCAATATATGTGGTTTTTTATGGCGCTGGGGACCGCGGTAGTGATTAGTTCAGCTCTGCTGTCCACTGCAATCTATATTTTTGGTCGCTACCTTGATCTGGGACCTCTAATTGCCGGAGCCCTTTTTATAGGCGCGATTGCTCTGGTGGCATCTCTGGTGATAGTGGTCAAACGCCTGCGCAATCTCGGAAAAAAACCGATGCTTTGGACTACCGCCCTTATCGGTATTCCTTTGGTTTTTGCCAGTCTTCAGGGTTACATCTACAACAAAAACTTTTTTGACCTGGCCTTTGTCTTCCTGATTATGTACTTCGTTTCGGGCATAATGCGCTTCGCCATTGTGACCGCCCAGGTTTATCTACTCTTGGAAAGCTGTAAAGAGACATCGAAAGAGCCTGCTCAAACGCCTGAAGATTCTAATAGAACAACAGAACCAAATCTGATGAGCGAGCTAAGTACCAGAACTTCGAATCAGTAATAAGACTCAGACAGATAACATAAAATAACCCCCAACGGATCTCTGTCCGTTGGGGGTTATATCACTCGGCAGACGAATTAATTCGACAAGACGCTAATCTAACGCCACACCCCGCCCCTCCGGCAGATTCAAGGCCAACAGCTGACGTTCATTATCATCCAAAAGTCGGGCCGGACGATTGGCCATCATGTCGTAAACCACGCCGTATTCCAGTACGCGCTGAACATAGATACGGGTTTCTTCGTAAGGAATCACTTCTACCCAGATATCCAGCGGCAGATGGCCGCGCTTTTTCAGCCAGCTTTTCACCCGATACGGTCCGGCGTTATAGGCGGCAGTGGCATAGATACGGCTGCCATCAAAACGATCCAGCATCTGCGCCAGATAAGCGGTGCCCAGTGCAATATTGGTCGCTGGGTTATAAAGCTCTTTGGTTTTCTTCAGGCTCTGACGTATCTTTTTAGCGGTCTGTTTTGCCGTCTTCGGCATCAGCTGCATCAGCCCCATAGCGCCCACACCGGAACGCGCCAGCGGATTGAAGGCGCTTTCCTGACGGGTAATGGATAACGCCCAGTTCAGGGGAATTTTCTGCTTGTCAGAGAATTGCTGATAAAGATCGGCATATTCCAGCGGAAATCTCAGTTGCAGGTCATTCCACTTGCGGATCAGCGCCGCTCCGGCAATCGCCTGAGAGTGCCACTGCCAACTACCCGCCAGATGGGACAACGCGTATTTCTGCTCGTCATCTAAGGTCGGGAACAGTAGATTCCATTCCTGACGGGCGTATTCAAACTCTTCCAGCTGCACCAGCTCGTACATACGGCGAACCGATGGCAACAGCAGAAGTCCCTGCTGCAAACTGGCCGAGAACGATGCTGGTTCATAGTTCAGATTAAACGGCTGTCCCAGCTGTTCAGAAGCCAGAAAACCGTAATAGCTACGATCTACCGCGATCTCTGCAAACAGATTGTTCTGGGGCTTGCCGCTAATGTTTTGCGCTGCGACTGCGTGCCAGTAGCGCCAGCGACTGGTGATTTTTTCTTCCTCTGGCAGTTTTGCAATCAGCGCCTGCACTTGCGGCCAGTTCTGCTGACTTAACGCCAGACGAATGCGCCACTCGGTAATCTCGACATCCTGAAAATCCGGATCGATCTTTGCCACCAGCTCCGGCGCATCATCATAGAAACGCAGCGCCAAACGAACCCCCAGATAGTGATTCAGCTCTGTTTTCTCTTCCGGGGTGAAATTCAGATGATCCCTTAAGGTCAACCAGCGGCGCGCCGCTAAGCGCATATCTTTTTGTGCCAAACGCCGCACGGCGTAGTCAACAATAATGCGATGGGTATGATTGTTCGGGGAGAAGGTTGTCGGCTTCAGCCAGCGCTCAGGGTTGCTACGCACCTGCCACAACAAACTGGCGTTACGCTTGCCATCCGGCTGATCGATCTTTTTCTCAGCGTATCGCGCCAACGAGAAATTACGTTCCCGTACCGCGTTCCAGAAGCGAATCTCAGCAACCGGCGAGGTCAATCCACCACGGCGCTGCCAGTAGGCAAAAACAGAATCACAGCTTTTGGGTTGTGACTCCCCCTGCACCCAGAGATCGGCCACCTTTTCCAGCTGAGTTGCCAGAATACCCTGCTTCATCTCCGCTTTCAGCATCAGACATTTGTAATGACTGCCTCTTGGCTGAAACAGTTGATAAGCCTGACGGTAACCTGCCCAGTCATCCCTGGCGGCCAGCGTATTCAGCCACTTCTGCTGCAGACTTTCTGTCACCGGCAGGTGCATATTCTGTTCAACAAAGCGATTGATCTGTTCTGCACTGAGCGATTCCAGCTGCTGAGAGATCACCTGAGCTTCCAGATAGGGCTTTAAGGGATAGGCATCCAGTGCATCCAGATTCTGACGCACCTGAGACAAACGGCCCTTGGCCACCTGATCGGAAAGTTGTTCGAATAGCTGACGCTGTTCCGCCAGTTGGGCGTTGTTATGGAGGGCTGCCGAAACCGGCTGGGAAACAACAAGTAACGCTGCTGCCGTACCCAAGAGTTGTTTACGGCCAAAAAGGATGGCTCGGGAAATAAAATTCAATCTGCGGGCTTGCCTGAGCCAGGCGGGCAGCCGGCTCTGCGTCTGATGCTGCATCGGTGTCTCCTTAACGCTCCCTGAAACCTGACCCCGTTTAGAGACCAGCCGCTATCCTGAAACCTTTCCTTGGGTATAAATATCCTTAACTACAGGATCTGAATTTCCCACTGAAAGAGACACATCAACACGCGATAACGGACGTTCAGCTTTAGTAAAATCAGTCTGAAAACCTGACGTTCAAATAATAATGTAAGAGAAATATAACAATAGCTCAAACACAGGTTTCAAAAGAGTCTACAAAAAAGCGTGCCCGGATGACATAACCCCATAAAAATAAACCTGAAACCGCTAAAAGCTGCTTCAGGTTTGCTTATATGTCCTACTTTGCTCTACGCAGAACTCTTACCGTGCTTTTGTTCAGACAAACCGGACAATGCATTACTGCAAATATCCGCCGGAAGCCTTTAATCTGTTGCCCGGGTCAGTTCCTGACTAATCTCCGCCACCAGTCTGGCGGCCAGTTTGGCGGTGCGCTGATCTTCATCCAGCAGCGGGTTACACTCCGCGATATCCGTCAGTACCACCGGGACATTCGCTGCAGCGGCTTCTTGCAGGATCAGGCGGATGATTTCACACCCGATCACCGCATCCAGCCCCAAAACGGACGGCGCGCTGACACCCGGAGCTACGGCCACGCTGAATGCATCCAGACAGATCGTCAGATAGAGATAATCCAGCTCTGCCAGATAGTCTTTTATGTCCTGTCGAATGGCTTCCAGATCTGTGGCTTTACAGTCACGGTCCAGGCGCCATTTAACGCCCTGCTCTCCGGCAAATTCAAACAACGCCTGAGTATTAGCGGTTTCGTTGACGCCAATGCAGTAGTAATTAAATTCTTTGTTATTGGCATGACACCATTGAGCAATCTGGCGAAACGGCGTGCCTGAACTGGACTGAATATCCGGATTACGCAGATCCAGATGCGCATCCAGATTGACAATACCAATACGGGCACTCTTCTCTTTAGCGTAAATATGCTGTGCCACGCCCTGATAACTACCCCAGGCGATCTCATGGCCACCGCCCAGTACAACAGGCTTTAGCCCATTATCCAGCAAGAAGGTAATTTTAGCCGCCAGTTCACTTTGCGCGAGTTCCATAGAAGCATCATCACAACGGATATCACCGGCATCCCAAGCTTTAACCGGCAGGTGCCAGGCAGCATTGGATAATGCCCGACGAATGGCTGCAGGGCCTTCTTTGGCTCCCTGTCGCCCTTTATTCCTGCGTACACCTTCATCACAGGCAAAACCCAGAATGGCGATAGCATTTGGCTCAAAACCATCCGTCTCAAAAGCATCCGCGGGTAATGGGCTGATTTCCTGATGCCAGCGCGTGCTGACACCAGTCTCTTCACTATCAACCCGACCAGCCCATACCGTCATATCTGCGGGGATATAGGTCATTGACTCACTCCGTTTCTTTTCGCGTCTTGCCCCGCCAGCCAGATTTTTGACGGACGATGCATATTAATGCCATAGCTGAGTTCACTGGGGTGCTCGATTGGCCACAACACAAGATCCGCGTCATAACCCACTTTAAGCACACCTTTGCTGCTTTCTAACCCCAATGCCTTTGCGCCATGACAGGTGGTGCCGGCCAGTGCCTGCTCCGGTGTCAGTCCAAATAACACACAGCTCTGATTCATCGAGAGCAGCAAAGATGCTATGGGAGATGTTCCCGGATTCAGGTCCGTGGAGACTGCCACCGGAATATTATGTTCAAACAAGGCTTTTATCGGTGGCAGTTGAGTCTCTTTCAGACAATAGAAGGCTCCCGGCAGCATCACTGCAACGGTTCCGGCCTGCTTTAATACCGGTAAATCTTCTTCAGCAAGATACTCCAGATGATCGACTGACAAGGCATTAAACTCTGCCGCCAGTACCGCGCCTTTGAGATCACTCAGCTGCTCAACATGCCCTTTTACCGGCAAGCCGTGTTTTACCGCGGCTTCAAATAAACGTCGGGTTTGCTCGGGTAAAAAACCAATACCTTCACAGAACACATCCACAGCATCGGCCAGTTTCTGCTCTGCCACTAAGGGCAGCATTTCATTGATCACAATATCCAGATAGGCATCCGGGTCATGTTTGTACTCTGCAGGAACCGCATGAGCTCCCAGAAAGGTTCGCTTGACCGTCAGCCCGGTATGTTCTGCCAGCTGACCCGCCACCCTCAGCATTCTCAGCTCAGTTTCTGTATCAAGGCCATATCCAGATTTGATCTCAACCGTTGTCACGCCTTCAGCCATAAGGCGCTGCAAACGCTTCAGGCCTGAAGCAAACAGTTCTTCGTCAGAAGCCGCTCTGGTGGCGGTCACCGTACTGACAATGCCGCCACCTTTACGGGCGATCTCTTCATAAGACACCCCCTGTAAACGCCACTCAAATTCACGGGCACGACTGCCGCCATAAACCAGATGCGTATGGCAATCAATCAGCCCCGGTGTCAGCCAGCCTCTCTGTCCGTCAAGCCGCTCAGTCGCTTCAAACTCCGGGGCTTCTGCTGCTTTCCCGACCCAGCTGATACGCCCTGCGGTGACAGCCAGCATACCATTCTCTATCTGACCATAGTGCGATGCTGAGCCTGAAATGTCGTAATCCATGGTCGCTAAAGACACATTGTGTATTAACAGGTCGCAACGATGAGAGCCGGTATTGTTTTGATTAACCACGGTATCCGATATTGTCATGAGGCAATCTCTTTATTATCGCTTTTTGAATATATCTTTTAAAGCCTGATCATTGTCTGCAAGGCACAAAATTTTTCACAGGACTGTATGTATAAACGTCCATGCAAGTTTAAAGGATGAGACACTGGGGACGAAGGCTACAGAGTGAGGATGTTCTGGTTTGCAGGTGATGCTGATTCAGAATACCATCCGTTAAACGGACGGCATTCTGAGACTGTCTATCAGAGGTTTAAAACTTCAAACCTTCAAGCAAGCCATCATCAACCTGGTTTGCCAGAGTCACTTTCAGTTTAGGCGTGCGTTCCATCTCACGCTGAATGGCGAAATTGGCTTCTTTATTCCGGGCCCAGCTGCGTCGTGCGATGCCGTTGTTTACGTCAAAGAAGAGCATATTTTTCAGTCGACGCTCAGCGGCTTCAGAACCATCCAGCAGCATACCAAAACCACCGTTGATCACTTCACCCCAGCCAACACCACCGCCGTTGTGAATCGATACCCAGGTTGCCCCCCGGAAGCCATCGCCAATCACGTTATGAATCGCCATATCCGCGGTAAAGCGGCTGCCATCATAGATATTTGACGTTTCACGGTAAGGAGAGTCGGTGCCACTCACATCGTGATGATCACGGCCTAATACCACAGGCCCAATCTCACCGGCGTTGATGGCATCATTAAAGGCTTTGGCAATTTCAGCCCGGCCCTGTGCATCGGCATAGAGGATACGAGCCTGTGAGCCGACCACGAGTTTGTTCTGTTTCGCGTCCCTGATCCAGGTGATGTTGTCCTGCATCTGCTGCTGAATCTCTTCCGGAGAATCCCGCATGATGCGTTCCAGCACCTTGGCGGCAATCTCATCGGTTTTATCCAGGTCATCCGGATTCCCTGAGGTACAAACCCAGCGGAAGGGGCCAAAACCATAGTCAAAACACATCGGCCCAAGGATATCCTGAACATAAGACGGATATTTGAAGTCGATACCGTTTTCAGCCATCACATCACCGCCTGCCCGTGACGCTTCAAGCAGGAAGGCATTACCGTAATCGAAGAAATAGGTGCCCTTAGCCGTATGCTTATTGACCGCATCGGCGTGCCGTTTCAGAGTGGCCTGTACTTTTTCTTTAAAGACTTCCGGCTCTTCACGGATCAGGCGGTTTGATTCTTCGTAGCTGATATCCACAGGGTAGTAACCACCGGACCAGGGGTTATGCAGCGAGGTCTGGTCAGAACCTAAATGAACGAAGATATCTTCAGCCAGGAAGCTTTCCCAAACGTCTACGACGTTACCAATAAAGGCGATGGAGACAACTTCTTCGTTCTCCTGTGCTTTGCGAACACGGGCAACCAGATCCGGCATATTATCAACCAGTTCGTCTACCCAGCCCTGCTCATGGCGCTTGATCGCCGCTTTAGGGTTCACCTCTGCACAAACAGTAATACAGTCAGCAATGTTACCCGCTTTAGGCTGAGCACCACTCATACCGCCCAGACCTGCGGTTAAGAAGATCTTACCTTTCGGGCTTTCGCCTTTATTCAGAACTTTACGGAAGGCATTCATCACCGTAATCGTTGTACCGTGAACAATGCCCTGCGGACCAATGTACATAAAGGATCCGGCGGTCATCTGGCCGTATTGGGTCACACCCAGAGCATTGAATTTTTCCCAATCATCCGGTTTGGAGTAGTTCGGGATCATCATGCCGTTCGTCACAACGACTCTTGGTGCCTCTTCAGAAGAAGGGAACAGACCCATCGGGTGTCCGGAATACATGTGCAGCGTCTGGTCCGATTCCATTTCACTCAGATACTTCATCGTCAGAAGATACTGAGCCCAGTTCTGGAATACCGCGCCATTGCCGCCATAGGTGATCAGTTCTTCCGGATGCTGAGCCACCGCAGGATCTAAGTTATTGTCGATCATCAGCATGATCGCAGCGGCCTGCTGGCACTTAGCCGGATAATCCTCGATTGAGCGCGCTTTCAATGAGTGCTTTGGCTTGAAGCGGTACATATAGATCCGGCCATAGTCGTTCAGCTCTTTCGCGAACTCAGGCGCCAGCTCTGCATGCCACTCTTTCGGGAAGTAACGTAGCGCATTACGCACGGCCAGCTGTTTTTCTTCCGGACTTAAAATATCTTTTCGTTTCGGTGCCCGGTTGGCGTTTTCCGGGTACGGCTTTGCAGCGGGTAAACTCGCAGGGATGCCTTGCTTAATCGTTTGTTGAAAAAGATGGATATCATTCATTGTCAGCGTCTCCTTATGTTTTCCCGGTTTAAGCGTGTTTTACTGGCGAATCGACACAGAGCGCCTGTGTCTGAACCAGCTCGATCATGGCGTCAATGTCAGGCTTTAGCAGTCGGTCTTCTTCTAATTTGGCGACTTTGCTACGGATAATCTGGTGGTTCTGCTCGATCAGCTCTGAGCAGGTATTTGGGCGTCTGAAATCGATCGCCTGAGCGGCATACATCAGCTCAATGGCCAGAATTTTGTCCAGATTGCCGAGGATCTGATTGAGCTTACGGCCCGAAATACTGCCCATAGAGACATGATCTTCCTGCCCCATTGAGGTTGGTACGCTGTCTGCCGATGGCGGGAAGCACAGTGATTTGTTTTCAGTGACTAAAGCTGCGGTGGCATATTGAGGAATCATCAGGCCGGAGTTTAAACCACCGGATTCCGTTAACATTCTTGGCAGGCCGTGCATGCCTTCAAGCAGTAAATAACAACGACGATCAGCAATATTACCCAGCTCAGCCGCTGCGATAGACACATAATCCAAGGCCATCGCCAGAGGTTGACCGTGGAAGCTGCCGCCGGAAATGGCTTCTTCCTGACTGATCACAATGGGGTTATCTGTCACTGAGTTCATTTCAATCTCAGCTAACTCTTTCAGGTGTTTATAGGCGTTTCGGGATGCACCATGCACCTGAGGAATACAACGCAGTGAGTAAGGGTCCTGTACGCGCTCACAGTTGGTATGCGATGCCATATTCTGCGAACCTTCAAAAAAGCCCCGCATTCTGGCAGCAACTTCTACGCAACCCGGAAATGGACGAGTCTGGTGCAGTTCTGCTCTGAAAGGTGAAGAACTTCCCTGCATACCTTCAATACTCATAGCGCCTGCTAAATCCGCTAAATCCAGCAGGTAGCGCATTTTAACCAGTGCGGTAATGGCGTGAGACAGGATAAATTGAGTGCCATTAATCAGCGCCAGCCCTTCTTTAGCCTCAAGCTCCATAGGCGCTAAGTTATGCGCTTTTAACAGAGAAATCGCCGGTACCGTTTCTGCCCCCTGCCAGAACTCACCTTCACCGATTAACGGTAAAAACAGATGTGAAAGTGGTGCCAAATCCCCTGAAGCACCCACTGAACCCTGCTCGGGTACAACAGGAATCAGATCCAGCTCTAAAAATTTGAGCATTCTCTCAACCACTTCAAGACGAATACCCGAAAATCCCTGGCTTAATGCATGAATTTTGGTGATCAGCATCAGTTTAGAGATGGATTTGTCGATGGGGTTACCGACGCCAACCGCATGGGTGATCAGCAGGTTTTTTTGGAGCAGATTGGTCTCAGCAGGAGAGATCTGGGTATCACACAGAGGGCCAAAACCGGTATTGATGCCATATACCGCAGAATCTGAGCTGGCCATATGCTCAACATTTTTCCGGCTGGTGTTGATTTTGTCTTTTGCTTCCTGACAAAGCTCAGTTTCAACAGAGCCATTGGCGATGCCGCTGACCAATTCAACATTAAGTGTGTCTATCCCGTATTTAAACGTCATTTTTATAGTTCTCCGGTGAAAATCTAGCTTCTGGGAGAACTATATCTTGCAACTTATGTTTTATAGATAAAGAATATCCGGGCGTTATTCCTGTTTTTCCAAACAAAAGCCATCAAACAAAAGTCATCAAACAAAAGTCATCGAACAAAAGGCAAGCGCTGCATCGCAGCCAGAGAACTTCTTATATGCAGATCCATGATGTCGACCTAAAACTCTTAAGAATCTTTGTCGCAATTGTTGAATCCGGCGGTTTATCGGCAGCGGAATCAAGGTTAAACATCGGTCGTTCGACCATCAGCTCCCATCTGTCTGACCTTGAGATCCGGCTCGGCCTGACGTTATGCAAGCGTGGACGAAGCGGTTTTGAGATCACAGAACCCGGACGTATCACCTATCAGGCAAGTCTCGAACTGCTCAGACAGTGCGAAGCCTTTGCAGCAACCGTTGCCAGCTCCAAAGATGAGCTGACAGGGCGTGTCACCATCGCCACCATTGATAATCTGGTTAACGATCCGCGCTGCGGAATCTCAAAAGCGATCGCAGCCCTCAGAGATAAAAGCGATTCCATACAGTTTGAAATCAACGTGTGTGAAGCAAGAGAGGTCGAAACATCGGTTATCAGCGGTCGTTCTATGGTGGGACTGGGTGTGAGCCGTCATCATATTCGGGGACTGGACTACTACCCGTTACAGGACGAAGTGAACTATCTGTATTGCTCTAAAGGGCATCCGTTGTTTGATTGTGATGATGACGCCCGTGAAGCCTTGCTGCAGGAGGCTGAAATTGTTTCCAGCCACTATCTGAGAGATAAAGAAACCCGAAATGACGGGTTGAACTATCAGAATACCGCCACGGCATACCATGATCAGGGCATTGCACACATGGTGTTGTCCGGGCGGTTTATCGGTTATCTGCCAGAGCATTATGCGAACCAATGGGTCGAAAAGGGTCAGCTAAAAGCGATTTTGCCAGAGCGTTATCATTACGAGATCCCTGTGATGCTGATAACGCTGAAGAATGCGGTTTCAACACCGCTCATCAAAGAGTTGATCAGTGAATTAAAACGCTGCCATAGCAACCCTTAATAAGAACCTGTTGATCGTAAGCAGAACCTGCTGAACACTCACAGCTACCAGCGAGCGTGAGACCCAGCAGGTTTTTTACTGCATCAATCGTATTTTACTGTCGCTGCGGAGCCATCCATGCCCCGTAACAGAGTCTAAAGTTTGAGCTTCGCAATCAGCCCCAGCATACGATCAGCGGTTTTACCGTAAGGCGGCATTAGGAATTTCATACCGGAGAACGGAGCCTGATAAAACACAGGTCGCAGTTTGGAGAAGGTCAGAAAGCCTTCATAACCGTGATAGTGCCCCATACCGCTGCCACCAATGCCGCCAAAAGGCAGATCATGCTGACCCACATGGAAGAGTGCATCGTTCACCGACACACCGCCGGAGAGGATATTACCGATATAGCGGTTTACCAGTGACTTGTTGTAGCTGAAGGGATAGAGCGCCAGCGGGCGATCCCGGTCGTTGACGTAATTGATCACATGCTGCGGATCGGTATAGGTTTTCACCATCAGAATCGGGCCAAAGGTTTCCCGCTGGTCGATGATCATCTCATCCGTTGAGTTCAGCACCAGGGTCAGTGGCAACTTACGAGTGGCCGCATCCGGCTCCTGTCCCGTCAGATTGATCACCTCTGCCTCTTTATCACGGGCATCGTCCAGCGTCTCCATCAGTCGCTGGAAAGCGCGATCATCGATCACAGAGGTGTAATCCTTACTGTAAATATCCGGGCAATGCTCACTCACCCAGCGTTTTACCTCAGCCACAAAAGCGTTCAGCTGCTGCTCATGGACAAAAACATAATCCACCGTGGTGCAGATCTGACCGGCGTTAAACTGCTTCACAAACATCAGGCGTTCAACGGCTTTCGCCAGCGGATATTCCGGATCGATCACCGCCGGAGATTTACCACCCAGCTCCAGCGTTACCGGTGTCAGATGTTCTGCCGCCGCCGCCATCACTTTCCGGCCAGTCTGGCCGGAACCGGTAAACATCAGGTGATCAAAAGGCAGTTTTGAAAAGGCGATGCCCACGCTGCCGGTCTCGGTGAAAAACTGCAGTTTGTCCGCAGAGAAATACTTGGGCCCCAGCTGGATCAGGAGTTCGCTCAGATGGATGGAGTTCTCCGACATTTTCACCATGGCACGGTTACCGGCGGCAAAGGCTGCGGACAGGCCGGAAAAGCTCAGGTTCAAAGGGAAGTTCCAGGGAATAATCAGACCAACCACGCCCACCGCCTGAGGAATAACGCGGTTTTTCGCCCCCGGATAGAGCATAAAATCGATCTTACGGCGCTGAACCTTCATCCATTTTTTCAGACTTTTCAGGGTGTGATCGATATCGTCTGCCACCGTGATGATCTCGGCAATCATGGTTTCGTGGTAGGAACGGTTACCGTAATCCTGGTTGATCGCCTCAACAATCTGCTCACGATTCTCCAGCAGCAGGCGCTTAAGGTTAGTCAGATGCTCACGGCGCTGCTGATAGCTCTCCTGCCCGTGCTCACGAAACGCCGCCCGCTGCAGATCAAGGGCTGCCGCCAGCTCAGGATGCAGTTGTTCTGTGGAAGATGTGTTCATTTTATGACTCCCGGTACCGGCCGGTGGACTCCGGCCATCCCTCTATATTTATTATTGTTATCCTAGGAAAACACAGTTTCGTCTAAATTCCAGCCATAAAAAAGGCTCTGATCACCTTTCAGCGATCAGAGCCTCTATATTAGCTCTCAGGTGAGAGCCGATAACTAAATCTAAGCTCTTTAAAGCCAAAGCTATAAAGTCAGAGCAATCAAACCAATGCCTAAGCGTTTTTCGCTTTCGGGTAGCCCAGAACAATTGACACAATCGCCATAGCACCCAGCAACCAGCAGTACTGAACCGCTGTCACCAGCTCCAGCGGAGAGATACCCGCAATAGAAGCCGCCAGCAGCATCTGTGCTCCGTAAGGGATAATGCCCTGTACCACACAGGAGAAGATATCCATCAGACTCGCGCTGCGGCGTGGGTCTACGCCATAGCGGGTGGCGATATCTTTCGCCAGACTACCGGCAATAATGATGGCAACCGTGTTGTTTGCGGTACACAGGTTAGTCAGCACCACAGAAGCGCCAATGCTTACTTCACCGGCACGGGGATTGTGGCCGTCACCCTTGTTGCTGATACGGTCGATCTGCTTACCGATCCACTCCAGACCGCCCTGAGATTTCATCAGCGCGCCAACACCACCAATAAACAGGGACAGGATCATAATCTCCTGCATACCGGTGTAACCGGCATAGATCTCTTTCGACAAGGTTGCCAGAGTGAACTCATCCATCTGCCAAAGGCCGATGCCACCTGCCAGAATGATACCGGTGAACAGCACCAGCATCACATTCAGACCACTAACTGCCAGCACAAGAACAGCGATATAAGGCAGCACCTGAATAAAGCTGTAATCCCCCGGCGCTTCAACCTGAGCACCACTACCCTGCACAAACAACCAGATCAGGGTCAGAATCGCCGCAGGCAGCGCGATTTTGAAGTTCAGACGGAATTTGTCTTTCATCTCACAACCCTGAGTACGGGTTGCGGCAATGGTGGTATCCGAGATGATGGACAGGTTATCACCGAACATCGCACCGCCAATCACAGTACCGATGGTCAGCAGCAGTGGCAGATCGGTCGCTTCCGTCAGGCCCAGAGCAATCGGTGCAATCGCGGCAATCGTACCCATGGAGGTGCCCATAGAGGTTGCCACAAAAGCAGAGATCACAAACAGACCGGGCAGTACCAGAGATGGCGGAATCACACTCAGACCGAAGTTAACCGTGGCATCCACACCACCCACCGCTTTGGCCACCGATGCAAATGCACCCGCCAGCAGGTAGATCAGCACCATGGTGATAATGGTGTTATCGCCCACACCTTTAATAAAGGTTTCGATGCGCTCATTCAGCGGGCCTTTCGCCAGCAGCAGACCCAGCACGATAGCCGGCAGAATCGCCACCGGTGCCGAGATCTGATAAAAGGCGAAATCCGTTCCGATAGACTGGTAATACAGGCCGCTGCCAATAAACAGCGACAAAAACAGCAGCATAGGCACAAGGGCCAGTGCGGAGGGCTGCACAACAGAATTATTTTTCATTTCAAACTCACAACTCAGTGAATTAACAGGGTGACTTACCATCAAGGCAGCGCATTATACGGATCATGTTTTAAATGACTAATAATCTTTGCTTATTGCCAAATAACTATTTAGTTCATGACCTTTATTCACTTTCGATATAAAAAATCCTCATGTAACCTTCACCTGATCTTGCGCTAAACAGGCAACGGCTTGCCTCACCAGAAAGATAGCCCTAATCTGGGCCTGCTACTCACTCTCTGTTCAGGATGAACAGTCTGACGCCTTAGCTCTCCTACGGGATACCTAATGTGTCAGCCCCATAAAAAAAGTAGATGAAAAAAGCTGACCGCTTAGGCTTTGGTGACCAGAACCTTAAAGACTGGATCACCCTGTTTGAGCACTGGCAGGAGGAATCCCGTATGGCATCGATTACCAATGAAGCAGTCAAACAGGTTAGCGGACATATCCGGCGCCTGAGCGACGACGACGAAGCACGTCGCCTTGCTTTTGTGCGTGAGCGAGCTCTAAAAGATGAAGCCAGTCAAATGCGTTACGCCAGAGAAGACGGATTAAAAGCCGGGGAAGCTCAAACTCTGCATAAACTTATCGAGCTGAAATTTGGTAACTGCCCTGAATGGGTAGAGTCAAAATTGGGTAGCGCGGATAAAAAACAATTGGATCACTGGGTGAGCAAGATACTAACGGCCAGCAACTTAGAAGAACTTTTTTCAGTTTAACCATTTCAAACAATATTTCCCCGATACGCCCATCATCCTCCGATGATGGGCGTATTTCGTTTAAGCTACCCGCTAATTTTTCATTCAGCTTTTTTTGCCAACGTCAGACCACCGACAGCAAGGATTCTCTATGCCAACCAATTTCACCAGCCGGGATATCAATCTCAGCGTTCCGCTGGATTACAGCCAGCCGGAAGGCCAACAAATCAACCTTTACGCCCGGGAAATCACCCGCAATCCACAGGCACCTGTCTGCGTTTTTTTGCAGGGCGGCCCCGGTTTTGAAGCGCCAAAAGATCCGGACAGCATCCCCTGGCTGGACTTTATGCTGGATCATTTCCGGGTGGTACTGATGGATCAGCGCGGTACAGGTCGCAGTCAGGACATCGGCCCGGAACTGTGCGAATCCATGCCGAAGCCAGAGGATCAGCTGCGCTATATCAGCCAGTTTCGGGCAGACAATATCGTGCGGGATCTTGAACAGCTGCGCGGGCGGGAGTTTGACGGTGCCAAGTGGTATCTGCTGGGACAGAGCTTTGGTGGTTTTATCAGCTGCCATTACCTGAGTGTGCAGCCTGAAGCCCTTGCCGGTGTGATGATCTGCGGTGGTCTGCCGCCGATGCTAATGGCAGATGCCCCAGCGACCTATGATCTGCTGGTGAAAACCGTGTTTGAGCGCAGTCAGGCCTATTACCGCGCCTATCCGGAAGATATCGCCAAGGTAAAACGTATTGTTGAGCTGCTTGAGGCTACCCCCTACCCGCTGGGACGGGATGGGGTGATGACCGCCCGCCGCTTCCTTGATCTGGGTATGTTGCTGGGCACAACCTCGGGCTTCTCCAAGGTTCACGCTCTGCTGGATAACCCCTTTGTGGCGGGTTCCGGTGAGACTCAGCTGCGCTATGGCTTTATCGAACATATCCGCCAGCAGGCAAGCTACGAGACCAATCCTCTGTATGTGCTGCTGCACGAAGCCATCTATTGTGAGCAGAACGCCAGCAACTGGTCGGCAGAAGGCGCTATGCAACGTCACGGTGGGTTTGATCCGGCTCGCCTCTTGAATGAATCGGAATCTCCAACCGGTGAAGCGCAACTTGGGGTGAGCTTTTACGGCGAAACCGTGCGCCCGGACATGCTGGAGGATTACGGTCAGCTGCGGGGCTTTAAGGCCGTAGCCGAGTTACTGGCCGCGAAAGATAACTGGCCAAAACTATACGATCTTGAACAACTGGAGAAGAACACCGTACCGGTGGAGTGTATCGTCTACGAGCTGGATTATTACGTGGATAAGGGTGAGTCCCTGAAAACCGCCGCCGCGATTAACGGCGCAAATGTGTGGCTGCATCCGGGATGGCAACATGATGGTATCCGCGCCCATGGCCGCGACGTGGTAGAACCTCTGGTTGAGAGAGTTCTGTCCCGAAGCCGGTAATTCTGGCTTTTAATCCAAGCCAACAAGAAGCAGCGTCCCCCTGAATAGCCAACCGAAACCAGCCGGATGGCTATTCAGGGGGATGATATGACGCTTAGGCTTTTCGACTAAACACCAGAGCTTTTAAGCCCCCTTCAGGGTCAATATCCGGAAACTCCGGCGGATTATCCAATCGGTAATCAAAGGTCACATCAGGGGCTTCTTCCGCCATGCCTTCAATCAGAAATTGAGAGGTAACTGCAGGATCATTAACACAGGCCAGAACCTGACCGGACTCGGTCAGTAACTCCGGCAAACGGCGCAGAATTTTCTGGTAATCCTTGGTCAGGGCAAAGCTGCCCTTCTGAAAGCTCGGCGGATCAATAATTACCAGATCATAAGGGCCATACTTACGCACCTTGCCCCAGGACTTAAACAGATCATGTCCCATAAAGGTGACCTTTTTCAGGTCATGGTCATTTAAACGGTGATTTTCCCGCCCCCGGTTTAACGCAGCTTTGGCCATATCAAGATTCACCACATGGTCAGCACCGCCTGCTATCGCAGCCACAGAAAAACCACAGGTGTAGGAAAACAGGTTTAATACCCGTTTTTGACCAGCCTGCTCCCGTACCCAGTCACGCCCCAGACGCATATCAAAAAACAGACCGTTGTTCTGCTTACCGCCCAGATCCAATCGGTATTTCAGGCCGCTTTCGGTGACATCCTGCTGTTCGTTGTGGGTGCCCCACAGCAGTTCCATCGGCACACCTTCACGCGCTCTGTGCTGAAGCAGCAGTGACGTTGCGCCGCTTTTCTGCCAAACATCGCTTTCTGTCCAGCGGGTCAGCAGCGCCTGAAGTTCTGTCAGAAACTCCTCGGAAGGCTCCTTAAACAAACAGACCAGAACCTGCCCCTGCAGCCAGTCAACGGTCAGCTGTTCCAGCCCCTCATAACAGCGACCACGACCGTGAAATAAACGACGAACTTCGGTGGGAGGGGCTGACAAAGCAGCGTGCAGGATATTTTCTAAAGTAACGAGCGCGTGAGTTTCCATAGTACCTTCAGGGCTGTTAAAGCAAGGCGCGGTATTTTACAGACAATATCAGCGGGAGGCTAAATTTATGGAGGAATGGCTGGTGAAAGGTGCTGTGCTGGGTAGAAATAGGAACAGCGCCTTAGGCGCTGTTTTTGTTACTGAAGGATATGTCTATTAAATCGACCGGTATAGACTAGCTAGCTATAGCTCTCAACCTAACACCAAATGAATCTGTAATCTCTTGGTGCTTACTTCTTGGAATCGCCAAGCTTAAAGCCTTCTTCAAATTAATACACGCTGCACCTTGAAGGTGATCTTTAAAGAACACTACAAGTATTCTATTTAAGCAGGAAATTACATTTTTTTCTCTACAGAGCCATGCTCCGAAATCAGCCTCAGAATACACATTTAACCCTTCAATATTCCCTCCTTTAGTCATTCTAAAAAGTCTCGACGACCCATGGACTGCCTTTGAAAGGGTTGCATATTCATTCTTTAAACCCTCTATACCAGTCAATGAACCTGAATACTCTTTAAACTTTGGATGTCTAGACAAATATGAAGTCACCTCAGAAAAGCCTAGCCGGTGATCGCCACTTTCCCATTGCTCAAGTTCAACGGCATGATCACAATAATAAAGCCCGTATAAAATATTCTCTATACATGCCCTTAGAGACATTAGAGATACACGCCATGCCCCCTGGCGCGACAATAAATGAGACATTAACGCATCATTTTGCGCTTCCCTAAAAAATTCAGCCGCATTTGAAGTTATATATTTCTCAACAACTTCACTTTGCCAGGCTTGTAAAGATACTATTCTTCGGTAACTATTATTGAAATCATCTTTTTTATCACTTAGCGAATCAGATACCTGTTCAACATTATTAATTGCCGACTCAAAGAAAACATTAAAATTGCTATCAACTTCTTCTAAAAAATCTTCCATAGCTATCTCAAAAGCATCTTTAATGCATCAGAAAGCTCTTCTGAAGCTTTTATAGGCCCTTTTCCCCTTTTACCAATAAGTCTTTCCCTTTCAAGTGGGTTGTTAGTCAAATATTTTAATAATTTTCCAACAATATCTCGATTTGCATCTCTTGGCCGAATATCAATATCAAAGCCGAACTCATCAATAAGAGTCAACCATTGCGATTTTCCTACTTGGTTAAGACCTACAAGTATGTTAAGGGCATGAGGAATTTCTTCACTATTAACTTCAGCACTTGAACTTTTGGATAAGCTAAATTGGGATATTTCCAAATCATCCATCTCCACATTTTTACCTGACCTAAGTATCTTGGCCATTAATGTGAGCTGCTTTGCAAAATCATGACTTTTCATTTACTAAGCTCCTATTCTTTCGATCAATTGGCTGCAAACCGCTTTAAACTCATCAGATGCCACTTCATCACCAGATAGGTAAATTGGATCATTAGATTGAGCTGACTTACTCACTGAAACCCTCTCGTGGATAACATCATCAACCACCATATCTCCAAATTGTTGCCTGAGAGATGCTTCAGTTTCTTCTCTGTGTATTGCAGGCCTTCCAACCCTAGAAATAACAATGCCAGCTTGCTTGAGTTCATGATCTAGATCTGAACCAAACTCCTCAACCCGCTTAATCAGTAGGCTGACACCAATGGCAGACAAAAAGTCAAGAGAGACAGGAACTACATAGTGGGTGCTAAATGCAAGTGCATTTTGTGTAGGAATAGTCAAATTTGGAGGGCAGTCACAGATGACAAAATCATAATTATCGATAACTTCTTTCAGAGAATTTTTGAGTCTTGTCTCTCGAAACCTAGCGCTTGCCAAATCTAAATCCACTGTAAATAAATCTATATGAGATGGGATCAAATCTACATTTTCAAAGACATCTTTAAAAATCACATCTTCAGCTTTTCTTTGGACCCCATGTGCACTAGTGTAGTTTTTTGCCCCCAAAAGATCAGCTACAGTTCCATTTCTTTTTGCCTCATCATTCCACTTACGTACACCTATTGAGGAAAAAGTAGCATTAGTCTGTGGATCCAAATCTATCAATAACGTTTTATGTCCCTGAATTCCACAGTATGCAGCTAAGTTAACAGCTAGGGCTGTTTTACCAACCCCTCCTTTCAAATTGATGCAAGATAATACCTTCGTCAAAATTAACTCCTTTTATGAGATCCATCAAACAGATAAGCCTAATAATGAGTTTACAAGGGATCTTTTTATCCTGTAAACCAACCAAAAGTGGCATAGGCTGATCAAAATCAATCAGTTGCGAAACAACCCACTTTTATCAAAAGCCTGCCGCAGCTACTCAGCACCTCCCTTTCCCGTTATCCTTAACACCCTGATTTTCACGCTTTTTCAACGGTGCTTTACCCATGACATCCCCTGCTTCATCCGCTAACAGCTCCCCGACCAACCCAAATAATCTGCCGATTCTGGCGCAGGTGCCGGAGCTGGTATCTCAGCTGCAATCTCAGGAGCTGGCGTTGCTGTCGGCGGAGCCGGGTGCCGGTAAGACCACGCGTTTGCCCATTGCGCTGATGCAGCACCCGGCTTTCCAGAACGGAAAGATCATGATGACCGCGCCCCGTCGGGTGGCGGCTCAGGCCGCGGCGTCTTATATGGCGGGGCTGATCGGGGAATCCGTGGGTGACAGCATCGGTTATCGGGTCAAGGGCGATCATAAGGTCAGCCGCAATACCCGTCTGGAGCTGGTGACTTCCGGTGTGCTGCTGAGCATGTTGCAGAACGACCCGACCCTAAAGGGCGTAAGCCTGGTGATTCTGGATGAGTTTCACGAGCGCACCGTAGACAGCGACCTGATTCTGGCGCTGTGCCGTCAGATGAACCTGCTCTATCGGGATGAGGATCCGGCGGGGCTGCTGGTGATGTCGGCAACCCTGGCTCAGGAGGCTCTGGAAGCGGCGCTGCAGGTGCCGATTCTCTTCTGCGAGGGCCGCACCTTCCCACTGGAATACCGCTATAACCGCACCAGCGTGCCGGTCTCCGAGCGGGTGCAGACGACGGTTGAGACCTGCCTAGAGGTCATCGATACACAAGATGGCGACATGCTCTGTTTTCTGCCCGGTGTTGGTGAAATCAACAGAGTAGCGGAAGCGCTTTCTGCCCGCTGCCAACAAACGAATATCGACCTGCGCCAGCTGCATGGTCAGCAGAAACTGGCAGAACAACAGGCAGCGCTGGCACCGCCGCAAAACGGCATGCGCCGCTGTATTCTCGCCACCGCCATTGCAGAAACCAGTCTGACCATTGATGGCATCACCTTAGTAGTGGATTCCGGCCTTGCCCGTGAGGCGCGTTTTGATAAAGAAGCCGGTGTGGTGCGTCTGCATACCCGATCCGTCACCCGTGCCGAGGCAAAACAGCGCGCCGGTCGTGCCGGTCGTACTCAGGCAGGTACGGTGTTCCGCTGCTGGAGTGAAGATCAGCAGGGGGCGCTCTCCGCCCAGCCGGAACCTGAGATCAACCGGCAGGATCTGTCAGAACTGGCGCTGCAGCTGATTCAGTGGGGGTCGGATGATCCGCAGGAGTTCGATTGGGTGACACCGCCACCCAAAGCGCGCTGGCAAAGCGCCCTCGCCCGTCTGCAACAGCTGAAGCTGGTCGAAACCGCTCAGGGCAGCAGCAGTCTGCAGCTGACGGCATGGGGTCTGGCCTCCCGACAGCTGGTGCTTTCTGCCCATCTGGGGCGTGGCTGGCTCAGTCTGTTAAAAGCGGCGGATGACGCAGCACAACAACTGAATGCTGATCAGCTGGCGGCCTGTGCCTTTATCTTCAGCCTGTTACAAGAGGGCGCGCACCTGCCGGAAAATGAGCTATTAGCCGCCTGTGAGCAACTGATTCAGTCCCGCGATGTGGGCCATAAAGCCCTGTGTAAACGCATCGAACAGGGTGCGCTTCGTCTGCTGAAAGAGAGCCAGCAGCTGATTAAAAACGATCAAAGCGATGTCGCAAATCCGGCCCCAAGCACAGGAACTGTATATAAAAACAGTAAAGACTTACTATCGCTGTTAAGCACAACCCGGAAGCCTGCCGACAGCCTGATGACTCAGCTGCAGAATGCTGCCTTTATCGACCTGATGATTGAAGGGTTGTGCCATGCTTATCCTGACAAGGTAGGTCTGAAACAGGCTCAAAGCAGCTCGAAACAAAACACGTCAAACAACGGCGAGGCCGGTATCTACAAACTGAGTAATGGCCGACAGGCGCAGCTGAAAAGCCATCAGCAGCCGGAGTTTGTGATCGCCCTGCACGCCCGCTCCTTCAGTCAGGACAGCCGGGAAACCCTGACCCTTTGGCTGACACTGGATAAAAAAACAGTGGCCACTCACTTAGCGGATCAGATTGAGCAAAAGCCTTTCTGTCACTGGCAGGCTGACCGCCTGATTAACAGCGTGCAGACTCGCCTTGGGCAGCTGGTGCTGGAGGAAAAACAGGGTGATAAACCGGATCAGGACGCATTGAATCAGGCGGGTATTCTGCGGCTTCAGCAACAAGGGGTTGATACCCTGCCCTGGCAGGAAAATGATATCGCCCTACGCCAGCGCATAGAGTTTTTGCGCCTGAATGGTGCGAATCAGAATGAAGATGAACAATGGCCGGATCTGTCCGATCAGGGTTTGTTAGATTCCGTAGAAGAATGGCTGGTGCCGTTTCTGACCGGGGTGAACAATCAGCGTCAGTGGCAACAGCTGCCCGTCAGCGAGATGCTGAAAAGCCTGCTCAGCTGGCCGCAACAACAGGCACTGGACAATTTAGCACCGGCGGCACTTAAAGCAGCCTCAGGTCGCACGGTGAAGATCGATTACAGCCAGAACCCACCCACCGTCAGCACCAAACTGCAGGAGATGTTCGGCACGGAAAATGTCCCGGCTATCGCGGGAGTTCCCGTCAGTATTCATCTGCTCTCCCCCGCGGGTCGGCCGTTAGCCGTGACCTCAAACCTAGCCACCTTCTGGCGGGAGGTTTATCCGGAAGTACGTAAGGAGATGAGAGGGCGCTATCCCAAGCACCCGTGGCCGGAAGATCCGTTAACCGCAGAAGCCACCCACAAAACAAAGCGGGCGCTAGGGCAATAGGTAGGATGGTGCAAAGCGAAGCGTGCCCGTCAAATTCCGGGTTTTCTTGATGGGCACACCTACTTGGTAGGCTTAGCCCATCCTACGTTTACTCCTGTCCCATCAATCCCGCTTAAACCCATAAGGCACATTGCGACGTTTCACCGGCGTGGATTTCACAATAGAGGTATTGGTATCTGCCAGTGCGGAGACCTGATCGAGAATATCATCCAACTGCGGCATGCTCTGGAAGCAGATACGGGCGTAGAAACAGTCTTCGCCGGTGACCTTGTCGCATTCGATAATTTCAGGAATATCCTGAATCAGGGCTTCCAGCTGTTTGAGTTTACCGGGGTACTGGCGCATACGTACCAGCGCCGTTAGTGGGTAGCCGAGGCTTTCCGGATCAAGTTCCAGTGTGTATTTGTTGATCACACCCAGCTCTTCCATCCGCTTCAGACGTTCATTAATGCTGGGAGAGGACATATTCGCCGCTCGCGCCATCTCAGCGACAGAGATGCGGGCGTTGTCATCCAGCAGCGCCAGCAGGCGGCTGTCGATGGCATCCGGAGACCAATTTTCGTTTTTAAGGATTTTCCGCATTTTCTCTCTCTTTTTTAAAGCCCGCAGCTTTCACAGCCTTATTTTTGCCATTAGAGTCTGGCTCAGTGACTATTAATCTATGTCTAATCAAAACGGTTAGCAAAGGATTTAAAAAATGATGCAGTCTGATAAAAAAGGCACGCTGGAGATGGTCACCGCGATGGTGCTCTCCGGCACCATAGGTTTTTTTGTAATCGAATCCGGTCAGTCGTTCTGGAATGTGGTGTTTTTCCGCTGCCTGATCGGCGCGTTGTTTCTGGGGGGGTATATCGCTTTAACCGGTCAGTTCCGTCGGGAACAGTTCGATCTGAAGGTGCTGGGGCTGATTATCGCAGGCGGTATCACCCTGGTGGGCAACTGGGTGCTGCTGTTTGCCTCTTTCGATCATATCCCCTTCTCTATCGCTACTATCGCCTATCATCTGCAGCCGATTATGCTGGTGATCGCTGGGGCTTTGCTGGCTCGTCAGCTGCCGGGGCTGCATATTCTGTTCTGGCTGGGGGTAGCTTTGGGGGGCTTATGGTTAGTAGTGGGGCTGGATTCAACTCAGCTGACGGCACTGTTTAACGGCCAGTCCGCCACAGAATCTGTCATGACCGGGCTTCTGCTAGCCTTAGGTGCGGCGCTTCTGTACACCATCACCACGCTGCTGACCAAGAAAGTCAGCGACATTCCTTCCGGTGTGATCGCCTTTGTGCAGGTGCTGTTAGGCGGCGCTTTCCTGCTGCCTTTTGTGGAGTTTGGTGATCTGCCGACTGAGTTACCGGCATGGGGTTATCTGGCCTTTCTGGGGCTGATCAATACCGGCTTTATGTATGTGATTATGTACGATGCCTTCCAGCGTCTGAGCACCTCGCTGATTGCGATTCTCTCTTTCATCTATCCGGTAGTTGCGCTGTTTGTGGATTATGCCGCTTTTGATCACGCAATAACGCTGGCTCAGGGGCTGGGTGTGGTTCTGATTCTACTGTCAGTATGCGCGGTGAAATTTGACTGGAAACTGCGCTTTAAAGCACCGGCATTAGGTGCCGCCAGTTAAGTTCGATTGCTTCTGTTTAATGTCAATTGAACGACCTAAGCAAAACAAAACGGCCTCTGTCACTTCACCATAAGTGACAGAGGCCGTTTCAGATCGGTTGTTTCAATCTATTGCGTAACGCTCTCTTGCAAAGTCGCCAGATATTGGCTGGGATACTTCCATTCGGATTACACAGAGATCCCTGATTGAGGTTACAATCCATGCCCTTTTCAGCGTGTTAACGCTCTTTTTAAAGCTTTATTGTACTGCCAATTAATATTCAGAAAGTAGCGTCAGCCGACAGTTTTTATGATCGAAATAGAATTTGAATATGCCGAAAGTCTCAAGAATGACTTTGAAGTAAAAGGTGAGTTTTATCGTCTGGACCGAGGTGAGAAAGAAGCCCTAGTCTGCCGTCGTCGGGTGGAAATCTGTCTGAAAAACAGTGCGGGTAAGAGCACTCAACCGGATGCGGTAGCCGTGCTGATGAATCCCGGCAGTATTCGCTTTGCTGCCCCAACCGAAGAAGTGAGTCTGCCTCAGATTACGAACGCTGCTAGGCTGCCGATGCGCGATACCCATCTGAAAAGCCTTAAGCCGGATAATACTCAGTATCAGCTGATGCGCTTAATGCGCCAGATGGGCTGGGAACGACTTCGCCTGATCAACCTGTCTGATCTTTGCGATGCCAACAGTGATTCTTTTGCCCGGCTATACCGAGAGCTGAATGACGATAGCCAAGCTGACGCAATCCCCCATAGCCTGCTTCATCTCAGTCGGGCTAACGAACTGAAACGGCTGCTAAAAGCCGATCATCTGATCCTCGCCTGGGGCAGTAATCCGGTTCAGCAGGCTGATGCGGAAGCGTTTCTTAAATTGACGAAACGTCGTAAACCGATAGGACTTGCGCTTGATTATCCCTGGTATCGCTTCGCCAGCCCCTACCGAAAAGATCAGAAGCTAAGCTGGCTCAAAGAGATAACCACTCTGTTACAGGATGCCAGAGAATCGCTGGAATAAAATGACAGCCTTACAAAACACAACATGACGTTACAAACACCTTGATCCGCATTAAATGCGCCCCTAAAATACATCTATTATCGGAACAGAATCAGGGTAGCACTATGCCGATCGTGACATCCAACACCACCATTTCTGCGGTTTTTACGCCAAGAAACCTGGATTCCAACAAACAGAATGAATTCCGTGCCTCTGAGGTTCAGACACGCCCCGGTCGCGAATCCTCTGTGGTTTCTGATACGAACCAGCGCACCGGCACCCCTAACGATCTGGGCTTGCCTTCTACCAGCCGTGTTGAAGGTCCATCCAAACTACAAAGCCTGAATGACGTTATTCCGACGGGCCCTGAGAAAGCGCCGTCGGCAGTGGTTGATATCTCTGCGGAAGCACAAAACGCACTGAAGAATGCACAAAAAGAGATTCCGGCTCAGAGCAAAATTAAGGATGCTGAATTTGCCGCAGACCTGGCTGCCAGCACCGGTAAGCAGATGAGCGAACAACCTGCGACAACGGTAATGGCGCAGGCAAATACCGCACCTCAACAGGCTATTGCATCACTGCTGTAAAACAGCATTTCCGGTAGTCCTAATCGAACAAGCCCCGTTCAGTTATCTGACGGGGCTTGTTTTTTGTTTGCTGCCTGTTTTCGATTTGGATGGCAATAAATAACTCAGAATACCGATAGCCATTGGTTCAGAAGATATAGGCCTGCCGCCAAAAGCCCTACCGCGAAAACGCCAAAGAGCGGGCTGATCTCGTTCTGTTCCGGTGTCACCAGATTCCAACGATGACCTTCAAGACGCAGCGCCAGCTGATCAGAGGCTTCACTGACCGACAGCTGGAGCTGGTCCACTGCAGGTACTCTGGGGACCTCCTGCCAGAACTCAGGTCTTGGTACTACCGCTGACAGCTCACTTAGACCTTCGCAGGCAGAAACCGGTAAACAAGCCTTAAGACGAACATTAACGGCGACACCTTCGGTAGGATTTTTAAGCTGATCAATCAGGCTCTGTAAGCTGTCACGATCCCAGACAACAGCATTACTTAACAGCGTCTCTTCCCCATCTACATCCTCAGAAACGTCACCTTTAGCGTTAACCGGTTCTACATAATGTACCGCAACCGCATCTATATCCTGGGCCAACTGCTCTTCGATCAGAACCGGCAGCAGCTTATTAAGGTTACGCCTGACCCCTTCCGGCACCTCAACCTGATGGAAGCTGACCAGCTCATCCGCCAGAAACAGATACAGATTGATCGGTTGATCTCCCAAATCTCCCAAGCTTTGGGCTATATGCTGGTGGAAGCTGTCAAAACTCCCCTGCAGGGCATTCCGGAATCCCTGAGCCGCAAGCGAGGTATCCAGTGGGAACCAGATCAAAGGCTGTGCCGAATCATCATAAGGTCGATAGATCACCGCAAAATTGTGACTCATGACAACTCCTTAGGGGTTTTAGACCTGACAGGCCCTTTGAGGCATGACTTCATATTATTTCCGTATAACAGGCTCAGGGAAACACCTATCACTCTTTTGCCTCCCGGGAAAAACGCTGGGGAGAAACCGGCAAAAGGCGCCGCTGTAAAATATCAATAGCACCGGTCTCAAGGTTTCGGTGTACCAAAGTCGTTAGTGCAGATCGCTGCTCCAACCAGTCTACCTGAGCAGTTATCATAAAATACTGGCTGCGAATGCTGAATAACTCTGCTAAAGCAACATCCATTGAACGGGCCAGCAAGAACTCTTCCACCGAGACAATCGGTGTGTATTCGACGCCCGCCAGCATCTGCTTCGCCTGGTCAGCACTCACCGCTAAAACCGCTGCCAGTGCTTCGGGATTGGCGGCATTCAGATTCAGTGGGGTATGGGCCGGAAGCCCCACCAAAAGCTCACTCATCTGATATCTGTTCTGAGGAAGTGCCGCTGTCAGAAGTAACAGTTCATCTGTATCCAGAAGATACTGATCCGCTGTACGATACGCGGGCTTTTGCAGCAGATAATCGTTGTCTTCCGCTCCGGTCAGGCCGGTGGGTATATTGTTGCTGTCGATCCAATCCAGAGCCTGATCCGCTAATACTTCAGGAATCTGGTTTTCAGCCAGTAAACGACGTAACCCGGAAAGATAGCGCGCATCGGTATGATCGTTCTCTTGCTTCAGTAGGTTATTGATATTGAAAAAGCCATCCAGTGGCAGAATACGGATGCGCAAATAATCATCCTCGGACGCGGCATCACTGGCGTCTAGCGCAAAACGATCCAACTGCCCCCAGGGCTCGGAAGGATGATCATAAGCCTTGTCACCAGCAGCCTGGTCCTGCTGCCAATCCTCTTTAAGAAGTGCAATCGCGTAACTTTCACCACCTCGGGCATAGGCCTCCAGCTGCTGTTGCCGCTGGTAGGCTGTGGCTCGCTCAGCTTCAATACTGCCTTGGCTCATCATGCGGGTCGCCATAATGGCAGCGATGGCAAAAATCAGCAAAACGCTGATCAGAGCGACACCGGATTCTTTTTTATATCTTGCCGACAGCAAACACGTGTTGGTTTGCAAGTGGGGCCGGGCGTTCATTATCAGATCCCCTCCCGAGCAAAAATCCGCTGAATCTGGCCATAACGTTTATGGCTGAAACGCAGATCAACACCCCTCGGCAAGCTACGAAAGTCGATCTGTCCCTCTTGATTTTCTACCGGCCAGAACGCCTGCCACTCGCCATTGCCCAATAATCTGACGGAAAAGTCTGTCACATCCTGCAATAAGACCTGAACCTGCGGCTGTGTGTCCTGAGCCCGGTCCAGCACTGGCCAGACAAGACGCTGTAACTCATCACCCTGTAATCGATAACCGATGCGCAGCTTAACCCCGGCATCAGCCGGAGCAACGCCTGAGTCCGAATCCGCTCCGGAAACCTCTTGCCCTGCAGTCATTGACCAGCCGCCAGCTCGGGTAAACTCGAGAGGTAAACCACCCCGATAGTTCACTGAAAAAGCAGGCAAGGGGTCGCCTAACTCATCACGGATAGAACGACGGCTCAGTTGTTTCAGGTCCTGTTCGATAACCGAGACCGCTTTTTGCAGCTGGCTAAAGCTATCGGAACGGTCCCGGGTGTGCTCATAGGTACGTATCACGCTATTAAGCAGTTTGTATCCCGCAAGGCCGATCAGAGCAAAAATAGCGACCGCGATCAGCAGCTCCAGGAGGGTAAAACCTGACTGTGTTTTTGTCTTAGTCAAGCGAGGGAGGTTAACGGGAGAAGCCTGCATTTTAGGGCTCCATCCGCATAAAACTGGTGAGTTGAGCTAAAGCGAAATCCGGAGAAGAGACGGCATCGCCCTTTTCATGACTGAACACCTTAAGTTCAACACGGACTAACAGGGGGGATTCTGTTGAGCGAGTCTCGGCTTTTAACAGAAAACGGCGGCCTGCCAGCTGTGCCTCAGCCCGGCTTTCACCAATTCTGGGCGGTGTTCCGCTCAGCCGTAATTCGTTCATCCAGTTCTGCGCCGCCCAATTGGCGACGACACGTTGTTCCAGCTGACCACTTTGACGCACAAACCCACTACTTGCCGTCAGAAGTCCGGCCGAGGCAACCGCAAGAATCGCAAGGGCGATCATTACTTCCAGTAAGGTAAAACCCTTTTGCGGGTGAATTCGTTTTTGGCGACGACCAAAAGCGGTGTGAGAATTCAGCATAATCGAAGGCTACCGGGTAAGATCCGCGTAATTGGAATCAAGACGGTAATTAAGGGCGATCGTGCGCTGGGTTTGATCGACATTGACCTGTTCAAGCTTCGCAAAGTGACTCATGGCAACCAAAAAGGCATGGGCCTTTCGGCTGTCACTATAACGTAACTGGAGCTCTCCCGGCTTTTGAGACCCTGTGTCGGAGGAGGCTTTGTGCTGTATCAGGCTCAACCGATAAGCGGGTAATTCCTGCTTAAGCCAGAGATCCATAGGCAGCAGATCAATCATGCCATATTGATTGAGTCGGTTGTATGCTGCCAGCTGAGCACGCTCCAGACGTTCACTTTGCTGTGCCTGCCAACTTTTGCGTGACTCAACCTGCTGCATCACGGGTTGCCAGATAAGCAGGTAAAGCAGGACAAAAAAAAGTACAGCTGCCAATAATTTCAGTGCACTTCGATCACGTGCTGGCAGGTTATTCCAGCCAGACTTCAGGCCGTCGGGCAACCCGGCTGCGACGGCCGAAAGGAACTCTCTGATTCTCTGACTGAATTTGCGGCCTATGCCAGCTGAATAATCCCAATTGAACGCCATAAAATGTCCGTATGCTCTAAGTACCAGAAAATAAAAGTTGCCGGAAAATCAAAATTGCCAAAAAGAAATGGGCGGGCTCTGCCTTATCTGGACTGTAACTGGTAATCCGGCGGCCCCGCTCCATCACCGGAGAAAACCAATACCCTGTCCGGTGTTTCCGGGAAATAGAAGCTCAGGCTGAAATTACGAGTCAGTCCCGAAGCCGCGATCATAAGTTCAGACTGTTTTTTTCCGGCAACCTCAAGGGTGAAAAACACCTCACGTTCAGGCTGATAAGCCCCCAAAGAACGCAGTTCAGGTTCCTCCCAGCGCCCCTCGGGTTGGCGTTTCAGCGTATCCAGACGTAGGCCGGGTGCCGGTACAACACCTTCTGATAGCGCCGGCGGCTCATCAGCATATTCAGGCGTAAAAACGTCAAAGCCATAACTCGTAGCTTTTACGGTCAACTTTATCGGCAAGCCACTGCGCACCGCTTGTTGTTGCGCACTAATAAACACGCTGCGCAGACGTTCGCCTTCAGCCATCAATGCCCGCTGACCAGAATGATCTCCACGTAATGCAACGGTAGCGGTCAGCAAAACGCCGATAATCACCACCACCACAAGGATCTCAATCAGGGTAAACCCCTGCTGCCGGTTAACGGGCTTCACGACAGTTTATTTATCCCAGTTGCCAATATCAGCATCGGTGCCTTCACCACCTTCCTGACCATCTGCTCCCAGAGAATAAAGGTCAAAGTGGCGGCTTTTCTGGCCCGGACGCTGGTAGATGTAAGCATTGCCCCAAGGGTCTTCCGGCATTTGTGGCAGATAGCCATCAGGGTTCCAGTTTTTCGCGGACGCTGGTTTCTCAACCAGCGCTTTCAGGCCTTCCTCATTGGTCGGGTATCGGAAGTTATCCAGCTTATACATATCCAGCGCGTTGCTTATGGAACGGATATCATTTTTGGCAACGGTGACACGCGCTTCATCCGGACGCCCCAGGATAGATGGCGCAACCAGAGCCCCTAAAATACCCAGAATAACCACAACCACCATAATCTCGATCAGGGTAAAACCCTGCTGTTTTTTGACGACTGACTTCTTATCAGTAGAGATAGCCTGTGATTTGGTCTGGGACTGCATCTGAATTTCCTGATCTTTCATAAAGATTCCTTTAAATATTTCACATAACGCACTGAACAGAATTCAGCCAATCAGCTGATTCATATTCAAAATTGGTAACAGGATCGCTAATACGATTGTTAATACAACACCGCCCATGGCGATCAGAACAACCGGCTCAAATAAACCAACAACGGTAGCAACCAGAGCTTCCAGAGTCTGTTGCTGCTGCTTAGCCGCCCGGTCCAGCATATTTTCCAGTTCGCCACTACGTTCACCACTGGCGATCATATAGAGCATCATTGGCGGAAATCGCCCACTCTGCTCCAGTGATTTAAACAGTGATGACCCTTCTTTCACTTTGCCGGCAATCTCACTTACCTGCTGACGCATAAAGTGGTTTGGCATCACTGCCGCCGCAATGCTAAGCCCCTCAACTAAGGGAACGCCACTGCGGGAGAGAATACTTAAAGTTCCGGCAAAACGGGAAGCGTTAATCCCCCGGCTAATCTTTCGGGTCAGGCGAAAATCGGTCAGCCAGCGATCCACAGCCAGCCTGAAACCGGGCTTACGGTAGGCTGATGAGAAAGCCAGAAAACCAAGACAAAGCAGCAACAAAAGATGCAGGCCAAACTGATTGAGAAAGTCGCTTACCGCGATCAGGCCAGCTGTTAGCGGCGGGAGATCGTTTCCGGTTCGGGTGAAAACCTTGACCACATCAGGTACTACTACTGCCAGAAGAAAACTAACGATGGCAATAGAAGCCACTGTCAGAAGCCCCGGATAAAGCAACGCTAACTGAATTTTTTGCCTGGCCTGCTCTCGCTGCTCGGTGTAATCCGCTAACTCATTGAGGACGAGATCCAGATGCCCCGCATGTTCACCGGCTGCCACAGTTGAGCGATACATTTCCGGAAAAGCATTGGGGAAATCTGCCATACCATCAGCCAGTGTATGACCTTCCAGAACGCGGGATCGAACCCCTAGTAGCAGGCTTTTCACTTTAGGGCGCTCTGACTGAGCCGCTACGGCCTGCAGGACCTCTTCCAGTGGCATTGCCGCCTGAACAAGGGTTGCCATCTGGCGGGTACAGAGCGCCAGCTCTTTAACCGACATACCCGGCCCGGACAGGAAACGATTTGGCTTGCCTTTGGATTCCGAAACCTGATCAACAGAGACAGCGATCAGCCCCTGATCCCTCAGCAGCTGACGAATATGGCGGGGGCTCTCCCCTTCCATAACGCCCTTTTTCTTCGCGCCGGATGCCGTTACCGCCTGATAATTAAAAGCAGCCATTACGAATTACTCTCGGTCTTAATCATCACGGGTCACACGCAACACTTCTTCAACGGTGGTAATACCAGCCATAACCAAACGCAAACCATCCTGACGTATCGTTTGATAAGCATTGCCATCGTACCCCTTAGACTGTCTCAGGTACTGATCAATCTCCTGCTCACCAGCCTGCTGATGAATCAGTCGACGTATGTCTTCATTGACAGTTAACAGCTCATAGATACCGGTACGGCCCCGATAGCCTTGCTGGTTGCAGTGCTCGCAGCCTGCGGCGTGATATAGGGTCACCTCAGCATCAGCGCTTAATCCCATCAGTGCCCGCTCAGCATCATCGGGGTGATAAGGCGTCCGACACTCGGTACACAGCACCCGCACCAGCCGCTGAGCCAAAACCCCTAACAGACTGGAGGCCAGCAGGAAGGGCTCAACGCCCATATCCTGCAAACGGGTCACAGCACCGGCAGCGGTATTGGTGTGCAGGGTCGAAAGCACAAGGTGACCGGTTAAACTCGCCTGCACTGCGATTTCCGCTGTCTCAATATCACGGATCTCGCCAACCATAACGACGTCAGGATCCTGGCGCAGCATGGCCCGTAGGCCTCGGGCAAAGGTCATATCAACCTTAGGGTTCACTTGGGTCTGACCAATGCCTTCCAGATTGTATTCAATAGGATCTTCAACCGTCATAATGTTACGGCTGGCATCGTTCAGCGTTGTTAGCGAAGCATAAAGCGTGGTGGTTTTACCGGAGCCGGTGGGGCCCGTCACCAGAAAGATACCATGGGGTTTCGCAAGCAGTTGGCGCAGCCCCGTATGAATCTGCTCCGACATACCCAACTGCGCCAGATCCATACGACCGGCATTTTTATCCAGAATACGCAGCACAACCCGTTCGCCGTTACTGGATGGCAGCGTTGAAACCCGCACATCCACTTCCCGACCACCAAGACGGAGGGAAATACGACCATCCTGAGGCACCCGTTTTTCAGCGATATCCAGCTTCGCCATCACCTTAATACGTGAAGTCAGAAGCGGTGCCAGTGCTCGCTTAGGCTCAACAACCGGACGCAAAACACCATCGACACGGAAACGCACGACCAATCGCTTTTCAAAAGTTTCGATGTGAATATCGGAAACACCTTCACGGATCGCTTCCTGCAGCAATCCATTGATCAGTCGGATAATGGGCGCATCGTCCTGCTGATCCAGCAGGTCTTCTGTTTCAGAGACGGAATCGGCAAGACTTGCCAGATCCATCTGATCACCAATCCCCTGCACCATCTGCAGCGTCTCCGATGAATCCGACTGATACTGACGGGTCAGCTGCTGTTCAAACTCTGCAGCAGAAAGCATCACGAGTCGATCCAGCGGGCCACAAAGACGCATAGCCTCACCCACAGCTGATGCATTCAGGGGCTCACGGGCATAACAAATCGCTTGATCACCCTCAGCCCCCACCAAAACGCCCTGTTTTTTAGCAAAGGTGAAAGGCACAAAGGTACGAACCTGCGGATCACGGACAAAAGGCAGTGACTGAATAAAAGTATCCTGGCCCAACAAATCTTTTTCCGATAGCAGGGAATCGGTTTGGAGATCCTGCTGACCGGAAATTTCCGCTAACTTATCCGCAACCTTGGGTACTCCAGAAAAATCAGACTGCATATCAATCTCTGCCGCCTTCAAAGAGCTGTTCAACACTGCCACGGGGCTGGAAAGCTCCGTCCTGATTTTTATCACTCAGATCACCATCGCGAGCTTCTACGCGATAAATCCCCTGATATTTGGCATCAGCAACTGCCTTGAGCCGGTTACTATCACGGATAATTTTTGGACGAAGGAAGACCAGAAGATTGCGTTTGGTCTTAGTGATCTGAGTACTGCGGAAAAGGGCACCAATCAGAGGGATATCACCTAACAAAGGAACCTTACTCACAGACTCCTGGACATCATCCTGAATCAGACCACCTAAAACGATAGTTTCACCATCAGAAACCAGAATTGTGGTATCGATTGAGCGCTTATTGGTGATTCGGTCCGCAGAACCGGTCGCTAAAGGATTATCGGATGGCACCAAAGAGGAGACCTCCTGAAGCACCTCGAGTCGCACGCTATTATCATCATTAATCTGAGGTTTTACCTTAAGGGTGACACCCACATCCTCACGACTGATGGTGGTAAAGGGATTTGTCGTGGTTGAGTTTGTGGTGGTTCCTGTCAAAAAAGGCACATTCTGACCAACAACAAATTCCGCTTCTTCGTTATCCAGGGTCATCACACTCGGTGTCGATAGCAGGTTAGCGTTAGAAGTCGTTGCTAAAGCCTGTACCAAGACACCGATATCCTGACCACCGGAACGGCCCGCACCGCCCAGAAAGGCACCATTAACCTTGCCGATGGTTGCTGCTCCACCGGTAGTTGCAGCATCGGTAACCAGTGATCCGGAAGAAACACCCGCATTATTAAAGCTGGTTCCGCCAACCGGGCCATTTTCAAAATCACCAACTAACCATTGAATGCCCAACTGCTCGCCGTTACTGCCACTGACTTCAACAATAACAGCCTCAATCAATACCTGGGCACGGCGAATATCAAGCTGAGATACCAGATTCTTCACTTCGGACATTACCGCAGGTTCGGCGCGTACCACCAGAGCATTAAGCGACTCATCGGCCTGAAACTGCGCCTTTGTTACAGTAGGAGGGGCTTTTTCTGAAGCAGGGGCGGAGTCATTGATGACCTTGCTCAGTAATTCTGCAACCTTAGTCGCTTCCGCGTAGTTCAACTGAATCACCTGAGTCACGCCTTTGCTTTCAAAAGGATGATCAAGCTTGGAAATGAGGGATTTAATACGCTGACGATCCGGGTCGCTACCCTTAAGAATCAGTCGATTAGAGCGCTCATCCGCTACGATAGTGAAACGCCCGGCCTGACCTTTTGCAGATCGGCCCGACTGGGGTACAAGCTCCTCAAGCAGAGTAGCCAAATCACCAACCCAGGCATGTTGCAGACTGATCACTTCAATCTGCTCATCCTTACCACCATCAATGCTTTCAATAATCCCTTTCAATCGCTCAATATTCGCCGCGTGGTCTGAAAGAATCAGGGCATTTGATGACTGTACTCCAGCAAGATGGCCGTATTGAGGAACCAAAGGTCGCAATACAGGAACAACCTCGGCAACTGTCGCTGACTTCAGTTGAATCACTTCAGTGATAAAGCTATCGCCTTTTCGGATACCTGCGCGTGTCCCCTCCTGCTTACCTGTTGCGTTTGGAATAACTTTAATAGCCCCATCAGCTGTTTCAACAGCGACAAAACCATGAACATTCAGCACAGAAAGAAAAAGCTGATAGACAGCCTCATCATCCATTGATGCTTTAGAAATAACCGTAACCCGACCTTTAACACGGGGGTCAACGATAAAACTCTTCCCTGTAATATCCGCAATCTGACTGATAAAAGCATCAATTTCAGCATCTTTGATATTAACCTTCCACTGACCAGAAAAGACTGGAAGGGAAAACACTAATAGGCTGGTCAGAATTATTTTTTTAATCACCGAAACTCCGTTTCTGCTAAAGCACTGATGATGACAATGTATGTTATGCATGCAAACTTCTTTACACAGGGGCAACGAAGTTTACACAAAACTCTTTTAAAGTAGCTGAACCGTGTCTCATATTAAATCAAAAAGATAGTGAGATTAACGGGTTATAGGAAAAGTCACCACAAATTGACGTGATCCTCGCTGAATCATGACTTCAACTTCTTTTTTTCCGGAAAGCTCGCCGAGCAACTGAGCATCAGACTGCGGATCTCCCAGCTGAGAGCCGTTCACTGATAAGATCACATCCCCCATTTCCAACCCGGCCGATGTCAGCAGGGACGCATAAGGACTATCTCCTAACTGATAACCGCCACCTGCAGCCGGAGTAATACCAGCCTCGCCCAATAATCCGGATGGGTCCTGTTCCATTTTCTGCTGGTACTTACGCATAAAAGCTGAAGCATTCAGGCGTCGAATATCAGCACCTAATTCAGTTTGCGGAAGATCCCGAACAGCCTGAGGCTGAACAGGCGGTATTGCGATATCTGACGCTACTGACGAAGCAGCCTCCGGCATGGGATTAGAGGGCGATGCACTCGACAAACCGCCTGTACGATCTGACTGCTTGAAATAAAGGGCCTCTGCCCGACCATTGCGATCCAGAACCACATGATCGTCGAAAACTGTTTTCAGATAAGTCCCCTTCTCAACCTCATCCCCTACTTTGTAATAACTGGCGTTCTCATTGAGCGTTGCAATAATCGCCCCTGAATTAACATTCTCCGGGGCAACAAAGACTGCACTTAATACCATCTGCAACGGGGTTGGCGGAACAACAACCGGGGCGGGTGTATTTTCCTGCTTGGTAAAAAGACGCTCATAAGCCAGATCCCGGGGGACTGTATCAGGCCTTTGTCCGGATAGTAGCCAATCTTCCACCACCTGATTGGATAACTCTGTTTTGTCGCTACCGGAAAAACTCTGGCCAACAATGGCCCCCGACTGCCAACCAATAACTACCACCAAGGTAGCGCCAAGCAAAGGAGCCAGAATTGTATGAATCCTGTTCATCTGAACACTTTCTCCTTATATTTAACCAAAGCCTGATCCGCAGCTTTTCTGGGCACGGGGAGATCCGGGACAGCCTGTTTAATTCGCCCCAGAACAGCTACTGACAGCCAACCATCGCTTTTCAGCGAGGCTTCGATTAACGGCTTTTCATCCCCTAGGGCTGTTACCTTAGCCAGGATAGCGCCCTCTGATTCAGTAACAGCCTTTATTGCTAACTGAGGATAGCGAATAAGTTTTGGGGATTGACCCGCGGGCGGTAAAAAATAGGTATCTCCACCCTGCCAAATAACAGAGCCTTGAACCGATTCAGGGCGGCCATTGCGGACAAGAAACGTCAGAGCGTTGATCGAAGCTTTACCCGAAATCCAGGCATTATTCTGCCTGAGGAATGGATTCAGCAACAAAGGGTGCAGATGACCGGATAACTGGCCAGATAAAGAGGCAAAATCCCAACCTGGCGAGGCAGATACTGTTAGTGCTGTACCAGGATGAATAAGCGTCAGAGTAAAAAGCTCGCCAGTCTCCAACAAGGCAGACATGCCCAACATCCAAACGCCTTTAAGTTGTAAATTCCGCCCCTGATCAGCAACAGATAACAAGGCCTCTCCCTGCCAAACAGACCCGCCTACAGCATCAACCGAAATCTGTTTCGGTAGCGACACATATGACTGCGCATATTTCCAGACAACAGACGCCGGAAAATTAGCCAACAGGCCTAATACAAAAGCAATAGGCAGAATTCGTTTTACCCATTTCCCTGGAAAAAAATCAGAGAATTTGTCCATATATTCCGTTCCCAATCATCAAACCCACACAAAATCACAAGCAAATCCAAACAAGCCCCCTTTCAATGAGAGGTCGTTAACGCCCCCAAAGTCCTTCAATTTTTGCAATCTTCTCCTGATGGATAGCTAACTCATCTTCAGACGCCATGATGACAGGTAAAGGAGCCCGGTCAGAGGACAAGCGGTGAATCGCAGTAACATCGGAGTGATCATTGCCCCCCTCTTCGCTCTCAGCAACCAGTTTCAGATCGGTCTGCCCACCGGTCATGCGCAGATAGACATCTGCCAAAATCTCGGCATCCAACAAAGCGCCGTGTAACTCACGGTGAGAGTTATCGATATCGTACTTTTTACAGAGAGCATCCAGAGAGTGGCGCGACCCGGGATGCATCTGGCGCGACATCACCAAGGTATCCAGAATCTGACAATGATCTTCTGTCTTTCCAAAATTTGAACCGGTCGCTTCATCCAGCCATTTAAACTCATGGTCCATAAAGCCCACGTCAAAGGGGGCATTATGGATAACCAACTGGCTACCACGAATGAATTCAAAAAATTCCTGTGCCACCTGGGCAAAAACCGGCTTATCACTCAAAAAGTCAAGCGAGATGCCGTGAACTTCTTGTGCCTCAGCATCAATTTCACGTTGGGGGTGTATATACTGGTGATAGGTTCGTCCGGTGAATTTTCGGTTAATCAGCTCTACACAACCAATTTCAATAATACGGTGTCCCTGGGATGCTTCCAGGCCGGTAGTTTCCGTATCCAGTACAACTTGTCTCATGGCGGGTTTTTCTCAAAAGCTAAATCAAAGAGGCTTCATACCGGAGGGCGATAGAGGCCTGCTAAAAAAGATAAAAAGGAATGGCGGATAAAAAATCAGCTTGCCAACAGCTCTGCGATTGCTTCATTAGCCAGTTCATCTGCACGCTCATTGTCGGGATGGCCAGCATGGCCTTTGACCCACGACCATTTCACCTGATGCTGGCTGACGGCCTGATCAAGGCGCTGCCAAAGATCCTGATTCTTTACTGGTTTTTTATCGGCTGTTTTCCAGCCTCGTTTCTTCCAGTTGTGAATCCACTGAGTTATTCCCTGGCGCAAGTACTGTGAGTCCGTGGTCAGCTCGACCTCACAAGGACGCTTGAGCAGTTCAAGAGCCTGAATGGCTGCCATAAGCTCCATGCGGTTATTGGTAGTTTCAGGTTCAGATCCCTTTATCTCTTTTTTGGCATCACCGTAATAGAGAATAGCCCCCCAACCTCCAGGGCCTGGATTACCTTTACAGCCACCATCGGTAAAAATTCGAACACTTTTACTCAAAACCACACCTGCTACTCATCCCGACACACGTTATCCAAAACGACAAATGCCCTCAAAAGGCCATCAGCCCAACACGTTTAAAACCTGCCGTTTTCCATGAAGAGTTACGGCGACATAGGCTTAAACATCCCGGACCGCCAATCAAAAAGGGACTAATACTAACAAATAAAATAGGTCAGCGGGCAAAATCAGACCATGCTGTCTGCATGCTATTATTATTTAACGTCTGGATTTATCACGGATTTTCCGATTATTTTGGGTCGACTCATACCTTTATTCGAGGCAGAAGGCACAACACCCGAAATAAACTGTTTTTGCTGCCACTGTTTCCGAATCGGAGTCGAACAGCCGACCTCTTTTTTGGCCCAGACAATATAAGCCGCACCAAAACGATTAAACATACCGACAGAATCCAGCCAACGGCTGCGATCAAGCCACTTACGGTTGTTAACCGCCGGCCTCAGCATGACCGTCTCGACATCCTCTATGCGATAGTCCAGTAACGTCAGCCAGTCATTTAAGCGCCCCAAACTGATAAACCGTCCGCCCCAGGGCACCTTCTTCCGGGACCTGACCAAACGACAGGCATTCCAGCTACTCATCGGGTTAAATCCAACAATAATCAGATGCCCCTTATGCTGAGTCACGCGAGCGGCTTCCCGCAGCACTGTGTGCGGGTTTTCAACAAAATCCAGCAGATGATGCAGTAACACCACATCAATGCTGTCATCCGGCAAAGGCAAGGCATCTGCCTTAGAAACCAGAACAGAATCACCGGCGTCAGTCACTAAATCAGGGCTCCAGACTATCGGATGCTTAATCGGTGACAGATGCTCAAGACTGACGTGAGGTGACACGCCCAGATTCAAAAAATGATAACCAAATGTTTTGGCCAAAAAAGGCTCGAGACGCGCCGATTCAGCATCAAACAACTCCCTACCCAGCGGCTGACGCCACCATAATTCCAGGGCGTCAGAGAATGCTTCAAGGGTACGATTGTCTTTTCGCAAACCGCTAAATTTCACTTCAGCCCTCAACTTTACCTTCAATCATAATCATGAACAGTTAACTCGTTATCAAAGTGAAAACGTTGGCATTCCACGCGAACAAAGAGCCATACCACCAGACGACAGTTGTACACCATAATAGCCCTATCAGGCTAAACACTATTGAAAGATCTGTATCAGCTGAGTCATTATGATGAAAAACAATCAGTTATCCCAGATCCCGAGAAGGGTTTGATTCCGCCCCAACCCAGAGAGTTCAATATGTTAGAGATTAAACCGATCCCCGCGTTCAATGATAACTACATCTGGATTATCACCAACGGTGATAAAAAAGCTTGGGTAGTTGATCCGGGTGATGCGAAACCTGTTATTGAACACCTTGAACAAGAGCAACTGACGCTTGAAGGCATTCTGATCACGCATCATCACAAAGATCACACCGGCGGTGTAAATCTCCTCAAGGAGCGCTATTTCGTGAAGGCGTATGGTGCCAACGTAAAAGACTGTACTGACAAAGTACTCGATGACGGCAACCCCCTTACCTTGCTGGGCACAGAATTCTGCACGATCGCTATTCCCGGACACACACTGGATCATGTTGGCTTTTATTCAGAAACTGAGCAGGTTCTGTTTTGTGGCGATACGCTCTTTTATGCCGGTTGCGGGCGACTTTTTGAAGGCACACCGGAACAGATGTACCACTCTTTGCAGAAGCTGGCCTCTCTGCCGGATGAGACGGTCGTTTATCCTACCCACGAATACACTCAGGCTAACCTGAAATTTGCGATTACTGTAGAACCGGATAGTCCATACATACTTAAAGCGATCCATGAAACAGATCAGATTCGTAACAGGAATTTACCGACTTTACCCACGACAATCGGCGAAGAAAAATGTCATAATCCGTTCCTCAGAAGTCACCAGCCCCCGGTCATCGCTGCCGCTACGGAGCAATCGGGCACCTTAGTTATTGATCCTGTTGAAGTTTTCTCCGCAATACGCCAGTGGAAAGACAATTTTTAATCAGGACCGTACACAGTTATCACTTATTTATTATGGTAAACAAAATCAGAAAAACCGGATTATGCCTCTTACCCTTCACCTTATCATTGGCATTAAGCGGTTGTATAACAACCAAACCCGGATCGGAAGATACGGCAAAATCTGCTGTGCCCGCTGTCGATGAACATTTTATCTCTCTGAACACCTACCGCGCTCAGAGCGAACAGACCATTCAGGATCTCGGGCTAACAAATCCAAGCTTTGATAACCCGGGAACCGAATGGCGCTCTTGGGACACGCCAGCCTTACCGCAGTTTAATCTCTGGGATCGTCTCCTGCAGAGCTTCAAGCTGGATCTTGAAATCACGAACCCTCGCATCGAAGCTCAACTGAACTGGTATAAGCGACACCCTCGTTATCTGGAACGGGTCTTCACTCGGGCTGAACGCTATATGTTCCATGTTGTCGAGGAAGTCGAAGCCCGCAACCTGCCGGGAGAGTTGGCTCTTCTGCCCATTGTAGAAAGTGCATACGATCCGTTCGCCTATTCTCACGGTCGTGCGTCCGGCATGTGGCAATTTATTCCTTCCACAGCACGCTACTTCGGCATTGAAAATGACTGGTGGTATGATGGTCGTCGTGATGTGCTGGACTCCACAGATGCAGCACTGACTTATCTGGATCGCCTGGCACGCCGTTTTGACGGTGACTGGATGCATGCGCTGGCAGCCTATAACTCTGGCGGCGGCACCGTTAACCGTGCCATCCGAAAAAATCGCGAAGCAGGCAGATCCACCAGCTATTGGGCGCTAAAGCTTCCGGATGAAACCAAAGCTTATGTGCCTAAACTAATCGCCTTGGCTAAGCTGGTAAAACACGCCGACCAATACGGTATTAAACTTCGCCATATCCCTAACGAAGCCTACTTTGCCGCTGTTAATACGGAAGCCCAAATTGACCTGGCCCAGGCTGCCAAGATGGCGGATATCTCAATCAATGAACTGTATCTGCTGAATCCAGGCTACAGTCAGTGGGCAACCTCGCCAAATGGCCCTCATCGCCTGCTCGTTCCGATTGAGAATGCAGAAATTTTCCGTGAAAACCTGCAGAAAGTCCCCCCTAAAAACCGTATTGCATGGCAGCGTTATAAAGTTGAATCCGGCGACAGCCTGATCAGCATTGCCAAGCGCTTCCGCACAACCCCTGAACTCATTCGCGATGCCAACCAGATGCGCGGCAACTCGATTCGGGCTGGCAGCAAACTTCTGATCCCTATTCCGAAAGCCAGCGCCAGCCATTATGCTCTCAGCTCCGGCCAGCGCCTGAAACGCAAGCAGAGCTATGACCGCAGTAATACTGGCGGCAACAAAATTGAACACTACGTGCAGCCCGGCGATAGCTTTTGGGGGCTTTCCCGCAAACATAAAGTTGGTGTTCGCGAACTGGCGCGCTGGAATGGGATGGCGCCAACAGACCCTCTGATGCCAGGCAAAAAACTGGTTATCTGGTCTAAAGCTGACCGAGCGGTAAGCAACAACGCAAAAAACCGAAAGATTATCCGCAGAGTTGGCTACAAGGTTCGCCAGGGTGATTCTTTGGCCCGAATCGCAGGTAAATTCAATGTCAGCGTGAAACAGATTGTTAGCTGGAACAAGATTGATAAGCGCAAATATCTGCAACCGGGTCAAAGCCTGACGCTTTACGTGGATGTAACCCGCAGTCACTAAGTGAACCAGAAACCGATATTTCAGTCTTATCGGTCGCACAGAAAAAAAGACGCAACAAAAAAGGGTGCAGTGCACCCTTTTTTGTTGCCTATCATTCAGAGATCCGTATTCTGTTATAAGATAAAATCTTCGTAGCTTATTGAAGAATATAAGAAAATCGGCAGGAGCCCTCGACTATGCTCAACCCCCAGAAGCCAACAGCTAGGTTAAGTCGTTACAATAAAGTGCAGCAATTGGCCCGAGCAACACTCGCATGCCTTGCTTTGACAACCACGTCTTTAACGGCGGCATCCGCCGCTCAGCATGGCTTAGCGATGCATGGCGATCTTAAATACCCTGCAGACTTTTCCCATTTCGATTATGTAAACCCTGATGCTCCTAAAGGGGGCACACTAAAACAGGCAGCACTGGGCACGTTTGATTCTCTTAACCCCTTTATTATCAAAGGCGTGCCTGCCACCGGTATCGGTCTTATCTATGACTCCCTGATGGAATCTTCTGCTGATGAGCCTTTTTCAGAATATGGATTGCTAGCCGCAACTATAACGCGGGCAGATGACAATAGCTGGGTAGAGTTTGAGCTTCGTCAGGAAGCCCGTTTTCATGACGGCAAACCGGTGACTCCGGAGGATGTCATTTTTACCTTCAACACCCTGCGTGAAAAAGGCCGTCCCTTCTACCGCGCCTACTATGCCGATATAGCGGATATCGTAAAAACAGGCCCGCAAAAGGTTCGGTTTAATTTCGAATCGACTGAGAATCGTGAGCTTCCGCTGATCATAGGTCAGGTTCCTGTACTACCAAAACACTATTGGCAGGATAAGGATTTCAGCAAAACGACATTGACACCTCCAATAGGTTCTGGTCCCTACAAAATTGCTAAGGTTGAGAGTGGCCGATCTATTCACTATCAACGGAATGAAAACTACTGGGGTAAAGACCTGCCAATCAACAAAGGGCGGCATAACTTCGACAAACTGGCATTCGAATACTACCGCGACAGTACAGTTGCCCTGGAAGCCTTCAAGGCTGGCAATCTGAATTACCGGCAGGAAAACAGCTCCAAGTTCTGGGCAACTGCCTATGAATCTCCGGCGCTGTCGGAAGGGCGAATTATCAAAGAAAGCATTGAACATAAGAACCCTACCGGCATGCAGGCGTTCACGTTTAACCTTCGTCGGGACAAGTTTGAAGACATTCGGGTTCGCCAGGCTTTAAATCTGGCCTTCGATTTCGAATGGACCAATCAGAACCTGTTTTATGGTGCCTACACCCGCACAGAAAGCTATTTTTCAAATTCAGAACTGGCTGCCAAAGGATTACCATCAGCTGCAGAAAAAGCGTTACTCGAGCCTTTTAAAGACCAGCTGCCCAATGACGTTTTCAGCAAAGAATTCGAACTGAACAAAACCAGTGGCGATGGCAATATCCGCAATGAACTTCGCCAGGCTGCACGTCTGCTGAGTCAGGCGGGCTGGAAGGTGAAAGATGGTAAGCGGATCGATCGGAACGACAACCCCATTGAAATCGAGATGTTGCTGTACGACTCGACGTTTGAGCGTGTTGTGCACCCGTACAAGAAAAACCTAGAGCGACTGGGGATTACCCTTAATACCCGTATTGTTGATACTACTCAATATATCAATCGGGTGCGGGGGTTTGATTTCGACATGATCGTCTACAGCATCGGCCAATCCAACTCCCCAGGCAATGAACAACGGGAATTCTGGCACTCCGAATATGCGGACAAAGAAAATTCCAGCAATGTCATCGGTATTAAAAACCCGGTTGTAGATGCACTGGTGGAAAAAGTGATTGCCGCAAAAAACCGTCAGGCGTTGGTAACCGCAACCCGGGCACTGGATAGAGTTCTGTTATGGGGATACTACGTTGTACCGCATTGGGGAATCACCCAATATCGCGTCGCCTATGATCACCGAATCAAACATCCTGAAAACACACCACCTTACCAATTAGCAATCGACACCTGGTGGTATCAGGATAAGTAAATCGTTACTTACACCCCTTAAATATTGCCCCTGAAGGCTGGCTTTAAGTCAGCTCTCAGGGTCATCGCATAACGTATCTTCTGCGCTATCAGGATTCCCTATGTGGAGCTACATCGCACGCCGCTTATTGCTGATGATTCCGACCCTGTTCGGCATTATGCTGCTCAACTTTATCATTGTTCAGGCAGCCCCCGGAGGACCCGTTGAGCAGGTTCTGGCTCAGCTGGATGGCATGGACAGTCAGGCCAGCACCCGTATTGGCTCAGGTGAACAGACTGAAATCCAGGCACAAAGTTCAGGTTCAGATTACCGCGGTGCACAGGGGGTTGATCCCGCACTGATTAAAGAGATCGAACAGCAGTTTGGTTTCGATAAACCCGCGCATGAACGCTTTTTTCAGATGATCGGCCAGTATCTGACCTTTGATTTTGGCGACAGTTTTTTTCGCGACAAACCGGTTCTGGATCTGATTTTAGAAAAGATGCCGGTTTCTATCTCTCTGGGACTCTGGACCACGCTGATTGTTTACGGGGTTTCCATACCGCTTGGAATCCGTAAAGCCGTGCAGCATGGCTCTCCGTTTGATGTCTGGTCATCCGGCGTGATTATTGTTGGTTATGCCATCCCCAACTTCCTGTTTGCCATTCTGCTGATTGTTGTTTTTGCCGGGGGGAGCTATCTCGACTGGTTCCCACTGCGGGGACTGACCTCTGAAAACTTTGATCAGCTGCCTTGGTATAGCCAGATTACCGACTATCTGTGGCACATTACCCTACCAGTACTGGCTTCGGTTATCTCAAGTTTTGCCACCCTGACTATGCTGACCAAAAACAGCTTTCTGGATGAGATCAACAAGCAATATGTGATGACCGCCCGCGCTAAAGGCGCCTCTGAAAAGCGCGTCTTGTACGGCCATATTTTCCGTAATGCCATGCTTCTGATTATTGCCGGTATGCCGGCTGCGCTGATCGGTATTTTCTTCTCCAGCTCCCTGTTAATTGAGGTGATTTTCTCCCTTGATGGACTGGGCCTTCTGGGTTTTGAAGCTGTGATGCAGCGGGATTATCCGGTTATTTTTGGCACCCTGTATATTTTTACTCTGATCGGCCTGCTACTGAAACTGATCAGTGACATCACCTACATTATGGTGGACCCGAGAATCAGCTTTGAAGGACAAAATCGCTGATATGAACGAGACATCATCCACGATGCAGAAGAAAAACCTTACGCAGAAACTGGGCTGGAATCCCTCCCCCATTACTCAGCGCCGGATAAGAAGCTTCCGCCAGAACCGTCGCAGTTACTGGGCTCTGATTATTTTCAGCCTGCTATTTGTTCTGACACTGTTCGCAGAAGTGATCGCCAACGACAAACCTCTGCTGATCCGTTATCAGGGGGAATGGTTTACACCAACCCTACAGGTTTACCCGGAAACCCGGTTTGGCGGCGATTTCACCACAGAAGCAGAGTATACCGATCCCTATATTCAGGAACTCATTGAAGCAGAAGGCTGGATTCTCTGGCCGCTGATTCCTTTTAGCTATGACACCATCAATTATCAGCTGGATCAGCCCGCCCCCAGCCCGCCAACAGCAGACAACTGGCTGGGGACTGATGACCAGGGCCGCGACGTACTGGCTCGAGTGATCTATGGTTTTCGTATCTCCCTACTCTTTGCCATAGCTCTGACGATTGGCAGTACAATTGTTGGTGTGTTTGTGGGCGCTATTCAGGGCTTTTTTGGCGGTAAGATCGACCTTCTCGGGCAGCGTTTTATCGAGATCTGGTCCGGGCTGCCTACGCTGTTTATCCTGATTATTCTCTCCAGCATCGTTGAACCTAATTTCTGGTGGCTACTGGGCATTATGTTGCTGTTCAGCTGGATGGCACTGGTGGATGTGGTTCGGGCGGAGTTTCTGCGCTGCCGGAATCTGGAGTATGTCACTGCGGCCAAGGCATTAGGTGTGCCAAACAGACTGATTATGTGGCGGCACATGCTGCCCAACGCCATGGTCGCTACCATGACCTTTATGCCCTTTATCTTTACCGGCGGCGTCACGACCCTGACCGCATTGGATTTTCTCGGTTTTGGTCTGCCGCCGGGCTCGCCATCACTGGGTGAACTGGTCGCACAGGGCAAAGCCAACCTGCACGCCCCCTGGCTCGGTATTACCGCTTTTGTAGTACTCTCCGGCATGCTGACCCTGCTGGTCTTTATCGGCGAAGGAGTCCGTGATGCCTTTGATCCGCGCCATAAAGGAGGTTTGTGATATGAACCAGCCCCTATTGGAAGTCAAAGCGCTGACACTGGCCTTTGATAACACGGCACCTGTGGTGAACCAGGTCTCTTTCAGTGTCGCCCGAGGTGAAACCCTAGGCATCGTGGGCGAAAGTGGCTCGGGGAAATCTCTGTCGGCGCTGAGCATTCCCCGCCTATTACCCGCTAATGCCAGACGCTTGTCCGGCGAGGTTTTGTTTGATGGCCTGAAACTGCACCAGTTGAGTGAAAAAGAACTGATGCGCCTGCGGGGTAAGCGCATCTCGGTGATTTTCCAGGAACCCATGTCATCGTTAAACCCACTGCACAGCATCGGCAAACAGATTGCCGAAATCATTCAGCTACACCGTCCAATGGGCAAAAAAGAGGTGTTCGCTGAAGTCGTCAAACGCCTGCAGGAAGTGGGCATTGACAACGCTGAACAACGCTATGATGCCCTACCCCACCAGCTCTCTGGCGGGCAACGGCAGCGGGTGATGATCGCCATGGCGATCGCCAATGAACCTGAGCTGCTGATTGCCGACGAACCGACCACCGCATTGGATCAGCAGATTCAGACTCAGATTCTGGATCTGATCAAAGATCTGCAGCAGAAATACCAGATGGCGGTACTGCTGATCACTCACGATCTGAATATTGTCAGGGATTACGCTGACCGGGTTTGTGTCATGCAGCGGGGGCAGGTTGTTGAATCCGATTCAACGGAAGCGATCTTTTCCCACCCCAAACAGGACTACACGCGCATGTTGCTGGCGGCAGATCCGGATGGCGAACCGGTCCCGATACAGCCGGATGCAAAAGAACTGTTGAAGGTTAAAAAATTAAACGTCTGGTATCCGATCCGCACCGGGCTTCTGAAGCGGGTAGCCGGCCACATCAAGGCGGTGACCGGGGCTGAATTTAACCTTCGCCAGGGCGAATGTATTGGCTTTTTGGGTGCCAGCGGCTCCGGAAAAACCTCGCTTGGCATGGCGATTCTGCGGCTGATCAGTAGTGATGGTCAGATCTATTTTGACGGCAAAGATCTGAATAAGCTCTCTACCGAACAGATGCGTCAGATGCGTAAAGAGATTCAGGTCGTCTTACAGGATCCCTTTGGCAGTCTCAGTCCAAGAATGACTGTGGGTGACATCATCGCAGAAGGACTGAGAGTGCATTATCCCGCTTCAGATAAGAGCATTAATGAAGCTGTCACACTGGCGATGCAGGAAGTAGGACTGAATCCGGATACCCGCTTTCGGTACCCTCACGAGTTTTCCGGTGGTCAACGCCAGCGTATTGCCATTGCCCGCGCACTGATCCTGAAACCATCGTTGATCGTGCTGGATGAACCCACCTCCGCGCTGGATAAAAGTGTGCAGAAACAGGTGGTGGAACTACTGAAATCTCTGCAGCTTAAGCGCCAGATCAGCTACATCCTGATCACGCACGATCCCACCGTCGCTCAGTCCATGTGCCATAAGGTAATTCGACTTGATCAAGAAAATATGCAGAAAGCCTCTCACGTCGCCTGATATCGATTCAGAGCATCACTTCCCTGTTAACAGAAGCATTCTACTGCTTCTGTTAACGCTGGCATCTGCCGGGCTCTTTATCACAGAAAAACTCAATCAAAGTCTATTCCTTACTCTGAATACTTTTTTAAGCCAACTACCCGACATCTTCTGGGTCAACATGACCAATCTGGGTAGTACTTTGGCCGGTGCAGCCCTTCTTTGCCTGTTGTTGCCCAAGCGACCTCAGCTTGCTCTGCACCTTTTGATATCAGGCGTACTGTGCACTCTGGTGATTTATGGACTTAAACACGCATTAGACGTAGTTCGACCACACCTGATTCTTGATCGAAGCCTTTTTCATTTTATCGAAACCAGTATTACCTCGCCTGCCCGACCATCAGGACATACGGCAACGGGCTTTTTTATCGCCGGAACAGTCTGGTACCTTCTACAATCAAGAGCCTTACGGTTGGGAAGCTTATTACTTGCCATCCTGATCGGACTTTCACGGATTGCCATCGGCGTTCACTGGCCTCTGGATCTCATCTGGGGGGCTTTAATAGGCCTTGGTATGGGTCACTTCGGAGCTTTTCTGATAACACGCTTAACCAGTCGTAGAAATCGACATGAAGCTGAGACACAAGGGGCAGGCTATTGGATTCTTAGTTTGGGCCTGATCTGCTTTATATCTGCATATTTTATCGTTAAACCTTTGCCCTATGCCGGAGAGAATTTTCCCTCGCTCACCTTTATTTATCTGATATTAACAATGAGCTTCCTAGGGTGCATAAGAACGCTAAGGGGAAGGAAAAAGTAATTAACTTAGCAATCAGCCGACAATAAAAAAGGAAGCTCAATGAGCTTCCTTTTTGTTTACCAGCATCAGTCTGTTACAGGCGTGTTACGTCGGCCTGATCAGTAATTGCAGTACGCAGTTGCTGAGTCGTGTTACGTGCCTGAGAGAGCTGGATTGCCTGCTCATAGAAAGCCACAATCTCTTCCGACATCTCTGGCTGTTCAACTCCGGTAACCTCAACCAAATAAACAGTATCACCCGCTACAACTTTTTGTACCGAACCTTCAGGTTGCGCAAACGCTTGCTGAACAACAGCACGCGGCACTTCCTGAGACACACGGGAAACAGCTTTCGCTGATTGAACATCCCGTTTAGAAGCTTTAGCGGCTGCCTCGAGGCCTGAGTTTTCTGACTGAGCGATCAGCTCACCAGCAATAGCCTCAACTGCGGCAACCTGCTTCTCAATCGTCAGCGTCTTACGGATCTGATCCGCAACCTCTTCCAGAGGGCGAACAGAAGGCTCTTTTACATCAACAGCGCGTATCACAACAGCGTTATGATCATCCAGTTCGATCAGGTCGCTGTTCGCACCTTCCTGCTTCACCAGATCAGAGAATGCCGCACGAACAACCTCGGGATGGGACGCGATGCCCTCACCACCCTGTGCAGAGAAAAAGTCAGTACTTTCAACAGCTAACTTAAACTCTTTAGCAGGCTCTTTCAGATCTCTTGAAGCAAAACTTGCATTTGCCAACTCTTCCGTCAGCAGCAGATATTTTTCAGCCGCCTTCTTGGCTTTCAGATCTGCTTCCAGAGTAGGCTTCATCTCTTCATAAGAAGCTACAGTTACTGATTCTTTTTTGTCGAGATAGACAAGATGTACGCCAAACTCAGTGACCACTGGCTCAGAAATCTCTCCTTCTTCCAATCCAAAGAGTGCAGCTTCAAAGTCACTATCAAAACTATCTGGCTCTACCAATCCCAGTTTTCCGCCGTCAGCAGCTGATCCTAAATCTTCAGAGAACTCCTTTGCCAACTCAGAAAAGGACTCACCTTGCTCAACGCGAGCTTTGATTTTTTTCAGTTCAGCAACGGCATCCTTTTCTGTACGATTTTCAGTATCAAGGAGAATATGGGAGGCAAAGTAGCTTGCTTGACTGGCACTACGCTGCTCATAGCTGGCATAAGCACTCTGTAGCGCGTCTTCAGAGATGACCACATCATCAACATAATCGTCTTGGCTGATACGGATGTAGTTCAGCTTCACCCGCTCAGGCAGGGCAAAAGCCTGCTGGTTACTCTTATAGTAAGTATCGATCTCTGCATCAGAAACCGTGATACCTTTTTGCTGATCAGCTTTCAGAGCAACATAGCGCAAATCTCGGGTTTGACTGTCCAAAGCAATGACCTGACGAATATATTTCTCAGGCATAAATTCGCTCAGGCTCATGCCGCCCTGAAGCTGGTTGATCAGGACATCTTTGCGAAGCTCTTCACGGAACTGGCGAGGAGCCATACCGACATTTCGCAACATCATCTGGAACTGATCAGCACTAAACTTACCATCAGGACCACGAAATTCAGGAGTGGACAGAATCAAACGATCTATCTGGAGCTCGCTAACGGTCAGACCACCCTCCTGAGCTGCCTGAAGGGCAGCCTCTCGGTTGATAAGGGTCTGCAGGGCACGCTGACGGATCAGGTTTTCATTCAGGGCCGAAGGATCGGCATCCGGTCCCATTTCCGACAGGGCCTCACGCACCTGACGTTGAGTAGAGATCTCCAGCTCATATCGGCTGATTTTTTTGTCATTGACAGTGGCAACCTCATCACCACCACCGGTGAACGCCCCAACAATGGCGTCCAGACCAAACATCGCAAAGGTCAGAATAATAAAACCTACGATGACTTTTACCACCCAACTGGATGACTTGTCCCTGATGTTCTGAAGCATTTAAATGTCTCTTTTGGGTTCTGAATATGAATTGTTAGGAAAGTTAGGCTGATTATAACTGCCTGAGCAGCAATACAAAATGCTGAGACCGCAATTAGCGAAACAAATTCAGGGCGGCTCTAACGTAAAGTTATTAAGACCACAATTAAGAAACCCATAGATAGCACTCAGGCACAAGGCATAAAAAAAGCACATCCGAAGATGTGCTTTTTATTTGGCGGACCGGACGGGACTCGAACCCGCGACCCCCGGCGTGACAGGCCGGTATTCTAACCAACTGAACTACCGGTCCAAACCTTTTACGCTAAGAAAGAATCTTAGTTTACAGCGTCTTTCAGAGCTTTGCCTGGCTTGAAGCTAGGCACTTTAGCCGCTTTGATTTCGATCGGAGCACCCGTTTGCGGGTTACGACCGGTGCGTGCTGCACGCTCTTTCACAGAGAAAGTACCAAAGCCAACCAATACAACTGAATCACCCTTTTGCAGAGACTCAGATACAGTTTCGATCATTGCATCCAGCGCGCGACCAGCTGCAGCTTTTGGAATATCAGCAGACGCTGCAATCGCATCAATCAGTTCAGACTTGTTCACTCTTCACCCCTTAACAATACGGCCAAATCGGCCAAAAACAAATGCGTAGATTATTGGTGGCTTACGCAGAAAAAAACAGGCGCAATTTATACCAATAGACCCTCTAAGCGTCAAGTAATCTAATGAGTACTTGCCTGAGATCCTTTATCTTTTCCTGGAGCAGCATCATCCTTGGCTATTGGCGCTACAAAAGGGACCGGAGCCTCTGCCAGAGCAATATCCAAAACCTCATCAATCCACTTCACCGGACGAATATCCAGCTGTCCCTTGATGGAGTCAGGAACCTCTTTCAGATCTTTGCGGTTCTCCTCAGGAATAACAACCGTTTTTATACCACCCCTGCGGGCCGCCAGCAATTTTTCTTTCAACCCACCGATGGGAAGCACTTCGCCACGCAAGGTAATCTCACCGGTCATAGCAACAGTACTCTTAACCGGAATACCAGACAATACAGAGATAAGGGCTGTACACATGCCAATACCAGCACTCGGCCCATCTTTAGGGGTTGCACCTTCCGGAACGTGGATATGCACATCTTTCTTTTCATAGAATTCAGGATCGATACCCCAGCCCTGAGCACGACCACGCACAACGGTCATAGCGGCCTGGATAGATTCTTTCATCACATCACCCAAGGAGCCGGTCTGAATAGTACGACCTTTACCCGGAACAGCTGCAGCTTCAAGGTTCAGCAGCTCCCCTCCAACCTGGGTCCAGGCAAGACCAGTAACACGCCCCACCTGATTATCTTCATCGGCAAGACCGTAGCTGAACTTGCGAACACCGCAGTACTCTTCGATTTTTTCCTGGGTTAACTGTATTGAATCACTAAAACCTTCAGAACCACGCTTGATAAGCTCACGAACGGCTTTACGGCAAACTTTAGCAATCTCGCGCTCAAGACCACGAACTCCGGCTTCACGGGTGTAGTAACGAATCAGTTCAAGCAGCGCTTCTTTATCAAAAGCCAGCTCTTTGTCAGACAGGCCGTTCTGTTCAAACTGCTTCTTAACCAGATAACGCTCGGCAATCGCCAGTTTTTCATCTTCGGTGTAACCTGGCAGACGAATCACTTCCATACGATCCAGTAGAGGACCGGGGATGTTCATCGAGTTGGAGGTACATACGAACATAACGTCCGACAAATCGTAATCCACTTCCAGATAGTGATCGTTAAACTTGCTGTTCTGTTCAGGGTCCAAAACTTCCAGCAGCGCAGAGGCCGGATCACCGCGGTGGTCCATGCCCATCTTATCGATCTCATCCAACAGGAAGAGTGGATTTTTCACACCAACCTTGGACATTTTCTGCAGTAGCTTACCTGGCATAGAGCCAATATAGGTACGACGGTGCCCGCGAATCTCTGACTCGTCACGCACCCCACCCAAAGCCATACGTACATACTTACGGTTGGTGGCTTTAGCGATAGACTGACCCAGAGAGGTTTTACCAACACCTGGAGGCCCGACGAGACACAGAACCGGTCCTTTCAGCTTCTTAACGCGCTTCTGAACCGCCAGATAGTCGAGAATACGTTCTTTAACCTCTTCCAGACCGTAGTGATCAGCTTCAAGTACTTCCTCAGCTTTTTCCATGTCATGGGAAACTTTGGAACGTTTCTTCCAGGGCAGGCTCACCATCCAGTCGATGTAGCTGCGGACGACGGTAGCTTCTGCAGACATGGTGGACATCATCTTAAGCTTTTTCAGTTCAGCTTCCGCTTTATCCTTCGCATCTTTAGGCATACCGGCCTTTTCGATACGCTCAGCCAGCTCATCTGCTTCAGACGCACCATTATCCAGCTCGCCCATCTCTTTCTGAATCGCCTTCATCTGCTCATTCAGATAGTACTCTCGCTGGTTTTTTTCCATCTGCTGCTTAACACGACCACGAACCCTTTTTTCAACCTCAAGCAGATCGATTTCGGTTTCAATAAAGGTCATCAGCTGCTCAATACGGTCTCGCACATTAGCGGATTCCAGCAGCTTTTGCTTTTCAGCAACGTTAAGAGACAGGTGCGCCGACATAGTATCAACCAGACGACTTGGGTCCGTGATATTTTTCAGCGACGTCAAAACTTCAGCCGGAACCTTCTTACTAAGCTTGGTGTACTGCTCAAACTGGTTCATCAGCACATGGCACAGGCTCTCAGACTCACGATCACTCAGTTCTTCCTGCGAACTCAGAGTAACTTTTGCCTCAAGAAAATCGCCGTTATCAGTAATCTCATTCAGCTCCGCACGGGAATCACCTTCAATCAGAACTTTCACGGTGCCGTCAGGCAGCTTCAAAAGCTGCAGTACGGAAGCGACTGTACCGACATTGTATAGGTCTTCAGCAGAAGGCTCATCGACGCCTGCTTCTTTCTGAGCCGCCAAAAATACTTTCTTGCCATCAGCCATAGCAGCTTCAAGAGCAAGAATAGAGCGCTCACGACCAACAAATAAAGGCAGCACCATCTGTGGGAAAACAACCACATCCCGCAAAGGTAAAAGCGGCAGGGTCTGCGTTTCTAGAATTTCGTTTGCTTGTTTCTGCTCCATAGCAGAACCACCTCTAAACCGGAACGTACCGGCCAATCCAATACGTTGAAAACTTATCTATTGCAGATGGGGACGTTAAAAAATAATACAACCCCTTGATCTGGCGTAAAAAAATCTCTCTGAGAATCAAGGTGATAAAACCAGATACGATAAAGCTGAACCACCCGCAAAATTACTCAAAAAAAAAGGGCCCTACAGGGCCCCTTTTCTATGCAGAGTTTAGCCCTTATCACCAGAGGCCAGATCTGCACTGTCGTTGCTGTATATCAACAGAGGCTCAGATTCACCCCGAATGACATTGTCATCAACAACCACCTTACTCACTCCTTCAGAGGAAGGGATATCGTACATGGTTGGCAACAGAACAGACTCAAGAATGGAACGAAGACCACGAGCACCGGTTTTACGTTCCATTGCTTTCTGGGCAACCGCCTGAAGCGCTTCATCACGGAACTCCAGCTCTACATCTTCCATCTCAAACAGCTTAGCATACTGCTTAGTGAGTGCATTCTTAGGCTCACGCAGAATTTTAACCAGGGCCTCTTCATCCAGCTCCTGAAGGGTTGCCACTACCGGCAGACGACCGACAAACTCAGGAATAAGACCAAAGCGAACCAAATCTTCAGGCTCGACATCCTGCAGCATAGCGCCAACAGACTTATCCAGCTCTTTACTTTGAACTTCAGCAGAGAAGCCGATACCACCTTTGGAAGAGCGATCCTGAATCACTTTCTCAAGGCCAGCAAAAGCACCACCACAGATAAACAGGATATTAGAGGTATCAACCTGCAGAAACTCCTGCTGCGGATGCTTACGACCACCCTGAGGTGGCACAGAAGCTACTGTACCTTCAATCAGTTTCAGCAGAGCCTGCTGAACACCTTCACCGGATACATCCCGAGTGATTGACGGGTTATCGGACTTACGGGAGATTTTGTCGATCTCATCAATGTAAACGATACCACGCTGAGCTTTCTCAACGTCGTAGTCACACTTCTGCAGTAGCTTCTGGATGATATTTTCAACATCTTCACCCACGTAACCCGCTTCAGTCAGCGTCGTCGCATCGGCAATAGTAAAGGGAACATTCAGCAGACGAGCCAGAGTCTCAGCCAGCAGCGTTTTACCACTACCGGTTGGGCCAATCAGAAGAATATTACTCTTGCCCAGCTCAACATCATTTTTAGAACGACCACCATGACGCAGACGCTTGTAGTGGTTATAGACCGCTACCGCCAAAGTCATCTTGGCTTTAGGCTGACCAATAACATACTCATCCAGAGTTGAGCGTATCTCTTTTGGTACTGGCAGACGCTCAGATTCAGCCTCTGGCTTATCTTCAGCAATCTCTTCGCGAATAATGTCGTTGCAAAGATCAACACATTCATCGCAGATATAAACAGAAGGGCCGGCAATCAGCTTGCGAACTTCATTCTGATTTTTTCCGCAGAATGAGCAGTACAACAGCTTGCCGCCATCATTACCGGAATCATTTTGGCCCATTCGTTACCTCGGTTACTCAATCGCGGCAGCTCGCAAGCCACCGCTAAAATTCAACAGCGCTGAATCAGCCCTGCGTTCGCTGATTCAGTACTTTATCGATCAGCCCGTATTCTACTGCTGTCTCACCATCCATAAAGTTATCACGGTCGGTATCTTTTGCGATCTCTTCGATCGGTTTACCAGTGTGATGAGCCAGAACTTTGTTCAGTTTTTCACGAATCGTCAGAATTTCGCGCGTATGAATCTCAATATCAGAAGCCTGCCCCTGAAAACCACCTAATGGCTGGTGAATCATCATACGGGAGTGAGGCAGACAGTAACGCTTACCTTCAGCACCACCAGCCAGTAACAGTGCGCCCATACTTGCCGCCTGACCGATACACATAGTACTGACATCTGGTTTGATAAACTGCATTGTGTCATAGATCGACATACCCGCAGTTACAGAGCCACCCGGAGAGTTGATGTACAAATGAATATCTTTATCCGGGTTTTCGGACTCTAAAAACAGCAATTGAGCGACGACTAAATTTGCCATGTGATCTTCAACCGGACCAACCAGAAAGATCACACGTTCTTTTAAGAGACGTGAGTAAATATCGTATGCACGCTCGCCCCGTGATGATTGCTCGACAACCATTGGCACCAGGCCAGAATTAATAATCTCGTGCGAATTGCTCATATGCATATTCCCTTAGTAAAAATGCCTGACCCCCATAATAGAGGCCAGGCTATGAAGTCGTCAAAACGATATTTGCAGATTAAGCAGCTTCAGTTTTTTGCTCAGCCGGCTTAATGGCATCGTCGTAAGACATTTCCACTTCATTTACAGATGCCTCATTCAGCAGATTTTCAACTACCTGCTCTTCCAGCACTGCAGATTCCAGCTGCTGACGCATCTGCTCGTTGTTCATGTAGTAATCAACAACCTGCTGAGGATCCTGATAAGACTCAGCCAGTTTCTCTACATAAGCACGGATCGCTGCTTCATCAGCTTTCAGTTCTTTAGCTTCTACAACAGACGCCATCAGCAGACCCAGTTTAACACGCTTCTCAGCCTGTTCCTGGAACAACTCAGCAGGCAGTGCAGACGCATCAAAGTTAGATGGACCACCGAACTGCTGAACAGCTTGCTGACGCAGAGCGTCGATTTCGTTGCTGATCAGAGCCTTAGGTACGTCGAACTCGTTACGCTCAACCAGAGCAGTTACGATCTGTTCTTTAACCTTGTTCTTGATAGTCTGTTCCAGCTCACGCTCCATGTTTTTCTTAACATCAGCGCGGAATGCTTCCAGACCACCTTCTTCAACGCCGTACAGCTTGAAGAAATCATCGTTCAGCTCAGGTTTCTGCTGCTCAGATACTTTATTCACTTTAACTTTGAATACAGCATCTTTACCTTTCAGCTGTTCAGCCTGGTAATCTTCAGGGAAAGTAACATTTACGTCTTTCTCTTCACCCGCTTTAGTACCTACCAGCTGAGCTTCGAAGCCAGGGATGAAAGTACCGGAAGACAGACCCAGGTCGTGACCTTCTGCTTTACCACCTTCAAAAGCTTCACCGTCGATGAAACCTTCAAAATCGATATTAACCTGATCCTGCTCAGTTGCAGCACGGTCAACTTCGCTCCACTTAGCTTGTTGCTCACGCAGAACTTCGATCATTTTGTCCAGATCTTCGTCAGATACAGAAGCAACCGGCTTCTCTACAGACAGATCTGCCACGGAACCAACTTCAACTTCTGGGTAAACTTCCAGAGTTGCAACGAATTCCAGGTCTTTACCTGCTTCGTTTACAGAAGCATCAATTTCAGGGAAACCAGCTGGGTTCAGCTTTTCCTGAGTGATTGCTTCAACGTACTTGGTACGCATAACTTCAGAAACAACCTCTGCACGCACTTCGTTGCCATACTGACGACGAACAAAGCTCATTGGCACCTTGCCACGACGGAAGCCGTTGATACGTGCGCTTTTAGCAGTCTGTTTCAGACGCTCCTCAACTGCTTCATCAATTTGCGCTGCTGGCACCTGAATTGTGACGCGACGCTCAAGACCAGAAGTCGTTTCAACGGAAACTTGCATGAAAAATCCTCGCAATACTTTTTAATGCTTCTTTATAGATAAGCCGAAAGAAAGAGATTTTAAGAGCAGAAACACTCGCAAGCAAGCGGTTATCGCTCTTTCAGGGCATCTGAAGAGAAAAGAAATAGCAAAAACATTCAGACTTCAGATATCTGACGGCCAGATTCACAGAAAACGCACAAAAGCGATAAAAATCAAGACGTTACTGATAGAAAAATAAAGAAGATAAGGGATAACAAAGGGGATAAAATAAGATGGTCGGGATAGAGGGATTCGAACCCCCGACATCCTGCTCCCAAAGCAGGCGCGCTACCAGACTGCGCTATATCCCGACATATAAAACTGATCACTCTCGGAGAGAATGGGGTGAACGATGGGACTCG